>JAEWMB010000033.1 GCA_023457255.1 Bacillota bacterium | reverse complement strand
GTTACTAGACATGATTTAATTATACCACTAGCGGGTGCTTTGCACCCGCTTTTTATATTTTAGAACAAAAAAAGGGAGCCGTTGCTCCATAACTGATTACTACTCAGTTATTTTGCAACAGCCCCTTATCAATCTAACTTATTTTACCAACCATCTCCTGGGTTACTTGTATCTGGTGCTGGTGGTGAATCATTATCGTCATCATCGTTATTGCTTGAACCTCCACCAGAGTTGTGGCTACCACCACCTGAATTGTTGCTTGAGCCACCGTCATTATTACTGCTACCACCATTGTTGTTAGAGCCACCGCTACTTGGCTTTGCAGGTTGTGTCTTGCTTAAGTAAGAACCGTTAACATACCCCACAGTCTTTCCACCATTGATTGAAATCTTAACCCATGTTGAATTCTTGATGGTAGCTATTACGGTTACTTTACTTCTAAGTGTTACTGATGTTACCTTAGCTGCATCTCCACTAGGACTCTTACGAACATTTAAACTGCTTACATTTACATACATAATCTTGTTGCAAGCAACCTCATTGCTCTTTACTGTTAATGTAGCTGTTTTTGTTGTCTTATTTCCTGCTTTATCGGTAACTGTATAAGTTACAGTCTGCTTTCCAACCTTGTTAAAGTCAACACTAGAAACCTTGATACTGCTTGTAAGGTTTCCACTCACATTATCCTTTGCAGTTACCCCCTTAAGTAAATTGATCTTCGTTCCCTTATAAGTCGTTCGGTTCGTAACACCCTTAATTACCGGTTTAGTAGTGTCTACTGCCGGTGTGGGTGTAGCAGTTATATTAGAAGAATCCGATAATGTATTACTTTTGTCTTCTGCGTTGCAGTATGTAATTGGTGTTCCAAGACATAAAATAAGTCCTGATATAAATACTATATTTCTTATTTTCATTCTTCAATCTCCCATATTATGTATTTTTCCCATTATAACCTCTCATATTTTCAAGGTCAACAGAAAAATTCATAATACAACTAAAATACACCCATTATTAGTTCTATAAATATTCTAAATTACATTTAAAATAAAAGATAGAATAAATAATAGAGGTGAATTTATTATGTTTCAATTTACCGGCGAATACAAAGAGTATGCTTCAAAAACGTTAAGACTTCCGAAAGAGTTAATTGATAAACTTCAAGAAGAAGCAACCAGAAACAATATCTCATTAAATAAAGCAGTGATCCAGTGTATTGAATTTGCTTTAAATAACATGGTCACAGAAGAAGAGCAACCAAAAGACTAAAATCTGATGGTTGCTTTTTTATAATTCTAGTTTCTTTAAATTTCTTTTCTAGCTGTTCTTATTCTTATCCAATCATAAATAACATTCCTATATAAAAAATATATTTTGATAATTAATATGTAGCTTTCTAACCTGTTTTTTCGTTTTCATATTATCTAATTTGATTTCATAATATCGGATTAATTTAATGTAATTTTCTCCGCATTAATTCTACAGGAGATGCCCTTAATTATTGCAGATATGAATTTTTAAGTTTCTAATTGGATTTTTAAAAGTGAGAATTTCCATGAAGTTCAGTTGTATTTTAATGCTATCTATGTCAATTGCGGTTCGATACGGCAAAAAATTGTCCTTTTTCGAATTGACATTGATTGATATGGAGGTTTTATTTATGAACCAAGAAAAAAGTACTAATCTATCATTTGGAGAGCGTTTAAAACAGTTGAGAAAGTCACGAGGATTTACGCAAGAGGATATATCCAACATCATTGGAATTTCCAAAGCTGCGTACAGTCGATATGAGCAGGACAAAACAATTTCTTTATACGCTTTAGAAAGCTTAGCTGATTTCTACGATATGACGGTAGACGCTTTACTTGATCGTAAAAAAATGACTACTGACGATAAAGTTAATTTGCTATTAGCTGGGCGTACTGAAAGTAATAAAAATCATATTTATAACTGCATCAAAATGCTAATTAAAGAGTTCAATTTATAGAACAAATATAAAATAGCTACAAATATTCACATATTACTAAGGTGTCATGTTAGTGCCTTCTCTCTTTTATGAGACTTTATGTATCTACTTAGTACCATTACAGCTAATATAACGAGATATGATTATACTGTAATAATTAATTTATATTTATAGAAATAGGAGGATTTATCCATGATACGATTCGAATTATTAGAAATTCCATTTGAAGTAGTAACAAAATACGCTCCGGTGTGGCTACTTGTTATAGCACCTTGGATGCAGTATGAAAATGGCAAGAGAACAGATATACAACAGGGGTTTATGTATACTGTTGTTGACACAGCTAGTTTTGAGAAATACGTTATAAAAATTAAAGGGACAACCCCTTTGCTTACGGATGAACAATTGGCAAATGCAAAGGATAGAATTGCTGTTAAATTCGAGGATGCTATAGCTAAACCTTATCGAAATTCCAATGGAAATTATGAATTAAGCATCACAGCAAAAGGTATATCAATTGCGAAATAAGTAAAGACCATGGGGTGTGAATTATATATTCATGCCCCTATTCTCTAAGAAAGGAAAACTAAAATATGCAGAACGTAATTTATAAGATGAAAAAAATATTTGAATTTGTAAAGAAAAAAATCATTTCTTTTTATGAGTGGATAAAAGATGATACCATAGCATGGATTTTTAAGATTGCAATCATTGCCATTATTATTCCTGTACTTGTACTGATTTATAAAATAATTCTCTGCATCATTCCGGTTTTTATATTAGGATTATTATGTTTTTCAGATAAGATAGAAAATAGCATTAATCAAAATCAACCTCAAAATCAGCAATATTCATTATTATGTAATTTTGAGATATCAAAAAATGCTTTATTTAAGGTACTAAAGGAGATAGCTCACATATATGACTTAGTTACTCCAAAAAGTCTTTCAAGTATTGTTCCAGTGCGTTATTCCAGTCTGCAATATATAAACAATCTGCCTTTTTACAGATTTATTGTTCTAAAAAGTAAAGGTTCACTGGAATATGATTTTATAGTTTAAAGGAAAATTTCAACACTTTAATAGCACAAAAGCTGATTGCTCATGAAATTGAAAACGTTAAACAATCTTCCTATAAAGATATTTCATGTATCTACGTGTTGAAAGTTGATGATTACAGTTATAATCCAGATTGCATAGCGATTGATGTAATGCTTATCGATTCAGATGAAAAATATAATTACGTATGTCAAATAGTTAATAATGAACGTTTTCAATCAGAAAATTCGTATGTTGAACCGCCTACAGATAAGGATTTCTAAGATGAAAGAATACATAGATATGGTTCTTGACCATGATATATATCAATTAGGCTCACAGAAATACATTCAATGGCAATATTTAAAGTATCCGCATATGGTCATATTCGGTTCTACCGGCAGTGGGAAAACCTATTTATTAAAGATACTGTTGGCACGATTAGGCTTAACTATACTGGATTCCGAATTGTTTATATGCGATTTTAAGAGTGACCAAGATTTTGAATTTTTATCCGGCAAGCAGAATTTCTATCGTTTTGACCAGTGTTTTACTGGATTAAATAAAGCACTAGAGATTTTACGCAATCGGCAAATGAAAGTAAGCAGTGATTCCCATTTCGTTATGCTTGTATTTGATGAATGGGCTAGTTTTATCAATAGTCTTGATAAAAAGCAAGCAGAACAGGCAAAACAGGATTTATCTATTCTTTTGATGCTAGGGCGGTCTTTTAATATCCATGTACTTATTAGCCAACAAAGATTAGATGCATCCTATTTTGCATCTGCGAGAGATAACTTTTCTGTTGTAATTGGTATGGGTGTATTAAGCAAGGAGTCCGTTGATATGATGTTCCATGATTATAAGGATATCATTGACCGGAATAAATCACAGGGCACTGGTTCTATTATCTTAGGCAATCAATTTAAAAATATCATTGTTCCACAAGTGCGTAACCAATCAAAGCTTGAAACTTCAATAGTGTCAACAGTAGTTCGTTATCCGGAAGTCTAAGCCTGTAGGCGTGGCGGGGCGAAGCCTTGAGCCACAGCCGTTACAGGCGTTTGTTTTACCGTAGGCAAAACGGTCTTGCACATGCTGATATTATTACCAGCATGTGTAGCAAGCACGCTGAACCCCTTGTAATTACTACTAAAACTCCCTGCTACACGAATTTGTAGCAATGTAGCATTTCTCATATATTACTCTTTCTAGTCTCATAAAAGTAGCTTTCTACGATTAGCAATATGCCATAATACTATCAGAAGGCGCTTTCGAAACTATATTAAACCCATAAGGAGATTCGAAATGAATATTGACAGTGGTATTTTATCAGAAGTAATTAACAAGAGACAGTCAGAACGTGTAGTAAACGCTCTGGCAGATGTAAAGGAGTATTTTAAGAACTATATTTTCAAGAGAACGCTTGCTGATATCTTGGATGAAGCTAGTCGAGTATGTAATACCGATTTTTTAATTGATACAGTATTATATGATATCTCGGATGCCTTAGAAGAACTGGAAATGCATTACATTTTAAACAGTCCGGATATTCGTGACTTAGTTCCCATCTCATGCTATTTAGCTAAGGATAACTATGGAATGACCTGTGTAGAATATCATCTTCTTGGTGTAGAATTGGTTGAAAGTTATATGTTTTCACCGGAGATTAAGTATTATCTGTTTATCGTTGAAAATAATGTACTTCGCAGGATTGAGACTACAGAGACATTTATAACCTCACATTTAACAAAGGATTACTTCTATCAACCAAAATGCCTTGGTGACATCATTGATGGACTTGCATCCGGTTACAGGGGGGATGATATTGGCTAAGTCAAAAGATGAGCCTAAAAAACAAAAAATAGATACCCAAGGTCGGAAATATGCAATATGCCAGAATAACCCTTTAAATTATGGCTTTGACCATGAGAAGATAAAAAATTCATTATCAAATATGAAGTCTATCACCTATTGGATAATGTCTGATGAAATCGGAGAAAAAGGTACATATCATACCCATATATTTACGTATTCAAAGTCTCCAATTCGCTATTCCACTATGCTAAAAAATTTTCCACATGCTGATATTGAACAAGCGTTCGGAACGTGTAAGCAGAACATTGAGTATGTTACAAAGTCCGGAAAATGGTCTGACTCAGAAAAGAGTGAAACTAGTGTTCCTGGTACAACCGAAGAATGGGGCACACTCCCCGAAGAAAATCAAGGTCAGAAACCAGAACTGGCTATCTTGTATGATATGGTAAAATCCGGTTACTCAAACTACGAGATTATTGAACATAATCCAGACTATTTATTTGATATTTCGAAAATAGATATGGTGAGATTAACAGTCCGTCAAGAAGAATACAAAAATACATGGCGTAATTTAGAGGTGACTTATATATTTGGAAAAACGGGAACAGGTAAAACAAGAGGAATCATGGAACAGTACGGATATGAAAATGTCTACCGCTGTACCTCATACCTTCGAAGAGTTTAATTCCTCAATTAAAATCAATGATATGCTCTCTTATATTGATGGATATCCGGTATCTTTAGAATGTAGGTATGCAAATAAGATAGCCTGCTTTACAAAAGTTTATATCTTATCCAATATACCTCTCGAAAAACAATACCCAAACGTTAAAGAGGATAATCTTTCAACTTGGTTAGCGTTTATCCGTAGAATTTCTAGAATTAAATGGTATAAATCAGAAACAGAAATCATCAATTACGATAGCACAGATGAGTATTTTAACCGTGACCGCCTATCCGGTCTACCTGTCAGACAAATGGATTTTTAGGAAAGAGGTAATGTATGAAGAATTATACATATTGGCAGATAAAAAAACTGTTAGCCGAACAGGATATATTTTTAGAACGTCTGACCCTTTATAAATGCCACATTCCTAAATATCGGATGGTGAATAAAGATGGTAACACCATAGCCGAACCAGTTACCCTTGATGGCATTCGTAAAGTATTTACAGATTTTGATTACCCAACGGATTAATCAGTACAAAAAAATAGAAGTAATGACCTCTGATCCAAGGTATTACTTCTATATTTTTAAGAACTAGACTGAAGTTGAAAGTGAGTTTTTTATGATTGGAATTAACGGATGAAATTAAAGATAAATTATTGCAATTTCTGTTAGAAAGCAATAATATAAGGTTGGATGAAGTGCTAAATAGTATTGAAACCATGAACAATAGAGCAATATTAGAACAGCACAAATATGTTATATCGAATTTAAAAGATGGACGGTATTCGACTTATTTGCCGGATGATACAAAGCCATCCAATAGGCGAAAAGTGGTAAAGCCAACAAAAGAATTACTTGAAAAAGAGATTGTTAAATATTACAAGGACATTGAAAAAGCAAAATCACTTGATGCAATATGTTTGAGAACCTTTTATAAGGATTGGCTTGAATTCAAAGCTTTACACACAGATTCGACAACTTACATAAAGCGGATTGATGAATACTGGATTAAATATTATCAGGATACCGATATCATTGATGTTCCGATCATTAAGCTGGATGATGTGACACTGGATGTATGGGCACACTCTTTGATTAAGGCAAACCATATGACTAAAAAAGAATATTATAATATGTCCATGATCATGCGCCAATCGCTTCAATATGCCGTCCAAAAGAAGATGATAGAGAAAAGTCCGTTTGATGTGGTAAAGGTCGATAGAAAGCTGTTTAGGGCAGTGAAAAAGAAGCCGGATGAAACGCAAGTATATTTGATTGAGGAACAGCCACAAATTGAAGCAGAAGCCTATAGAGACTTTGAAAACAGTTCTCAAACAGCATGTTTAGCAATTCCGCTTGCATTCCAGACCGGAATGAGAATATCTGAATTAGTGACCTTAAAGTGGGCAGATATCAATGAGGAAAAGGAAAATCATGTTCATATCCAACGTATGGAAGTTAAACAATTTAGCCAAAGTTCTGATGGAAAGTGGTGTACATCTACAAAAGGAATTGTAGACCGTACAAAGTCATATGTTGGTAACCGCAATGTTTATCTGACAACAACGGCAAGAACAATCTTGGAAACCATAAAGCAGAATAATATTGAAAATGGATACGCTAATTCGGAATATATATTTGTCAATCAAAATGGAAGAATTCATTCATCAGCATTAAACTGTAGAATACGGAAATATTGCCGGAACGTTGGTATCTCGGAAAAGAGCATGCACAAAATTCGTAAAACCTATATTTCTACTTTAATTGATAATGAAAATATTAATATCAATTATATTCGTGAACAAGTAGGGCATGCAGATGAGCGGACAACCTATGGTAATTACTGCTTTAACCGGAAATCAAAAGACCAAACGGAATATGATATGGAACAGGCTTTAGTCAGAAAATCCTCGTAATATGATTTGTTCTCAACTGTTCTCAAATATTTAATTAAACAAAAAAACGGGAAACCCCTATTTTAAAGGTTTCCCATACATTTCATCTAAGCGGATAACGGGAATCGAACCCGCATCCTAAGCTTGGGAAGCTCATATTCTACCATTGAACTATATCCGCTTAATTGCTTTCATACAATTCTAGCACTTTTTTATTTATCCGTCAATCCTATAAAATAGGCTGTGAGAGGGTCACAGCCTATTTTATCGTTCGGCAAGAAAGCTCTGAGGTTGGGTTTGCTATCCTGCCCAGGCAAGGGACGATAGGAGACGCCCGCTTTTGCCAATCTACACGAAAGAGAAGAAATATTCCTGTTATGCATTTATCTTGATAATACAGTATTTCGATACTCATTTGCAGAAATACCAACAATTTTTTTAAATACCCTTGAAAAATGAGCCATATCGACGAAGCCAACTTCCTCGGCTATCTCACCGATGCGGAGTGCCGGATTATTGAGTAATTCTTTCGCCTTTTCAATACGAACCTTATTAAGGATTTCCGAGAAATTCTGTCCCGTATGACGGTGGAGTAATTTACTTAAATGCCATTGGCTGACATAGATATGCTCAGCAACTTCCGATAACATTATTTTTTGCTGGTAGTTTTCATCAATGTATTGCAAAGCATTTTTCACGATAAAGCTGCTGGCGGTGTTTTCTTCCGGCGAGCCTTGCTGTTCTGTGTCGGAGGTCTCTGGTTTCTCTTTTTTTATTTTAACCTCAGAACTTGACAGATTGGTTGTCATAACATCAAGTGCATCCAATAATTCATTCATCTTCGATGGCTTTAACAAAAAACGGGTAACACCAAGACAAATCGCCCGCCTGGCATAATCAAAATCACGATAACCGGTTAGGATACAGATTTGCAGCATCGGAAATTGTGATTTTAGACTTGCTATCATAGTCAATCCATCCATGCCCGGCATACAGATATCTGAAATTAAAATATCAGGCTTTTGGCTTCGAATCAACTCCAGTCCTTCTTTTCCATTAAATGCAGTACCTGCCACCTGACAATTATGTTTCTCCCATGGAATTGTCTGAGACAATCCCCTTACGATAACCGGTTCGTCATCAATGATAATTACTTTGTACATGGCAACCTCCTGTAATGACAATTACGCCTCATCATTTCTCACGCATATGTTTTCAAGGCTAAGTTATAATAAAATAAATAATTGATATCTAGCTTATTATATTTATCAGTGTACTTCGTATGCTATGGTAACGAGTGCTTCAGAGCCGGCTAGATACCAATTGCATGTAGAACTAAATCAAAGATAGGATTCTACATATCTATTATAACACAAAATCAACCTTTCACCGCACCGGCAGTCATTCCTTTAATAATATATTTCTGTAAGAAGATATATAGAATTAAGATAGGAATTACTACCAGTGTTACTGCAGATGCCATAAGACCGTAGTTAGTGCCCTCCTGAGAGGTTAATTGATTTAATAAAACGGTAATACCCCATTGTGTCTTGGTACGCAGAAAGAACATCTGAGTAAATAAATCATTATAGCTCCATAGGAAGGAGAAGATTGCAACCGTAGCGAAAGACGGTTTGGTTAATGGAACAATGACACGGAAAAAGATTTGAAAAGTATTACATCCTTCCATATAAGCAGCCTCTTCAAGCTCTATGGGAAGGCTTTTTATATATCCCATTAAGACGACAATGGCAAAGGATAAATTACCCGCAATTTGCGGAAGAGCGCAGGAGAGCAGAGATAGGAAAAGTTTGTCGGTATTTACGATACCCCAGGAATGCTCCATACGAAATACCGGAATAATTGTCGAGAAAACAGGAAACATCATACCTGCAATTACTAAACTATATAATAACTTTTTTAAGCGAAACTCATAGCGTACTAATACATAAGAAGCCAATCCTGCAAATAAAATTACAGCTACGGCAACGCTGGTTGAGATAATTAAACTATTTTTATAAGCATTAAGTATATTTACACGTCTGAATGCCAATTCGTAGTTATCCAGAGTAAAGAGTTCTCCAATTGGCAGTTTAAAGGAATTACTTAGAATTAATCTTCGATCTTTAAAGGAATTTAAAACAACCCAAATAATTGGATAGATTGTTGTTAATGCCCAAAGACTTAATAAAAGAAAGATAATAGGTTGCCCAAAGGAGATATTTCGTTTATTCTTGACCGATGTAATTTTCATAGCAACCCTCCTTAAAATTCTTTTTCCTTAAATATGGTGTTGACAAGTTTCGATAAAATAACGCCTAAAACAACAATAACAACAGCAATTGCAGAACTATAGTCCACGTTGTTTACGTTGAATACCTGATAATACATATAAGTTCCTGTTAACCAGGTTTCTCCATTTGGCAATCCTTTTTGAAACATCGTCCATGGTAAGTCGAATACCTTTAGGGAACCCGTAACGGCAAGAACTACACAAGTACAAATTACATTTCGAAGGAGTGGAAGAGAGATGAATTTTACCTGCTGATAAGGTGTTCCGCCATCAATTGCTGCTGCTTCATATAATTCAGATGAAATATTATTTAATCCGGTTACAAGAATAATAAAATAAAAACCGACGTATTGCCACATAACCGGAATAATCATAGTTAATATGGCAAGAGAGTCTCTTTTAAAATCAATTAAATCAGTTTCACCAAAGATTTCGCGGATTTGGTTAAGCATACCTTTGTCATATAGAAAAATAAGATTAAACAATAAACCAAGGGCAGTTGCGGATATTACAATTGGGAAGAAATAAACAACCCGGAAAAATTTCGCACCATGGGAGATACGGTCGGTAAGGAGAGAGAGCAAAAGAGCAATACCAACCTGACCAAAGACTGTAACAAACAGCATGATAAAGGTATTTTTAAGAGCCGTCCACATATTTTCATCTTTTATGAGGGTAGCATAATTATTGTACCATGGTTCTGCAGGGCCCTTTGCTGAGGAACCAAGCCCGGTAATTTCCTGAAAGCTGTTGAGGATATTCTGTATAAAAGGATAATATAAGAATACGATAATAAAGGCAAACGCAGGTGCGAGGAAGAAAATTATCGGTTTTTTGTTTTTATAGATATGGGCTGTCATAGTTTCTCCTCTCTTAAAATAAGGCCAGAGAAATACACTTCTCCGGCCTCAATTTTTTATTCAAATAAGCGGGCCTGAAAGACACCTCTTATTTATGACAAAGAAAAGTCTTATTTTTTGATTCCTTGCACGATTATTGAGCAGCGATTAAATCTAAAACGCTTTGTACTGCTGCTGTAATATCGTTCTTACCGGTTACTAAGTTAGGCATGCCATCGAATACCGGAACTCTGCATTCGGTTGGGATAAGATCTTGTACTGCACCAGTCATAGCGGTAGCACCTTTTACAAACTTAAGGCCGTCTTTCGCTAGAGAAGATAATTTGGATTCGTCTACTGTACTACCATTCTTTAATGCAGTGGCTGATACATTAGCAAATTTAGAAACCATCTCATCACTTGTCATGTGAGTAATAAATTCTACGGCAGCAGCACGTTTGTCCGGGTCATCCCAAGCCTTCTTTGTGATATAGTAACCACTGGATAATCCACCGATGATATCGGTAGTTTTTCTTTCATTCTTTCCTGGAATATAAGTAACAGTAAAGTTATCGATATTGTTTGTTAAACTTTCAATTCCGCCAACTTTCCAAGAACCATCGATTAAGAAAGCAGCTTTGTTATCAATAAATAGCTGAACGGTTTCATCATCGGTACCTGTTAAAGTATTTTCTGGAAGGTAGCCTTTATCATACAGCATCTTGATATCACTAAGGCCATTGATCCATGCCTGTCCTTGTGTGTCTGACACACTGCTTGGAAGTTTGCTGTGGGTGGTAGGAGTTGTGTAATTATAGATTGCAAACTCAAACCAGTAATGAGGAACAGTGGCTAAGGATACGGCAATCGGAGCAAATCCGGCATCCTTGATCTTCTGGCAGGTCTCAAGGAACTGGTCCCATGTAGTATTAGCATCCGGAATCTCTACACCGGCCTGCTTGCATACTTCTTTGTTTACAAACATACCTTCCCAATAACCATTTACAGGAACGGAATAGTTCTTTCCATCAACCGGAGAAGCGCCGAGCATGCCATCTTTCATATTACCGGCATAGTCAGGATAGGATTGACGAATTTCATCGATGGATACGACTTTACCGGCCTGAACGAAAGCGTTAGAGTCTACACCATTAAAGAAGAATAGTACGTCTGGTTCAGACCCTGTCTCAAAGTCTGCTAATACTCTTGCCTTGAAAGTTTCATCAGAGGTAGAAGAGGAGTCATTTATCTTGTTTCCAGAGGATTTTTCCCAAGCTGTAATAGCATCTTGGTAGTTTCCGGCATTTCCATCGTTTCCGGCATATGTAGTAGTAACATTTAATGTAACCTTCTTAGGTGCAGCAGTAGGCGAGTCCTGTTTCTTACCGCAGGCAGCCATTGATGCTACCATTGTAAAAGTTAACAGTAACACAAGTAATTTTTTCATAAAATAACCTCCCGTGAAATTTTTAGATGTTTTTATCATCTGATACCATCATACCCTAAGAATGGGGAAAGGTTAATGTTTCGAATTGTTATTATTTGTCTGTGTTTGTTTTGTTTAATTTGACTATAATTGTACTTACAGTAGAACCGTCTTTGTCACTTTTGATGGACAATCCGCAATCATTTCCATAAATAATCTTTAGACGCCGGTTCACATTACGAATACCAAGGCTTGTCGAGCGTTCATTTTCAGCATCAGAGTCACCGCTTAATAGCGCATCTATTCTCTCTTTGTCCTTTGCGGTTAGTTCTCCTTGATTCCGGACTTCGATATATAATTTATCTTCTTCGGAAAAGATATGAAGTGTAACGACACCTTGGTTTTGGGCATTCATCCCATGCTCTACCGCATTTTCAATAATTGGCTGGATAATAAGTCTTGGAACCGGAACTTGCAGTAAACGCTCGTCGATATCTTTTATAACTTGAAAACGCTCCCCGAGCCTTGTAGAGATAATAAAAAAGTATGCATCGGCGTAGGAAAGTTCTTCCGCAAGCGGGATATGCTGCTGCTGTTTTCGATTCATCGTGGCACCCAGAATTGTTGACAAGGCTTCAATCATTCCACTTACTTTATAATTTTCCATAAGTCTGGCTTCCCAGTTGATTATCTCTAAAGTATTGTTTAGAAAATGTGGATTGATTTGCGATTGCAATGCCATAATTCTGGCATCCTTTAATGCCAGCTCTTCCAGATAAATTTGCTCAAATTGATGCTTTAGCTTAAGAGACATCGAATTAAAAGCTTCACCTAGGAATGTAAATTCCTGGCTGCCTTGTATTCTTTGAATTTGTGTACCGTAATTACCATCTGAAATTTTATGAGCCGCAGAAATTAAATGGAAAATAGGCCTTGTTATCTTTTGGTGGAAAAATCGAAAAACAATTAAAACAAAAGCAAAAAGCAACGGAATCGATAACATAACAATATATCTTAGTGCGTCCATCTCGTAAAGAATAATGTCACCATCTAATTTTGCTACAAAGGTAAAGATATCTTGATTGTATTTTAGTGTTTTGTATACGTAGGCATCTTTGTTATTTTTATAATAGACACTCCGGCCGGTAATGTTATTATAGCGAGACTGGTATTCATTACTGAAGGAACCCCATAAAAAGCTTCCATTTTTATAGATGGTGCCCTCTTTATATCCCCAGATGGTTTCTATGCTTTCAAAAACCGTTTCATTGTTAAGTTCCATTACAATAACAGCATATGGTTCAAAATTTGGTGTCATAAGATTTCTTGCCATATAAACACGGTCATCAAAAGGAATGAACGTTACTCTGGTATCTAATTCTTTTGATATCTCCATCACTTGAGTTAATACATGCCGCTTGAAATGTTGCACATTAGAATATGTAGCTCTATGTTTGTTGCTGTAAGTGCTGTAAATGTTTTTCGGGTCATCTGTAAACATTAGCATGGTGCTTAGAAAACGATCATCGAATCGGTATTGCTGGGTTAAAAATAAAGTTACTGTTTCATAAAGCTGCTGCTTGTTGTGGTCAAGAAGAAATTGATTGTACTTTTCACGAATGGTTGTAAGATAAGAAGCATTCTTGGAGGCAGTGATGGAATCCTGCATTCTTGAAAGGCAAATTTCCACTGCTTTCTCTGTAGAATTTATAATGGTTTGTTCTGTCTGCTGGTTTAAGTTTCGATAAACAAAGTTAAGGACTATGATTGTTAATAATGTAAGTGGTAAAACCCAGCATAAGATTAGCGTACGCATCATACTCCATTTTAAGGATACTTCTTTATTTGCTCTGATATGGATTTTCATCCCAACCCCCCTCCGTGCGTTTTCGCACGCCTATCAATCAAGATGTTAAGAAAATAGGAAAAGCAGAAATTCCGGACGGATAGAATTCCTGCTTTTTATTTTCATAGTACTTAATACAATTATACCATGAAGTTTTGACAATTTCGATTTTAATTTTGAAAAGTAGTGCGCCCTGCCTAAGGAGAAGGCATAGGGCACGAAGATAGGTGTCTTAAGGCTCCGGAGTGAGTCCTAAATAGTCTTCATAAAGAGAAATTATTTTACGAGCAGTTTTTATGGAGCCCATCTCACAGAAAATTCGGAGTAAAGGCTCAGTTCCTGAAAACCTTGCGACAGCCCAGCCACCGTTTCTAAAATACACTTTGCTTCCGTCAAGATAGGAAACATGATCAATTTCGGTTGGAAACATAGGAAGTTTTTTTTCTTCTATTAATACCTTGTAGATTTCGTTCTTTTTTTCCTGACTAAAACGGTAATTGGCTTCTTCCATTTCGATAGAACCAAATTCTTGTTCAATATCCCTGCAGATTTCTGAGAGCTTTTTACCGGTAATTGCAATCATTTCAACCAAAAGCGCTGCGGCATATACGCCGTCTTTTCCTTTGATATGACCTCTGACGGTAAGACCGCCGGAGGATTCTCCTCCGATGATTGCATTGGTAGCATTCATTTTGGCAGAGATATGCTTAAAACCAACCGGTACTTCATAGCATTCCTGACCAAATTTTTTTGCTACTTTATCAAGCATATGAGTAGTAGCGATATTTCGTACCACCGGACCTTTCCAATCTTTATATTTTACAAGATAATAATAAAGCAGTACGAGAATATCATTTGGATGAAGAAAATGTCCGGTATCATCAATAACACCAATCCGGTCTGCATCTCCATCGGTTGCAATCCCAATATCACATTTGCGATCAATTACAGTACGCTGTAAGGAGTGCAGAGTAGCAGCAGAAGGAGAAGGCAGCTTACCGCCAAATAGTGTATCATGACGATCGTGGATGGTGTAAACTTCACATCGTGCAGTATGGAAAATTGTTGTTAATGAGGTTTCACTAACACCATACATAGGATCAATTACGATTTTTAAGCTTCTTTTTCGAATAGCATCCATATCCACAGTAGCAATGATATTATCAAGGTATTCATTTAGGGGATAGATTTCTTCTATGAGCCCTGATGACACTGCTTCCCCATATCCCATATCAATTACATCTTCCGATGACAACTTACTGATATACCGTTCCAAGTCTTGTGTCTGAAGTTCATCCGCATCTCTGCCGCCAGCAGTAAAAACCTTAATTCCATTATAAATTGCAGGATTATGACTAGCGGTAATCATAAGGCCGTATGGAAGATTATGCTTCATCACATAGAACATAATCAGCGGTGTAGGTGATGACTTATTTACAAGGAAAGCAGGAATGCCTTCCTTTGCAAAGACAGCCGCGGCCCATTGCATCGCTTCCTTTGCAAGGAACCTTCGGTCATAACCTAAAACAATTCCTTTATCAGCGACACCTTCTGCTTTCATTTTATCGCAGAGGCCTTTTGCAAGCAGCTGTATGTTTGATTTGGTAAAATCATCCCCAATGATAGCACGCCAGCCCCCAGTACCAAATTTAATCATAATTATAACCATGCCTTTCTATAGCCTGCAAACGATAGGCTGCAGGCATAATATTTGCAAAGTGAATTAAACCTCACTTAAAAAAGCTTTGTTCTTTCACACACCCATCACAACACGCACATGGTGAGTGGTATTTGGCTTCTGGACAGGAAGTCTTTCTACCTGTTTTCCATCGAGATAGATTTCTTTCACACCTTTCATAACGCCATCCGGATTCTGGACAGTAATTTCATAGACTGCATCTCTCCACTCTCTGGTTATCTGGAAATTATCCCATGAACCCGGAATGCAAGGATTAATTTCCAGGTGGTCGAATTGAGGCTTAATGCCGAGCATATATCTTGTGGCACTAAAATATGCCCAACCACCGGTACCAGTCATAAATGGGTGTCTTGCACGTCCGAAGCCGGTGTGATCCCTGCCCATAATAAATTGACAATAGGAATATGGCTCTGCTTCTCGTATCTCAATTTTATCGTTTTGATAGTATGGACAAAGTGAATTATAAAACTCCATTGCTCTGTCACCACGTCCGAGTTCACACTCTGCAGCCCATGCCCATGGATTTGGATGACTAAAAATTGCTCCGTTTTCTTTTAAGCCAGGATAAACACGTGTGATAAATCCTATATCATCATCCGTCACGGTATAGGAAGGGGCATTGAGTAAAATACCATATGGTGTGTACAAATACTCATATACACTATCCATAGCCTGGATACCTTTTTCCTTCGCTGCCGCACCGGATAATACAGCCCAAGCATTAGATTCTAAATGGATTTTACCTTCCTTATCCTCTGCTGTACCGATTTTTTTACCATTTTTAGTAATACTGCGAATGAACCATTCGTGATCCCATAATTCTTTATTGCAGACCTCTTTTACATGGTTTGCCAAGGCAGTGTATTTTTGCACATCTTCCTTGTGGTTTAAAAATTCTGCAAGAGAGATGAAATTGTTAAGAGCCCAGTAATGTAAAAAGGAAACCATAGCACTTTCTCCGCCGCCAAGGTTTAAGCAGTCATTCCAATCAGCTCGAAGTCCTTTACAAATACCGGTTGCACCAACTTGTTTTGCAGAAAAGTCTAAGATTCTTGTAAGGTGTTCATATACAGTACCCTCTCCGCCATCCGCATACGTGATGATCTCGTCTGCGAACTCAAATTCACCGGTCTCCTTTATGTATTCAACTACGGAAGATACTAACCATAACGCATCGTCCGAGCAGGCGTCTTCGATACCATGAATGATGCTGTTTTTGTCGGGAGATGGAACAACAGTTGGGGATTTAAAAGGTTTTTTACCATCATCCTTTGCAAACCATTCCGGCTGGAATAGATGAAGTCCGTAACCTTCGGAGACAAGACCCTGCATCAATTCACGGATACGCTGTTTGCATTTTTTTGGATTGGAATGAGGGATTGTCATAGAATCTTGTGCAGTATCACGGTATCCAAGACCTGTTCTTCCACCAACTTCAATAAAAGAAGCAAAACGAGAGAACATAACATTGATTTCCGCCTGGTAAAGTGTCCAGGTATTAATTAATGTATTCATACCTTCATTTGGTGTTTGAATCTGTAATTTTCTTTGTTTTTCGCTCCAGAAAGTCTTTAAGTCATGATAGACTTGATCGACTGCGGATAAATTACTGTATTTTTCACGAATACGCTTTCCTGCGTTTCGGTTTCCTTCCCCTAGCATATAAACAATTCGTATTGTTTCCTTTGGCTGGATTACAAAATTATGCTGAAGTGAACCACAGTGATTATTTCCTAATTCACTGCTGCTGCTTAATTCACCCTTAATTACTCCGATTGGGTTAGACTCTGTATGATAAAGTCCAAGGAATTTGTCACGTAAGCAGTCATAGCCAACAGGCGGAAAGGTTGAGGTAAAGTACTGGTATCCAAACTCTTCATAGAACAAATCATGCTCGATAATACCATCTTCATAAGAAGATCCGGCGCAGTAAAGACTCATCTGGAAATTCTGATTGTCTATCATGATATGATGAAAAGAAAACTCACAATAGGTAAATAAGCTAATATTTCTTGGTTTGGAATCTTCGTTTGTGACTGTTACATCCCAAAGCTCTACGTCCTCATCCATAGGTACAACCAGAGTTTGCACCGCTTTTAACTTTTGATAGTCACATTCGTAAACGGAGTAGGACATCCCATGACGGCAGGTATACTTTGCTTCTTCTAATGGCTTACCAACCGGCTGCCAGGAGATACTCCAGTAATCCTTCGTCTCATTGTCCCTAAGGTATACATAATGTCCGGGGCGGTCCATTGGTACACTATTTCCGCGAAATCTTGTAACACGATGGTATTCTGGTGATTTATAGAACATATAGCCACCTGCGGTTTGATTTACAACCACACAAGTGTCTTTAACCCCCAGATAATTGGTCCATGAGGTTGGAAGGTCGACGCGGTCGATCACATACTCTTTTTTTTCCTGATCAAAATGTCCGTATTGCATACATGCCTCCTTTAAGGATTTTGATAACAAGCGAGAAGATAAACCGGAGAGAATTTAAAAGCAAGCAAATCTCTTACCAATAGGATTCAATGAAAGCAAAGGTATAAAAGTTTATCTTCTCTAATTATAATACTTCTATTACCCTACTTGTATCTTAGCACAATACAAGGAAAAATAGATATTGCAATCTTGCTCTTTCTTGTATCGTTTTGTCGACTTCATAAGAGGGCAACAATAGGATAAAATAAGCCATCTTATAGGGCAATACAAAGACTTTATAAAACATATTTTCATATAATAAAAATGCAAACAAAGAACGCACTGCCATAAGCATGACCGTGCGTTCCTTGCTTGTATTTTATGCGTCCGGTATGGACGCTATCTATGGTAAAAGAAATTAGAGTAAAGCATTAGTCTAATTCAGCGATAACCTTCTTAAGAGCCAAAAGAGCGTCCGGCGGAAGTCTATCATAACCTCCCTTAAAAGTTTCTCTGCTTTCAACAAATTTAACCCGGTCTTGCATTCTGGCTTTTAACTGAACTTTGTATTCAGGGTCATCTAGATTTGGAATAAATCCGTCCCACTCAAATAGTTCAATGTCTTTAAAAGGACCCCATTGTTTAAAATCTGCACTTCCCTCTATGACAGCTTCAATAACGCCAAGGGTATCCGCAGGCTTTACTTTCTTACCCATGAAGTCACCGGTATTGATAATATAGCAATCTACATTTTTTTCTGCTACTAATGTTTTAAACTTATTATAATCGTGTGCCAGAGGATAAGTTCTAAAAGGGTTCGCATATGGTTCTACTACTAATGCATTAGGATCTACACCTTTTGCTAGTCTTTCCGCAGTAGATCTTTTTGTTGCTAAGGTTGCCCCCATAACGGAAGCAAGTGAAGCACCTTTTAATTTCACAATTGGCGGAATGGTAGGATCTTTCATAATCCAAAAGATAGCGTTTACTGGCTCTTCAATTTTATCCACGCGGTTCGGTGACCATAATTTTGATTTTATGGCACGGCCATTTCCATTACGGATATCCTCAGTAACCAAAACGACGTTACTATTCTCGTCAATGGTGGCAGAGCAGTTCTGAGCTGTTAATAAATATTTATTATCTTCACAGTATGTAGGGTAGTCAGCGGTTTTATCGAAATAAGTAGGTTCCATTGCAATAGAGGCTCCGGTCTCTGTATTGATGATAAAAGCGTCATCATGAAGTACGGTTACATCATATTTACCGTCATGTTTCGCATGAGTAATAGTAGATTTGCCTGAACCGGAGAGACCGAATACAGATGCAACATAAGATTTGTTATTAGGAAGATTGTATCTTTTTTGTCCACCGTGGCAAGAAGCATATCCATTACGGTTAGCTATTGCCCAGCCAATCGTAAGAGTACCTTTTTTATGTTCTCCAAAGTATCTCATACCTAAGATAGCGGCACAGTTTTCCGCGGTGTTAAAATAACACAGGCATTTAGGGTCATAGTTAGGATTAGTTGTTCCGCACCATTGTGGGTTTGAAAAAATATAGATGTCAGGTTCTTTTCCGATTGGTTTAGAAGTTTTGTACATTTTTACATATTCATCCGACATGTATTGGAAGTTTAACATCCAGGAGTACATAATATTCTCTTCGCCTTCCGGGATTAGCAGATGAGCCTTTACCATAAATTCCGGGTCTAAACCTATGAATACCTCGGCATGGTACATAGTACTCCACCTGGTGTCATAGACAGCATCCATTATGATTTTGTCTAATTCTGCACAATCGACATTTGGTTCACCGGCGATTCTTCTTGCAGCAGCATAACGCCCTGTAATAGAACCGTCATTAAATAAGAGAACTTTTGCATCTTTTTCAAGACCGAACTCCTCTCCTTTGAAGACCGGCATATCGGTTACCACAGTGCCAGGAGAATGTTTGGCAAGCTCGTATGCCTCCTTTAGGGTGTTAACTTTCACAATATTGTTGCCATAAAAAGCGGCTTCAATAATAGAGCGAGTTCTTGAAAATCCTGGTTTTCCGGCACCGATTTCATTGCGCTTGTAGTACGCTTTTGTTGACATGATTGTTTTCCTCCTATGAATTATGATCTATCCACTATATTTTCAGCTTTGCTGAAAATAAACTGGTCGAACGTAACAATAGGGTTGCTCATGAAGCGGGATATTCATGCCATGGGCATGCTATTGTGATGGTATTATCAAATTTATACCAACTTAAGTATAGGATTATTGCGTGTAAATGTCAATATTTACAAATAATATTTGATGGATTTGTAAGAAGAAACCAAAATATATGAAATATATTTATAAAGATAAGCTTAATGTTAGTATTTGGCATGTTAAAACGGTAACAAGTCAGAAAACATCGGTTAGATAATCACAATACATTACTGAATGATTTATGACAAAAAAAGAATAAGATAGTCAATCTACAGGTGAAAGGATTTCGTTTACAATAAACATAAAAGCAATCGGAGGTGGAGAAGAATGGGACATTTAAGAACAGCAGCTATTTTTAGTGACGGAATGATATTGCAGCGGGAGGTCCCTATCTGTGTGTTTGGAACCTGTGAAGGAGTTCAAACAATTACTGTAAGCTTAGGGGATATGGAAGTCATAACTGACAGCAGGGCTGGGGAGTGGAAAGTATTGCTGCCTCCAAAACCAGCCGGAGGACCATATCAGATGAAAATTGCTGCGAAAGAGGAGACAATCACATACGAGGATGTCTATCTGGGGGAGGTTTGGCTTGCCGGGGGGCAATCCAATATGGAATTCGAACTTAGACACTGCAGTACCGGGCACGAGGAGCTTAGCAATGAAAAAGACCCCTTACTGCGGTTTTACCAAGTGAATCGAGCCGCCTGCATGGAGGAAGATTTTTATGAAAAGGAAGATAAGAATCATTGGCAGTATGAGACAGAAGACAGTTTTGGTACCTGGTCTGCAGTTGGTTATTATTTTGCTAAGAGGTTACGAGCAGAACTTTCGGTAGCGGTTGGGATTATTGGCTGTAACTATGGAGGAACTTCCGCTTCCTGCTGGATTGGAAAAGAAATACTAGGGAAAGACTCCGATACCTCAGCTTATCTGGAGGATTATGAAAAAGCATGCAGGAACCGGACTAAAGAAGAGTATTTAAAAGAACTTTCTGAGTACAGAGAATATGAAGCAGCCTGGAATAAGAGAGTCGATGAAGTATATAAAAATAATCCCGATATCCTATGGTCGGAAGTGCAGAAAATAGCAGGTCCCTGTCGCTGGCCGGAGCCGCTTGGCCCACGCTCGCCTTACCGGGCAAGCGGATTGTATGAAACGATGCTTAAGCGTGTTTGCCCATATACAATAAGGGGGTTTCTTTACTATCAGGGAGAAAGTGATGACCATAGGGCAGGTACCTATGCAAAACTTTTAAGACAATTAATTTTACAGTGGAGAATGGACTGGGATAATCTAAGCTTACCATTTTTATTTGTACAACTCCCGATGTATATAGGCAGAGAAGAGAAAGACCGAGGGAATTGGGCAGTGCTAAGGGAACAGCAAAATGAGGTTTATCAAACGGTTAAAAATACTTCGATGGCAGTAATATTAGAGGCAGGAGAGTTTGATGATATTCATCCAAAGAATAAATTGGTTGCAGGGGAAAGATTAGCGTCTCATGCTCTAGCGAAGGTTTATCATAAAAACTTAAACCCGGAAGCGCCTAGCCTTCAATATGCAATTCGCTCCGGGAATAAGGTATTATTATATCTTAAAGATACACAAGGCGTGCTCTGTTATAAAGAAGACCAAGCATTTGAAAAAAGCAGGGAGCGTTATGTATCCAAAGAAACGGGAGACGAAATATCGGAATCCGGGTTTGAAATAGCCGGAGAGGATGGAGTTTTTCATTCTGCAACAATACAGATTGAGGGCAATTGTATTGTTGTAATGTCGGAGCAGGTTATCTTACCGCGTTACCTTCGATATGCTTATCATAATTTCAGCCCGGTTACTATTTTCGGGCAAACTGGAATTCCTCTTAGTACCTTTCATACTACTGTTTTATAATGTTTCGATTGCATAATTTAGAAACTTTTTCAGTAACATAGCTTAACAATAAATCCAGTCATATAAGTTAGAAATAAATTCAATGACAGGGCTATAAGGAAAGCAAGAGAATAGAAGAAGTCTTCGGTTATTGCCGGAAGCTTTCCTATCTCTTGCTCTTATTTTGTAGCTGAGGTCTTTTCCTAAATTTATGCCGGCTACTATATTTGGCTTTGGAGGAATGGAAGTTTATTTTTTTGCTGAGTTGGATTCAGTCTTTTCTGTTAGCCAGTGTTTCATATATTTTTCGATAACATCATAGGGTGCCGGCCCAAAATCCAATAAGAAGGTATGAAAGTCTTTCAGGCGGAAGTTTTCCTGCAAAGTAGACTTAGCAAGAATTTTCAGCTCCATAATTTCGATGTAGCCTACACAGTATGGAAGATAGATACCCGGCTCACCAAGAATGGAATTATAGATATTTTCTGCATCATCCGAAGAGGATACGTAATTACTCCAAAAATCTATAGTTTCTTCCTTGGTCCATCCGTCATAGTGTACACCTATATCCGTAAGTGAGTATAAACAATGCACAGCAATCATGTTTGCTTTTAGGAAATCGGCAAGGTTTTGGCTTAAGCCCGCCATACCATAAGAATAACATTCCACATAAGTAGCCCAGCCCTCATCGTAACCGGTGATATCTACAACGCTTCGTATTGGATGTTTGTTAAGTTTTCTAAAGTATACATTTTGATAAAGATGTCCCGGGTAACCTTCATGAGCTATCGTTGGAAATAGTTTTGTCATATCAAAGATTGGATTGTCATTGATATAGATACTGTTTTCCGTATAAAAGTCAATCGGCGGTATTAGATACATTGCAGGACTAAGATGGTCTTTCAAGGAATCCGGAACGTACTTCACCGTATAATTTACACTGTCAAGTACCGGAAAGTCCTTTGTGATTTGAGTCGCAAGATATTCCATAGTTGCATTTGGTTCTGTTTCCGGGAAGGTTATATTTTGGTACTGATCGTAAAGAGTCGGGTCTTTGATGCTTAAAGTTGTAATAGTAGATAAGCTACGATTCAGCAAGGCTTTTAGGCTCTTTTTCATCTCCGGAACTGTTTTGGACGAACCTGTAGATAACTGGGCTTTTAGTTCATAATACTCTTTTCCCCCTTCAAACCCACAAAGACCGTTTGCGTTTTTTGAACTGCCTTTTAAGGAAATTAATGTATCAATTAAGCTTTCATAAGCAGGAAGTACGGAAGTCAGGATTGCGATTTTATTCTTTTCCTCAAATTCGGTTTTTTCCTCCTCGGTTAAATCGGAGACTATCTCAATTCTTTCTCGAAAGGATTCGATTAAAAAGTTTTCCTCAGGATTTTTAATAAAGTCCTGACACTGAGCGATGATATCATCTGCAATTTCATCTGTCATAAAATATCCCTTTTGAGATTTCTCTTTCTCAAACTCTTCAATACATAAAAAATATTCTTCTACGCAATTTAGGAGTTTTATGTAAGCAGCAATATCATTTTTGGAATAAAAGGTATATTCCGCAAATAAAATTGGTAATTGTGCCTGAAGGCCTGTGGATGGACCAAGCTGTTCCACCAGATATGGATAAGCGCCTATGGCAAGGCTTTTTGAAAATACATCATCAAGAATTTCATAAGTGATTTGGTCTTCCTTTGTCAACCAATCGTAATTAAATTCTTTTAATTTATTTCTATTATTTTCAGCATCTATCATATTTTTCTTCATTTGTTCTACAGAGAATGTACCAAGAGTTGGTTTCATGTCTTTTATACCGTAATTCTCCGGATGTGCCAAAGTATAATGGAGTGATAATGAATCGCTGGTAACCTCATCTCGAAACAGCCGATCAAGATAAGTTTGATAATTTTTCTGTATGTCTTCTTGTGTCTTTTCCTTGCATCCAATCAAACTTATTATAAAAATAAGGCTTAGGAATAAGGCAGTTAATCTCTTCAATTTCTTCATAAAAATCCCCCATTCTGCTGTTGCCTATGAATTTAGGTATCAGCACAATATTTGCAAAGTCAGAACGTATAGTTTAATGTATGTTAAATAGTTTGGATACATACCCGGTTCCGGGAATTTTGAAGGAACCGGTTAAGTTTTTATAAAAATATCCGAAATACATGGTAGTAATAATAGCAGAGCCTGATAGAAATAAAATCAGAGTGAAGGTAAAAGAAAATACTTTCATCAATTGACTTTGAATCTGCTAAAAGCGGACCTGGGGGAGAATAATCTCACTCAGTAAGTTCGGTGTCTGCGCTGTAAGCGAACAGGTACACCAAGTGAACGGATTCGCTTGATATAAAACCCCGGATGCGCGGAGAAAAAGTGAGGGTAATCATGAATATGAATGGGATTTATGCAGCTGGAAATCAACAAAAGAATCAGATAGAAATGGTTTCCAAAGAGGGTTCAAATCATCCGGCTTATGAAGTAGGCCAGATATTAGAAGGCATAGTCTCTGATGTTTCAGATCAGATTTCCATTAACTTTAGTGGACGAGAATGCAAGTTCTCGAAAGAAGCAGTTCCAAATGCCAGGGAAGGCGAAATTAAAAAATTTAAGATAATGGATGTATCGAAGAATGGTATTGTGCTAAAGGAAGTCGGAAGTGCAGCAAAACAGGAGAGCAAAAAAGAGGTGACTCTATTGTTTACTCAGGTGGATACAGGAAAAGGAACGGTTACAACATTTATGAGTGAAGAAACTTCGGTGAAAGAAGAAGAGCAGGAGCTAAGACAGACGGCAGCTTGTATGACCGAAGACGATTATCATGAACTGTCTAAAGAGGGGTTTACCATTGAGGATTTTGAACAGGAGCGTCTTGCAAGAGCTTTAGAGCGTATTAAGTCGCAGAAAGTATTAAAAGAAGATTCTCTTGAGGCACAGGCAGAAATAATGAAAAAGACCAGGGAGACGGCAGAAAAGATTGCAAGAGCATGTATCCTTGATGAGGGTGTGGCAAAACAGATTGTAGACCGTTTATTAAAGGCAGATTTACCTGTAACAGCAGAAAATGTGGAGCGTATTGTTAGTGCAATAAAACTTGCACCCTCAGGGAATGGCCTAAGTGAGAATACGATGGCTTACCTGATACAACATAACCTAAAGCCAACCATTGAAAGTATCTATAAAGCAGAGCATAGTGGAAATATCGCCTGGAAACAAGAGAATGAAGAGGCTTTTAAGGAGCTTGCAGGGTCTATCAAGCAGATTCTAAAGGATGCAAATATTTCGATAGAGGAAGAGGCCTTACAAGAGGCGAAATGGCTGTTTGAACGGAGTTTACCAATAACAGGGGAAAACCTTCGATATAAAATGAGCTTGTCCTCAATTACGCCTGAACTAAACGATGATATGGTAATTACCGGAGCAGTCAATGCACTAAAAGCCGGGAAAGATCCAAGACAAGGGGTGCTCCTATCTATGGAGGAGAGTCACTATAAGGAATTTATTGAGGCTACTCATCAAATATCAGAGAAAACGATAGATAGAGCAACCACTTATTTAAGCAAGCAAAATAACCAAAGTTTTGATAAACTAAGCCTAAAATTTTTAATGCAGGTGCAGAGCGATGAAATAGAAGCCGGCAGGAATGCAATTGATAATTTAGAAGCTGCCGATATAAACAGCATCACGGCAAAACGCCAGCTAGAAGAGATTCGATTAAAGCTGACAGTAGAAGCAGCCTTAAAGCTGTCTGCAAAAGGTATTTCGATAGAGACTGAGAGTATATCAAAAGTCGTGGAAGGACTAAAACAACTGGAAGCGCAATATTATGAAAAACTTGGACAGGAAGTTGATTTTGACAGCCAATCCCAAGTTGATTTATTAAAGCAGACAGTCTCTGCAGTGGATACATTAAAACAGTCGCCGGCAACGGTCCTTAGCAGCTCCTTTGATATCAGACGGCAGATATCACTAAGCAGATTATATGAGATCAGTATGAAAGAGAGCGGTCAGTTAAAAAATGCAGGGGACACCTATGAGCAGTTGATGACTTCACCGCGGGCAGATCTGGGGGATTCTATTAAAAAAGCATTTGAATCCGTAGATTCACTCTTAAAAGAGATACAACTAGAACCGAGTACTGCAAATCAGAGGGCTGTTCGTATTCTGGGATACAATAGCATAGAAATAACACAGGATAACGTTTTAGCGATGAAGGCTTATGATGCTAAGGTATCAGAAGTTATGGAAGGCTTAAAACCGGCTGTTACGGCAGCCTTAATAAAGGATGGGATTAACCCGCTTACCATGAATCTTGATGAATTGTCTGATACATTAAACGATTATTTAAAAGAAAATGGAGCAGACAGTACAGACGGATTTGCAAAGTTTTTGGTAGAGCTTGAAGCAAATGGAGAAATTGATCCGGCAGAAAGAGAGTCTTATATTGGAATCTATCGTCTGCTTCATCAGATCCAAAAGTCAGACGGTGCTGCAATTGGCGCTGTAGTTAAGGCGGGAGGCGAGTTAAACCTTAAAAATCTATTTACAGCGATCCGCACCTTAAAACATGGAATCATAGATGAACGTATTGACGATGAGTTTGGAAGTCTAGTGAAAGCAACAGGATATAGTAATTCGATTACTGCTCAAATTGATGCGGCTTACTATGGAGAGCGACTGGTTCGCAAGATACAAAATGAAATTACTCCAAGTACATTAAAGGAGATGATGTCCTTATCGGATTCCTCAGCTTATGACAGTACCTTAGAGGAATTGTCTGAAACGTTGACAAAAGTTCAAGGCCGGCTTCCGAGTATCCAGGGGGATGAGGGACTTATGGAGGAGACCCTTAATCAGGAGGATTTTTTACAAAAAGCTAATCTGTATGCAAGTAACCGTCTAGAGCAAATAAGAGAACTCTCTAATAACAGCGGTGAAGAGCTGCGCTTTCTAAAGGATTATGGTTTGCCAAATAGCATCCATCAAATTGTTGCTGCAAAAGAGCTTATAAATCAGAATGACAGTATTTATCAAAATGCATCAAAGCTGCTTCAAAAGAAAGGCAGAGAAGATACAAGGAAAGACCCGGTTGCTTCCCTTAACAATAAAGAGGAACTAATATCTTCTTTGGAGGAGTTCTACCAATCCCTTTTGGGAGCATCCGATGAAGCTCTTTTAGAAACAGATGTAACAGCGAACGGAATTTTAGAGTTAAAGCGGTTAAAATCCATGATTCAATTAAATCAAGGCTTAAATAAAAAGGAGCATTACAATATTCCGTTAATTACAGAGGATTCCATTACAAATATTAATTTAACGGTAATTCATGGAGCAAAGGAAGAAGGAAAGGTATATATATCTTATCCGTCTCCTTCCTTTGGAACAGTCCAGGCAGAGTTTTATGCCAATGGTGAAAATGCCAAATGCTTTATTATGGTGGAGGATAGAACTGCCTTAGAAAACTTTAAGGAGAATCAGGAATTGCTGCTGGAGGCATTGAAAAATCAGGATATCCCGATTGTTTCGATAAATTTTGGAATAAAGTCAAAAAACGTACAGGGTTATCTTTTTAAAAGCGGGAAATTTTTTAAGGAATCACAGTTAGACAAAACGGCCGAAGATTATAACGGAGGAACATCAACAGAAGCGGCAATAGAAAGCAAGTTCAATACGAATGAACTGTATCTTGCTGCAAAGACAATAATTCAAATTTTTCAGAAATTAGAAGATCTGATAGAAATGGTATGAGAAAGGATAAGAAAAAGAGATGAGAATAAACCACAATATATCTGCACTTCGCGGTAACAACCAGTTAAAAATAACAAACAATGCATTAGATAAAAGTTTAGAAAGATTAAGCAGTGGTTACCGGATAAACCGTGCTTCTGATGATGCGGCGGGACTTGCTATCTCAAAAAAGATGAAGACACAGATTGAAGGTTTGGAACAGTCTTCAAGAAATGCTTCGGATGGTGTATCGGTTATACAGACGGCAGAGGGAGCATTAAATGAGGTTGGTGCTATGCTGCAGCGTATGAGGGAACTTGCGGTACAAGCTGCAAACGGAACCAATACGGCAGAGGATCGTCTGGCTATTCAAAAAGAGATAAATCAGCTCAATAACGAAATTACACGTATTTCCACAGATACCGAGTTTAATACCAAACCTTTATTAAATGGAAACTTAGATTGCCAGAGTTATTCCAACACTACTAATGTTGAGATGATTTCACTATCCGATAATGTTGATGCAAAAGATTATAAATTTAAGATAATCGGCGATGCCAGACAGGCAGTTATGACTGGTATGCAATTAGGCGGACTCTATGACCAAATTACAGAGGATCAGGCAGGAATTATTAATATTAATGGTACGGAAATTGAACTGAAAGCCGGAGATACTATGGAGCAGGTTTTTGAAAAGCTCCGTGAAGCCTGTGATACTATGAACATCAAGGTGTTTGCTCAGGTTGGAACATCAACGGACCCGGAGTTTGCAGGTTATGAGAGTGGTTCGATTGATAACGGTTCCCTTGTATTTATGACAAAGGAATATGGTGCGAATCAGTCAATTGAGATGCATTGTGATAATGAGGAGCTTTGTAACTTACTTGGAATTAGCCAAAGCGGTGCCAAGGCGGCCGGTGTGGATGCGAAAGCGACATTAGGAAATGGATTTTCCGCTACTGCAACGACTTCTTGTAATGGTAACATAATTACCGTAACAGACGGCGATGGTTTTGAAATTAAATTTAAAACTACGCCTGGAGCTGCCGGAACTACATTTACTGATCAAACGGTAGGCAATACAGGAGCAAGTATCACAGACGGTGCCGGCTCTGATGAAGTAAGCATTACTGTTTTACAAGCCGGTCCTATGGATCTTCAAATCGGTGCAAACGAGGGGCAGACGATGGAAGTACGTATTCCGCGTGTAGATACCTATACTCTTGGGACGAATGTAGTAAATGTCTGTACCCAAGAAGGGGCTTCTAATGCGATTGCTATCCTTGATAAAGCAATTACTATGGTAACTGATATTCGAGCAAAACTTGGTGCTTATCAAAATCGTTTGGAGCATGCAATCGCTAATTTAGATGTTGGTGCAGAAAATATCACGGAGGCTCTATCTCGAATTGAGGATACCGATATGGCAAAAGAAATGTCTACCTATACTCAGAAAAACGTATTAGCACAGGCGGGTACCGCTATGTTAGCACAAGCAAATGAGAGACCGCAGAATATTTTATCTTTACTGCAAGGCTAAAGCATGAAGAGGGTTTCTAAGGCGGCAAAAGATACCGCCTTAGAAACTCTAAACTTCACACGGTGATAATGGAAAACCAAGATCGGAGTGGCGATGAATAAGGAACGATTGAAAGAATTCGCCGTTAGAGTCACACAAGCGAACAAGAGCCAGCTCATTGTTATTCTTTATGATATCTTAGAAGCAGACTTAGAGAGTGCGACAGATGCAATTAACGCGAAGGATTATAAAACATATGAAAAAGAATTAAGACACGCAAGTCGTGTTGTAAACCAGCTTATGGGTGCCTTAGACTATCGCTATCCACTGGCATACGATTTGCTAAGCCTATATTCATACTTAAATAAAAAACTGATTTGTGCCCTAATGTCACGAAGTGCTCAGAATTTTCCGGAGATGCTTGATTTAATTAATGATTTAAGAGTCGGTTTCGTAGAAGTCGGAAAGCAAGACACCTCAGGGCCAATGATGCAAAATACACAGCAGATTTATGCAGGGTTAACCTATGGGAGGGGAAGATTAAATGAGTCAAGCTTAAGCCCTGATGATATCAATCGTGGGTTTAAAGCATAAATAAGCTCACATGATAAAGGCGAAAATAGTATTTCCTACTTTCTTAAGATTGACCGGCATAGGTGGCTATTTATCTTAGGAATAAAAATTTAAAAGTTTTACTTGACAAATTGGGAGGTTCCGGTATATACTTTAGCCAATTAAATCAGTAAATCCAAGATAGTAAAAACCGATGAACAAGAGAAGTAGCTAGAGGAAGTCTTTGCAGAGAGCCGTGGTTGGTGTGATACGGTAAGACAGAGGAAACTCGTAGAATTTAGTGAATGGACTTGTGAGGGTGGCTTGAAACCATAAGGGAGTAGACGCCAACGGGGACCCTGTCCGTTATCAGCGGGGTGTATATGATAGTATACAAAGAGAGTGGGTGCATTGCACCAATTTGGGTGGTATCGCAGAAGTATTAAGCTTTTGTCCCTTAGTTTCAGGGGCAGAAGCTTTTTTTATTTGCTTGTGAATTTCTCAATAAAATATGGCCGGCACTGCGGTAAAATAGCACCATTTTAATTTAGCACCCTATAATGAGATGTGTACTTTTTCTGTAGTATTGTGAGGTGAAATATCTTCACTTTAACTAAGTAATCTTATCATATTTTATCTACATCCGGGATTCTGATTTATAAAATTCTTATGTAATTATTGAAAAAGGAGGAGAAAGGAATGGTATTACCAAGGTATGAGGAAATGACAGAACTGGAACAAAATTTTCGATATGTTCCGGTATATAAAGAAATCTATTCCGATCAGACAACGCCAATCTTAGTAATGCAGAAACTGTCGTTACGCGCCAAAGACTATTACTTATTTGAAAGTGCAGAGGGAAATGAGCGATGGGGCCGCTATTCCTTTCTCGGATTTGCCCCTGTGCTAAAACTATTTGGTAAAGGCGGCAAGGTTTTTCTTAAAAAAGGCTTCGGGGAAGAAGCTATAGAACAAACGGGAAACAGCATGCAGGTGATTCGCCGTCTGCTTGATGAGTACAAAGCGCCAAAGCTTTCGAATCTTCCAACGTTTTCAGGAGGGCTGGTTGGATATTTCGGATATGAGATGATTGGAAGAATGGAACCAAAATTACTCCTTAGAGAGAGTGGTTTCGAGGAATTTTTGTTACAGCTCTATCTGGAGGTGATAGCATTTGATCACGTAAAGCAAAAGATGTATCTGATTGACCATTATCCATCAAAAGAAGGAAAAAAGGGGTATGAAGAGGCGGTAAATCGTATCGAAGCGCTGGAAGCGCTGCTTGCCGAAACAGTACCACAGACCGTTCAGACTAAGGAGGAAGCACCTGTTTTTCAAAGTAATATAACCAAGGAAGAGTATCTTGCCATTGTGGAGAAAACAAAGCATTACATTAAGGAGGGGGATATCTTTCAGGGGGTTATCTCCAGAAGAATGGAAGCCACCTATAAAAACAGTCTGATGAGTGCATATCGTGTATTAAGGACGACGAATCCATCTCCATATATGTACTTTATTCACTTCGGTGACCTTGAGATTGCCGGTTCCTCACCAGAAACTTTAGTCAAGGTGATTGACCGGGAAGTTACTATCTTCCCTATTGCAGGCACCAGACCAAGAGGGGGTACAAGTGCGGAGGATGAAAGGTTAGAAAAGGAACTTCTCCAAGATGAAAAAGAGCTTGCAGAGCATAATATGTTAGTTGATTTGGCAAGAAATGACGTCGGAAGAGTGGCAGCTTATCAATCGGTCGTAGTAGAGGAATATCGAAAGGTGCATCATTATTCTAAGGTAATGCATATTACTTCTAAGGTCGGCGGAAGGCTAAGAGAAGGTATGGATGGCTGTGATGCCTTGATCGCTTCCTTTCCTGCAGGAACTCTGACCGGAGCACCGAAGATTCGTGCTTGTGAGATTATTGAAGAGTTGGAAAAGAATCCAAGGGGAATCTATGGAGGTGCGATAGGGTATTTTGACCTTTCCGGAAATTTGGATTTTTGTATTGCAATCCGAACGGCGGTTAAGAAGGAAGATAAAGTTTATGTGCAAGCAGGTGCCGGTATTGTTGCGGAGAGTAACAGTGAACTCGAGTATGAAGAAACAAATCATAAGGCAGCCGCAGTGATTGATGCAATTCTTAGAGCCGGGGAGGTAGAACGATTATGATACTATTCCTTGATAATTACGATAGTTTTACTTATAACTTAGTGCAATTAATCGGATCAATTGAACAAAGGCAAGAATTTTTGGTAGTTCGGAATGATGAGATGTCAGTGCAGCAAATCGAACAATTAAACCCTTCTCATATCATTCTGTCTCCTGGTCCCGGGAAACCGAAGGATGCAGGCATATGTGAAGAAGTAATTAGAAGATTTTATAAAAAGGTACCAATTTTGGGGGTATGTCTTGGGCATCAAGCCATATGCGAAGTATTTGGAGCCAGTATCTCTTATGCAAAAACAATGATGCAAGGGAAGCAAAGTATAGTAATGGTGGATTCAGGAAGTAAGCTATTTCAGGGGCTTGAGGAAACCTTTTCAGTTGCGAGGTACCATTCCCTGGCAGCGGTGAGGGAAACTATACCAAAAGAACTTAAAGTGACTGCAGTGGCGCAGGATGGAGAGGTTATGGCGGTAGAGCATAAGCATTACCAAATTTACGGAGTGCAATTTCATCCGGAATCTGTGCTGACACCGAATGGGAAGACCATAATGGAGAATTTTCTAAAAATTACCCATCCTTAAATTTGTGGAAAGGAAAAGTTTGAGGGGTATTCTAATTGTAACTTTGCAGTAAAGTTTGCATCTGTGCTTGATTCACAGGCTTGTGTATACAGAAATGAGGGAAAAGTATGATTAAGGAAGCAATTTATCAATTAGTGAATAAAGAAGATTTAAGCTATGAAGTGGCAGAGCAGGTAATGGATGAGATTATGAGCGGAGAGGCTTCCAATGTTTTAATAGGTTCTTACCTTACCGCACTTCGTATGAAGGGGGAAACGATTGATGAAATTACAGCAAGTGCAGCAGGAATGAGAAAGCACTGTGTGAGATTACTTCATAATATGGATGTACTCGAAATCGTTGGGACAGGGGGGGATGAAGCAAATACCTTTAATATCTCAACAACTACGGGCTTTGTAGTCTCTGCAGCAGGAATTCCGGTTGCTAAGCATGGAAATCGATGTGTTTCCAGTAAGTGTGGTGCGGCAGATGTTCTTGAAGCGCTGGGTGTCAATATTATGCTGACACCACTTGAGAGTGCAAGGATTTTAGAAGAAATCGGTCTGTGTTTTATGTTTGCTCAAACCTATCATAGTGCAATGAAGTTTGTTGCACCGGTGAGAAGAGAACTTGGGATTCGAACTATTTTTAATATTCTTGGTCCGCTCGCAAATCCTGCAGGGGCAAATTTAGAACTTCTGGGTGTTTATGAAGAAGCATTAGTGAAACCATTGGCTAGGGTTTTATTAAAGCTTGGAGTAAAACGGGGCATGGTGGTATATGGAAGAGATGGCTTGGATGAGATTTCGCTCAGCCATCAGACCGTATGCTGTGAAATACGGGATGGAAAACTGTACGACTATATATTAGAGCCGAAGCAAATTGGATTAACTAAGTGTAAGAAGGAAGATCTTGCTGGTGGCTCTCCGGCAGAAAATGCTGCAATCACAAAGGCTATTCTAAACGGTGAAAAAGGACCAAAAAGGGATGCGGTTATCTTTAATGCGGCTGCCTGTATCTATATGATAAGAGATAATATTACATTACAGGAGGCCGCAAAAATTGCAGCAGAAATAATCGATAGCAAGAAGGCACTCCATCAGCTTGAAAAATTTGTAGAACTGTCAAATCGGAGGTAAGCTATGATTTTAGAAAGAATAGTAAAAGCAACAAAAGATAGAATCAAACAAGAAAAGCTAAAGTATCCGGAAGAAGTTATAAAGATGAGTGCGGCTAAGATGGCCCTAAGGCAAGGATTTGGCAGCCCTGCTTCCATAATACCCGGTAAATTATGTTTTGAAGAAGCTATGAGCAGACCCGGTATTAATTTTCTTTGTGAGATTAAAAAGGCATCTCCGTCCAAAGGCTTGATAGCAAAAGATTTTACACCGGTTTTAATAGCGAGAGAGTATGAAGAAGGCGGTGCAGCGGCGATATCGGTACTAACGGAACCAACCTTTTTTCTTGGTAGTGATGACTACTTGATGGAAGTAAAAAAAACAGTTAAAATTCCTGTTCTTCGAAAAGACTTTATTCTGGAGGCTTATCAGATCTATCAAGCTAAGTTACTTGGGGCGGATTGTGTTTTATTTATTGTATCCATTTTATCAGAGGAACAGTTAACCAGGTTTCTTGGGATCTGCAATGAACTGGGATTAAGTGCATTAGTGGAGACACATGATGAAGAAGAAGTGAAGAAGGCATTAAAATGTGGTGCCAGGGTAATCGGTGTGAATAACCGTAATTTAGCAACCTTTGAGGTCTCTATTGAGAATAGCTTGAGACTACGAGCCCTTGTACCAAAGGAAATTATTTTTATTGCGGAAAGCGGCATTTCCACACAGGAACAGATAAAAGAACTAAAGGAAGCCAATGTAAACGGAGTTTTAATCGGTGAGACCTTAATGAAAGCAGTGAATAAAAAGGATAGGATACAAAATCTGAAAAGCCTGCTTTAGAGGCTGCGCAAATAAGAACAGAACTAAGGAGAATGTGGATGAAAACAAAGATTTGTGGATTAAAGTCTCTTCGAGAGATTGAAATTGTGAATAAGTATTCTCCGGATTATGCAGGCTTCGTATTTGCGGGTGAAAAAAGAAAAATCAATGAGGAGATTGCTCTGTCCCTGCGGAGGGAACTATCAAGAGAAATTCAAGCGGTTGGCGTCTTTGTAAATGAATCCATTGAAACAATAGCAAAGATGTGCGAAAAAAATATAATACAGTTGGTTCAGCTTCACGGAGATGAAGACAGAGATTATTTGAAAGCATTAAAATTGCAGATAGGAGTACCTGTGATTAAGGCGGTTCGTGTTCAATCTGCAGAGCAAATCATAGATGCACTGACGTTACCCTGCGATTATTTTTTATATGATACGTACAGCGCATACAGCTATGGAGGAGAAGGAAAGCGGTTTGATGAAACCGTGCTGACAGAGGTCTATAAAGAGGGGCTGGACGATGGGAAAGAAGAGCTGGGCGGTGGGAAAGAAGAGCCTGACTATAGGAGGGAGGGTTTACAAAAGCCTTATTTTATAGCAGGAGGATTAACAGCACAAAACATAAGTCTTTTCGATAATAGATTAAAGCCTTTCGGACTGGATGTAAGCAGCGGAGTGGAAAGTATGGGAGAAAAGGATGAAAAAAAAGTAAAAGAATTCCTCCTTGCAGCTTCAAAAGTTTTTTAAGCTGGTATAGAAAAGGGTAATCACACAGGTATGCAAGTACGGAAATGAGGGAAAACATGAAAAAAGGAAGATTTCTTCAATATGGCGGTCAATATGTACCGGAGACTTTAATGAATGCGGTTTTAGAGGTAGAAAAGGCATATGAGTATTTTAAAAGGGATCCTGATTTTTGCAAGGAACTGGACACCTTATACCGTGAATATGCAGGAAGGCCATCGCTGTTATATTATGCTGAGAAGATGACGGATGATCTTTCAGGGGCTAAGATATACTTAAAGCGGGAAGATTTAAATCATACGGGTTCTCATAAGATTAATAATGTGTTAGGCCAGGTATTACTGGCAAAAAAAATGGGAAAAACACGTGTTATAGCAGAAACCGGAGCCGGTCAGCATGGTGTGGCGACAGCGACAGCAGCAGCGCTTATGGGGCTGGAGTGTGAAATTTTTATGGGGAAAGAGGATACAGACCGGCAGGCACTCAATGTCTACCGAATGGAGCTGTTAGGTGCCAAAGTACATCCCGTAACCTCAGGAACTATGACCTTAAAGGATGCAGTCAACGAAACAATGCGTGAGTGGACCAAAAGGGTAGAGGATACTCTTTATGTCTTAGGTTCTGTGATGGGACCTCATCCATTTCCGACGATAGTCCGTGATTTTCAGAAAGTAATTGGTAAGGAAGTCAAAGAACAGTTGCAGGAAAGGGAGGGAAGACTTCCGGACGCTATTATTGCCTGTGTTGGAGGAGGAAGCAATGCTATGGGAGCATTTTATGAATTCCTAAATGATCCTGGTGTAGCCTTATATGGCTGTGAGGCAGCGGGGCTTGGGGTAGACAATCCGAAAAATGCGGCTACAATTGCAAATGGTACAGAGGGTATCTTTCATGGAATGAAGTCTTACTTTTGCCAGGATGAATATGGGCAGATCGCTCCCGTTTACTCTATTTCTGCGGGGCTTGATTATCCCGGCATCGGACCGGAGCATGCAATGTTACATGATACCAGACGAGCTACGTATGTGCCGGTTACAGACGAAGAAGCAGTAGAGGCGTTTGAATATCTTTCAAGAACAGAGGGCATTATACCGGCAATTGAAAGTGCTCATGCTGTTGCATATGCAAAGAAACTGGCTCCTACGATGGAGAAAGACAGTATTTTAGTGGTGAATATCTCAGGGCGCGGAGACAAGGATGTTGCTGCTATTGCAAGATACAGGGGGGTGAAGCTTTATGACTAGGATAGAGCAGGCATTTACAAAGGGAAAGGCTCTTATTACATTTATTACAGGGGGAGACGGGGGTGTAGCGGTTACAGAAGAACTGATACTTCAGATGGCGATGGAAGGAGCAGATTTAATCGAGATAGGGATTCCATTCTCCGACCCGATTGCAGAAGGCCCTGTCATACAAGCAGCAAATGAAAGAGCGCTGCAGGCGGGAACTACTACGGATCATCTATTTGATATGATAGCAAGGGTAAGAAGCCGGGTTTTGGTACCGTTAGTGTTTATGACGTATATCAACCCAATCTATACCTATGGTGCAGACCGATTTTTAAGGCGCTGCAAGGAGGTGGGGATGGATGGAATCATTGTTCCTGACCTCCCTTATGAGGAAAAGGAAGAGTTGTTTTCTCTTTGTAAATTACATGACATTGCATTGATATCCATGATAGCACCAACCTCAAAGGAGAGGATACAAACCATAGCGAAGGAAGCAGAAGGGTTTTTATATTGTGTTTCCTCCCTTGGAGTAACCGGAGTAAGAGCAGAGATAGGAAACCAAGTGGATATTATGATAGAAGAGGCAAAGAAGGTAACTAAGATACCTTGTGCCATTGGATTTGGAATTTCTACACCGCAACAAGCAAAGAAGATGGCTAAGATATCGGATGGAGTGATTGTCGGCAGTGCAATCGTTAAGCTGATTGCACAACATCAAAACCAGTGCATCAGGCCGGTGGCTGATTTTATAAGAACGTTAAAAAAAGCAATTTGTGAGTAAGTGTATATAGCTATACTTGTCAAGAGTAAGTATCATGGTATATGATAGAACTTGGCAGTATGGCTATATTTATATAACAATTTACAGAAGGTTCTTTTATTTCAAAATATGCTGTCTGTTTTAAAGATTAAGCTAAGCAGAGAAAATTCACTGTATGGAGGAAAGGATGAAAGATTTAAAAAAGCAGATACATAAAAGATACATTAGTTTGCTTGCAATTGCCTTATGGCTGGTCTTATGGCAAGCAGTAAGCATAGTGATAAACAGTGATATATTAATTGCTTCCCCCGTACAAGTAATGACTGCGTTAGCAAGACTAATCTTTGAGCAAAGTTTTTGGCTTAGTATTTCGTCTTCTTTTCTAAAAATAGCATTGGGATTTTTACTGGCAGTTGCAGCGGGTATACTTTTATCACTTGGGGCTTATCATCATGTATTTTTAAAAGAGTTTTTTACGGTTGCAATGAAAGTAATTAAATCCATTCCCGTTGCCTCCTTTGTAATCTTAGCTTTACTATGGGTAAAGGCACGAAACCTATCGGTATTGATTTCTTTTCTTATGGTACTTCCCATCATTTATACCAATGTGTTAAAAGGAGTCGAATCAACCGATGGTGAGTTACTTGAAATGGCAGAAGTTTTTCAGATGAGCGGACTTAGGAAGCTTCGCTATATCTATCTTCCTGCTGTGATGCCATACTTTGTTTCTGCTTGTTCGGTGGGCTTGGGTTTTTGCTGGAAGTCGGGTATTGCGGCGGAAGTAATTGGATTACCGAACAACTCAATTGGAGAACAACTTTATGAGGCTAAACTATATCTTATGACAAAAGAGATGTTTGCTTGGACCGTTGTAATAATCGGGATTAGTATAATTTTTGAGAAACTTATTCTTTGTTTCATAAAAAAACTAAACGGTATGATCTTATCGTAGTAGTACGGTATTGCCGTATACTGCTGTAATACCATATGCTATAATTTAAAATATTATAAAAAGTGAGAAAAAGCGTTGAATGTTAGTTTGTAATGCTTCTTTTATTGAAGGTACGTATAAGTGCAGATAGTGGCACTTGTACAGCAGGCGCCAAAGCTATGGTTGGAGAATAGGGATAACATTTTGATTTATATGCGTGCTAAAGCACGCGGATGGGAGTTAGGTTGAAAGAAAAAGAAATTATCTTTGAGAATGTCTCAGTGAGTTTTGATAAAACACAGGTTCTAAAGGATATAAATCTTACAATAAAGCAAGGGGAAGTTATTGGTATTATGGGGGCTTCAGGTATTGGTAAAACAACCTTTGTGAAGGTGTTATTGGGATTAATAAAACCAACCCTGGGTAAAGTTTATGGCTTAGAGAAGGTAAGATTTTCCGCGGTATTTCAAGAGGATCGTTTATGTGAGAATTTTGATGCCATTACAAACGTTCAGATGGTGCTGCCCGCTGATATAACAGCAGAACAAGTAGAGCAAGAGTTTTTAAAGGTTTCTCTAAGCGATTATAAAGGAAAGCCTGTAAGTAAATTAAGCGGTGGTATGAAACGCAGGGTAGCGATTGTTAGGGCAGTGATGAGAAAAAGTGATGTGATTATTCTGGATGAACCTTTGAAGGGTTTCGACGAAGCCTTAAAAGTGCAGGTACTTTCTTATCTAAGGGAATCCTTATCCGGTAGAACAGTCATCCTTGTGACACATCATAAAGAAGAAGTGGAAGCGTTACATGCAAAGTTATTATATTTTTCATAATTCCTTTTAGAAAGTCTAGCATAATCATGAAAAGAGTTGAAGTTACAAAAAACGTTTGCCATAAAAGAATATTTTTGCTAGAATAAAGTTTGAACATTTATGGAACAAGACGGAAATATCGGAAAGGGAGAGAAGATGAAGATTAATAAAAGGTTTTTAAAAATTGCAACTATGTTAATGTTATCAACCATTTTATTTGCTGCTTGCAGCAAAAAAGAGGATGATATTTTAACACCTGCTGTAACCGTGGAGCCAACGAAAGAGGCTGGGGAAACACCTACCGCAGAGCCCACGCAAGTACCTACGGGGGCTGTGGCAACACCTACCGTAACTCCGGTAGCATTAGTTGATCCAAAGGCAACCATTGATGGAACAACTTATAAGAGCGAAGGTTATGGATTTTCTATAACAATGCCGGAAAAGTGGATTATTCTTGAACAAGGAGAAACTTATGATTATCTAAATACCACGATGGGTAATGCATATGAAGATGGAGCAGCTCTTAAGACAGAGATAGAAGCTCAAGGAATGAGTTATTTGTTTTTAGCTACAAATTCGGAAATACAGGAAAATGGTGCTACTGATAATTTTATAATACAGACAATGCCTTCCGATCTGCTTGGCGGACTTAGTTTAGATTCCATAGTGGGAACTTTTGGTACTGCAGTTAAATCTCAGTATACGAGTATGGGCGCTACTTGTGACGTTACAGAGCCTGTAAAAACAACAAAGGACGGTAAGGATTACTTTACTTTTGATATTGTGGCTAGTTTGCCAGCGAGTGCAGAGTCAGCGGATACTTCCACAGCAGAGGTATATCAATCGATGCTGTATTTTGAAAAGGATGGAACTATTATGCAGCTTGCAGGTACCGCTGTATCAAAAGAAAATTTAAAGATGATAAATAAAGTATTTGATACCATTGTATTTGAATAGGACTTAGGATATAAAAGTAATTATTTAAAAGGTTTTTTGGCATAAGTGCTGTATAGATAAAACTATAGGCAATATTATAAATTATAAAACAGGAAGTCAGTTATCTGGCTTCCTGTTTGCATCATTTAGGGTGTTCTGGTACGTTAATTGGATAAATAGTAAGGGAGAAGATAGCTTAGGAAGAATAAGAATGGAGAGAATATGCGAAATTCCTAAAAAATACTCTTTCAAGATGAAATAAGACATGCTATGATAGGAAGAAAATATTGTACTTAAAAAATTGTGCTTTTTAATAGGAGGAAAAACCAATGCATATCACGTTAACCGGTAATCTTGGAAGCGGGAAATCTACGATTTGCAAAATTTTAGAATCGGAACATCATTATGAAATTTATTCTACGGGTAAGGTACAGCGTAAGCTGGCAGAAGATTTAGGAATCAGCGTACTTGAGATGAACCAACTCATGTGCAGGGACTACAAGTATGATAATATGATTGATGATACTACCGCAAAGATTAGCCGAGAAAACCCGGATAAGGCGATTGTATTTGATTCCAGATTGGCCTGGAATTTTGTTGAAAAATCATTCAAAGTTTTTTTATCCGTTAGCCTTAATGTTGCTGCTGGCCGCGTGTATAGTGACAATCGTGGAAATGTTGAAAAATATACGAGTTTAGAAGATGCGAAACAGCAATTAAAACTTCGTGCTCAAACAGAGAATATTCGATATAAAGATATTTATAATTTGGATTATTTTAATTTCTCGAATTATAATTTGATTTTGGACAGCACTTACTGTACACCTGAACTTCTTTCCAAGGTTATTTTCGAGGAAGCTGTAAAATACAAAGAACATGGTGAAAGGAAAGAAACAAAAATATTAATGTCTCCAAAGCGTCTTGGGATAGAAGATGCAACGATGTCGGAGCATCCGGAAAAGCTTTATTTAGAAGGTGATATTGTTATCGAAAAAACGGAAGAAGATTATAAGGTAATAAAAGGAATGGAACTTGTAAAGCAGGCGGCAGAGGAAGGAGTTCCTTTGGTATCGGTTACTTTATAATAAATTAAATAAAGTTAAAATTAAAATACAATTTTAAAAGGTTAATTTAGTTAGGGTTATAAGGTTTTCCTTGTATTGGCTGTGTTTTCATAACACTATTAGGAATACTGATTAACAGAAACTAACAAAAGCCGGGAAGCCAGGGAGATTAAGTATCCGCAGGAATGGCATATGTTACATTAAGTTTTTGGGCATAGATAAAAATCTTCTACAGACAATAGTATCAGAATCAGCTAAGAATTGATACGAGGTGATTGTTTGGAGAAGAGAGTGAAACTATCAAAAAATCAAAAAAAGTTACTTCTTACCGTTGGGACAATTCTTGCTGTATATGTGGGTATGAAATACCTATTACCGCTGTTTGTCCCATTTTTGTTTGCTTACTTTATTGCTTGGCTGTTACGACCCGTAGTAGGCTTTTTGCATAGAAAATTAAAAATTCCTCTTGTGGTTGGCGGAGGTTTTGGCGTTCTTTTGTTATTACTAGTAATTTCAGTAATATTATGTTATCTCGGAAGAATTTTATTCAATCAGGTTGTATTATTTTTAAGAAATATTCCGATTTACGAGCAATATTTTACTCAGCAGGTGGAGATTATCTGTGTCGCGGGGGATAAACTATTTGGTTTTAAGGAGGGTTCCTTAAAATTAGTAGTGAATGATGGAATGGCAACTTTGGTACAATATGTTCAAGCGAACATACTACCTAAAATGACGGTTCAAACAATAAAAATTGCAATTGGGTTGGCAGAGATGCTGGCAATTTTTCTTATTGTTTTAGTAGCTACTATTTTGATTATTAAAGATATGGAGGAATATAAGGCAGGGCTTCGAAAATCTGAATTTTACCCTGCGGTTCATAAAATTACGCAGAAGTTATCGGACACTGGAATTGCTTATATGAAAACACAAATGATTTTAATGTCAATCATAGCAGCAATCAATGCAATAGGATTTTTTATACTTAAAAATCCATATGCCTTATTGATTGGTATTGCAGTCGGCCTCTTTGATGGTTTCCCGGTACTTGGCAGCGGGCTTATCTTAGTTCCCTGGGCAATTGTTATGGTGATACAGAAACAATTTATGCATGCGGCAGTTATTATGAGCATATTTTTATTATGCCAGATAGTTCGTGAGATATTGGAACCAAAATTGTTGGGGGATAAAATCGGAATTAAGCCAATATATAGTATGATTGCAATGTATGTGGGGGTACAACTTTTTGGAGTTGTTGGTTTTTTTCTTGGTCCGCTTAGCTTAGTAATTATAAGAACTGTAATTGCTGCATATGCAGAGGAATAGGCTGTGACTATATAATTTATGCATTATAGAAGGGGAACTATTGTATTTGCTAAAAATCATTCTTGACAAAAACCGGTATGTGGCATAAAATCATGGTAATCTACATTCTGAAAAATTGCGATGAAGAGGAATAGTATATAGGCAACTCATTTTAGAGAGAGAGTGGTTGGTGAAAACTCTTATGAAACCGAATAGAACCTACCTTGGAGCACTGTATGCTTATTAAAAGCATATGGTTTGATAATAAGTTATCATACCGTATAAAGTACAGCGTAAATCGGCGTTAACGATAGGAGTGAATTGCGCAGGCAATTAATTTGGGTGGTACCACCGATATTTCGGTCCCTTGTTTTAAGGGACCTTTTTTTATTATAATATTAAAAGGAGAATGATTATGGCAAACGATAAGAAATTAGTAGAATCCATAACTTCTATGGAGGAAGATTTCGCAAAATGGTATACGGATGTAGTAAAAAAAGCGGAGCTTGTGGATTACTCCGGAGTAAGAGGATGTACTATTTTCCGTCCGGCAGGATACGCTATTTGGGAGAATATCCAAAAGGAATTGGACGCTAGATTTAAGGCAACCGGAGTAGAGAATGTATATATGCCTATGTTTATTCCGGAGAGCTTGTTAAATAAAGAAAAAGATCATGTAGAGGGTTTTGCCCCGGAAGTTGCCTGGGTTACTCACGGTGGCGGAGAGCAGCTGCAGGAGCGTTTATGTGTCAGACCAACTTCAGAAACTTTATTCTGTGATTTTTATTCTCATATTATTGAGTCTTATCGTGACCTGCCAAAACTATATAATCAATGGTGTTCCGTCGTACGCTGGGAGAAAACAACCAGACCTTTCTTACGTACCTTAGAATTTTTATGGCAGGAAGGACACACCGCACATGCAACAGCAGAGGAAGCAGAAGAAAGAACTATTCAGATGTTAAATCTTTATGCTGATTTCTGTGAAGATATATTGGCAATTCCTATGGTTCGGGGTAAAAAGACAGACAAAGAAAAATTTGCCGGAGCAGAGGCAACTTATACCATCGAAGCTCTAATGCATGATGGTAAAGCTCTTCAGTCAGGAACCAGCCATAACTTCGGTGATGGCTTTGCAAAAGCATTTAACATACAGTATACCGATAAAGAAAATAAACTGCAGTATGTACATCAGACTTCCTGGGGAATGACGACTCGTCTCATCGGCGCATTAATCATGGTACATGGTGATAATAGCGGACTTGTATTACCACCTAAAATCGCACCGACGCAGGTAGTGATCATCCCAATTATGCAGAAGAAGGAAGGCGTATTAGAAAAAGCTTCCGAGCTTTGTGAGACCCTTTCCGCTTATCGTGTTAAGGTAGATGATTCCGATAAGAGTCCCGGATGGAAATTCTCCGAGCATGAGATGCGTGGAATTCCGGTACGTGTTGAAATAGGTCCGAAAGATATTGAGGCAAATCAGGCAGTTCTTGTACGCCGTGATACGAGAGAAAAAGTAGTTGTCTCTCTTGATGAAATTGAGGCAAAGATTGGTGAGATACTTGATACTATGCAAAAAGAGATGTTAGAGCGTGCCAGACTTCATCGTGATACACATACCTACGAGGCTCACACTACCGGAGAATTTACGGATATCGCAGTGAATAAACCAGGCTTTATAAAAGCTATGTGGTGTGGAGAACGTACCTGCGAAGATGAAATTAAGGAAAAAACAGGTGCTACTTCCCGTTGTATGCCATTTGCCACGGAGCATATTTCCGATACTTGTGTATGCTGTGGCAAAAAGGCAAAGGCCTTAGTATATTGGGGAAAAGCTTATTAATAAACCAAGATGACTTTGGGTAACTCATACGTAGTATTACGTAATACACGTTTTTTGTAAAGCGGGTACCAAGAGAGTAGTATGCGGTACTAGCACAAAATTGCACTTGATAATCGCGAAGGAGGATATCGCTATGGCTGAACGTAATTTAACGTTGTTGACCGATTTTTATGAGCTGACTATGATGCAGGGTTATTTTAAAAACAAAACTAACGACACGGTTGTATTTGATGCATTCTATCGAACAAACCCATCTGGCAGTGGTTACGCGATTTGCTGTGGATTGGAGCAAGTAATTGATTATATCAAGAACTTAAGGTTTGAGCAGGATGATATTGATTATTTCCGTAGCCTTAGCATATTTGCGGAAGATTTTTTAGAATATTTAAAAAATTTTAAATTTTCTGGTGACATATATGCAGTTCCGGAAGGTTCCGTAGTCTTTCCGATGGAGCCGCTGGTAAAAGTGATAGCACCGATTATGGAAGCTCAGCTTGTGGAAACGGCAATCTTAAATATTATCAACCATCAGAGTTTAATAGCAACGAAAGCCTCTCGTGTCTGCTATGCGGCGCGAGGAGAAGGTGTCATGGAATTTGGTCTTCGCAGAGCGCAAGGTCCGGATGCAGGAACACTGGGTGCAAGAGCAGCAGTCATTGGCGGATGTATTGGTACCAGTAATGTTCAAAGTGCAAAAATGTTTGAAATACCTGCATTGGGAACCCATGCTCATAGTTGGATTATGAGCTTTGAGGATGAGCTGACAGCATTTCGTAAATATGCGGAAGCTTTTCCGGATAATGTTACATTGCTGGTGGATACGTACGATACTCTTCGTTCCGGTGTACCAAATGCAATCAAAGTTTTTAAGGAAATGAGAGAAGCAGGAACGCTTACGAATCGCTATGGAATCCGTCTTGATAGCGGTGATTTATCTTATCTATCCAAAAAGGCTCGTAAAATGTTAAATGAAGCTGGATTTACCGAGGCTTCCATCTGTGCTTCCAGCGATTTGGATGAGTATTTAATTGATTCGCTAAAGAATCAGGGTGCTCAGATTAATTCTTGGGGGGTAGGAACAAATCTTATTACTTCAAAGGATTGTCCCGCATTTGGAGGAGTATATAAGCTGGCTGCAATAAAAAGAGAGGATAAGTTCGTACCGAAAATTAAGCTGTCGGAAAACCAATGGAAGATTACCAATCCTGGTAATAAAACAATTTATCGTATTTATGATAAGGAAAGTGGAAAGATTAAGGCAGATTTAATTGCTTTGGTGGGTGAGAGGTATTCGGAGGATAATCCGTTATTACTGTTTGATCCAATGGCTACTTGGAAAAAGACTTATTTAAAACCGGGAACCTATCGTATGCGTGAGATGCTCCTTCCAATCTTTATCAATGGTGAGTGTGTTTACGAATCTCCGGCAGTAATGGATATTAGAACGTATTGTCAGGAAGAGCTTCATACGTTATGGGATGAAACAAGACGTTTGGTCAATCCACAGGATGTGTATGTGGATCTTTCCAACGAATTATATCATATGAAGCATCAGTTGCTGGATAGCTATAATTCCGGAATGCACGAAAGATAGAACGAAAATTGTGAAATACATTTTTTATTAATAGAGGGATAAGAAGCAAAGAGGAGGAACTCTTTTACTTACTTAATACCTCTATTTTTATTCTTTGTCAATAAGTTCTATTCATAGAAACAATCCTTGACAAATTAATTTAAATAAGGTATCCTCAACTCAGTAATTAACAATGTTAACAATCTATTGCTACCAAGGTACAATGAATGTAAAAACAGACAATAGAATAGCTGTTTATAGGTATTCTATGCTATCGTAATAAATAAGAATTGGAGTTTATGTGATATGCAAACGGAACCCAATGATCTGATTACCATGATGCATCATTTACGCTCCGTCGTAAGTCAACTGCGTCAGCAAAGTGATTTGACTTTTGGAGAATTTTGTGCGATGAGTATGATTGAAGCATCTCAAAAAGATGGCAATCAACTGACACCGACTAGTTTGAATGAACAGCTTGGTACAAAGAAGCCGGCAACCTCTCGTATGCTTACGGTTCTGGAGAAAAAGGGTTTTCTTAAGAAAGTAAGTGATGTGAAAGACCATCGGATTAGCTATCTCGAACTGACGGTGTTGGGGAAACAAGCTTTATTTAAGGAACAGGATATCTTTTATAAACTGTTGTCACGAATCGGAAGACGCATGGGAAAAGATGAAATAGCACAGATGGTTTTATCTCTTCAAAAATTGGGTAACATCTTGGAAGAAGAGTTAGGAGTACCATCGGCGGAATAAGACAGGCTGATAGGATAGGCGCATATTTATGCACCGGTACTATCAGTCTTTTTGTTTTAATAATGAAGAAGGTTTGACTGCATATATAATAATTCTACACTATAGGATACATAGGGATTTCAAAAATTCATGCAATAGCATTATAACTATGCACAGAATTGTAGAATTATGTTTCTAATTATTTCATAAAATAGGAGAAAATTATTGACAACTAAAAAAAAATAAGTAATACTTGTAATTAGTTAACCGTGTTAATAATCTTAGGCATAAGCCGAAAAGGAGGAATTGAATGAAGGATGTTATTTTTCAAGTCACCCCACAGGTAAGGAAATTAGCTGCCATATGTACGAGCAGGGATAAGGTTCCGGCTGAGTTATACCGTCAGTATGATGTGAAGCGTGGCTTAAGAGATCTTAACGGGAAGGGAGTCCTCGCCGGGCTTACCAATATTTCAGAAGTACATGCAAAGGATGTTGTCAACGGAGAAGAGGTACCTTGTGAAGGCAGACTTTTTTATCGGGGTTATGATGTCAGAAAATTAACGGATGGATTCTTATCCGAAGGCAGGTATGGGTTTGAAGAGATTACATATCTATTATTGTTTGGTGAGCTGCCAACTGAAGAACAACTGGATGAATTTAAAGTAGAGCTGGGGCAAAGAAGAACCCTGCCTCATAATTTTTGCCGCGATGTTATTATGAAAGCGCCTAGCAAGGATATTATGATTTCACTCGCAAAAAGTATTCTGACGATTTATTCTTATGATGCAGAGGCAGAGAATACCTCCATTCCTAATGTAATGAGACAATGTCTCAATCTGATCAGTCAATTTCCAATGCTGGCTGTTTATAGCTATAATGCATACTACCATAGTATCGGAAATAGCCTTCACATTCATCTGCCAAAAGAAGAACTTTCCATGGCAGAGAATATCCTATATATGTTACGCCCGGATAAGCAATTTACCCCATTTGAAGCAGCAGTTCTTGATTTGGCTTTAGTACTTCATATGGAACATGGCGGCGGTAATAACTCATCTTTCACTACTCGTGTTGTTACATCCTCGGGTACTGATACTTATTCTGTTATGGCAGCAGCACTTGCTTCCTTAAAAGGTCCAAGACATGGCGGTGCGAATATCAAAGTAATGCAAATGTTTGATGACTTGAAAGAAAAGATCACGGATTGGAAGGATGAAGAAGCGATTGCGGATTATCTAATCAAAATTCTTAGGAAGGAAGAATTTGATCGTTCCGGTCTTATCTATGGTATCGGTCATGCGGTTTATTCCATCTCAGATCCGAGAGCTGATATTTTTAAGAATTTTGTTGGTAAACTTGCGGTGGAAAAAGGGCAGGAGAAGGAATTTGAGTTATATACTGTAGTAGAAAGGCTTGCTCCAGTACTGATAGGACAGGAACGTAAGATATATAAAGGTGTTAATACAAATGTTGACTTCTACAGCGGCTTTGTATATCGGATGCTTGAATTACCATTAGAGTTGTACACTCCGATGTTTGCTGTAGCAAGAATTGTTGGATGGAGTGCCCACCGATTAGAGGAGCTTGTAAGTGCAGAAAAGATTATCCGTCCGGCTTATCGCAGTGTACATGATCGCAGAGAGTACATTACGATGGAGGAACGCACAGAAAAAACCAAATAAAAATCCTATCTGCTTGTTCCTTACATTTGAATAGATAAAGGAGAAAGCTGTCAAAATGCAGGAACAAGCAGAAGGGGTGCAGGTGACCGGAATTACTTAGCCGTGAAGACCGTTTACGAAACGTTCCACATCATCACGAGAGTGAAAGGTATCTTTCATTCTCATAACGGCTTCATATTCACTGGAGTTTAACCCGTTCAGATAATTACCCATTGCATTATCTGAGAATAAAAGTGCGGGCATTACCTGTACACCAAAAACATCTTCTGTTTGTAATGAAATTGGTTCCATATTAATCACCTCAAGGATAATGTGCACAACTTAGCATTTTTTATGCTTTGAATAAGTTGGTAATTAGAAATTAATTCAATCTGAAATTGATATTGACAAAGCATTGAATCTATACTAAGATAAAGAAAAAATAACGTTCTGTCGTAATAGTCAGTGAACGATAGAATAAAAAGTATATGTAAAGACGTTGACGAAGAGAGTAAGAATTCTTAAAAATCACAGCGAGCTGCAGAGAGTGTGAGTGCAGTAGGAGTAGAGAATTTCTGAAAATCACTTTATCAGTTGCAGTACTGAACCGTAGTTAGTAGGTGTTGCCGGGTTCTACCGTTATATGGATAATGTATAACAGACTTAGTCTGCGTACATGAAATAGGTGGTATAATGAAGCGTTCTGCTCTCATCCTGTTTTGGATGGGAGCTTTTTTAGCCTTCGATAGCTGGTGCTGACCGCAAACGATTAATTAAGGAAACAATAGAAGAGATAAGAAAGGAAGATGAATCATGTACGAAAAGGTATCAACCAATCTGAATTTTGTTGACAGAGAAAAAGAAGTATTGAAGTTCTGGAAAGAGAATGAAGTCTTTGAAAAAAGTATTGATTCCAGAAAAGAAGGAGAAACATTTACTTTTTATGACGGACCTCCGACTGCAAACGGTAAACCACACATTGGACATGTATTAACACGTGTGATTAAAGATATGATTCCAAGATACCGTACTATGAAGGGTTGTATGGTTCCTAGAAAGGCCGGATGGGATACTCATGGACTTCCGGTAGAACTTGAAGTTGAAAAACTTCTTGAGCTGAATGGAAAAGAACAGATTGAACAGTATGGTTTGGAGCCATTTATCACAAAGTGTAAAGAAAGTGTTTGGAAATACAAAGGTATGTGGGAGGATTTCTCCGGTACTGTTGGTTTCTGGGCCGATATGGATGATCCTTATGTAACCTACCATAATGATTATATCGAATCTGTTTGGTGGTCCTTAAAACAAATCTGGGATAAGGGCTTATTATATAAAGGTTATAAGATTGTACCTTACTGTCCGAGATGCGGAACGCCGCTTGCTTCTCATGAGGTGGCGCAAGGATATAAGGATGTAAAAGAGAAATCTGTTATTGCTAAATTTAAGGTATTGGATTCTGCAAACGAGTATTTCTTAGCATGGACTACAACACCTTGGACACTTCCATCCAACGTAGCGCTTTGTGTTAATCCAAAGGAAGACTATGTGAAGGTAGAAGTTTCCGTAAATGCGAAGGGCGATGTTGTAAAGAGCCCTAAGGGTGAGGAAGAGGTTACCGGGGAAAATACAGCAGTCGGTTTAGAATACTATATCTTGGCAGAGGCATTATGTTCCGTTATTGAAGGAGATTATAAGGTAGTGGAACGCTACAAAGGATCAGACCTTGAGTATATGAAATATGATCCGCTATTTGAGTACGCTTACAACAATGCGGATGGAGCTAGAAACGAAAAAGCAGACCGTGACAATGTTTATGGCAAGAAGGCTTACTATGTAACTTGTGCCGACTATGTTACCTTAACGGATGGTACCGGTATCGTTCATATTGCTCCGGCCTTTGGTGCAGACGATGCGAATGTCGGTAATCGTTATGAGCTTCCTTTCGTACAGTTAGTGGATGAAAGAGGACAGATGAAGGCGGAGGTTACTGATTTTGCAGGACAGTTCTGCAAAAAAAGTGATGAAGGTATCCTTAAGAAATTAGGAGAAACAAAGCAGTTATTTAAGGTCCTTAAATTTGAGCATAGTTATCCTTTCTGCTGGAGATGTGATACTCCGCTTATTTATTATGCAAGAGAGTCTTGGTTTATTAAGATGACAGCCGTAAAAGACAAGATGATTGCAAATAATAATACAATTAACTGGATTCCTGAGACTATTGGCAAAGGACGTTTTGGTGATTGGTTGGAGAATCTTCAGGATTGGGGTATCAGCCGTAACCGTTACTGGGGAACTCCGCTTAATGTTTGGACTTGTGATTGCGGCAAGATTCATTCGATTGGAAGCATTGAGGAATTAAAGTCCATGTCAAAAAACTGTCCGGACGATATCGAACTTCATAGACCATATATTGATGCAGTAACTATTACTTGTCCGGACTGTGGTAAGGAAATGCAGCGTGTTCCTGAAGTAATTGACTGCTGGTATGATTCCGGCGCAATGCCATTTGCACAGCATCACTATCCGTTTGAAAATAAGGAGAAGTTTGAAGCACAGTTTCCAGCAGACTTTATCTCTGAGGCTGTTGACCAGACGAGAGGATGGTTTTACTCCTTACTTGCAATTTCCACCCTTATCTTTGATAAGGCTCCATATAAGAATGTTATCGTTCTTGGACACGTACAGGATGAGAATGGTCAGAAGATGAGTAAATCCAAAGGGAATGCAGTAGATCCATTTGATGCATTAGCAGAATATGGTGCGGACGCAATTCGCTGGTACTTCTATATTAACTCCGCTCCTTGGTTACCAAACCGTTTCCACGGAAAGGCAGTAGTGGAAGGTCAGCGTAAGTTCATGGGGACTTTATGGAACACCTATGCATTCTTCGTGCTATATGCAAACATTGACCGGTTTGATGCTACGAAGTATTCTTTAGAGTATGATAAGCTTCCGGTTATGGATAAATGGTTGCTCAGTAAGTTAAATACAGTGGTTAAAACAGTGGATGAGAATCTTGCTGCTTACAAGATTCCGGAGACTGCAAGAGCGCTTCAGGAATTTGTAGATGAATTAAGTAACTGGTATGTAAGACGTGGGCGTGAACGTTTTTGGGCGAAAGGCATGGAACAGGATAAGATTAATGCTTATATGACATTATATACTGCGCTTGTAACGATTGCGAAAGCTTCTGCCCCTATGATTCCTTTCATGGCAGAGGATATCTATCGTAACCTTGTATGCGCTATCGATAAGAAGGCACCAATCAGTGTTCATCTTTGTGATTTTCCTGCCTGGGAGGCTAAGTTAATCGATACGAAACTTGAGGCTGATATGGAAGCAGTTCTTGATATCGTAGTTCTTGGCCGTGCTTGCAGAAATACTGCAAACATGAAGCAGAGACAGCCAATTGCTGCGATGTATGTAAAAGCAGAGTTAACTCACACAGCAAACGATGGTACTGTGACAGAAGGAATGTCTGACTTCTATAAGGAAATCATGGAAGATGAGTTGAATGTGAAGAAGGTTATATTTACCTCCGATGTTCGCAGCTTCACTTCCTATACGTTTAAGCCGCAGCTTAAAACATTGGGACGCCGTTTTGGCAGCAGGTTAAATGCTTTAAAGGAAGTATTAGTATCCCTAAATGGTAACGAAGCGATGGATGAATTAAATGAGAGGGGAACTCTAACAATTGCTTTGGATGGGACAGAAGAAGTTCTTGAAAAGGATGACCTTTTAATTGATGCAGCTCAGATGGAGGGCTATGTAACAGACAGTGACCATGGTATTACGGTAGTTCTCGATACGAATCTTTCAGAAGAGTTAATTGAAGAAGGATTTGTTCGTGAAGTAATCAGCAAGATTCAGACAATGAGAAAAGATGCTGGCTTTGAAGTAATGGATCATATTGTGGTATCTGTTATGGGGAATGAAAGGGTAGCAGACATTGTTAAGAAAAATTCTGCCGAAATCTCTTCGGTAGTTCTTGCGGATGATGTGGTTTATGATAAGGAGCAGGGCTATAGCAAAGAGTGGAACCTAAATGGTGAGGAGGTCACTCTTGGTGTAGTGAAAGTAAATGCTTAAGAAGGTTTTATTGACTCTGGCATAGGAACAAAACAAGAAGACTAGAAGCTGTACTCTGTGAATAACAATTTTATTTCTAATAACTTAATAAAGAACTTTTTAAGTTAATGACACAGTAAAAGGACTTTTTGCAAAACAAGGCAGAAGTCCTTTTTACGTGTATAAGGAATAGAGGATGAAAAACTGAGAATAACAAAAGAATGAAAGACAAATTTATTTTGATTTTATCGGAATTGAAACGCATTAATGTTGGTTGGAGAATGTTTCAATTATATTCCTAAGATGGTAAAGAGATTGCTATACCATGTTTTAACATTATGTGATATAATTTCAGGTAAAATTATAATTTAGGAGGTTTTTATGGAATCGGATCCTGACCCCGATGCGGGTAACACGATGCTTCAAATAGGCATTCTTATTCTTTTAACATTAGTCAATGCATTTTTTGCCGGTGCCGAGATGGCAGTAGTATCGGTCAACAAAAACAAGATGAAGATGTTGGCTGACGCAGGTAACAAGCGTGCAAAGCTAATAACATCTTTATTTGATGATTCTACCAAATTTTTATCAACAATTCAGGTAGCGATTACCTTAGCAGGTTTTTTCTCAAGTGCATCTGCTGCAACCGGTATCTCCAAGGTACTTGGAATTCATATGGAATCCCTGTCGATTCCTTATAGTCAAACGATAGCGATGGTTTTAGTTACTATCTTATTATCTTATTTTACTCTTGTATTTGGTGAATTGGTACCAAAGAGAATAGCATTATTAAAAGCAGAAAGCTTTAGTTTACTAGTAGTAAAGCCGATTATTGCTATCTCTAAATTTATGTCGCCATTTATACGATTATTGTCTCTTTCTACAAACGGCGTATTACGGCTGCTTGGTTTTCATAAACAACAGGTGGAGGAATTAGTAACAGAAGAAGAAATCTTAGCTATGTTAACATCTGGTAATGAACAAGGAGTCTTTCATGAGTTAGAAACAGAAATGATCAGCGGTGTATTTTCCTTTACCAATAAGACCGCCAGAGAAATCATGGTTCCAAGGAAGGATGTTTTTGCCATTGATATCAATGTTCCTATGGAGGAACAGTTGGATGGTGTCTTTGAGTCCAGATATTCCAGAATTCCTGTTTATGACGGTAACAAAGATAATATTATTGGTATACTAAACATAAAGGAATGTCTTCCTTACTGGAAACAGCATAGCTTTTTACCAAAAGATGTGAGAAGGCTTATGAGAAAACCGCATTATGTAAATGATACTAAGTCTGTAGTTTCCCTATTTCAGGAATTACAAAAAGATAAGAACCGTATGGCTATACTAATTGATGAGTATGGCGGATTTCTTGGTATCGTAACGATGGAAGATATTGTCGAAGAAATTGTTGGTGATATTGATGACGGACATAGTGAAGAGGATTTTGTAGAAGTGAAAGAAAATGAGTACCTTGTAAATGGTACAATGACCATAGATGATGTGAATAGTGAACTTTCGATTGATCTTAAAAAAGGAAAATCAGAAACTTTATCAGGATTTTTTATCGAACAGTTAGGATATATTCCAGAAGAACAAGAGAGAACTCAAATCCGGGTAAATCATGTTAACTTACGTATTCATGAAGTAGAAGGAAAGAGAATAAGTAAGGTACTTGTACAAATAGATTCGGATACAGACAATTAAAATAAAGGCTAAAATTATAGACCAGTACGGCAAAGCCTTATAATAAATCGGAAGAAAACAAAGCCGAGAGCAGCAAAATTACAAATTTTTCTGCTCTCGGTTTTTATATATTTATTTTAGTACGGAAAGTCCTTTGTGACAGTGATAGACAGGCACGTATTCTGTAGTATAATAGTAAGAGACAAATAATCCCTATATTAGGATTAGATTTAAAAGAAAATCCTGGTTAAAACTTGTTCGAAAATCTAATGTGATAAAAGTTCCGGACACAAACATTTAGATCAGATCAAAAGCTTATATGAAGAAGGAGATTCCTATGGAGAGAATAGAGCAGGTAAAAGAATATTATCCATGCCTTGAGAGCATGAAGAGAAAGTTTGACCGTTTTGCAAGAAAAGATGCCATGAAAGCAAAGACAAGAGAGGAATATGACATTTGGGCAATAAACGCAAGGAAATGCCTATCTGAGCTCTTTGGAATGGATAAGATGGAAGACTGTGAGAGTAAGGTTGTAAGTCTTGAGGTGGTAGAGCTAGAAGAGGGGAGAAGAAGAGAAAAAATATTGCTTCAGGTAGAGCCTAAGGTGTATATGCCTTGCTATATTCTCTATCCGGGAGAAGCGGAGCAAAAATATGCTGAGCACGAAGGTTTCATAAAACCTGCCTGCGCAATAGCGGCACATGGGCACCAAGGCGGTGGAAAAGAATCCATTGCAGGAAGAAGTGAGATCAAAGCAATTAAAATGTTCATTGATCAGTTTCAGTATGATTATGGACTGGAGCTATGTAAAAAAGGTTATATTACCTTTTGTCCGGATGCCAGAGGATATGCAGAGAGAAGAGAGGCAGCATTTCAAAAGGATGAGGAGCAGCAGTATCTGTCCGGAACCTGCTTTCATCTTTCTCATATGGCAGAACCTCTTGGAATGACGGTGATGGGGATGTTGGTATGGGATCTTATGCGATTGGTTGATTATATCTATAAACGTGGGGATCTCGATGTTTCAAAACTGGTATGTGTTGGGTTTTCTGGCGGCGGCATGCAAGCCTTAATGACAGCAGCGCTTGATGAAAGACTGAAAAGACTTGTAATTAGTGGATACTTTTATGGGTATAAAGATTCCCTATTATTATTAAATGGTAATTGTAACTGCAACTATGTTCCTCGTCTTTGGGAATATTATGATATGGGAGACATCGGTGCGCTGCTGGCACCAAGAGAGGTGATTTTTCAATCATGCCGTGCGGATCATTTAAATGGTCCAAGAGGTTTGCTTAATGTTTATGAACAGCTTGAGGTTGTAAAGCGGGCGTATGCCTGTTTTCAGGCTGTGGACAAGATAAGCCATGACATTCGTGAAGGCGGACATAGCTTCCATAAAGAAATATTATACAAATTATAGCAATAGGCCTTCCTATAATTACAAACTTTATGGAGTTTTTCTATTGAATTACAGGAAAACAAAATGTTATAATCAAGTAACCTTTTTTAGTGCGATAGTATAAAGAAGGTGGTCATGTACATTTGTGGAGGAAACTAGCAGGAAGAGGCGCAATGGAACTATTTATAAATCGTGGCATAGGATATAGTGACCCCTTTTATGCTTTGACGAGATACAGGAAATCATTTTTTTCGGTTTGCTAGAAAGTCAATCTCTTAAGTGGTTGATTAACTTAAGAAACGGAGAAAAGATACTTTAGTGCACATAGAAAATTCAGTGCAGGCTGAGAAAAGAATCTTCTTATAAAGGGAGGAATAAGTATGGAGTTAAAGAAGGAAGAGTTTAAACGCGATGTTGAGAATTACTTAAAAACACTTTTCCGCAGAAATGTAAATGAAGCAACGAAACAGCAATTATTTCAAGCCGTATCCTATGCGGTGAAAGATGTAATCGTAGAGCAGTGGATGGAGACTCATAGGAAGTTTGAGGAACAGGATGTAAAAACAGTATACTACCTGTCCATGGAGTTTTTGATGGGGCGTGCGTTAGGAAATAATATTATCAACTTAAAGGCCGACAAAGCAGTACGTGAAGCCCTTTCAGAAATGGGAGTAGATCTTAATATTATTGAAGATCAGGAACCAGATGCAGCACTTGGAAATGGTGGGCTTGGAAGACTTGCCGCATGTTTTTTGGAATCATTAGCAAGCTTGAACTATCCGGCTTATGGTTGCGGCATTCGTTATAAATATGGTATGTTTGAACAAAAGATTGAAGATGGATTTCAAGTGGAGGTTCCTGACTTATGGTTAAAGGATGGAAATCCTTTTGAAATGAAACGAGCTGAGTACGCACAGGAAGTAAAGTTCGGTGGTTATGTACGTATGATGAAAGATGAAGCTGGCAGAGAATGCTTTGTTCAGGAGAATTATCAATCTGTCCGGGCAGTCCCTTATGACTTACCGGTAGTTGGCTATGGAAATCGCATGGTAAATACCTTGAGAATATGGGATGCGGAAGCAATTAATACATTTAATCTTGATTCCTTTGACAAAGGTGATTATCAAAAGGCAGTAGAACAGGAAAACCTTGCAAGAACCATTTGTGAGGTATTGTATCCGAATGATAACCATTATGCAGGAAAAGAGTTAAGATTAAAGCAGCAGTATTTCTTTGTGTCCGCAAGCCTGCAGCGAGCGGTTGCAAAATATAGCAGGAATCACAGTGATATTCGGAAACTTCATGAAAAGGTATGTTTTCAGCTCAATGATACGCATCCTACGGTAACGATTCCGGAGCTAATGAGAATTCTCATGGATGATTATTATTTAACTTGGGAGGAAGCTTGGGAAGTCACTACAAAAGCCTGCGCTTATACCAATCATACCATTATGTCGGAAGCTTTAGAAAAATGGCCGATTGAATTGTTTGAACGCTTGCTTCCAAGAGTATATCAGATTATTGATGAGATTAACCGCCGCTTTGTGATCCTGCTGCAGCAGAGGTATTCCGGTGATTACAAAAAAATTGAAAAGATGGCTATTCTTTATAACGGACAGGTTAAAATGGCAAACCTTGCAATTGTGGCCGGATTTTCTGTGAATGGTGTTGCGAAGCTTCATACTGAAATTTTAAGGCAGCAGCAGTTGCGTGATTTTTATGAATTGTGGCCGGAAAAATTTAATAATAAGACAAATGGCATTACTCAAAGAAGATTTTTATTGCATGGGAATCCGGAGCTTGCTGCATTTGTTACTGAAAAAATTGGTGATGGGTGGATTTTAGATTTATCTTTAATGAATCAATTAACTCCTTATGCAGAGGATCCGGAAGCCAGAGCAAAGTTTATGGAGATAAAATATCATAACAAACTTCGTCTTGCCGCCTATATTAAAGAGCATAACGGTATTGAGGTAAATCCGAATTCTATTTTTGATGTTCAAGTAAAACGTTTGCATGAGTACAAACGTCAGCTTTTAAATATTTTGCATGTAATGCACCTATATAATAAGTTAAAAGAGAATCCGGAGATGGAGTTTTATCCAAGAACCTTTCTCTTTGGGGCAAAGGCTTCAGCAGGGTATCGCAGGGCAAAGGCAATCATCAAATTAATTAATAGTGTTGGTGAGGTCATTAACAATGATACCTCGATAGGAGGCAAACTAAAGGTAGTGTTTATAGAAAATTACAGAGTATCAAACGCAGAGATAATCTTTGCTGCAGCAGATGTATCGGAACAGATTTCAACGGCGAGTAAAGAAGCATCCGGGACCGGGAACATGAAATTTATGTTAAACGGTGCACTAACCTTAGGCACGATGGATGGAGCGAATGTAGAGATTGTGGAAGAAGTAGGGGAAGAGAATGCCTTTATCTTCGGGATTAGTTCTGATGAAGTTATCCGCTATGAATTAAACGGAGGGTACCAGCCAAGGGATATCTACAATTCGGACCCTGATATCAAATGTGTTGTAGACCAATTGATAAACGGTTTCTATTCTTCTGAGAACAAAGAATTATTCCGTGAATTATACAATTCCTTGCTTGACACAAACGGGTATGAAAAAGCAGATCAATACTTTATCCTAAAAGATTTTCGTTCCTATGAAGAGGCGCAAAGACGTGTCGAAGCAGCATATCGAAAGAAGGAACTTTGGGCAAAAGCAGCGATGCTAAACGTTGCTAAGTGTGGAAAATTCTCTTCTGATCGAACAATAGAGGAATATGTCAGAGATATTTGGAAGCTTAGAAAGGTTGAACTGTAAAATTTCGGGTGAGTTGTATCACAGCAGCAGAAATCGCATGAAAGCAGTATATCTTATCTAAAGCGGTCAATAAGCCATTTGAGAGAGAAAATAATCGAAAGAGTTGAACAGCATTTTAACCTGCAGTTTCATTCCTTCGATTATTTTTTATTGCCCTTTTGTAAGGCGATAGATTGATAGCACATGATTCGAATCCAGGTATGAAAGTCTTCTTATTTAGAATTTTAGCCAGGATTATGTAAGGAGTTGTATTATAGTGTGATATTAAAGGAAGTAAGAACAGCGCAGTACCTCACGGATAAAAAATAAACTATTTGTACTATAAGAATGTAATAACTTGGATGTATTGGAACAATTACGAAAAGTTTTCAGAATTATTAAAGAATTAGTAATATATTTGAAACTTTATTGTATCAATCCTTATCTATACTTATAGAGATCAGTATAGGAATGTAAAATAGAGAGGCGCTATCATGGATACGAATCAGGAACAGTGGAAAATACGTTATCAGAAAAAGAGAAGAAGAAATCGTGGAAAAAGAATTATTAATACAATTAGTGTGGCAGGGATGCTGTCACTTTCCATATATTTATGCTTGGCTCAAGGGGGAAGCAGCAAGGTTGGAGCTAAGGCGGCGAATGCCCATAATATAGAAACTATAGAGCAGGGAAATTACAATCAAGATTATGAAGACGCTTCTTCCAATCTTCCGAATCAGAGTTTATCTGAAACTCAGAAGGAAGAAGCCAGTAAAACTGAAAAGGCAGCTCCAATCGATACGGTGGAGGAAGAAATAAAGGAAGCTGTGTTAGATGAGGGGGATACTAAAAAGGAGGGAATGGATAAGGAAGAGGCAAACGATAAGGAAGAGACAAAGGCAGAGTTAGAGAAGGAGGAAGCAGAGGATGATTTTTTTAAAGATACCATTTTTATCGGTGATTCCAGAACAGAAGGTCTCGGCCAGTTTGGAGGGGTAGAAAATGCTAAGTTTTATACGTATCGTGGATTGATGGTAAACACAGCAATCGTAAAAAACTACATTTCCCTTGATAACAAACAAAAAGGGAATGTACTCGATGCGGCAAGGCAAACCTCATTTTCTAAAGTGTATTTAATGTTTGGTATTAATGAACTTGGTTGGAATAGCCTTACAATTTTTATCGAAGATTATCGTAACATCGTTGAGGGACTGAGAGAGATAGAACCGGACTGTGAAATTATCATACAAGCAAATTATCCCGTCACAAAGAAGATGAATGAGGGGGATACGGTATTTAATAACACAAATATTAAAAAGTTTAACGACTTAATAAAAAGGATGGCAGATGAGGAAAATGTGACATATGTGGACTTGTATTCTTTTTTTGCGAACGAAGATGGGAATCTGCCCGACAAAGCAACTTCTGACGGTATACACTTAAATCCAAGTTACTTTAAGAAATGGAAACAGTGTCTAATCGATTTTGGAAGTGGTAATACTGAAAGGTGATGCGTATCGATTTCATCTGTGATAGAATAAATACAGATTGAAGTGAAAGGAATTACCCTAACATGATAATTACTCTTCCAGATAAGGTAAATTATATCATAGAAGAACTGGCGGCTCATGGTTTTGAAGGCTATGCGGTAGGAGGCTGTGTTCGTGACTCCTTACTTGGCAGAATACCGGGAGACTGGGATATTACGACTTCTGCAAATCCTTTTGAGGTGAAACAGATATTTTCAAGAACCATTGACACCGGAATTAAACACGGCACAGTTACCGTTATGCTTGGTAAAGATGGTTTTGAAGTTACCACGTATCGGCTTGATGGTGAGTATGAGGATAACCGCCATCCAAAGCAGGTCGAATATACTAAAAATTTGATTGAAGATTTAAAACGCAGGGACTTTACGATAAATGCCATGGCCTATAATGAGAAGGATGGGCTTATTGATGAATTTGAGGGACTTAGAGATCTGCGGGAACAGAAGATACGATGTGTAGGCAGTGCAAATCAGCGATTTGATGAGGATGCGCTTCGAATTCTTCGTGCAGTTCGTTTTTCTGCTCAGCTTAATTTTACAATTGAACCCAAAACTTTTGAAGCCATTCGTATCAAAGCACTGAATTTAAGAAATATCAGTGCAGAGCGAATCAGAGAGGAACTTAATAAATTATTATTATCAGACCATCCGGAAAAGTTAATGCTTGCATATGAGACGGGATTGACAGAGGTTATCTTACCAGAATTTAATCGGATGCTTGCAGCAACCTTGCAAAGCCCATACGGTCAAACAAGTGTAGGTGAACATGTGTTAAAGGCATTGTGTTTTTTTATCAAGAGGATATCGAAAGATGTTGAAGATAAGAAGGAACAATTAATATATCGGTGGACTATTCTTTTGCATGATGTTGCAAAAACAGTGATAAAAGATAGGAATACCCAGTCAAAAGGTTACGTTCAGGAGCATCAAATTAAGGGCGCTGATATAGCAAAGTCCATTCTGCGCAGATTAAAGTTTGATAATGAAACAATAGAGAGTGTATCAAAATTAGTTTACTATCATAATTATGAATTTGGCAGCTCAAAAGAAGAGCTTCGAAGGGCTATCAAACTAATTGGGGAGAAGTACATGCCCATGCTTTTTGTAATTCAGGAATGCAACATGGAAACAAAAAGTCCGGAAGTGAAAGAAGAGATGGTATCAAACCTAAGACAAGCCAAAGCACTATATCAAGAGGTGATAGAGCGAGGGGAGTGTGTTTCTCTAAGGATGTTGGAAATAAGCGGTAAAGATCTGATTGAACAAGGATTTGAGCCAGGGAAAAATATTGGTGAATTACTTGACCGGTTATTAGAAAAAGTAATAACAGACCCGACCTTAAATACGAAAGAACAATTGCTAGAGATAGCAAAAGAATTGTAAAAGTTAAGCTGCCGATATGGTATAAGAATTCTTAAAGTATGAGATAACAGGAGTGCAAGGAAGTGCGGGAATAAACAGGAGAAATTTGAAAGGCAGAGCAGATTAAAAATTAAGTACTTGGGAATAAGAGACAGGATTTAGTAACATTTTTTAGAGTTGTTAGCATATGATAAAGTAATAGTAATTATGAGGAGAATCCTATGGCTCGTTGTTCCTCGATTCCGATATGCTTATTTCCGATTCAATATCCTACTTCAACGCCGGAGTTCTTTAGTCAGTTTCAAGCAACTCAGACTTTTTGTGTGCAGTGTGATATTAATGATAATGTGTCGGTAACAACCCCGTCGATCTGCGTATCTAACATACGATTTGTACCTAGTATATCTGGAACCTCTGCAGAAGGTCAGGAATTAACAGGAAAAAACCTTATTGTAATTGGTTATTTTTGTACCAAGATTGTTATAACACACGTAGATAATGGAGTAAGAAGAAATAATACCGTAGAAAAAGTCATACCATTTTCAACAAATATTGTTGTCCCGTTAGAGGATAACGGGAATCATGAAGTATTTTTAGGCTTTGATATTCAGGATTTTTCAGCAATTATTATAGCGAGAAATACGCTATTTTGCAGCATATCCTTAGTATTAACCTACGACAATTGTGATGCTTAAGGATATTCCTATTCCTTTTGAGGATGGTGCGGCTTTCTGTTTGGCACTGACAGTCGATAAAGAAGTGGCATATACTTTTGATATTTTGTGGTATGAAATGCTTGTTTTAAATCTATCTGATAAGTACATGCCGCAGATCGGGTTTGAAATAGAACATCCGAACTCAGCGATACTTATACCAAATTCTCTCCTTATTCAAAATGGGGGTAAACCAAATGGAAAGGGAGAGGTTATTTTCTTATCCCTTTTGCCCCGCGAAAGGGAGATTGTACGATTTGGTCTATGCATATCGGCAATGCTAAGAGAGGATTTTATATCAGTTCGTTGTAGAAGTATTGATAAAGAGTTCTTAGTATATTCCAATGAAGTACATTCAAAGGTTATAAAAACGGTAGGAAAACCGTGTCTAATAAAACAGAGCTTACTACTGCCAAAGCAAATGCCGGGCCCAGTGGTTATTAAAGATGTAAAAGTATATTATCAACACCAGAAATCAACTTTTCTTCCATTTTTAAAAAAGGAGAGAAAGGGAGAGCTTTGTCGCAACACGGAGCTTTTGATCTCTGGTGTTCTTTCCTATTCTGTAAAAGTGAATTACCGGGCGGGGAATACTCGTTATGATCGAACACTGGAGTATTGCTCCGGGGACACACAAGCGATTACTTTACCTGAGGGAGCAAATATAATAAAGCCGAATGTAAAATTAATTCTGTATTCTACGGATTTTATTTGTATTGATAGAAAGCTTTACTGCTGTGTCTTTGGTATGCTATTTTTTCAGCCGTAAGGACAACCAAAATAATGAAGCAAAAGCAGTAAAACTAAACAAAAGTGTACAATTTCATATTCCACTTAGCATGATTTTTCATATTACATCATATGATTAGAAAGAACTCCCTCTAAGGGCATTCAGGGAGTATGTTTTCAGTCGGAGGGATGTAATGTGGAGGATAGAAGCCAAGAGGTACTAGGAAAATATGATTTAAGAATCTACAATACCTACCGTACCAGAGGAGCATATGTATTGGAAACTGATCAGGGACTGAAGCTGCTTTGCGGATATGAGGGCGGAGAAGGACGTCTTGAATTCGAGGATACGATCAAGCAGCAGATTGCAGCCAATGGATACGAAAATACGGATGGCTATGTCAGAAACTGTGCCGGTTCAATTCTTTCCGTAAATTCGATTGGTGAAAAGTTTGTAATAAAAAACTGGTTTGACGGGGAAGAATGTAACTTAAAAAAAGAGGAAAAGATATGTCTTGCAACCTCGAATTTAGCTCGTCTTCATAATTGTATGGTGGGAATTGAAGTTAGTTCAGAACAGAAGCAGTGTTATCAGCAGGGAAATCTTTTTACAATCTTAGAAAAAAGGACAAGAGAACTGAAACGGGTAAAAAGCTATATAAGGGAAAGAAAACAGAAAAATGAGTTTGAGGTATGCTTTTTAAGTGAGTGTGAAAGGTTTTATCAAGATGCCCTGAGTGCGATGGAGTATATGAAACAAGTACCATATTGTACTCTAATGTGCAATTCGCTTGATCGGGGTATTTTATGCCATGGGAACTACACTTATCATAATATTTTTATCTTAAATTGTAACAAAGCCGTCAATCAGTTGTGCTCAGCTGCCGAGGTTCAAGGGAGTGATATGGTAGCAACCTCAAATTTTGAAAAAGCGGTTCTTGGATTACAGGTTACGGATCTTTATCAATTTATCCGCAAGGCAATGGAGAAAAACGATTGGAATATATACCTAGGACAAAGCATTTTAAAAGAGTATCAAAAGCAGAGGCCTCTTTCAAAGACGGAGAAACATCTGCTTTATGTATTGCTTCTTTACCCGGAGAAGTTTTGGAAGATTACAAATTACTATTATAATAGTAAAAAGTCTTGGATACCGCAGAAAAATGTTCAAAAGCTTGTGATCTTAACAGAGCAGATTGATTCCAAAAAAGAGTTTCTGGATCAGTTATTAAAGGTATAGATAGGCTAGATAGGCTGTTGAATTCAGTAAAAATATCCATTATAATGAAGGTGTGTCGAAATTAGGCATACGATATTACAGTGTATGGCATTGTACACTGTAATACCGTATACCTTTTTGAGTTTAAAAGCTTCTAAGAAAAACAAGGTCTTTCTATCAGGATTTTGTTTCAAGTAAAGATGAGGTAAACATATGAGGTATAAGAAAAAACAAGACTGGTCTAAACTCGTTATTATTGGTGCAATTGTTGCTGCCTTGCTGGTAATTTTTACTGTGGTGCTAGTTACCGTATTCGGGCAGAAGGAAAAGAAAGTAAGGGGAAAGGAACAAGAACCAACGCCCATCGTAGAAGATAGTAAGGTCCAATATGAGAATGCTGTCATGGCTGTTTACCTTGAAACCGATACAGCGAGGAATAAGCTTAAGATAATGGAGATTGGCAGCGGTGAAACTCTATGGTTAGATTATCATGGAGGGACAAGTATTACGGATAAATATGACCAGTATCTGGCGGTATCGCAGTTATTATCCGGGCAGGTGGTAGAACTTTTTTTTAAAGAAGGAACAAAAGAATTGGGTAAATTAAAAATATCTGATAAGATATGGGAGGCAATCGGAGTAACTGATGTAAAAGTGAATCCGGAGGCGAGGATGGTGACTTTTCATGGCACGAACTATACATATCCGGAGCATGTTACCGTACTTTATCACGGAGAGCCGGCAGATATCTCAGATGTACTTAGTATGGACTATGTGACATTACGAGGAGTGGAGGAGAATATCTACGTAGTTTTAATAAATCAAGGGCATGGCTATCTTGAGCTGTCCGGGGAAGAGGATTTTATTGGCGGTACTATTTCTGTGGGTACAACGGCGATAGAAGAAATTACCGACGATCTAAAGCTTACGATAAAGGAAGGAACCTATCCGGTCACAGTAAGGAATAGAGATATGGAAGGCATGAAAGAGGTAACGATAGTCAGAGGGCAGACTCTCAAATGTGATGTTAAGGAGTTTGGTATCGCAGCAATTATGCGAGGACGTGCCCGATTTTCCATTATGCCGGAGTCTGCAACTCTTTATATCGATGGCGTGAAAACAAATTACGCAGAACCGGTAGAATTAGAATACGGAGAACATCAAATTGAAGTCTCCCTTGGTGGTTATGTAACTTATAAAGGTTTCTTAAATATCGACCGTACGGACCAAATCCTTAGTATTACACTTCCGGAGAACGATGGTTTTACCGATAACAGTAACGGTAACAGCATCGGGAACAATAAGGAAAATAACAATGGTAATAATAACTGGAATAATACGGAGGATAACAATGGATATGAGGATGGTTTTGAGGATAATTGGTCAGATAATTCCTGGAAAACAGGCGATTCTGAGATAGAAGACAGTACCTCAGACGATGACGATACGGACAGCTCCGGAACAAACAATGGAAATAGTTTGGAAAATAACAATGGTTCCGGTAATAATTCCAACAACGGCTCCAATAACGGAGAAAACTCCTCGAATGGCAGCCAGGGTTCTAATAAAAATAATACGCTTACAATTAATTGGATTACTGGAGCAGATGTTTACTTTGATGGGGCATATATGGGTACTATAAAGAATGGAAAATTAGTAGTTGAGAAACAGATTGGAACTATAGATGTTGATTTGATTATAGACGGTGAGGATACAGCGAGTTATCAAATTGACGTGGAAGATGACGGTACGGATGCTTACTTCTCCTTCCCTAAGTGATACGATAACGAGAAGAAATTTAATTAAGGTCAAATGATATATCTGAAACCGGATTTACAGACTTTATAGAGAGAATTAAAAAAGCAGGGATTATAAATAAACTTGGAAGTATGAAGATACATTCCGGATTTATTATAATCTCTGCTTTAATTTAGACGTTGATTAAGTACTTTTTCTCATATAAATCACCAGGGAGTGGCTTATCATAATAGTATCCCTGTGCCATGGTACATCCAATCGATTGCAGAAACTTTATTTGCTCCTCTGTTTCCACACCTTCACATATGACGTCCATGCTTAACTGGGAGGCCATAGCGACAATAGAGGAGATAACAATTCGCTCCCTTATATTTGTGGTCTTAGTATGGAAGAAGTCTTTGTCTATCTTTAGCACATTGAAGGGTAAATCACATAGCAAGTTTAAAGAGGACATACCGGAACCAAAGTCATCCATTGCTAAACCAAATCCGTAACTTCTAATTTTATTCAGAAGATTTAACCAGTAGCGGTCGTTAGAGGCAAGAGCACTTTCCGTGATTTCAACTTCAATAAGTTCTGGTGAAAGCTGATATTTTTGGATGGTTTGCCGTAAGCGTTCCGGTAAGGCATCTGATTTAAAATGTTCTCTTGAGAAGTTTACGGAAACAGGATAAACATGGATCCCTTTATCAATTAATTCGCGAAGTCTTTTACAAACATTATCTAAAATATAGTAATCTAAGTTTACGATAAAGCCATTTGCTTCAAATATTGGAATAAAGGAGGCAGGGGTGACCAATCCGATTCCTGGCCTCCTCCAGCGAACCAGAGCCTCTGATCCGCAGATTTTCTTCGTATTAATATTGATTTTTGGCTGGTAATAAACAAGAAACTCCTCATTTGACAAGGCATCCTCCATCACATCCTCAATCTTTTTTTGCTCAATTAAGGAAACACGCATCTCGTTATCATAAAAAACAAAGTTACCCTGTCTTTGCAATTGGGCATATTTACGTGCAATATTGGCTCTGTCAACAGCTACGATTGCAGTATCTCCCGGCTGAAGCTGATAAATTCCGGTACTTGTGGAAAGCTTATAAAACTCACCGGCAGGACTGCAAATCTGCTTCGATACGGCTTGAAGTTTCAGAGCCTTATTCGTGATTTCTTCAAGATTTTCATAAGTAAGGAATAAGGCAAATTTATCTCCGGTAATACGACAAAGAATAGAATCTTTTCCGCCAATTAAAAACAGTGCATCTGCAATTGATTTTAGGATATGGTCGCCTTCCTGATAACCGTAATTATCATTTATAAGTTTAAACTGATAGATATCTGTATAAATCATAGCATAAGAATCATAATTCTTTTGTTTCAATCGTTTGTTTACTTCATTTAAAAAAGCATTAAAAGTGTAAGCATTGGTAAGTGTATCTAAGTTTGCTTTTTGAAGTGAACGAAGGCGAATCAGATAGCTGCCTATAATCTTTGATAATAGAGAAAGAGAGTCCACCTCATTTTTAGACCAAGTATGAGGTTCCTCACAAAAGGCGGCACTAAGGAGGCCAACATAGTGACCATGATCGCTGATTCCGCACTGAAAGAGAGATTTAGCTTTTGCCATTCCCGGATATTTCCTAAGTGATTTTAAAATATCAGCTCTCTCGGAGATATCATCGCAGTGGATAATCCCACTATCGCTTTGCAAATATAAAAACGTTGGCTCCAATTCAGAATACGGAACATGAGATATTAGGTCGGCTAATTTAAGGGAAGAGTTAGAATACCATTCATGAGTAATCGAAACGGCTTGGCCTGACTCTGAAAATTCCATAATATCAATTCTGCTAAGGTTATAGTAGACACCGATTAAGGATAGCATCATGTTGATGGATACATCAATTTCTCTGGAATCAAATAATATTTCAATTGCATTTGCAATGATGGTACTGTCAACAAGAGAACGATCTACATGGTAATATTTTATTTCATTGGTTTCCTGACTTATCTTCTCTAAGTCTTTCTGATAGATATATTCCATGGAGTTATGATAAAAAGAGTACTGATCCTTACCCCGCTGCTTTGCGTGATAAAGGGCAATTTCTGCTTTCTCAAGTAATTCATTATAAGTAGTGCCATCCGATGGATAGACGGAGATACCTAAGGTTCCGGTAAGTTTTGCAGCAGCCTCTTCTCCGGTATGAATATTATGAAGCAGGGACAGGGTTTGCTTTGCTTTATCCTCGATATAAACGATGCCAGGAGCATTATGGACAAACACAACAAATTCATCTCCACCGATACGTCCAATCAGGTCTCCTGCTTGATATAATTTAGTTAATTTAGCGCTTAAGTCAATTAGAACCGCATCACCGAAGAGATGTCCGAGTGAATCGTTAATCATTTTAAAATTATCAATATCAATTAGTATAAGACCAAAGATATAAGGTCCGTCTAAGTCCTCAATATGTTGATTTACTTTTTCCCGCATAGTTTCCCGGTTGTAGGTTTTCGTAAGCATATCTTGGCTTGCTTTCTTACGGAGTAATTCAATCTCCTTTTTCTTTTCGTGGATGTTTGTAGTATGGCCAATCACGGAAATTGGTTTTCCTTCAGTATCATACAACTTTGTACCAGAGAGTTCGTACCAGATATATTCACCCTCTGGATTCTTGGAACGAATTTCAAACTTAAATTGTATATCCTGTGATGTTAACTTCTCACAAAACTGAAGGAAGATTTCTTTGTCTTCCGGATGGATACAATCACTTGCCGCAATGGCCCCCTGAATATCATATACTTCCGGAACACCATAAAAAATACCCAAATAAGGCTCTGTTTTGGTTAAAGAGTCCTTTTCAATGTTATACTCCCATATCGTATCTTTGGAATGGGATAGCGCAATGTCGTAGCGCTGTTTTTCTAAAAGCAGTACGTCTCGGTTTCGATTTACTTTTAAGGTATATACAGAGAGTATTAGAAAAACAATCAATACCAAGAGAAAAACGATAACCAGGACAGTATTCATAAATCGCTTTGCAATGGCAGTAATAGCCGAAGAATCACGGTCTAGTATCGTAGAAGGTGCAGTATGAACCAGATAGAGTCCTTCCACTGTCGTTGGAGAGTAGTAAGCATAGGTGTCAGTCTCGTCAATCTTATAATGAGTAATACCGCTTTTGCCGGCACTAAGATTTGACACGAAGGAATCAAAATTATGGGTTCCTTGAAAAGATGCCGAACGCAGCTTCTCAAACAAATTTTCTTTAAAAGCAAATGAGGTGCCGGCAGCATAGATATCACCAGCTTCGTTTATCAGATAGGTAGTACCGTTATATTCGGTTTTTCCTATTGCCATAAAATCAGAAAACTTCTTCAAAGAATAGGTTTGGTAAAGGATTTCGATGGATTTGTCATTTACCCGATAGGGATATATAAAAACAATTCCGCTGGGGCCATAGCTTAAAATTCCCTGAAGATTATTTAACTTGGTATAATAATGATCATTCCTATTTTTATGTATATTAAAGCGGGAGAGTACGTCTGAATCGGTAATTGTTGTTAAATAGAGTTTGGGAACAGCCATATCATCAATTAATTCAAAGAATCCGGCATTATGATAGTTGGGGTTCCGGCTTTTTAGGTCTTCACAGAAAAGCTTCATTTTTTGCATATGATTTTCAAGCCTTAAATCTATGGTTTCTCTCTTGGTACCATTGATTTTAGACAGTTTATTGCTGGCTTGAGATTCAAATTGATAATCTAAGTCTTTTGTATACGATTTATAATTAATGATAAATAGACCAAATAAAATAAGACTAAATAATACAATTATTGATGTTGCTATTGGTATTTTCTTCAAGGGACACCTCCAAGATTTACTAATACTATTATACCTTTTTTTTGAAATAATGTAAATAATTTAAAATAAAGTGTTACAAATTCTGTAAATATGTCGATTTGCTTCATAGGTGTGACTATTTCCCTGGTTTTCAACAGAAGCTATAACAATTTTGTTGTAAAAGAATAGAATAAGAATATTATTGATAATTTTTGGAAATGAATCAATACGCTATAATACCTAGATATAATCAGAAAAAAGGAATGCTTAAAAGGTGAGCCGCAAAATTTTAGTTTATTTTAATAAAACTCTAATATGGATTATCTTGCTTTTCTGGGAGTGAATAGGTAAGATAGAACTACAATAAATTCCTTTAAAAGAAAGGGGAAGATAAATAAAATGAATGAGAAACAAAAATATGCAGTGAGGAATGGCAGAAAACTGGCAGTGATTGTGATTATTATCGTTGTAATCGCCATCCTTGGGAGTATGTCCGCATATACAATCAATGAACAGGAGCAGGCCGTTGTTACAACCTTTGGAATTCCAAAATCAGTGAACGAACCAGGTTTACATTTTAAGATACCATTTATTCAAAAGGTACAAATGGTTGATACCACAATAAAAGGGTTTGCGATTGGATATGATGCGGGTACCGGGGAGTCAATCGATGAGGAGTCTCTAATGATTACCGTAGATTATAACTTTGTGCTTGTAGACTTCTTTGTAGAATATAAGGTAACGGATCCGGTAAAATATCTATATGCATCGGACGAGCCGGTAAGTATCTTAAAGAATCTAGCTCAAAGCTGTATTCGTTCTCAGGTTGGAAGTTATGATGTGGATAGTGTAATTACAACCGGTAAGAATGAGATTCAAACGGTAATTCGTGGGATGATAACGGAGAAGCTGGAAGAACAGGATTTGGGCATTTCTTTAGTGAATCTGACAATTCAGGATGCAGAACCACCGACAACAGAGGTGATGGAAGCATTTAAGGCAGTTGAAACTGCAAAGCAAGGAAAAGAAACAGCAATCAACAATGCAAATAAGTATCGTAACGAGGAGCTTCCTGCTGCCGAAGCACAGATTGACCAGATAACAAAAGAGGCGGATGCCGCAAAGCAGGCACGTATCAATGAGGCAGAGGGTCAGGTAGCCAGATTCAATGCAATGTATCAGGAATATAAAAAATATCCTCTAATAACGAAACAAAGAATGTTTTATGAAGCAATGGAGGATATCTTACCTGACTTAAAAGTTATTATTGATAACTCGGCAGGTGGAATTCAGAAAATGCTTCCAATAGAACCATTTGTAGGGGAGGAATAGTAAGTATGGGAGATGTTGAACATATCAAACAAAGAAGGGCACCGAAGTTTGCTCTTGGATTTATTATAGTAATTGCTGTCCTTGGATTATTTATTTTAGGAACATCGATTGTTGTTACTGAAAAGGATGAATATACGTTAGTTCGGCAGTTTGGTAAAGTAGAGCGTATTATTACAAAACCGGGATTAAGCTTTAAGATGCCATTTGTTGAAGAAACATCAAAGCTGCCAAACAAGACATTACTGTATGACTTAGCTACTTCTGATGTTATTACAAAAGATAAAAAAACAATGGTAGCAGACAGCTATGTCCTCTGGAAGATAGAAGATCCTCTTTTATTTGTAAAGAGCTTAAACTCACAAATGGCAAATGCAGAGAGCCGTATTAATACGACGGTTTATAACTCTATTAAAAATGTGATCAGCAGAATGTCACAGACCGATGTAATCTCGGGTCGTGATGGAGCGTTAAGCACTGCAATTATGGAGAACATTGGCGATGTTATGGATCAGTATGGTATCAAAATTATAAGTGTGGAAACGAAGCATCTGGATTTACCAAGCGATAACAAGACGGCAGTTTATGAAAGAATGATATCGGAGCGTAATAATATTGCAGCTTCTTATACTGCAGAAGGTGAGTCTGAAGCAAAGAAAATCCGGACACAGACAAATAATGAAATAGCAATAAAGGTTTCTGCTGCAAAAGCAGAAGCAGAGAAGACAATCGCAGCCGGAGAAGCTGAATACATGAAAATTCTTGCAGATGCGTATTCTGATGAATCAAGAAGTGACTTTTATTCCTTCGTCCGTTCTCTTGATGCTGCAAGGGTTTCTTTAAGTGGAAATAACAAAACTTTAATTTTAAATTCTGATTCTCCTTTGGCTCAGATATTTAATTCTATTGATTAAGGTGGTATAATTAAATAGCAGGAATGCAGGTGCTACAAAAGATTTCAATAAGAAGGAAAGATTTTGTGGCACTTTTCTGTGTAAAGTAAGGAAAACGCATGCAAAAGCATGCAGAGGGGAGTTAAAATGAAAAGGGTATTACTGGGAGTGGTCAGCAGCCTATTCATCCTAAGTATGGTTTCGTGTAAAGGAAAAGATACTCCGACGGATCCAAGCAATGATGGAGAGTTGACCGTGACTCCAACAATAACAGAAGCTGTAATTACAAATACACCGGAAGAAACCATGACCCCGGCACCTGGGATTATAGAATCGGTGGAATTTAGCGAGAATGGAATGGCGGAATTATCTGCAAAACTAACACAGGATTTATTAACCGAGAATTTCGATGAAGTTTATTCTTATCTGGAAGACAGCGTAAAAGAGCAGTTATCCGTATCAGACCTTAAGAAAGCTTTTTCGAGTACTGTTGAGAGAATTGGCGATCTGGTTGCGGTAACCTCTGTGAAAGCTGCTGCAACGGGAGAGAATATCTCTGTAGATAGTTTGGTAGAGTATACGGAGAATGGTTTGAAGATATCTTATGTCTATAACAAAGACTGCAGGTTAATAAAACTATGGTTTTCCTATCAACCAATCGAAGAAGAATATGAGGAAGAAAAGATGGAGGAAATCGATATTACCATCGGGAAATCGGAATTTCCTTTGGATGGCATTTTGACAATGCCAAAAGGCATAAAAAATCCTCCTGTCGTAATATTTGTACACGGCTCCGGGCAAAGCGATATGGATGAGACTGTCGGAGGCACAAGTAATAAGCCATTCCGAGATATCGCAAGGGGTTTAGCAAAGGAAGGAATTGCCTCTATCCGCTTCAATAAAAGGTTCTATCAATATATGGACCAGGCCACCGATACGATGACAATTTGGGATGAGGTACTAGAGGATGTCACTTATGCTATTGATTATGCTATGAGTCTGCCAAATGTAAATACAGAAAAAGTATTTGTGCTTGGACACAGCTTAGGCGGAATGTTATGTCCGAAGATAGCTCAGGATAATCCGAAAATTGCGGGTTTTATCTCCTTGGCCGGCAGTCCAAGAAAGTTAGAAGATATCATATTGGATCAAGCGACTGAGGCGGCAGAAAACGGTGCGGTGAGCGAGACAGAAAAAACACTGTATTTAGATACGATGAAAGCTCAATATGAGCAAATTAAGAGACTTACAAAGGAAAATCTAACTGAGCCGTTGTTCGGAGCAAACGGATACTATTGGATGAGCCTGAATGAAATAGATACCCCGGGGATTGTGTCAAATCTAACCCTTCCAATGCTATTTATGCAGGGGGAAGCAGATTTTCAGGTGTATCCGGAAGTAGATTTTAAGATGTGGAAAGAGTTGTTAAAGGATAAAGACAATGCGACATTCTTGCTCTATGAAGGATTAAATCATCTGTTTATGCCAACGACCGGAGTGCGTGACATTACCGACTACAGTTCAAAGAGTAAGGTAGAGGAGAAAGTAATTCTAGCTATTGCAAAGTGGATAAAGGAACATTAAGTGAAAGCTTTAAGATAAGTATTGCAGGACTAAAAAAAGGTGTAAAAAGCACTTTTTAAAATTAGTTCTGCAATGCTTTTTTTATAACAAAATTAATAAATGGGAGATGGGTATGCCTTACTGCTATCATATTGCAAAAAAGCTCCTTTTATCTTATCGCAAAAGACGAAAGAAGTCGATTTGCAAAAGTCACTAGTACATGAAAATATTTATGTCTATTAGGAATAATATTATTTTATAAACTAAAATACAATTAAAAATCAGCAAAAACTTAAAACCTCTTGACATCTTAATTACATGTGTTATATTTGTAATAGAACAAATAATGAATGATAACTTGTAGCAAGAATAGTTGAAGATCATAAGTATTTTCAACCCTTAAATTAATAAGTGTGTGAAACACAGAATGGAGGTTAGTATGAATATTAGTAAGTTTACTCAAAAATCACTAAAAGCAGTACAAGACTGTGAAAAACTGGCGTACGACTGCGGCCATCAGCAGATTGATGAAGAACATTTTTTATATTGCCTGTTAAAGGATAAGGAAGGTCTGCTTCCTAAGTTATTTCAAAAGATAGGTATAAACACAGACGTATTTCTTGCCCAGTTACAGGGGTTATTAAACAAGCGGCCAAAAGTAACTGGCGGAGAGGTATATATCAGTAATGATTTAAACAAAGTACTAATCTATGCAGAAAATGAAGCGTCCGCTATGGGAGACCAATATGTTTCCGTAGAGCATCTGTTTCTTAGCATGCTAAAGTTTCCAAATAAAGAGATCGCACAATTATTTAAGGATTTTAACATAAATAAGGATCAGTTTTTAACCGCACTTGCTTCCGTTCGTGGTAATCAGCAGGTTCGAAGCGATAATCCGGAAGCTACTTATGATACACTTGAGAAATATGGTGTTGATTTAGTAGAGCGTGCAAAGAATCAAAAGCTTGATCCGGTGATTGGACGTGATAGTGAAATACGTAACGTGGTTCGTATCCTATCTCGTAAGACGAAGAATAATCCGGTACTGATTGGTGAACCAGGCGTTGGTAAAACTGCTGTAGTAGAAGGTTTAGCACAGCGTATAGTTCGAGGTGATGTACCGGAGGGGCTTAAGGATAAGCGGCTGTTTGCTCTGGATATGGGTGCTTTGGTGGCGGGTGCTAAGTACCGGGGAGAGTTTGAGGAACGTCTAAAAGCAGTCCTTGATGATGTAAAAAATAGTGATGGTCAGATTATTTTATTTATTGATGAGCTTCATACAATCGTTGGTGCAGGCAAGACCGATGGTGCTATGGATGCAGGAAATATGTTAAAGCCTATGTTAGCCCGCGGTGAGCTTCATTGTATCGGTGCTACTACTTTAAATGAGTATCGTATGTATATTGAGAAGGATGCTGCACTGGAGAGAAGATTCCAGCCGGTTATGGTCGAGGAACCGACGGTGGAGGACACCATCTCTATCTTACGCGGGCTGAAAGAGCGTTATGAAGTATTTCACGGTGTAAAGATTACGGATTCTGCGCTGGTAAGTGCAGCCGTATTAAGCAACCGTTATATTTCCGATCGTTTTCTGCCGGACAAAGCAATCGATTTAGTCGATGAAGCCTGTGCCTTAATTAAAACCGAGCTTGATTCGATGCCAACCGAGCTAGATGATATTTCCCGCCGTATTATGCAGATGGAAATAGAAGAGGCGGCGCTGAAAAAGGAGGAGGATCGTCTAAGCAAGGAACGCCTTTCAAGTCTACAGAAAGAATTAGCGGAGCTTCGGGAAGAATTTAACGTAAAAAAGGCAAAATGGGACAATGAGAAAGCAGCAGTTGAAAAAGTGCAAAAGCTTAGAGAAGAGTTAGAAGTTATCAATAATGAAATTCAAAACGCGGAATTGAATTATGATTTAAATAAGGCGGCAGAATTAAAGTATGGACGTTTGCCAAGCCTTCGAAAGCAGCTTGAACTGGAAGAAGAGAAAGTAAAACAAGAGGCTCATACCTTAGTTCACGAAAGTGTCAGTGAAGAAGAAATTGCACGTATCGTATCTCGCTGGACAGGAATTCCGGTAACAAAGCTAACAGAAAGTGAACGCAATAAAACCCTCCATCTTGATGAGGAACTGCACAAGAGAGTAATAGGGCAGGAGGATGGTGTTCGCCGTGTGGCAGATGCGCTGCTGCGTTCCAAGGCCGGTATAAAGGATCCTAGCAAACCAATCGGTTCCTTCCTATTCCTTGGGCCGACCGGTGTCGGTAAAACAGAACTTGCGAAAGCACTGGCTGAATCCTTATTTGATAATGAGCAAAATATGGTTCGTATCGATATGAGTGAGTACATGGAGAAATACTCTGTCAGCAGGTTAATTGGAGCACCTCCGGGATATGTTGGATACGATGAAGGGGGACAGCTTACGGAAGCAGTTCGAAGAAAGCCATATTCTGTCGTACTATTTGATGAAATTGAGAAAGCTCATCCGGAGGTATTTAACATCCTATTACAGGTTCTTGATGATGGACGTATTACAGATTCTACCGGTCGCACCGTAGACTTTAAGAATACGATTTTAATTATGACTTCTAACATTGGCTCGACCTATTTATTAGATGGTATCGGGGAGGCCGGGGAAGTCAGTGCGGGAGCAGAGAGTTTAGTAATGGAGGGTCTGCGTGCGCATTTTAGACCAGAGTTTTTAAACCGGCTGGATGAGATCATATTATTTAAACCGTTAAATAAGGAGGATATTCGCAGCATTGTTGATCTATTAATTACGAACCTTAACAAACGTCTTGAAGACCGTAGTATTCGCGTAGAACTAACCGGGGCAGCGAAGCGGTTAGCCATTGACCAAGCTTATGATCCGGTTTATGGTGCCCGGCCTTTAAAGAGATATTTGCAAAAGAATGTGGAGACATTAAGTGCCAGATTAATTTTAAGTGATCAAGTGAGGGAAGGTGATACCATCTTAATTGATACAGAGGGTGATAAATTAACTGCGAAAGTGAAGGAATAAGTGAGTCAGGAAGAGCTATTTTGCAGGAAGCAATGTTTCAGAAGTCTTGTTTGGGCCTTTGTTTATCGTAAAACTTAAGATAAGAAAGAGTAAAATACTGGATACAAAATTGTTATAAAAGCTTAAGGTAGCGCAAATTTCCTACTAAGTGTGAAGTTATCTTTCGGGAAAACGCCTTGACGCAGCTAGCTTTTAATGATATACTACAACCCGAAGTATTATCGGAATAGACATTTACACTAAATGAAAAGGGAGTGTTGTAAGATTCACCCTGAATCAATGGGTAATTGATCATGGTAATTTTACAGCACTTTTTGTGCGTATACATCGGGTTTAGATAGATAGAAATGGAGATACCCTAAATGTTTCCAGGACGCGGTGTCAACCATGCTGCGTAGAAATTTCCGATACAACATTGTGGATAGGCGCATGGTGCTTTCTGTGCGTTATAGAAAGGAAGTAAGGAATGACAATTAGATTTAATGAAATGGAGTTACAAACTCCGATTCTCAAGGCAATCGAGGAGCTTGGATTTGAAGAGATGACACCGATTCAGGCACAGGCAATACCGGTTGTTTTAGAGGGAAGGGATATCGTAGGGCAGGCTCAGACCGGTACCGGTAAGACTGCTGCGTTTGCGATTCCAATATTGCAAAAGATAGATCCAAAGGTAAAAGCACTTCAAGCGGTTGTACTTTGCCCAACAAGAGAACTTGCAATTCAGGTTTCTGATGAGATGCATAAGTTCTCAAAGTTTATGCATGGTGTAAAGGCGGTACCTATTTATGGCGGGCAAGATATCACAAGACAAATCCGTGCCCTAAAAGCGGGAGTTCAGATTGTAATCGGTACACCAGGCCGTGTCATGGATCATATGAGAAGAAAAACAGTGAAGTTTGATAAAGTTTCCATGATAGCGTTAGATGAGGCAGATGAGATGTTAAATATGGGATTCCGTGAAGATATTGAAACTATCTTAAAGGAAATGCCGGAAGAACGTCAAACATTATTATTCTCAGCTACAATGCCTCAGCCAATTATGGAGATTGCAAGGACTTATCAAAAGGATGCTACTTTGGTAAAGGTTGTAAAGAAAGAATTAACAGTACCAAAGATTGAGCAATACTATTATGAAGTAAGACCTAAGAATAAAATCGATGTTTTGTCCCGATTGCTAGACATGTATTCTCCTAAGCGCTGCTTAGTTTTCTGTAATACGAAACGTCAGGTAGATGAATTGGTTACTGCGTTATCAGGCCGTGGTTTTTTTGCAGAAGGTCTTCATGGGGATTTAAAGCAGCAGCAAAGAGACCGTGTTATGAGTTCTTTCCGTAATGGGAAAGCCGAAATCCTAGTTGCTACCGATGTAGCTGCAAGAGGAATTGATGTGGATGATGTGGAAGCAGTATTTAATTATGATGTTCCACAGGATGAGGAATATTATGTTCACCGTATCGGCCGTACCGGGAGAGCAGGAAGGACCGGACGTGCGTTTACCTTGGTAGTTGGAAAAGAAGTATATAAATTAAGAGATATCCAGCGTTATTGCAAGACAAAGATTAAAGTTATGCCAATTCCATCCGTGAATGATGTAACGGCAGTAAAAGCAGAAAAAGTCCTAGACCGCATTAATGAGATAATAGAAGCGGAAGATTTGACAAAGATGATTTCCTTAATTGAAACTAAATTAAATGAGTCCGATTACACAGCACTTGATATTGCAGCCGCATTCCTAAAGTTGGCAATGGGAAGTGAAAATCAGGCAGAAGAACAGTCAATTCCTGATTTTGGGGATACCGGAGCAGAGCAAGGAATGGTTCGTTTATTTATTAATCTTGGTAAAAAACAAAATATTAAACCGGGGGATATCCTTGGTGCGATTGCAGGCGAGACAGGAATGCCTGGAAAGCTTATTGGCAGCATCGATATGTACGATAAGTATACTTTTGTTGAGGTTCCAAGAGAATATGCAGCAGATGTCATTCAGGTAATGAAGGAATCAAAGATTAAGGGCAAATCAATTAATATAGAGCCGGCAAATCGTAAATAAAAAGAAGTCTGAAGTCCTAAGTTGTGTAATGCAAGTTATGTAGAATGCTTTAAGCTGGAATAATAGGAATTGGTTTATAAGCCGGCTTGTCAGATAGAAAAAGATGATTATAAAAAATCAAGCATTAAAAATAGAGGGTCTTTTATAAAAGCCCTCTATTTCTATTTGAAATAACCGAGAGAGAATACCTCTAGCTGAGATAAGCCGTGAAGACAAATGCATTATGCAAAAACCTAAACAATGGGATATAAATCTTCCAATGTATGGATTTCGTAAGTAACTGTTGCTTCAATATTTTTTTCTTCCTGCTGTGGATTAAACCAACAGGTATCAATACCAATATTATTGCCGCCCTTAATATCAGAAGTAAGGCTATCCCCGATAATTAGAGTGCTCTCCGGAGAAAATTCAGGAATTCGTTCTATACAATAGTGGAAAAACTCTACTTGTGGCTTTTGATATCCAGTCATTTCCGATATAAATACATCTTCAAAAAGGGGATATAACCCAGAGTCATTTAGTCGATTTTGCTGGGTGGCAGCTACACCATTTGATACAATATAGACACGATGTGTTTTACGAAGAGTTTCTATTAATTCCTTTGCTCCTGGAATTAAGTTATGTCCCATTGCAAGCCTTGCCTGATATAGCGGCTCAAGCTCTGAGGAATTGATTGGTTTCCCTGCGATGGCAAGCTCCATCGGAGCAAGCCCTTGTTCCTGCAATGTATCAAAAACAGTTATAAAGCGTGTATGCAAGACCTCATGCCGAGAAACTTCTCCGCGTTCGAAGGCTTTCCATAAGTTATGATTAATATCAAGATAGTAGGAGCGAATTTCCTCAGTTAGAGGAATGTTAAGCTGCTCGAATAGATAAGCTAAAGCATCACGTTCTGACGCCTTAAAGTCTAGCAAGGTATCGTCGGCATCAAAGAGTAAAGTGGAATAGCGGTATGATTTCATATGGAATTCTCCTATTCTAATTTGGTTGTAGTATTAGCAAAGCTTTCTTGAGCTCGTCATTGTTAGGTATTATAGCATGGGCATGGAAAACGTGCAAATATGCTTTATAAAAGATAAGAAAGGCAAGACTTCTATAGGGGTAGAGGTCTTGCCTTTCTTTTATAGGGGAGTATAGGATATTTCGCCAAGGGAGGGCGAGTTATCTTATAATAACTGGAGTAATGCTGGGGAGTGCATTACTCCATGGAAACAAGCGATGATTTTAATTATTGAAAATATCTCTGAAGTAAGCCTAAGAATGCCTTACCGTGTCTTGCTTCATCTCTGGCCATTTCATGTACAGTATCATGAATTGCATCAAGATTTGCTTCTTTTGCACGTTTAGCAAGATCAAACTTACCAGCTGTTGCACCATTTTCTGCAGCTACTCTTAATTCAAGGTTCTTCTTAGTGCTGTCAGTTACAACTTCACCAAGCAATTCTGCAAATCTGGAAGCGTGGTCTGCTTCTTCGTAAGCTGCTTTCTCATAGTATAAACCGATTTCCGGGTATCCTTCTCTATGAGCGACTCTTGCCATTGCAAGGTACATACCTACTTCAGTACACTCGCCTGTGAAGTTATCTCTTAAATCTTTAAGGATATCTTCACTAACACCCTGAGCAACACCAATTACGTGTTCAGCAGCCCAGGAAAAATCGCCGGACTGTTCTGTAAACTTCTCGGAAGCAGCTTTACAGATTGGACAGACTTCAGGTGCAGAATCTCCTTCATGAACATAACCACATACGGAACATACAAACTTCTTCATACTTATAATCTCCTTTTCATTTCCTTGCATTTTTTTAATATTATGATAACAGACCCGAAATCAGGCACTGCTTATAGCGGCAATAGAAAGAATATATACGGCTTATGTTAGTTACTTTCTATTGTAGTTACTATGTCTTAAAATCAGTAATCATTACTGATATTGATATCATACACCATGAAAAACAAAATGTCAATACTTCTTCGGAAGATTTTTTATTTTGAGTTACTGTTTCATCTATGAAGTAAATAGCAATTGGCTTCTTATATGATTTTTCCGATACGTAGTCTTTATTTATGTAATAGGGAAATAAAAGGGATGCAATAAAAAAACCAGGATACCTTTTGATTGAAAGGTTCCTGGTTCTTTTTATTGTGCGTAACAAGAGAATTATATAATTATCTATTTATCTGTCATCTCAGTTGAGACGGCGTGCCGGCTTAAACTATTGGAAGTCTTAACGATGCATTCCGGACAAGAGCCATAGAAGAAAGCAGTATGCCCTTCGATTTTACCTGCAAAATTTGCCCCTGCCAAAGTATCGATATGGTCCAGGGATAACATAGGAAGATCGATCACCTTATTACAAGTAGTACATACAAAATGGTAATGCGGTTTTGTTGTGCCATCAAAATGGTCACTCCCATCGCCGCAGCTAATTTTTATTACTTCGCCTTGCTCCACCAAAAGATTCAGATTACGATAAACAGTACCCAAACTAATATTCGGATAAGTCTCACGAACCTTCAGATAGATGGTATCGGCAGTAGGATGCTCCTTAGTGTGAGCAAGATAATCTTTGATGGATTCTCTCTGTCTGCTATATTTTGTTGTTTGCAAGCCCGACTCCTTTCTTTATTCTGATTATATTAATAATGATTACTAATTATATAGAAAATATCGTAAAATGTCAATGTATACATATAAAAAAGATGCCAAATATGATACTCTGGTAAAAAGAGGAATTATCATAGAGTGACATCTTTATATATGTTAATTTAACTTATACTATTTAGGTACTATGACACCCTGATTAGCAGAGTACCAATTCTACTTCCTTAGTCAAAACGTCGGTATAGCTAAAGGACATTGTCTTTACGGACTCAGCGAGTTCACCTTCCACTTGAATTAAGAATACACAAGGATAAGTTTGAGCAATAATACCTTCGGCAATATCAACTTTATTACGGCCTTTATTTGCTTTAATTTTTACTCTTCTCCCCACGTTATTAACTACAGTGTTTCTTACCTTGCACATGTTTTCTGGTTGCTTCATTATTATACTCCAATCTGCAGTACGGTCTGTGAAACTTGACGCTTTACATGCTTGTTATAGTAAGTGGTACGAGACCATAGGTCAATGGCTTCTATCTATAGCTTAGACTTGTCCGATTTAAAAACTAGAAACCTATTTGGACAACATATTACGTTAAGTTATAGCTAACAACCATGGCATATCCAAAAACTAACAAATATACAAACATACTATAGCATAATAGAGCATTAAAGTCAAATAGGAGGGAGAATATAGGTTCGATTTTTTTGGATTAAAAAAGAATACTGCACAACAAATGATTGGAATATTATGCATATTGTGATTCGTTTTTTGGATACTTAGGTACTTAGAACTAGAGACAGAAGATATAATGCACAAAGCATGAAGGTGATAAATAAGCATAAATAACAAAAATATAGAAAAAGATAAAAAAATTGTATTCTAATACTATATGTGGTTTAAATAGTATTCTGAGATACTAAATCTTGTTGTTATTTTGAACTTAAATTAAAAAAAAAGCAAAGCATTGATTCTGATGCTTTGCTTTTTTTACAATCACCCGATATAAGAGAGTCCTTACTGAAAACAAACTTCGTTATCCATAAATTCCGTCTTAATAACAACATAGGGATACGTGATATTTTGAGTTACCGGCTCATTTTTACCAGGGCCAATTAAGCTTGTTTTGACATAAATCCAATCATCGGCAAGATACAGTTCATCAACAGAGATGCTATAGCCACCACTTTTTTGTGCACCGTAACCTTGCACTATGTAGAGATAATCCTCATTTTCGTAGGTTAATTTAAATGGGTTGTTTTTTTTCTCTTCAATGTATGTTGCTAATTTCTCCGGTAAATCAGCATTCTCTACAACGGTAAATTCCAAGTCCCTGTCTTTCTCCGGTGGATCATTTGTTTTCTTACATGAAATTAAGGAGATACTAAAAAAAGACACTAAGGAGAGAAGTAAAAGCTTTTTCATAATTTGTTTCATATGGTACTACTCCGAACAATTCTTATTCTATCTTATGATAAAAAAATTAGAACTATACGTAAACATTAGGATAATCTATCATTATAGATAAGTTTTTGCTTCTTTGACCTCTTCTTTTGTCATAGTTTCGCTGCTATATCTGGCACGATTATAATAGGCAGTGAGTTCTGTTAACCCATTTTCCGAACTTAAATTAGATGAATAAGCACGCTCATTTGGCGTTTGTGACGGATCGAAGGATTTGTTATTTACGAAACGTGTTATCTTCTTTTTATAATAATGCCTTATTTTTTGGTTATTGTTTTTATTAATATCCACTGTAGCCTTTTTTGATTTATTTTTTATAAGACGCTCTTTGGTGATAATAACGGAAAAGTCATTATCTCCTGTAGTAGTAGTCTCTGCATGGTGATGTAGGTATTTTTTAATAAACCGATAGATTATCATAGTAGCGGCAATGAAAAATCCAACAACCAGCAGAAAGTAAACGATGAAAATAATAACATCCTGAAGGAGAGTAAATAAGGGATTCGTGGTACCTTGAGGCAGAGGTTCCTGTGGCATGTCAGCTAGTTTTATATCTTCTGCCTCAGGTATTGCAGGAGTACTTTTCATTAAGCGGGAGATAAAGGAGAGAAGGGCTATTAGTCCTTGCTTAATAAGGGTGAAGGTACGGGATAAGAAGGTCTCTATAGGATAATAACGGAGAAGCAAAGTTCCAAAAAGGAGAAGGCCACCGATACCAAAGACGATACGATTATTACTTTCGAGGATTTCTTTTGTAGGAGTATATCCGCTATCCTCTTTTATCGGCTCGATGTACTTGGTATTTTTTAAATAAGAACAAAGTAATGCCAGCACTAAATATAATATTCCAAAATAATAAGAGTAAGCTTGATAATTGCCAAAGCTATTTCTGCCTAAATACCAGTAGATTACAGGATAAGCAAATGCAATCGGTAATGGCATAACGATCACTTTGGATCGTGTATTATTACACCAAAAGAAAACATCGAATCCTGTTAGAAACGTCCATAAAATAATGCACAGAAACTTATCCAAAACAGGAATCGGCAGAAAGCATAATAAAATCCAAAGAGTGAAATGAGGTAATAGAAATATAAAAATGTGCTTTCGTATATAGCGATTGATTAGATAAGAAAATATCAAAAGTATAACATAGAAAGTAAACTGCCGCAAGAAGTCCGTTTGTTTGGTATACTGATAAAGTAGGGTTGTCAATGTGCAGCAAACAAGTAATAGCATTCCAAGGTGGAATACATCAAGAAGTTTTTGATAACGTGGTTTCAAGGTAGTCCACCTCCCATAGCATTGAATTAGGAATTGATGTTTTAAATTCCTCTATCGACTGTAGGATTGGAATAATATAAAAACACGAATATCCGGAATCCGTAAGTCTTTGATAGACTTCTAATAAGTCGGGCTTTCGATAATTAGATATTAATATCAGTTGATGAGATATTTGACTCTGTGATAAAAACTGCTCAAGTACCGGGGTAAAGTTATCTACCGGTTTCTTTAGGTCTATTCTTGCTAAGGAGATGCCAAGCTGAGTCAAGTAGTGTATCCCGCTACCGGCTTTCAGCTCTATCGTCTGATTCGTGAAATTATCCTTTCCGTTACATATAAATCGCACAGGAACCTTCGCTTCATTCAGCATAAAAGCGAGGGAATAGGCAATTCGTATGCTTTCCTCCAGTAATTCTTCTTGATGTGAAAAAGTATTAGGGTCTAAATTCAGGCAGATGGATACATGTTGCTCTGTTGTTGGAAAGTGAGTATTTACCTTTAGGTGCCCTGTCCTTGCAGTTTGCTTCCAATTGATATGCCGTATATTATCATACGGTTCATAGTCCCGGATGCTTTTTAATTCAAAAGGATCCTCTGTTAATGCAGCCTGATGTATTACAGACTGTAATGTAGAAATCAAATCTTTTGGATAGTGCAGTGGTGAAACGGTTCCTGGAAGAACATGAATTAAGCTGTTGCTAGATGTCTGAGCTGCTAATATTCCGGTGAGAAACAAATCACGGGATATCAGATCAACTCGATTGATTGCATAACAGCCTCTTTTACTGCATAAGAATGGATACTTTCTCGTAATTTTCTGATATGGAGTGATAGAGTAAACATTATGGCGATAATACTGATCCGTAACGGCAGCATTATTTTCTTTCCCAAAGATAAAGTATCTCGATGCGGAAAACTTAACACGAAGGAGTGGGATGGGTAAAAACTTATCGTTCTCAACACATTCAATTAAATACGTTTTTTGACCCTCACTTACAAAGCTATCTTCAAAAGATAACGTCACCCTCAATTGATAATTCCAATACTTCTCGTATAGATAGCGCTGAATATAATACACAAAACCTATGAGAAGAAATGATGTTAAAATTCTCATATTAACTCCCATCTGCATGCTTTCGCATGCATACAAATCAAGAGGTTGAAAAATTGGTTTCTACTTCTTAACCTAACTCCTAACCTCATGCTTACAAGACTTGACTTCTATCCATGTACTTCGTATGATAAAGCTCAGAAAAGTTATGACAAGCTCAATCCTAAGTTCGTACGCATTCTATCTTATACCCATCTCGCTAAAATCCTCGGTTGGTACTGGGACTTTTTGAAGAATTTCATCGATAGGATGTTTGCCGGCTCCTTGTTTATAGCTGCCGAACAAAAGCACACGATGCTTCAATACATAAGATGCCAGTTCCTTCACATCGTCTGGCAAGCAATACTTGCGGTTTTGAATTGCGGCATAAACTTGGCAGGCTTTGATCAAAGCCAATGTTCCCCGAGGGCTTACCCCGATAGAGATTAAAGGGTGTTTTCTTGTTGCTTGAACGATAGCAACAAGATATTCCCGAATGGAATTATGTATAAAAACCGACTTTGAAAATTCTCTAATAGCAAGAATATCTGCTGCAGTACATACTGGATTTAGAGTGGTTAATGGATTGTCTAAGAGATACCTCTCTATCATAGAAAGCTCTTCGGATTCCGTAGGATATCCCATAGATAGCTGCATCATAAAACGATCCATCTGAGCTTCCGGAAGCGGAAATGTTCCTGCGGTTTCAATAGGATTCTGCGTTGCTATTACAAAAAATAAGTCAGACAAGGTTCTTGTTTCCCCGTCAATGGTAATCTGGTGCTCCTCCATACACTCTAGTAAGCTGGATTGAGTCCTTGGAGTTGCTCTGTTAATTTCATCTGCCAATAAAATATTGGTAAAGGCAGGCCCTGCAAGAAAGATAAATTGCTCTTCCTTTTGGTTATAGATATTAAGCCCCGTAACATCCGAGGGTAAAAGATCAGGCGTAAATTGAATGCGTCTGAAATCAAGAGAGATGGAGCGGGCGAGTGCTTTGGAAAGCAATGTCTTCCCGGTACCTGGCGTATCCTCCAGCAAAACATGTCCTCCTGCAATAAGGGAAGTTATGACCTTAAGAATAATCTCATCCTTTCCGATGATAACTTGCTGAATATTTAATTTTAAGTTAGTCACAATTCTATTTACCTCATGAACATTCATACAATACCTCATTTCTGCGCTGCATTTTACTCTTATTAAGTTTGTGGTTACAGCGCAGCCACAAACTTTGGGAAAAGAGACTTATCCATTATTCTTAACACTAAAATCAAGTATCAAAGTATATAATTAGACGCATACCCTAAGCTTCTAAATTTTACTAATATTATAACATAGTGTACAAGTATTTCAAGAAAGTGAATCTTTTAATATTCAAAATATAAAATAACAATTATATACTGTTTTATAATATAGCAATAGCTTATATTGATACCGGCTTTGTATTATATTCTATCTTATGGTGCGGAAAGAAATCAGGTTATGGAGAACTAAAAGAGACAGTTGCAAAAGGCTATATTTCACTATATACTATAGGGACTAACCAAAGAATATCAGGGGAATTTCCTGAATAAAAATCATAGCGAGAGGAGAGGGTATCCTTTGGTATCCCTTAGGGGTATTACAGAGTCCAATTACGGTGCGGTGATTAACCTGAAAGTGAAAGAGGATCAACGCCGCTTTTTAGTATCCAATTATTATTCTTTAGAACAAGCGAAGATACATAAGGATTATATGCCGATGACAATCTATTTTGAAGAGGAATTGATAGGATTTTTAATGTATTGTCTGCATCCGGATGAGTATCACTATCTGATTATCCGGTTTATGATTGATGAGAAGTATCAGGAGAAAGGGTTTGGAGCAGAAGCGATGAAGCAGCTTTTGCAGTATATGAAAGAAGAAAAAGGTCAGAAGATGGTTTATATTAGTTTCGAGCCGGATAATGAACAGGCGAGGAGGCTATACCAAAGACTTGGATTTCAGCCGGTACATAGTGAATGGGTGGAGGAGGAAGTGTTATATCGAATTCGTTTCTAAGATAAAATAGAAGGGGAGATTTTTTCATGAAACCAGTCACAAAAAAAAGTATAGCAATCGGAGGTTTGGTAGTACTCGATCAGGGGATAAAAGCTATCATACGGCATAATTATTTTGATAAGAGTTTTCGGATATTGGGTGAAATATTTGCTTTCAAACCGAAGGTAAACACAAACCAATCTTATTTTGGAAATTATGTGGATATCTTTAGTTATCCATGGTTCGCAATACTGATGAATGTTTTTGTTATAGTGATAGCTTACTATATATACCAGTATTATTGCTTTTGTGCAAAACGGGAGGGTATACTACCAAAAACCATTTATGTACTATTATTCTCAGGGGCAATTTCTAGTCTTATTGATAAGGTATTCTTTGGTGGAAGTCTTGATTATATTTTACTATTTGACTGGTTTATCTTTGATTTAAAAGATTGTTATATTAGCGGGGCAGAAGTATTGTTTGTTTTTGCAGTGATAAAGAATTATAAGGTAATTCAAAAAGTTAGGATGCGTGATATTGCTCAATTTTGTTTTCGTAAGTGGTGAAAGAGCGAGGTCAAGCAATAGTTGACAATAAAAAATGTCTCAGCAGTTTGAACCTGAGACATTTTTTTATTGTTATTGTTCATATTTAGTTAATAGATCTCTTAACATAAGTAGTATGCAAGATATCATGTGCCTTATGGCTTCCAGGAGCACCAAGGAATTCCTCATAAACCTTTTTTACTGCTTCGTTTTCATGTGACATACGGAAAGGATTTGCTGCATCGGAGTCATAGAGTACCTTAGCACGCAGAGCACGAATGTCTGTAAAGTTACGGATGCTTGCCAGTACTTGAGGCTGACCGCCGCCATTGACACAACCGCCGGGACAACCCATGATTTCGATAAAGTGATAATTTGCTTCTCCTGATTTAACTTTTTGAAGCAATTCTCTTGCATTGGAAAGTCCCGAAGCAACAGCAACATTGACATCCATTCCATCAACATGGAAGGTTGCTTCTTTAATACCCTGTACACCACGAACCTCTTTAAAATCGATTGGAGAATCATTATTCTCACCGGTTAGTTTCCATACTGCGGTACGGAGAGCCGCCTCCATAACACCACCGGTTGTACCAAAGATAACAGCTGCACCGGTAGAGATACCAAGTGGATTGTCAAACTGTTCATCCGGTAAGGATAAGAATTTAAGGCCTACCTTATCAATAAGTCCGGCAAGCTCACGTACGGTCAAAGAGTAGTCGACATCCGGAACACCTGCGGCAGATTGGTCTTCACGTCCAAGTTCGAACTTCTTTGCGGTACATGGCATAATACTTACGCTTACCATCTTCTTTGGGTCAATGCCAAGTTTTTCAGCATAATAAGTCTTTGCGACTGCACCAAACATCTGCTGAGGTGACTTACAGGAGCTTAAGTTCTCGGTCATCTCCGGGAAGTAATGCTCACAGTATTTAATCCATCCCGGAGAACAGGAAGTAATCAACGGTAAAACACCGCCATTTTGCACACGGTCAAGAAACTCGGTAGCTTCCTCCATAATAGTTAAGTCAGCACTGAAATTCGTATCAAACACCTTATCAAAGCCGATACGGCGAAGGGCTGAAACCATCTTGCCTTCCACATTCGTTCCGATTGGTAGGCCAAATGCTTCGCCAAGTCCTGCACGAACTGCTGGTGCTGTTTGAACGAATACAAACTTCTCAGGATCTGCAATTGCTTCCAATACTTCATCGGTATTGTCCTTTTCATAGAGCGCACCGGTAGGACAGACAGCGATACACTGGCCACAGGATACGCAGCTTGTTTCTCCAAGCCCCATATCAAAGGCAGAACCGATATTTGTCTTAAACCCACGCTCATTTGCACCGATTACACCGATTCCTTGTGTTATGGAACAAACAGCAGTACAGCGTCTGCAAAGAATACACTTGTTATTATCACGAACCATATGAGCTGCAGTTTCATCAAGCTCATAAAGACCCTTCTCTCCATCGTAGAAGGCTTCGTCCTCAACGCCAAGGTCCTTACATAGCTTTTGCAGCTCGCAATCACCGCTTCTTACACAGGAGAGACATCTTCTGTCGTGGTTAGAAAGAATTAACTGCAAGGTTCTTTTTCTTGATTTTAGTACTTTGGGAGTATTGGTAAATACCTCCATACCCTCATTTATTGGATATACACAGGAAGCTACTAAGCTTCTTGCACCTTTTACTTCTACTACACAGATACGGCAAGCACCAATCTCGTTGATTTCCTTTAGGTAGCAAAGGGTTGGTATCTCAATGTGCGCTAATCTGGCAGCTTCTAAGATGGTTGAGCCTGCCGGAGCACTAGTCTCCATGCCGTTAATTTTTAAATTAATATTCGCCATTAATTATAACCTCCATTCTGCCGCAACCTACGAATTTGAGCGACAGCACAAATTTGCCATGTGAAAATTGCTTTTTATTTTCACATTTGAAAGTATGCCACCAAAGGCGGCATAAACAATGCATGAAACCCGGGAGAATGAAAAATGAAGTTCCCTTCTCACTGCTTACTGCTTACTGATTGCGCCGAATTTACATTTCTCCATACAAGCTCCACACTTAATACACTTATCTTGTAGGATGACGTGAGGCTCGCGAACTTTACCTTCAATTGCATTGTTTGGACAGGTGCGTGCACATAAGGTACAACCTTTACACTTGTCTGCATCGATGATATAGGATAACAAAGATTTGCATACCCCTGCCGGACACTTCTTATCAACTACATGGGAAATATATTCGTCTTTAAAGTAGCGAAGTGTGGATAAAACAGGGTTAGGAGCTGTCTGACCAAGACCACAAAGAGAGTTATCCTTAATGTAATAGCTAAGTTCTTCTAATTTGTCTAAATCTTCTAAGGTTCCATTTCCCTTCGTAATCTTTTCAAGAATCTCAAGCATACGTTTTGTACCGATTCGGCATGGAGTACATTTACCGCAGGATTCATCTACGGTGAATTCTAAGAAGAATTTAGCGATATCAACCATACAGTTATCTTCATCCATTACAATAAGACCGCCGGAACCCATCATAGAACCGATGGCAATTAAGTTATCGTAATCAATCGGAATATCAAAATGCTCTACCGGAATACAGCCACCGGATGGGCCACCGGTTTGAGCAGCCTTAAACTTCTTGCCATTTGGAATACCGCCGCCGATTTGCTCCACGACTTCACGAAGTGTAGTACCCATCGGAATTTCTACAAGTCCGGTGTTCTTAATCTTTCCGCCAAGAGCAAATACTTTCGTACCCTTGCTCTTTTCCGTACCCATGGAGGCAAACCATTCTGCTCCGTTTAGGATAATCTGAGGAATATTAGCATAGGTTTCAACATTGTTTAATATGGTTGGTTTCTGGAATAATCCTTTTTGTGCAGGGAATGGAGGACGCGGGCGAGGTTCTCCGCGGTTTCCTTCAATAGAGGTCATAAGTGCGGTTTCTTCTCCGCAAACGAAAGCACCGGCACCAAGACGAAGGCCTACATCAAAGGAGAAGTCGGTTCCGAATATATGATCTCCAAGTAATCCATATTCTCTTGCCTGTTTTATTGCAATTTCAAGACGGGCAACAGCAATTGGGTATTCCGCACGAACATAAATATATCCCTGATTTGCTCCGATTGCATAACCGGCGATGGCCATAGCTTCCAATACAACATGAGGATCCCCCTCTAGTACGGAACGATCCATAAATGCACCTGGATCACCTTCATCGGCATTACAACAGACAAATTTTTGATCAGCATCATTTCCTTTTGCTAGCTTCCACTTTAATCCGGTTGGAAATCCGCCGCCGCCACGGCCGCGTAACCCACTGTCTAAGAGGACTTGTATTACATCATCGGGTGTCATCTCGGTAAGAACTTTGCCAAGTGCTTCGTATCCTCTTGTTCCTATGTACTCTTCAATATCTTCTGGATTAATTACACCGCAGTTACGAAGTGCGATTCTGTGCTGTTTTTTATAAAAATCTGTTTCATTTAATGCTTTGATACCATCTTCGGTAACTGTTTCATTATAAAGAAGACGTTTTACAATTCTACCTTTTAACAAGTGTTCCGTTACGATTTCCGGGATATCGTCAATATTTACCATGGAGTAAAAGGTGCCTTCCGGATAAATCAGCATAATTGGTCCCAGAGCACAAAGTCCGTGACAGCCTGTTTGAACTACAGCAACCTCCTCTTTCAGGCCTGCTTTTTCGATTTCGGTCTGTAACCCATTTAGAATCTGCTGACTACCGGAGGAAGTACAACCGGTTCCACCACAAACTAAGATGTGTGAACGATACATATTAGGTCCTCCTCGTTATTTAATATAATTTTGAATGGTATATTCTTTGACAATCTGACCACGTACTAAGTGCTTTTCAACCACTTCGAGTGCCTTTTCCGCTGTCATCTTAACATAAGTTATCTTTTCTTTTTCCGCTTCCATAACCTCCACAATTGGCTCAAACTGGCACAAACCGATACAGCCTGTTTGTGTTACCATCACGTTTGTAAGACCCTTTTCCTGGACTGCAGTCGAAAGAGCATTAAGAACAGGTCTTGCCCCGCTTGCGATACCGCAAGTAGCCATACCTACAACCACACGGATATTTGCTCCGGCTTCGCTGCGAAGGCCAATCTGATTCTGCATCTTCTCCCGGATTGCTTTTAATTCTTCAAGAGATTTCATAATTCCTCCATTCCTGCGCATATTCATTGCGCATATAATTCGTGACAAGGAAAAGTTCGGGAAGTGAGCTTTTTCTTGCTTATTACAAGAAATCAAGCAGGCACAAAAGTTTTCTGCGAAAGATAGGTCATCTCCTTATATTTCTTACAGTGTACACAAGAACACTGCAATAGCTGTTGATTCTTAAATCGGACTGCCTATGATGTCTTTGTACCAATTTAAACAGGTTATTTTAGAGAATGATTCCTTGATCGACTTCTTGCTTATTTTCGCTTAAGAAATCTCGTATATAATTAGAAACCTCAGGAGTATCAAACGGCACTCCTTCAAGAATCATTCGAAATTCCCTGGTATCTAGAGTGAAACTTTTGTTATCTACGGTATATGTATATAAGAAATCTATCCGGTTATTCAATGTTATCAGTGTATGCATCGTGCTTGTCATGTCCCCAAGCGGCATCCGATCAATATGGGAGAGTATAAAGCTTGCTGTAACAACCGTACCTTCTCCCACAACAGACTCTATAGAAAAGTTACCGCCTGCTGAAGTTGCCGCATATTGAAAGAACGGAACTCCAAGCCCGACTTTACGGGTGGTTCGTGTTGTAAAAAAAGGGTCTAAGACATGGGTTATCTGGTCTTTAGTCATGCCACATCCATTATCCTTAATGACTATGGTCATAGTATCCTTTTTTCTATCTGCAGCTACTGTTATTACAATGAGTGTTGCGTCTGCACGTATGGAGTTTTGAACAACATCCAATACGTTCAGAGAAATTTCCGGCATCATAAGGACTCCCTCTATTCATGTTCTATAAACAAAGCTCAATTTTAGGAAATTAAAGATGTTAATGGATATTAGCTTATGTGTACTTAGCCAGAATACCGTCTAAATCATCCACGGAAAGTCTTCCGTATACATCATCATTAATGGTAAGGACAGGAGCTAATCCGCAAGCTCCGATACAACGGCAAGCCTCTAAAGAAAATTTTCCGTCGGGGGTACATTCTCCGCTGCCGATGCCAAGCTTCTCCATTAATTTATTATATAGGTCACCAGAACCTTTTACATAGCAAGCGGTGCCAAGACAGACGGAAATTTTGAATTTTCCTTTTGGAAAAAGTGAAAATTGGGAGTAAAAGGTAACTACTCCATAAATTTTTTCTAAAGGGATATCTAATGTGTTTGAAATTATGGTTTGAACTTCAATCGGAAGGTATCCATAGATTTCCTGTGCCTTTTGAAGTATGGGCATTAAGGCACCTTTGTCACTTTTAAGCTCTTCTATGATACTAATAAGTGCTGCCTCTTGCTCTTTTGTTCCGGCAAAAGGAACGGTTGATTTCTGTGAGCTCATGATAAAACCTCCTTGATAGTTTTTTAACAATCTTTTCGATGACATGTTGTCGAAAAACAATAGTATTATAGCATGATATTAGTGAAAAATCCACAATGATATAAATTTAACAAATAACAATATTTAAATTCAAAGAAGTCAAGTGCATTACGTCTAATTGTTAGTACAATAGCGGGACAATCATAGATTAAATACAATAAAATATAAATTCAATATATAAAATGAACAATATTACACACAACATAGTTAATAAAATAACATATATTGGGAAAATTTTATAAGCCTGGAGTTGAAAAGAGCATTTGGTAATGTTATACTGATATATAATTAAAAATGACAAAAAATTATGCAATATTGATAGTTTTTATTCAAAAAGAAAATCTATAAGAAAAATCAATAAAAAGAAAAAAGATTTTGTTATGTTTTATAACAAAGACGGGAAGGCAGATGATTTTTTGAGGGGTTGTCTATTGATTTGTTTCTGTACCGTATAGATTGATTAAGGAGGCATTCATACATGACTGTAAGAGATGTAAAAGAAATACTTGGGGCACAGGTAATCAGCGGAGAAGAATTTTTAGATCGTGAGGCGCAGACAGGATGTGGCTCTGATATGATGAGTGATGTACTTGCATTTGTTAAGGAGCAATGTGTGCTATTAACTGGATTATGCAATTTACAGGTGATTCGTACAGCAGAGATGATGGATGTCGTATGTATTATTTTTGTTCGGGGAAAGAGACCGGATGAAGCGATGATTGAACTTGCGAATGAAAGAGAAATACCGTTACTATGCACAGGTCACCGTATGTTTACCGCATGTGGCTTATTATATCAAAATGGACTGCGTGGAGGTATATCAAATTGAGCAATACAATCACATTAACTTATACGATACCTGGCGATGATTTTACTAGGGCAGGAGAAGCATCCAGTGATGTGAAAAAGAAATTAAAGCAGATGGGTGCAGAACCGGAGGTTGTAAGAAAGGTTGCTATCTCTATGTATGAAGGAGAAATTAATATGGTGATCCATGCTCATGGAGGAGAAATCACCGTACATATCTCCTCTAAGGAAATCATAATGATATTAAGGGATAAAGGACCGGGAATCCCGGATGTGGAACTTGCCATGCAGGCAGGATATTCGACCGCACCTGATAATGTCAGGGCGTTGGGATTTGGAGCAGGGATGGGACTTCCAAACATGAAAAAGTATTCCGATGAGATGAACATCGATTCCATCATAGGAGAAGGGACTACGGTTACATTAAAGGTGTTCATGTGATGGGAATTACTTAAAACAACGGAAATTCTTTAATCCATGATACTATATACTCTCTTGTACGTAGTAATGGAGTGGATGCAAAGTAATAAGCAGGGAGGGCGATGACGATGGGAAAGTTTTATACCGCTGTGCGATTGGACGAAAGCCTTTGCATGGGGTGCATTAATTGTATTAAGCGCTGCCCCACCGAGGCGATAAGAGTTCGTAATCAAAAGGCGGTAATCACAAAAGAATTTTGTATCGACTGCGGGGAATGTATCAGAATATGTCCTCATCATGCAAAAAATGCGATATATGACAGTATGGACATGATTAAGCAGTACGAATATACAGTTGCCTTACCGGCACCTTCTTTGTATGCACAGATGAATAACTTAGATGATATTAATATTGTGTTGAATGCCCTTAAGCTTATGGGATTCTCTGATGTTTTCGAAGTGAGCGGAGCGGCTGAGATTGTATCTGCCGCAACCAGATTATACATAGAAGAGCATAGGGAGAAGTGGCCCATTATCAGTACGGCATGTCCGGTGGTAACCAGGCTGATTCGTGTCCGATTTCCTAATCTCATAGAACATCTGCTTCCGCTAAAACCGCCGATTGATATTGCTGCAGAGCTAGCCAGAAAGATAGCGATGGAGAAAACCGGCCTTTCAGAAGAAAAAATAGGTATTTTTTTCATCTCACCATGCCCGGCGAAAGTTACGGCGGTTAAAAACCCCTTGGGGTATGAAAAGAGTGAGGTAGATGGGGTGCTTGCTATTAAAGATGTTTATCCTAAGTTAATCGGCTGTATGAAAACTACAGCGGAGAAAGAGGAATTAGAGGATTTGGCAATCTCGGGAAAAATAGGGGTTAGCTGGGGTTCCAGTGGCGGAGAGGCAAGCGGACTTTTGACCGATAGTTATCTTGCAGCAGATGGGATTGAAAATATTATTCGGGTACTTGAGGATATGGAAGATCAGAAGTTTACCAATTTGGAATTTATTGAACTGAATGCTTGCAATGGAGGCTGTGTCGGTGGTGTTCTGACTGTTGAAAATCCTTATGTAGCAAAGGTAAAATTAAAAAGACTTCGAAAATATATGCCGGTCGCAAGGACCCATATTCCGCTTGAAAGTATTGCTATGGGCTGGACACAGGAAGTAGAATACGAACCTGTTTTCAATCTTGGCGTCAGTGTAATTGAAAGTATTGAAAAGGTAGTAAAAGTGGAGGAACTTTGTAAGAAGTTTCCGGGACTCGACTGCGGGTCTTGCGGAGCTCCGACTTGTAAGGCTCTTGCGGAAGATATCGTGAGAGGGGTTGCAGAAGAAAACTATTGCATCCATATCTTTAGAGAGTATGTGAATAGGTTATCCGTTCAATTGCCAAAGGATAAATAGAAGAGGAAAATCCAATCACTAATATACCGGAAGATAATCAAAGGGACACAGAGCAGCGTTACTTAAGCGGGAGGTAAGGATGACAAAACAAGAATTTATTAAGAGATGCAATTTTACAGTAATTAACGAAGGGGATAACCTTAACAGGAAAGTTGAGACTCCGTTTTGCTGTGATCTATTAAGCATTGCTATGAGCAGGATGCCGGTGGGAGCGGTTTTTGTAACTGTAATGGGGAATATTAATACCTTAGCGGTAGCTTCGTTAACAGAAGTAGCTTGTGTAATTTTGGCGGAGGGAATTACGCTTGATGCAGCTGCACTGTCAAAATCAAAAAGGGAAGGAGTTACTATCTTAGCCACCGACCTTCCAATCTTTGAGGCAGCGTACCAGGCTTATCAAATTATTCATGATTCCTCTGAGCTATGATTTTCACATTCATACCTGCTTATCCCCTTGTGCCGATGATGATATGACTCCGACCAATATTGTTATGATGGCGGCACTAAAGGGATTAGATGTGATTGCAATTACGGACCATAATTCCTGCAGAAACTGTAAAGCTGCAATAGAACTTGGAGAGCAGAATAATATTTTGGTTCTACCAGGGATGGAATTAACAACTGCAGAAGAAGTGCATGTTCTATGCTTATTTGAAAAATTAGAAGATGCAATGATGTTTGATTCCTATGTCTACGAGCGTTTAATAAAGATAAAGAATAAGGAGAGTATCTTTGGAAATCAGTTAATTGTCGACAAGCATGAAAACGTGATAGAGAGAGAAGAATCTCTTTTGATTAACGCGACTACAATCGGATTTTCAGAGGTTTATGATGCAGTAACCGATTATCACGGGGCTATGATACCGGCTCATATTGATAAAAATTCAAACAGTGTAATCTCAAACCTTGGATTTCTGCCGCCAGAAAGTAGATTCTCTTGTATTGAGTTTATAAAACCGGAGAACAGAAACCTCCTGCTTAAAAGGAATCCATATCTTCATAAGTGCAGGGTAATTTTGGATTCCGACGCCCATAGTTTAGGGCAGATTAGTGAGCCTGTTAATTTGCTGCCGGTTTCTATGAAAAGTGTAGGTTCTGTATTTGAAGCATTAAAAAAATTTGAAACAAAATGTTAATACACTTAGTGGTAAACATTTTTGAGATTCCCTCCGATATAAGAAATAAGACCTATAGAAAGGTTTTGCAACCAATAATTTAAGTTTTAGGGTTGATAGCCCTGCAAATACCAAGGAGGGTATTGTATGAATGTAAATGGAATTACGGGTGGAAGAAGCACCTATGTATCGACAGAAAAAGTGGAATTAGGGAAGAATTCCACGGCGGAAGAGCCGAATCAGGAAATAGCTGCCGCAACTTATGAAAAGACCGAGGGAAGCAAGACGAATAAGCAGCAGGATAGGGCTACTATCGAAAGATTAAAAGCAGAAGCAGAGCAAAGGACAGCAAGTCTTCGTTCCTTAGTTGAGAAAATGTTATTCAAACAAGGGGAGCAGGTAACAAAAGCAACTGATATTTGGGCATTGCTTCGGGAGGGCAAAGTAAATGCTGACCCGGCAACCGCTGAAAAAGCATCTTCAGAAATCGCAGAAGATGGATACTGGGGTGTTGAACAAACCTCAGAACGTTTGGTATCCTTTGCAAAAGCATTAGCAGGAAATGATTCCTCTAAAGCAGGTGCTATGATTGATGCTGTTAAAAAAGGATTTGAAGAAGCTACGAAAGCATGGGGAGGTAAGCTTCCTGAGATATGTCATAAAACATTAGAGACGACAATAGAAAAGCTTAATAAGTGGAAAGACGGTTTAGAATAATCGTTAATCAGCCTAATAAAAAGAAAGGAACTGTCCAGAATAACGTTTTCAGGATAGTTCCTTTTTTGCGGTAATATAAGCTTGATAAGTATCTTCTTTTTGTTAATAAATGTTTACGTTTTCTATTGAAAAATTTTCATCATACAGAGAGATTAACCTCTGCTAAAAATAGGATCCAATTCCTTTACGATTAAGAGGTGATCTCCAACACTGACGGCTTCTGACTCAAGCTCATTAATATCTTTGATGGCATCAACCGTAGTACGATAACTCTTTGCGATCTTCCAAAGGCTGTCACCGGGTTTTACTACATATCCTATCATTCCCGGCATTGCTTGCAATTGTGCCAAATCCAGAGCATCCTCTCTGAAATCTATGATAAAGGATTCGCTTAGACAGTCAAAAGCAATAACGTTAAGAACGATACTGGCTTTTACCTCTATCTCTGTATTATCAAGCATCATAATGTTAATCTGCTCAAGGCATGCTTTTACATCATAGTTACTATCTGACTTTAAGTCTCGTATTTCAATTATTTGGGCAAACGGCACAGTAGCTTTAATTGCTTGCAGAGGTCTTGCATCATCCGCACTTATGTATAGGATGCTTAGATCAATGACACCCTCCACTTCCAATCCGTTTTCTACCGGAATAATATCATCAATCTTAACGGTACCGCTTCCATGACATATCTGTAGTAATCTTGCGCTATCGTCATTTAACCGAATTCTTTCGGATATGCGTGCTCGGTTGCTATTACGCATGAGAAGATTCTCATACTTTGCTTCTTTGTAAATAGGGGTTAACTCTCTCAGCGGAGAATAGAGGTCCTGTAGAATCTGCATCTGAGTTTCCTCGTAAATCTTAATGGAAACCTCTAAAATTGTCTCTAAGTCAAGAACTCTTTCTTCTCCATCTGCATCCGGCTTCACACTTAAATTTTTACCAACAATATCAAGTGAGATATCAGGTGTCATATCTTCCGTACATCCGATGCAGTCGATGGTTGAATTGAAAGGTAAATCAGCCTCATAGTATTCCATTGGGCTGTCTTCACCCTCTCCGATATAAAGGATAAATAGTGAAATCTCACCTTTGGCAGTGAACTTATCTGTCAATAGACGCACATCGACATTCTTCAATTCTATGTTATTGTATAGAATTTCGGAGATACAGCTCTTACCGGATGGAAGTACAACCTCGTCACGGAACCGATAGCTGTCCTTTTTGTTAACAGCCATATTAGTAACATCAATTGTTTTGGTTATAGATTGTACATCAGGTTCAGCATCAACAGATACCGCACTTTCTTCGTCATACAAATCTTCTACAACTACACTTAGGCGAATCAAAGCCTTTACACTAAGTTTCCTGGAATTAATAATACTGGCGGTCAGGTCCTCAATTTCGTATTTTAATGTACCGGTATCATGGTTGCAGGATTCATTTAAGTTAATTACCTCATCGAAAGGAATCTGCCCGCTTAAGCTATGAATTGGACGATTGGTTTCATCACTTAAATACAATACCTGAAAATGTAATGAACCATTTGTATACAGTTTCCCATTGTTTATTTTCTGATCGTTAAACTTAATTTCACCCTGTGACTTAATCAATTTGCTAATGTCCGGTTTGCTATCCGGTACATTAAAATCATCGTCAAAGGTTACCTGAAGACTACTTTTACATTTCAGCTTATTCATATGTATGTTCTTTTTAATGAGTTCCAAGTGTATTCCCTCCTTGCTCATTCTATTCGTGTTCTAAATGTCCCACGTTTGCGTCTAACACATTATATGAGTCTGGATAAGTAGTTATGAATGTAAAATAGGAATGATATTATACTAATCTTGATTATAAGAAAGGTTTTAATAAAAGATTAGTATTATATGCTATGAGCAAAGGGAGTGCGATTTGTTCCAAATGCATTGTAATTTAGGAGGAGACATTCCTGGACTCAAAAAATCGCGTAAGGAAGGTCTGTTTCCCGCAAGGTCCGATCTTATATTCATAAAAAGTGCGCTCTGCCGCCTTTTGATTGTCAAATAAGGCAAATACCGTTGGTCCGCTGCCGCTCATTAAAGCACAAAGAGCACCATGAGCGAGCAAATCTTTCTTTATTTTATCAATTTCAGGATGCTGCTTGATGGTTACCGATTCCAAAACATTAGAAACAAGAGAGGACATTTGAGATAAATCCTGTTTTCTAATTGCTTCTATCATTCCGTCGATGTCCGGATGCTTTGTATTTTCCTCTGATTTAAGGTTTTCATATACAAATTTGGTGGATACGCTGATTGGTGGCTTTACAATTAAACAATAACAGTTTGGTGCTGGGGGGAGAGGCGTTAGAATCTCACCGATTCCTTCTGATAGAGCGGTTCCACGAAGAAGGCAGTAAGGAACATCTGCTCCAAGTTTCACTCCAAGTTTCATCAAATCCTCCAAGGGCTGATTTGTTTGAAAAAGTTCATTTAAACCAAAGAGCGTGGCAGCAGCATCAGAACTTCCGCCGGCCATTCCGGCAGCAACAGGAATTCTCTTCTCCAGATTAATGTAAAAACCGTCGCTAATCTGAAAAGTTTCTTTAAATAGCTTACACGCCGCATAGACAATATTATTCTCATTGGTTGGTAAAAAGTGTAGGTTCGTTTTAATCGTAATATCTGGATTTGTGGTTGGCTTGATGGTAATTTTGTCGTACAGCTTGATGGTCTGCATAATCATCCGGACATTATGGTATCCATTTGGACGTTTGCCAATCACATCGAGTGCCAGATTTATTTTTGCATATGCCTTTAGTGAAATAATATCCATTGAAAACTCCTGTCGTGTGGTTTTACATAACCCTGATATTGTTTATTATATTAGCCTGGAAAGGGTTTTGCAAGTGTATTCGGACATTCTTCCAGAGAGGAAAAAGCAGTCAATGAGTTTATCTGAACCCTGTCTAAAAAAGTTTTGACAAGAAGTCCCAAAGTTTAAATTTTACTACAACACTTGGTTTTTCTTCTTTTATTATTGCGGTATATTCCTCTTCTGTTAATAGGGCTTTTAGTTGCTGCTTAGAGTCATCCGGAATAACGGTATAGGTTGCGTCAACAAAACACAGGTTTGGAAACAGAATACACCACCAGTTACGGCCTTCTGCCTTTCCTAGTTCTATCTTAAGCGCTTCATACTCTCCTGCCGGCAGAGTGAGGTCTCCATAAACTTTTATTGGAAAAGTACTTTTTCCAAGGGTAACACTAGCACCATAGTAATATCCATTTACTGCAAGAAGTCTTGTGGCTTCTGCTTCAATATCATTTAGATGAGCCGTTAATACCTTGATGGTATCTTCTTTATGTGTGCATTCCTTTAAGAGTGGTGTTAGATAGGTCATTAAACCTTCTTTCACATAAAGCTTCACGGTCTGGTCTTCTTCTGAGTCACTGTTACCAAGAACATGAAATCGCAGTATTTGCTTTGCTAAGTCTTCCTGCAAAAGTGTTAAATTTTCTTTAATTGCCGGTGAGCCCGTAAGTGATACAAAGGCTCCAAACAAAGCATATAAAGTGATTAAAAATGCAAGGGAAAAAGGCAATATGTAAGATACAAATACTTTTTTAGGGAAAGGTTCCTGATTAAAAGTCTTATACATACTAGGGGTTAGAAAACGTACTGATTTCATAAGAAAGCTCCTTTTATCATAATTTATATACGGATCTGCATGTGTTTATCTATAGTATGTCCTGACAAATGTGATTTAAACAATACGGTCCTATCTACGATTTTTGTTTATGACAAATTAAATAGGAGATTTATTTTTTGTTGTATTGTGGTAATAAATATATTAAAATTTCAATAAATTATCTAAAGCAAATAGAATGGGAAAGCAATTAATACAAAAGAGCAATGGAACAGTTATGCTGAGACGTTATAGGATGTGAGTATAAAACAAAAAGCAATTTTCACACTCAAGTTTTTGTTTGCTCACCATAAAATTATTAATATGTATTGGTTTGAAAGCCGGACAAAATGTGCGCAGGAAGAGGGGATTAATATGGAGAACGTTGAATGTCAGAACGAAGTTGTGGGTAGAAAAGCGCCTGGAAAGGAAGATGTTTTGTCAAAGATGCCAACAATCGATATACAAAGTGTTTATAAGGAGAAATACAGAGATATAAAATATATCATTGCAGCGGAAGAGGATACACAAAAAGTGGTGGATTTAGTCCAAAATACAATATGTTTGATATACCCTAGATATTATCCGATAGAAGTTGTTAGTTTCTTCTTAAACCACCATAATGAAAAGAACATTCGCGAGGATATTAGAAATATGCATGTGTGGGTAATTACTGTAGATGATAAAGTAGTTGGAACAGGAAGTTATATAAATAACCATATCACAAGAGTTTATGTTTCACCAAACTATCAAAAAAATGGTTTTGGGAACTTTATCATGCAGGACTTGGAAGATAGAATATTTAATAATTATGACAATGTAACTCTTGATTCTTCGCTGCCGGCAAGTATGCTGTATGAGAAGAGGGGTTATCGAACGATGAAGCATTGTCAGTGTAGTGTAGAAAATGATGCGGTCTTAGTTTATGAAATTATGAAGAAACAAGTCGATTTACATAAAGCAACTTGATTATAAGGAGGAGATATCAAGAAAAAACATTGAATTACTAACTAATTGAGTGTAAAATGTATATAGTAATTTAAAAAGTATAACATGGATCGCCCGGTGAAGTAATGCATTTTAATGAAAGATAGAATTTCATTGGAATATTAAATTCAAAGGTACGGCAAGGAAATAATAATTTAACGGATAATGAATTCAAGGAATAATAAATTCAAGGGAATACTATATTTAATTTAAAATTTTACGGTTACGTCATTGGACCTAGATAAAAACTTAAATAGATAGACAGAAAGAAAGGATGACTTGCATGGATAAGAAAACTATTGTCGTGCTGTTTGGAGGGCAATCCTCAGAACATGAGGTATCATGTGTTTCGGCGGTAACGGTTATTAATCATATTGATCTTGACCATTATAATGTTTTATTGGTAGGCATCACAAAAGAGGGTAAGTGGTTGCTTACAGGGAGTGCAAAAGACATTACAAGCGGAAGTTGGAGGGAGGGGGGAAAGACTGCAATTCTTTCACCCGATAGAAGTAAACCTAATCTTTTCATTGTGGAAGAAAATAAAGTGGAATACCAAGAGGTAGATGTTGTATTCCCGGTATTGCATGGATTATACGGGGAAGACGGAACGGTACAAGGCTTACTTGAATTAGCAGGAATTCCGTATGTAGGCTGTGGGGTTCTTGCCAGTGCGGTATCCATGGATAAATTATACACCAAGATTGTTGTAGATAGCCTTGGGATACGTCAGGCAGCTTATGAGGCAGTGTTTGCGAGGGAACTAGATGAGATGGAAAAAGTAGTGGCACGAATAGAGAACCGTTTATCTTATCCGGTCTTCATTAAACCATCCAATGCCGGCTCTTCGAAAGGAATTACGAAAGCTCATAATCGTGAGAAACTAATAGCCGGATTAAAAGAAGCGGTGAAGCATGATCGAAAGATATTGGTAGAAGAAACAATTGTTGGCAGAGAGATTGAGTGCGCAGTGCTTGGCGGTTTGGAAGCGAAAGCATCAGGAGTCGGGGAGATTGTAGCAGCGGCAGAGTTTTATGATTATGATGCAAAGTATAATAATGCAGATTCTAAAACTATAATTTCACCGGAACTTCCGGAGGGTAAAGCACATGAAATTAGTGATGCAGCAGTAAAAATATTCCGGGCGGTTGACGGTTATTCCTTATCAAGAGTAGACTTTTTCTTAGAAAAGGATACGAATGAAGTCGTATTTAATGAAATTAATACGCTTCCGGGATTTACAGCAATCAGTATGTATCCTATGCTATGGGAAGCAAAAGGAATTGCAAAACCACAATTGGTGGAAAAATTAATTCAAACAGCATTTTCTAGAAATATGAAGTAAGCTGTGCGGAGGAACGATATGTCAAACAAATCTGCAATTGGAGTGTTTGATTCCGGTATTGGCGGCCTTACAGTCACCAAGGAAATTATGAATCAATTACCCAAGGAGCAAATCATATATTTTGGAGATACTGCCCGTTTACCTTACGGAAGTAAGTCAAAGGAAACCGTAACGATGTACTCGAGACAAATTATTCGTTTTCTATTGACGAAAAATGTAAAAGCGATTGTAATAGCATGTAATACAGCGAGCGCCTTTGCCCTTGAAACAGTAAGAAGAGAGCTTGAGATACCAATCATCGGAGTGGTTAACCCGGGTGCGAAAGCAGCGGCTGAGACAACCAGAAATGGTAATATTGGAGTCATTGCTACCGAGGGTACGATCCGAAGTGGCATCTATAATGAGTTTTTAGGGGAAATTCGTCCCGATCTTCGAGTGTTTGGGAAGGCTTGCCCTTTGTTTGTTCCTTTAGTAGAAGAGGGTTGGATTGATGATCCGGTCACAAGGGAAGTTGTAAGCAGATATATAGAAGAACTTTTGTATAAAGATATAGATACCTTAATTCTTGGTTGTACTCATTATCCTTTGTTACGCAAAGTCATTCGTGGGGTAGTTGGTGATGATATTGAATTAGTAAATCCAGCTTATGAAACAGCCAGAACCTTAAAACAAGTATTAGCAGATCAAGAATTGCTGTCAGAAGAAGCAAAGATACCGGAACATTCTTTTTTTGTCAGTGACGGGGCGGAAAAGTTCCGTAATTTTGCAAATACTATATTATCATGTGAAATCATTGAAACGAAGGATGTTAACATAAAAACTTTTGATTAAGAAATTGGACTGGAAAGGTAACCGAAGAATGACAAAAGAGGTAATTGTATCGATTGCCGGCTTACAATATGAGACAGAACAAGGAGATGCTATTGAAGTAATCAGCCTTGGTGAATATTATTTTCGTAATGGAAAACATTTTGTATTGTATGACGAATTGCTAGATCAGGAGAGTGCGCCGGACAAAACGGTGCGATGTACGTTAAAGATTGCTAAAAATCAAGTGGAGTTAACAAAAAAAGGGGATGCAGCTTCCCATATGGTATTTGAACTTGGAAAAAGTCATATGAATTACTATACAACCCCCTATGGTGACTTGATGATAGGTATTACGACTAAGTCAATCGAGGTTGTAGAAAGAGAGAAAGAAATTACTGCGGAGTTGTTGTATGCATTGGATATTAATTATCAGTATGTGTCAGAATGCAACCTTACAATAAAGATAACCGAAAGAGAACGATAGTTAAAGTACGAAGACAGCTTATCGAACCTATTTTTACTGATAAGGTGTGTTTTGGTATTATAACTTTCGATCATATCATGATTAGAATCGAAAAAGGCTGTTTAACACGAAATAAATCAAGCTGTAAAAACTGATTTTTTGGTTAAACAACCTTTTTAACAAGATAATTTGCCTCTATGGTTTAGAGAATATAGGAAATGGCTAGTTCTTTTTTGTGATTTTTGACTTCATTTTCTTTATAAAGCCTTGTTTCACTGGACGCTGCTCTAAACCACCACGGAGACCTTTTACATCAAGAATGTAGATACCGTTAATGACAGCCTTGATTTCTTTCTTTATTGGAACAAGGTCAAAAATCTTTTCTTCACACATTAAAGTTGCAACCTTGGGACCGATTTTTGCTTTTACTACCGGAACTTTTGTACGGCGAAGATACTTTGGTGTTTGGTCAATTACGATCTGCGGGAATCCGGCTTCTTTAATACGCATACGTTTTTTATCAATAACTAAGATTGAAAATGTCTGTGCACCGGTACGAATATCTGCCTGAGATGCCTCCTGTTTCTTTTGCATCTTTCTTCCATATATAAGTAAAGCAACAAAGAGAACAACTAAGATTGCTAAAATGACTAACATTACAATTGTCCACGTTGGCATATGACTACCTCCTTTCGTTATGTAATATCCCGAAACGGCCTTCTTTTTACAGGTTGTTCAAGAAAGCCATGGATATTATTTTAACATTAATTTATAAAAAAAGAAATAGAAAAATAATTTTTCATCCGAAGTATCATAACGGCAGTTTTTTATCTTCTTCCAGCATAGCAGCAATGATATCACGAACATAATTACCGATGAATTTGCGTTTCTCCTTTGGTAGATTATCCGGATAAATTGGATTCCCATAATGAATGATAACGGTTGCTTTTTTTACCCATGGAAATTGACGTTCAAAAACAGCATCGGAGTTTGTTATTGCTACCGGAATGACGGCACATCCGGTTTTCTCAGCCATTTTAAGGCTGCCTTCTTTAAATGGCAGCATATCTTCTTCATGGTTTCTTGTGCCCTCCGGCATAATAAACATAGAAAACCCTTTTTTGATGCTTTCTACGCCCTTTAAGATGGTTTTTAAGCCCTCTCTTGGGTTTTTGCGGTCAAGAAACAGGCAGTTGAGACTTTTCATCCACCAGCTCATCACCGGAATCTTTGTCATCTCTTTCTTCGCTACAAAGCCTGTTAGGTTCGGTAATGTAATGTAAGCTACAGCTATATCAGCCAGGCTTCGATGGTTTGCGGCATACAAGACGGCTTCCTTTGATGGAATATTTTCACGGCCTAAAACCCTGCATTTGGTAGCTGAAAAAGTTAAAATTGTACGGAAAAAGACCGCTGCTGCCGTTTGAGAATATCTTATTTTGGCATGCTCACTAAATAGACCGATCACGAGGGAAATTAAATAGAATGGCAGTGATATAATTAAGAAAATCGTAATCGCCAGTACAACCAATACTGTTCTCATAGTAACCTCTATTCTGGTGCTTTAACACCTATTAATGACGATAATAATTTTTCGGTTTCAGCATCATTGCCATACCTAAAATTATTGGTTCCGGTACCAAAATATATTCAAATAGTTGTTTTTTTACTTCATTTGATTTACAATTGGAAGAACCATCGAGTATTATACCATAACCTTAAGAACAGTGTCAAAATGCTTAAAAGATTTTATCGGCTGTTTGGAAATCCAAACGTTTCCTTAAGCTTATGAGTTAGCCTTATAACTCAGATTGAACTAATAATCATAGAAGTGAAGCGTTTCGCATTGAAGTGATTTTAGAATATAGGAATAGAAGGGAGATATCATGGATCCAGCTGCATTATTTAAGATAAGCTATGGATTATTTCTTGCCGGTGTGGAAGAGGGAGGTAAAGTTAATGCCTGTATCATTAATACTGTGCAGCAAGTGACTGCGATACCGAATCGGGTAGTAGTCGGCATGCAAAAGCAGAATTATACAGCAGAACTGATTCGAAAAAAAAGCAGCTTAGCAATTAGTGTACTAGATGGTAATACATCATTAGATTTTATACAGAATTTTGGGACAAGAAGTGGTAGAAGTGCAGATAAGTTTGAAGGTATTTCTTATGCTGCCGACCAGTCAGGAAATCCGTACATACAAGAGTTTATGACTGCATATTTTAGTTTGAGTGTGTCAGAGACAATTGACTTAGATACTCATTGGCTATTTATTTGTGAGGTATCGGAAGCAGAGGTTCTAAGTAATGATAGTCCAATGACTTATGAAGATTACCGAAATTTAAGACGAAAAGGCAAACAAGAGCTTAACCCTACATTGAAAGGAGGTGATAATATGAGTCAGGAAGTACAATATGTTTGCTCCGTATGCCACTATGTATATGATGGGGATACTCCATTTGAAGAGTTGCCGGAGGATTATGAATGCCCTATCTGTGGCCAGCCTAAAGAAGTATTCGTTCAAGAGTGATTTACATAGAATAATCACTCCTTAAAAAAGGGTCCTTGAAACTGCATGCCAGCAGTCTTCAAGGACCTTTTTTCAATCATGATAAAAACTTGTAAGTCTTCCTTTGTTTTATTGAGAAATACAATGCCTAAAGATTCTGAATCATAGGAAAGGGATTTACCAAGCCTGCTTTACTGGTTCATTCAATGAGGGTTACAAAACGTGCGTTTTGTAGTTTATTACCTCCCCTTAAGGAAATCTTATGCAAGCGTGAATTCAGAATTTATAATCTGCGCTGTATCAGACTTATCAATTGACAGGTTGGTTGTCTGACCGTTTGCAGGAAGTGTGATACCATCGTCTTCGTAAAACTCGTAGGATGCTTCCCCGGTTAAGTAGCAGAGTAACGTAAAGTTTTTGCGGTCTAAGGCCGCAGTATTTTGAGCAGGATTTGCAAGTAATAAGATATGGTTTGGCTTCACGAACAAAGGAACTTCCGATATGCCGACTTCCAAATAATGATGCCCCTTTGTAAGGACTTCCAGACTAAAATCGGAGTTTTTTGTAAACCTAAGGCAAAGCATATCTTCAGGAAGGTAAACATAGCGTCCGGCAGCATTCTGGGTATAGACCGGTGCGATCATTAATCCGTCACCTAGCATTAGTTGATCTTCCATATGCCGTACCTGTAAGTCACTTGGATAATCAAAGGAAAGAGGACGAAACAGCATATCGTTCTTCTTTACTGCTTTTACAAATTCGCTGTATAGATATGGTATAAGGCGATATCGGATACCAATCAAGTGCTTGAATTCTTCTGTTGATTCCAGTTCATAACACTCCTGATTTCTGGTACCAATAGCAGAGTGATTTCTCATGAGAGGGGTAAAAATACCAAAAGCTAACCATCTTAGCATCAAGTCTCTGGTTACATCACTGCCAAATCCGCCTAAGTCCGCGCCGCTATAAAGGAAACCACACATATTTAGTGATGGCATCATCTTGATATTTAACAGAAGATGCGACCACCAAGACTGGTTATCTCCGGTCCAGATTCCGCCATAGCGGTGCATACCGATATAAGAAGAGCGGGAGAATAATAGGATTCTCTTCGACTCACTTAAATTTAAGAATGCTTCACCTGCAGCACGTGTCATATAATAGCCGTACAAATTATGGACTTTATCGTGCCGGACTTTAATACCGTCAATCTCATGATAGAATCTCTTGTGATCTTCTTCGTTGTTTTGCAAGGAATCTACAAGGTATTTTAAATAAAAGAAATTTGTAAGGTCTAATTCTTTGTTTTCTAATTTTTTGATTTCTGCAAATGTATTTGCTAAACCTTCTTTGGAATAAAAGATAGCAGGCTCATTCATATCATTCCAAAAGCCATCAATTCCTTTCTCCAATAAATATTGATATTTGCTTCCGAACCAGTCTCTGGTTTCTTTCTTAAAAAAGTCGGGAAAATGAGTGTCACCAGGCCATACGCCTGCAAGAAAGTTGGTACCGTCTTCTCGTTTGCAAAAATAATCGTTGGCGACACCCTCCTCGTAAACAGAATATCCCTCTTCGATTTTCACACCGGCATCGATAATAGGAACCAGATGCAGGTTTCTGCTTTTCATCTCAACAACAAACTCTTTAAAATTCGGAAATTTCTCTTCATCAACTGTAAAATCTTTGTATCGTTCCATATAATCAATATCCATGTAGATGGCATCAAGGCCAATACCACGTTTTTGATATTCGTCCGCAACAGTTCTTATGTCTTGTGCAGTCTTATATCCCCAGCGAGATTGCTGGTAGCCAAATGCCCAAAGCGGAGGCAGATAGGATTCTCCGATTGCTTCACGAAATTGCTTTATGATATCATAGGGGGTTGTACCTGAGATGACATAGAGATAAAGATTGGCGTCATCCGCGAAGATCCGCAACTTTGAATGGAGGGTGTATCCAATATCAAAGGTAAGTTTTCCCGGATAATCAAGAAAAAGTCCAAAACATGGATTACCGTCAATGATTATGAAATTATGTGCTCCATAAAGTGAGAATTTATTTTCTGTATGATTTGGGTCATCCGTGCAATAGCTTATGTATTGATAACCACGCTTATTAATTCCGCGGTTTGCTTCACCAAGACCATAGATCATATCGTTTTCAGCCATTCTATATTCCAGGAAAAAATTATAGTCAGCCTTTATGGAAATAGGAAAATGAAACATATCTTTTGAGTCTTCTTTGGTGAGATCAGAAGGCGCAACAGTAATCGAATTTAATTTTGCTGTTACTGCCGCCGTTTCGAATGGAGTTCCAAAACAATATTTAGCAATCATAGGTATCCTTTCTTTGTAAGTTTCTAGATTTTTAAGTGATGTTTAAGTACTATTATAACATAGAAGGAGAAATTCGCCTATGAGAGAAAATCAGGATAGGAAGGAGTTGATTGCTGCCGTAATATGCCGGTTTGCAAAGGAATTACTCCCATTGTAACCGACCTCCCATAAACCAGATTGTCAGGCCTAACGTATAGGAGGTCAGTTTACACTTAAATGGAATCCGTTCTTTTTTTATGAACTGTTATTCATAAAGGAAGCGATATAACTCATCGATGTTTTTGTCCCAATCAAGAACTAACGGATAAGTAACACCTTGATATGATTTTGGATCATTAAACATACCATCAACAGGAAGTCTTAGGGTATCAATGGTATTGATACGATTCTCCATAACCGTACTGATCATATCCTCAATCTGAGCTTTTGAGATATTGGTTGTAACATATCCCATCCACTTGTTTGCCTGTCTCGCGGTTTTAAAAATATTTTGAGATTTCACTTTATCAAAAATTGCATTGATTGCTCTTCTTTGACGAACGGTACGTCCATAATCATTATTGGCACCACCTAAGGTTTTTACTTTACGTACACGGCAATAGCCGAGCAATTGATTGCCGTTTAATGTATTTACACCCGATTTTACAGTGCGATACTCCGGATTTGAGATGTAATTCGTACGTCTTAAGTATTTTGCTTCTTCTTTACCAAGCTCGACGGTTACACCGCCTATGCTATCTACAATCTTTTCAAAGGATTCAAAGTTTACAGAGGCATAAGCATCGATATGAAGCTTGTAATTTTCTTCAATTGTCTTAATTAATAGTGCCGCACCGCCTTTTGCATAGGCGGCGTTTAACTTTGTTGACTTCCATCCAGGAATTGATACATAGGTATCACGCATGAGAGATACTAATTTGACTGTCTTTTTATTCGAGTTAATCGAAGCTATCATCATGCTGTCTGTATTTCTAGCCCCCTCGATTTCTTCAATACCAAATAAGAGAATATTAATAACACCCTCCTCTTGGCGGCCGACAATTACATTGTTATTTGGATTCATAACATCGGTTACTTTCTTATCATGCACCAGTGCGCCGTAGATATAGCCGCTTGCCATTCGATATAGGAGCCCTCTGCCAAACCGGGTACCAAAGATCAGCAAGAAGAGGGAGCCTATGACAATAGAAGCAGTAAGACATCTTTTTAATACTTTGTTTGATTTTCTCTTCCTATTTAAATTGGAACGCTTATTAAAAGAAATTGCCGGCCGTTTTTGTATGTAGTCTTCTGACTGCTCGTCCCAAGTATCTTTCGTCGAATCATATGAGTTTTTCTTCTCGTTCATTATTTAAAATCCTTTCTTGGATAATGTCATATCAGTGTGCTATAGGTTCGCCGCATATGATATTTGGTAATATAACGCTCATAAGAAGGCATTCTTGAGAAACAAGAATCTTTTATCAACGTATATATATTTGATAAATCAGATATCGTTATAACGTTGGATTGTGGCAAAAGTATGTTCAAGTTATGAAATAGTTGTAACATAGCAGAGGGTTATGTTTACTCTCCAAGATAGAAGAAATTATAAAAGGCTATTTTCGATATTATACTCTAAAAACAAAGAGAGATAGGTAAATTTAAGGAAGTTGCACACCATAAATTACCCAGCCCTCTCTGCTTTCAGATACAACCGTATCTTAGATTTTTCTTCTGGTTGTTATATCATTATCTTAAGAAGTCATATTGAGACATATAAAGCTCATAGTACTTGCCCTTAAGTTTCATCAATTCCTCATGATTACCAAGTTCCACAATCTGGCCGCCATCGACATACAGGATCTTATCTGAGTTTTTAATGGTTGAGAGACGATGAGCAATGATGAAGGAGGTTCTGCCTGCCAATAGTTTAGCCAGTCCTTCTTGCAGCAGTATTTCAGTTTCCGTATCAATACTGGAGGTTGCTTCATCTAGGATCAGTATCTTCGGATCTGCAAGCAAAGCGCGGGCAAAGGAGATTAATTGTCTTTGACCGGCAGATAAGCGGGAACCACGCTCATTTACCTCAGTTTCGTAACCGTTCTCTAATCCCATGATAAAGTCATGGGCACAAACCGTTTTTGCAGCAGCAACAACTTCCTCATTCGCAGCCTCCATGTTACCATAGCGGATATTATCCATAATAGTACCGGAAAAGATAAAGCTATCTTGAAGCATGACGCCCATTTGCTTTCTTAGGGATTTGATGGTTACGCTGTTAATGTCGATTCCATCAATTAAAAGCTCTCCGGAATCCAGATTATAAAAGCGGCTGATTAAGTTGATAATGGTAGATTTTCCGGCACCGGTAGGTCCAACGATTGCATAGGTTTCTCCAGGTTTTACATGGAAACTGACACCATTTAAGATAGGAACACCGTCCTCGTAACTAAATGTAACATCCTTAAACTCTACTTCACCAATAATTGGCGGCATTTCCGCCGCACCATCCTTATCCTTAACCGTAACCTCCTCATCAATTGTTTCAAAGATACGCTCCAAATAGGACATAGCAGTTAATAAGGAGTTATAAAAACTTGCTAAGGTGTTAATCGGAGCCCAGAACCTGCCTATATACGAAGTAAAGGCAATCAGTACACCGGTTGTAATTCCTGCGACACCTCCCGTTATCCAGCTAACGCCAAGAACATAAATTGCTGCGGTGGTAAGTGTTGAGATATTATCAATGGCCGGCCAAAGCATAAAGTTATAACGAACCGCATCCATCCAGGAAGTACTATAACTTCTACTGAGATTATTGAATATCTGAATATTCTCTCGCTCTCTTACAAAACTCTGAGTCACGCGAATTCCATTAATACTTTCCGCGATATAAGCATTTAAGTTGGAAGACTTGTTACTTTGTATTTGCCAGGCAACACGCTGTTTTCTCTTTATAAAAAAGATTAATGCCATTAAAACAGGAAGGCCAATCATACAAATTCCGGTTAGCCTAATATCGATTGATAACATAAAGCCAACAATAAAAAATAGGCTGAAGAGTTCGGTAATTGTATTGACAATACCGTTGCTTAGGAGGTCACTCAAGCTGTTTACATAGTTAACAACACGTACCTGAATCTTTCCATGTGGACGATCATCATAATACGAAAAGGGCAGTTTCTGCAGATGAGCAAAAATATCGGTACGTATTTGATGGATAATGTTTTGTCCAAGCCTTGCCGTAATATTTACCTTCATTCTAAGATTAATCATATTGATAATGTTAATTAGCAATAGTAAGAGGCAGACAACAACGATTCCGGCAGTATTTTTATCCGGAATAAAATCATCTATAATCTTCATGAAAAAAAGCGGTACTAACATTCCAAGGGCACTGGAGGTCATCATTAATAATATGGTGACTACCATATCCTTACGGTATGGTAAAATATAGTGACCAAGTCGTTTCAGGTGTTTTATATTAAACTCGGATTGTAAGGTTTCATCAATATCGTATTTATTTCTTGCCATGACTAATCCCCCCTTTCTGAGCTTTTATCGAATCGAATTCACCATACTGATGGTGGAATACGGTATAATAATAGCCTTTCTTTGCTATTAATTCATCATGAGTTCCGGCTTCTCTTATGGTGCCTTGGTCAATTACTAAAATCTGATCGGCATCCTTGATGGACGAGATTCGATGTGCAATATAGAAGACGGTGTGACGATTCTGTATCGAATGCAGCGCTTCTTGTATCTTGGACTCTGTTTCCATATCTACGGCGGAAGTTGTATCATCCAGTATAATGATTGCCGGGTCTTTTAAGATTGCTCTGGCAAGAGAAATACGCTGTTTTTGGCCGCCGGATAAACCAACGCCGCGCTCTCCGACAATCGTATCATAGCCCTCCGGCATCTGCCTGATAAATTCATCTGCATTTGCTAGCTTTGCAGCATGCTCTACCTCTTCAAAGGAGCAGTTAGGTTTTCCGTATGCGATATTACCTTCAATTGTGTCTGAGAATAGGAATACATCCTGCATTGCCATACCGATGTTGCCACGTAAGCTATAGAGTTCATAATCTTTCACATTAATCCCATCCACGGTAATTTCACCAGAAGATACATCATAAAAACGGCAAAGAAGATTCATAAGAGTTGATTTACCGGAACCGGTAGCTCCGATAATACCAACTGTCTGACCTGGTTTTACGTGAAAATTTATATTCTTTAAAATCACATCATCTTCACTATTATAATAAACATGAGAAAACTTAATATCCCCTTTTAATCTGTCAATTTTCATTGGCTCTTTCGGATCTGAAACATCAGGATCTTTATTAATGGTATAGTAAATTCGCTCTACAGAAGTAACAAAACGCTGAAAATCATTGGCAAGCCATCCCGCCATTCGAAGTGGGTTATTAATCATCCAGAGATAACCGCTTACCGTAATTAATTGCCCTACGGAGATACGTTCCCTGATTGCCATAATGCCACCAATGAGATATAGAATGAACAGTGAAAAATTTGCAAAGAATTCAAAAAATGGTATGTACTTACGCCATTGAGCCGTAGCATTTAGTTCTGCACTGCGATATCCATCGTTTTCTTTCATGAATTTTTCGATTTCATAATCTTCTTTTGCGAATGCTTTTACAACACGATTTCCGCTAATATTTTCCTGAACTGCAGTATTTAAACTGGAAAAATGTTTCCTTATGTTGTGAAATGCCGGTTTAATTGCTTTTAACTGCTTTCTTGTGGTATAAGCTGTCAATGGGACAATGGCTATTAAGCATAATGCCAAACGGTAATCTACCGTAAAAATCATGGTCATAGCAAATAGAAACAGTAGGGAGTTTTCGTAGACCGAGTAGGTAACATAGGCCACGAAATGCCGGATTGCATCCATATCGCCAGTTTGCCGGGACATTAATTCACCGGTACGGTTTTTGTTGTAGAAACTAAAATCCTGCAATAGGAGACGACGATATACATGATCTCTCATGGTATACAGCATGCGTTGTGAGGTAGTTTCAAACAGGAAAAGATAACAGTACTTCATAATGGAACGGACTACCGTCGTTCCAATTAAGATAATTACTAACTTCCACAGAAGTTCGTACTCGCCGTCCCTGATGACGCGATCCGCAATGAGACCGGACACATAAGGGTTTACAATATACATGGCGGTTGCTACGGTTACCATAAGAAATGCAAGGATCAGCCGCAGTCGGTACTTTTTTAGAAATGAGAAAAACCATTTCATCGGGGTCATGGATAAGTCCTCCTAAGTAATAAAGCATTGGTTGTGTACCTTCATTATAGTAATATGAAAGTAAAATAAAATGTACAATGTTATGGTTTTCATGTAGATTCTTTTTGTTACGAAAATGCACGAAATCATACACTGGTACTTTAGCATATTGCATTTCATTTGTAAACGGATATTGTGGTAATATTTATTGATTTATTGACATGGCTGAATGATTATGATAAAATATAGTTTCCTGCATGAATATATGATTATCTGCAGGGAAATTTCATACCACGGAATTTTCTTGGCAAAATCCAAGATAAGTCAGCCGCTTGGCAAGATATTTTATAATATTACTACCAGGAGGAACAAATATGATTGAAGTGGAACACATTTCTAAAACCTTTCGAGTGAGCAGAAGAAATTCTGGATTTAGGGAAGCGGCAAAAGCACTGTTTCATCGTGAATACGAAGAATTGAAGGCACTCGATGACATCTCTTTTACAATAGCTGACGGTGAAATGGTTGGCTATATTGGTCCTAACGGTGCAGGAAAAAGCAGCACCATCAAAATTTTAAGTGGAATCTTATATCCGGATTCCGGTACTTGTTTCGTGAATGGAAGAATTCCTTGGAAAGAACGGAAGGCTCATGTGAAAGACATCGGAGTCGTATTTGGGCAGCGCTCACAGCTATGGTGGGATGTCCCTGTCATTGATTCTTTTGAGCTTTTAAAGGATATTTATGATATTCCTTTAACAATTTATCGGAATAACCTAGAGGAACTGATCATACTTCTTAATTTATCTCAAATTATAAAAACCCCGACAAGACAGTTATCACTTGGGCAGCGGATGCGCTGTGAGATAGCAGCCTCCCTTCTTCATGAACCAAAGATATTATTTTTGGATGAACCGACGATTGGGCTGGATGCAATATCTAAGCTGGCAGTACGTGATTTTATCCGCAAACGAAATGAAACGCATACAACTACAGTTATCCTAACGACGCATGATATGCAGGATATTGAGGCTTTGTCGAAACGAATTATCTTAATTGGCAAAGGCAGACTCTTGATGGATGGAACGTTAGAGGATTTAAAGGCTGTAAAGGCAGAGGATACGATTGACGAGGCAATTGCTTCGATGTATCGGAAATATGATATCGCATAATCAAAAGTAAACACAGAACGAAGGAAAGAGTGATATGCGCGCAAATGAGCGCAGGAATGAGGAAGATATGAAAAAATATGTTTCTTTTTTTCGCATGCGGTTTTCTACGGGATTGCAGTATCGTCAGGCAGCACTTGCGGGAATGTCAACCCAGTTTGTATGGGGGGCTATGGAGATTTTATTATTTAAAGCATTTTATGAGGCAGACCCGTCGGCGTTTCCGATGGAGTTTTCAGCACTTATTTCTTATATTTGGTTACAGCAGGCATTTCTATCACTTTATATGATGTGGTTTTTAGAACGGGAAATTTTTGATTCGATTACGAGCGGGGGTATTGCATATGAATTATGCAGGCCACTTGATTTATACTCCATGTGGTTTGCAAGAAATATTGCTAATCGGATGTCAAAGGCAGTACTTCGATGTATCCCTATATTATTACTTGCAGCATTATTACCAAAACCATATGGCATGCAATTACCAAGGAGTTTTGCTGCATTTCTTTTGTTTTTATGCTCAATGGGGTTGGCATTACTTGTTACAGTCGCGTTTAGTATGATTTTATACCTTCTTTGTTTTTATACGATTTCTCCGCTAGGGATACGTATGGTTGCATTCTCTTTCGTGGAGTTTTTCTCAGGCTCCGTAATTCCGCTGCCATTTTTACCGGACGGAGTAAGACAGGTATGTGAATTTTTACCGTTTGCATCCATGCAAAATGTACCGTTTCGAATCTATAGCGGGAATCTTTCCGGAAGCGAAGGATATGAAGCCATCTCTTTACAGCTTTTTTGGGTAATTATTTTGATTTCCTTTGGTAAATACCTATTGAAAAAAGCTCTAAATAAAGTGGTGGTGCAGGGAGGCTAAGAATTAGCAAGTACATGAGTATTAGTTTCTTTAAGCAGTATCTCATCGGTAGCAGACGGGATATGTATGGGATTTCGGGTAAAAATAAAAATCATTTTCCGACATTTTATTTCGAATGTGATGTAAGTGAGCACTTGTAATCGAAGATTTAACATAATTTGGTTGAAGATTAAACTATTTTCAGCCAAGAATAGGGGCTAAAAAGATGAAATTATATAAAAAGTATTTTGGTATTCATTTTCGAAGTGCGATGCAGTATAAAATATCGTTTTTACTAACAACAATTGGGCAGTTTTTGGTATCATTTAATATATTTTTGGGAATATATTTTTTATTTGCGAGATTTTCATCGGTAAAAGGATATACTTATCAAGAGATTCTTCTTTGTTTTGCGGTGAATATCATGGCTTATTCATTAGCAGAGATGTTTGCAAGAGGCTTTGATACGTTTCCCTCTATGATAAATAATGGAGAATTTGACCGTATCTTAGTACGTCCGAAAGGAATACTATTGCAAATTTTGTGCAGCAAAATAGAATTTACGAGATTAGGCCGTATGATTCAAGCTGTTGTGATGTTTATTTACGGGGTGAGTACAAGTGATGTTTCCTGGAGTGCGGATAAGATAGTTACAGTCTGTTTTATGCTGATGGGAGGAACAGCACTTTATAGTGCATTATTTCTTTTATATGCAGCAGTAAGTTTCTTTACAATCGAAGGAATTGAAGTAATGAATATTGTGACTGACGGTGCGAGGGAATATGGAAAATACCCGTTTGATACGTATGGGAAGACAGTGTTGCGGATTGTTACCTATCTTGTTCCATTTGCACTGTTTCAGTATTATCCTTTTCTTTATTTATTAGGCAGAAATACCAACCCGGTACTTATCATTCTGCCCCTCGCCGCTGCATTTTTTTATCTGCCTTGTTATCTTTTTTTTCAAATTGGATTAAAACATTATAAATCGACAGGGTCTTAAGGAATCTACAGACTTGTGCCTGCCGTTTATGTATAAAAAGCACCTCTTAGGACAGAATATACTTGAGGCATACGAAATGCTTATCATATTCTAACCTAGAAAGGTAGGGGTGCAAACAGTGAAAAAACAAAAGTTAAGTGAAATGGCAAAAAAGAAAGTAGTGTATGCAACGCTATTGGTGGGAGTATTTGTTGTTGTTGCAGTTGCCCTAGTAACTATGACAGCAAGAACAGGAGAACCAAAAGATAATAATTTGGTAGGTCTTGACGATCCTGAAAATCAAATAGCCGACATCGATAAGAACAATGCAAGTATATTGGATGGCACATATGCTGGAGGACAGGAGGAAACTGCAAAACAACCTTCTGACGTTGCAACAGAGCCGGATAAAGGTAAGATACCACAAAATACAGCAGGAAATACAGTAGAAGGAACGACTCAAAAAGATAATACTGCACAGATTACAACAGCTCCTACGGATACCGCAAAGGAGAATACCCCGGCTGATACGAAACCGGTAATGCAAAATACAGCAGAAAACTTAAAATTTGACAAAGCGCAGGGTTTGGAAATACCACTCAAAGGAAATATTATCCTTCCATATAGCGTCGATAAAACGGTATTTCATGCAACTTTAAAGCAATACAAGACAAATCCGGCAATCCTTATTCAAGGAAAAGAAGGGGATTTGATTAAAGCTGCTGCAAAAGGCGTTATTACTGAAATTGTGGAAGAGCCGTACACAGGAATCACTGTAACTATGGATATCGGAAGTGGGTATCAGCTTGTTTATGGTCAGTTGGAAAAAGATGAAAACCTTAAGGTTGGAGATGTAGTGGAAGCTGGAAAAGAATTTGCAAAGCTCGCAAAGGTAAGTAAATTCTATTCTGTAGAGGGTGAAAACTTATACTTCCAAGTATTAGAGGGAGATAGTAGCTTAGACCCTATGACCTTATTTAAAGAAGAATAAATAAGTAACGAGTCCTGTTTGTAGCTCGTGAGGTAACGAGATAGGTCTGAGTAAGAAAAGTAAGTTCTTGAAGGTGAACACTTGATTGGATAGTGTGAAAATTCTATCCAACCAAGTGTTTTTAATATCTTATAGGAGTGAGTTTTCAATTAGTTTTAATTGAAGCAATAATTTCTTTACTTCTGCATATAATATGTTATGGAAGGTGGTAAACGAGTGGTACATATCTACAAAAATTAGCAACCGATCTCTTCCTACGTTCTTTTTTCATGCGGCAGAGCAACAGCAGAAAGACTATTGTAGTCAAGATGCTGTGGATGTCAGTAGATTCCGATCTATTGGATATGCGTGGAGGTCCCCCTCCCGGATTACCACTTATTAAAAAACCACTATGTTCGGTTGCTTGACATAGATCAAAGGGTGCTGCCTAAACAATCTGTCATGACAGGTCGTTTAGGCAGCACCCTTATTTCATTCTTACGTTACACCAAGTAATACATCAGGATATAGTGACAAAGTGTACCACCGATACAAAACAGATGAAAAATTTCATGTGAACCGAAGTTTTTATGACGCCCATTAAAAATTGGGAGCTTAAGTGCATAGATAATGCCTCCAACCGTATAAATAATACCACCGGATAGAAGCCACAAGAAAGCAGGTCTTGAAAGCGAATTTATTAATTGTGTAAAAGAGAAAATGCAGCTCCAGCCCATTGCAATGTAAATTGCTGCGTTCACCCACTTAGGGCAGTGGATAAAGAAGAGAGCCTGGAAGATTCCAAGGAGGGCTAGTACCCAAATGGAAATAAAAAGAATAAGTCCTGTTGTGTTTCCTAAGGCGATGAGGCAAATGGGAGAATAGGATCCGGCAATTAAAACATAAATCATCATATGATCTATTTTCTTTAACTTGGTATTGACTTCTATTGAGATATCGAAGGAATGATAAATTGTACTTGCACTGTATAATAGGATAACACCAAGCATAAATAAGAGCATGGACAAAAGAGGAATATATCCTGGCATATGATATGCTCTTAGTAAAAGCGGGGGCGTGGCAATTAATGCAATCATTGTAAAGATAAGGTGCGAAATAGCACTTCCGGGATCTTTTAATTTGAATTTGTCTGCAGTCTGTCTTTTTAATTCCATAAGTAGAATCAACCTTCTTTCTTTTATTTTAGTGTATTTGCATATTTTTAAAGCTACCAGTACTGACCATGGAAATAAGTAACTTATTTGATAGCTACTGATAATATTATATGTAGTTATTAATACTATATACTAGGTATGATAATACTACATGATAAAAAAGATTGCAATACCTTTTCTCTTCTTTAATTTATCTGCTTTAAATTAAAGAAGGGGAAGCCTTGCTGATGGAAAATTCATATGCTATAATAGTTTTCATATTTATAGTATAAACAGGTGCGAAATAAGGAGTTGGGTGATTTGCGATGGATTTAAAAGTTGGCGATAGCATAAAAATGAAAAAACCTCATCCGTGCGGAAGTAATGAATGGGAGATTCTGCGGGTTGGAATTGATTTTCGTTTAAGATGTAAAGGTTGCGGACATCAAGTGATGCTTCCAAGAAAACAGGTAGAGAAGGGAATACGCCAGGTAATACCCGGTGAAAAAGGGATGGTATTAGGTCGAAAGGCTTAATACCATCCCTTTTGTTCACAAAAAAAACATAAATTTTTCCATATTTTTTCACAGTCTGTTGATACCATTTATCTGTATCAATTGTAGTAACAGGTCGGTATCAATACAGGGAGTTTGATGGTTTGGATCAAAGGAGGAGAAAAAGTTGATTGAAGTAAAAGGTTTAGTGAAGAAATATGGAAATCATTTGGCTGTCGATCACCTTAGCTTCACGGTAGAAAGAGGACAGATACTAGGGTTTTTAGGACCGAATGGTGCAGGGAAGTCTACAACTATGAACATGCTTACAGGCTACATATCAGCCACGGAAGGAACTGTAATTATCAATGGACATGATATATATGAGGAACCCGAGGAGGCAAAAAAAAGTATTGGCTATCTTCCGGAACAACCTCCAGTTTATCCGGATATGACAGTGCGGGAATACCTGGTATTTGTAGCTGAACTTAAGAAAGTTCCAAAGCCACAGAGAAAATCAATGATAGAAGAAATTATGGACCGGATTAGTCTTAGGGAAGCAGAACACCGCCTCATTAAGCACCTATCCAAAGGTTACCGCCAAAGAGTTGGCTTTGCACAAGCAATCATTGGTTATCCGGAAGTTATTATTTTAGATGAGCCTACGGTAGGTTTGGATCCTATGCAAATTATTGAGGTCCGTGACCTAATTCGTGATCTTGCAAAGCGGCACACCATTATTTTAAGCTCTCACATTCTTTCTGAAATTAGTGCGGTATGTGATACGATCATGATTATAAATCGAGGCAAACTTATTGCAAGTGATACGCCTGAGATGCTGGCAAAGCATCAGAAGGGTATGAATAATCTGTCACTTTCCGTGAAAGGTGATAAACATATTGTAGAAAAGGCTCTCAGTATTTTGGATGGGATTGAAAAAATAGAAGTGAAGAAAAATAAAGAGACACAACTAGTTGAGGTTTCCATTCAGCAAAGTCTTGACAGTGATATTCGTGAAGGAGTTTTTTACGCTCTTGCGAATCGGAACTGTCCGATATATGAAATGCACACAACATCAGTAACTCTTGAAGATATCTTCCTTCAATTAACCAAGAACGAAGATAGGGAGCCTGAAGATATAAAATCTGAAGAGGGGAAAGTGAAAGTACAGCAAAGTATTTCAGATATTCCTGGTGATATTCAAATAAAAAAAGACAATGGGGAGGATACAAGAGATGATAGCAATTTATAAAAAAGAACTCAGGGCTTATTTTAATTCCATAATCGGTTATTTATTTATTGCATTCTTTCTATTCTTTATCGGACTCTATTTTTATATGAACAATGTTTATTCCGGATATGCAAATTACTCGTATTCACTATATGGGATACGTTATTTCTTTACACTTTTAATTCCGATGATTACGATGAGAATTATGGCAGAAGAAAGTCGTCAGAAAACAGATCAGCTTTTATTGACCTCGCCGGTATCCATAGAAAAAATTATTTTTGGAAAATACGCTGCGGTATTAACAGTATTTGCGATAGTAATGGTTATCTCAGGAGTTTATCCGTTGGTACTGTATCAATATGGTAATGTAAATTTAATTTCCTCTTATTCTGCGATACTTGCCTTTTTTTTGATGGGTGCGGCTTATTTAGCCATCGGTTTGTTTATCTCCTCAATGACAGAAAGTCAGGCATTTGCAGCGATTATAACCTTTGCAGTGGTATTAATTACAACCCTTAGTGCAACCCTTGGTCAAGTACTGCCAACAGATAACCTTACAGCAGTAAAAGTTTTTCTGCTTCTTATGTTACTGCTGGCAGTTATCACCTATGTCCTTATGCATAACCTAACTTTTACGATTCTGGCCGCTTTATTAGGAGCCGGTATCATTATCGGATTTTATTTTATAAAGCCAAGTATTTATGATGGCTCCGTAGTAAAATTTTTTGATTGGTTAACGGTTAGTACGAGATTCGATAGTTTTGTTTACGAAATTTTTGATTTGTCATCCGTAATATATTACCTAAGTGTAATTGGAATTTTTGTATTCTTAACGATTCAAGCAATGAAAAAGAGAAGATGGAGCTAGGAGGGGAAATGCCATGAGTGAGAGAAAAGAACATAACATTGGGAAAAGAATCAAATCCTCCTTTCAGAGTCGTAAATTTAAGGGAGGAGCTTATGCAACAATTGTATCTGCGGTTGTAATTATGATTGTATTATTGATTAATTTATTTGTTCAGGAACTTGATATTACCAGGGACTTAACCGCGGACAGCAAGTATTCTCTAACTGATGGAACCAAAGAATTAATTAAGGGTATTAATCATAACATTACGATTTACTATCTGGTGGAAAGCGGTGATGAAATCGATGAGTTTAAACGAATTGCCGATAACTATGACAATATCAATAGCAAGGTATCGGTAAAATATAAAGATCCGGTTCAATATCCCAAATTCGCTTCCCAATATGTAGAGGATGAGATTGCCGCACAGAGTTTTCTCGTTGTGAATGAAGATACCAATGCGGCGAAATACATTGCATATCAAGATTTGCTTGACTATGAAATTAATTATACAACTTATCAATATGATGTGACCGGCTTAAAGGTTGAAGCACAGATTGATGCAGCAATTGCTGCTGTAACAAATGAAGATTTGCCAACCGTTTATACCTTAACAGGACACGGAGAATCTTCGATAACTTCTTATTTATCTGGTTTATTTAAAGATAATAACATTACAGCAACAGAGTTCAGCTCTTTAACGGCACAGTCCGTTCCACAAGATGGTGATGTTTTAATCATTAATATGCCTCAGTATGATTTGACCGAGGAGGAGACAGCTTTAATAAAAGATTACTTAATCAAAGGCGGAGATGCGATTTTTTTCGCCGACTATGTTACCTATTCTCTGCCTAATGTAATTAGTATTTTAAATTATTATGGAGTGGATGTTGTAGAAGGTTTTGTCGTAGAAGGGGATTCACAGTATACAATGAGCAGCAGGTATCCGACACTTTTGGTACCAAAGATATCCAGCCATGAGTTCGTGAAAAATATCAAGGATAAAAAATACATCATAGTACCGGTAGGAAGCGGGCTTGCAATTCGTGATGATATAAGAGAAACGATAGAGACAGATACCATCTTAAAAACCTCTGACAGTGCATACTCCAAGATAAATAAGAACTCTACGGTAGCAGATAAAGAAGAAAACGACATACAAGGTCCATTTATATTAGGACTGGAAGCAAAAGAGACAGCAGGCGAAGAAGAAACAAGAATTGCTGTTTATACCGGGAAGGCATTCTTAGACGATCAATATTTACAGACAGGCAGCTTTGGTAATGCTGACTTAATCATTAATACAATTAATGAGATGTCGGGTCAGGAAAATTCGCTATCGATTCGTTCTACCAGTCTTGACGAACCAATGGTATCCTTAACCACAGCACAGAAGAATAAAATCGGTATTGCTGTCGTTGTAATCCTTCCATTGTTCTTTCTGGCTGCAGGCGTTACAGTTGTGGTTCGCAGGAGGAGAAAATAGTGTCTATGCATGTTAAATGATTTTGAGTCCGATAGTATTGTTAATATCTCAGTAACTATGCCAGATGAAAGCTTTGTTTTCGTAAAAGAAGGGGCTGCCTGGATATTACAAGGAGAAAAGGAGTATCCGCTTAGTCAGTCAAAGCTTACCTCGATGGCAGCCGGTATTGCAAAGTTATCAGCAGAAGCTATCTTTTAAAATAATGATAATTACTTATTAACTTTTGCCCACAATTGCCCGCAAGCCTAAGAATGTGGGCAATATGTATAAGAAAATAACAATTTTTCTATTGTACCAATGAGACTTTCTTGCAAATTGTGGCTTGCACAAGCATTTTTATTATGTTATAATATTAAATTGTGATATGTATATTAATTCCTTGCTCTCTTAAAAAAGAGGGCCAGAGACCAAAAGGAGGTGCACGCAACTATGAACAAATATGAATTAGCCTTAGTTGTAAATGCAAAAATCGAGGATGAAGCAAAAAATGCTACAGTGGAAGCTGTAAAAGAGCTTATTACAAGATTCGGCGGTAACATTACTAACGTTGATGATTGGGGTAAGAAGAGACTTGCTTACGAAATCCAAAAGATGAAAGAAGGTTATTATTATTTCATCAAATTCGATTCTGATTCTACAACTCCAAACGAAGTTGAACAAAGAATTCGTATTATGGAGAACGTAATCAGATTTTTATGCATTAGACAGGACGCATAATAAAGGGGGTTATCCTTAAATGAACAAAGTCATCTTAATGGGTAGACTTACCAGAGACCCAGAAATCAGATATTCTCAAGGCGCGAATTCTCTTGCAATTGCAAGATATTCTTTGGCAGTAAACCGTTCCTTTAAGAGAGACGGTGAACCGGATGCAGACTTTTTTAACTGTACTGCTTTTGGTAGAAATGCTGAGTTTGCAGAAAAATATTTGAAACAAGGTACTCGAATCTTAATTTCCGGAAGAATCCAGCAGGATAATTATACGAACAAAGAAGGCCAGAAGGTTTACAGTGTTCAGATTATCGTGGACGAGCAGGAATTTGCAGAAAGTAAGAATGCATCAGGCGGTGAGTCTGGTGGATATCAGCCATCGGCAAGACCTACTCCAAGTGCAGCTGTTGGTGATGGTTTTATGAACATCCCAGATGGAATTGACGAGGAGTTACCATTTAACTAATACCTGGAAGATCCTGATATGTATAAGAACAAAATCGCAGATGAAAATCTACGGTATCGAATAAGGAGGAAATAAAAATGGCTTTTAATAAACAAGATAAAGGCGATAAGGGCGACGCTCCGATGAAGAGACGTATGACCCGTAGAAGAAAGAAAGTTTGTGCTTTCTGTGCAGATAAGAATCACAAAGAGATCGATTATAAGGATGTAAATAAGTTAAAGAGATATGTTTCCGAAAGAGGTAAGATTCTTCCTAGAAGAATCACTGGAAACTGTGCAAAGCACCAGAGAGCTCTTACTGTAGCTGTTAAGCGTGCCCGTCACATTGCTTTAATGCCTTACACTTTAGACTAATTAAAGATATCAAATAATAAGAACCGCTTCATAGGAAACTGTGAGACGGTTCTTTTTATTATATGTTTTGCCATATCGTTTCATTTTAAGTAAAGGAAAGTTCTGCAAAAAGAAATGTCTGAATGGCAGAATTTAAGCGTATTATAAATAATTTAGATATAAATAATACTTAATTCATAATTATCTTTTCTAATAATGTATATTGTTACTATAGAGCAGTTATATAAAATGAGCTAAATGTACATAATATACAAAAACTATTGACAGTTGCAAACTAACATGTTAGTATGCAATTAAGATAACTAACATGTTAGTTGATAAAATGACAAGTTAGTTATTATGGCATGTGAAGCGGGAAATCGCTCTGCTTGTTATAACTCATACTTTATTAGGAGGGTATTCTTATGGAAGCTGTAAACATCATTATTGGTATCATCATGATCCTGTCATTTTTTGGACTGGTATGGTACTGCGTCAAGGGACATAATCTTATGGTGGGGTTCTTTACAATGTCGGTGTTTTGGGTGGCACTTGCGCTGATAGGAAACGCAATAGTACCAAACGCGGCAATGGAAGGGCAAACTGTGATTGATGTCCTAACGAATGTATTTCAGACAGGACCAGAAAACTATGGTAAGTCAATTTTAGTTAATATTTTCTTTGGGGCATTCTTTGGACGAATTTTAATTGATACAGGAATTGCAGCCACTCTGATACGAAAGGTTGTCGAATTAGGCGGTGACCGGCCTAGAGTGACAATGACTCTGTTATGTATTGTTACAGCAGTGATTTTTACTTCTATGACAGGGATTGGACCGGTAATCTCTATCGCAGTTATCGTTTTACCGATTATGCTGTCCCTTGGAATACCTTCCCCAATAGCTTTATTCTCATTTATGGGGTCCATCATGGCAGGTATTTTTGGAAATATTGTAAACTTCAAACAATACCATGGTATATTTGTTACTGCCGATAAGAACTTTGCAGACTATGATTATAATAGTTATTTTAAATTCGGTATTATTGCAATGATTGTATCCTTAATTGTTGTTCTTATCGTATCCAATATTTTTATGAACAAGAAGAAGTTATCTCATGCATGGGCAGCAACGGCGGATACCGGTAATGCAGAAAATGCACCTGCTATTTCCTGGATTGCAGTAATTCTTCCGGTAATCGGCGTCATCGTGTTTAAGATTCCAATTATCTTCGGATTTATTGTATCCGGCCTGTATGCATTATTAACTTGTGGTAAGCTAAAGGGCGGCTTCTCCAATATCGGGCGAATGTTAGCAAAGCAATTTGCAGACGGTGCTATTGACGTAGCTCCGATGGTTGGTTTCTTATTAACCTTAGCGATGTTTAATAATGCAGCGAACTATGCATCTCCATACTTTAGGGAACTGCTTGGTGGTTTTGTCCCAACGAGTGCTTTCATCTTATGTATTGCATTTGCAATCCTGACACCGTTAGGATTCTTCCGTGGTCCTATGAATTTGGTTGGCTGCGGAGCTGCGATCCTAGCTGTTCTTGTTTCAGCAATGGCTTGGCCGGTCCAATTTTTATATCCACTATTTGCAGTAACAACGGTAGCACCTCAGCACCTTGATGTTACTCAGTCCTGGGTAGCATGGGGCTTTGGTTATACGAAAGTATCAACGAAAGATTACATGAAGATGTCAATCCCTACCGGATGGATTATTGGTATCATACTTTGCATTATAGTATTCGTTATGTATGGTCATCTAGTATAAAAGATTTCTACTGGCTGCTGATTTCTATGGCAGCCAGTTTTACAAATTAGTTTAAATAGCAAGCACGATTTTAGTCGTATGAAAGCATGATTTTTGAGTAATCTATCTATGATAGAATAAGCTTGTTGGCTCATCATGTATTGACGGAAAAAAGGAGAAAACTATGAGCAGAATGGTTAGAATGGGTATCGACGTTGGTGGAACACATACCAAGGCGGTTGCAATCGATAATAAAACTCATGAAATAATAGGTAAAGCATCAGTAAAAACCACACATGACGACCCACGTGGAGTAGCCGCCGGTGTGGTAAGGTCTTTTCGAAACTGCTTGATGGAAAATAATATTTCACCGGATGAGGTTATCTTTGTGGCGCATAGCACTACTCAGGCAACGAATGCATTGATAGAAGGTGATGTTGCCAAAGTCGGTATTATTGGTATGGCAAAGGGAGGATTAGAAGGATTTCTTGCAAAAAAACAAACACAGATTTCCAATATTGACTTAGGAAATAACAAAGAAATTCAGATATTGAACAGCTTTATCAAAACAAAGAAAATGACGGAAGAATCCGTAAAAACAGCAATTGATGACATGGCTTCCCAGGGAGCACAGGTAATTGTATCTTCGATGGCATTTGGTGTAGATGATGCGGGACCGGAAAAGTTAGTATATGAGTTGGCATCAAAGCAGCAGATTCCAACCACAATGGCATCTGATATTACAAAGTTGTATGGCTTAACCAGAAGAACCAGAACAGCCGCGATCAATGCCAGTATCCTTCCAAAGATGTTGGATACTGCAAATTCCACCGAAGGGTCAGTAAGAGAAGCAGGTGTAAATGTTCCATTAATGATTATGAGAGGTGACGGCGGTGTAATGGAAATCGCAGAGATGAAAAAACGTCCGGTGCTTACCATGCTTTCCGGGCCGGCTGCTTCTGTTATGGGTTCGTTAATGTATCTGAGAGCTTCCAATGGTGTTTACTTTGAAGTTGGAGGAACTACAACGAACATTGGCGTCATCAAAAACGGCAGGCCGGCAATCGATTATTCCATAGTCGGAGGCCATCCTACCTACATTAATTCCTTAGATGTCCGTGTTTTAGGTGTGGCAGGCGGTTCCATGGTAAGAGCAGATAAAAGTGGTATTATCGATGTAGGGCCTAGATCCGCTCACATTGCAGGATTAGATTATTCTGTATTTACAGAGGAAGAAAAAATAAAGGGTGCAAAGGTGGAATTCTTCTCACCAAAGAAAGGAGACCCGGCAGACTATGTAGCAATCCGATTGGAAAGCGGAGAGCGGGTAACCATTACAAATTCCTGTGCAGCGAATGTATTAGGCTTAGTAAAACCGGAACATTTTTCTTATGGAAATGCAGGAGCAGCAAGAAAAGCGATGAAAGCACTCGCAGATTATTGTCAAACCACGGTGGAAGAGATAGCGAATCAAATAATGGAGAAATCTTATGCTAAGATAGAACCAATCATATTGGCTTTAGCAGAAAAGTATAAATTAGAAAAGGATCAGATTTCCCTGGTAGGTGTAGGAGGCGGTGCTGCTTCTTTGATTGTTTACTTTGCGGAAAAGATGGGGTTAAAATACAGTATACCGGAAAACGCAGAAGTTATCTCTTCTATCGGTGTGGCACTCTCCTTGGTAAGAGACGTAGTGGAACGTAACATTCCGAATCCTACCAAAGAAGTGATTCAATCTCTTAAGATGGAAGCAATGAACAAAGCAATTGAAAGTGGCGCGACACCGGAAAGTATAGAAATTCACATTGACATCGATCCTCAGACCTCTAAGGTAACGGCAATTGCTACCGGTTCTACCGAGGTGAAGGCTGTGGACTTATTAAAAGCCTGTGATGACGAGGAAGCAAGGGAGATAGCAGCAAGAGACCTTCGCGTTCCGACAGATCAGATTGTACTATTGGAGAAGACCAAATATTTTAGTGTTTTCGGGGAGAAGACAGAAATAGCAGGAGCTGCCACCGCAGTTCGTATCCTCGATAACAAAGGATTTATTAAGGTACAGCGGGGACGTGCAATGGTAGCTAAGACAACAGCCAAGGATTATCTTGATAAAGTAAAGAAGCTTTGGGAACAAATGGCGGTTTATCAAACAGAATTGATAGCGCGTCCGGACTACTATTTGTGCATTGGCGCACGTGTCATGGACTTTTCTGCCAACGACTTTGAACAGTTAGAGCTGCTTTTAGATATTGAATTATGCACCGTAGAGCCGGAAACAGAAATAGTGATTGTAGCAGCTAATATAAAGCAGTCTTAAGTTACTGTTACTGCACTGTGCTGGTGAAAGAAGGAAGGTGAGAGTGTGAAACCGGGATTAGAGGAAATGATTCTAAATCTAATGAGCATTGATGATGTAACCTGGGGACTCTATGCATTTTCAAGAGATCAGCTAAAGGCTTGCCTTACAGAAGAAAAAAAAGTACGAATGATTAAAGAAGCGATTGAATGCGGAAAGCATTATGCAAAACTCGTCTTGTGTGAAACAGGAACGAATGCTCCGCATAAGATTGCAGAAAAGTTTAACTTACAGATAATTAAAAAGTCAGAAGAGGTAACAGGTTCACAAATACTATTTGCACTATATACACCTCCGAATCAAATACAAATTATGGATGAACCAATTAACAGAGCCATACGGTTAATTCATAAGGAAAATGCGATTCTGATTGAACTTTTTCAACAAAATAGTATAATAAATACTATCTTGGGTCACGAAATTTTTCATTTTTTAGAACAGAGATATGAAGATAAAATCTATACTCAAACGGAAAAAGTGGTGCTATGGAAGTTTTTCGGGTATCGGTATCGTTCAACGATACGCGCACTAAGTGAGATCGGAGCTATGGCATTTACAAAGGAACTGAATGGATTAAGTTATTCTCCGTTTTTATTCGATGTATTACTGTACTATAGCTATCATTCTTTTCGTGCAAGAAAAATTTACGATGACATTATAGGAATAAGTTCAGGAAGGTGTAGATTAACAGTTGAAGATAATTCATAATTCACTAAATGATGTTACTTACAATAAGATAAGAGAAGATATTATGAACATGACGTTAGAGCCAGGCACCGATGTAAGTGTTCAGAAATTATCGGAACGCTATGGCGTTAGCAGGACACCGGTTCGGGAGGCAGTTGTCCGCCTTCAGCAGTCTGGTCTTGTGGAAATCTATCCGCAGAGAAAAACCGTGGTGTCTAAGATTGATATTGACCGTGTTCAGGAAGAGTGGTTTATCCGTACTACATTGGAGTCTGCAGTGATTGATGAATTTATCCGTAAATGCAGTGAACTGGTGGCAGATACTTTACAAGAATTAGTTAATAAACAAAAGAGGTACTTGGATAGGGATCATTTTATGGAGTTTTATTTAAAGGATAACCGTTTTCACCAGCTCATATTTGAGACGGCGGATAAAAGTCTTTCTTGGCAGACGATTGAGGATACCGCTTCTCATTATAATCGTATTCGCCTGCTGTACGGTAAAATGGAAGGGAATGGTCAGGAGACTATTAAAGAGCATGAATGTATCGTAAAGGCAGCAAGGAAAAGGGATGTGGAAGCGATGCGTGCGGTAGTGGAGGAACACTCTTATCACTTGCTAAATCAGGTTAAGGTCATGATGAAGCAATACCCGCAGTTCTTTCAATGCAATAATTCAGATTGGCTGGATGACTATATTTAAAATTATGTAAGGTTTAGGGGCTTGTTCAGAAGTTAGAAACTTCTGAACAAGCCCCTATTCAGGTTCATCTGTTTTATGAAATATTGTATTCTCCGTACTATTTTCGGAACTGAAATTAATATAAATGCAGTAATCTGTAGGACATAGTAGGACAAAAAATACATTATGAAAGGAATTCATTCCTTTTTGGCAAATCTAGTGATATAATGAGAAAATGCAAAAAGTGAAAGGCTATAAAACAAAAGAGGCATGACATCTATGAAAAATCTGACCGAAGGAAACATTAAAAAACAATTAATTAGTTTTTCTATCCCAATTATTTTGGGAAATCTCTTTCAATTAACTTATAATGCAGTAGATTCTATTATCGTAGGTAGATTTATTGGAAAGGACGCACTGGCTGCGGTAGGTACTGCAAATCCGATTATGAATATTGCGATACTTGGTATTACGGGAATTTGTATTGGGGCATCCGTATTGATGAGCAACTTGTTTGGTGCCGGAAAGTACGGGGATTTAAAGAAAGAGCTTTCTACAACACTTTTGTTTGGGGCTTTTTTCACTATCGTTATGTCTTTGCTTGGTGTACTAGGATCGGAAGGGATTTTAAGGCTTATGAAGGTACCTGATGATATCTTAGAAGAAGCATCTACCTACTTAAAAATAATATTTTTAGGGATGCCCTTTACTTATCTTTATAATGCATTTGCATCGGCGCTTCGAAGTGTGGGAGATTCGAAAACCCCTATTTTATTCCTTGGATTTGCATCTATACTAAATGGAGTGCTTGATTTAATTTTTATTGCAGGCTTTGGTTTTGGTATTATAACTTCTGCACTTACAACTATAATTGCAGAGGCAGCTTCTGCTCTTTTATGTATTATCTATATAAACCGTAAGGTGTCCTTGCTTCGTTTAGAAAGAAATGAGCTGAAGTTTGACCGTGCCTTACTGAAAGAAACTTTAAAACATGGCTCAATTACCGCCCTGCAACAATCCTGTCAGCCTATTGGTAAGCTATTAATCCAAGGTGTAATCAATCCTCTTGGGGTGGATATGATGGCGGCGTTTAATGCAGTAAATCGGGTTGATGATTTTGCATTTACCCCGGAGCAAAGTATAGCGAGTGCTATGATGACCTTTGTGGCCCAAAACAAAGGTGCGGGTAAGAGGGAAAGAATGAAAAAAGGACTAAGCAACGGTCTTTTTGTTGAGGTATTGTATTGGGCAATGTTATGTATTGTCATCACATTGTTTAAGACACCGGTTATGAAACTATTTGTATCAGGGGAAGAAGAGGTCCTAATAAATGCAGGTACTACTTATTTGGAGTATATGGCATTTTTCTATCTTTTGCCTGCATTTACAAACGGATTACAGGGGTTTTTCCGGGGAATGGGAGATATGAAGATAACGCTTGTTGGCACGCTGACACAGATTTCTCTTCGGGTAGTATTTGTTTTTCTGCTTGTACCAAAGGCAGGGCTGCTGGGTGTGGCATTTGCGAGTTTACTTGGGTGGATTGGAATGCTTTTAGTAGAAATTCCTTATAGTAAGAGATATCTTACGGATAGTGGTATGAAGTAACAGAGCAGATGCATAGGTTATTTAGAAAAAACTAATATAAAAAGAATTAAGAATTTCAAAAATATGACGATATGTTTTGAGAGTGCAGTTAACACTATCACGACAACAAAAGGGGGTTTTCATGGTAAAAGAATTGAAATACAAGTATAGAAATTATACTATTAAATGGATGGCTATTTGTGTTGCAGCAGCTATTATAATGCTTATTGTCAGTAAATTTGGAATAATTGCTATTCTAAAAGGGCCGGTAGAGTTATCGGGTAAATGGAATCCGGAAGAGTTAGACGGAAAATATGTAACTCTTGATGTTGATTGGGTAATTGGAGTTTTTGCAGAAGAAAGCAGTAGAAATACGAAAACGAATGTGACGACGACAACAAGCATATGTTACTTGGGAGACTACTATGATGTAGATACCGATTATGAAATAATTTATGGAATTAAGGTTAGTGACAGTAAAAAAGATAGATTAGAAAGGATTTTGGATGAAATAATTAGTGGTTCCTACCCGTCTGAAAAGCAGAGAATTACAGGTACATTTAAGAAGATGGATGGGAAGATGCTGCAATACTATAATGAGACATTAGATGAGGATTTTAGTAATACACCGGTAGATTCTATTCCATATGCTATCTTTGATGAAGAAGTGAATGGTATTGATATTGTTATTGTATATATCTTAACGGCTGGAGCTGCAATTGCGTTTATCGTTGCTTTTATTGGCCTGATTGGATTATTTGCTGGAAAGCCAGAGAAATACATTACAAAATTTTTAGATAGCAACAGTAAGATTTCTCTTTCACAATTAGAGTTGGATTATAGTAAAGGTAAAATAATCGGAAAGAATATTGTTGCAGGCAGAAAGTATACATTTTATCAAAGCGGAGCCTATCTGCGTGTGATAGACCATACCGAGCTTGTATGGGCCTATTATTTCAGCAGAAGCGGAAAGCACTCACAAAGTTTAGTCCGCACATTTAATATTAATAAGAAAAAGTTAGATATCAATGCCTGCAAGGCAGATGCGGAAGCTTTATTGCAACACTATCAAGATTCTCAGCCGCAAATGATAGTAGGATACGATAGGGAGCTGGAAAAGTGTTTTAATAAAGATTTTGAGACTTTTTTAGGTTACTGCTATAAAGAGGCAAAGGCAAAGTGGGAAGTAGAGGAGCAATTCTTTTAGAAGGGGTAAATTAAGACCAGTTCTGTAAAGATTAAGTACAGTTAACAAAGAGTATTTAGTTTATAAAGGTATAAGGGGCAGCCTGAATTATCCAACGTTTACGGAGGATAATCCAAGCTGCCTTTTTAAGTCTGGCTAGTGCTTTCACTCGTTCTATTGATTCTCAAAATTTGCAATAATCGCATCAGTTATTTCGTTGGTAGACATCACTAATAAAATAACATCATCCTTATAAGAGACGGATACTTTATCGGCAGAGGTACAGATCCACTTTCCTGGATTTGCATTTGCCTTAACATCTTTTGCTACACTCTTAGCTTCGCTTGACTTTGGAATTCGTAAGAGAACTACAGAATGTGCGACAGGCATGATGGCCGCGTCAGAAGCAAGCCCCTCCGCACCAGGGATGATATCCATATTTAAATAATAAGAAAAATTATTTTCATCAATGGTTGTATTCATAATCATCGGAAGCTCTACTCCCTCTAGAATAGCACTCATCATATCCTCCAGACTTTTCTTTTCTTCTGGTGCTTCCGGAGTAGCAGTTGGTGCTTTCGTAGGGTTTGGGGTATTGGTTGGCGTTAGAGTGCTAGTTGGCTTTGGAGTACTGGTTGGATTTGGTTTGCTAGTTGGCGTTAGAGTGCCGGTTGGTTTGCTTGGTGCTTTTGTAGGCTGTACGGTTTGTGTTGGCTCATTGTCTGGTTCCGCAGTCGGTTCTAAGGATGGTTCCGCAGTTGGTTCGGCAGTTGGTGTACTAATCGGTACTTCAGTCGGGATACCGGAAGGTTCGGTAGCAGGAGCTTGTGTTATTGTTGGTGCAGTGGTAGGCTCTGCGTTATTTGCTTCTTTTTTTCCGGTACAGGCAGTCATACTAAACGCTAAGGTTGCTGATAGAAGTAAACATAAAGACTTTTTCATAATAATTCTCCTTTTCCTTTGTAATTCAACTATGTTGAGATACATGTTTTAGACGAAATTAAGGAGAGTATAGTTCCATTGAATTAAAAATCTGTTTTATTTTTCCTATTTTAAAGATTTGTTAAGATAAAGAGTTTAATCTTTAGAAAGCATAGTTATAGAGATTGAAATTTAGATTACAATTGAAAAGGGGCTTTATTAATCGCACCTAAGATGGTATAATAAAGAATACAATTGCAGTCTTAAAGCTTGTGTCATATGAATCTTAACCGCAGTAAACAATGGATTGACTGTGAAACGGGATACATATCACATCCTTGGCTGGAAGCATATCGGATGAATGTAAGGAAGCCAAACTCTTCTAAGAAGCAAATCTTTGCTTCGAGGCTATAATCTTCTTAGAAGGTACGACTTCTTACTTTATAAGTGTGCCAAAGCATGCAGATGGGAGTTTATATGAGAAATAGAAAAAGGTTATGCGGAGCCTTACGAGCTTATTTAAGATGGCCGCTCTTACTTACTGCATTATTAGTGGTTATGAATATTTGCATATATATGATTGATCGAAAGGCAAGTGTAGTGATGACTTGCTTTGTAGTGCTATACTTTGTGATAGCACTTTCGCTGTTTTTTGTAAAGCGTCCCGGTATCATGGGTGATATGGTGCGTTTTGCATCGAATTATGGTCAAGTGCAAAGCAAGCTGTTAAAAGAAATGTCACTTCCTTATGCAGTGATTGATAGTACCGGAAAAATGCTATGGGCAAATGATGAGTTTTGCGATATTATTCACTCGGAACGCAGAGCCAGACATGCGATAACGAATATTTTCCCGGAGGTTACGAACGATATATTACCGTTAAGCGAAATGGATGTGGAAGTGCATTTATCTTATGCGGATGCGAATTATAAGGTAGTATTGCGCCGTGTTTTAATTCCGGATTTTGAAGAAGATAGTTACTATATGGAAGACGAGGCTACCCTGCCAAGCGCCTCCTATCTAATTGCTATGTACCTGCACGATGAGACGGAAATTGTGGCGTTACAGAAGGAAAATCGTGACCAGCGGCAAATTATTGGGTTACTCTATATCGATAATTACGAAGAGGCACTCGAGAGTGTAGATGAAGTTCGTAGATCTTTGCTGACAGCACTTGTAGACCGAAAAATTAATAAGTACATGCAAAGTATCGATGCAGTAATAAAGAAGATTGAAAAAGATAAGTATATTTTTGTATTTCAAAATAAGTATATGCAGCAGCTGCAAAGCAATCGCTTTTCAATTCTTGAAGAGGTTCGAAGTGTTAACATCGGAAACGAGATGTCAGTTACTATCAGTATGGGACTTGGAGTAAGTGCAGAGTCTTATATGAGAGGTTATGAATTTGCCCGTGCAGCAATTGATCTTGCTCTAGGCCGCGGCGGTGATCAGGCAGTCATTAAAGAGGGAGAGAAGATTTCTTATTATGGTGGGAAAAGTGTTACTGTTGAGAAAAATACGCGGGTAAAAGCTAGAGTGAAAGCCCATGCGTTACGAGAATTTGTAGAAGCAAAAGATAAAATCGTAATTATGGGGCATTCCATTGGGGATGTGGATTCCTTTGGTGCTGCGATTGGTATGTATCGAATTGCAAAAACCTTAGGAAAAAAAGCGCATATTGTGATTAATGAGGTGACAAGTTCAGTTCGCCCAATCCTTTCAAGGTTTACGAACAATCCGGATTATGAAGAGGATATGTTTTTAAATAGTTCGAGTGCGATACAAGCGGTTGACATGAGTACTTTGCTGATTGTGGTGGATGTTAACCGGCCTAGTTACACTGAGTGTCCGGAGTTATTGGAATTAACCAAAACGATTGTAATTCTTGATCATCACCGTCAAACTGGAGAAGCTGTTGAAAATGCAGTGTTATCCTATATTGAGCCATATGCATCCTCCTCTTGTGAGATGGTTGCGGAGGTGCTACAATATATCGGCGATGGTCTAAAACTTCGTCAGTGTGAAGCGGATGCCATGTATGCGGGGATTATGATTGATACAAATAATTTTTTAAATAAAACCGGTGTAAGAACCTTTGAAGCGGCAGCATACTTACGCCGAAGTGGTGCTGATGTTACAAGAATTCGGAAGGCATTCCGTACGGAGATGCCGGAATATATGGCGAAGGCTGAGGCAATCACTTCAACGGAAGTTTTTATTGGAAAGTATGCATTTGCAGAGTGTAGCAGTGAGGGTGTCGACAGTCCTACCGTACTTGGTGCGCAGGTTGCGAATGAACTTCTTAATATAAATAACATGAAGGCATCCTTTGTGTTTACACAGTTTAATGGCAAAATTTATATCAGTGCGCGCTCTATAGATGAATTAAATGTTCAGGTTGTTATGGAAAAACTAGGCGGCGGAGGTCATATGAGTGTAGCAGGTGCTCAGCTTAGTGATTGTACACTTGCACAAGCAATGCAGAAGGTAAAGGATGTACTAATCAAGATGACAGAGGAAGGAGACATATAAATGCAGGTTATATTATTAGAAGATGTAAAAGCTCTTGGAAAGAAGGGCGAGGTGGTGAAGGTAAGTGACGGATATGCTAGAAACTTTATCCTCCCAAAAAAATTAGGATTAGAGGCAACACCTAAGAATTTGAATGATTTGAAGCTGCAAAAAGCAGCGGAGGCAAAGCTTGCTCAGGAGATCTTAGAACAGGCACAGACGCTTGCAAAAGAAATTGAGTCAAAAAGTATTTTATTAAAAATCAAATCCGGTGAGGGTGGAAGAACATTTGGTTCTGTTTCTACTAAGGAAATTGCAATTGCGCTAAAGGAACAATTGGGACATGACATTGATAAGAAGAAACTTGTACTAAATGATCCGATTAAGAATATGGGGACTTATACCGTACCAGTAAAGTTACACCCAAAAGTAACTGCAGAACTTAAGGTAAAAGTAGATAGTCTGTAAGGAGAGCATCAGCCATGGATGAGGCATTTATTAAGAAGATTCAACCGCATAGTGCAGAAGCCGAGCAATCGGTAATTGGCTCCATGATTATGGACCGGGATGCGATTATTACTGCCTCTGAAATATTAAATGCAGAAGATTTTTATCAGCATCAGTATGGAGTATTATATGATGCTATGATAGAGCTGTTTCAAGAAGGAAAACCTGTTGATTTAATTACATTACAGAGTAAATTAAAAGAAAAGGAAGTGCCTCCGGAGTTATGCAGCTTAGAGTTTATCAGTGATTTGATCCGTTCAGTTCCAACCTCGGCGAATGTAAAGTACTATGCAACAATCGTCAGTGAAAAGGCTTTACTTCGTCGTTTGATTAAAGTGACAGAAGGAATCACCAACATGTGCTATCTTGATAAAGAGAAGGTAGAGGTGGTTTTAGAACAGACCGAGAAAGATGTTTTTAGTATTGTTCAAAACCGTAGCTCAGGTGATTTTGTAAGTATCAAAGATATTGTTATCAAATCTCTGGATAGTATTGAGGCAGCATCAAAGAATAAAGGCAGCGTAACAGGGATTGCTACCGGTTTTTATGATTTGGATTATAAGATGGCTGGCTTGCAGCCATCGGATTTAATTTTGATTGCAGCAAGGCCTTCTATGGGAAAAACAGCGTTTGTCTTAAATATAGCGGAATATGTTGCAGTACGAAATAAAATAACGACGGCAATCTTTAGTTTGGAAATGTCAAAGAACCAACTTGTAAATCGTATCCTATCAATGAATTCTAAGGTTGACTCTCAGGCAATCCGAAGCGGTGAATTAAACGATGAGGATTGGGCTAAGTTAATGGAGAGTGCAAGAACAGTTGGTGAGTCTGGATTAATTATTGATGACACACCAGGTATTTCGATAACCGAGCTGCGTTCCAAGTGCAGAAAGTTTAAGCTAGAACATAATCTTGGTTTAATCATTATCGATTATCTTCAATTGATGTCAGGCGGTAAGAAATCAGAATCAAGGCAACAAGAAATTTCGGAGATCTCTCGTTCTTTAAAAGCTTTAGCCAGAGAGGTTAACTGTCCGGTAATTGCTTTATCTCAGCTATCTCGTGCGGTGGAGCAGCGTCCGGATAAGCGGCCAATGCTATCCGACCTTCGTGAATCCGGTGCAATTGAGCAGGATGCCGATGTCGTTATGTTCATTTACCGTGATGATTATTATAATCATGATTCAGAGGATGCCGGTGTATCGGAAATTATTATTGGTAAACAAAGAAATGGTCCAACAGGTACCGTAAAACTTGCTTGGTTATCTCAGTTTACAAAATTTGCGAACCTGGAGCGATAGTGTAAAAATAAACATAGCCCTCACACTTTTATTTAGGATAAGGAAAAGTTCTTAAAGCCTATTTTTTCTCTTATCTGGCGGTATTATATCTGTAAGCAGAGGTGAGATGCAATAGATGTTAATTGAAAGAAAATGACAAAGTGTGAAGCTTTAGAGGGTGTTTTTGCAACACCCTCTATTTTTTTATAGATTGCTGTCGAAGAGTTTTTGATAAACATTAGGACGAGTTATTGCATTTCAGAGTTCAAATGTTATAATTAGGAAGTGGAAATTTATTACATTTCGGAGGACGCATATGAAAGACAGGATTTATATGATAGCGGAGGCTTCAAAAATGATTGAAGTCAAGCCAAATGAACTTCGATATATGGAAGAGCAATTGGAACTGGATATCCCCCGTAATGAGCTAGGATATCGATACTATAAACTACAGGATATTGAATTATTAAAAACTGTAAACATATTAAAGAGCGAAGGTTTTTCATTTAAAGTTATTCAGATGATATTACCTTACATAGATAAATTGTTTTCCATGGAGCCTGGGCGTGTGGATTTATTTAAGGATAAGCTAGGAGTAGCGACAGGACTTTTTGGTACCAAGGCACAGCAGAATTTACGCACTCAATATGCGAAATGGCGGGATGCAATGAATTTAGAGATTATAGAGGAAACGTTGGACAATGGTAATTTAAATTCCAAAGGAGAGGGAATAGACGTGGCTATGGGAGAGGTAAACGAACATAACGAAGAGCTTCAAAACGGGATAGAACAAGAGAAATCATTGGATAGTGATGGAACGATAGAAATAGTAGACGAAAAAGTGGGGATATCCAATGAAGTAGAGTCTACTGGTATGAAACCTGGAAAAAACAATCAGGATAAAGTAAAGCAATTTATACAAATTATGCAGGGGATTATGGTGGATGCGATGCAGGAAAACAGCAAGTATTTAGCCAGAGACATTAGCAAAGCAGTATCAGAGTCTGTTGTGAAAGAGATTGATTATCATATGAGAATAAGAGAAGAGAGAGAAGAAGAACGATACAAACAGCTAGACAGACTTATCCGTGAGACACAGGCAAAGGGTCAAGTAGCTGTAACGAGAGAATTTGGCGGTAAAAAAAGAGAAAGTAAGTTTTTTAAGAAAAATAAAGTTAGAATATAATAATTGTAACATACATGGCATAAATGACAAAAAGGACTGTTGTAATAGGTTACAATAGTCCTTTTTTGTACATGATAAATATTTATCATGACAATAGAATCACATAATGTGTATGTCTATTGATAGAATCAAACGATTCTTATGTTTTTAATTAGCCCTCGATAGCACCTGTTGGGCAAGTAGCCGCACAAGCACCACAATCTAAGCATGCATCTGCATCAATTTCGTAATGAGAAGCGCCTTCAGAGATAGCTCCTACTGGACATTCGCTTGCACAAGCACCGCAGCTGATGCAACCATCGTTAATTACGTATGCCATTTTGTTTACCTCCTTATAAATATTTGATTTCATTTTACTCTAAATGGACAAAGAATACAAGAACAAATTTAACTCTATTCTCTTATTTACAGTCCGAAATGAAATTTATAGAAAAGTATCATGTAAGCGTAATTGATTAAAAAAATTTCTTTTAAATTAAGAGACTTGACGTCAACTATTGGGTAAACTATAATGTAGTGAACACGATGCTGTGTTTATATGGATAGTTTTACTCATAAGGAGGTAATGAATATGAAAGTTACGAAGGATATGATTATCGCAGATATTATTGCAATTGACCAGAAATTAATTCCTATTTTACTAGATGCCGGAATGCATTGTATCGGATGCCCATCAGCGCAAGGTGAGACATTAGAAGAAGCATGCATGGTACATGGAATCGAAGTAGACGAGTTAGTTGCAAAATTAAATGCTTTTGAAGAAGCTAAATAATAATATAACTTATCAGAATCTGCGAAGCAGAATCTGATAAAGGTGCGTTTATGCACCATCAATCCGATGATTGAAACATGTTTTTGTTTCAATCATATAACTTATCAGAATCTGCTTTTTAACTTCTGATAAAAGGTATGAACTTTGCACCGTAAATCCAATGATCGGAACAGGTACTTAGTTCTAATAATATATATTCTTAAAAAAAGCGGGCTGTAAACATACAGCCCGCTTTTTTTAAGATACTTTTATCACTGGTGATTATAATACACTTAACTTTTGAATCGCTTTATCCGTAATTATTACCTCATAATGCTCCTTGTAGTAGGAGGTACTTGCATAATTTGTTTTTTCTGATTTCCCGTATTCGGAGATAATGTTACATACCTTATTAAAGTCTTCCGGTGTATGCTTGGAGATATGAACTACCAGGTAGTACTTGGAATCTATCGGATTCTTATATAATGTGTTATATCCTTGATAAAATGGTACGATGATTCTTGCTAAGTTAGTAAGTTCACTTAAATTACGGAATGAAAATATTTTATAAAGTGAGCTTGCTAGCTGTACAAATTCTTCATTAGCCTTAGTCTGCTTTTCGGATTCCTTTTGGTTTGGAGTGCTTTCTTTCTTAGAAGAACTGTCTTTCTCACGCTTACCAAGCAATTCGCCCAGGTGTTCAAAGCAATTTAGGATCTCATCTGCATAAGCATCTTCCTCTTCTTCCTCTTCTTCTAAGTCCTCCTCACCTGATGCATAAGGCGTAAAGTTAGAAAATCTAGTGTCAAGTTCGTCTGGATCTTCAACCTTTGTAATTACAAGAATCAGGCAATCTGCCGATACCGGTGTAGCTTCTATCATCAGTGGAATGTCTTCCGCTTCAAAACCAAATTCATAAGCAGCTTGCTGCATCATATCCCGAAAGAGCTGTTTTGCTTTGTCACTACCATATGCTAATTCACTAATGCGTAGTTCCCGGTCCATTAGATCTTCTTTATTCAGTGTGCATCGAATTTGAGTATCGCTTATTTTTTCAAGTTTCATAGAATCACACCCCTTTCTATTCTAACGGTTCTATTCTATTTTGAGTCTTAACATCATTTGCATCGTGTAAACAATAAGGTCTAATGACCCTATTGTCTTGAACAAAGTATAATGTATAACCTCAGAGAAGTCAATAACCTGTACATTTTGGAAGTCTCGTCAGAATCACTAAAAATACCACGTTACTTTGTACAGCACGTATTGCTAAATCTCATTGCATCCGCGGGAAAAGTTTTCTATAATAGAGATAACTTCTTTTCCATCTAATTCATAATTTTGAGCCGGCATATATTCCTATTTTATTTACTCAGCGACTCATTTTCCGGTAGAAAGGAGAGTATGCAAAACGACCTTTGGTTTGGAAAATACCGTATCCAAAAAGAATTGAAAAGACATGAGGATACTATAGTATATTTAGCGGAACATATATCGTTACATAGTCTTTGCATTTTAAAGCAAATTAATAAAAAGTCTCCTTTGTGTAAGGGATTGTACCAAGAGGCAAAAATTCTAAGTGACTTGCATCATGCATCAATTCCCTGTGTCTTTGATTTTGTAGAATCTAAGGAGTTTTCTTGTTTAATACTTCAATATTTACCAGGAAAAACATTACTGAGTATCTGTCAAACTTTTAAACTTTCTGAGAAGTTGATTCTATCTTATGCAATCTTATTATGTGATATTCTTAAGTATCTGCATTCCCAAAAGCAGCCTGTACTTCATCTTGACATAAAACCCTCAAATCTTTTGATATCCGAATCTGCTCTTTATTTAATCGACTTTGGCAATGCGATAAGAAAATCAGACATACGAAGAGATTTTTTTGGAACAAGATGGTTTGCCCCGCCAGAACAGTATGAACAGTCAAAGCTCGATGAACGTGCCGATATCTATGCATTTGGTATGGTATTGTATTATATGGTATTTGGACAAGAATATGCAAGGAGAAAAGGGGAAAATATTGAAGAAAATAACCGATGCAGCAAGGAACTTTCGGATGTGATACATCGTTGCTTACGGCTAAAAAAGACAACGAGATATTCTTCTGTAATAGAGATTAAAAGAAGATTATTGCAGATACAACAAAAACAAAAGAAAACCGGAGAAGGAAAAGAGTATATTAATTATTCGGTGAGTGGTTCACAGCACCACATTGGATGTACTCATTTTGCAATTAAATTATGCAAATTTTTAAAGTCTCAATATGGAAAATGTCTTTATGTTGAGAAAAATTTTTCCTATGCAGTATGTGATATGTTGAGAGAGAAGGGAAGACTAAACTCAGATGGAATTTATGAATATGAAGGAATTCCTATGTTACCTTTTCAAGAAGGCCGTATTATCTCAAACGAGATTTTGTCGAGGTATGGACATATTGTTTATGATTATGGAGTCCTAATAGATGAGAATCTGGAAGACTACTTAAAAGGTAAGGTACGTTTTTCTGTAGTTGGGGCAAAAGACTGGGAAATAGCAAAAACAAGGAGACAGCAGAGCCTGCTTAAGGATAGTAAGGTGGTTTATTTAGCAAACTTTACTACTACAAAGGAGCAGGCAAAACTGTTACGGATAGAAAATTTACAAATGGAACGATTGCCATACGAATCGATTAGCATATCCGAAAAAACATCAGTAACAGCTAAATTACTAAGGGGTATCCTGTAATTAAAAACAAGTTGGCAGAACTATAGTAATTAATTTTAAATAAAAGGATGAAAGGTAACAAGAATGAAAAGGAAAAGGATAGAGGTGTATAAAAGAATCGGATTATTGGGTTTGCATAGAAGTTCCGGAGTAACCCATCTTACGCTGTTAATGGCGCAGTATTTAAAAGGGTGCCTTGGGAAAAAGGTTACCGTGTTCGAAAAGAGCGGCCGTTTCGATTTGAGTTCCTTATCAAATGATTATCCTGTCTGTAAAAAACGGAGTGATAGATTTCAGATACATGGAATTCAGTTTTTAAGCGATGGGAATATGATGCCTGAGGAAGAATACAATAATAGACATGTTATTTTTGATTTTGGTACGAATTATAAGGGAGTTCTAGAGGTACAAAAAGAATTAGATATATTGATTTTCGTATTCTTGAATGCACCCTGGTATCAGGCAGAGGATTTGTTAACAAGATATCTGGAAGATGCTGCATCGCCATTTAAAATGGCTGTCATTTGCAATATGGCCACAAAAAAATCATTAGAGAAAATCCCAAAACTACCTGTAAGACCAAATATAATCGGATTGGAACCAGATTTCTTCAATCCTTCTAAGGAAGCAATTCAATTATTTGAAACCGTACTTTATAAAATTTAATTTCCGGCATTCACTTAAAAGATGAAGTAAATAGCATTGCAGCTTTGTATCGGTAAACTGTAAAAATAGGAGTTAAGATGCATATCACAACCTTCTTATTCCAAGCAAAAAGTGTTCTTAGGGTACATATCAGGGTCGGTTTTTCAGAGGCTGAAAATTCATCAGCCAATATTTCTAAATAAATACCCGCACCAGCGATGCAAATGACTTGATCGATTAAGATGTATAAATGCAACTTGAGTTTCGCATAATAATTCAAGAATTCACATGACAAGACAGTCTTTTATCTGTAAACTGCTTTAGGAGCAATTGTCTCAATACACTGCTTCTTGCAATTAGGATAAAGGACTGTTTTTCATGTCCCTTGCATGGAGATAATAGAGGAGCAGAATTTACCGATATATTAAGGAGGGATATGATAGGTGTTTTCTATTTCTATGGTACTGTAATACCAGTAATTTCAGTGACTTATTTATATTTTTTTAAGGAAAAAGCAAGGAAAACATCGAAATAATAGATGACGTTACTAGGAAGAAATGCTATAATAACCAGTATGGATAGGTTTACTCAGGCATTAACATGCCAGAGGATCAAAGGAGAATAGGAAGAGAGGTTAGGTACATCCTGATTTGCATGCGTGCTAGAAGCACGCGGATGGGAGTTAATATGGAGAAAAGAATTAAGATTGCAATTATTGGAACTGTCGCGGTAGTAATTGTCGCACTTGCGATTGTTGTTTCCTATATCGTAGAGAAAAACACACCAAGTAAAGAGATAAAAGCATTATCGGAATACTATCAGGTTCCTGAAGGGGAAGCGATGGTCATCATGGATGATATTGTATATGAGAAAAATGCAAAACTTTTGGATGGTGTTTTATATATGGACCTTGAGACCATCACAACTAAGTTTAATAAGAGGTTTTATTGGGATGCGATAGAAAATATACTTATCTATACAACACCCACAGAGGTTATTAAAGCAGAAGTAGGAGCAAAAGATTATCTTGTGAATAAAAATAAAGTATCTGCAAATTATCCAATCGTAAAGACGGTTGGTACGGAGGTCTTTGCAGCGCTTCCATTTGTTGCAGAGTACTCCGATATGCGTTATGAGGCATATGAAAATCCGGATTTGGTTGTGATTCAATGCAAATGGGGGGATTATTTGTTTGCTGATGTTGAGAATACTACTCAGGTAAGAGCCGAGGCATCCATCAAAAGTCCTATTTTAAAACAACTAAGGAAAGGTGACCGTGTTTTGTTAATCAACAATGGCGGAAATCAGGAAAATGGATTTTTAACGGTTATGACGGAAGAAGGGATTAGAGGTTATGTTCGCAAAAAGAACCTTTCGAACTCCTATTATGATAAGGTAGTCAGTTCCTTTGAGACACCTGTTTATACCAACCTTACGAAAGACTATAAGATTAATTTGACCTGGCATCAGGTTACTAACCAAGAGGCGAATAAAAAGTTAAGTGAGGCATTGGAGACTACGAAAGGTGTAACAACAATCTCACCAACCTGGTATCGCATTAATTCGAAAGAAGGAACACTGTCATCTTTGGCAAGTGAGAGCTATGTAGAAAAAGCACATAGTATGGGGATTGAAGTTTGGGCACTTGTCGATAATTTTGATCCGAATGTTGATACGTATGAGGTTTTGTCAAGAACCTCAAGCAGGGAACGCTTGATTAATGAGTTGATAGCAGAAGCTGTAAAATACAATCTTGATGGTATTAATATTGATTTTGAAAATCTAACAGTAGAAACAGGGCCTCACTATATTCAATTCTTACGTGAGCTCTCCGTGAAGTGCCGCAGTAATCAAATTGTATTATCTTCGGATACTTATGTTCCGGCATCTTATTCTAAGTTCTATGATAGGCAGGAACAGGGAGCTGTTATTGATTATGTTGTAATCATGGCATACGATGAGCACCACAGTAAATCAGAAGAAGCAGGTTCTGTTGCTTCTATTGGATTCCTGCAAAAGGCAATTGATGATACGCTGCTTCAGGTGCCAAAGGAAAAATTAATTATGGGAATACCATTTTACTCAAGGTTATGGAAGGAATATACGGAACTTGGAAATAAAACACTTACTTCCGAGGCAGTTAGCATGACTAGTGCGGAAAAAACGTTGGAAGCCAATAATGCAGCAAAAAGCTGGGATCAAACGACCGGGCAATATTATGCGGAGTATGAGAAAGGCGGAGCGAACTATAAAATATGGCTAGAAGAGGAAGAATCCATCGAAGCTAAGATGAAACTTATCTTTGAAGCAGATTTGGCTGGTGTTGCGAGCTGGAGGTTAGGGTTTGAAAAGACTAACATTTGGAATGTTATTCAGAAATATGTGAATTAGAATCTTTGTCATTTCATATGATATAAAGAAATGCAAGGAAACTAGGTCAGAACAATGAAAAGACGTTACTTTAATGTTGTATTTGCAATTTTAGTACTCTGTTCGATGCTTCTGCTCTCAGATAAGAGTATTGAAACGATGAAGCATATGTTTTCAAGGTCGAAAGAGCGGAAGGAAGATCAAAGGTTAACCGTTGTAATTGATCCTGGTCACGGAGGATTTGATCCTGGAAAAATTGGAGTGAACGGAGCCCTTGAAAAAGATATCAATCTAGCGATTGCAATGCAATTAAAGGAGCTATTAGAACAGAATGACTTAAAAGTAGTTATGCTAAGAACAACAGATGAAGGCCTCTATTCTGAGGGTGACTCTAACAAAAAGGCCTCAGATTTAAAGAGGCGTGTTCAATTAATAACGGAGGTAAATCCGGTCTTAGCGGTGAGCATCCATCAAAACAGTTTTCCGCAGGAATCCAGCTATGGTGCTCAAGTATTTTATTATACGGAATCTGAGCAAGGGAGGGAATTTGCCCGGATTATGCAAGCGACATTAAAAGAACTGATTACTGATGGTAATCATAGAATGGAAAAGCCAAATAAGGATTATTACCTGCTAAAGAAATCCACTTGTCCGCTCATCATTGTTGAGTGCGGCTTCCTTTCCAATCAAAAGGAGGCAAAGCTATTGATAACGGCAGAGTATCAGAGGGAAATGGCGTGGGCGATTCATCTTGGTGTAATGAGGTACTTAAGTACGATGGAGCAATAAGGAAAGAACCTGTGATTTTAGCGGCTGATTTACATGGTATCCAAGACACAGATTGAATATGCAGGTGAGTTGAATAGGCAAAAAAGAGTTAAGAAGGTAGAACAGTGAAGACAATAATAAAGCGAATGAATCGGGATAATTTAAGCTCAGATGATTTTAAGGATGCAGTAGATTTACTGAAAGAGGGACAGTTGGTAGCGTTTCCTACGGAAACTGTTTATGGTCTAGGCGGCGATGCTCTTGATAAGACAGCAGCAAAGCGGATATATGAGGCAAAAGGCAGACCGTCTGATAATCCTTTGATCGTTCACATCGCAAATATAGAAGCACTAAAAGAATTAGCAGTGAAGGTTCCGGAGGAAGCGTATCGGTTAGCTGACGCTTTCTGGCCGGGGCCGCTTACGATGATACTAAAAAAGAGTGAACTGGTTCCAAGAGAAACGACAGGTGGGCTTGATACGGTAGCAATACGTATGCCGTCCGATGAGATTGCAAGACGCCTGATTGAAGAGTCCGGTCTTTATTTGGCAGCACCAAGTGCGAATAAGTCGGGAAGACCAAGTACCACTAAGGCGGAACATGTCATTGAGGATCTAGATGGAAGTGTATCCATGATTATTGATGGTGGTTCTTCCACGATTGGTTTAGAGTCGACCATTGTTGATTTAACGGGTGAGAATCCTGTTATTTTACGACCGGGATTTATTACAAGAGAAATGCTTAACCAGTGTATTACGGGAACAGAATATGACCAAGCCGTATTAAAAAGAGAAAAGAGTGATCCGGTAGTGGCAAAGGCCCCCGGAATGAAATATCGCCATTATGCACCCAAAGGACAACTTACCATATACGCAGGGGATACGAACCGGGTAATTAAAGCAATCAATGAGGCTGCCAAGCTAAAGCTAGAGGAAGGGTTTCATGTTGGAATCCTTGCTACGGAGGAAACAAAGAACTGCTATTTGTATGGAGAAGTAAAAAGTATCGGGACCAGAAAAATGGAAGAAACAATTGCTGCGCATTTATTCGAATGCCTTCGGGAATTTGATACCAGCGATGCAGCTTATATCTTTTCAGAAAGCTTTGACGATAAGTTTTTAGGACAAGCCATTATGAATCGTCTCTTAAAGGCGGCAGGATATCAAGTCGTTACCATAGAATAGGTTGAGAGAAAGTATTAATAAAGTAGGGGGAGAGAGCATGCCACGAAAGTATGATAAAGTAATCTTTGTTTGTACAGGGAATACTTGCCGTAGCCCAATGGCGGAAGCACTGCTAAAAAATTTAATACAAGAACAGGAGATAGAGATACTTTCCAGAGGATTGATTGTTTTGTTTTCAGAACCAATCAATCCAAAATCAGAAGAGGTATTAAAAAATCATAATGTACCCACTACCGGGCATACGACGAAACAATTTAAGGCTTCCGAGGTAACAGAGAATACCTTAGTATTAACGATGACATATAAGCAAAAATTAAAGATTATGCAGGATTATGGAATCGAAAATAATCTATACAGCATAAAAGAATATGTCGAAGAATTTGGTGATGTAGTAGATCCATATGGTGGAACCCTTCTTGATTACGAGGAGTGTTTTGAAGAGCTTGCTCTTTTAGTTAAGAAAACAATGTACCAGCTCATGAGGGAGCAAGATTAAATAGAATTAAATTGTAGCATGCAGATGCCGTTACCTCCAGTGGCGAGAGCGAATGGTAGATAAGATTCGGGATAAAATAAGATATACAAGAGTGTGGTTTTATGATACCATAAAGCCGGAAGGAACGAAAGAGTTTGAAATGGAGGAAAAACGATGATAGCGCTTGGTTGTGATCATGGTGGATATGATTTAATGCAGGAAGTAATTGCTTACTTAGAGGAGAAGGAGATTCCATTTAAGAATTTTGGTACGGATACCAAGACATCTTGCGATTATCCGGTTTTTGGGAAAAAGGTTGCCATGGCGGTTGCGAATAAGGAATATGAGTTCGGGATCTTAATATGTGGTACCGGAATTGGTATTTCTATGGCTGCAAATAAAGTGGATGGAGTGCGGGCAGCATTATGTCATGACTGTTTTAGTGCAGAAGCAACAAGGCAGCACAATGATGCAAATATTCTATGTATGGGAGGAAGGGTAGTTGGCTCCGGCCTCGCCTTAAAAATAGTAGAAATCTTTTTGAACACTGAATTTTCTAATGATGAGAGACATAAAAGAAGGATCTCGATGTTAGAGAACTAAATAAATTGAAAGCTGCTACATTAACAGAGTTTGCATATATTATAGTGTGCATGAGAGACCGTTAGTATAGCAGCTTTTGTAATTGATGTAATAAATTGTTAATAATGTAACGTACTTTTCCGGTGTCAGAAAGTGGACATTTTTAAACAAAATGGTATAATATAATTCATATACTGGTGAATTAGGATGAAATTATAGAAAAACTTCTATGATTAATTAGAATATGCTAATAAGGAGCTTGGTAGAAAGATATGAAGAATAAGAGCAGTGTGGCAAAAGGAATACTAATGATAAGTCAAATTGGTATCAGTATGCTTGTTCCGATTTTCTTATGTGTCTTTGCCGGAAGTAAGTTGGATGATTTGCTTGGAACAAATTATATAACTCTTATTGCAATTGTTCTTGGTATCATGGCAGCATTTCGTAACATCTATCTTATGACAAAATCATTTTATGCAAAAGATAAAGCAATTGAGGATGCAGAACTTAATCGATTGCATGAGATGAAAGAGGAACGGGAGAGAAGACAAAAAGAGGCGAATTACAAAGATAATGAGAAAGAATACAAGTTAAAATAAATGGAGGCTGCCTGGTATGAATGACGGAAAAAAGACGTTTCAAGAATTATTAATCGGTATCGCAGTATTCGCAGTCCTATTTTCTATTCCAGGATTATTTTTAAAGATGCATAAGTCAGCCTATTACCTCGGGCTTGGCTTGGGAATATTGGTATCGGTATTAATGTCAATTAGTATGTACTCAACAATAGAAAAATCCTTAAGGATGGATCAAAAAAGTGCGGTTAATTATACAAAAAGAAATTCATTATTCCGTCTTTTGTTAATTATAGTAGTGCTGTTAGCTGCTGTTTACATTCATAGTATCAACATATTTACGGTGGTACTTGGAGTCTTAAGTTTAAAGTTATCGGCATACTTGCAGCCGTTAACCCATAAAGTGTTCAGCAAAAAATAAATAAAAAGGAAGGTGAGAAAGTGAGCATAGGAGGCATTTTGCTTTCCTCTGGAGTTTTAGACCCACAGGCAGCCAATGTAGTAAACGATGAGATAACCTTTGGCGTTGATGGTCTGATTCGGTATGAGTTGTTTGGTCATGAACTATGGATTACTACAACACATATTAGTTTATTAATTGTGATGATTTCTATCATAGCATTTGCTATCATAGCGAATCGTATTATTAAAAAAGCAGATCCATATAAGGTACCAGGAAAGTTCTTAAATGTCATTGAGTATCTGGTGGAGACCTTTGATAATTTGACAAAAGCTAATATGGGTGAGAAGCATGGTTTAAAATTTTCTAATTACATTGGAACCTTGTTTATCTTTATTTTATTAGCCAACATCTCCGGTCTGTTTGGACTGAGGCCACCTACCGCAGATTATGGTGTAACTTTAGCATTAGCATTGGTTACCTTTGTACTAATTCATTATAATGGATTTAAGTATCAAAAATCTGCACACATTACAAACCTATTTAAACCACTTCCATTAACCCCGATTAATATTATCGGTGAACTTGCAACGCCGCTATCTTTATCGCTGCGTTTATTTGGTAATATATTATCGGGTACAGTTATGATGGGATTGATTTATGGGTTATTGCCAAAGGTAATATTAGTATTTGTACCGGCTCCGCTGCACATTTATTTCGATGTATTTTCAGGGGCCATCCAAACTTATGTGTTTTGTATGTTGACGATGGTATTCATCTCAAATACATTTGAGGATGCATAATTTTAAGTAAATACAAAAAGAGTAGAGAAGAGTTAAGGAGGAAATATATATGATTTCTAATGAGGCATTTGTTTTAGGTTGTTCCGCAATTGGTGCAGGTCTTGCGATGATCGCAGGTATTGGACCTGGTATTGGACAGGGTATTGCAGCAGGCCATGGTGCTGCTGCGGTGGGTAGAAACCCAGGTGCAAAGGGTAACATTATGTCTACCATGCTTTTAGGACAGGCGGTAGCCGAGACCACAGGTCTTTACGGCTTTGCGGTTGCTATTATTCTTTTATTTGCTAACCCACTTATCGGTAAGCTGTAATCGGCCTCTAATAAAGAATAAATTTGAAGGGAGGCCGAAATGTGAGCAACATGATAATAAGCATATATAGCAGTACAATTATGGCTGCTGCAGTGGATGATAAACCAAGCCTAATTAATCGTATTTTTGGTTTGGATTCTCAGCTACTTGCAGATATCGCCATCATGGGACTCGCCATATTCGTACTATTTTTAGCTTTATCGTATCTTCTGTTCAATCCGGCCAGAGAACTCTTACAGAAACGCCAGGACCGTATTAAAGAGGAAATGGATGCATCAGCAAAGGATAAAAAGGAAGCGGCGCAGTTAAAATCTAATTACGAGGCAAAGATAAAAGAGGCTTCGAAAGAAGTGGATGAAATCTTAGGCGAAGGTCGTAAGAAGGCATTAAAGCGTGAGAATGAAATTGTTGATGAAGCAAAGGCGGAAGCTTCAAGAATGATAGGTAGAGCAAATAAAGAAATTGAACTGAATAAGAGTAAGATGAAGGATGAAGTAAAGCAAGAGATGATTGCTGTTGCATCCGTTATGGCTGGCAAAATCATTGCCGGCAACATAGATGAAGCAAAACAAAAACAGTTGATTGAGGAAGCTTTAAATGAGATGGGTGAAGAGACATGGCAAAATTAATAGCAGGAACATATGGAGAAGCGTTATTTGATTTAGCCTTGGAACATAAATCTCTAGACAGAGCAGAAGAAGAAATTAAAACTGTAAAAGTAGTATTCAAAGAGAATAGGGAGCTTATCAAATTCTTAAATCATCCTAAAATTTCGAAGGAAGAGAAGATAGCATTTATTGAGAATATTTTTAAGGGTAGAATCAGTGATGATGTTACCGGATTTTTAGTGATTATTATAAAAAAGGGAAGACATGATGAGATTTCCGCAATCTTTGATTATTTTTTAGCAAAGGTTCGTGAACATAAGAAAATTGGAGTAGCATATGTGATTTCTGCTATAGAATTGAATAAGCAGGAACAAGAAAAGATTAAAGAAAAGCTCTTAGCTACCACAAAATATGTTCAATTTGAGATGAATTACAAGGTAGATGCGGCAATCCTTGGAGGATTAATCATTCGCATCGGGGATAGAGTAGTAGATAGCAGTCTAAGATCAAAGCTAAGTTCGTTATCAAAAAATCTCTATAAGCTACAGCTTGAATAAATAAAAGTTTACGCTGTTCTTAAGAAGAAATCTACAGAAAGAAGGTGCTTATCTCTTGAATTTAAGACCTGAAGAAATCAGTTCAGTCATAAAAGAACAAATTAAGAATTACAGCATGCAGCTTGAGGTATCTGATGTTGGTACTGTTATTCAGGTAGCGGATGGTATTGCTCGTATTCATGGTTTGGAGAACGCAATGCAAGGTGAGCTTCTGGAGTTTCCGGGAGACATTTACGGTATGGTGTTGAACTTAGAAGAAGATAATGTCGGCGCCGTATTACTTGGTGATATAAAGAATATAAACGAGGGTGACACTGTGAAAACAACTGGCAGAGTAGTAGAAGTTCCAGTTGGTGATGCATTGTTAGGTCGTGTCGTTAATGCTTTAGGTCAGCCAATTGATGGTAAGGGGCCGGTCGAAACAAAAAAATTCCGGCAAATAGAACGTGTAGCATCCGGTGTAATTGCAAGAAAATCGGTAGATACACCGCTGCAGACAGGTATTAAAGCGATTGACTCCATGGTGCCAATCGGACGTGGGCAGCGTGAACTTATTATCGGTGACAAACAGACTGGTAAGACGGCAATTGCTCTTGACACAATTATCAATCAAAAGGGCGAGAATGTAAAATGTATTTATGTTGCAATTGGTCAAAAGGCTTCCACGGTTGCAAATATTGTAAAAACTTTAGAAGAGTATGGTGCTCTCGACTACACTACCGTAGTTGCTTCCACAGCAAGTGAATTGGCACCGCTTCAATATATTGCTCCATATAGCGGATGTGCAATAGGAGAAGAATGGATGGAATCTGGTCAGGATGTCCTCGTTATTTACGACGACTTAACGAAGCATGCGGCGGCATATCGTACTCTTTCTCTGCTTCTTAAGAGACCACCGGGGCGTGAGGCTTATCCTGGCGATGTATTCTATTTACATTCCAGATTACTAGAGCGTGCAGCTAGATTAAATGATGAACTGGGTGGTGGTTCCTTAACGGCACTTCCAATTATCGAAACACAAGCAGGTGACGTATCTGCTTACATTCCTACCAATGTTATTTCTATTACAGACGGTCAGATTTATTTGGAAACCGATATGTTTAACGCGGGCTTTCGCCCGGCGGTGAATGCAGGTCTTTCCGTATCCCGTGTAGGTGGTTCTGCGCAGATAAAAGCGATGAAGAAGATTGCAGGTCCTATCCGTATAGAACTTGCACAGTATCGTGAACTTGCTGCATTTGCTCAGTTTGGTTCAGATCTTGATGCTGATACCAAAGAAAAATTAGCTCAAGGTGAAAGAATTAGAGAAATCTTAAAGCAGCCACAATATAAACCAATGCCGGTGGAATATCAAGTAATTATTATCTATGCTGCAACAAAGAAGTATTTATTAGATATCCCGGTTGGTAATGTTAGAAGCTTTGAGAAGGAATTATTCGATTATATTGATACAAAGTATCCGGAGATTCCGGCAAGCATTCGTGAAAAGAAGGTAATGGATGAAGAATGCGAGAAGACATTAATAACAGCAATTGAAGCATTCAAGAAAGAGTTTACGAACTAATAGAGAGGGTGTGAAGCTATGGCCTCAATGAGAGATATAAAAAGGCGTAAGGAAAGTATTCAAAGCACCGGGCAGATAACGAAAGCTATGAAATTGGTTTCAACAGTAAAATTGCAAAAAGCAAAGGCAAGAGCAGAGAATGCAAAGCCTTACTTTGACCATATGTATGATACTGTACTATCAATGCTTCGCAAGTCCGGTAATATATCACATCCTTATCTATCAGCAGGTAAATCAAATAAGAAGGCGATTATTGTAATTTCCTCCAATCGTGGTCTTGCAGGCGGTTATAACTCCAATATCATAAAGCTTGTTATGGGTAGTGGTATTAAGAAGGAGGATGCTGTAATTTATGCCGTAGGGCGTAAAGGAAAAGAGGCATTATTAAGAAGAGGCTACCAAATTGCGAAGGACTATTCGGAGGTAATGAACGCACCGATTTATAAGGATGCCATAGAAATCGGGAAGGCTGTGCTTGAGGCATTTGTAGCGGATGAGGTGGGAGAAATCTACCTTGCCTATACATCTTTTAAGAATACGGTAAGCCATATTCCGACGTTAATAAAGTTATTGCCGGTTGATGTGGAAAGCGCATTACAGGAGGGGAATAATTCAGAGAACTTAAATGAGCGTCTAACTCTTATGAATTACGAGCCGGCAGCAGAAGAAGCATTAAATCTGATTATCCCAAAATACATCAACAGCCTTATCTACGGTGCCTTAGTGCAAGCTCTTGCAAGTGAAAATGGTGCAAGAATGCAGGCCATGGATTCTGCAACAAATAATGCAGAAGATATGATTTCTGATTTATCGCTTAAGTATAACCGTGCTCGTCAGAGTTCGATTACTCAAGAGTTAACAGAGATTATCGCTGGAGCGAATGCTATTAATTAGAAAAGGAGTGACAAATAATTGACAGATAGTAATAATAAGTTGAAATCAGGCTTAGGTCAGATCACTCAAATCATTGGTGCAGTGCTCGATATCAAGTTTGAGGAGGGTAAACTTCCAGAGATATACGAGGCGGTTAAAATAAAGAAGAACGATGGAGATACCCTAGTAGTTGAAGTTGCGCAGCATCTAGGAGATGATACCGTTCGTTGTATCGCGATGGGATCTACCGATGGACTAGTACGTGGCATGGAAGCAGAAGGAACAGATGCTCCAATCAGTGTACCAGTTGGTGAAAATACACTAGGCCGTATGTTTAATGTTCTTGGTAATCCAATCGATGAGAAGGAGCCGCCAAAGGATGTGGAATATTATCCAATTCACAGAAAAGCACCTGCTTTTGAGGAACAGTCGACGGAAACAGAAATCTTAGAGACAGGTATCAAAGTAGTTGACTTGTTATGTCCATATCAAAAAGGTGGTAAGATAGGATTATTCGGTGGCGCCGGAGTAGGTAAAACCGTATTAATACAGGAGCTTATCACAAATATTGCAACTGAGCATGGTGGATATTCTGTATTTACCGGTGTTGGTGAGAGAACAAGAGAAGGTAATGACCTTTACTACGAAATGATTGAATCTGGTGTTATTAATAAGACTACCATGGTGTTTGGTCAGATGAATGAACCACCGGGAGCTAGAATGAGAGTAGGTCTTACGGGGCTTACAATGGCGGAATATTTCCGTGATAAGTCTGGGAAAGACGTTCTTCTTTTTATTGATAATATTTTCCGTTTTACACAGGCAGGTTCTGAAGTTTCTGCGCTGCTTGGCCGAATGCCAAGTGCTGTAGGTTACCAACCAACCTTGCAGACAGAGATGGGTGCTCTTCAGGAGCGCATCACCTCTACCAAAAACGGTTCTATCACATCCGTGCAGGCGGTTTATGTTCCTGCGGACGACTTAACTGACCCCGCACCTGCGACAACATTTGCTCACCTTGATGCAACTACCGTACTTTCTCGTTCGATTGTTGAGTTAGGTATTTACCCTGCGGTTGATCCATTAGAGTCTACCTCAAGAATACTCGATCCAAGAATTGTTGGAGAAGAGCATTATAAAGTAGCCCGTGATGTACAAGAGATCCTTCAAAGGTATAAGGAACTTCAGGATATCATTGCTATTCTTGGGATGGATGAGTTGTCAGAAGATGAAAAACTCATCGTATCAAGAGCAAGAAAAATCCAAAGATTTTTATCGCAGCCATTCCATGTCGCGGAACAATTTACAGGTCTTCCTGGACGATATGTCCCTGTAGCGGAAACAATTCAAGGTTTTAAAGAAATTATCGATGGAAAGCATGACGACATTCCGGAAAGCTACTTCTTAAATGCAGGTAATATCGATGATGTACTCAATAGAGTGAAAGCAAACAAGTAGGAGAAGAGGATGGCAGATAACAGTAAGGTTTTTAAGTTACAGGTAATCTCTCCTGACCGCATCTTCTTTGACGGAGAGACTGATATGATTGAAGTAAAGACGACAGAAGGTGAAATGGGTATTTTAAAGCACCATATTCCACTAACTGCAATCTTAACTCCAGGAATTCTTCGGATAAAAAATGGAAATGAGGAACGTATCGCAGCTCTTCATGATGGTTTTATTGAAATCCTTGGGGATAAGGTAACGATACTTGCTGAATCGTGTGAGTGGCCGGATGAAATTGATTTAAATCGTGCGAAAGAAGCAAGATTGCGAGCGGAAAGACGCTTAAAAGGTGCAGAAGGTAATATCAACGAGACAAGGGCAGAAATGGCACTGCGAAGATCGCTATTACGTATTGAAGTTGTAGAAAAGTATCATAAATAGAATAAACCTCCATTTCCTGGCAATAATTCAAAAAAGGAATGGAGGTTTTATTATGCGGGATTTTCAATTTAGCTATGATCGGAAACGGAAACACATACCAATCCGAGAGATTTTAAACCATAAAAAGATGCGTTTTTTAGTAGCAATCGTTATGTTATTATGGACTGCTGTTGGGGCACAAATCGTTGCAAATAAGGTGTTTATGAAGGACGGAGATATTATCGGTGCTTTTATGAATACGAATTCCGGATTAATGGAGAGTACCTTGGAGGTAACTGCAAATTATGGAAATCAGTACTTAACACAAGAAGATAAACTATCCCTAATATCGTATCTGTCGAATGGATTGGGAATACGATTTGATCAACAGATAGAAAATTATGAGACGGCGGAAAGAAAAGAAACCGTTTTTATCAGGGAAGCAAAAAGAGCAAAGACTACGATTAAGGTTGTAACTGTGAATGGAAATCGTTCTGTCGATGCTTTTGTACAAAACTCCGAGAAAACTGCTGGAGTTACACAGTATGTGATGGTTCGTTTAACAATCTATGAAGATGCCAACAATGATATTTTAGAGTATCAGAGTATTATTAAGTCATTATTTGAACAGTTAAAAGTTACAAAAACAAATATTAATACCACCTTACAGTTTAGCGGAGCCTTTGCAGGCAATCTATTACTGGAGACGAAAGATAAAATGGCAGACCGTATGATAGGAAGTCTTAATGGAACGATAGTCTTTGAAAACCGTCAGGATGATATGTATACAATTTATGCTTATACAGGACTGTTAGATGAGTATATTAAAGTGGATGGTAATAAAATTAACATACAAGTCGCGATGAATTATGACGAAGCAAATGATACAACAAAAATCTATCTTGCTACTCCTATTATCAGCGGGGACTGGTAAGTACTTACTTATTAGGCAAGAATCGTATTATTTTTTGTAATTTGTCTGCGGGGAATAGAATTCAAAAATCACCATGTTGTTTCTTTTCTCATAATAGGAGGAAGCATCATTATCCCGAATGGTCCATACAACCGGGATGGCACCCAAAAACTCGGATAATTTTATTAACCATGCAGATTTCTTTTTATGATATGCAATAAAGTGTGGTCTGGCTACTACATTTGTTAAGGTACGGCTTATGACATAAGCTTGAATCTTTGTGAGTTGTTTTTTAAACTCCTGCGGACCGGCGCTTAGCTGACCACGTAATATCTCAGGAGCATGCTTTTTAAACCAGGCTATGATAAGCGGTTGAAAACTTTCCACGCAGAAATCTCCCCGGTAGTTTTTTAAAAGTCCATAGGCCTTTTCACAGAGTAAGCGATTTTTTGGACCATTTTTAAGTTCAACAATCAGAGGAACTTTCCCATTTACTAATTTTAGGACATCAGTAAAAAGTGGAATATGCTCGTCTGTGCCGCAAAGTGAGAATTGTTTCAATTCTTTATAGGTATATGAGTCTAATCGATTGTCAATACCACAGACGCGATTTAGAGTATCATCATGAAAAACAACAAGCTGTTCGTCTTTCGTTAGCTGAATATCGAGTTCAATTCCATATCCATGCTCTACTGCTTTCTGAAAAGCTGCCATTGAGTTTTCTGGAATTGTCTTTGATTTATTATGAAAACCACGATGTGCATAATTTTTATATTGTAATGCGGTTACCATAGAGTTTTGATACTTACCTGGGGCAACCAGGAAGATGACGAGGAGAAATAAAACAATAAGTATGATAAGGAACGAAATTATTACATTCATAGCTGCCTTGCCCGTGTTATGATATTGGGCCCATCCTTTCTTTGTGTTTTGCCTATGCTGCATTCGATGCCAATGCATCCATTACTATGTGATAACTTGAATTCTAGCATAAGATTTTCTGCCGGTCAACTTAGCTGGTCCTTATTTTGCTGAAAATCACTTGCAATATACGAGCGGCTTTTATAAGATATAAAAAAAGACATCAAGGAGAGCACCTTATGAAACTTATGTTTGCATCCGATATTCACGGTTCTGCATATTATTGTGAAAGATTAATGAAATGTTTTGAAAAGGAAGAACCAGAGAAATTAATATTACTTGGTGATCTTCTCTATCACGGTCCAAGAAATGATTTACCCAAGGGATATAATCCCAAAGAAGTTATTCAAATGTTAAATGAAAAGAAAGATGATATTTTATGTGTCAGAGGCAACTGTGAGGCAGAAGTGGATCAGATGGTATTGGAATTTCCGATAATGTCAGATTCAATACTACTTTATATAGATGGAATTACCATTTTTGCTACTCATGGCCATCTATTCCATGAAGAGAAACTTCCGCCGATTGGAGATAAAGACATTCTGATTCATGGCCATACTCATGTTCAAGCAATCCGCAAAATGAAGAAGGGCATGTACTTAAATCCAGGATCCGTATCAATTCCGAAGGAAGGGAATAAAAACAGTTATATGGTTTATAAAAATGGTACTTTTATAATTAAATCCTTGGAGGGAGAAGTAATAAAAGAGTGGAAGTATGCTTTTGAATAAGCTGTAAACAGTTATTAGGGTTAGAAGGAAAACAAGCACCAGACAGGATAAGTTAATCCTCCCGGTGCTTGTAGATTTATGCTAAGCTTTATATTTGGATGACAAATACGATTTAGAACTAAGCGTCTAATTTCATATCCCCGAATTTTATCCAGGTTTTCTTTCGCATAAATTCGGACACAAAGAAGGAGATGGCGGCAGGCAGAATAAAATGCATTAAAAGGATAAGACCGATGGTACCGGTAGTCCCAAACTTAGGCGCCATGGAATCAAAAGCCATAAACTGCCCTACCAATCCGGAGGTACCCATACCAGATCCTGTAAGGTTGTTGGTCATACCGATAAGAGCAGAAATAGGACCTAAAATAGCACTTGAGATGATTGCAGGCATCCAGATCATCGGATTTCTTATGATATTTGGCATTTGAAGCATACTTGTTCCGACTCCTTGAGCAAATAGACCGCCTATCTTGTTTTCACGATAACTTGCAACAGCAAAGCCTACCATATTAGCGCAGCAGCCAATACAAGCCGCGCCTGCGGCGATTCCACCTAACTTTAAAGAAATTCCAAGGGCCGCAGAGCTGATAGGAAGGGTTAGTACAATTCCCATGATAACAGAAACCAGAATACCCATGAGGATGGGTTGCTTTTCTGTGCCCCAATTGACAAGCTCACCCAAGGCTGCGATAAAATTAGAGATTGCAGGACCTGCCAGCAGCCCGGCAATTGAACCGGAAGTTATAGAAGCAATCGGTGTAAGAAGGATATCGACTTTGGTCTTACCGGAAACCAGATGACCGACTGTAATCGCTGTGTAAGCTGCTACAAAGGCACCCAATGGTTCTCCCGGAGTTGAAAGCGCAACTGTTGGGACAGCAGCGTCGGACAATAGAAGGGTATCACGTAAGATATTAGTAGCATAAGCTCCTACCATTCCGGCGGTAGCAGCAGATAGCAGAACCAGTGGTGATTCCTTGAATTTATAAGCCACACCGCATCCGATCCCCGCACCGGTTAAAATAGTAGCTATTTTACTAATGAAAAAGAGGGTATCTCCAATGGTACCGCCAATGAATTTTGAAATTTGTTGTAATATAGTACCCACAATTAAGGTAGAGAATAAACCAAGCGTCATACCGCTTAGCCCCTCGATAAAGATACGATTTAGAGTTTTTTTAATATTAGGCATTATTCTCCTCCTTGCCATAGTCTGAGACGGCTGATAATCTTAATAAATTACTCAATTAGATAGCCCTTTTCTCTTAAAACAGACTCGATACGGTCTAGGATATCTTCATTATCAGCTTCTACGGTATGGTAATGGTTTCCCCCAGTTAGTTCCTTTAAAGGAACTGTCTGCTTTTGATTTACTTTTGTGACAAAATCTATCACATCCTGTCTGGTATTAATAATCAAATCTGCTTCAATTGTTCCGTAAATCGAATGGCTTACAATTACATCAAGTACCTTTCCGCCATGGTCTACGATAGAACCAAGTTCATCTTCAATTTGCTCTGTGGAATGTTTTACATAAAAGCAGCGATTGACTTTCCTTGGTTCCTGACAATACAGGATATAACCTTTCGTAGTAGAAAGAATATTTTTATTGACTGCCCGTAACAAAGCGATATCTTGAACTATGACCTGCCTGCTCACGCCAAGCTGCTTTGCAAGTTCGCTGCCTTGGCATGGTGTATTCGCTTCGTTAAGTATCTCAAGTAGTTTTTCCCTACGTTCCTTTCCTTCCATATTCGTTTCCTTTCTAACATATTTTTCGCATTTTCAGCGTAAACTTATACACAATAAGTCGGTAAGTTATATTGCTCCCAACAAACGTTAAGCTAAAAAGCTTAAATCTCCGGGATTAACGCTGTTACCAGGTTTATCGTATGCTCAATTGCTTTCGCCTCAAAGGTTGGATAATCAACGGCTGCACTATTATCTGCTTTATCTGAAATAGCACGGATGATTAAGAATGGGATCTGATTTAAGTAGGCAGCGTGTGCAATGGCGCCTCCCTCCATCTCGGTACATAATCCGGAAAAATTAGAAACCAGCCGGTCTTTTTGGTCTTTGCCTGCAATAAACTGATCACCTGTTACGACGCGTCCCTTGAATACCGAAATATCCGGATTTACTCTTTTACATAATCGCTCCGCTTTTATCAATAGATTTTCATCGGCCTTAAATATCGAAGTTTCCATGCGGGGGATTACGCCGAGCTTATAACCAAAAACCATGGCATCAACATCATGCTGCAGAGCATCGGTTGAAAGTACGATATCACCAATATTGATATCATTATTTAAAGACCCGGCGATCCCTGTATTTAGTATAGCAGAAACATGAAATTCATCCACAAGAACTTGAGTACAAATCCCTGCGTTCACCTTGCCAATTCCCGAGCGGACGATGACAACAGCCCTATCGCCAAAATTACCGCTATAAAAATCCATACCGGCTTTTTTGATAATTGTTACTTGCTGCATTTTATTTTTTAATTGAGTTACTTCCTCGTCCATTGCGCCTATAATTCCAATCATATATTTCCTCCATTCTTTTGCACTTTTATGAGTATATTAAGATGCTAAGAGCTTAACGGAAAATAATCCGGGCTAAAAAAATTCTTTTAGCTATTCTCCTAGATTATTTTCATACATGGTAATATTATAACAGATTGTTTCCTAGTTTCACAAGAACTTACCTTGCAGATTCCGTCATTGGGAATTTCATCGAGATTTTTAATTGCAAATTAAGGAAAACTGATATAAAATAGGTTAGATTTCATATAAAAGGGGCTTGGTTGAAAGATAATCTATTCAGCCCTAAAATGCAACACAATTGATTGTTAGTAAAGGGCACAGAAATGCCGGAATTGAGGATGAAATGAAATTTAAAACCAGCGGGGTATGTTCCAGCGAAATTAATTTTGAGGTAGAAGAGAAAGAGGGAAAGAAAATTATAGCTGAAGTAAAATTTACCGGGGGCTGCAACGGTAATCTTCAAGGAATTTCTAAACTTGTAGAAGGAATGCCGGTGAAGGATGTTATCGAAAAATTGCAGGGACTAAAGTGTGGGTTTAAAGCAACCTCTTGCCCGGACCAGTTAGCGGAAGCACTTAAGCACATAAGTTAAGCTGAAAAATCAAAAACTATTAGCTTACTATTTAAACAGTATAAAATTCTTCCTGCAGATAAAATCCCCTTACTAATGTGCATGGGAGTTAAGTTAAAAAAATAAGGAGCAATTTTTCACTAAGTGAATTTTAAAATATTCACTATAGTGGCAGCATTGGAGGCAATCTATGAAACGAATTGTTTTAACCGGTGGCGGCACAGCCGGTCACGTAACACCAAATATCGCTTTAATAGCAGATTTAAAAGAGCAAGGATATGACATACATTATATCGGTTCTTATGAAGGCATTGAAAAAGATTTGATAGAAAAACTTGGTATTCCTTATTATGGTATTTCCTCCGGTAAATTACGCAGATATTTGGATATTAAAAATTTTTCTGATCCATTCAAGGTGTGGAAGGGTTATCGTGAGGCGAAAAAGTTACTAAAGGATTTAGGTCCGAATGCCGTATTTTCAAAGGGTGGTTTTGTCTCAGTGCCGGTAGTGCTTGCTGCTAAAAAAAGAAAGATACCAGCCATAATACATGAATCAGATATGACGCCAGGGCTTGCCAATCGATTGTGTATTCGATCTGCTGCGAAAGTATGTGCAAACTTTCCGGAAACTATAAACTATCTTCCGAAAGAAAAAGCAGTATTAACCGGTACTCCTATACGTAAGGAACTATTTTCAGGAAATAAAATTAGGGGATTGGATTTTTGCGGATTTTCTGCAAATATACCTGTTCTATTAGTAATTGGTGGAAGTACTGGAGCACTTAAGGTAAATGAGGCAGTACGCAACTTGCTGCCAACATTATTAAAGCGTTTTCAGGTGATTCATTTGTGTGGAAAAGGAAAGGTTGATTCTTCTTATAAGAATCAAAAGGGATATGTACAGTTTGAATACATCGGAGCAGAATTGAATCACCTGTTTGCGGCTGCCGATATCGTAATTTCAAGAGCCGGAGCTAATGCCATTTGTGAATTATTAGCACTTAGAAAACCCAATATACTAATTCCACTATCTGCAGCGGCAAGCCGTGGCGATCAAATACTTAATGCTGAGTCCTTTGAACACCAAGGGTACAGTTATGTAATTAAAGAAGAGGTCTTATCAAATGAAACCCTGTTACAGGCTGTGAATCATGTTTTTGACAACCAAAAGGACTATATGGAAGCAATGAAGAGCAGTAAACAAAATAATGCCGTTGATACAATTCTTAATTTAATTGAAGAAATACGAATAAAATAAAAAATAATAAAAATAAAAAGAAAAGCAGAAATCATCGAGTTTTTTGTGTAAAAATACATTCTAAAACTCCTGTTTATGATTTCTGCTTTTTAATTTTCAAGTTTCGACAGTTACTAAAAAAAATATTTTAATTAAATTTTTTCTCATTTTACCCATTTTTTTCATAGACATTATTCGACAGAAGAGAGGAGAAATCCGGTGTCTTTCATAGGTCTTAAGGTACGTTTATAAGTTCTGACGAATTTTATTTGCTAAGCCTTCCGCCTCACCATCCGCATAAGAAAGTGATCTCCAAGGGATTGTAACGCCATCCTCCTCATAGCGTGGAATCAGGTGGAGGTGAAAATGAAATATGGATTGTCCTGCAGCAATCCCATTATTTTGTAGAATATTGATACCATCACATGGAAGTGTTTTTTGGATTGCCAAAGCCAGCTTTTTTGTAATGGAAAGTGCTTGAAAAACCTCGGGTTCTCCAAGTTCAAATAAATTTGCAGCGTGTTTTTTGGGTAAGAGCAGGGTATGTCCCTTTGCTGCCGGAGAAATATCTAAAATTGCACGGAAAAGGTCGTCTTCGTATACGGTAGCAGATGAAAATTCTCCAGAAGCTAGTTTACAAAAGATACAGAAATTGTCACTCATAAAAACCCTCCATTTAGTTTAAATTGTTTCATTTATTATAATATATTTTTGAAATTTAGCAAGGGAGAATACTGCCTAAAAGGCTGAAAATGTCGTATGCTACGATGTTATATTTTGTCGTTGCATGTCAACGTGTTGTTGTTGTTTAATATTACAATATTTGCTAAAATATTTGATGAAAGGGGGCGTTTATATGTTAACAATGAAGGATTATGAGCTTTTGGATGAAGTGACAAAGAACAACTCGACGGCAGAGTATGTTTTTCGTCGATTTCGTGATGAGCATCGATTTATTGCGACAAGGACAATTCATGAGCTTCGAAACTTGCTTGCATGCATACGGAGCTCGATGCAGTTGTTGGAGGATGATTGTCCTGAAACCTCAGACAGTAATTATATGCAGTTTGTAAAGCAGGATATGAGGGTAGTTTGTGACCGTTTAACAGAATACGAGCGTTTATATGATTGTATGGAGGAAGAATTAAAGAAAGGGAATTTACTGGAGCTAATTAAGTCAATTGTACAAGAGGTAAATGTAGAATATGAAAAGCAAGGTGTTTTGTTGTCGGTTAGCTATGACAAAAAGTCCGAACGTTATTCAAATGAGTGTTGTTTTGATGAATTACGAATGAGGCAAGTGATGAGAACGTTATTGCAGGAAGCTTTGCATGATTTTAAACCTGGTGACCAGATCAAGGTGTCGTTAACGATTAGTACGGAAAAAAACAAAAAAGGTAAATGCATTCATGTGAGAGTGAGTGACAGCGGTCACTTTATCCGTGAAGAGGATATCCAAAATATTTTTGAACCTTATTATAGTACTGGAGAAGACAATACTGGAGTTGGATTTTCATTTATGAAAATTACCCTGCTACGTCATGGTGGCGATGTTATAGCGAATCGTGACAATGAAGAGTCCTACATAGAGTTCTACCTTCCGATTACGGCCTAATAACTAAATAGCTATAAGTACACACTTATTTATAGAAAATTCGTGACGCCCAGTCACACGACTTCTTACTTATCAGCGCTGCGAATTCATTTTCTAGAGATGGATTCGGGTAAGTAAGAAGGTTAAAAAGAGGCTTCTGTTAGAGCAGAAGCCTCTTTTTATAATGTAAACTGCAAAATTTTCTTATCTATTCTGCAATTCTCTTTTTGCTAATTGGTTCACCCAATTTCTTCTTCGCTCAATCAAATTTTGATAAACAAGTATCTCGATTACATGCCTTAGCCAGATGCTAGAGATTGCACTAGGAAGTTTTTCCGGCAATTCATTCATATTACCATCTTCCGAAGGTATACTTTCCTCCACATTCTCATTTTCCGTTAATGGGAGGATTCTTTGATATATAAAATCAACCATTCTAAGAATTGTAGTTCGATCCGGTATTTTATCATAGATAAAACTGCCTTCGTGGTCCAGGCGGCTGATTTCTTTTATAATTTCACCTCGAAGACGTTTGATGTTAAAGGAATAAAGGGATAAAAATAACTCCAGATCCTGCTGGTATAAATCCAATAAATCTTCGCAGTTTTCCGCTTGCTCTAATGTTGCTTCTGCAGCTTCAATTGAAGGATTGCATGGAACTTGATGTGGCTGTGGAAGAGAGCAAAAAGGAATTCTGACCGGTGGAGGCGTGTTATTTTGACGCATAATATAATTGTTTCCGTTTTTTGGGCGGCTTTTATAGTAAGGAGGATTGGGGGCAACGGAAGATTGACTAATTCGGTTATCGTATAGAGACATAAAAAACCTCGTAGATATATACTCACAAATAATATATGCGATAAGTAACAAGACCGATACCTAAGTTTTCTTATCTTTTTAATCAAATCTTAAGGTGTTTATAGTCGGTTTGTCCTCTACACTTATTGCAGTTTGTATAAAAACAGGGTACAATAAGGTAATAGATGAATTAGATGGGATGGTATCCTAAGATGGATCAAAATATATATGCAGCATTTGAGCGTGCACTAACAAAAGATTTAGAACAGATAATTATCAGTAACTCTTCTGATACGGAAAGAGTAAGTAAAATAAAAATTCGTCCTGTACTTTTAAAAAAAGAACTTTATTTTCAGGCAAGTAGTTTTTGCGGGACTAAAGTACTACATTACAATTATGCGAAAGAGGAACTTTTAGAAAAGCTCTCCGATTGGTTTTCCGGACTTTTCCGGCAGCTAGAGATTAAAACGTTGAATAATCAGACGACTATCTTAATTAGTAAGAAGGGAACCGTTACGGTAAAGACAAAGCAGCGTAGAGAAAAAGACCTCCTATGGAAAATAAATGACGGCTTAATGGAGGATGGAAATCTTGAACTTATCGGCCATAACCGTAAGAAGCAGTACTTGCTAAAAGAAGGTGCTGCAATCCCGTTTATGGTTGATCTGGGTATTATGAGCATTGATGGGAACGTAATAAAAAGCAAATATGATAAATTTCGTCAGATGAACCGTTATTTAGAGTTTATTGAAGATGTTTTGCCAAGTCTTTCTAAGGAAGAAGTAATTGAAATCATAGACTTTGGATGCGGCAAATCCTATCTTACCTTTGCGATGTATTATTATCTAAAAGAAATTAAAGGGTATCGTATTAAAATTATAGGGTTAGACTTAAAAGAGGATGTAATAAAAACATGCAATGAGCTAAAAGACCGGTATGGATACCGGGAGCTTGAGTTTAAAAAAGGTGACATAAAGTCCTATCAGGGTACTAATAAGGTTTCTATGGTTGTTACATTACATGCCTGTGATACGGCTACGGATTTTGCACTTTACAAGGCGGCTTTATGGGGTGCGAAGGTTGTACTTTCTGTTCCGTGCTGCCAGCATGAACTAAATCAACAGATCTTCTGCGGGGACTTACAGCCGATGTTAAAGTATGGTTTAATCAAAGAGCGGATGTCAGCTTTAATGACGGATGCCTTGCGTGCCAATCTGATGGAAGCACTTGGATATAAGGTGCAGATTCTAGAATTTATTGATATGGAGCATACTCCGAAGAATATTTTAATCCGGGCAGTAAGAAAAGGCAGTCAGCCGACTGCGAAAGAAATACATGAAAACTTAAATCAACTTAAGAATACTTGTGAATACTTAAATTGTAACTTAACATTATACCAATTAATTGCTTCCACGAATGAGTGGCTGAAGATATAGAGGGGAATTAATCGAAAATGAAATTAATCTATCGTATTCTAATTTTGCTTGCGATTTTCCTAGGGTCTCTTACTTATTTTAGTATGAATATGGAGGAGCAGATTTTTCATTTAGAAACCAAAACAGTGGAAATGGAAAATGCAACACTTCCTTATGTCACACTATTTACGGAGGGACAGGAGATAAATTTATTACATGGCTATTGTTCTGGCCTTGATATACTAACCGTTCGGGAGTCTATCACACCGATTTCTTCTTCACAGGAACTTGCTGTTTTGATTACAGAAAAAGAAAGTGTAGTAAAGAAGTTAAAATATGAAGTGATTGCTATAGAGAATGGGAATACTTTAGAAGAAGGCTCTTGTCTGGTATTTGATAAAGAGCCGGATTATAAAGTTGCTCGTATAAAGTTTAAAGAAACATTAAATAAAGATGCAGAATATGTTCTTAGGATAACTTTAATCACAGATCAGTCAAAGCGTATTTATTATTATACGAGAATCAAAGTGATGGATCAATTTTATTTAGCTGAAAAACTTAACTTTGTATCAGAGTTTCATAATGCTACCTTCGAGAAAGAGAACGCCGATAATATAGGGAAATATTTAGAAACAAAGCGTGGTTTAGAAGGGAATAGTTTTGCTAAGGTAAACATCAACAGCAGTTTGGATATGGTTACTTACGGTGACTTAAAGCCAAAGCTGATATATCTGCAAGTTCCAACTGTTACGGAAATAGCCAAAGACACCGTTTCCGTTATGTTGAAATTCATTATAAGCGTAGAGACGGGCAGTGGTTTGGAATATTTTACGGTAGAAGAAAATTATCGTTTTCAATATACTGCAAATCGTACGTATTTATATAATTATGACAGAGAGATGGAAGCTATTTTTGACGTAGAACGTACCAGTCTCTCTAAGAGTGAGTTTAAGCTTGGAATAACCGGCCAGCCTGAGGTTGAAATTATAACAAACAAAGATAAGTCAATTATCGCTTTTGTTCGCGGACGTGAGCTATGGTCTTATAGTTTGGCAGAGAATACGATGACAAGAGTATTTTCATTTTATCAGAACCAAACAGATTTTGTACGAGATACGTTTGACCAGCATGATATCAAAATCTTAAAGATGGATGCTGCCGGGAACATAGATTTTTTGGTTTATGGGTACATGAACCGGGGGGAATATGAAGGTAGGGTCGGACTTATCTTATATTCTTATGATAAGACATTGGGTCGAATTGAAGAACAGATTTATATTCCGATTAATACTACTTATAATATATTAAAAGAAGAAATCGGCGGTCTTTGTTATCGAAATAATTTCGATGTATTTTACCTTCATATCTTCGATACAATTTATTCTTACAACCTAACGACAAAAACTTTGAAAAGCATAGCTGCTAACGTACCAAAAAAGAATTTATATTTTTCTTACTCCAGTACGTTTATCGTATATAAGGAAGATAAGCGTTCCTTAAGAGAGAAAAATTTGAAAGAAGATAACCTATATATTTTGAATCTGGAAAGCGGTGCCGCCAGTGTTATCACGGCGGAAAGTGGTCAAAAGCTAAAGTTATTGGGCTTGATTGACAATAACATCATCTATGGTAAGGTTAAAAATACCGACATCGCAGTCCATGAGGATGGAACGGTAATAGAGCCGATGTATGAGGTTTTAATCGCAGATAGTTTGGGAAATGTGAAAAAGCAGTATGCAAAAGAGGGCTACTATGTCATCGATGCATATACGCGTAATAATGTAGTGGAACTTACGAGAGTTCAAAAGGATGATTCCGTTGGAGTTGGTTATCGTTTTGGTGAGCCGGATTATATTTTAAACCAGCTTACGACCGAAAGCAGCAGCATTACGGTTACAAAGCGTATAACAGAACGTATGTTAACGGAATACTATCTCTCCCTTGGGAATGGTTATGTAATGGAAACAATACCTGGGACAAATACAACAGTAAACACTATTATAACTGAGGATACAACAGTACGTGTTAATCGTCCGGAGGATTACCGCCCGTACTATATAGCATATTCTTATGGTAAAATTATTGAGTTTACCGATGATGCAGGAAAAGCCATTCGGGTTGCAGATGAACAAGTAGGGATTGTGATGAATCATCTTGGACAAGTAATCTGGCAAAGAGGAGCAAAGCCAAGTAAGGCGCAGATTAGTGGAGTTTCTCAGGTAACAAAAGAGAACGGGCTTACCAGCTTGCAGGCATGTATGAGAATGCTGCTTCAGTATAAAAATGTTGATGTAAATACTGCGAATTATAATAAAAATGAGCAGACCGCCATAGAGTATCTGAAGGCACAAATGAAAGCAACGCCGGTAGAACTTCGTGGTATTACTTTAGAGGAAGCTCTTTATTTTGCAGGAAAGCAAAGACCGGTCATTGCTTTTAAAAATTTAGAGGAAGCAGTAGTTATAACAGGTTATGACAATACTTCCGTCACAATATTTGACCCATCTGCAAGGGGCGAGAAGCGATGGACTTTAAAACAGGCGGAAGAAACTTTTGAAAGTGCAAGCAGTGTATTTATTACTTATGTTGAGTAAAATGGAGGAGGATGGCAATGAAACTTTTAACAGCAGCGATACCGTGCTATAATTCGGCAGCATATATGAGGAAGGCAATAGAATCGATATTAGTTGGCGGAGAAGATGTAGAAATTATTATCGTAAATGATGGCTCCAAAGATGAGACTGCTGAGATAGCAAGTGAATATGAAAAGCGTTATCCAACAATTATAAAAGCAGTAAATCAAGAAAATGGAGGGCACGGGTCAGCCGTGAATACCGGCCTAAAGAATGCAACTGGCTTGTATTATAAGGTTGTTGACAGTGACGATTGGCTTGATGAGGAAGCACTGTTAAAGGTAATAACGGTTTTAAAAGAAATGATGACAGAGGGTCGTTCCGTAGACATGTTTATTGCAAATTATGTTTACGAAAAGGTTCATGAAAATAAACAAAAGGTTATTAATTATACATCTGCACTTCCTCAGCATAAGGTGTTTACCTGGAATGATGTTGGGCAGTTTCAGCAAGGAAAGTATATGCTAATGCATTCGGTGATATATCGTACGGAACTTCTTAGAGAGTGTAAGTTAGAATTACCGAAACATACGTTCTATGTGGATAATATATTTGTTTACCAGCCGCTTAGTTTTGTAAAAACCATGTATTATATGAATGTTGACCTTTATAGGTATTTTATTGGCAGAGATGATCAATCCGTTACCGAGGCTAATATGATAAAGCGTATTGATCAGCAGCTTAGGGTAAATAAGATTATGATAGATTCCGTAGATGTTATGTCTATTGAGAATAAAAATCTCCAAAGGTATATGATTAAATTTTTAGGTATCATTATGACGGTATCTTCCGTATATTTGATTAAAGAAGGGTCAGTTGAGAGTATTCAAAAAAGAGACGATTTATGGAAGTACCTCGAGGAGAAGGATAGTATACTCTGTAAGAAGGTTGGCGCTGGAATATTAGGTAAAAGCATGAAGTTTAAAACAAAAGCCGGGCATAGTATCGTAAAAATGGGTTATTCTATTTCTAAGAAAATTTTTAAGTTTGGATAAAAAGATGGTGTTGTTAAGGTAATTAAATTACCTTAACAACACCTATGCTGCTATCATGCAGTGTTCTTGATATTTTTATGAAATTGTAGATTTTACACGAGCCTTTTTGCTTTCCAGTATTTTAACATAATCCGGTACGTATACCACAAGATATAGGACACTTGCTAGTAATCCGGCACAGATAACATCGAATACAGAGTGCTGCTTTAAAAATACGGTAGACATACAAATCAAAGCTGCCACAATTACAGTGGGGATTGTAATATAACGTTTGTTATTCAATGAATTGGTATGGAATACTGCAATGCATACACCAATCGAGTTGAAAGCGTGAATACTCGGGCAAACATTTGTGGAAGTATCGGTTCGGTAGAGGTTACGCACAATATCGATAAAGATATTATCACGGCCCATGGCTGCTAAATCAGGACGCAGATCCTGCCCGTTAGGCCAAACGGTATAAATGAATAAGCAAACGGTCATACCAATGAATAAAAAGGCAGTAGAACGGTAAAATTCTTTTTTGTCTGCAAACAATAAGTAACCGACTATTACAGCGATAAAACCAAACCAGATATAATATGGAATTACGAATAATTCGTTAAATGGAATGTAATCATCTAGTTTAATATGAACGGAATGATAGTTTACAGTAACCGTTTTTTCTAGGTAAAGAAACCATGGAGCATAGATAAAGAAATATAGTAGTACCCATGCGTGTTTATATTTTTTAATGAATTTACTCAAGTGAACACGACCTTTCTTATTGGAAACATTTACTAGTATACTTTTTCGTAAATCGATGTGATTATACCATATTTGCACTTGTGGAACAATAGATTTTTTAATATTGTATTGTGTAACATTATGAAAAAATTCTTAAATCTGTAAACAAATTAGCAGAAAGAGAGAGGAGTATCTATGAAACGAGTATTTTTAATTGTCCTAGACAGTGTTGGTATCGGTGAAATGCCAGATGCTGCGGATTATAAAGATGAAGGCAGCAACACTTTAAAGGCAGCTGCGGCAAGCAAGTTTTTTTCTGTTCCAAATTTAGAAAAGCTAGGGCTTTTTCATATGGATGGATTAACCGATATGGCGAATAGCAGGGTGATTCCCCAGGCTACTTATGGGAGAATGACAGAGGCATCGAAAGGTAAGGATACAACTATTGGACATTGGGAAATTGCAGGAATTATTTCAGAAAAACCGCTTCCGACATTTCCGGAAGGTTTTCCTAAGGAGCTTTTAGAAGAATTTAAGAGGAGAACAGGAAGAAAAGTTATTTGTAACAAACCTTACTCGGGTACTGAAGTAATCAAAGATTATGGAAAAGAGCATGTGGAAACAGGAGCTTTGATTGTTTATACCTCCGCAGACAGTGTATTTCAGATAGCAGCACATGAAAGTATAGTTCCAATTGAGGAGTTATACCGTTACTGTGAAATTGCAAGAGAAATCTGTCAGGGAGCGACTGGTGTCGGACGTGTTATTGCAAGACCGTTTGAAGGAGAGTATCCGGATTACAGAAGGACTGCAAGGCGCCATGATTATTCTTTACAGCCTCCAAGAGATACGATGTTAAATCAGTTAAAAGAGGCAGGCTATTCTGTACTTGCTGTAGGTAAAATCAATGATATCTTTGCCGGCAGCGGAGTTACTGAAATGGTTTATACTAAGAATAATGAGGAGGGTATTGAAGAAACTTTAAAATATCAAAAGAAGGAATTTGAAGGTTTATGTTTTATAAATTTGGTTGATTTTGATATGGCTTATGGTCACCGTAATGATGTAGATGGTTATGCTAAGGCACTATCTTATTTTGATGAACAACTGCCAAGGTTTCTGGCGTCTATGCAGGAAGAGGATATTTTAATGATTACTGCCGATCATGGTTGCGATCCTTCTACTCCTTCTACCGATCATTCCAGAGAGTATACTCCGTTACTTGTCTATGGAAACCAGATTCAGGGAAATTGCAATTTGGGAACAAGAAAAAGCTTTGCTGATATTGGAGCTACTGTTCTTGAGTACTTTAATATCCCAAGCAGAATTCAAGGTGAGTCCTTCTTAAAGGAATGCTTAAAAAGATAAATTACCTGCAATAAGACAGAGTTGAGAATTATATTTTCATCAGGGGGTTTATGCCGCAGATATTTTGGCAAGGCTTCATATTGAAATTTAAGCAAGAATGGAGAAAGCATGAAGTTAGTGATACAAAGGGTAAGGGAAGCGAACGTAGCAGTTGATGAAAAGATCATTGGTAAGATTTCGAAAGGATATGTAGTTCTTTTAGGTATAGGGAAGGAGGATACCAAAGAGACGGCTGATTTCTATAGAAATAAATTACTAAAGCTAAGGCTCTTTGAAGATGAGCAAGGTAAGACTAATTTGTCATTAGCAGATGTATCCGGAGAGCTCCTTCTTATATCCCAATTTACTTTGTATGCAGATACAAGTAAAGGAAACCGGCCAAGTTTTATAAATGCTGCTGCTCCTAAAGAGGCAGAAGAACTTTACAACTACTTTATTTTGAAGTGTAAAGAAGAAGGATATAGGGTTGAGACAGGGAGTTTTGGGGCTGACATGAAAGTATCCCTGATAAATGATGGTCCTTTTACTATTATTCTTGATGAATCAATTAGAAAGTAAGCAGAGTAAACTCTCCATGGAATGCATAAGAATCTGCACTCCATGGAGAGTTTTTAAAGCGTTAAAAGCAATATCCTTTCACGATGCTTACTTTTATTTTCGGGGAGGTTATCTATGTATATTTAACTAGCATAGCAAGTATCTTCTATCAGTTTATCAGAGATAACATCATTTAGGTGCACTGGGAAAACCTTATGTTTGATTAAAAGGTCGAGGATGCTATTAACGTAAGCTTTATCTTTGCTGACATTTCTAACTACGGAATCATTTAATAGCTCAAGATTCTGATTGTAGAGTTCACAACGAATACCGTACTCCCATAACTCATACTCCTCAAAATAAGGGTTAACCGAGTAGAGCAGTTCATACTTGATCGTATACTTGTCCTCGGATACAGACCATTGCTCTGGATTTACGAATTCATTGTCAACAGTTGCGGGGTTTGTTGTTTTAATTGTGTTCGACATATGTTTCATTTCTCTCCTTACGCAAACGATGGTATCATCGCTATTTTAATTTCAGTAACTTGCTATAGTTACTGTTTGCAGCAAGCAAGATAATAGATTTCTTGCTTGTTACGCACGTTTTGTAAATTTCTAACATTAACGTGTTAAACCTATTATATTTTCTAATTCGACATCTTGATATACAACTTTGGTTGATATGTCGAATAATGTAGAAAATATCATATAACAAACTTAATATTCACACATACGGGCCCCCAAGTTGTTCATTATAGTAATAGTGAAGCAACTCCACACGTGAGTTAATATTGAGCTTATTATAAGCATTAGAAAGAGTCCGTTTCACAGTTCCAACGGTGATTCCAAGTTTGGAAGCAATATAGCTGTTTTTTCCACCTTCTGCTGCTAGAGTGATGACCTGCTTCTCTCTTGGCGTTAATGATATGCTGCTTCCAGAATTTAATCGAACTTGCTCAGTATTATCTATAATAATAATAAATACTTTATGAATATGCTCTTTATATAAAATTGGTATTAAGATTAATTTAAAATAAAAGTTTATTCTTCCAGAAGGAAAAGTCACAGGAGCTTCTATAGAAGTACGTTTTGTAAAAAGCTCTGTCCAATGTTTGCTTTTTAACAAGGCAGACATACTAAATAAGGAATACTTTTGTAAGAACTCAGTCATTACGGGGTTAATTCGCTCAATTGTAACTTTTTCTTTTGATTCAACCTTTAATACAGCAGCAGCATTCGTGGTGGCGTGAAAAAGGATACTATATTCTTCAAGCAAATCCGATGCAAATTTTTTTGCTTCCACTTCAGCTGTCATATCCCTGGCACAACAAAGTACTGCTCGATCATAATGATGCTGATACAATGGAACAAAAGTAACTTCGAGGTGATAAGCGCCGTTTCCTGGTACACAGTATTTTGTAAAATCCGGTTGAGAACAGGTATAGTGAAGTGTACTGCGATATGTCTTACCAAATTCAAGTACATGTATCACATTATTCATAAAAAAATGTAATACATAAGGTGGTACAATTTCGCTCAATCTTTTTTTTTCTTCATGTATTCTCGAAAGTTTAAGGTAGTTTAGAAACGATGCATTGTATGTAGTTATCTGCAGTTCCTTATAATCAAGCAATTGAACTGTAAATAAGAGGTCATTCGTAGAATTGTATAAAATATGATTCACATCAAGAGGAAAATTCAAGCCTTTCCGTACTGTGGGGGCTTGTACCATTACTGCAAAACAAAAGTAGTATATTTTACTGTGATAGGATACTGATACTATTGAGATAACATATGGCAGGTAATCATTATCAACTTTTACTTTTTTATAGCATCGAAATGTGTTATGGTCAGAATCTAGTTTTCTGATGGCACCTTTCAACATTTGGTAGTCTAGTTCGTTGATGTAATTTTTTAGTGGCATTGGATGCTTAATCGAATAGGGAATATTAAGAAGCTGACAAAAACGTTCATCACAATAGGATAACATTAACTCATTATCTTTCCATTCTATGACAGATGTTGCCATATACTGGTTATGAACATACTCGAATCGCATCATAGACCTCCTTATATCGGAAACGCTATTCGTATTATAACATGAATATGAAATAATTACAAATAAATAACAGAAAAAGTCACAATATGGTAACAAATGATAAGAAAAATTTTGTTCTATTTTGTCGAAATATGAATTAGAAAAAATATAAGTTAAAATAAATAAAAATACATAATATATTTCGCAAAATGTGATTATTATATATTAATAACACATATGATGAGAAACCATATCATGTAATTAGAAAGTTTAAAGATAGAGTAGAAATTTAATACAGCTTTTTGAATAGCAAATCTTATTAATTCCTCTGTAATTATATGAATAATATTTATATACAACTTTTTGATTGCATGAATGAACTATAGTTTGTAGTTGAAATCTGTGGACAATAGTGTTATAATTATAAAGTCGATTTTCAATATAATATGCAGTTGTGGCGGAATTGGCATACGCGCATGATTCAGGTTCATGTTCAGGCAACTGAGTGTGGGTTCAAGTCCCATCAACTGCAGTATAGAAGAACAGCCGTTAAATCCAGTACAATCAAGGGTTTAGCGGCTGTTTTTCTTTTGCTTGCGGTGTTTGTAATTGTTTGATTAATGGTGAAATAAAAATTGGTAAATGATTAATTAGATTATCATGGTCATATCTAAATTCGTACAACGAAATAGAATAGATCCAATCGGTAATCCAATAACATAAACTTGTAAAATCCGCCAATCTTACATAAAGTAAATTTAAGAAATAGAGGAAGCCTCTTGTCTTTGTAACATTTAATTATCTCCTGCATAGCATAATTATAAAAAATATTTTGGTGCTTACACGGAAACTGAGCGTTAATACATTATTTGGAGTCAATATAAAGTATTATATTGTGGATTTGGTTTCATATCTATGGGAAAAGGTAGCTGAAAGGGAGTTATATGTTTAATACAGAGCGTTATGAGATAATGTTTACTGCAGATAAAAGTGATAGTTTTAACCTGAAAACATTAAAGAACGGTTGGAATACAGCAGCGCAGGTCGTTTACGGCAAGGCTGGCATCTTTGTAAACGGACAATTTATAGAGAGAGAGATAGTTTATAAAAATAGTATGCCATCGGTTATCGCTTATGGAGTATTATCGACAAGAAATCCAATGATAGATACAGATGAAACGTTATATTTTGAGGCGTTAAGGGAAGTCGTTAATAACGTAAAGGTTATCCTGAATTATCCTTTTATCAGCTTATCACAACTACAAGTTAATGCAATAATAATGTAAGACCATCTAAGAAAATAATAGAAAAAATCCAGGTGTCATGCATCCTATTTCTACTGAATTAGGAATGGATATATAATACCTTACTCCAAAGATGAGATCTTTGAAATTCCATTTTTTTATCTCCACATATTACTAGTTCTAGTTCTTCTAATAAAGGTAATATGTTCTATCTTAGCATTAATCCGCTTTATAAAACCGATTGATTCGGGAGCACTAGATTTACAACTATATGATTTTGAACACCTTAGGACCATCGGTAGATACATTTTCAGTAAAGCGCTAAATTTATAACTGCATAATTTGGAACCTTCCTGCTCAACTCAGTTTTAAGAATTATATAACTCTTATTTATCTACATTGTAGGAAGGCTTATCCTTAAGTAATTCCTCATATTCTGATTTCAACTGATCTTAGTAACAAAATGCGACAAAAAGATAAATGCACTGGATAAAATGAATCATATCAAAGTTTTAGGAGTGGATACAATTATATTAATGCATATGATAAAAGAAAAGGATATTTTCGGATGTTCAATACAGAGAAATACGAAGTGCTTTTTACGGGTGTTGACAGTATGAAGTTTAATTTAAGCGAAGTATCACATAATTGGAGGCTGGCTGCATACAAGGTATATAGAGAATTAGGGCTTTACATTGGAGCTTTGTTTGCTGAAGCAATGGTAGTATGTGATGACCCTAATAATTTCGAGAGAACTATTGTGGCTGCCTTAATTAGAAATCCGATAAGTGAACCAAATGCTGATCATTTTTATGGAGTGCTGCAGCAGGTAGTCAATTTGACGAGTTATATGACAGGAAATATAAGAGTAAATATGATAAGAACAGCAGTAGAAGTTAATCTAAAATAAAATAGTGAGTAAAAATAGGTAGCCTACGGAAACAAAGGTGACAACATCGAAGATTAAAAATAGGGGATAGAGTAGCAAGCGGGGACGAATTCAAGAAGTGGCTGGCAGGAAGGAAAAACAGATACTTGAAAATTTAGAAAGCAAAGAATGAGTCAGGATGGTATTATGCGGCTTTGGAAGGAATTAGGCGGTTATGTTGTAAGTTTTTAAGTATAACCGCCTTTACTGGTATATTTAATTATTATCATTCATCCTATTTATTTTAGCCTGTTGTAACCTTTATGTTTATAAAGAAGATATAGTTAGAACCAAGGCAAAGTCATTTCAATAAATTTGAGGCAGGAATAAGTGAATATAAGCGAAGAAAAGCATAGAATAGTAAAAAAGAGGTTTATTCTATGTTCGATACGGAAAGATACGAAATAACATTTACCAGTATAAAGAACATAAACTTTAATCTGGAGAGAGTGGTTCATAGCTGGACTGAGGCGGCAAATAAATTTTATTATGAAGCAGGAATATTTATTGGTGCTAAACTGGTAGAAAAAATGCTTGTTTGCAGAGATAGTAGCCCCTTGGAGCGGGCAATTGTAGCAATCTCAACAAGAAATCCATTGATAGAACCTAGCAGAGAAAAATACCATAAGGTATTAAATCAAGTAATATTGGAAGTGAAGGGTGATTTGGATAATCCGCATACGACAGTTTCAGAAGATGATATTACTATCTCGATTATATCACGGGAAATGTGGTAAGTAGATATATTTTCAGTAAATTAGTCATCAATCACAGATATATTTCAGAAGAACCTTTAAGAGAAATCTTAGAGGTTTTATTAATTTGAGGCTATGTTACACGGATTCTGTTGAGGGCTTTCTATAAATAATCTTATTTTGATTGACGCAATTGATAATAGTTATTTATAATGTAGATAAGGAAATCACAGTAATAAATAGGAATTTAAGGTCAGGAGGCTATCGATGCCGGGATTGATAGAGAAGCGGTTAGCTTTAATAAAAATAGTGCTGAAACATGCAGTTTTATTTTTAATAGGAGGCCTTCTATATATTTGTATTGAATTATTATATCGTGGAGATACTCATTGGAGTATGGCGGTTGTCGGTGGATTCGCATTTGTTTCTTGCGGACTGATAAATGAGGTGCTTAGCTGGAAGACACCGCTATGGAAACAATCCTTAATTGGAGGCCTTATTATAACTATACTGGAGTTAATATCCGGGATAATCCTGAATATTATATTAAAGTGGGATGTCTGGGATTATACCAATTATAAGATTAACTTTATCGGGCAGGTTTGCTTACCGTTTTCAATCCTATGGTGTTTCTTAGCGATAGTAGCAATTCTATTGGACGATTATCTGAGATATTGGCTATTCAAGAGGAAAAACCAAGATATGAAATTCTTTAGCTGCAAGATTAGTTTACCGTACTCTGTATAATTTAATCGATTGGTTTTGAGATGTTAAGCAGGGGAAAATAGTATCCTATTTGACAAATCATAGAAAAGCACTAAAGTAGATAGAATAGCATGACGATAATAACATAAGAGAAAAGTTGAATTGATAGCTGGTTGCCTCGCAGCTTCTGATAAAGGTGCCAAGTAACAGATGGAGAAAGGAGTGATAGTATGCTTGGGAAAAGTTTAAGAAAAAGCAAGGTTTTTAGAAGGATTTCCTGCTTTAGCGCAGCATTTTTGATAGGATTTACGGGTGCTTTCGGAACCCTTGGCTTACATAATGTTGAAACTGCATTTGCAGATACGGTAAATGAGCCAAAAGTAATAAGCCTAAGTGCATATTATATGGGTTCTTCTGTTTTAATAGGGGATAACATTGATCCGGAAAAGTTAAAAGTAACAGCGTATTATGACGATGGTACATCAGGTGAGGTAAAAGGCTATACGTTAGCGACGACAAAAGTTACACAGCTAGGGTCTAATGAGTGTATCGTTATTTACAAAGGGCAGGTTGCCAGGTTCTATATTATAGGAAAGACATTATCCAGCTTTCATGCCTATTATTATGGTTCGACTGTCAGCGTCGGAAATTCTGTGGATTTAAGAAAAATATCGGCGACTGCTGTGTATAGCGATGGAACTAGTGAAAATGTTGAGGATTTTACTATATTAAATAAAGTAATTACGGCAACCGGAAACAATACGATAACTTTAGCTTATAAGAGTTTAACATACAATATCACAGTATACGGTACATCACCTAAGGAGCTATTAACTCTTTATGCAACTTATTCCGGAGAATCTGTAATGGTTGGCGGAAGTATTGATCCAAGAAAGCTGGAGGTAACCGCGGTATATAAAGACGGGTCCAGCGAAACAATTAATAATTATGCTCTAAATCCTGAAATAATTACAAAGACCGGTGTACAGCTTGTTGTTGCGTCATATCATGGATTATCTGCTCCTTTTCAAGTTACAGGTGCGCAAAAGGACATTGTCGGTATAAAAGCAACCTATAAGGGCGACCCGGTGGGAGTAGGATATTCCGTTCGAAAAAGTGATGTTGAAGTCATAGCAACATATAGTGATGGCACGAAACAACAAATCACGGATTTCAGACTATCATCACCAACTATCACCTATGAGGGATATCATATTGTGATTGCAGAAGCCGGCGGAGTATCCTCTGAATTTATTGTTCAGGGTGTGGCAATTCAAAATATATCCTTTCAAAATGCGCTTAAATTTAATGCCGTAAACGGTAATTACAAAGGCAAGGTTGAAGTAAACCTACCAAAGAATGTGAATGCTTCCCTATTTACCGGTGAAAGTTTACCGGCGAGCGCTGTCTCCAGAGTCTTAACGAGAGCGATAAAGAATAGTGAATTCATAGCATTTGAAGTTGGTATTGTAGATAATGAGGACTCCGCAGATAGTGTAATAGATGAGTTTCCACTGATTATGCGAGTAACAATTCCGGATGGGTTTAATATCAAAGATTGTGAAATTTACTATACGCCGAATAGAAAGTCAGTCATTGGTAGTATGAATACGGATATAACTGGAACAAAAACGTTACAATGTACTATTTACAATCCGGGCACTTACATCCTTTCCTATAAGAAAAAGTAACTTATGATACGAAATGAATCAGGAAGAAGAAAAGTATAACTGGAAGATAATACATTCAAGTTTTTATAAAGTTCAAAAAAGTACTTGCAATTTCAATATAAGCATGGTATATTAATATCTGCCCGTTGCAACAGACGGGCAGTATTTTATAAAGAATACGGCTCGCAGTCGTGGCGGAATTGGCATACGCGCTAGACTAAGGATCTAGTGAGCATTGCGCTCGTACGGGTTCAAGTCCCGTCGACTGCAGGATATAGCGTGAAAAAGGAATCAAACTTTCGGGTTTGGTTCCTTTTTTCTTATGATTATTGTCTTTAAAACTTATCCAAGCATTGACTTTGACGTTAGGTCAAGTGATATAATGAAGGAAAAAGGAGGACATGGGTCATGGGCTTAATGAAAATCACCGAAGTAACTGAAAAGTTCAGGATATCCTCAAGGACACTGAGATATTATGAGCAGGTAGGTTTGCTGCAAAGCGAGCGTCCGTCTTTTGAAAAATACCGCTTTTATGACAGTGAAAACATCAGCCGGTTAAAGCAGATTTTAGTGCTGCGGAAAATGCAGATTCCAATCAAGGATATTCTGAAAATTTATGAAAGTCAGGACATGGAAATTCTGGTGAAGAGCTTTGTCAAACGCATTGAGGAAATTGACGACGAAATTAACACCCTTTTTCAGCTTAAAACATATATCAACGACTTTTTAAATGCCATGACTGCACACGGGATCACGCAAATTTCTGCTTTGCCCCTACTCTATGAAAAGGTGGAAGTGGAGCTGCTATCCATTGAAAAACGGGATTTATCCATGGAAAAGCTGAGTATGCTTTCAGATAAGCTGGCGAAACCGCTGGATATGGATATTGTGGTATTGCCTCCGATGTTTACCGTAACTTCTGTACGGATAGACTGCCAAGATTCGGACATAGAGGCTTTTTGGGACTGGCTTTTTTGGATTATGTTAATTTTGAACAAATCGATGATATAACCTTTGAAAAGATTAAAAGGTAAAAAAAATTTAATTACAAATTTTTTTGGCATGAGCGAATGAGCTGCTTATTACGGCAGGCATCCTTATGCATCAATTAGGAAAAGGAATGGAAGGTACAAACCATTCTGCACTGGTTCTTGTTGATAGATGGTGGATTTGATAGTATAATGATAGTTAATTTATCGAAACATAATGGAAATAGCGGCCCATTTGATAATATAATATAGGAGAGTGAAATGAATATAATCGACCATTGACGGAAGACGAACAGGATCTTTATAGAATTAAGTCTGTAAAACCATATGAAGATATAGGTCCTTTGGGTGAAATTCCGAACTATCACTGGCGTGTTCAGGACTTTGTGAACGCTTTGATTGCTACTGATTTTTCCATTCAGAAGATGGTTGAATTTCATTCGGAAAAGGATGTTCATGATTGTTGGTGCTATGCGACGCTTGCTAAAGCAGAGACAGATAATTATAAAATGGCAGACTGGAGACTTAATCCATGGGCGGCACTGCCTCAATGGATGGGATTTAGAGCGGGCAAGATTTAAAATTTGTTAGTGAATGGAAATAGTCAAAGTATGAGGAAATATCTATGACAGAAAACTTAGGACAAGAAAATATAAAAAACAGGCAAAAAAGAATGGCGGTTATCAATGACCTGGCATGTTATGGGCGTTGTGCACTTGCTGTTTCGGTACCGATAATATCAGCTATGGGAATTGAATGCTGCCCAATTCCAACCGTAGTGTTGTCAGCCAATGGTGCATTTGAAGGAGTGGTATCAAAAGATCTGGCTTCGTTTCAAAATGAAACATTTGAGCATTTTAATGCCTTACAGGTTAATTTTGATGGTGCAAGCAGTGGTTTTCATAATAATATCAAACAATTACAGGCAACGGAAATGTTTTTTAATAGCTTACGGAATACGGATAAACAGACCTTGATTTTTGTCGATCCAATTATGGGGGATCATGGAAGGTTGTATTCGGTATCTACGGAAGAGGTTTGTATGGGATATCAAAGGCTGTTATCTTATGCGGATGTAGCTACGCCAAATCTAACAGAGTGCTGTAGATTATTAGAACTTCCTTATCCGGATGTTACCCCTTCAAGAGAAGAACTAATTGGTATGCTTTTAAAACTGCATGAATTAGGTCCGAAATATATTGTAATTACCGGTCTTGATTATGGAGCTTATATTGGAAATATGGTTTCTGATGGGAAAGACATAGAATTAATTACGACACTACGTGTCGGAAAAGAACGCTGCGGTACCGGTGATGTATTTATGTCGGTGTTAGCAGGGAATATGGTTCGTGGAGATGATTTTATTGAGGCTGTAAAAAAATCAGTGGAATTTTTATCAAAAGCTCTCACAGTAACCGAAAGCTACGATGTTTCTTCAAGAAATGGTGTATGCTTTGAGCTATGTTTAAAAGATTTATAAGGAATAAAAGCTCTTAAGAAATAGGAAAGGCATTTCTCTTTTTGTGCTTATCTATCTCGTAAGAGCTCTTTTTAATTACTAAATTTAAATAAGTGATTAGTGAAAGAGCATTACCCGAAGATTCATTTGATAAAGTGGAAATTATATGGTAAGTTTATTTTATGCCTTTTGTAAAACTTAGGGGACGTAATCTTAGGAGGGACGAATGGAACAATATGTAAACAAAACTCAGCAAATAATAGATGAAATATGTAAGGTAGTTATTGGGAAAGATGAAATTATTCGAAAAGTTCTAACTGCCATACTAGCAAAAGGGCATATTCTAATTGAGGATATTCCCGGAGTTGGAAAAACTACACTAGCATTGGCGTTCTCAAAAGCCATGGATTTAAAATATCATCGTATGCAATTTACACCTGATGTTCTTCCATCGGATGTTCTTGGTTTTCATATTTATGAAAAAGATAGTTTAGAGCCGCATTTTAAAGAAGGAAGTGTGTTTTGTAGTTTATTTTTGGCGGATGAAATTAATCGAACATCCTCAAAAACTCAGTCGGCACTGCTGGAGGTTATGGAAGAAGGCAGAGTTACTGTGGATAGTATCACCAGAGAAATTCCCAAACCTTTTGTTGTAATAGCCACTCAAAACCCAATTGGTTCTGTAGGTACACAAATGCTGCCGGAATCACAAATGGATCGTTTTATGGTACGATTATCAATGGGTTATCCTGATATCCAAAGTGAGGTTGAAATCTTAAAAGGCAGAAATGCTAACGATCCGCTTAATTTGGTGGATTGTGTCATAAATGAAGGAGAGTTAATATCGATACAGCGGATTGTGGAACAAATCTTTGTTCACGATGCTGTGTATGAGTATATAGCAAAGCTTGTGCTTAGGACAAGAGAACATGATTTGATTGCTCTTGGAGTCAGTCCAAGAGGGACTTTGGCATTGACGTCAATGTCAAAGGCATATGCCTTCTTAAGAGGAAGGACTTATGTTATTCCGGATGACGTAATAGCAATATTTCGTGATGTGACAATGCATCGAATGTTATTAAAACCGAAAGCCAGAGTGAGCAATGTAACAATGGAGGCGGTGATTGAGCAAATATTAAATACAGTGGCTGCTCCTAGACTCGTTGTAAAGCGTTAATGGAGGACAAGCATGGTTCGTACGAAAATAGGATATCTTCTTATCGCGTTTTTTTTAGGAGTCTTATCTATTCTTTATGATGAATATATCATGATGTTTGTTTTCCTCACGGTGTTGATTATCCCGATTTTGTTGTGGATAATTATGCTCTTTTTGCGTAAGCTTGTTGATATTTCCCTGGTCTGCCACAGTGCTATCGTACAAAAGGGAGCTCCATACCAAATGGCGGTACAAATAACAAATCGTTCTTTCCTTCCGGTTTCATTAATCAAATTAACTTTGTCCTATCAGAATCAGCTGGAAGGATTGAAAAAAGAGGAAAAAATGATTGCTATTGTGGATTCCTTGTGCGAACAAAAGCATACATTTACAATGGTATCAGATTATTGCGGGATTTTACAGTTTTCGTTAAAGAATATTAAACTATATGATTTTTTAGGGCTCTGGTGTGTTAGAAAAAAGGTTAAGGAAGAATTAGCTGTTACTGTTCTTCCGAATCTTCATGTTATCGAGGAGGCTATCGTTTTAGACAATCCCAGTGTTTTGATCGAGAGCGAATTATTTTCATCAACACAAAGCGGAGATGATGTATCAGAGATATTTGGTATCAAAGACTATGAGTATGGTGATAAAATGAACCGTATTCATTGGAAGCTAAGCTTAAAAGAAGATAAGTTAATGGTCAAGCAGTATGGATTGCCTATCAATTGTTCTGTTGCCATATTTTTTGATACTCATTATGAAACAAGGGAAGGCGCTCCGGGCATCCTACCAATGGAATACCTTGACAGGATGCTGGAGACTATGATTTCGCTTTCTTTTTCCATGATTGTACAGAAACAGATTCATTTTATAGTATGGCATGATGCGGTTAAGGATACTTGCAAGAGGTTTCGGGTTGAAAGGGAAGAGGATCTTTACGAGCTTTTAGCAGTTCTATTTGCCGGCAGCCGTCTTTTGGCAGAGAAGGGCCTGGCAATTTATCATGAAGCACAATATGGTAAAGAACAGTATACAAACATTTATTATCTGGCCGGTATGGAAACAAAAGATACTACGGAAGCCATGACAAGAAGTCGAAAGAACGCCTGGACCCATTTTATCTATATGCAAAGCAATCGCACAGAACCTTTGGCACTTGAGCAAGGAATGACAGCATCTTTTCTTTCTGCGGAGAATCTTTATATGGAACTTAGAATGCTGCCGGCGGAATGGAGGGGGAAATAGTTGAAACATAAGAAAAATACTTCAACAAGCATCCATATTTATGACAGTATCTGGGTTTCATCAAATCGGTCAGGAAAGAAGCTGTGGTGGTTCTGGATACTGGAAGGTTTGATTGTATTCACCGGAGCGGTTTCCGTTATCTATGGATTTGTTACGGCACTTTCTTTACCGTTGTATCATAGAACATTCCTCTTAGGAGGTTTGTTATTGACTTTACTGCTGATGGGGTTATGCGAGGGTGGTAAGATATCCCGATATGCCTGGCCTGTTAGTTTTATACTTGCTGTTTATATCATATGGAAGTCTGTCGATGTTATTGTGAATGGATTTTTTTATATTGAAAATGCAATATTAGCACAGCTTAATCAGTATTTTGGTTTACAGCTTTATCTGTATGTTACAAAAGGAGAACAGCGCTTATGCGTTACTTACTTTCTTTTAGTAGTATTTGCTCTTCTTTCCTTGATGCTTTCCCTTGTAGTGTGGAAACGCTGCTCTCGATTCGCATATCTTTTTCTTGCCCTTGCAGTTTATGGTTCGATTTTGCTGCTTGGAATTGTACCATCCTGGAGACCGTTACTACTTACCTTGCTCGTGGCGTACTTGGTAGAATCAATGGACTATATTCCGGTTTCGATGCATAAATTTAATCGAAAGAACAAGCAAGCTAAAATTGGTGCTGAGGGAAAAAAGCAAGTAGTTCGAATCAAATCGGCTCTCATAACAGGGGCCATAACGATACTATCTATGCTTCTTGGATACAGTATCCTGACACCGGATCAATACGAAAATATCAATATAAAAGAGCACAAGCATAAGCTTCAGAGCTTTTTGAATGATTTTTCCTATGAAGATACTATGGAAATGCTCCGTAACAAATTCGGTGAGATACCCTTTTTTAAGGAGAAAGAGAAAATTTCAGGAGGACTTAACAGCGGCAAAATCGATCAGGCTGCCGAAGTCGTTTTTTCCAAGGAAACAGCCCTTCGCCTAACGCTTCGCCAAGATTTTAATTGGTGTTATTTGAAAGGCTATGCCGGAGTTTCTTATGGTGAGGACCATTGGGGAGATTTAACGAAAAAGGAGCAGGAGCGTTATCAAAACCTGCAAGAAAAATATCAAGGGAGATTTAACGGTGAAGATTTGACATCGCAGTTTCTTACGGAAATTCTGGATTCAAAAATTGTATATAATGACCAATCTGTTCTTCTCATGAACGCAGCACTGAATTTACAAGCTGATTTACAAAGCATGGAGATAGAACATGTAAATGCAAATGATAGCTTTTACTATGCGCCGTATTTCGTTCAACATTCCTTAATGGAAGGCTTATCTTTGGTTGGGGATCAGTATTTTCGCCCGGTAAATTCACAAAATAATTATAAAATTTTTAATATCTACCGTCTCCCGGAGTATTATGATTTGAATAGTATTGCCTTAGATTTAAGCTATATGGCAGAGCGGCTTGGCGGATATATTCAGAATTATGATCAATCCCTATGGTCTTATGAAAAAGAATATAGGGAATTTGTGAATGATGTTTACACACAGCTGCCGGGTGATGGGTTATCCCGCCTCAGGAAATTGGTTTTTGAATCGGATGAAACTGGAAATGTTAGAAAACTGGAGATGATTAGTAGTGTTGTTTCTTATCTGAACCGATATACGCAATATTCTTTATCACCGGGTCTGGTACCGAAAGGAAAAGATTATGTCGAATATTTTTTATTCGACAATCAGATTGGATATTGTGCACATTATGCGTCTTCTGCCGTGCTTATGCTGAGAAATAACGGAGTCCCTGCACGGTATGTCGAGGGATATATTGTAACGGGGGAAGATATTAATCATGGTGTTTTTGGGGAAGCTTCTTTGAAGGGGGATAGGAAAAAAATTGTTGAGATTAAGGATACCAATGCCCATGCATGGATAGAAGTGTATTTTGATGGAATAGGCTGGCTGCCTGTTGAAGTTACCAAAGGATATAGCAACTCAGGTATATCTGAAATATTACCAGAGGTTAAGGAAGAGAAGCTTACGCCAACAGCTACAAAAGCTCCGACAAAAACACCGGCGATTACTCCGACAGGTACGATAGCCGCAACGCCTACGATAACAATAGCTCCAAAACCTACGACATCCGTAAGTATTCCGCCGAAGCAAGGGGAGGAAGGGGAAGTAACTCAAACGTCAAAACAAGAATTGCCGGGGTATGTTTCCTTAGTCTTGTGGACAATGGCAATTATTGTTTTAATTGCTCTTTTATTTTATCTAAGGTATCGTCTGATATGGTTCTATAGATCAGAGAAGCTTAGAAAAGGCACATCTCAACATAGAGTTTTAGCATGCTATCAAGAGATAGAAGCTATCCTTGATTATTTAGGGTATGAAAAGCAAAATGTTACGTCTTATCAAGATTATGCCGCCAAAATAGAAACCTTATGCCCGCTGCTTCCAAAAGGGTATGAGCAAGTGGCGTTGATTGCTTTGCGTGCAAGGTTTTCAAAGTTAGAGATCACCGAAGAGGAACTGTCCTTTGTATCATTGTTTTACCGAAATACTAGAGTCAGAATATTTAAAGAAAAAAATGCTATAAAGAGATTTTTCTTAAAGTACTGGAAATGTTTATAAAAATAGGTATAATTTTTGTCATATTTATGCTATAATGAAGGTGACAAATGGTCAAGTTAAAAACACTACACCGGATTCGCAATTTAATAGAATGGAGTGATAGTATGAATAAGGTGATAACAATTAGCAGACAGTACGGCAGCGGAGGAAGAGAGATAGGAGCTAAGCTGGCCGCAAAGCTTTCGATACCGTTCTACGACAACGAGATTATAACCAGAGCAGCGAAGGAAAGTGGACTTGCTGAAGCCGCGTTTGAGAATGCGGAGAATAAAGCAACGAACAGTTTGCTGTATTCGATTGCAATGGGCATGAATACTTATGGTAATCAAGAATTGGGATTTTCTCATTTATCTCTGGATGATCGAATCTACCTGGCACAATCTGATGTGATAAGAAAGGTTGCAGCAGAAGGGCCTTGTGTCATTGTCGGCCGTTGTGCCGACTATATACTAAAGGATATGAAAAATGTGGTGAATGTCTTTGTTTGGGCGGATTTACCATTTCGCATTAAAAGAGCAATCGAGGTGGATAACTTATCACCGAACAGAGCTCAGGAAAATATCCTAAAAATTGATAAACGCAGAGCAAATTATTATAATTATCATGCTTCTGAAAAATGGGGAAGGGCAGAAAACTACCATTTATCTTTAAAGAGCAGTTACATTGGTGTTGATAATTGTGTGGACTGTATTATTGAGTTTCTAAAGCATGCGAAACAATAAGTGAACTGATTTAGAAATCAGCATATTCAGATAGGATAAATTAGAGAACGTTGTTAATAAGAATATCCGGATGGTGATTAGCGTTTTATATCATCATCCGGTTATTTATGACAGTAATAAGTTTTCTAAGCATGTCTCCATTGGCTTATGATCAAATAGTACATTGTTACTATTTTTAAATAATAAAACAAAATGTAACACTTTATTTATAGGAATTAAGAAAAATGTAAGATTTCTGATGGAATGTTAGTAAGATTTATCCGCTATTATGAAAGGTGATATTGTATGCTCCGTACAAATAGAATGACGAAAAAATGAAAGAAAGAAGGTGGGGGAATGGGAGATAAAAAAGTTGTGGAGAAGCAGGAGCAATTTAAGGAACCGGAGAAGATTATTGAGGTTAAGCATGTGAAAAAGATTTATCGAATGGGTTCGGAACGAATCTGCGCGGTGGATGATGTCAGCTTTGATATTTTAAAAGGTGAATTTTGCTGTTTGCTGGGTACTTCCGGTTCCGGAAAATCAACGCTTCTTAATCTGATGGCCGGAATTGAGAAAGTTACGAGCGGACAAATTATTATAAAAGGCAGTAACATTCATAAGATGAATGAAAATAACCTTGCCAGATTCCGTCAAAACTTCCTTGGATTTGTATTTCAGTCCTATAATCTCTTAAACTCTATGACCGCATTAGAGAATGTTGAATTCCCTTTGGTATTCAAAAAGATTCCGCTTAGGAAACGAAAAAAGGCAGCAAAGGAAATGCTTACTAAGGTTGGCCTGGGTACAAGATTAAAGCATAAGCCAAAGCAGATGAGTGGTGGTCAGCAGCAGAGAGTTGGTATTGCAAGAGCCTTTGTGGCAAAGCCTGAGATTGTTTTTGCAGATGAGCCTACAGGAAACTTAGATACCAAAACTACAATGGAGGTTATGGATCTGATCAAACAGATTGCCAGAGATAATAAACAAACTATTGTTATGGTTACACATGATAAACGTCTTGCGGGGTATGCGGACAAAATTATACATATTTTGGATGGCAAGATACAGCAGGTTGAGGTTCTTCGTGACATAACAAAACAGGAGGAAACCGGTGATTCTGGCAAGGATAATTTAAAATCTTTTTATGAAGAGGAAGGTATTGCTGCTGCAGATATCAAAATTGAGGATGCGCAGCAACTTGTCAGTGCAACAACAGAAGAGAAAGAAAATTAAGTAATCGGAGAGATGTATGGAAGGTTCCTTGAGTAAAACAAATAGTAGTTTATTAAAATCAATAAGCTTATAGGAAGGTGCAGAGACGTTGTAGGGGCGAGAAAAAGCGTAACTGACCAGAAGTCTTATTCTTGCAGCATCAAACTTAGATACGCAAAAGCTTGCGTAGGAATGCAGGTAAAAATGAACTTATAACCTGATTATTAAATTTGAAAGAATATGAAAGAAGAGGGATGAGAAATGAAAGTAAAGAAATTAATGGCATTGTTTCTGATATGCTCCATGATTCTTGCGGGATTTGGAAATGCAGCCACCGCAAATGCGGAATCGGATAAGGTTTATATTAAGTTAAGCGATAGTAAGAAGAATGTAATTGATGCGAATCCTGGTGAAGTAACGCATGTTAAGATTCCGGTTGTAGCTACAAGAACCTACATACAAAAACCTCAAATTGTTGCAAGGCCGGCTAATGATGCACCATTTACTGTTGGTGATGTTACCATTACAAATCAAAATATAACCGGTGAAGTACAAGGTATCAGCACCATAGATGGTGCCTTCCTGGAGTTTGACGTTATCATGAAAGACAGTGCCGGTATTGGCATCTATGACCTTGATATCAACTTAGAGTACACCAGTATTGAATTTGATGATATGAATGGTCAGTATCCAATAGTTAGCACATCATTACCTTTATCTGTTCGGGTTACCAAGGAAAAAGCACCAATTCAAATTACGATTGATAAAATTTCCTATAATGAAGATGCAGCGGCCATCGGCAACAGCTTTGATTTATCCTTTGTTGTTAAAAATGAAGGTGAAATTGCAGCATATAATACTTATGTAACATTAGATTATAAAGATAGCGGAATGATTCCCGGATATACAATTGAGAGTATCAAGGTTGGTGATTTAAAAGCCGGAGAGAGCAAAACAATAAAGGTGCCGGTAAAAGTATTACCAACAGCAAAAGAGGGTCTTCAAACAATTTCAGCTAATTTTACGTATAAGGATATTGAAAGAAAAGACGGAAGTGTGGGCAAGAGTATTTACATCACTCTCAAAAAAATAAGCACAGAAGTTTCTGAGGATGCTAAACTAACAATTGAAAGTAATTCAGTAAATGATAAGATTTTAGCCGGTTCCTCCTATCAATTAAAAGGAACGATTGAAAATATCGGAAAGCAGAAAGCAACCAATGTTGTAGTATCCATTGCCGGGGGAGTGGGCGTAAGCAATGGTATCATAGCTAAAAATGAAACAGAGGGTATTAAAGTAAGCGATATTTTTGCGGGTGGAAAGCATAATTTTACAATTCCACTGTTAGTAACTGATTCTGCAACGGCAGGCTTGCAGGAAATCTCAGTTCAGGTAAGCTATACAGACAGTAATGGGGAAACTCGTTCTGCTGTTACCAAGGCATACTTAACTGTAGTAAAGCCGGAGACACCGGAGCAAACTGGTGAAGTAGTGATTAGCGGAGCAGTTCAGAGCCCGGCTTCTCCAGTGGTAGGACAAAAATTGTCCGTAACTTTTAATGTACAGAATAAGGGTAATTCTACGATTACTGATGTTACGCTGTCCGGACAGGAGCTAAGCAGTGCGGGATTTGAGCCGCTCGATTCTCAGGCAGTACGGAATATCGGCTCATTAAAAGCAGGGGAAACAAGAACAGTTACTCTTGATTTTAAAGTAGGAGCAAATATTGCAGAAGGCTTAAATACCTTAATTATTGGATGCGACTATGTGGATGGCAGTGCATCAAAGCAAAGTATGAAGTCACCGATTTATATTTTAAATGTTATAAATGACTCCAACAGTAAGCCAAAACTTATCATCAGCGGATATACCGTAGACCAGGAAGAACTAAAAGCCGGATCTACCTTCAATTTCACCTTTAATGTCAAGAACACCCATATGTCAAAGTCTGCAAAGAATATTAAAGTCACTGTGACTCAGGCAGACAATGTATTTTCCGCAACTCAAGGCAGTAACAGTTTTTATATTCCAAGCATTGAACCGGGTACTGAATATGAGCAAACAATGAGTATGAAAGTAAAATCAGATGTCACAACGGGAGCTTATGAACTTGAACTTACTTTTGAATATGAGTATGATGGAATGAACAAAGTAGATCAAGAGGCAGGCGGCGTTAAAACCACGGATAAGTTAAAACTTCAAGCTGTGGAGAATCTTAGACCTTCCATTCAGAATTTTGCTGTCGGTATGTATGGTGAGATGCCGACTATCGGTATTACAAGTACAATGACATTTGAATTTATTAACATGGGAAAATCACCTTTAAATAACGTGAGATTTTCTTTAGAAGGCGATTTTACATTGGATAACGGCGGAACAACGTTTTATCTTGGCACGATATCACCGGGCAGCCCTGAATATATAGAAATACCAGTTATGCCCCAGGTAGAAGGAACCGCTTCCGGTACCCTATATATTTTATTTGAAGACAGTACAGGAGAAGAAGTATCTCACTCTTATGAATTTAGCGATATTTTTGTAAATAGCAGTTATGTTCCTGAAATTCCACCAATCGATGAGGTTCCAATCTTTAATGAGGATTTAACTGCAAGTGCACCAAAGGATATTGTGGCTCCATGGATCTTTGCTGTGATTCAGCTTGCAATTTTGGTGGTAATTATTCCGGTGGCTCGCTTGATAGTAATTAAAGTTCAGAAAAGAAAACTTCACAAACAAGACAGTAATTTCTAAGAAGGGGATGAGGAAAGATGGTTAATAATATAGAATTTTTACAGCAAACGGTAACATTTGATGTCATGGTAGGATTTGAAGGTTCTATGGATGGAAAGATGATTGGAGAAGTACCGGTAAATAGTGCAAAGGGCACCGTTATGTCAAGCTGGCCTTTTGTTATTGGAGTTACTTCAGCTACCTTAGTACTTAGCATTGCAATCGGTATCTTGTTGGCAAAGAAGAGAATCAAAAAAGGACTTGATCTGTATGAAGATTAGTGATTTGTTAAAGATGGGTTTACGGAACCTGTTTCGTAGAAAAGCAAGAACTGCACTAACCGTCGTTGGTATGGTAATCGGTACAATCTCAATTGTAGTCATGATATCCATCGGTATCGGTATCGATAGTGTATATGAGCAGGCTGTCATGACAAATGGAAGTTTGTCCTTAATCTATGTGTATCCTACCGGCGGAAATAGTGGTGTTTGGATTGGTTCATCCGATGGTGGACAGCAAAAGCAGGTCCAGCTGGATGATGATATGCTTCAACAGATAAGACAGATTAAGAATGTAAAATTTGTATCTCCGGTTATTGAAAAATATGCGAACCCAGTGAGCGGGAAATATCAGTCCTGGCTTAATATAATGGCAGTAGATTTTTCCGTGCTTCAAGAGTTTGGCATTCCTATGCTGGAAGATGGTTCGTATCCCTCTAAGAAGGATAATACCAAAATATTGTTAGGGTCACAGAGTCTTAGGGATTTTTATGACTGGTCCTCCAGATATGGAAAGAGCAAGACGGTTGACTTGACAAAGGATAAAGTGACCTTCACCTTCCAGGATTATCCGGAGAATAATAAGAAGCGTCCTTATAAGGTTACGGTTAATGATAATTATGCTTATTTCACAAATGATGAAAATACAAGATATTCCTACGGTGCCTTTATGGATATTGACTACTTTAAAGAAATCTATACAAAGTATGCAAATACACTGAAGGTTGAGGATAGAAAAAAAGCAATGAAGTCAATTGAGACTTACTCCACAGCCTGGGTAAACGCAGATAATATCCGCGATGCAAATAAGGTAGTGGAAGATATTCAAGCATTAGGATTGCAAGCGTATAGTGCGATGCAGGATCTTGGCCCAATGATTGAAACTGCCGATATGTTAAAGAATGTATTTGCCGGTATCGGTTTAATTGCGATGCTTGTCTCTGCAATCAATATTGCAAATACAATGATTATGTCTATTTATGAGCGAACAAAAGAAATTGGTGTCATGAAAGTGCTTGGCTGTTTGGTTCGTGATGTTAAAAAGCTGTTTTTATTTGAAGCAGGTATGATTGGTCTGATTGGCGGAGGCATTGGTATTGCATTTAGTTACCTGGCTTCCTGGGCTGTGAATAAATATGGTGGAAAATTAATCTCCAGCATCATCCCCGGAAATGGGTGGTACGTTGACGGAACAGGGACAGATTTCTCACAAATTCCATGGTGGCTTCCAATCTTAGCAACTTCATTTGCTGTTTTAGTAGGTGTTATAGCAGGTTATATTCCTGCACGACGTGCTACAAAGATTAGTGCTATTGAGGCAATGAAAACAGAAGGCTAGGGGTTAGCAAGCTAGGGGAACAGAGTAGTAAAACATCTAAGAGGCTGTTACAAAAAGAAAATTTATGCCAGATATCGTAGATAATGCATTCGCTTACCTACAATATCCAGTAATTATTCTTCTTTTTGCGGCAGTCTTTTTTTGTTATGGATAGACCTATATGGATTTGGCAGAAGCAGTAATTTATTGAAAAGTACATAAAAATAAAAGAATATACCCTTGTCTCACTTATTTAAATGGTATATAATTCATGACATGGAGCATGGTAGATAAACTTCTCTATGGAGATTTCAGTATAGCCGTGAAAAGAAAGAGAAAGGCTATGCTTATGACATGGGTACTGCTTCTTGAGAACTAGAAAGGCAAAGGTATACTATGCATAAAAGTACCACAAAAAAAACAGCACTCTATGGGATGTTAATTGCGCTTGCCTTTATTTTAAGTTACATCGAAAACCTGATTTCAATACCGATACCAATTCCCGGGGTTAAGCTTGGTTTAGCGAACATTGTTGTATTAATTGGATTGTATGCGCTCGGAGTAAATGCTGCATTTAGTTTATCTGTAGTGAGAGTGGTCTTAGTAAGCTTGACCTTTGGCAATATGTCAATGTTTTGGTTTAGCATGGCTGGAGCTTTTCTAAGTTTGATAACAATGATTTGTCTGAAAAAAATGAAAGGTTTCAGTATGATTGGTGTCTCCATTGCCGGCGGTGTTGCGCATAATGTGGGTCAGATTATTGTAGCAATGTATGTGTTAGGAAGACTTATTATATTTCAGCTTCCTTACCTGATTCTTGGAGGAATCGGTATGGGAACGGTGATTGGGATTGTTGGAGCGATAGTTTGGAAAACATTATCGAAGGCCATGAATCAATGGTAAAAACATAGTAAGTTAAAATGTATTGTAAGTTATAGGAAACTGAAACATGATTTTTCTATAAATAAGGAAAAGGGCATTACGGCACTCGTCAGGAAAAAAATCAGTACAGGAGAATAAGAAGATGGCTACGATTCGGGATATTTCGTTAAAATGTGGGGTATCGGTTTCTACGGTGAGTAAAGTATTAAATGGATACCGTGAAATAGGGGAAGAGACTTCAAAAGCGGTTATGAAAGCAGCAGAAGAGCTGGGCTATGTTCCAAACTCTTATGCTAGACAACTTAAACTAAAAAAGTCGTATAATATTGGTGTATTATTTGATACACTATCGGTATATGGCTTAAAGAATGAATACTTTGCACACATTTTAGCGGCACTTAGAGAAAATGCGAGTCGAGGCGGCTATGATATTACCTTTATTGAGAATAATGTTGGAAATCGTAGAATGACATATCTTGAACATTGTAAATATCGAAATTTTGATGGAATCTGTATTGTATGTGCCGACTTTACCAATCCGGAAGTATTAGATGTAGTGAATAGTGATTTCCCAGTAGTTACAATTGATCATTCGTTTAATGAAGCAATTAGCATATTATCGGATAATTCCGGCGGAATGAGAGAGTTAGTCGAGCATATTGTTTCCTTTGGACATAAGAAGATAGCATATATCCATGGTAATAAGAGTTCTGTAACACATAACCGTTTGGTTGCATTTCACCAAGTATTAGCCGAGCATGATATTCAGATACCGGAGCATTATATGAAGGAAGGAGAATACCGCCTTGCTGAGTCTGCTGAGGAATTTACGTATGAGTTATTAAGTCTTTCTGACAAACCAACATGTATCATAGCTTCGGATGACTACGCTGCCCTTGGTGTGATAAAAGCCATCAAGAGGGCAGGACTGAGGTTTCCGGAGGACATATCGGTAGCAGGCTTTGACGGTATCTCTATCTCTCAGGCGCTGGAACCAAAGCTGACTACAGTAAAGCAGGATACGGAAAAATTAGGAGAACAGGCAGCAAAGAAATTAATTTCTTTAATGGAAAGTCCTATGACTACCCCTTTGGAGCATATTGTATTAAAGGCAGAATTAATTCTTGGTGATTCTGTTAAAAAACTTAGATAAATAGAAAGGAGCCACCATGGCAAAAGAATTAAAAAAACGTAGTGAAATCGCTGTGGAGCATACATGGGCAATGGAAGACCTATTTGCCAGTGATGAACTATGGTACAAAAATCTCGAAAGATTAAAAGGATATAAGGAAAAATTATTCGAATTTAAAGGTAAACTTGGCAGCAATGCAAAGACATTACTGGAATTTTATCAGCAAGTGGAAGAATTACTTAGATTATTGGATGATTTATTGAATTATTCTTCAAGAAAACGTGATCAAGACACTAAGAACTCTACTTATCAAGCAATGGACGGAGCCATGATATCTGTATATGTTGAGGTCTCGGAAGCACTTTCTTTTGAAACACCTGAGATTATTTCGATTTCAGACGAAATAATGGAAAAATTCTATCAGGAGGAAAAAGGATTAGAGCTTTATCGCCGTCATATCGAATCTCAAAGAAGAATGAGGGAACATGTGCTCTCGGATGCGGAAGAAAGATTACTGGCGGCGGCAGGAGAGATGGCTTCCGCACCTGAAAGTATTAATTCAACCTTTGACAATGCGGATTTAGTATTCCCTGAAATTACGGATGAGGATGGAGATAAGGTTCGAGTTACTCATGGCAACTTTATCCCATTTATGGAGAGTAAAGACAGGAGAGTGAGAAAAGAAGCATTTGATGCTCTTTATAGTGTATATGAGCAATTTAAGAATACCTCTGCATCAATCCTGAATGCGCAGGTGAAGCAGTTACAGTTCTTTGCAAAGGCTAAGAAATATAGCACTACGATGGAAGCAGCTCTTGATATTACAGAGGTACCGGTATCGGTTTACCATAGCTTAATCGAAGCAGTAAATAAAAATTTACCTTATCTTCATCGTTATATGGAGATAAGAAAGAAAGTTCTTGGTGTAGAAGAGCTTCATATGTATGATCTTTATAACCCAATTATGGAAGAAGCAGATAGCAAAGTGAGTTTTGAAGAAGCAAAGAAGACGATTATAGAAGCGTTACGACCATTGGGAAAGGATTATATCTGTATTCTGGAAGAAGGCTTTCGTAATCGTTGGATCGACGTTTATGAAAATGAAGGGAAACGCAGCGGGGCTTATTCAGCCGGAGCAAGAGTTCATCCCTATGTTTTAATGAATTATGCGGATACTCTTGATAGCATGTTTACGCTGGCTCATGAAATGGGTCATGCGTTACATTCTTATTTATCCAATCATACTCAGCCAACCATTTACAGTGATTATGTAATTTTTGTTGCGGAGGTAGCATCTACCTGTAATGAAAATCTGTTAATGCAATATTTATTAAAGAATACAACTGATAAGAAAAAGAGAGCGTATTTAATCAATCATCTTCTTGAGAATTATCGTAAAACGCTATACCGTCAGACCATGTTTGCCGAGTTTGAATTATTGATTAATACAAAATCGGAGCAGGGAGAAACCCTGACTGCGGATATGCTTTGTGAAATATACCGTGGACTAAATGAAAAATACTATGGAAAAGATGTAGTAATTGATGATAAGATTGCGATTGAGTGGGCTAGAATACCTCATTTCTATTACAATTATTATGTATTTCAATACGCAACGGGGTACTCCGCTGCGGTAGCGTTATCAAACCGTATCTTAACAGAAGGGGAACCCGCAGTGAAGGACTATTTACAATTTTTAAGCGGCGGCAGATCGGCAGATCCGATTTCTTTATTAAAGATAGCAGGAATTGATATGAGTACCTCGGCACCGGTGGAAGAAGCTCTTAAGAAGCTTGGAGATTTATTGGATGAATTTGAAAGCCTGATATAGTTAAGAAAATCTATTCATGATGTTTCGTGTTCGGATAAATTTTAAGAAGCTATAAATTATAACTATACGGAAAATTATAAATAGAGAGGGTTGTTGCAGACTGGAAATTCTTGTTTTGCAATAACCCTCTTTATAGGTTAAAAGTATGCAAAGACAGAAGGGATTGTTCTTATTCTTTTGAAACAATAACTCTGCACTTGCTTGTCAACCCACTTGATGATTGTACATATATCGTAGCGTGCCCTTTTGACTTTGCATGTATTAGCCCCCATTGGCTTACACTTGCAACAGTTGGATTAGAAGAATAATAATAAAGTCGGTCTGTGTTAATACGAGGTGCAACATCTGCATCCAGGCGGCTGACAGAGCCTATCGATAGGGTTTTTGTTTCTTCGGATAAGTTAATGTCAGTGATAGGAATTAATTCACATTCAATCACGTAGATGGTCTTGTTTCCCCGGTAATCGGAAGCATATATCGTATACGGACCGGGCACGGTCACTTGTATCGATGCGTTATGCTTACTAAGAGTAAGAGGGATTCCTTCTTTACCGCTAAGAAAGTCCTTCACGGTCTTTCTGCCGGATAGATACTTCACGGATTTAATGCCGCTTTTTGAGTCTTTAATAGTAGTTGAAATAGTGATTGTATTGTTGCTTAATGAAGTGCTATAGTTTGCAGTAATCGTAGGAGCCTGATTATCGTCTAGGATCTCATAGGGTAAAACAACCTCATTGCCGGCGTAGTCACTAACATAGAATGTATACCAGCCAGACTTGGCAACCTCTAACCTGCCTTTTTCAATAGAGGTACCAATCGTACCATGTTTAAATTCGCTTAGTGTCTTTTTGCCCGGTTGATAGGAGACGATGCGGATTCCTGAATTACCTTTATCCTCCGTTTTCAGTAAAGCAATGAGATTTCCTTTTTCGAACTCTGTTTTAACTGAAATAGATGGTTTTTTAGTATCGATTTTCAGTAAATCCATGGACTCTACACATGCAAAGGCATTTGGTATTCCCGGGTAGTAGGTAAATGAACTTAAATTTGTCAAAGGTTTGTAGTTCATCAATAATACCTCTTTGACATTTGCCGGATACAGCTGTGAAGCACTGGAATATAAGATGGCAGCAATCCCTGAAACATGAGGAGCAGCCATGGAGGAACCAGAAGAAGCGCGGTATCCGCCGACAACAGTACTTAGAATGTCTACCCCAGGGGCTGCAATATCTACGGAAGCAGCTCCATAATTTGATTTTACGGTTAAAGCCCCATTTGGATTAATGAATGTAACGGAGATAATATTATCTAAAGGAAAGCTGGCCGGATACATTGGTATCTCATCATTATTTGCACCACTATTACCGGCAGCCGCAATAAACAGCATAGAGGATTCCTTGATTGTTTGTTCAAGGGCCTGATTATAAGTGGTGGAACCCCAGCTTAAGTTACATACATCGGCCCCCATCATGGTAGCATATTTAATCGCTTTGATTGCATTCCCGATAGTGCCCTTACCACCGGCTCCGCCGTGAATTTTTAGAGCCATAATTTTAACATCAATATTAGAGGCTACCCCTGCGATACCGATTTGATTGTTTGCGGATGCTGCGATTATTCCTGCACAATGTGTGCCATGGTCATCATTATCCTCTTTACTAGCGGCCATTGTTTTAGTATCATAATGACAGATTGTATTGTCATTATTGTAGTAATCCCATCCGTAGATATCGTCCACGTACCCATTGTTATCGTTATCGATTCCATCTCCTGGTATTTCATTTGGATTGATCCACATTTGATTCTTTAAATCCGGATGCTCATAGTCAATGCCGGTATCTACAATAGCGACGATTACCTGACGGGTTTTGTGATTTTCTTTATTATAATAAGCCCAAGTTTCGGAAAGCTCTAAATCGACGTCGTTTGTACTGGACTGAATTACTTGGCTGTTTAGATTGTGTTGTAAGTAACTGCCGTTGTTCTCAATAGGCCATTGAGAAGAATAGTACGGGTCATCGGTGGCAAGTATTGCAACCTCCCCATTATAATCGACAGCATTTATTTCCTTATGGCCTCGGAGTGTATGGATAAGAGAATCTGTATCCAAGGCGTTTGTTGCACAAAGCATGTAGTTATCAAATTCTTCAAGGATATGGAGTGATGTATCATATATGGATAAAATCTTCTGCTTTTCTGTCTTAGAGGCCTTGCTGTCCCAAAGAAGAACAAGTTCGGTGGAAGATGAATCTGCGCCTTCTAGAGAGATAACATCTTTCTTTTCTTTGTTTGTATCAGACCAATCAGCCTTTTGGCCGGCCTTATTTCCTATGTAACAAAAACAAAGAAGCAGCGAAATTAGTATAAAGTTTTTGATTTTGCAAGTATGTGCCATAGAAAGCTCCCTCTTTGAATGTATGGAATGTAATTGGATTAGTTACGTGTATCTATAATATATGCTGGAAATAAATACTCTTTCAAAAGCAACTCAATAATATCATATTTATTTGTATTTACAATCTTATTTTTAGACAAAATTTATGGTTTTTTAGTGGCAGTTATATGTCAAAATGATGTAATGCTAATCTTTCATTAAAAACTGTTCTGGAATATCTTCGCAAAAAAATATCAATCCAGGTTTTCTGCTCGATTTTTTAGAAGATTTATAATCAAAATTAGTATAAAATAAAAATATTAGAAATCTATATTACTAAGTGAGGAGGAAAACGATGAAAGTACTATTAGTCGATATTAGTTTAAATCAGATGAAAAGCATCACTGGAGTTGTTCAGGAGTTGATAAAAGGGATCGAAGTCATTGGTATGGCTAGTGATTGCCAGAGTGCTTGCCATGTTTTTTCAGAACACCACCCGGACATCATTCTGATATCCAAAGAACTAAAAAGTATGGATGGATTTGTTGTAGCTTCTGAGATACGTAAACTGGATAATGAAGTTGGTATTATAGTATATGGTGAGGACGAGTCAGTTACGAGTCTGAAAAAAGCAATAGAAGTCAGAGCTCATTCCTATCTTATCAAACCAATTACCAAAGAGAAGCTTCGCCAAGCGATTGAGGGGATTTGTGAGACTTGTAAAAGAAGAAGATATCAGTTAGTGGCAGACCGTGAAATTTTAGCTGCACAGGCTATGGAATTAATCGAACTTAGCTTTGTATATTCGGTTCTTTACAATGAAGACTTTCAATGGGAATGGAAAAACTATCAGTATATGCTTAATTTAAGCGGCAGCGGATATGTTATCTATGTCTCGCTGGAAAAAGGTAATTATAAAGAAAGAATATCATATGAGCGGTTTAGTAAGCTGATTAAGAAAAATGTAACTTCAGGTTATCGCTGTATTGTTGGAAGGGAAATGTCTCGAAGCATTGTAATCTTTGTTATGGAAAAATACGGGCTTGAATGTAATACCACGAAAGTAGAACAGATCCGCTATGGAGAGTACATACGTAAAGTCTTTCGTGACATGTTTCAAATTGAAGCTAAGGTTGGGATTGGAAGTTTAAAATCGATTGATAAGCTTGTAATTTCGTATGAAGAAGCACTTCGAAGCTTAAGATATGACCGTATGGGAAGTATCTCCCATGTTCAAGATGTGGCAGAGGAACGGAAAGAGAAGAAACAATTCTATACGGAAATGGAGGAGAAGTTCTTATTAAATATTCGGGACGGGAACAAAGAGGCCCTTAATAATTTAGTTACGCTGCTTGATTTGCTCTCTACCTATAGTACATTAGATAAAAAAAATAAGTTGCTCGAATTGATTGTCATGGCATCGAATAAGGCGAGAAGGGATGGTGGAGGTGAGTCTGAATATACAAATTATATGGAGCTGTTGAGGGAGTTGGATTCACTGTCAGAGGGAGAAATTAATGCCTGGGCTTTTCGAAGCGTAAATTATGTAATAAAATCAGTAAGGGATAATCAAAATGAAAATTCCTTTGCGGCAATTCGAAAGGTTCTGCGCTATGTCGATACCCATTACGATGAGGATATTACATTAGAAGAGGTAGCCGGAATTCTAAATATAAGTCCTCAGTATTTTAGCCGTATCTTTAAAGAAAAGATGGGAGTTACCTACGTAGATTACCTAACGAATATCCGAATCAAAAAGGCGCAGGAGTGGCTGATTTATTCGGACAAAAATATTCAAGAAATATGTTATATGGTAGGGTATAAAGATCCCAACTATTTTTCCCGGGTATTTAAAAAAACAGTTGGGGTAACCCCAAAGCAGTTTGTTGAAAATAAAGGGAAGCGATAACCCGGAAAAGAGAGAATGATACTTCACTATGACAGAAATATTTTAGCTTCTGTCATAGTGAAAAAGACTTATTTACTTGACTGAAGTGTAAAATCAGGTTATGATAAAGATATAAATTATAAAATATGGTAAGAATAGATATGAAATAATGATTTTTTGTTGGGAAAGCAAAGACAATATTATAAAATCTAAAAAAGATTATTGACGAGAAGTTCAGATTATGATATAGTAAACTGGCTATGGAAGAGGTCTTTTTTTTATGCCTAAAAACAGTGAAGACCTGTATCGGTTCTGGCTTTTTTGCCGGGACGGTTACATGTTAACGCAAGAATAGGGCAGGTTTTTTGAATCGGCATATTCAAAATCCAAAGATGCTTTATTCACCACAGAAAATTAACGGAGGTGGAAGTTGTGCGAGTAAAAATTACATTGGCATGTACAGAATGTAAACAGCGTAATTACAACACTACAAAGGAAAAGAAAAATCATCCTGACAGAATGGAAACCAAGAAGTTTTGTAAATTCTGCAAATCACACACATTACACAAAGAAACTAAGTAATAATGTCTAATGATGGATGTATGGCTTTATTCATCCGATGAGACGACAAACCTTTGACAAGGAAGGAAAGTGAAGTTATGGGAGATACTGCAAATACTTTAGAAAAGGCTCCAAAAAAGAGCTGGTTCAAGGGTCTTAAGTCAGAATTTAAGAAGATCATTTGGCCGGACAAAGAATCACTTGCGAAACAAACCGTAGCTGTTGTTGTCATATCCACTATTTTAGCAATAGTTATTGCGGCTGTTGACCAAATTATCAAATTTGGTATCAGTATAATACTTTAACTAGGATAAGGGTGATGATATGTCAGATGCTAATTGGTACGTAGTTCATACCTATTCGGGGTACGAGAATAAGGTAAAAGCCAACATTGAGAAAACAATCGAAAACAGAAAGCTTCAAGATCAGATACTGGAAGTTTCGGTTCCCTTGCAGGATGTTATCGAAGTGAAGAACGGTGTTAAGAAAAAGGTTCAGAAAAAAATGTTCCCTGGTTATGTGTTATTAAACATGATTATGAATGATGACACATGGTATGTTGTCCGCAATACCAGAGGAGTAACTGGATTTGTAGGTCCGGGGTCAAAACCGGTACCACTCACTGAGTTCGAAATGAAGAGCATGGGAATTAAGAAAGATGAAATGGTAATTGATTTTGCGGTAGGCGATACCGTAACAGTAGTATCCGGTGTATGGGAAAATACACAGGGTGTGATTAAAGCGATTAACGAGCATAAACAAATCGTTACCATTAACATTGACATGTTTGGTCGAGAGACACCTGTTGAGATCAGTTTTACGGATGTAAAGGTTGAAAAGTAAAAAACTTTAAGGTAATGTTAACAAAGTTCGCATATGGTGCGGACAGTGGGAGGGTAAGTAGCAAAGCAGGAAATCCTGAACATAAGTCTATTACTCCCGGTAAAACCACAATTTTAGGAGGTATGCTATCATGGCAAAGAAAGTTACAGGTTATATTAAATTACAGATTCCTGCTGCAAAGGCAACACCAGCACCACCTGTTGGTCCTGCACTTGGTCAGCACGGTGTAAACATTGTGCAGTTCACAAAGGAATTCAATGCTAGAACCGCAAATCAGGAAGGTATGATCATTCCTGTTGTTATCACTGTATATCAGGACAGAAGCTTTAGCTTCATTACAAAGACTCCTCCAGCAGCAGTATTGCTTAAGAAGGCTTGTAATTTAAAGTCCGGTTCTGCAGTTCCAAATAAGACAAAGGTTGCTACAATCAAAAAGTCTGAAGTTCAGAAGATCGCAGAATTAAAGATGCCAGATTTAAATGCAGCAAACATTGAAACAGCGATCAGCATGATCTCTGGTACTGCAAGAAGTATGGGTATCACAGTAGTTGAAGACTAACACGATGTTTATATAGATGTGGGAGGGCAATCCCGATAATACCACTAGGAGGTAAATCATGAAAAGAGGAAAGAAATATACTGATTCAGTAAAGCTTATCGACAGAAGTGTTCAATATGATGTTGAGGAAGCAATCAGTTTAGTAAGAAAATCTGCAGTAGCTAAATTCGATGAGACGATCGAAGCACACATTAGACTTGGTGTAGACGGACGTCACGCTGACCAGCAAGTTCGTGGTGCGGTAGTATTACCACACGGAACTGGTAAGACAGTCAGAGTTCTTGTATTTGCGAAGGGCGACAAAGTAAATGAAGCTTTAGCAGCAGGCGCTGACTTTGTAGGCGGGGATGAGTTAATTCCAAAAATCCAGAATGACGGATGGTTTGAATTTGACGTTGTAGTTGCAACACCAGATATGATGGGTGTAGTTGGCCGTCTTGGTCGTGTCCTTGGACCTAAGGGCTTAATGCCAAACCCTAAGGCAGGAACAGTTACTATGGATGTTGCTAAGGCTGTTAATGATATCAAAGCCGGTAAAATCGAATATAGATTGGATAAGACAAATATTATCCACGTGCCAGTTGGTAAAGCTTCCTTTACCGAAGAACAACTCGCAGACAACTTCCAAGCGCTTATGGGTGCAATTATCAAGGCTAAACCTGCTGCAGCTAAGGGTCAGTATCTAAGAAGTGTAACAATCGCTTCTACAATGGGTCCTGGAATCAAGCTCAATACAGGAAAGTTAGCATAATTTATCGGTTCTTATTGTAAGATGGGATAGCTCCCAAGTATTACAAATGGAACGAAGTAAAATTGATGATTGACACACGAATAGATTTATGTTATACTCAAAAAGCTCGTGAGAAGCTTAATTCTCACAAAACTGCCGAAGACAGTAGGTGCCGTAATGGCGTAAGGTGAGACCGCCTACCGAGGAATAGATTAATCAAGCTAATATGCTAGACTAATAATCTGTCTCCTGTTTTCGCAGGAGGCAGTTTTTTTATTCCGTCTTCTATACAGAATCTATAAGGAGGTGTACTAGAATGGCAAAGGTTGAATTAAAGAAACCAATCATTGATGAAATCAAGGCTTATGCTGCAGACGCTAAATCAGCGGTTATCGTAGATTACCGTGGACTTACTGTAGAGCAGGATACAGCACTTCGTAAGAAATTAAGAGAAGCTGGTGTTGTATACAAGGTATACAAGAACACATATCTTAAGATGGCTTTCGAGGGTACTGATTTCTCTCAGTTAGACAAACATTTGGAAGGACCTACAGCAGTAGCTTTTAGTACTGAGGATGCAACATCCGCAGCTAGAATCTTAGCAGAGTTTGCTAAGACAGCAGACAAGCTTGAATTAAAGGCTGGTGTAGTAGAAGGAACTTATTACGATGCAAAGGGCATTCATACGATTGCTACTATCCCATCAAGAGAAGTTCTTATTTCCAAGTTACTTGGAAGTCTTCAGTCTCCAATTACAAACTTCGCTCGTGTGCTTAAGCAGATTGCAGAGAAGAATGGAGAAGTTGCTTAGTGCATACTATTTTTATCATTCCATGAATCGGAGATAAAAATAGTTAATAACTTTACGTCCCTTGTGATATAGAGTTAATAGAACGTAAAAAACCAATAATTATATGGAGGTATTTAATAATGACAACTCAAGAGTTTATCGATGCTATTAAGAGCATGACAGTATTAGAGTTAAATGATTTAGTAAAAGCTTGTGAAGAAGAATTCGGTGTAAGCGCAGCAGCAGGTGTTGTTGTAGCAGCAGCAGGCCCAGCAGCGGAAGTTGAGGAGAAGACAGAGTTCGATGTTGAGTTAACAGACGTTGGAGCAAATAAAGTTAAGGTTATCAAGGTTGTTCGTGAAGTAACCGGTTTAGGCTTAAAAGAAGCTAAGGATGTTGTTGATGGTGCTCCTAAGGTTCTTAAAGAAGCTGCTTCCAAAGAAGAAGCTGAAGATATCAAGGCTAAACTTGAAGCAGAAGGTGCAAAAGTTACTCTTAAGTAATTTGAGCAAATTACAAACCTCTGAGATGTGCTTAAGCAGTACGTTTCAGAGGTTTTATTTTATCACTTGGCTTCTTTTTGACTGCCTCATGACATTTTAAGGCAGTCATCATAACATCTATTAACTTGCTTTTAACTTCTTTCTATGATATCATATGACATTATAGAACACATATACAAAGTGGCACTCCATGTGGGTTACGATGAGTAGCAAACAGATCGGAGTGTTTTTTCATGATAAGGAAAGCATGCTCTGCAAGTCTTATTAGAAAACTGTGTTGCAATTGCCTATTGCTATGGAGGAATATTATGTTTGATCGAGTTAAGAACAATAATAAATTGGAACGTTTTTTTGTTTTTCTTACCTGCTACTATACATTTTTTGTAAATGGAATGATGGTATTGATGGTAGGAACAATGTTACCTTATCTGATTAAGGAAGCAAATTTAAGCTTTAGTATTGCCGGAGGGTTATTATCCGCATTTGCGATTGGTAATCTTCTTGCAAGCTTTGTAAACCCGCCGGTTATTGCAAGGTTTGGAAGGAAGTGGACGATTATCGTTTTATCACTGCTAATTCCAATTTGTTTAATTGTTATTATGGGGATACCCCCGATACCAGTTTTATATTTAAGCTTTGTGCTTCTTGGGATTGGCCGCGGTTCTGTTAGTATTTTTAATAACACAGTAGTGAATGAGCGTGCGGAAGGCAAAAGTTCGATGTTAAATATCTTGCATATGACATTTGCGTTTGGTGCTTTCTTAGCTCCTTTCCTAAGCTCTCTCTACATTAGCCGCCAGTTAACCTGGAGGCACTTGGGATATACGATTGTTGCTTTATTTGCACTGACTATTCTTCTTTTATGTTTTATACCGATACCTTGGGGTGAGGGAAAGAGCACAGGAGTAAAGAAGGAGCAGGCAAATACAAATCGTTCTTATATTAAAAGTAAGGACTTTTATGTGATCGGTTTAATTTTGTTTTTTTATCTGGGTCTTGAAAACTGTGTGAATGGTTGGTTTATCACCTATTTTAAAGATAGTGGAATTATGAGTGATGAATTAGCAACTAATTTGGTTTCTTATACATGGCTGGCAGTAATGATAGGGCGTCTGATGACGGCATTCTTATCTTCCAAGGTTAGAAAAAAGACATTAATATTAATTAACTGCGCATTAACGACAGTATTTTTAGGGTTGTTGATTTCTACCACCAATGTTAATCTCATTGTTTTATCAATTCTTTTATTAGGATTCTTCTTTGCGGGAATCTACCCAACCTGTATTGCGAATGCTGGAGCAATAATAAAAGGAAGTCCCTCTGGTATGTCGATGCTGCTTGCGATTGCTGCACTCGGTGGTATTATCGCACCGCAAATTGTTGGATTTGTAGCAGATGCCATTGGATTAAACGGAGCGATTGGTGTATTATTGTTTAGTACTGTATTCATGGTATTGTTTGCGATCATAAATTTTAGACGGAATGTAATAGAATAGAAAACAGATTATTTGGAATATTAGTATAGATAAGGGTAGTGTTCCAAGGATGAAGAGCTTTTTTGGCTATGAGAGATATCTTTCGCCAAAGGAGCTTTTTTTCATCAGTAATGAAGTCACATTTCTAAGTGATATCTGTAATATTATATTGTAGTCAAGTTTCCTGAAACATTCTGCGGCATCAATACAAGAATGAAGTAAAATTTAATTACTAGTTGAGGCGAGTAAAATATGTTTACAGAATCTTTCTGCTATGATATGGTAAAAATAGGGATTTTAATATAAGAAAATGAAAGAATGGAGCTAAGGCACATGAACTTCTATTTAAGTGATACCAAAGAGGTTATGAAGGAGGTTGCCGGTAATGACACCGGTCTTACCAAGGAAGAAGCGGAAAATAGATTAAAACAAAATGGGAAAAATGTCTTAAAGGAAGCAAAAAAGGAATCATTGTTCGTTCATTTCTTAAAACAATTATTAGAACCAATGACAATCATATTAATAGCTGCTGCAATTGTCTCCGGTATAACGGCTGCATATTCGGGAGAGTCATTCACTGATGTTATTATTATTATGGCAGTTGTTATCATTAATGCAATTTTAGGAGTTTATCAGGAGAATAAAGCAGAAAAGGCAATCGAAGCATTAAAGGAAATGGCAGCCGCAATGTCAAAAGTAATCCGTTCCGGGGTACAGCTTTCGGTAAAAAGTGAAGAGTTAGTTATAGGTGATATTATAGTTCTTGAAGCAGGTGATGCGGTACCGGCAGATGCACGTATTATAGAAAATGCATCTATGAAGGTTGAGGAAGCAGCCTTAACCGGTGAGAGTGTTCCGGTAAATAAGACAGAACAAACCTTAGTCTTAGACGGAGGCAAGGATATTTCTCTTGGAGACCGTAAGAATATGGTTTACATGGGAAGCACTGTTGTCTACGGAAGAGGAAGGGCAGTGGTTACCGGGACAGGAATGAGCACTGAAATGGGTAAAATTGCTGATGCGCTGGCAAATGCAAAAGAAGGAAAAACACCGCTTCAGCTTAAGTTATCCCAGTTAAGTAAGATTTTAAGTTTTCTTGTAATTGGTATTTGTATCTTCATCTTCGCATTTAGTCTTATTCGAAGCGGCAGCTTAAATGGAGAAAATCTGATTAATACCTTTATGATAGCAGTTAGTTTGGCAGTAGCAGCCATTCCGGAGGGACTTGCTACAGTGGTAACGATAGTACTATCGATTGGTGTAACCAATATGTCAAAGAGGAATGCTGTGATACGAAAGTTAACAGCAGTTGAAACACTTGGCAGTACACAAATAATTTGCTCGGATAAAACAGGGACGCTTACACAAAATAAGATGACTGTGGTGAAAGAGTACACAAATAATCGTACATTTTTAGCAACAGCAATGGCTTTATGCAGTGATGCGGAATTGGATGAAAATAACCAAGCTGCCGGAGAACCGACAGAATGTGCCTTAGTTAATTATGCCTACACAAATCAATTGCCAAAGGGTGAATTGAAAAAGAAGCAGCCAAGAATTGGCGAGGCACCCTTTGACTCTGTTCGCAAGATGATGTCTACCGTTCATCAGAAGGAAAATGAGTATATTCAGTATACCAAAGGCGCTCCTGATGAAGTGCTAAAATGCTGTACCCACTATTTATCTGCTGAAGGCGTAACTAAGATGACCGAGGAGATTAAAGGTGAAATATTAAAGATAAATAAAGAAATGGCAGATCAAGCCTTACGTGTACTCGCAGCAGCTTTTCGTTTCCATCCGAAGAAGGTAACTGATTTTGAGGAAAAAGAATTAGAAAAAGAACTTGTGTTTCTTGGATTGACCGGTATGATTGATCCCGTCCGCTCTGAAGTATTAGCCGCAGTGAAAGAATGTAAGGAAGCAGGAATTCGTCCTATTATGATAACCGGTGATCATAGAGATACTGCGGTGGCTATTGCTAAGGAACTTGGTATTATAAAAGATTCTTCCGAAGCTATCACAGGTGCTATGCTTTCTGAAATGGACGATGAGACATTTTTTCAAGCAATTGAAACCTATTCAGTCTATGCTCGTGTTCAGCCGGAGCATAAGGTACGAATTGTAACGGCTTGGAAAGAAAAAGGAAAAGTAGTTGCAATGACGGGGGACGGTGTAAATGACGCCCCCTCCATTAAGAGTGCTGACATAGGTGTCGGAATGGGTATTACCGGTACCGATGTAACTAAAAACGTTGCGGATATGGTGTTAGCTGATGATAATTTTGCGACAATTGTTGCTGCGGTAGAAGAAGGAAGACGAATTTATGATAACATCCGAAAGTCGATACAGTTTTTGTTATCTTCGAATTTAAGTGAAGTTTTAGCAATCTTTGCGGCAACCATCCTTGGCTTCACAATTTTAAAGCCGGTGCATCTGCTTTGGATTAATTTGATTACCGATAGCTTTCCTGCTCTGGCGCTTGGAATGGAGCGTGGCGAAAAAGATGTCATGAAGAGAAAGCCGAGAGATGCCAAAGAAGGAATTTTTGCCGGAGGTCTTGGCTTCGATGTTATTTATCAGGGATGTTATGTTACTATTATAACATTGCTATCCTATTTTGTTGGCCATTATATGGAAAGCGGAAAGTGGGAAATAGCGAATAGCAGTGATGGAATGACAATGGCTTTCCTGACCATGTCTTTGGCGGAAGTAATACATTCCTACAATTTACGCTCCAGGGATAAATCGATTTTTAAGATGACCTATCAAAACATCTATCTTATCGGAGCAATTGTATTATCCTTTGTTTTAACAACAGCAGTTATTTATGTCCCATTCCTTCGGGATGCCTTTGGCTTCACAAGTATAAGGTTAGAAGAATATGGAGTTGCGATATTATTTGCGGTTACCATGATTCCGGTGGTTGAGGTTGCAAAAGTAATTCGAAGAGCGCGGAGCAAAAGAGAAGGAGTATAACGGAAAACAGCAGTAAGTTAGAGTATAAACGAGTATGGAAAGAAGTATAAAAAGTATATAAAAAGCATAAAGCTTCGCAGGGAGAAGTATAAAGTGAAGTAAAAAGAAAGATATGGAAAAACAAAACAGGATGAACGATTGGGCTCCTATTAAAAATGGAGGTTCAGCATATCATCCTGTTTTTATCGTATTATTTTAAACTCAGGTAGATTCCTTGTGTGGGTGAAAAGACATAGTTAAATACATAATTGAAAGAAATATATGTCCATGGATACTTAACATGAAAGCTGGAATGAATGGATAACCAGTAAATGGTTATAATACAAAAAAATACTAGTTTTTTTCGTCTTCTATGGGATGGTGCTTCCGAGGGAACTTATGTTACGTCTTTATCATGGGAAAGAAAAGCTTAGGGGATACCCCTTGCCGGGAGGAGAAATATGTAAATATCGGACTTAATAGATATTTTACGAAAAATATAAAAAAGCTGTACAATTTACTATTGACAGCTTGACTATACTGTGATAATATGAAATGTGCACTATTGTGGTTTTATATGCCCATTTGTATATATTATAACACATAAAGTTCAAAATGCAAAGTGTTTTTAAGAAAAATTATTGCACAATTCATAAAAAACACAAAATGTGCTTTTGAAAACAAAAGAAAACTCAATATTTTGTGGGTTTTCTTACGTTTTATGCAGGGTTAAACAAGTGTACTGCCTTGCTTGCGAGGCTACGAGTAAGAGGACAAAAAGATATCTTTGGATTCAGTCCATTTGGAACCATACTTTAATTTGGCTCCTGTACATCAGTTTTTGCTATATGACTATATGACTGAAACGACATAAAAAATCTCCGATTACTCGATTATATAAAAAAAACTAGAAAAATTTCAAGGGGTGAAAACGTCAATGGATAAAAACAGAATACGTCCGATTAAGGTTGGAAAAGGCGTAAGAATGAGCTATTCAAAGCAAAAAGAAGTACTTGAAATGCCAAATCTCATTGAAGTTCAGAAGGATTCCTATCAATGGTTTTTAGAGGAAGGCCTAAATGAAGTATTCGATGATATTTCGCCGATCGAAGATTACAGCGATCATCTTAGCCTTGAGTTTGTAAGCTTTCAGCTCTGCGAGGATGATGTTAAGTATTCGATTGAAGAATGCAAGGAAAGAGATGCAACCTATGCGGCTCCGTTGAAAGTAAAAGTTAGACTTCGTAACAAAGAGACGGAAGAAATCAATGAACACGACATCTTCATGGGTGACTTACCTTTAATGACTGAGACAGGTACCTTTGTTATCAATGGTGCCGAACGTGTTATCGTTAGCCAGTTAGTGCGTTCCCCTGGAATTTATTATGCAATTCAACATGATAAAGTTGGTAAAACTCTTCACTCTTGTACCGTAATTCCGAACAGAGGTGCTTGGTTAGAGTATGAGACCGATTCCAACGATGTATTTTATGTTCGTGTAGATAGAAATAGAAAGGTTCCGATTACTGTATTAATTCGTGCTATGGGTATCGGTTCCAATGCTGAAATTGTAGAGATGTTTGGGGAAGAACCAAAGATCTTAGCAAGCTTTAGCAAAGACCCATCGGATAATTATCAGGATGGTCTTCTTGAATTATACAAAAAACTTCGTCCAGGCGAACCACTTTCCGTGGAAAGTGCTGAGTCTTTAATTAATAGTATGTTCTTCGATCCCAGAAGATATGATCTTGCCAAGGTTGGACGTTTTAAGTTTAATAAGAAGTTAGCTTTCAAAAATCGTGTTGTAGGTTTCCCTTTAGCGGAGGATGTTGTTGATACGGAGACAGGTGAAATTTTGGCGGAATCCGGTACAATGATTACGGAAGCCCTTGCAATTCGTATTCAGAATAGAGCAGTAAAGTCTATCTTAGTTCAGGCAGAGGAACGTAATGTCGTTGTTCTTTCCAATATGATGGTTGATTTTGAAGAATATGTTGGCCTTGATTGTGACAAAGAGGAATTAGGAATCACGGAGGAGGTTTATTATCCGGCTCTTCGTATGATTTTAGATTCCTGCGGCAGCCTGGAGGAAATTAAAGATGCTGTTGCAAAACATATTACTGATTTGATTCCGAAGCATATTACAAAAGATGATATCTTTGCATCTATTAATTACAATATGCATCTAGAGTATGGAATCGGCAATGAAGACGATATTGACCATTTAGGAAACCGTCGTATTCGTGCGGTAGGTGAGTTATTACAAAACCAGTACAGAATCGGTCTTTCCAGAATGGAGCGTGTTGTTCGTGAAAGGATGACAACTCAGGATTTAGAAGGAATTAGTCCGCAATCTTTAATTAATATTAAACCGGTAACAGCAGCAGTGAAGGAATTTTTCGGAAGTTCTCAGTTGTCTCAGTTTATGGATCAGAATAATCCACTTGGTGAGCTTACTCATAAGAGACGTCTTTCTGCCCTTGGTCCCGGTGGTCTTAGCCGTGATCGTGCCGGCTTCGAGGTTCGTGACGTTCACTATTCTCATTATGGCAGAATGTGTCCGATTGAGACACCGGAAGGTCCTAACATTGGTCTTATTAACTCTTTAGCATCCTACGCTAGAATTAATCAATATGGATTTATTGAGGCACCTTATCGTAAGGTGGATAAGACTGTTCCTGAGAATCCACGTGTAACCGATGAAGTTGTTTATTTAACAGCAGACGAAGAAGATAAATATGTTGTTGCACAGGCAAATGAGCCATTGGATTCCACCGGATATTTTGTAAATCAGAGTGTATCTGGCCGTTACAGAGAGGAAACCTCTTCCTATCAGAAGAGAAAAGTGGATTTGATGGACGTTTCTCCTAAAATGGTATTTTCTGTTGCTACAGCGATGATTCCTTTCCTTCAAAACGACGATGCAAACCGTGCGCTCATGGGCTCTAACATGCAGCGTCAGGCGGTGCCATTGCTGTTTACGGAGGCACCTGTGGTTGGAACCGGTATGGAATTAAAAACAGCGGTAGACTCCGGTGTTTGTGTGGTATCAAAGAAAGCGGGTACTGTTGAGAAGTCAACCTCCCGTGAAGTTGTAATAAAAAACGAGGATGGAACAAAGTCCAGTTACCGTCTTGTGAAGTTTGCAAGAAGTAACCAGGGTACTTGTATCAACCAAAGACCTATTGTGGTTAAGGGTGATAAGGTAGAAGCCGGTGAAGTTATTGCCGATGGTCCATCTACGGCAAAAGGTGAATTAGCACTCGGTAAAAGCCCATTAATCGGATTTATGACCTGGGAAGGTTATAACTACGAGGATGCGGTATTATTAAGTGAAAGACTTGTTCAGGAAGATGTTTATACCTCTGTTCATATTGAAGAATATGAAGCAGAAGCTCGGGATACAAAACTTGGACCGGAAGAGATCACAAGAGATGTTCCAGGTGTTGGTGACGATGCCCTTAAGGATCTTGATGAAAGAGGGATTATCCGTATTGGTGCGGAAGTTCGGGCCGGAGATATCTTAGTTGGTAAGGTTACACCAAAGGGTGAGACTGAACTTACTGCAGAAGAGAGACTTCTTCGTGCGATCTTTGGTGAGAAAGCAAGAGAAGTTCGTGATACTTCCCTTCGTGTTCCTCACGGTGAGTACGGTATTATTGTGGATGCCAAAGTATTCACAAGAGAAAACGGCGATGAATTATCCCCAGGTGTTAACCAGACTGTACGTGTCTATATCGCTCAAAAGAGAAAGATTCAAGTTGGTGATAAGATGGCGGGGCGTCATGGTAATAAGGGTGTTGTTTCCCGTGTATTACCTGCAGAAGATATGCCATTCTTACCGAATGGCAGACCACTTGATATTGTATTAAACCCTCTGGGCGTACCTTCTCGTATGAACATCGGTCAGGTATTAGAGATTCACTTAAGTCTTGCTTCCAGAGTACTCGGGTTTAATGTTTCCACACCGGTATTTGATGGTGCAAATGAGTACGATATTATGGATACTTTAGAACTTGCAAATGACTATGTAAATACATCCTTAGATGAGTTCCAAGCAAAATACAAAGATATCTTAGATCCGGAGGTTATGGATTATCTTATAACAAATCAAGACTATAGAAAAGAGTGGGAAGGTGTTCCGATTAACCGTGATGGTAAGGTTCGTCTCCGTGACGGCAGAACCGGTGAATACTTTGACAGTGCGGTAACCGTTGGATTCATGCACTACTTAAAGCTTCACCACTTAGTAGATGATAAGATCCATGCTCGTTCTACCGGTCCTTACTCCTTAGTAACGCAGCAGCCTCTTGGTGGTAAAGCTCAGTTCGGTGGACAGAGATTCGGTGAGATGGAGGTTTGGGCACTTGAGGCATATGGTGCAGCTCATATTTTACAGGAAATTTTAACTGTGAAGTCCGATGATGTTACAGGACGTGTTAAAACCTACGAAGCAATCATTAAGGGTGATAATATATCAGAACCTGGTATTCCGGAATCCTTTAAGGTACTTCTTAAGGAACTTCAGTCACTTGCACTTGATGTTACGGTTCTTGATGAGAACGGTGATGAAGTAAAGATGACAGAAAATATCGATTATGGTGATACAGAGTTTACACAATATATTGAGGAAGATAACTTCAGATACGATGAGGGCTTTGAAGAAGCTGGATACAGTGAAGTAAATCCGGATGAGGAAAGCGACACATTCGAAAGTTTCGAGGAAGAAGACAGCGGAGTGGAGTTTAGTGAATCGGATGATTTCGGAGAATAATACTGAAGGGAGAGCCAGACAATGCCAACAGAGATGATAAATGAAAGTGTCAAGGATATCACCTATGACGCGATTAAGATAGGCTTGGCTTCACCGGAGAAGATCAGAGAGTGGTCCCGAGGTGAAGTTAGAAAGCCGGAAACAATCAATTACAGAACGCTCAAGCCGGAAAAAGACGGTTTATTCTGCGAAAAGATTTTTGGACCAAACAAAGACTGGGAATGTCACTGTGGTAAATACAAGAAAATTCGCTATAAGGGTGTAGTATGTGACCGCTGTGGAGTTGAAGTAACAAAGGCAAGTGTTCGTCGTGAGAGAATGGGTCATATTGAACTTGCTGCTCCGGTGTCTCATATCTGGTACTTCAAGGGTATCCCAAGCAGGATGGGTCTTATCTTAGACCTTTCTCCAAGAACTCTTGAGAAAGTATTATATTTTGCATCCTACATTGTACTTGATAAAGGAAGTACTGATTTACAGTATAAACAGGTGTTAAATGAGAAAGAATTCAGAGAAGCATACGATAAATATGGCGATAGATTCCGTGTAGGAATGGGCGCTGAAGCAATTATGGAACTCTTGGAGGCTATTGACTTAGAAAAGGAAGCGAAAGACCTTAAAAGGGGCTTAAAAGAGTCTACAGGACAAAAAAGGGCTCGTATTATTAAGAGGCTTGAGGTTGTTGAAGCGTTCCGTGAGTCGGGGAATAAGCCTGAGTGGATGATTATGACAGTGGTTCCGGTTATTCCGCCGGATTTGCGTCCAATGGTACAGTTAGATGGCGGACGTTTTGCTACTTCCGATATGAATGACCTTTATCGTAGAATTATCAATCGTAACAACCGTCTTAAGAGACTTCTTGAGCTTGGTGCACCTGATATTATCGTTCGTAACGAGAAGAGAATGTTACAGGAAGCGGTTGACGCTTTGATTGACAATGGTAGAAGAGGGCGTCCGGTGACCGGTCCTGGGAACAGACCATTAAAGTCCTTATCCGATATGTTAAAGGGTAAGCAAGGACGTTTCCGTCAGAACTTACTTGGTAAACGTGTTGACTATTCCGGCCGTTCCGTTATCGTGGTAGGACCTGAACTAAAGTTATACCAGTGCGGTCTTCCAAAAGAGATGGCAATTGAATTATTTAAGCCATTTGTTATGAAAGAGTTAGTGGCAAAAGGAACTGCTCATAATATTAAATCTGCAAAGAAAATGGTAGAAAGGCTACAGCCTGAGGTATGGGATATCTTAGAAGAGGTAATTAGAGAGCATCCGGTAATGTTAAACCGTGCACCTACGCTTCATAGACTTGGTATTCAGGCATTCGAGCCGGTACTCGTAGAAGGTAAGGCAATTAAGTTACATCCACTTGTATGTACAGCGTTCAATGCCGACTTCGACGGTGACCAGATGGCAGTGCATCTTCCGCTTAGTGTAGAAGCTCAGGCAGAGTGCCGTTTCCTCCTGTTATCACCTAACAACTTGTTAAAGCCATCAGATGGTGGTCCTGTTGCGGTTCCATCTCAGGATATGGTGCTTGGTATCTACTACTTAACACTTCAAAAACCAGGTGACCATGGAGAAGGCAAGTATTTTAAGAGTGTAAATGAAGCAATTCTTGCTTATGAAAATGGTGCAATTTCACTTCATGCTATGATTAAAGTTCGTAGAACTTGCCTTAACGCAGAAGGTGTGGAGGAATCGAGAATTATAGAATCCACAGTGGGACGTTTCATTTTCAATGAAATTATAAAGCAGGATCTCGGTTTTATAGATCGCAGTAAACCGGAGAATTTCCTTGCACTTGAAATAGATTTCCATGTTGGCAAGAAGCAGTTAAAGAAGATTCTTGAGAAATGTATCAATACTCATGGTGCAACTCAAACTGCCGAAACTCTGGATGCGATTAAGTCTTTAGGTTATAAATACTCTACTCGTGCAGCGATGACGGTATCCATTTCTGATATGACCGTACCAGAAGCAAAGAAAACGATTATCGAACGTGCAGAAAAGCAGGTAGAAGACATTGCTAAGAATCATCGTCGTGGTTTGATGACTGAGGAAGAGCGTTATAAGGCAGTGATTGAAACTTGGAAAGAAGCTGATGATGAGATTACAAAGGAACTTCTTTCCGGACTTGATAAATACAATAACATCTACATGATGGCAGATTCCGGTGCCCGTGGTTCCGATAAGCAGATTAAACAGTTAGCCGGTATGCGTGGTCTTATGGCAGATACCTCAGGTAAGACAATTGAGTTACCTATCAAGGCAAATTTCCGTGAAGGTCTTGATGTACTGGAGTACTTTATTTCGGCACATGGTGCCCGTAAAGGTCTTTCCGATACTGCTCTTCGTACTGCCGACTCTGGTTATTTAACTCGTCGTCTGGTAGACGTATCTCAGGATTTAATTATCCGTGAGGTGGACTGTTGTGAAGGTAGTGATGAAGTTCCAGGCATGGAAATCAAAGCCTTCATGGATGGGAAAGAAGTAATTGAAGGTTTAGAAGACAGAATTATAGGTCGTTACGTATGTGAAACTATCTACGATGACAACGGTGAGTTAATTGTGAAGAAGAATCACATCATCACACCAAAGCGTGCGGCCCGTATTGTAGCAAGCAAGGCATTCGAAGATCCAAATGCAACGATTAAGATTCGTACCGTTCTTTCTTGTAAGTCACACATTGGTGTTTGTGCGAAGTGTTACGGTGCAAATATGGCAACCGGAGAGGCTGTACAGGTAGGAGAGGCAGTTGGTATTATTGCTGCTCAGTCCATCGGTGAGCCTGGTACACAGCTTACAATGCGTACTTTCCATACCGGTGGTGTAGCAGGTGACGATATTACTCAAGGTCTTCCTCGTGTCGAAGAACTTTTCGAGGCAAGAAAGCCAAAGGGACTTGCAATTATTGCAGAATTTGGTGGTACTGTTACAATCAAGGATACCAAGAAGAAGCGTGAAGTTATTGTTACTAGAACAAGTAATGATTCTTTAGAATCGAAAGCATATTTAATACCTTATGGTTCCAGAATTAAGGTTATGGATAATCAGGTAATTGAAGCTGGTGATGAGTTAACAGAAGGTTCTGTAAATCCACACGATATTCTAAAGATTAAGGGTGTCCGTGCAGTACAGGATTACATGATTCAGGAAGTACAAAGAGTTTACCGTTTACAGGGTGTAGAAATCAACGATAAGCATATCGAAGTGATTGTTCGCCAAATGTTAAAGAAGGTTCGTGTTGAGAACAATGGTGATGCAGAGTTCTTACCAGGAGCTATGGTAGATATCTTAGAGTTTAACGATGTGAATGAAAGCTTGGCAGCACAAGGGCTAGAGCAGGCAGAAGGCAAGCAGGTAATGCTTGGTATTACAAAAGCTTCTCTTGCAACAAACTCTTTCCTTTCCGCAGCATCCTTCCAGGAAACAACAAAGGTTCTTACCGAAGCAGCGATTAAGGGTAAAATAGACCCATTGATCGGTCTTAAGGAAAATGTTATTATCGGTAAGCTGATTCCAGCCGGTACCGGTATGAAGCATTATCGCAATGTTAAGTTAGATACCGATCAGAATCAGGAAATTACCTTCTCTGAAGATGAGTTTGACAATGGAAATTACGAAGGAAATTTTTCCGGTAATGACTTTAAACAAAATTTCTATGAGAATGAAGATTTCAATTCGGATGAAGAAGTAAGCTTCTCTGAGGACGAATATTTTGAGGATGAAGAAAGTGACCTTTCCGCTGAGAATTTTGATGATCTTAAGTTTTCTGAAGACGATAAATAATAGGAGTTTATAAGGACTTTAAAAATTCCATAAACTTAAAGGAAAAACCATTGAGGACAATGCTATTATTGTTTTCAATGGTTTTTTGCCTGTAGAATAAGTGCGGTATACCCTTGACGAAAGATAGCCTTGGGAATACAATAGCATTTAGATAGTTGGATGGTAAAGGGATGGTGTGAGAAGTGAGACAGAACGGAGGAGAAGTATGGAATTTTTATATCAGTTAGAGAGCATAAGAAACCCATTACTAAGCGGAATATTTCGTTTCTTTACTTTACTGGGGCAAGAGGTCATAGTATTAGCCATTTTATGTTTTTTTTACTGGTGCTATAATAAAAAATTAGCTTATCGAATAAGTTTTGGATTCTTTCTTTCCGGGCTTTTGGTTCAGGGATTAAAGATAACTTTTCGTATTCCGCGTCCATGGGTAAGAGATCCTTTATTTAAACCGGTGGAGGAAGCGATTAAAGCTGCGACTGGCTACTCCTTCCCAAGCGGGCACACACAAGCAGCAACCGCCTTGTATGGAACTATGGCGTTCGCTGCTAAGAAAAAAAATTTAAAAATAATACTCTTTCTTGTGATAATTATGGTGGGCTTATCCAGAATGTATCTTGGAGTACATACTCCTGCGGATGTATTAACTTCTTTTGGGATTACTTTTTTGACTGTTTTACTCGTGCATTATTTCTCAACTTTTGAGCTTACGAAGGACAAGAAGGTATACTTTATGCTGGGGATAGGGATATTCTCAATCGCATTATTAGCGTATTGCGTAACCTTGTATACGAATGGTACAATAGAACTGGCTTATGCTGCTGATAGCTGCAGTGCCGCTGCCGCGGGTGTCAGTCTGGCCATAGGCTGGTATGTAGAAAGTACATATCTAAGGTTTGATGAACGTGCATGCAGTAACCGAATGCAAGTAGTAAAGCTGCTGCTTGGACTTGGGATGACGGTATCGCTAAAAGAAGGCTTAGGTATTGTTCTCGGTACTTCTATTGCAGGAAAAGGTGTTAAGTATTTTATTTTGGTATTATGGATTATGGTAGGTTATCCATGTATTATTAAACGATATATGAGTAGAGCGTGAAATGTGGAAAGAATCTCTAAGGTGCCAAAGACCTCACCTAAGGGATTCTAAAAATTCACGCAAGAAGAATAAAGATGAAGTCCATTGGAATTTGATTTTCGTTCTTCTGAGATTCCCGCAGATATTTGTGTCCGCCAAATTTTAACGCAAATTTCAGATGAGAGGAATGTTGCACAGAAATAAGGAGAAAATCAAAGTAGGGAATTTTTTATATTAAATTTAATGCACTATAAATTGAAAGTAAAATACAATTTTTAAATGCGCAAAGTTAGCGCAGGAATGGAGGCAGCTATGGATATCTATGAATATATGGAGGGATATGATCGTTCCTTTGAGGAAGACGAGTTTGATTTTAGAGTGTGGGAATATATGCAGCGGGAAGACTTTGAGTTAACTGAGGATTTCGAAGACTTCTTAAAAGAGTACTCTATTGAAAGCACGCATGAATTTTTAAAAACTATCCGTATGAAACAGAGAAGACGCCTGTCTTGACTACCAGGAAACCTTAATCTAAAAATTAAGGTTTCCTTTTTAAGCAATATCGGGTATAATAGCTAAGGGTTATGAGAACTATGTTGGCAGATAGAATTACTAGTTGTGAAATATTTAACGAATTAAAGGAGGATAAGATATGTTAGTATCAGCAAAAGATATGCTTACAAAAGCAAAAGCAGGTAAATATGCAGTAGGACAATTCAATATTAATAATCTTGAATGGACAAAGGCTATTTTATCAACTGCACAAGAACTTAAGTCTCCAGTAATTTTAGGTGTATCTGAAGGTGCAGGTAAATATATGACAGGTTACAAAACTGTTTCCGCAATGGTATCGGCTATGATAGATGAGTTAAAAATTACAGTACCGGTAGCCCTGCACTTAGATCATGGTACTTTTGAGGGTTGTTTAAAATGTATCGAAGCAGGCTTTTCATCAATTATGTTTGATGGGTCACACTATCCAATTGAAGAAAACATTGAGAAAACAAAAGAGTTAGTAAAGATTTGTGCTGAAAAGAAGATGTCCCTGGAAGCTGAGGTTGGTTCCATCGGTGGCGAAGAAGATGGAGTAGTAGGCGCAGGTGAATGTGCAGATCCAGAAGAATGCAAGCTGATTTCCGATCTTGGAGTTACTATGTTAGCGGCAGGTATCGGCAATATTCACGGAAAGTATCCGGAGAACTGGGCTGGTCTTAGCTTTGATACTTTAGATGAAATCCAGAAGTTAACAGGGGACATGCCATTAGTTCTTCACGGTGGTACCGGTATACCGGAAGATATGATAAAGAAAGCTATTTCTCTTGGTGTTGCTAAGATTAATGTAAATACGGAATGCCAGCTAAGCTTTGCAGAGGCAACCCGTAAGTATATCGAAGCTGGTAAGGATTTAGAAGGAAAGGGATTTGATCCACGTAAATTATTAGCTCCTGGGGTGGATGCAATTAAGGCAACGGTGAAAGAGAAGATGCAATTATTCGGTTCTGTTGGAAAAGCAGAGTAGGATAATGTTAATCTGCATTATAATTTTAGTTATGTAAACGGGATAAGAATATTCCGATATAAAAATATTAAGATATAAGAAAAAGCATAGATTGATTTAGAGTATAATATAAACTGAAATTATGTTGTATTAAAAAGCTGAAGAAACGGAATTTTACTCCGATTCTTCAGCTTTTTTAATTTCTGCAATTAAAAACCTCCGTGGGACACGCACTCACTCTGGAGGCTTGGTAAGGCTAATGTATCCTCCTTGTCAAAGGCAAGATACCTATTTTAATAAACCATCGCAGGGGAGTTCTTAAATATATTTTTCGATATAATTTGTCATGAACTATACTTATAATGTTAGCTAAGATAATTAAATACAAATATATATTCTAAATTGTCGAAATACAAGATATATTTAATGTATAATAGAAACAATTTGTATTTACAAGCAAAATTGGAAATGTTATACTTTTTATACTCTTATAGTATATATATGAATCCGGATAAAGATATATGTTTTATTTAGAGATATTATGTGAATTAAGCAGGTGAATGTCTATGGGGACTTTTAATAAGGGCGCAAGTACGAATATACTGCACATCATTGTGGATATCCTATTTGGTTGTGCTGCCGTATTGGCTGCCTCTGTCATCTATTATTTAAAGAAAGGTTTCTTGATCAGCAACTCCTATATTGTTACGTGTATTATGCTTTTATCAGTGTTTATCTTAGCAAACAAAGAATCACGCATGTACAATGTAACTACCTTTTTTTATGTAGACCGTATCATAAGATTTATAACAAAATCTTTTTTAATTACCACAGGAGTGACTACCTCCCTGCTATTTTATGTGGGACGAGCTAATGTAAATATTTTTTTCTATACTACGTTTCTTGCGGTTTTCTATTTTTCAATGATTTTTAGTACTTTTTTTGCCAGATTTTTAGTTCGGAAAATGGGGATATCAGGACCAAGAACACTATTCGTAGGTGTGATTGAAGACTATGAAACCTTTGAACGGTATCTGGGAAAATCTAATTTTTTAATGAAAATCATGGGATATGTAAGTATCTATCCAGATGATATGGATGAAAGATACTTAAGTGATGTGGAAAATCTTGAAAAAGTAATTCATTATATGGGAATTGATCAGGTTTATATCATGAATCGAAATTATGAGAATTTTAATATTCAGCATTGTATTAACTTATGCAATGACATCGGTGTAACGATTCGTATTATTTTAGATACCTATCAAAATAAATCTGCACAAAGCTATGTAAGTTGCGTGGGTACTTATCCGGTGTTAACGTATCACAGGGTATCCCTAAACGGTTCGTCAAAGCTTTTAAAGAGAATGATTGATGTAATAGGGAGTATCTGCGGAATTATCTTATCTTCACCGCTTATGCTCCTCACCGCAATAGCGATTAAACTTGACTCAAAGGGGCCGGTTCTCTTCAAGCAAATAAGAGTCGGTCTGAATGGAAGAAAGTTTGAGATGTATAAGTTTCGCAGTATGTGCATCGATGCAGAGGGAAAAAAGAGAGAACTGATGGAGAAAAATGAGATGAAGGGAAAGTTCATGTTTAAGATGCATGATGATCCCCGCATTACTAAAGTAGGAAAGTTCATTCGTAAAACTAGTTTGGATGAACTGCCTCAATTTTTTAATGTCCTAAAGGGAGATATGAGCTTAGTTGGGACAAGGCCGCCTACGATTGATGAAGTAAAGCATTATGAAAGAAATCATTGGAGGAGAATGAGTATTAAGCCGGGGATTACAGGGATGTGGCAGGTAAGCGGCAGAAGTACAATTACGGATTTTAAAGATATTGTGGCATTGGATACGGAATATATTGATCAATGGAGTGTCATTACCGATATTCGAATCATGTTAAAAACAATCATAAAGCTATTTATCCCAAAGGATGCATGCTGAGTGTTGTTTTGTATAAAGAAAAGAAGAGCATATTGATTTGGGGGATAGTTTTAAAGTGATGCAGAAGGAATACCTTGTTGTTTTAAGAATAATTCAAAATACAATAACGAAAGAGCATGTTAAGCTGCTGCCGGAGGAAGAACAGAATACGGATTTTTCTTGGGAATTAGTATATAAACTGCTCTGTAAAAACGGCCTGGACGGAGTAGCTTATCCCTATGTCTCCAGTTTAGGAAAGGAGGCAAGGCCGCCGGATTCTTTCATGGATGTTTGGAAGCAGGGGATTTTAATCAAAGCGATACGCCAGCTTCGCTTAGAAAAAGCGCTGGAAAGAGTATGTAAAAGTGCAAAAGAGGAAAATTTAGAGCTGATTATAATGAAAGGGATTACACTTGGCCGTCTGTACCCGCATTCAGAATATCGATTCTCCTCCGATACGGATTTCTTAGTCCGCAGGGAGATAAGGGAAGAGGTGATGGATCTTCTGCTTTTGCTTGGCTATCAATACAGGAGACAAAAGGATAACGTAGATGAGTTTATACTTGGTGACTGTCATATGATTGAACTGCATACAAGTCTATGGGAAGGGTTTACCGGGTTTAAGATAGAACAATTAGAACGTTTACATCTTACGAGAGCCGATACCTTAATAAAGCTTGAAATAGGTGACTATCAGGTAACTACGCTAGGATATACAGAACATCTGATTTATCAGATTTACCATATGATAAAGCATTTTTGCCTTGAGGGAATTGGAATAAGGTATTTGGTTGATATTACTTTGTATGTAAATCAATACTTCTCCGATATTGATTTTAAACAGTTCTGGCAGCAGTTAAGGGCGGTTGATTATGAAAAGTTTTGTATGAAAGTATTTTCTATCTGTATTCTGAGATTTCATATGAATCCAAGGTGTCTTCCGAAAAATGTATCGATTTCATCGGAGGAAGAAGAAACGCTGTTAACGGACTTCATTAGCATAGGTTCAATGGATGACATGGATAATAAAGATTGGGAGGCTCTAAATATCATTGCTCCTTATTTTTGCAATCCGACAGAAGGAAGAAATAAGAAGTTTTTAAGGATTATTAAAATGCTTTTTCCACCGAAAGCTTATTTATCCAAGGAGTTTGAATATGCAAGAAAAAATCCAATGCTTTTACCAATTGCATGGATTGCCAGAGGATGTAGTTTTCATCAAAAAAAGAAGAAAAACAGGTCCAAATATGGGTTACTTAAAAAAATTTCAAAGGCGGAATACCGCATCTCTTTGATGAAAAAGGCAGGAATTATAAGCTAGGACATTGCGAAAGCATTATTATCGCTAGTTTAAGGATAGGGGTATACACATGAATAATCGAATCGAACTTTACAAACAAACGGATTGGATTTTAGGAGATTCCATAGAGAGAATTTTAGCATCCATAGAAAGCAGAAGGATAAAGACCGGAGATCAATTGTTTCTTTTGGCTGGCTGCAGCACCGGCTGTGGTACTACCATGTGCTCCATTCATATGGCAATAGCATTTTCAGAGGCAGGATACCGGACCTTATTAGTCGATAGTGATGTAAGGAAAGATAGTAAATATAAAAGATTAGGTAATGAAATAGAGAAAGGATTATCAAATTATTTGCTTGACCATATGGAACTTAAGGAGATAATTTGTACCACCAATATAGCAAATTTAACGTACATATCTATTGGAGGGAAGAAACAAAATCCGATACGTCTATTTCGAAGCAGTCGAATGGAAGAATTCCTTATAGAGATAAAAGCGGCATATGATATCGTTTTTTTTGATTTCCCTTCTCTTCCGATTTCACCTGAGTCAACGCTTTTTTTTGATGCTGTTGATGGAATCATTTTGATTGCTTCCTTGGATGAGACAACACAGAAGGAATTTCAATATGCCAAAGAGCAGGCGGAAAAATATCAGGGCAGATATTATGGCTTGGTTGTGAATAAAATAAGTCTTTCTGATTTAAAGGGTCAGTTAAGGGACTATGATTACTATAAGCAGCCGAAGATGATCCGCCGCTATATCACGAATTTGAAGAGGAGAAAGTGCCCACGCTGATGCTTACGGATGCTTAGAAAAGAGGAGCAGGATTGGAGTGAAGATGTGAAAATCAAAAGAATAAAGTTATTATCTGCTTTCGGATTTCTTCTTGCAATTTTATTCTACCTACCAAATGTAACCTGCATTGCAGCACCCCCTGAGGACAAGCCCAGGGTAATTATTACATCGTTTGGGATGGATAATGAGACTGTTATCCCCGGAACTCCCGTTACATTAAATTATAAAATAAAAAACATGAGTTCTGTGTATAGCGTTGCGAGTGTGTTGATTACCTATACCAATGCAGAAGAATATGTCTATCCGGTTTTTGGGGAGTCAAATCAATACTACATAGATGAACTAAAGCCGCAAGAAGAGAAGAATATGAGCCTTCAATTGGATGTTTCAAGTAAAATTAACATATCCAGTTTAAAGCTGATATTTGAAATATCCTTTGTAGATTCCCTTTCTGGAAATAATCAAAATTCCATATCGATACATTTGCCGGTAAAATTGTCAAATCAACTTGAGGTACGGGGAATATCAATTCCTGACACAGTATCTCTTGGTTCTAAGACAAGGGTAGATTTTACTTATGGTAATATTGGAAAAGAACTTTTGACTAATATCATAATGAAGATATCAGGGAGCAGTCTTAAGAAAGAGCAGGAGGTATATCTGGGCAGCCTTACTGCCGGGGAAAAAAAATATCATGAGCAGTATATTGAATTTGAAGAAACAGGTGCTCATAAATTAGAGGTCAGTTTTGAATACACAGATTCTGAGGGTGATGTTTACGAAATTCCAAGTCAGTTGCTGGAGGTTAAGGTACAGCAAAAGATTGCCCAGGGAGAAGTGGAAGTTATGCAGGTGAAAGAAACTAAGAGTAACTGGAATCATAGCCTGCCATATTTTCTTGGCAGTTGTATTGTTGTACTTTTTGCAGTCATTCTAGTATTAATCCGAAGAGACCGAAGGTTATAGTAAAGTGGGGGAAACATCGTGTATGGTGAATTGCGTTTCGTAGATCTTTTACATGCCTTAAAAACCGCATGGGGAAAAAGAGTTCTAATATTAGTGATATCAATATTTTGTTTTTTAATAGGTGTGTTTGTTACCTTAAATCAACCGGTGAGGAATGTTTATAGTGCCAGAACCACGGTTTATAGTGCAACCTATGGTTCTTACCAGCAGTCCTTAGCAGGTACGAATGCAATGATCGATTATGCTGATATTGTTTCAAGTAAAAAAGTCTGTCAGAGAGCTGCCTCCATATTAGATGCCGCAGGACTTACCGGGGATGAAATACAGGCGATGATATCTGCTGATTTTAATAGTAATTCTTATATTATGAATATTTATGCCAATTCAACAGAGCCGGTTTTGGCCAAGAAGGTAGCAAATGCAGTAGCACAGGCTTTTGTAATTGAGATGAATGGTATAACAGGCGGAGAATCGATTCAGTTACTTGATGAAGCGGAACATTACTTTCTTTCCTACAATGGTGCTAAAAAGTTAATGTTAAGAAGACTATTGTTTGGATTGTCCGGACTTATACTATCTGTTGCTTTTATCGTTGTCAGTGAATTGTTATCAGGCAGGATAAAGACGATAGAACAGTGTGTCTCTTTAAGCGAAGGAAAAGTACTTGGTATGATTCCTTATATAGAGAAAGGAACTAGAAATAAATGAGTAAAAATATAAAAATATGCCTTGTAGGTTCTAGTGGCGGGCATTTGACCCATCTATATCTTTTGAAAGAATTTTGGAAAAAGCATGAACACTTTTGGGTTACTTTTGATAAGGTGGACTCCAAATCGCTTTTAGAAAATGAAAAGTGCTATTGGTGCTATTTTCCGACAAATCGAAATATAAAGAACTTGATTAAAAATACATTTCTGGCATTGAGAATCTTAAAAAAAGAAAAGCCGGATTTAATTATTTCCTCAGGCGCAGGGCCAGCCGTACCTTTTTTTTACTTGGGAAAACTATGGAGGGCAAAAACAGTCTATATTGAGGTTTACGATCGAATTGAATTACCGACAGTAACAGGAAAACTGGTATATCCGGTAACAGATTGTTTTGTTCTTCAATGGGAGGAGCAGAAAAGTATGTATAGGAAAGGAATTAATTTAGGGGGAATCATATAATGATATTTGTTACAGTCGGTACTCATGAACAGGGATTTGAGCGGCTTGTTCGCCAGATGGATTTGTTAAAAAGGAATGAGAGTGTGAAAGAAGATGTATTTATTCAGACAGGGTATACTAAATTCAAGCCAAAATTTTGTGAGTGTAAAGATATGCTGACAGGTGAAGAGATGAAGGAATATTCGAAAAATGCTTCGATTGTAATTAGCCATGGCGGACCCGGCAGTATTATGCTTCCCTTCACCTATGGGAAGATTCCAATTGTGGTACCCAGAAAAAGCGAATTTTTAGAGCATGTGGATGACCATCAGGTTAAGTTTACTAAAAAGCTGGAGGAATTAGGAAAGATTCTGGCGGTCTATGAGATTGAATTATTAGAGGATAGGATCTTAAATTATGAGGAGTATGCTGCAAGGCTGTCTATGGATTATCAGGCAAACACAAAGCAATTTGTGAAACGGCTGGAGCATATCTGTTTACAGCTTGTAGCTAGAAATCCATGATAAGTTGTTTTAATGTATTTACTAAGCCTTAGGCGTTAGTATGTTTAAAAAAGAAGATAGTGGCAGTGATATAAGTTGTGAAGGAGCCACAGTGTCAGAATAGAGGTTAGGATGGTAGATATCAGTGTTATCATTCCAGTATATAATGTAGAAGCTTATCTGGAAAAGTGTATTGATTCTTTGCTTTTGCAAACGATATGGGAGCAGATGGAGCTGATTTTAGTAGATGATGGTTCCAAAGACCGCAGTGGAGAAATCTGTGATAGATATGCGAAGAAATACACTAATATTAAGGTATTTCATCAAAAAAATGGTGGGGTCTCGGCTGCTAGAAACCGTGGGATTGATGCGGCAGCCGGAACATATATAGCTTTTATGGATGCCGATGATTATGCCGAGCCGGATATGTATCAAGTTCTCCACCGTTTAGCGGCAACGAATTTGGCAGATATCGCTGTTGTTGATTTTTCTATTTTGGATGCAAAAGGCAGGCTCTATAAAAAGAGAAGGGCTGAGAACTTTTTTCGTTGGAATCAATACGAAGCGGTGAGGGCATTTTTATCTGGTAACCAGATAGGAATTAATATTTTTGATAAATTGTTTCTAAGAGAAAAAGTAAAAGAGTTGTATTTTCCGGTGGGAAGAGCAATCGGAGAAGATATGTACTATATATTTGAAGCCCTTCTTAGAGCTGATATTGTATGCGGATATATGGTAAGTAAGTATGTCTACGTGAAAAGAGAAGGTTCTGCAATGCTATCTTCTTTTTCAGAAAAGTATTTTGATACTTTGCTTCTTTCGAAGCAGATGATAAGAAAGATAAAGCTTACCTATCCGCAGCTGGCAGAAAAAGCAATTGCCCATTATATGCATGAAAACTGTAAAACACTAGAAAGAATGTACTTAAGTCAGAATTATGATTGTTTTAAAGAAAATGAAAGAAGATTGAAAAGAGAACTTAAATCCTATCCGTTAAGTTCAGCTAGAAAGGAATTAAGCCGAAAACAATTTTTAGGGATAGCGTTAATGAAAATTTCACCATTTTGCTATATTAAGGCAGTAAAACTGCTCAAAATATCATAGAGAAAATCAAAAAAATTAGCTTTTTATTTCTGGGCATGAGATAGATATTAAGGTGAAATTATGCTGAATCTTACAGCAGTAAAAAAGCCATTTGGGAGTTACGATATGTGGGAGAAAATGAAAAGAAAACAATTGTCAGAGCTATTGCTTCAAACAGGCGGTCTGTTACTCATTCTTATTTGCTGCAGTGGTATGTCTCGTTTGATGGAGTATAGGATTTATTTGATTGGGCTATTTGGTTTATGTATGTATTTTCGGGAGTTGTTAATAAAAGAGAATCTATACATCTCCCCCATCGGTCTTTTGCAATTTACATTTATTATTCTTTGTATACTGGGAATTCTTTCTTCCATGAACCGAGTGGAAACAATCAAATATTCTTTCGTGTATCTTTGCATGTTCCCTATGTTTATTTTTATGTATACGAAGGATTTCTTTTGCTATGTTCGGAAGGGGCTCCAAATTGTGACATTCCTTGTGGCAATCTCCATTATTTTAAATTCTCTCCTGCCAAACTTATTTCTGACAACACTGAATTTTCTGATTCGTCCTGGTATGCAGCCTTGGTTATATGAAGAGATCAAGAACCATTTTTATTCCGGAATAGCAGGGGAAAAGGGAGAGGCTGCAATGCTCATGGTGGTTGGAGTATCTCTAACCTTATCAAAGTTTGTTGGTAAGAACAGGGTAACCAAAAAAGATTTTATTCTTTTGCTTGTTTATTTACTCGCTCTTATACTTCCCGCTAAAAGAACCTTATTTGCGATAGGCATTGTGCTATGCGTATTCTATATGCTTTTTTTTACAGAAAGGAAAAAAAGAATTATTGTAATTGCAATGGGCCTGCTGTTGTTATTGATGATAATTATTTTTGCGGAGGATATCCCCGGATTAAGTAATATATTGGTGAGGTTCACGGAGAATTCGGGGGATACTTCGTTAAACGGAAGATCCTATCTGTGGGAGAGAGCAATACAAATGATAAAGGCAAAGCCGGTCACAGGGTTTGGATACGGAAGCTATAATACCTTTGCCAGTATTTACGGAGTGCGTACTTCTTCCACCGGAGATTGGGCATTTCATGCACACAATATTTATCTGCAAGTTCTGGCAGAAACGGGGCTTATTGGTGGATTTGCTTTATTTAGTAGTATGCTTTTCTCCTTGTTCCGCCTTAGTGTTTTATATAGAAGACGAACCTTATTAACAGAAACTCAAAGAGAACTTATGGCATTTGCTCTCCTTATGCAGATGTGTTTTCTTGTCTATGGAATTACAGGAAATATCTTATATGGAACAAATCAAATGTGTTTATTTTTATTTACCTTTGGAATAGTTGTATCTTTGGAAAGAGAATATCGAAGTAAGATCAAAGGAAAGGTTATGGAAGAATTGGTTAGAAGAAGGCGATAAAGTGCCGGGGCGGAGGTGTTGCCGCACAAATCGCAGGTGATGGCAGAATGGAGGGAGTATGAACAAAAAAGTTGGTATTATAACATTTCATAGAGCATTAAATTATGGTGCGGTGTTACAGGCATATGCTCTGCAGCAATTTTTATCTGGCCTGGGAATAGAGAGCGAGATTATTGATTATTACTCAAAAAGTATATCCAGTTGCTATGCGCCATTTAAAATTTGCAAGGGTAAAGTGCTTCGGGGGATAGCTCGGGGAATTCTTTTTTATAGAGTGATACAAAAAAAGAAAAGGAACTTTGAACAGTTTTGTAAGGATTATTTAGTTCTTAGCAAACCTTGCTATGACTATTTAGAACTTTATGAATTAAGTAAAAATTATACTTTTCTTTTTACAGGCAGTGATCAGGTATTTAGCCCGGTCAGTGCAGGATTTGATGAAGCCTATTTTTTAACCTTTGCAGAAGATGAAAAAAAATATTCCTTTGCAGCCAGTTTGGGGGTTGAAAAAATTCCAAAAGCTTTAGAAGAGGTTTACCGAGAGAGATTAAAAGGATTTCAAAGCATTTCAGTGAGGGAAGCAGATGCAGCTACTCTTTTGCAGGATTATATTTCTTCTAAAATAAAAGTTCATATCGATCCTACGTTGCTGGTTTCAAGTAAAACATGGAATCAGATGAATTACCAAACAGGATATCAAAAGCCCTATGTACTTATTTTTCATGTTGAGAAACCGATTTATTCTATCCGGTTTGCCAAAGATCTGGCAAAGCATAATAATCTTGAGATAGTTTATATCAATGACCGAACAGTGATAAAGGACATGCATATAAAATATGTGGCAGCTCCGAAAGTGGAAGAATTTCTTGCTTGGTTTAAAGAGGCTGACTATGTTGTGACTAACTCATTTCATGGTACGGCATTATCCATCCTGTTTCATAAAAAGTTCTTTGTGGAATTAGAGAATAAAAAAAGCCGTAATAATAGGGTAGAAGCATTATTACAGCTCCTTCATATTGAAGGGCGCGAGATTAGCAAGGAAGTCGAACCTAACCTAGAGGGGAAAGCAATTTCGTGGAATGAGGTGGAAGGAAGGTTAAACCATCTTAGGGAAGATGCCAAAGAATATATAGAAGATATTGCAAGAAACATAATATAGAAAGCGGGCGTTAAAAATTTGCTGAAGCAGACACAGGGGTATCAGGAGGAAAGACTTTTAGTCTTTTCACCCGCCAATTCGCTGCTCCTAAAGGATAGTCCAGCATGGAGGCTATAGATGAAGTTAAAGCTTGGTTCAAACAGAATGAAAAATGTAATAAGAATATCTGCGGGTACCATGCTCGGACAGGTGATTATGTTCCTTAGTCTGCCGATTCTAACAAGAATATATGGTGCCGCTACAATAGGTGTATCTTCATTTTTGCTTGCATTGGCATCGTTAGTTAATGCTGTCTCGGATGGGGGGTTTACCAATATATTAATGATTGAGGAGGATGAAAGGAGATCGCAGAGGGCATACCGGACAATAACCGCCATATCGTTCTTAATCAGTGGGATCGCAGCGATTGGAGTTACTGTGTATGATATCCTTTTTTCATTGCAGCTATATCAAAATAGCTGGTTCCTCCTCTTCTATACATTTGTCCTTTTTTTTACCTCCAAACAAATCATGATTTGCTATACTTGGTTGAATAAAAAGGGGCTCTATGAAGTATTAATGTTAAATCCAATTGTAAATTATGGTTCTTATTCCGCAGCAGCATTTCTGCTTGGTATCCTTGGATATAAGCAATATGGTTATTATATTGGATATATGGTCGGACAGATTATTACCGTAGTACATATGAAACATTATCTGCCCAAAACATCTTATCTGCTTCGGATTGATTCGATAGAGAGCCTATACAAAGAGCATAAGCCTTTTTTCTTCTATGAGCTTCCAACCAATTTTTTATCACAGATAAAGAATCAGATGCCAACCTTATTGATAAAAGGTTTTTTTGGTAATGAAGTATTAGGGTTTTATTCTCTTGCAAATAAATTAATTAATATACCGATTAATTTACTTGCAAATGCAATGGGAAGAGTTTTCTTTCAGGTGGGAGCAGAATTTCGAGGGGATATTAAAAAAATCGGTCAGTTTACTTACCGTAATATGAGTAGGGCTATGAATGTAGCGGTCATTCCAACAATGTTGCTGGTTTCCTTCGGAGATGTCGCCATTAATCTGATGTATGGGGAAGGATATGAGAAAGCCGGGGTTATTTTACGAATAGTAGCAGTACAGGGCTTTATTACTTTTTTATCCCTTACAGTACAAGGGATTACCACTCTAATTAACAGGCAGAAATATACTATGATCTGGTTATTGCTGCAAACCGTATTCAGCGTAGCCGGATTCATAATAGGAGCAGGGATATTTAAAAATATTTATACCGCATTGGCTTTGATGACTATCGTTACTTGTATCTCTTATGTTATCTATTATAGTATTATTTATGAATTGCTTGGGGTTTCTTGGATGAAATTTTTGGTTCAAATGCTAATAACGCTGATACTTCTTTTTATAATTTCGTATTTGCTGCGAAAGATAATAGAGCCAACGGGCATATTTCATATTAAATTATAAGCGGGATGAGACTTAGTGAGCCTATTCGATTGAATTTGTAACAGGAGGTAATGCTATGCAGGAAAATACCATGGGAATAGAATTAAACCCTTGCTGCGGCTGTGCAGCATGTGCTGTTCGTTGTCCCGCCAAGGCGATATCAATGCTGAGGGATGAAGAAGGTTTTTTATACCCTGCAATTTCGAGGGAGGACTGTATTAACTGCAAACGCTGCATATCTGTTTGCCCGCTCAAAGGAAATAAAATTCGAAAGGATCTTTCCAAAACTTTAGCATATGGTGTAAAACACAAACACCGTGAGGTGCGCATATTAAGCCGCTCCGGCGGAGCTTTTACTGCGTTATCGGATGTTATTTTGTCAAAGGGGGGTGTCGTATACGGGGCTGCATGGGAGGAGGAGATAAGAAAAGTAATTCATCGACGTGTTACAACCAAAGAGGAGCGTGACCAGCTGCGGGGTTCTAAGTATCTTCCAAGTGATATATCAGGTTGTTATCATTGCATACGAACCGATTTAGAAGAGGGAAAGACCGTACTATTTACCGGTACTGGCTGTCAGATTGCTGCAGTAGTAAGTTTCTTAGGAAAAGAGTATACGAATCTATACCTCTGTGATATTGTCTGCCATGGGGTTCCCAGTGCCATAGTATTTGAGGATTATCAGAACTTTTTAGATAAAATATTTGATGACAGAATTGAAAAGTATCAATTTCGAGATAAGGCGGCTTTTGGCTGGAAAGCTAATATTGAATCTTTTCAGGTTAATAATAGGAAAAGATATTCCAATCTATTCGCTAAAGTATATCAAACCGATTGTATCCAGCGTCCATACTGCTATGAATGTAAGTATGCGTCCTTAGACCGGTGTTCCGATATTACAATCGGTGATTTTTGGGGAATTGAATCGATTCATAATAAATTTAAGGATAAGAAAGGAACTTCTTTGGTGCTGATTCATACGAAAAAAGGTCTGCATTTGTTTCGTAAGATGCTTCCGGAAGTAGACTTTCTAGATTGTTCCGAGGAGAATTATCTGCAGCCGCAGTTAAAACATCCTTGCCTTAAGCCGAGTAATCGAGAGGATTTTTGGAAGCTGTATAAAGACATGGGAGTATCAGGCATAGCAAAAATAATGCCGGAGGGAGTTTTTGGAACAAAGCATAGAATCTATCGCAGTATTTTTATGGGTAGAATGAAAAGATTGGTTGGTATCGTGAATTGGAGGCAAAAGAATATCAGAAAGGAGATGGGGTAAGTGGCAATTCCTAAAATCATACATTACTGCTGGTTTGGTTCCTCCGCAAAGCCAAAACGGCTGTTGCGCTGCATGGATTCCTGGGAAAAATGCATAGGCTACCGGATAAAGGAGTGGAATGAAACAAATTGTGATTTTAATGAAAATGAATTTGTTAGAAAAGCGCATGAGAGGGGTAACTGGGCTTTTGTCAGCGATTACTTTCGTTTAAAAGCGCTATATGAGGAAGGCGGCATTTACCTTGATACGGATGTTGAAATAAAAAAGCCATTGGACGATCTGCTGGATAGTGATATGTTCCTTGGCTTTATCTATGATTCTATTATTGGTACGGCAGTACTCGGCTGCAAAAAGGGACATCCGTTCCTTAATTTTTTAATAGAGGTCTATACCGAAATTGAGTTTCAAGTACTTGATAATAATCTATTTTATCAAGGATTTCTATCAAAACGATTACCAGAAGAAGTATTTGTAAATAATAATGGACTCTTAACACGGGCGATGCAAGAGTATTTTCCGGAATTTCGCATCCATGGACGATATCAGGAGTTTCAAAATATACGCATTTATCCAAAAGAGACTTTTGAGATAGGGCCTGTGATTGGTAAGGGGTATAGTATCCATCATTGTGAGGGTAGCTGGAAAAAAGACGCAAATAGCTGGAGGAAAAAGATGAAGAGAGGAATCAAAAGAATTGCATCGGCCGTTCCGCTCATTCATATGGATTCCGTGATTAAACACCGAACGTATAGGAAACTATTGTATCATATCCCGAATTATCCGCTTCATCTAAAACATGTGAAAGAATATAGAGGAAGTTAATACGAGAGCATTTCCTGTAATGAAAGTTAAATGCCCTGGTACGTTTACGGTGTACAGAGGGCATTCACTATTTCGGGGAAGTTCCAGCTTAGAAGATAGCGATTTAAGAGGCATGTATTTTTAAGGGTATTGAGTGTGCTTTCTTTGCCGCCGCTATCCCACCAAAAGCATGTGATATCGTATTTCCTTCCAAGCGAAGTATAGCATTTGGCATGCTCTGCCCGGTCAATACTGTTTCCTTTATGAAAGGAAGCAAACTCTCCGATGATTACAGGAATATTCTTAGCAACAAAGGTTTGGTTTAAGGTGATAAACAGCCGTTCAACCCACGTACTATCTTCTTCGGCACAAAAGCTAGAGGTTCCTTTTTCATTCCCTAGCTGATTATCCTGTAAACAGAATTGCCGGGGTTCATAGGTATGCAGGGAAACAATTAGACGGTCCTTTATACTATCGGCAGGCAGCTTAAAAGCGCTTAATATCTTATTATTCCAAGCAGCGCCATAAGTGCTTACAATAAGACAGCGGGAAGAATTATTACCTCCGGTCAGCCTAACGGTATCTACAAAGAGTTGATTTAACTGATTTACAACCGCTAAGTCCTCGTCGGAGGGATTAGCCCAATCATTTTTTACATTTAATATCTCATTAAAACCTTCAAAAACAAGATACTCACTATAGTTCTGGAATCTGGCGGCAATCTGATTCCATAGCGAAGAAAACTTAACATAATTTTCTTCATAATTTTTAAGATCCGCTTTTAGCCAGCCCTTGGAACCGACGTCGTGATGCAGATTAATGATACAATACAAATCATTTTGTATCGCATAACGGATTACTTCCTCTATACGGTTTAACCAATTTTCTTCAATTTTAAAGGTTGAGGAATCTATATGGTTTCGATAGGTAATCGGAATACGAATCGCACCAAAACCACTCTGCTTAATAAAAGCTATCATTTCATAGGTGGTCTGCGGATTATTCCATAGAGTTTCATAATAAATTGGCTCAGGCGGTGCGGTCTCTGGTGCAGGATAGTCTGTGATATGAATTTTTATAGTTAGGGTTGCTTCTTTTAGTGTGGCTGTGGACAGCTTAGAGAGGGCAGTAAGGGAAGGATAGTACTTTGCAACACCAAGCTCCAGGAGTATCTTCTGAGTGCCAAGGAATTCTTCCAGTATTGTTGTTGTGCCATCCAAAAAGGTTAGAGAGGCCTCTTTGATATCGATTGTAAGTGGATTCTGACCTGTAGGACCGATGCGGAAATTAAATATCTGAATCCCAATTGCACCATAGTCTGTGGAATCTGAGGATTTAAGCTCAGAGAGATTCCATGTAATTTCAGCATAACCATCCGGAGTGAAGTTTACTTTACTTGAGGAATCGAGGCTTATATAGGGGAGGGAAGAGTAAGTGGCGATCAGCAAATAATTATCTTTGGCTTTGATTTCCTCCGAGTAGCTTTCTGCACTATAGGAATCAAATGTGTTTCCAAGGTTCCAGCCGACCTTCATTGCACGTACTAAATCTGCTGCGTTGATATTTTTTATTGGTGCTTTAGTAAGGAGAAATTCCTCTTCGGTCATGTTATCTCCGGAATGTTTCGGTGCTTTGTCCGAATCTTCTTGCGGGAGAAAGTATGTAAAAAGGAGAAACAGCAGGAGGCAAGAAAGAATTAGAATGATTGTCCGTTCTTTTTTTTCTTTCATAACGACTTTAGCTCCTTTCGTTTCAGAAGCTTGAGTAAGAAAAAATGAATCCGGAACAACCATAATCGTAAGTTGTGATGAGGAATTTTATTGGATTCTTTTCTTAAATCTTTTAGGTAGATATCTTTTTTATGATAATAATAGATAAACTTTTTATTTACATACCAGTAACTGCTGTGATCTTGTAATCGAATCAGAACATAATAGGAGGTTCTCATGAGATCTGTAATCAGGCGCATATAAGCATAATATAGAAGGGTTTTGGATAAATGCCGCTCGTAAAATCTCAAACGTGCTTCCAATGCGGCTAAGCGGTCAAGTCTTTGATGGGACACCCTATGAGTGATACTGTTTAAATTCTGATTATAGTAATAAAGAGATGCAGAACTGTAAACAAGACGTTTGGAGCTTGCCAATAACTTATGGATGATATGTTCGTCTTCGTAAACTTTTCGGGAAGGAAATACAATTGCTTCAAATAAAGATGCCTTGTATAGCTTATTCCAGACAACAACAATTTCCTCATGCCTCTTTCCGTATAAGTAAACCGAGGCAGTGTATGGTGAAAGCGTATAAGTCTTAGTGGCATGTTTTTTTGATGGAGCTTTCCTTGATACCGTCTTTTTCACTGAATCAGTAAAACGCCGGTAATTACAGAGAGATATGTCTGCCTGATAATGTATCAGATTATAGAGTAAGCATTCGTACATCCGTGGGTGCAGGTAATCATCAGAATCAACAAAGGCAAGATATTCCCCCTTTGCTTCCTTTATTCCTCTATTTCTGGCACAAGAAACTCCCATATTAGCTTGATGAAAGAGCTTTACTCTGGAATCTTGCAGCCGGTAAGTCGTACAAATAGAATAAGAATTATCGGTCGAGCCATCGTCAATGATAATTAATTCAATCTCCTTATAACTCTGATTAAGTATAGACTGTATGCAGCGATCTAAAAAAGGCTGTGCATTATATACTGTTAAGATAACAGATATCAAACCGAGTTGTCGCATAAGTAGCCTCCATGCTGCGGCTATTCTTTAGGAGCAGCTAATAGCTTAGGTTTGGCGCAGCACAAACTTATTGAGTGAAAAATCTTTCACTCTTCTCCAAGAGTATCATTTTGTCTTATTAAGCTCGATGCAAACCACTTCGGGCGGATTATAAAAGCGTGGTATTTTTGAGTTTCCTAAGCCACCGCTTACAATACTTACTGTATTTTCTATTTTGTATTCGCCGTAATCGAACTTTGGAAATAATTCTCCATGATTGCCGAGAATTCCGCCCAGAAGCGGAAGACGTATCATCCCTCCATGTGTATGTCCGCAAAGAATCATATCATAATCGAGATTACTTAAAACGTCAATTCTTTGCGCATCATGAAACAGCAGGAGATGAAATTCGTCAGGATTTTTTCGGATTCTTATTGATGTTGTTAAGTTCCAGGTATAATCAAAGCCATGCAGGTAAAGAGTTGCCTTACCGACGGATATTGTTTTTGTTGTATTTTCTAACATGCAAACACTGTACTGCTGATAAAGTTCTTTTAATTTATTTTTGCATACTTTATTATAATATGCCGACTCTTCCTCATGATTACCTGTCACTGAATAGATGGGAGCAAATTTATGGATTCCATCCAATAAAAACTTAAGCTGCTCAAGATCGGCTGTCTCCTTATTAATCATATCTCCGGTGAAAACAATAAGGTTTGGTTCACATTTCTCAATCATAGAGATTAGTTTGTCTTGGTGCTTTCCGAAACTTTTTAAATGAAAATCAGATAGCTGTACGATACGAAAATGCTCCAAATCCTCCGGAAGAGAGTTCTTATAATATGGATAATAAGTTATTTTTAGATGCCCAAGAAATCCTCGCAGGAGATAAAGGAGCAGCAGGAACAGAAAGAGAAATAATATAATTTTTTTGCGCATAACTTCCTCTCATTCTGACGCCGCAGCGGATTTAAAAATAGGATAAAGGAGTTTATGTTTGCTCCATTCTTATATTTCATACTGTAAAAAAATGTAAACCCATTATATCATATGAAATAGGAAAGCACAAGAAAGGCAAAGGAATAATTATTTAACCTCCTGGAGAATCCTCCGCTGCTTTGATTATTTTGCGGACAGGCTGCTTAATTGGAACATATGGGAGGAAATAAGAATACTTCTATAGTACCAGTTTGTTTGACAGGAAAGCGATAGGTTTTTTCCTTTGGTAGGAACATGTGCTTAAGCCCGGATGGGGTTTGAATGTCAAAAAACAGGCTTCTATTTTATAGGAGGATGGTGAGAATCAATGAGTGATGAAAACAAAAAAGTAATCAGCATGGAAGTGGAACAGACGGTGGTAAGTCAAAGTGTATCCGCAACATTTTTTCTTTTAAGAAGGGGGATTACAAGGCCCGGAATAAAAGAAAGGCTCTCAACAAATTGGTATGAAAAGGTTGGGGTCGGGAGTATTAAAGTAACAGAGAATTTAGAAAACAGCGACGCACTGGTTCTTCAAAGATTAGAAACTATCCCAAATAGTTCAAAGGTGATAAAGCCAGGGGAACAAATTACTTGGTATATGATAAAAAAGGAGGCGGACGGTTGGCATGTAGATGGTGAAATTAAAGAACAGGAGGAAAGCAGCAAGCAAACGGTAGCCTTTTATTATTTGCTAAAGCGCGGTAAGAAAAGACCAGGTACAGGAGATAAATATTCATCAAATGACTTCACCAAAGTCGGAGAGGGAACGATTAGGGATAAATTAAATATAGAGAATCAGGAAGAGCGTGTTCTAAAACTTCTGAGACAGATTCCTTCTACAAAGGGATACGTAGGGGAAGGAGAAAACGTAGTTTGGTATACAATAAAAAAAGAGATTGACGGATGGCATGTTAATGGAGAAATCAAACAAACTTCTGAGAAGACGGCGATGGATGTGGTACAGGAGATGAAGATAGGATTTAATATTGGTAATACGCTGGAGAGTTATAGTACGATACCATATGAGATCGGTATTCAAGCGCGTGACCGGTATCAATTGATTGCTAGCTACAGTGCAAAACCATATGACTTGTTTAACAGCTCTACGAAAATCCGGTTTAATGAAAACGGAAAGGCTGAGCTTATATGGGATCTTAATTTGCTGCGATCGGAATTAAATAGCCAATACGGCGGTTTTGGTTTGCAGATTTTTAATTTCAGTATTGGAGAAACCGGGAAAGACACTCTGAATTTTATAGTGCAAAAAGCAGAAGTTCAAACGAAGGATCGAAAGAAAATAGAGATTAGTGAATTGCTAGGCGAATATTCTCTTCCGATGCAAGGCGGAGTGATACGGCTAAATCCTAATATTGATTATAACCGATTTCGGACCACTGGTAATTTATCCGGGGGAAAATTATCGGTAACCGTACAGATTGCAAAATATCTAACGCCGGAGAATCCGAAAAGTAAGGAGTTATATTTTGAAACCTTATGGAATAATGAAGCGATTACCGAAGCTTTTATTGATAAGCTAAAATCCTGTGGATTTGGTGCGATTCGTCTGCCGATAACGTATTACAATCATATTGATTGGTCTAGTAAAAAGATAGATATAAAATGGCTTGAACGAATTGGTCAGGTGGTTCGGTATGTTCTAAAGCATCAAATGTATTGTATTATCAATTTGCATCATGAAGAACTATGGCTGAAGGCACAGCAAACAAAATTGGAGGAGACCTTATCTGTATTTCAAAAAATTTGGGGGCAAATTGCAAGGTTTTTTAAGTCTTATGAGTTAGGGCTGCTTTTTGAAGGATATAATGAAATACGTAATGAAAAAGGAAGCTGGGTGGGAGATGCCCCTTCTTATCTGGCGGCGAATAAACTAAATCAGGCTTTTGTCGATACGGTAAGATCCTCGGGCGGCAATAATGAGAACAGGTTTCTTATTGTAAATACCTATGCAGCCAGTATTAATGTGCTGGCATTACAGGGATTTGTATTGCCTGCCGATACGAAAAAGAATCGGCTCATAGTTTCGGCTCATAGTTATGATCCCCAGTTATTTTGCTTTCAGCAAAAGGACGTAACCTGGGGTATCACAAGGTCGGACTGGAATTCTTTTACGGATGAATTAACGGTTGCTACGATATTGAAAACACTGCAGGCCATCTTTGTAAGGAAAGGAATTCCGGTTATCATCGGAGAATTTGCATGTTGGAATAAGAATAACTTAGAAGATCGAATCAAGTATGCCTCTTATATGGTAAGTACTGCAAAGGAATGTGGAATCACTTGCTTTTGGTGGGATACCGGAGGAAATTATACAAGTACGGATACGATAACTTCAAGCGTGTTATTTTCCAGAGTAACTTACGAGGATTACTTTGAATCATTAAGAAAAGCCTTAATAGATAGTGCGAAAAATTAAGGAGGAACAGAGTGTCCATGGGGCTGTTTTACCATCCGACTTTATGGGCGAACAGCATGAGCGGATTGCGAATATCCATCTTGACTATTGATATCATTTAGCCAGGAAAAGAACAGTCTCGTGGGATACGAGAAACAGGATGCTTTGGCACCGGAATTGAGGTTGACATGAAAGGAATCAAAAGAATAAGAAACTTTTTAACATACAATCATCATAAAATTCTTACTATTCAGGCACTTTACTATTGTGCAATCATGCGCATAGGCATATTGCTGATCCCAATGAAGAAGATGGAACCTTTTTTGGGTACTGCCGGATTGGAGACTGATTTTAAGGACAATAGGGAGCAGAGCAGCTATGTTTGGCTCGTTGCCCGAGTAGTAAATCGAATAAGTACTAAAACTCCTTGGGAAAGTAAATGTTTGGTACGTGCACTAGTGATACGGAAAATTCTTAGCAGACGGAAAATACCGACCACTTTATATTTTGGTGTGATGCTGGAAGAGAAGGAGTTAAAAGCTCATGCCTGGATTCGCTGCGGGTCTTTTTATTTATCGGGGGGACACGGAGAAGGTTATGCTAAGGTTGCGGCCTATGGGACTTCCTTTGATGGGAAATACTAGGGCAGAAACTTTATGTTTCAGTATATCGATTGACCAGACGCTATCCTCTCTTTCAGTTAATGCGTTAGAGATAATCTTCATCAAAAAAGATATGGACAAGCTATAAGTTTTCCTATAAAATGTAAATATATTACAATTGATTGGAGAGTTTTTTATGTCTGCAATATGGGGAATCTTAGCCGGTAGGGATAAGAAGATTGCAAAAGAAGCCTCGGAAAGCATGAAAAAGGCATTTGAGCATTGTGTCTTTGATGAGTTGCATACAATTAGCGACTCCAATATCATGATGGGCTGCGGTATGTTACATCTTATGAAAGATAGGGAGCCATTGCTGCCTGTGATGGAAAGTTTTCTGATATTTACAGGTGATGTATATCTTGATAATGGGGAAGAATTACTTAAGGAATATCAATTAAACAAAGATTTGTCAGATTCAGAGATTTTATTTGAATTATATAAAAGGGATTCGAGCAATTTTATTTCAGAACTAAATGGTTCGTTTGCTTTTTCAATCTATAATACAAAAAGTGAAGAACTTTTGTGTGCGGTAGATCCAACCGGGTCAAGGTGTCTCTATTATCATTTTGACGGGGAAAAGTTTTATTTTTCAACATTAATACAAGGTATCTTAAATGTTTCCAAGAAAACATTTAAGTATAACAAACGATGGATTACAGATTTTCTGGCAATTGATAATTTAGCGATGACATCGGAGTGCAGGGAGACGCCCTATCAGGGAATCTATAAGATAGAACCTGGTGAGGTTCTTGTGTATCTACATGGTAATATAACAAGAAGGTATTATTGGTCGCCAATGAAAAATCATGAAAAAAAGAACAGAGAGTACAAAAAAGAATTTAATAGCCTCTATGAGTCAACTGTGAAGCAATCCCTTCGCACAACCGGGGAGGTTTCTATTTTACTAAGCGGAGGTTTAGACTCCACCTCCGTTGCCTGTCTTGCATCAAGGCTTCTGAAGGAACAGGGGAAAGCATTATACTCTTATACTGCAGTACCGGAGGAGGGATTTTTGTCAAAGCGCGAAAGTGTATATCTAACAAATGAGCGGGAACTTGTCGAGGATTTTGTACGAGAAATAGGTAACATAGATAGTAACTTTTGTGATTTACAAGGACAGAATTCCTGGGATAACGCGAAAGTGCTGATGAATATTTTAGAAATGCCATATAAAGCACTTCAAAATATTGATTGGATTTATGAGTGTATGAACCGGGCGTCAAAAAAAGGATGCAGGATTTTATTAAACGGTCAATATGGCAATGCTACGGTATCCTTCGGAAATTTTGATATCTACTTTAAAAGCTTATTGCACAAGTGTAAGGTAGTAACATTATACAGAGAATTAAAGGCGCTATCCAGACGCCATGGCTTATCCAGGCGGCGTATGGTAAAGAATACTCTGCTTCTGTTATGCCCTTTCTTTTCCAAAGAGAGCTCAGACAGAAGAGCATACGAGGGGCATACTTATGAAAATAAAAGATTATCAAGATACTATCACACAAAGAAACGGTTTAGAAAAGAAAAAATTAATGCTAATCCGCGCACGCCTACCATGAGAGAAGCAAGACAGGATATGTATTTAAAACGTGCACTTTCACAAATTGGAGAAATAGAAACAAAACTTTCTCTTGCGGCTGGTATTTTAATTAAAGATCCGACAAGAAGCAAAGAGATGATACAGTTTTGCTGCGAGCTTCCGGAAAGCCAATTTGTACATCATGGGGTAGAGAGAAGGTTGATTCGGGAATATATGAAAGAAGAGATACCTTCTAAGATTCTTGATGTAACCTTACGAAAAAAAGGGGTTCAAAGTGCTGATTTTGTTTTTAAGGTTGACCGTGACAGAGAGCGAATTTACAAAGAATTGAAACATATATTAAGAGATAGCGAGGCAAAACACTATATTGATGTCCTTCTTTATGAAAAGGACTTAACTGTATTCTTAGAGACGCTTGAGGAAAATCAAAGTTCAGAAGTAACCAAACTATTATATACTGGGTTAATGCTTCATTTCTTACAAAACTGTTAGAATAGTTGAATATGCCGGCGGAAGGAATTATAATCCAATTGTCACCCGAAAAGGATGTCAATTAGAATGGAGGCATGTTTATGAAAAAGGTATGGGCTACCCCGGAAGTTATCGAATTAGAGATTAACAAGACCCAATACAGTCCAAGGGGCGGATGGGAAAAAGATGGAGAGTATATATCTACAGATGGCAAGTATCATATCACTACTTGGGGTCCATCTTCCGGAAACAGCGGGGAGCCATCCATTGGTGTTAATTAAACGATTATAATAGGGATAAGAAGGATTGGTTATGGCGATAAAGCTCCATAGCCAATTTTTATTTATAACAAAGAACGTACTCAAAGTGTTCTGTTTATTGAATGCATGGGGCAGAAATGAGGACATATATGGGAAAAGCATATGGTTACAACATTTATGGTTTATCAGTGCAGTCGGAAATACCTTTTCCAGAGGCTTCTTGCTGCAGTGATATCGAGACATCGCCGGACGTCAGGATTCAATGTGGTATCATGCCGGAATACATAAAAAAAGATAAACAGGAGGGAAATAAAAATACCATATCAAAGGATGGATATGTATGGTTTTCTTATGATGGGGTAGGGGATATCTTAGTGGAGAAGGGGAAGTTTATTACAGTTGCCTTGCAGCAGGAGGCAGACATCGAGCTAACGAAAGCAATGCTGCTTGGTTCTGCACTTGGTATAATTTTAATACAAAGAGAAGTGATTGCGATTCACTCAGGAGCAGTTGCTGTTAATGAGAAGGCGGTTCTTGTATGCGGAAACAGCGGTGCCGGCAAATCAACAATAATTCATACCTTGGTTAAAAGAGGATATCAATTCCTTGCGGATGATACAGTAGCAGTCAGTAGTACAAAGCCTTATCATGCTTATCCTGCCTACCCTCAGCAAAAGATTTGCCTGGATACTGCGATACGAGAACAATATGATACGAACAGCCTGACAATTTTAAATGAAGAACGTCAAAAGTATGCAATATCAAGAAAAGAGGTATTTGCAGAACGAGAGTATCCTATCGGAGGATTATTCTACTTATCTGTAGCAGAGACGGAGCAACTTACCGTAAGAGAAGTGTTAGGGCATAAGAAACTGGCAATTGTCATTAATAATCTCTACCTGACAGATATCTATAAGGTGATGGGATTGTCTCCCTCCTTTTTTAAGCTGTGTTTGGAATTTGCAGAACAGACACCTATTTATGAAATAGAGAGACCAAATAATAAAAATACGGAAGAGGAAATTGTTCAATTCATCGAGGCTCATAGTGAGCCTTCATTCAGAACTTTATAACATACAACAAAGGGTTATAATACAATTTGTTTTTCCAACTTGATTTCTCAGAGGATTTATAAGAGAAATTAGTATTAGTCGATATACCCTTTTGTGCGAATAGGATGGATTTGGAAAATAATAGACTATAATATACCTGTCTAGTAATATAATTTATCAGAAGCGGTGAAACAAATTTTGACAAAAGTTGTGTTTTACATGCTAAATAATAAACCAATCGCTCTGTGGCAGCGGTTTTATTATTTATTGCGAAAGCATGCGAATAAGAGTTAAAGAGAAAAGGGTGTACCTTCATGTGTGCGCAGAAACGAGGGAAATAATGCAGTCAAGTAAAAGCTATGGGACTATGCGGTATATGAAATGGATATTTATTTACACTAAGGATTATCTGCCGAAACTCCTTCTGCTAATGGGCTTAGATTTTAGCAATACTTTTTTAACGGTTGGACTTGCAGTAGTCAGTAAATACATAATTGATGCCGCAGCCTCAGGGGAAAGCATACTCTTAGCGATTGCTTTCTACCTTGGGGTAGTCCTTATAACACAAGGACTTTATGCCGCAAATGGTATGGTATCTGTATTGGTAAATGAGAAATATTCTTTTGGAATTCGCAAGCAAGTGTATGATAAAATCATACAATCCCACTGGATGGAGGTAAAAAAATATCACACTGGTGATTTGATGACGAGGTTAACCAGTGATAGCGGTAATATTGCAGATGGTATCGTATTTGTTCTTCCGACGATGATACGACTCTTTTTAGAGTTACTGCTGACCTTCTTTACCCTATTCTTTTATGAACCAAGGTTAGCATTGTTTGCTGCTGTGCTGGCTCCTGCTGCAGCACTCATAAGTTTATGGCTTGGCAGGAAATTAAAGAGGTTACAAATCAAAGTTCAAGAGACGGAATCTGCTTACCGCTCCTATCTTCAAGAAAGTCTCAGCAATCTTTTGATAGTAAAGTCTTTTGCCAATGAAGAGTTTGCTTCCAACCGATTAACAGAGTTAAGAAATGAGAGACTATACTGGATTAAAAAGAAAAACAGGCTCAGTGTATTAAGTTCCACCATAATGTCCTTAACCTTTCAGATAGGCTATGTCGGGGCATTTGCTTTTGGCGCATTACAGTTATCAAAAATGTTAATCACTTATGGTACCATGTCAGTATTTCTTACTCTTGTAAATCGAATTCAGGCACCCATTATCGGACTGGCTCAGAATATACCCAAAATAGTATCCGTAATAGCTTCAACAGGGCGTATTATAGAACTTCAAGCAATCCCTTTGGAAGAAAAATATAATACCGATTCGGTACCCAAGGAGGTAAGTCTTAGTTTAAAGAACGTCTCTTTTGGATATTCCGAAGAGGAGGTCTTACATGGGATATCCATGGATATTGCACCCGGTGAATTTGTGGCGGTGATTGGGGAGTCTGGGATTGGAAAGACTACTCTGGTACGCTTGATTATGAGTTTTATGAAGGGAAAATCAGGAGAAATCTCCTTTTTTCATCAAAATGGAGAGGTAGAAACATCGAATGCAGGGGTCAGAAAATATATTTCTTATGTGCCGCAGGGAAATACATTATTCAGTGGAAAAATCAGAGAAAATATTCGTATGGGCAGATTGGATGCAACGGACGAAGAAATAGAACATGCATTAACTTTGGCTGCTGCGAAGGAGTTTGTCTCCGAGCTTCCTGAGGGGTTGGAGACTATGATTGGCGAGCACGGTCATGGTTTGTCCGAGGGCCAGGCACAAAGAATCGCTATTGCAAGAGCATTAGTACGCAAGGCGCCGTTTCTTATCCTGGATGAGGCTACTTCCGCTTTGGATGCGGCAACAGAACTGCATGTACTCGAGGGAATTAAACAGCTATCTCCCAGACCCACCTGTCTTATTATTACGCATCGACGTTCTATTTTATCATACTGTGACAGGGAAGTTTGCATTAAGGACAAAGAACTTATGGAAGTTCCTATCACATAGCATGCAATCTAGTATTGCTATGGTATATAGACAGGAAGCGTAAAAGAAAAGCTGCTTCCTGCCTGCAAGATACTATTGCACCAGATTGTACCTCCAAGCCTTGTTACGATTGCCTTGACAATGGATAGTCCCAAACCATATCCGGTGGTATCTGCCGGTGTTCTTGAATCGTCTGCCATATAGGAGCGTTCAAAGATATGAGGCAGATGCTCCTTGGAAATTCCGATTCCCGTATCCTTAACGGCAATAACTACAAAGGAGCCATTCCGTTCCGCGGAAAGAGTAATGCTTGCTCCGTCAGAGGAATACTTTAATGCATTGGAAAAGAGATTATCTAAAACCCGCTGCAATAATTTGGTGTCAGCCATCACCTGGCAAGGAAAATCAGGGGGTACGTCAAGGATTAAATGACGGGCTGTAAAGCTTGAAGTCTCCAGATTATGATAAAAGAACTCTTCTAAGAAGATACCAATAGGAATACACTCGAGAACAACAGGATGCTCCTTGGATTCTACTGTAGAGAGAAGTAAAATGTCGTGGATAAGCTGCTCTAAAAATTTTGTTCTTGTTAGCAGCTTTTTAAGAGAATCCCAAATTTCTGTTACACTTATGGATGAGTCTGAAAGTATATATTCTATTTCTGCCCGGATTACGGAGATAGGGGAACGTAAATCATGAGTAAGGTTTGCAAATAGATCGGCTTGCTCTTTTTGAAGCCGCAGAAGTTCTTTGTTTACACGATCGAGGGCAAGATTCGAACGATACAAAGCACTTGTTAATTCTTCCACTGTAAGATCAGGGGTTTGAAAGGGAAGTTTTTTAGAACTGCTCATATGTTTGACCTCCATTTTTGGTGCGGAACAGGTATCCCTTTGACCAAATCGTTTCAATAAATTCCGGCATACCTTCATACGATTCTAATTTTTTTCTAAGCCTGCTGGCGGTTACCATGATTGCACGTCTGTCATCGTTTGAGTAACTGCCCCACATGGCATTCGCTATCTGTTCATATGTAATAGCTTGATTTGGCTTTGAAACGAGGAGGTAGAGTAACTCATATTCCCTGTTTGACAGCAGAATCTCCTCTTCATGGAAAAAAGCTTTGTGGGTTAGTAAATTAAGAGTTAGCGGCGGATATGATATGGCAGCCTCGTTCAACGTCTTAATTTTCGTACGCCGGATCTGAACCTTTATTCGGGCGGATAATTCCCGTAAACTGTAAGGCTTGCTCATATAATCATCTGCCCCTAAAAGCAACCCTTTAATTTTGTCCTCTTCACTGTCCTTTGCAGATAAAAAAATAATTGGTGCAGCACAAAGTTTTTTTAAGTATTCAAATGTTGTAAAACCATTAATTTCAGGCATCATAATATCAAGTATGATGCAGTCCGGCTTATGAAGAGTAACTTGTCTGATGCAGGATTTCGCATTAGCTGCAGTTAGCACCTCGTAACCTTCTTTTATAAAGTACTTTTGGTTTGTATTTAATAATTCTGTATCGTCATCAACAAATAAAAGCTTGGACATAAAACCTCCTAAAGTCAAAAAAGCGCATTTCATGATAAGACGGAGAAGATAAATGGATGGTTTATAATCCCCCATAGCTATTCTAACATAGGATGTAAAAATATTACAATTACTTTGTGATAGAAAATTTGTAAGATAATCTGTGTATTCTAAGAATCATAAGAATTAAAGTTACGAGAATAGGGGAAGATGCTGCAAAGAATCCGGATTGACTTAATATGGTATTTATTATAAGATACTTGCAGAAATGTTAAAAGATTCTGCCAGAAAGCAGTTTTATAACAAGAACCCGGCAAGTTTGTGTCTGTGCGCCGTAAATCAAACAAAGTTCACTTGCACAATACTTATATTGGGAGAAAAGGCCACGCACTTATTCGTGCACAGAAAAGAGGTTAAATATGAAGGGAATTGTGTTAGCCGGCGGCAGTGGTACAAGGCTTTATCCATTAACCAGAGTAACATCAAAACAATTATTGCCTGTTTACGATAAACCAATGATATACTATCCGCTATCCGTACTTATGACAGCCGGAATTCGTGATATTTTAATTATCTCGACACCGGAAGATACTCCAAGGTTTCAGGAACTCCTTGGGGATGGAAGCCAATTCGGAATTGCATTATCGTATGCCGTTCAGAATAGCCCGGATGGATTGGCACAGGCATTTCTCATTGGAGAGGAGTTTATTGGTACCGATAATGTGGCGATGATACTTGGCGATAATATCTTTCATGGTTATGGCTTGGATATCCGTTTAAGAAGAGCGGCTTTAAAAGAGATGGGGGCAACTGTTTTTGGGTATTATGTTGATGACCCGGAGCGTTTTGGTATTGTTGAATTTAATTCGGAAGGAAAAGCGGTCTCTATTGAGGAAAAGCCGGTAAATCCAAAATCAAATTATTGCGTTACAGGGCTGTATTTCTATGATAATAGAGTGGTTGAGTATGCAAAGAAGCTGAAACCTTCCAAACGCGGTGAACTTGAAATTACGGATTTAAACCGCATCTATCTAGAACAAGAAGAACTGGAGGTTTCATTATTAGGACAGGGTTACACTTGGCTTGATACGGGGACGCATGAATCTTTAGTGGAGGCAACTAATTTTGTAAAAACAGTAGAAACACATCAGCACAGAAAAATAGGCTGCCTTGAGGAAATAGGATATTTAATGGGCTGGATTGACAAAGAGAAACTCAAGAGGATTCATCTTCAATTTAAAAACAATCAATATGGAGCTTATTTAAAGGATATATTGGATGGTAAATATTTAGATAAGCAGTAAGTTGACAAGCTTCTTCATCGAACTGTATTTTTTGTTTTTTCTTGCGGTAAGTGACAGTCTTTTAACATTGCACGTGTTTACAAAAAGTGGTAAGATTGATTAAGATAAGTTATGATAGCTGGAGGACAAAAAGACTTTTTGATGTATAAGGGGGAGCATATGAAGAACAATGTAAAAATAAGCCTCCTTCGTAAGTTGGATGTAACTGACTTGGCTGGAGAAAAGGTCATGATTGATTTTGAAACAGGCAGGTATTTCTTACTGAAGGGTATTGCAAATGAGATATGGGACATGCTCTGTGAAGCTTCTTTTGTATGGGAAGAAGATATGGTACAACGTCTAATAAAAAGTTATGAGGTGGAAGAGGCGGCTTGCAGAGAATCCGTTCATAACTTCACGAATAAATTACTCGAGTATAAGTTTATCAAAAAGACCGAAGAAGCAATGTAATCTCACCTGGGAAGTTCCTCGTTTTTATAAGCGGGGAACTTCTCAGTTTTCAGCGGAGTTCAGATTCCTGCTGAGATACCGGGTAGTGGCAATAAGGTTATGAGCAAATAGCGTAAGCAGATTGTGAAAGCCCACAAACATCAACTTTGGTTTAAAATTAGAAAGATATTGAACAATGTCTATAATCAGGAGGAGTAAAAACAGCATGTTCAGAAAACATAGGGCGTTTCGTCAAAGATTCTGTTTTAGCCTTCTTTTTTATTAAGATAGTTTTAATAGCTGCTTGTCTGCAATTGCTTGTATTGCAAAGTGGATAAGGGTATAATAAGCATAGCGAAAACTTGACTTTAAAAGAAAGGGAAAAGGAATCATATTATGAAATTATTAGTTACCGGAGGCGCCGGTTTCATAGGCAGCAACTTTGTACAATATATGGTAAATAATTATCCAGAGGATACAATTGTTAATTTAGATGCGCTAACCTATGCAGGAAATCTTGAAAGCTTAAAGCCGGTGGAAGATAAACCGAATTATCGCTTTATTAAGGGAGACATTTCGGACAGAGCATTTATCATGGAGCTGTTTGAAAAAGAAGCATTCGATGTTGTTGTAAATTTCGCTGCGGAAAGCCATGTCGATCGTTCCATCTTAGATCCTGAAGTTTTTGTAAAAACAAATGTGTTAGGAACCCTGGTACTGCTGGATGCATCGAAGAAGTTTCAAGTAAAGAGATTCCATCAAGTATCAACTGACGAGGTGTATGGTGACCTTCCAATTGATCGTACGGACTTATTTTTCACGGAAGCTACACCGCTTCATACTTCAAGTCCTTATTCCTCCAGTAAGGCAAGTGCGGATTTATTCGTACTTTCTTATTATCGTACGTACGGGCTGCCGGTAACCATATCCCGTTGCTCAAATAATTATGGGCCTTACCATTTTCCGGAGAAATTAATACCTCTTATGATTATTCGCGCCTTTCATAATGAGAAACTTCCTGTTTACGGCAATGGCAGCAACGTCAGAGACTGGCTGCATGTAACAGACCATTGCTCGGCTATCGACTTAATTATCCGAGGTGGAAAACCAGGAGAAGTATATAATATCGGCGGGCATAATGAAAAAACCAATCTTGAGGTAGTTAAGGAAATTCTAAAGGTACTAAATAAGCCGGAAAGCTTAATAGAATATGTAACCGACCGCCCTGGGCATGATCTGCGTTATGCGATTGATCCAAGAAAAGTAGAGCAAGAGCTTGGATGGAAACCTATCTACCATTTTGAAACCGGTTTAAAGCAGACAATTGACTGGTATCTGGCAAACAAGGATTGGTGGGAACGTATTATGAATGGAGAGTACCGGTCTTATTTTAATAAGATGTATGGAGAACGTTTATCATGAGAGTGGTAGTAACCGGGGTAAGCGGACAGTTGGGTTATGATGTAGTGAAGGAATTAAAAAAACAAGGACTGACAGCGGTTGGGCTAACAAGGGAAAACCTTGACATAACGGATGAAAACCAGGTAATGAATACAATGAGAGAAATAAATCCGGAAGCGGTAATTCATTGTGCCGCCTACTCAGCCGTGGATCTTGCCGAGGAGGAAACAGAAAAAGCATTAAGAGTAAATGCGCTGGCGACCTCTTATCTGGCAAAAGCCTGTGCAAAAAATCATGCGAAAATGCTGTATGTTAGTACGGACTATGTTTTTCCGGGAGAAGGAGAAAAAACCTACGAACCCTGGGATTGTGCTGCTCCTATTAACTGGTATGGACAGACGAAATACGAAGGAGAACAGGCTGTACTTCGTGAATTGAAGAGTTATTTTATTGTTCGGGTTTCCTGGGTATTTGGCAAGAATGGAAAGAATTTTGTAAGGACAATGCTACGTCTTAGTGAGGAGAGAAGTACCGTATCTGTTGTTGCTGATCAAATCGGTTCCCCAACTTATACGGTAGATTTGGCAAGGTGCCTTGCAGCGATGATAAAAACAGAAAAATACGGGACTTATCATGTTACCAATGAAGGATTTTGCAGTTGGTATGAATTTGCGAAAGAAATCTTTCGCATGTCGGGAAAAAATATAACGGTTCAACCATTGACTTCAGAACAATTTCCAACCAAAGCAAAACGTCCCAAAAACAGCAGACTTAGCAAAGAAAAGCTAATAGAACAGGGCTTTGAACGACTACCTGCTTGGCAAGATGCGTTATCTCGTTATTTGGACGAGCTGCGAGCAGAGAACTTTATCTCGTGAATTAAAATATGCCTTGGCTGTATTCCGATTGAATAAAGATTTAATCGGGATTAATATAAATAAATGGAGAATAAAAAGATGGGAAAAATAACAGTGACAGAATGTGGTATTGATGGATTACTTATAATTGAACCCACAATATTTAAGGACGATCGCGGATACTTTATTGAGACGTATCATAAAGAGGCATATGAAGCCGCAGGGATTACAGCCGAGTTTGTACAGGACAACCAGTCGATGTCAAAAAAAGGAGTACTAAGAGGGCTGCATTTTCAAATCAATTACCCGCAGGCGAAACTCGTACGGGTATTAAGTGGTAAGGTTTTTGATGTGGCGGTAGATCTTAGAAAAAATTCCAAAACATTTGGTAAATGGTACGGTGTGGTGCTTAGCGAAGAGAATCAAAAACAATTTTTGGTACCGGAAGGATTTGCCCATGGATATTTAGTCTTATCTGAGACCGCAGTGTTCGCTTATAAATGTACTGACTTCTATCACCCGGGTGATGAGGGTGGATTGCTATGGAATGATCCTGGGGTTGGTATTGAGTGGCCAATTCCTAAAGATATGGAGTTAGTAATTGCACAAAGAGACCAAGAATGGGGGACTTTAGCGGAGAGAAAATAGGATAAGTTAGATTTTAGAGGTGACAGGGACTGCTGTAAAGAAGGTCCCTTTGTTGATTGAGATGCACCAAAGGCTAAGGCTAACTATGACAAATGTAAACCTAATATAAAATATTGGTTGACATTTGGATTATCGTGGAATATAATGGTCAAAAACACTGAGGTAGAATTATGAAAAATACTAAAACAATATCAATCACAATGACAGCATTAATGACAGCAATATTATGTATCTTAGCTCCCTTCTCTATTCCGCTTTCCACAGTTCCAATCTCCCTGGGGACTTTTGCCGTATATCTTTGTGCAGCTATTTTAGGCCCCCAAAAAGGAATTATCAGTGTACTTATCTATCTGATGCTCGGATTAGTTGGAATTCCGGTTTTTGCAGAAGGAATGGCCGGATTTGGAGTCTTGGCCGGACCAACCGGTGGATATCTGATAGGTTACCTTGTTATAGCATTTTTTACTGGATTTTTTACAAAGAAGTGGGGAAAAAATCCGGTTATTGTATTTTCGGGGATGGCAATTGGAACAATAGGCTGCTATCTCATTGGAACGATATGGCTTGGCCTGCAGCTTAAGTTTGGGGTCTGGGAAGCATTGATGGCAGGTGTTATTCCTTTTATACCTGGGGATGTTATAAAAATGGTTGCATGTACGGCAATCTCCCTGCCGGTGCGAAAACAAATCAAAGTTTATTTAGAAGCAGGAAGAGAATGAATAATTTTTTCTTGATCGTTGGAGAGATTGAAAACTAACAATGGATGCGGTACCCCCTCATTCCTATTTAAAGTAGTTCTTGATAAAATCAGCATTCTTGATAAGACATGTAATTTGACATTTTTACCAATAAAGATTGAAAAAAGGATTGGATTTTACAATTTTAGTATGTTATAATCATCGTTAGGTTAGTATACTTATTAAAAAGTATACAGGGGCGCGTGATTTATGTAGAATCAATTTTTTCGTGTATCAGAATTAAGAGTAATTTTTGCAATCCTTTATTGCCGCAGCTTGTTCGGTTCCTTTTTACGATTAAGCTATGAATAGCATATTAGCTTAATACCATGTGGCAGGTTTCTATTTACGTAAGCAGATATTTCTAAATGAGATACGAGAGGGATGATTTAGAACGGATGATTTCGTACGTATAGGGGACAAGGTATGGGGAATTTCATGTTATCAAATGCTGAAAAGTTAAGAATCCGGCTCGTTCGGGAAAATCTAAAACGAGTTGTAGTTTTATCAGCCATTCTAGTTTTTTTATTACCGATAATGGCTTTATTTCTATGGAATTTTGGAGGAAGATACCATGAAATTCAGAAGACCTATGTAGGCTTCCTATTAATATTTGAAGTAATATCGATAGTTTTTTTTGCTTTAGGAGCCTATAGTAAGAGAAAGAAAGACTATGTAATTGCTCCCCTGATTTATCGAAGCTTCTGGGCCTTTTCCCTTTTGTTTATCTATGCCTCCGGTTATATTTCTTTGTTTGACAGTAAAAACGTAGGGATATATTGTGTTTTAATTTCCGTCGTATCGTTAGTTCCGCTTTTCAATGTTCAAGAATTTTTGTGTTTTGCAACTACACAGCTAATTTTTATTAGTTTTGTATTTCTGCAGCTTGATTTATCTATTACGAATCAGATAAGTATGTTAGTTTGCAGCGGTGCCTTATTATGTTTTTCGCGTCTTTTGTATTCTCAGCAAAGGAAGATGCTCAGGATGCAGCAGAAACTTCAATTCATGGCTAAAAATGCAGAAGAAGATCCTCTGACCGGTTTATTAAATCGCAGAGGGCTGGATCGTAACTTAGGCATTTTATTGCCTTATTGCCTTCGTTCTGGGAGCAGAATCGGACTTATGATTGTGGATGTCGATAATTTTAAGCGGTACAATGACAGTTTCGGACATCCTCAAGGAGATAAATGTCTGAAGCTGGTTGCTGCGGAACTAAAAAAAACTGCGAGAAGGAACAGCGATCTTACTGCTCGAATCGGCGGAGAAGAGTTTCTGGTTCTTGCATATGATATGAAAGAATCGGATTTAGTTGCTTTTGCTGAAAAGATACGGTGTAATATTGAGCAGCTTAATATCAAACATAGCCCGATGCTTGGAACTCCTGTAGTTACGGTAAGTGTTGGAGTATCCTCTGTTGTTCCAACCACAATGCAGTGTATGTCACAATTATACAAAGCAGCCGATAAATCATTATATGTTGCCAAAAAAAGCGGAAGGAATGTGGTAGTATACAAAGAAAGGATATGTGGAAAAAGGAATCAGATGGCAGAATAATCAATATGATTAAAAAAGGGATGCTTCAAGGTGGCTAAGGTAAGTGAGAATACTTACTTTAAAAAACCTTGCTTCATCCCTTTTACTTCTTTAGAATCTATTATACCAGTTTTTGGCCACAATTCGGGCAGAAATTACTGTTCCCGGTTTTTAAGCCGCAGTTCGGACAGAAATTTGGTTTGTTAGCCGTAGTGCCGGATTCATTGTTCGTTGTATTATAGGTAAAGGTTTTTTGCTGTTCATCAGCATCCGCCAAACCTTGATTCATATTCTGCACCATCTGGTTTGCAAACTTCATGCCCATCATCATTCCTGCCATATCGGAAGCAAATCCGCCGCTTTTTATATTACCGGCAGAGAGACCATCAGAGAAGTTAATCTGCTGATAACGGCTCATATTACCAACCATACTATGGGAGGCAGTTTTATTAATCATTGCCTGAACTTCTTCCGGATAGGTAAAACTCATGATTTGAAAGGAGCTAATACTCATTCCGGTATCAAACAACTGCATATCAAGATCCTGTTTAATACCGTTTGCGATATTGATGGAATTGATGGAGAGATTAAAGATATCATTACCCTCCTGCACGATCCACTTCATTAATAATTGATCAAGTACAGACGAGATACGAAGTTTTACATCTTCTACTAAAAAAGAATCTTTAATTCCAGCTACATTATCGATTAACTTCACATAATCTTTTACCTTAAAGGTATAGGTACCATAGGAACGGATAGGAAGACCTCCGGGTAAGTTGTATTGCGGTGCCGGGATATTGATTGCATTTGAAGTACCCCAGCGTACCGAAAACTCTCTTGTATTGATAAATAAAACTTCGGCACGCATGCCGCTGTTAAAGCCAAATTTAAATCCTTTCAGTGTAGAAAGAAAGGGAATGATATCCGATTCAATATCGTATTCACCGTCGTCCTTAAAGATACCTTCCATGGCCCCGTTAAATAAGAAAATAGCATCCTGGCCCGGACGAATTATGAGACGGCTGCCTCGTTTGATTTCATTGTCATGCCATTTGTAAAAAATCATATCATCGCGGAATTCTTTCCATTCTACGACATTTGCCAATTGACTTCTAAAAAATCCCATAGAAATTCACCTTTCACGTTATACTCTTCGTCCGCCGCCACTATGTGACCGACCACCTCTGCTGACACCCCCGCCCCCGCTGCTTCGAAAACCTCGATTGCTGCCGGAACCTGAATTATGGTTTGTATTAGGTTTAGGGCGCTTTACTTTTGTTACACTTGTTCTGATATAATCATCTCGCCTGGCGACAACACCGGAATTCCCCTCATTAAGGTAAGTACGGTTATTAATTGTGGCTCTGCCGCCGGACCGTGATGCCATGATTGCAACGGTACTAATTCCGATTATAATGGCAGCAAATAGCTGAAACCAAGTATTATAGATTACATTTTCAACAAACTCTTTCCTTGCATCATTGGAACTATGTTGAGAGGAGGAGCCATATCCAGTATTATGGTTGCTCCCAGGACCTTTATTTGGGACGTTGTTATTGTTATTACCGGTATTAGTATCTGGTAATGCTGCATAATACTTTGCTTGCTTACCAAAGTTTATAAATGCATTATAATAATCGTCCTCACGAAAATAGCTCGAGATATCGTCTAAGATATATTCGATGCTGTCATCATTTAATATGGTTTCAGCTCTTCCATATCCTTGGATATTTAACCAACGGTAGGCCTGGTCAAAATACAAGATTGCTGCATCTTCTGTAAAAGTACCATTATCACAATTCTTGTCAATATAGTCTTCTAAATATCCTTTTACATAGTTCATGATAGCCAAATCATTATCTTCCACTTTCCTATTCAGTTCATCCGTTGTTAAAATGATAAGATCAAAACCTGATTTTTCAGCATAATCAGAAAGCTTTTGTTTCAGTTTTGACTTCTCACTGTCAGACAGTAAACCTGCATTATCTTCAATGTGTGCAGTATGCTTGGAAGTCTCAGCCATAACGGCAAACTTAGGAATCCCGATTATGATACTGATGATACAAATACAGCTTATCATAAGCATCAGCCGAATGGCAATGAAATTTTTCTTATCGTTTACTCTCATAACCAAGGCCCTCCGTTTAGAACAACAAGCAGTTTGATTAGTAGAAATGACAAAGAAGTAACACCGAAAAACCATCCTATCATTTTAGGAACCGAAAGAGGAGGCTTTCCAACAATCTTTCCGGTTTGCCCGTTCATAGCGAAGATATGTTCGGAATCTCTGAAGTCATAGCAAACCATCCAAACAGGTAAAAGAGTATAGTAAGCATTCTTTTTATAGATGTTAATATCTTTACGGTTCGTGATTACACTCTGGTAGCCCTGGATGGTATTTCGCAAGTAATTATCCACGAAGACTCCGACCTTATCCCGAACCCGTGGAAAAAGCTGATCTGCACTAAAGTTATATTTTTCTGCAAGATACCCTGCCAGATATGGCATTTCGAAGGTAACCAGCTCATGATTTTGGTAAGGCTCTAAGCGATCCATTAAAGTATCATTCATTTTCTCGGAAGCATCCGTAGGCACGCTGGAATAATTAAGGTTAACCTTTCGGTATACGTGATAATATTGTGTTTCGGTGTAAATATAGTCACCACGGGTATACGCTCTTACTCTGGTACAGGTTGCGTCGATATCCCCTATACCATTTAAGTCATATAACCAGAAGGGTACATAGATACCGGTAATATTTTTAACTCGGTCGGCATGTTTAAACTCAGCAGGAGTGAGTAATCCTTTTTTACACCATTTTTGAAATGCTTTTGTTGCCTGATCACGGTTAATCTTAAAAGGTATGATTCTTGAGGGTTCTAGCTGCCCTTCTACACGATCACTTAAGACTACGGCAGCTCCGCAAAAACTACAGGAAGTTGCAATCGTATCTTTGTCTGTAATAACAACAGCTCCACAATTTTTGCAGTGATATTCGGAAACCTTGCCGTTACTAAAATTTCTATGCTGCCATGCAGATTCTTGCTTGTCATGACCAAAGGAAGTTTCTGTGAAGATATCCTCCGGACGAAAGGGAGAAACCTTTGGGGCATCCTCCGACTCGCAGGGAGGGACATCGGGAGCGGGCATAGAATCAATAGGATAATAACTTCCGCAGCCGGCGCAGTGAAGTTTCTTTGACATAGAATCAAATACCAAATCAGCACCACAGCCGGGACATTTATATTGAATTACCATGAGCAGTTCTCGCTTTCTATGCAATTTCTAGCATGCCGTATTCTGATGCTAAAAATTGTATGCATTCATAAAAAATGCCACAAAGGCACAGGGTAAGTGTCTTTGTGGCAGCAACTACTTAGAATTATTTTCCCAGGCTTTGCTTTAAAGCTGCCAATTCGTTGTCGATGTCAGGATTAGAGGAATCGTACTTTGCAGCCAGATCTTTAATGGTATTTTCTGGTGAGGAGTTATTTAATTCTGCCATTGCGTTTGCTTCATCCAGTTTTTTATTAGCAATCTCCTCAAATCTAGCAAAGCTAGCCATGGAGTTATTTGCACTCTCCACAGAAGAGCCCATCTTATTGATACGTTCCTGTGTTTTGGCAACGGCAAGCTTTCCTTTGATCATATCTTTACGGGACTCAAGCTCATTAATATCTCTCACCAACTTGTCATGCATAGTCTTCATGTTAGCTGCATTAGTGTGAGCAAGGTCATATGCCTGCTGTAACCCTGCCGCCTTATTTGTTAAAGATGCTTTTTGCTCTAGGAACTTTCTGGCATCGGTTTCGTTGTTTGCTTCCAAAGCTTTGATAGCATAAGTTTGCATCTTTGTAATATCTTCGTTACAATCGTCCAATGTTCTTTTTGCTCTTGCTTCCTCTGCCATAATGGCGGCAGTTTCGGATTTTACTTTACCTAAATCCTCATTTAAATTACGTAAACATTGATCTATCATTTTTTCAGGATTCTCTGCTTTGTCTAAAAGTGCATTGATATTTGCGGACATGATATCCTTAAAACGTGTTAAAATCCCCATTGTATGTACCTCCACTTATTATGATAATTTTCTTCATGACAAGTGGGATGCTTGCCATGACAAGTGAGCCTGTATACAGTTCTCTTGTTTAACGAAGGAAAGATTACCGGACATCCTTTCCTATGTTATGTGATTAGTTTAGTATTTTTACCAAAGAACGTCAAGTTAAAATAAGACAAGAATGCTTATAATAAGTTCAGAAGGTTTAGAATTTGATTAGGGTAAAAATCCACGACAAACGCATGAATATTTTTAAAGGTTTATAAGAATAAGGGAAAAGTGTATAATCATTTCAAAGAGGATGAAAAAATGCACAAAATACTGAAATATTTAGAACAAGTAGAAGATTTAAGACAG
>JAEWMB010000032.1 GCA_023457255.1 Bacillota bacterium | reverse complement strand
CTTGAAGAACTGATGCCATGGTCAGAAGCAATGCAACAATCCTGTAGCTTGAATAATGGTAACATCTAATTTTTTAAAATAGGAAGAAATCAAAATAAGTAATACGTTACTTTATGTATCGCTTACGAATAAAATTCCTTGAAATGACTTCTAAGCAGATTAGAGGTCATTTTTATTTATGGTTTGTCAAAGGAAAGATTAAGACCATTTTTAATGGTTTTAAGTATATAACGTGAATTAATACATCATAATCTAGTAAATAGTTGCTTTATTATAAGGGATAGTTTTAGAAATAACTATTCTATCATTTACAATGAAAATTAAATTATGTTATACTAAATGAGTTATAGAAACTTATACTAAAGAATAGATAATTATAGCCTGATAAGTAGATGTATGAAGTGATAAGGAGGCGAAGATTCCCTTATCGGTTGGAATTTCAGATAGAAAAACTATTTGTAGTCATTACAAATACCAGTGCATTGTAAGTATGCTAACATTTGCAATTGGTTTTATGATAGCGTATTATTTAGGAAGTGAGTAAGTCTTATTTGTTATGTTGTTATTGTTATAGATAGGTGCAGATGCACCGGAATGTAGGTTAGGATGAAAAGAAAATTATCTTTTTTGCTATCGGTGATGCTCATATTATCACTGGCTAGCTACGGAGCGATAAAATTAAAGGGAGAAGAGAAGCAGCATAAGAAGGAGGGACTTACGATAGTCACCTCCTTTTATCCGATGTATATCGCCGCATTAAATATTGCCGATGGAATCGATGGTGTACAGGTGGTGAACCTGACAGAGAATCAAACCGGATGTGTTCATGATTATCAGCTTACCACCAAAGATATGAGGACACTATCAGGAGCGCAGATTATAATATTAAATGGCGGTGGGATGGAAGAATTCATGGAAGATGTACTGAATCGGCAGGAAGGCATTCCTGTGATTGATTCCAGTGCAGGTATGGAATTCTTAACCGGCAGTACTCATGATCATTTTGGAGAGTCTTATCAAGAGGATGGACCGGATAATCAGCAGGGTGAGAGGACTAAGCACGAACACATTACCGCAGAAGCGGCAGAGGAAGACCATGACCATACTCAGGAAGAGGAGAGCAGCCAGGAAGAGAACTCTCACACTCATAACCATAGTACCCTGAATGGTCACGTATGGCTTAATGTGGAGCGATATATAAAACAAATACAAACAATTACCAAAGGGCTCTGTGATATTGATCCGCTGCATAAAGCCATGTATCGTAATAATGAGGCAAAGTATATAAAAGAACTGCAAAACTTAAAAGCAGAGCTAGATTCGCTAAAAGAAATCACTGCTGGTTCTGAAATCATTATTTTCCACGATTCGTTTGCTTACTTGGCGGAAGAACTTGGAATGGAAGTAGTACATGCAGTAAATACCGATGGAGAAACCGCACTTAATGCCGGTGAGATTGCAGAAGTAATTGAGGAAATAAATCTTCATACGATCTCATATTTATTTACAGAGGAGCAGTACGAGCATACCATTGCAGAACGAATTGAGGCTGAAACGAGTGCCACAGTTTATGTGCTGGACTCTTTGGTTACCGGAGGAGTTGAGAAGAATTCTTATCTTAAGGGAATGAAAAAGAATATTGATATTATACAAGAAGCTTTTACAATTGGACATAAAGGACGTTGACTTATGATTTGCAGCCAATTGATAGGAGATGTTTTTCACGGAAAAGCAAAACTAAAGTAGAGTATAAAATTAACCCTTGCCATAACGGTGCTGCTGCGCCAGAATTGAGGATAGTATGGAACTGGAAAAATCACAAAAATCTTCCCCTAATATAAAAAAGTCAAAGCCCCAAGCCGGTATTGCCTGTTCTTCCTGTGTGCACCAGCAAGAATCCTGTTCGAATGGAGCTTGTGGTCTTCATTGTATCCGGATGGATAATATTGGTGTTACCATAGGGAAGACAACGATTATCGAGCACATCAATCTGCATATCCACTGCGGTAAATTAACTGTCATCATAGGGAAGAATGGTGCCGGAAAATCTACCTTAATAAAAGCGATTCTTGGGGAACTAAAACATGAGGGTACCATAGAGTTTAAAGATATGAAAAATAACACCCTACCGAAGATGACAATAGGGTATGTTCCTCAATCCCTTAATGTGGAGAAAAATACACCGACCAGTGTCTATGATATGTTTGCAGGATTAATCGACCGCCGCCCTGTATTTTTACCAAGAAAAAAGCGATTGCATGAAAATATTAAGGAAAAACTTCGATTTTTTGCGGCTCAGGATTTAATTGATAAGAGAGTTTGCGATTTATCCGGTGGTGAATTGCAAAGGGTAATGCTTTCCATCGCATGTACGCCAACACCAAATTTGTTATTACTGGATGAACCGGTATCCGGAATTGACCGAAATGGTATGGAACTTTTCTATAAGAATGTTGAAAGGCTAAAAAACAATTATGACTGTGCATTTATCCTAGTCTCGCATGATTTAAAATTTGTGGAGCAATATGCAGATTACGTAATTTTATTGGATAAGCATATCTTAAAAGAAGGGACACCGAAAGAGGTTTTAGCAAGCAAAGAATTTAGGGAAGTATTTGGAGCTTAGCACTTTTTAATTCGAAATCATACAGAGGGTAAGAAAAGCCATGGAAACAATTTATTATTTAATGGAAGCAGTGCTTCCATTTGAATTTATTACCTACAATTTTATGAAAAATGCATTGCTGGCGGTTTTAATAATCACACCGCTGTTTGGTATGCTAGGAACTATGATCGTAAATAATAAACTTGCATTTTTCTCAGATGCATTAGGGCATTCCGTGTTTACAGGGATGGCGATTGGTGTAATACTTGGAATAGGAGATACCAATCTATCTACCATTGCATTTGCAGTGGTATTTGCATTGCTGCTTAATTATATAAAAAGAAACAACACTGCTTCTACAGACACTATCATTTCAGTATTTTCCTCCACCAGCACAGCCATTGGTCTTATCATATTATCCAGTGGTGGTAACTTTTCTAAATACTCCTCTTTGTTTGTAGGAGACGTATTAAGTATAGCACCAAAAGAAATAGGATTATTAGTCCTTATTTTTATTGTTACACTGGTGTTTCTTGCAGCATGCTTTAACAAGCTGCATTCCCTGAGCTTGAATTCGAGCCTTGCCAGGAGCAAAGGTATAAAAATAAATACCATAGAGAATTTATTTGCAGTACTGATTGCTTTAATTGTAATGTTATCTATTAAGTGGGTGGGATTACTTATATTAAATGCGCTGCTTATTTTACCGGCAGCAGCTTCAAGAAATATCTCTTCAAACATGAGGGAATATCATTTGTTTAGTGTTATTATATCAGTATTTTCCGGTATTTCGGGATTAATTTTAAGCTATTATTTAAATCTGGCAACCGGACCGATGATAGTTCTTATTTCTGCAGTAATTTTCTTTTCTACGTTATGGATGAAGGGAAAGGTAGAAAGCTAAACTTTCGGAATTTCAGAAAGTTTCTGTCCACAGATAGTAATATTCTTGACTAAAAAAATCATAGTAAAGTGAATGTAGACAAAATATTCTCGCAAAATGTGCGAAACTCACAAAGAACAACGGTTAATTGTAACGAAAATGAGCGAAAATTATGGAATTATGTTGGCTTGATATTGTAAAACTTTACAAAATTTGCTATACTGACCTCAGACCAACATATTAGAGGTGATAAAGTGCAGAACAATTGGGTCATTTATATTAAAGTTATTGTCAATTTATTATTAACAATTTTGCTGGGAGTAATCCTGCTGTTGGTTGGACCAAAGCTATTGGCATTCTTTCTTCCGTTTGTAGTGGCTTATATATTATCGCTAGTTGCTAATCCACTTGTTAAGTTTATGGAAAAAAGAATAAAGATAGCAAGAAAACATGGTTCTGCCATTATCATTGTGCTAGTTTTGGCTCTAATATTTGGCTTGCTCTATTTGGTTTTATCAATGTTATTTCACGAGATCTCCAATCTGATTTCTGATATACCAAATATTGCACAGAAAATTGCCGAATCCCTGGAAGGTATTTCTACTAAGTTTATAAGGCTCTATGAAGCACTTCCGCAAAGTTTAAAGACGTTCTTAGATAATTTAAATACTAGTGCACAAGGATCGTTAGACAAGCTGTTAAGCGGGGTTGATTTTACCAGTGTCTTAAAAGCTGGAGGGGTCGTCATGAATTTTGCCAATATGGTATTTATGATGATTATTACAATATTGGCTACTTACTTTTTTATTGCAGACCGTGAGAAGATAATTACGGCTGCAAACAAGCTTTTACCGGAATCAATGAAACAATTTTACCGTATTATTAGCGATAATTTTAAGACTGCAGTAGGGGGGTACTTTAAAGCACAGTTTAAAATTATGCTTATACTTATGCTGGTAATGTTTTTAACATTTGAGATTTTGGGTATCAGCTATTCTTTTTTACTGGCGCTAACCATAGCAGTAATTGACTTTTTACCGGTACTTGGGACTGGATTGGTGTTTTGGCCATGGACTATCCTCGCATTTTTGAATGAAAATTATGTAGAAGCTATCGTTATATTGGTATTATATCTTGCATGTCAGATTATTAAGCAGGTATTACAACCTAAGATGGTGGGGGATAGTATCGGAATCAGTCCTTTTTATACCCTGGTTTTTATGTTTATTGGGTATAAATTATACGGAATTATCGGTATGGTTTTTGGAATTCCAATCGGTATGGTGTTAATGAGCCTTTATCGGCTTGGAATGTTCGAACGTATCATACGCGGGATTAAGATTATAGCTGCGGGCATTAACGATTTCAGAAAATACTAAATTCAGAGCTGTAGGCAAACTGTATCAGACTCAAAAGAATGGATATATCTAAGAGGGGGAACCAGTTAGAAGGGAAAGGGTTAATATGAGCGGGGATGTAATAGGAAAATCATTAAATGAAAAAGTCATCAGCGTAAACCAAATTCGAGAAATTTTGGAGATGTACAACATAGGGAAGAAGCCATTGGCTAAATTACTGGGGTGGGGAGAGACCACAGTAATCCGCTATCTGGAAGGAGATATTCCAACTTCAGAATATACGGAAAAATTACAAGAGATAGCAGAAAGCCCAATATATTATTATCGTATTCTTATGGAGAACCAAAGTAAAATTACTAATGTTGCTTTCAAGAAGAGTAAGAGAGCAGTACTTGATGCCATGATGCGTTCAAAGCTTCATGTAGCTACACAATATATTATCAATCAGGCAAATGCTGAAATTAATGTCAGGCAGCTTCAAAGTATATTATTTTACTCTCAAGTACTTTCTCTTGTATTTTTCGGTGAAGAGATTTTTGATGAAGATGCACAATTGACTTACAATCAGATGCCTTATTTAAGTCTTTATGAAGCACTAAAAAAGCAAGGGATACGGACTATTGAGATGAACCCTGAAAAATTAAATCGAAATGATAGGGATATCATTGACTGCGTTCAGAATGCATGCGGATGGTATGGACATAAAGCTTTTTATGCCATTTCCAATGTAGAAAGAAAGGCGATGGAGGATTTTATAGAAGGGCTTAATAGTAAAGTTTTAACAAAAGACTACCTAAAAAACGTATACGGTAAGATGTTTAACCAATTACAAATAAAACGTTATCAGGACTTTCCAAAATATCTGCAGCAAAGACTAAGTCAGGCAATTGGGAAAGACGTTTTATTTTCAGGGAATGTACATAAAGAAATATAGCAAAGCATGCTGTAAAATACATAAGAAAAGCAGTTCACGAATTGAGAGACATCTTCATTTGTGAACTGCTTTTTTCATTGTATCTAGGTACTTCCCGCGCATGGACGGACTTTTATGTTATAGGAGATAACCAGAGAGAAAAATCAAGCTATGATTATAAGAAATAAGTTGACTTTGTACCAGAAAATATCTATACTAATTCATATTAATTATATAGGAATAATGTGTGTGTAAAGAATGATTTCTGAAATATAAATAATTTTTAGCATGTGCAGGTATTTATTATAAAGGAAGGTATTAATATAAATAGAGGTCAAGGCTTAAATATAGAAACAATAAAATTAGTAAGAAAGAGGAGTTTTATGTTAAATCAATTTTCAAGATCAGAGCTACTATTAGGTACAGAAGGAATGGAGAAGTTATCAAAAGCAAGAGTTGCGGTATTTGGCATTGGCGGTGTAGGCAGCTATACAGTAGAAGCACTTGCGCGAAGCGGTGTTGGTTCTTTTGATATCTTTGATGATGATAAGGTTTGTCTAACAAATATAAACAGACAATTGATAGCGACAAGAAAGACAGTGGGGAAATACAAGGTGGATGTAATGAAAGAAAGAATTCTTGAGATTAATCCGAAGGCCATTGTGAATACCCATCCGTGCTTTTTTATGCCGGAAAATGCGGGCAATTTTGATTTTAGCGAGTATTCTTATGTTGTGGATGCGGTTGACACGGTTACTGCAAAAATTGAATTGGTATTACGTGCCAGCCAAGCAAACACTAGAATCATAAGCTGCATGGGTGCAGGGAATAAATTAGATCCTACCAGGTTTGAGGTTACCGACCTCTATAAAACCTCAGTATGTCCGCTTGCAAAGGTAATGCGTAAGGAATTAAAGGCCAGAGGGATTAAAAAATTAAAGGTGGTATATTCAAAGGAACCTGTTAGACAGCCACTTTCCGATATGGCACTTAGCTGTAAAACCGGTTGTATCTGTCCTCCGGGAGCAGAGAGAACATGTACCCAGAGAAGAGCAATTCCTGGAAGTACTTCCTTTGTACCGTCGGTAGCAGGACTCATTATTGCGGGTGAAGTGGTTAAAGATATTATTGGCATCACGGAATAACAAGAATTAGGATTGAAAACAAAGAAAGTAAAAGAAAAACAGTAAACAATTAAACAAATGCAAGGGGGCTCGGGGTGAAATGAAAGAAGAGCGTATTTTGAAAGAATTTTGTAAGTTAGTTGAGATTGATTCTCCCTCTTTTGGAGAAAGGAAGATGGCAGATCAGTTAAAGGATTATCTTGTAGAACTTGGATTTGAGGTTGTGGAAGATAATGCCGGTACTCATTATAATGGGAACAGCGGAAATATCTATGGTTTTTTACCAGGGGAACTTCCGGGAGATCCTGTTCTCTTTTCCGCTCACATGGATACGGTAGAACCTTCCAAGAATAAAAAAGCTGTGGTTCATAAGGATGGTAGAATTACCAGTGACGGAACTACTGTACTTGGAGCAGATGATATTTCCGGAATTGTTGCTATCTTAGAGGCAATCAGAACAATAAAAGAACAAGGAATTCCTCACCGAAGCATTGAGGTGCTATTTGCAATCGCAGAGGAAGTTTATATCTTAGGAAGTGAAGTGTTTGACTATTCTTTAATCCGTTCCAAGGAGGCATATGTACTTGACCTAAGCGGAGAGGTTGGGACTGCTGCGCTAAGTGCACCAACCCTTGTTTCCTTTACTGCTAAGGTGGTTGGAAAGGCTGCACATGCGGGCTTTGCCCCTGAGAGTGGAATCCATGCAATTGCTGCTGCTGCGGCTGCAATCGGACAGGTAACACAGGGGCGTATTGATAAGATTACCACAGTAAATATAGGTACAATTTCTGGTGGTCTAGCCAAAAATATCGTACCGGAAGTCTGCATCGTGGAAGGAGAGGCCAGAAGCTTAAATCACGATAAGGCAGTAATTGAAGTGGATAAGATTCAAAGTATTTTTAAAGCAACTGCGAAAAAATACGGAGCAGAATGTGAATTTAAAACCTCGTTTGGTTGTATTGCATATGAAATCGATCAGACGAATCCTGTCGTTACAAAATATGAAAAAGCTTGTAACAAGCTGAATATTCCAACTAAATATATAAAGACCTTTGGGGGAAGTGATAATAATAATTTTATTCGTCATGGAATTACCGGTATTGTCATAGCATGTGGTATGAACAAGGTACATTCTGCCGAGGAGTATACCTTGGTTTCAGAACTTATTAAGTGCAGTAAAATTGTTTTGGAGTTAATGACGGCATAAGAGAAAGAATAAGGGGGATATTGTCATGAAGAACCCATTGAGTTATCAGTTAACCGAATATGATTGTGGTCCCACAACGATGTTAAATGCAATGAATTTCTTGTTTGAACGAGAGGAGATACCTCCGGATGTAATTAAATTTATTATGCTATATTGTTTGGATGCGTATAATGAAGCAGGAGAGGCATGCAAGAGCGGAACCACTTGTATGGCAATGCGCTTTCTTGCGAGTTGGCTTAACCACTACGGTGAGGTAAAAAAGTGGCCAATCCATTGTGAGGTGATAGACGGAGAAGATGTACATCTGAGCCAGAATAGTAAGATAGCTCATTGTTTGCAGCTTGGAGGTGTTGTGGTTGCCAGAGTAATGCTTGAATGTTGGCACTATGTACTTTTTACCGGGATGGATAATAAACAGGTCTTTCTTTTTGATCCGTACTATCGTGAAATCCCATTTTCAGAGGAAGGTATTAAGATCATATACGATGCCCCCAAACGTATGAATCGTAAAGTTACCTATGAAATCTTAAATAGTGAGGGAACCGGAGATTACGCGATGGGGAAGACAGATATTAGGGAATGTGTACTAATCTATAATAGAGTGACAAAAAAATCTATGGATAGTATTGAGTATATGATTTAAAGAAAATAATTAAAAATTGATGCAATTGTAAACTTCGCATACAATAAAAGGACTGCCGCAAAAAAAATCATACCGGTATCGTACGTAACACATTCGCTTATCTACAATATCCGTTACTTATTCTTCTTGTGACAGTCCTTTTTGCCATTTATAATATGGAAAGCATAGCGAAAACCTAATTCCTATTTGCTCTCTTTCTCATCGTAGGATCAAGAATCTTTTTTCGAATTCTTAAGCTCTTAGGAGTAACCTCTAATAACTCATCCGTATCAATAAATTCCAATGCCTGCTCTAAGCTTAAAACTCTAGGAGGCGTGAGGCGAAGTGCCTCATCTGCACTGGAGGAACGTGTGTTAGAGAGCTGTTTTCTCTTACATACATTGATTTCAATATCCTCTGCTTTACCATTTTGGCCAATGACCATACCGGAATATACTTTCTCACCCGGTCCAATGAATAAGGAACCACGTTCCTGTGCATTGTACAAACCATAAGTAATTGCCTCGCCGGACTCAAAAGCAATCAAGCTGCCTTGCTTACGATACTGGATATCACCTTTATATGGGCCATAGCCATCAAAGGAAGTATTAAGGATACCATTTCCCTTCGTATCTGTTAAGAATTCACCACGGTATCCAATTAAGCCTCTCGCCGGGATGGAAAACTCCAGACGAGTGTATCCGCCGTTTGCGCTGGACATACCAATAAGTTCACCTTTTCTTTGACTTAATTTCTCTATTACCGTACCGGAGAATTCTTCCGGAACATCAAGATATGCTCTTTCCATCGGCTCAAGTTTTTTACCGGCTTCATCGTAGTGGTATAACACTTCCGCTTTACTAACAGCAAACTCAAAGCCTTCACGACGCATATTTTCAATTAATACGGATAAGTGAAGCTCACCGCGTCCGGATACTTTGTAACTTTCTGTTGTATCAGTTTCTTCTACACGAAGGCTGACATCGGTATTTAATTCACGGAAAAGACGTTCTCTTAAATGTCTTGAGGTAACAAACTTACCCTCCTGCCCGGCTAAAGGACTATCATTTACAATAAAGTGCATTGCGATAGTTGGTTCAGAAATCTTTTGGAATGGGATTGGTTTTACGTCATCCAAAGAGCAAATGGTATCTCCGATATGAATATCTGCAATTCCCGAAATAGCAACGATAGAACCTATGGTTGCTTCGGTAACTTCAACCTTTTTTAATCCTTCGAATTCGTACAACTTGTTAATCTTTACTTTCTTAAATTTATCCGGCTCATGCTCATTCACAATGACAACATCCTGATTTATTCGCAGTACACCGTTATCGACTTTACCGACACCGATACGGCCTACATATTCATTATAGTCGATGGTACTGATCAAGGCTTGAGTACCGGCCTCCGGGTCTCCTTCCGGTGCAGGAATGTATTCCAGTATTGTCTCAAAGAGTGGTTCCATGTTCTTTGGTGCATCATTTAATTCAAGAATAGCAATACCTGATTTTGCGGAAGCAAAAACAAATGGGCAGTCTAGCTGTTCTTCACTGGCATCCAGATCGATGAAGAGCTCTAATACCTCATCGATAACTTCAGTCGGTCTGGCCTCCGGACGGTCAATTTTATTGATACATACGATAACCGGTAAGCTAAGTTCCAACGCTTTTTTCAGAACAAATTTTGTCTGAGGCATGGCACCTTCAAAGGCGTCAACCACAAGCACAACACCATTTACCATCTTAAGGACACGCTCAACCTCACCACCAAAGTCGGCATGTCCGGGAGTATCAATGATATTAATTTTAACCTCTTTATAAGTAACTGCCGTATTCTTTGCCAGAATAGTAATGCCACGTTCTTTTTCTATGTCACCGGAGTCCATAACGCGTTCTTCTACAACTTGATTGCTGCGGAATACACCGCTTTGCTTTAGAAGTTCGTCTACGAGCGTAGTTTTACCATGGTCGACATGGGCAATAATTGCGATATTTCTTACATTTTCACGTTTCATGTTCATTTGAAACCTTCTTTCTTTAATGGTCCATCAATTAATCGTTCACTGTTCAACTTTTGTATTGTAACATATTTTCATGAATTTACAAGAAAATTCTTATTTTTTACTTCATGGCAGGATACGGAAAGGAGTAAAATAAGAGGTTAGCATCTTTATTGCTGTTAACCTATATTCAAAAATGTATTGTTTTTAGAGGCTTTTGGAAGGTATGAAAAGATCGGTATTTTTAGCTTTTTAACCAAACCAAATATTCTATTATTTAGTCTCTTATAAATAGGAAGCTATTTTTATTAGCGGGTTGTGATTGGCTATTTATTTTTAAAGTATAAGTATATTTTCCGACCTTTATCCACATAACTAACACACAAGTAGAGGGAAATATGCCTAATATTTAAAGTAAAACTTTATATAGGATTTAATCGACTTTTTATCAAGCATAATGCAACAAATCTTAACAAAAAAATAACTTGTTTTCACGGCAATTCTAAGGTATAATTAGTAAAAATTCACAAGTAAAACATTTCCAAAATAACCAAAGTTATGAAGATGTTTCTATGTGGTTGGAGGTACTTTAAAGGAATTGTGTTCTAACAACGGCAGTTACTGCAAGAGCGAAGGTAGCAGTACAAAAGAACTGTAATTATGAGGAAAATGGTATAGTGAAACAAGGGAGGGAGCGCCTTTGACAAGAATTATGTCAAAAATTGAATACCAAAAGTGATTGATTTGTAAATATTTTCCTTATATAATGAAGACAGATAGAATACAAATTAGTTGTAGAGAAAATCTGAACGAACCAGAAGAAGAGAAGGGAGTCATACAGCATGACAGATAAAGTATTTGATAACAATCAAGTAAGTGTTGCAGGCGAGGTAATCAGTGAATTTACTTTTAGCCATGAAGTCTTTGGAGAAGGCTTCTATTTATTGGAGGTACTTGTTGGAAGATTAAGTAACTCATTTGATGTAATACCAGTGATGGTGTCAGAACGTTTGATTGATGTAAAAGGAAATTATAAAGGAAAGTTCGTAGAAGTCAGCGGACAATTCCGCTCCTATAATCGTCATGAAGACAGTAAGAATCGGTTGGTGCTTTCTGTATTCGCCAGAGAGATTAAGGTAACCGATGTTGAATCCGAAGGTGCTAAGCCAAACTACATTTTTTTGGATGGTTTTGTTTGCAAACCACCCGTGTATCGAAAGACACCTCTTGGAAGAGAGATTGCCGATATCTTGTTAGCGGTAAACCGTCCATATGGTAAGTCGGATTACATTCCATGCATCTGCTGGGGGAGAAATGCTAGATTTGCGGAAAGCTTCGAGGTTGGTGGACATATTCAGGTATGGGGCAGAATTCAAAGTCGTGAGTATCAGAAAAAGACTGGTGAGAATGATTTTGAGAAGAGAGTAGCATATGAAGTTTCTGTAAGTAAACTAGAGTATGTGAACAGCGAAGAAGAATAATTAACCCTTTTTGCTTTATAAAAGGAGTACTGCTATCCATATATAACATAATAAAACGGGGGGTGTTGGAAGCAACACCCTTGGGTAGGAAGGTGTCAGCAAGCTGACACTTTTTTTCTGTTTCGAATATAATAATAACAAATAGAATGAACGGAGCATAAGCGCAGAATTTAGAAATATGTGTAAGATTGGGTTGACAATAAGAGATTGTAGTGATAATATGATTTTACAATTGAACAACAATTGGTAGAGGAGCATCAATTATCAGTAAACAATCGGATATGTCAGGCATAGTAGAGGATTGTTGAAAGGATGAGATGCCGAAGCTTTAGATACCCTGTAGTATGTAAGGCTGGTCGTATGGTGAAAAATCATGGGACTGTCATCAAGTTATTGATGGAGAGCTACCTAAAGAATGAATCAATCATATCCTAATTTAGAAACGTTAGGATATCACTTGGTAATGTAGTAGAATTCTTTAGTGTCGACTCCGCGTCGGCTTTTTTTATGCCAATTTATTCTATGGAGGTGCTATTATGGCAATTTTTACTGGTGCTGGTGTGGCAATCGTTACACCATTTAAGGAAAACAGAGAAGTTAATTACGAAAAGCTAGGTGAGCTTATTGATTTTCAAATCAACAATGGAACGGATAGTATAATTATATGTGGTACAACAGGAGAGTCTTCTACCTTGACGCACGAGGAACATATCGAGTGCATCCGCTTTGCAGTTGAGCACACAAAGAAAAGAGTGCCGGTGATTGCCGGGACCGGATCAAATTGTACCGAAACAGCGATATTCTTATCAAAAGAGGCGCAGGCAGCCGGTGCGGATGCTGTACTTTTGGTAACTCCTTATTATAACAAGGCAACACAAAAAGGATTGATCACGCATTTTACTGAGATAGCTAAGTCTATTGATTTACCGGTTATGCTTTATAATGTTCCATCAAGAACAGGCTGCAATATTCTTCCGGCAACGGTCGCTGCTTTAGTTAATACCGTAGACAACATTGTTGCCATGAAGGAGGCTTCCGGAAATATTGCTCAGGTTGCGGAACTTGCACATGCATGTGAAGGAAAATTAGATATCTATTCAGGATGTGATGAATCCATCGTTCCGGTAATGTCCTTAGGTGGCCTTGGAGTTGTATCTGTAGTAGCCAATATCGCTCCAAGACAGACACATGATATTGCGGCTAAATTTCTTGCAGGAGACACCAAGGGCAGTTTAGAACTTCAGTTAGAGTATTTACCGGTAATTAATGCATTATTTAGCGAGGTAAATCCGATACCGGTAAAGAAGGCACTTAACCTGATGGGATTTGAGGTAGGTCCGTTAAGAAGTCCTTTAACAGAGATGGAAGAGGTTCATGCAAAGGTTCTGGCGGAAGAAATGAAAAAAGTTGGTCTACTTTAATAAATAATTGTGGAATTCATTAATTCCTGATTCAACTAAAAATATTTATTGAAAATCAAAAATATCTATATTAAGATTAAGTTATAAAAATATGTATAATAGGTATTAGAAAAGATTACTGCAGACTAAATATATATTATTGAAATAAATAATCCTGATTAGATTAATTAAGCATAGGAAAACAAAGCTAGATTTGCGGTATCTTCCTATTGAGACCTGCAGATTGGATACTGCTTAAATGAAATGTTTTACACCATATCATAAGATAAAAAGATAGGAAGGTACGTTTTAGAAACTTTCTATAATAAATAGTTTTCAGGGAATCGTTAGAATGGTTCCCTGAAAATACAGATAACATAGGCAAAGGAAAGGTGAAGTCATGACAGAGATAATAATGGTTGGCTGCAACGGAAAAATGGGACAGGTAATCAGTCATTTGGTTGCGCAGGATGAAAATGCGAAGATTGTTGCCGGAGTGGATGTTTTTGATGATGGAAGAAATTCATATCCGGTTTTTAAAAATCTGGAAGAGTGTACGGTTGCAGCGGATGCAGTCATTGATTTTTCCTCCCCTAAGAGTTTAGAGGAGTTACTTCGAGTTTCTAAAAAACGAAACCTTCCTTTGGTGTTATGTACTACAGGTTACGGCGATGAGGATATTAAGAAGATTGAGGAAGCATCGAAAGAAGTTGCAATCCTTCGTTCTGCCAATATGTCATTGGGAGTCAATACATTACTTAAATTAGTAAGTGCTGCGGCGAAGGTTCTAGCCAAAGCAGACTTTGACATTGAAATTGTAGAAAAGCATCATAATCAGAAGGTAGATGCACCGAGCGGTACCGCACTCGCACTGGCAGACGCTATGAATGAAGCTCTGAATAAGGAGTATCATTATATGTATGACCGTTCCAAGGTGCGGGAGAAGCGTGATAAGAAAGAGATTGGCATCAGCGCGGTTCGCGGTGGAAATATTGTTGGGGAACACGAAGTAATCTTTGCCGGTACGGATGAGGTAATCGAATTTAAGCACACTGCGTATTCCAAAGCTATCTTTGGTAAAGGTGCTGTTACAGCCGCAAAATATCTGGCTGGAAAAGATGCAGGGCTTTATTCTATGAGTGATGTAATTGCTTAGTTTGAAAGAATTTTGTCTATGAGAAATCACGACAAACGCATGAATATTTTTAAAGGTTTATAAGAATAAGGGAAAAGTGTATAATCATTTCAAAGAGGATGAAAAAATGCACAAAATACTGAAATATTTAGAACAAGTAGAAGATTTAAGACA
>JAEWMB010000031.1 GCA_023457255.1 Bacillota bacterium | reverse complement strand
CCCTGAGCCTGAAAATGAAACGTTTCGCGATTGGAACGAATCCTGAAAGGCACTTGGAAAGCATTTTGAATCTGTAATTTGTTATGTTTTCAAAAAATGACACTTCGAGTGCTTGCTAATGGAACACATTCATGCGTTTGTCGTGGATTTAATGGCAATACCAGTTGATAAGAATCCAGAAAAGTAGTATAATCTTTTTGGTATCTTAAGTTACTAGACATGATTTAATTATACCACTAGCGGGTGCTTTGCACCCGCTTTTTATATTTTAGAACAAAAAAAGGGAGCCGTTGCTCCATAACTGATTACTACTCAGTTATTTTGCAACAGCCCCTACAAATTAACTTTTATATGTATCTAATACTAAATGTGATATCCTAATGAATCCATTGTGAAAATTAAAAAATAAGCTACTGCTGTTTCAATATCTTTCTTTTCTTTTTTCATTATGTCGTTAACTAATTTCAGTTTTCCTTCATCAAGATCAATTTCTACGCATGGAGTCTCCATCACTTCCCATTCACGTTCTGGATTGTCGTGTCCCCATAAATCTAAAGCTATGCCTGCCCATCCGGATTCTATAATTTGCTTGTACATCTCTGAATTAATAGAAAACTTTATAGCTTACCTTGGCTATTACATAGCTCGTCTGCTTGTCCATCTATGCACCTAACCTTTCATCTCCTCTGTAAGTGGCTTGTTTAGCATAGAGTCAGCTATTGATAATGACTTATCAGCACTTAGGATATAGTCATACGCTGCATGTAGCATGATAACCAGTCGTTCTGCTTCATAAGCTATCTTATTTTTGGTGTTCTGATCAAGACCAAAAGAATTAAGTCCATAAGAGTTAGCAAGCGTATCCATGATAGTTCTAGCTTTCGATAGTTCTATCCTTGCATCTCCCACCTTATCAGCAGTTTCAATCATTGTACTACTATTCTTACTATCTTTATTTTCTTATTATTTATTGTGGACATGGTGGACAAATAGCTATAAGTATTGAATTTACTGCATTGTTGTGTCAACAAAGAGTGTACACAAGACGTACACGAAACCGTCCACACACTATATTAGCCAAATGGGATTTACATTTATTGGATAACGTCCACAAAATTACTGTCCTCAACAATTTTTATTCGTTGCCATGCTCTTTGCTTTCCATATGCCTTAAAACGCTTCTGATTATCTGAAGTAGGATACTTTTCCCATCCTTCTATTGACTTGTTCATAATTTCGTTTAGCTCCTTTATTTCCCACGACTTAGGCTCTCCGTATGTGTTTCCTAGAGCTTCACGATATAACATAAGCGAACATACAAACTCTTCATTGCAAGCAATCTAAATAGTGTTGATTTTCCTTCTCCTTGAGACAATCCCACTAGACAAAGCATGAGGTCAAATTTACACCCTGGGTTAAAGACACGGTTAATCGCTCCCAACATAAATATTTTCATTGCTTCTGCAGTATATTCATTTTTCTCTGCACCAAGGAAGCGTGGCAAGATATTCTCAATTCTTTTCTTACCGTCCCACTGTAAACTGATTAGCTTATCTCTGATAGGATGGTAGCTATTTTGATGAGCAACCACACTAATCGCCCTAGGAACTCCTTTTTCGCTTGTCAGCGTATAAGCTTGTTCAAGATACAGCCGTATATTATTAATATCATTATCTGTTATCTCCGCTCCTTCTCGTGCCCACCATGAATTGCCGATGAAATCTATTTTGTTGGTTAATAAATTATATTTAAACTTACCTTTTAGCTTATCATCAATCGCAAGGGCAAGAACGCAGTTACCCATTGTTTGTTTTATTTCGCCTTTGTTATTTACTGCAAATTCTTCTATTCTATTTGGTAATTGAGAAGTTTGGCTATTGCATTCCATCTTTTCACCGTTCTCCAATCCTTCACCGTCTCTCCCTGTTTCTCTTTTTGAAGTTTCTCGAATTTCCTTTCACACTCCTCACGATATTTTGTAGCAACCCCCTTTATCATTTGGTTGTATTCATCTTGCCACCTGCAGAACCATTCGTTATAGCCTTGTATAGCATCTTTCCGACCAATACTACATAGTTTCGTGGACACTGCAGTAATAAATAAATCATCACATACGGAATATCCATACACTCTCTTGTAGAAATCATCATCAAAAGAAGTGTCTTTATTGATGCTTTCATAAAATGATTGCTTATTAGGCATATTAACACCCTCTAATTGCTTCTTTGATTTCTACAGAATCACAATAAAATTTTTCATTGAAATACTTTTTAGGGCACTTTCCCATCACTACAATGTAGCCCTTAGACTTAAGCTCACTATTAAGCTGTCTTATAATTTGATAGGCCTTTGAAGGACTTACGCCCAATAGCACCTGTACATCTTCGACGGTATAATAATTGATTGCTTTTGCCATATATGGATTGTCAACAATAATCTAGACAACTTTTTTAAGGGTAATCATCCGGTACTCTCTTGGGGTTAGATATCCCAGCGAAGAATGAATCCGGTGATTGTTAAACCAATTCACATAGTCTGCCAGTTTG
>JAEWMB010000030.1 GCA_023457255.1 Bacillota bacterium | reverse complement strand
TAAGCACGAGACGGGATTCGAACCCGCGACCCTCGCCTTGGCAAGGCGATACTCCACCACTGAGCCACTCGTGCATGTTATGTATTTTATATTTCGTGAAGACAAGATATATGATAACTCATATTGTTCTTTTTGTCAACACAATTCAAAAAATTTTTATTTCTATCTGTCTTTCATTTATTTAACTCTCTTAACCACTAAGAATAAAGTATATTTACCAGAAGCTCCTGCTTTATTCCTTCGTATTGTCTTCGTTTGTGTTTTTTCACCATACTTATCCACTATCCTATGATACAATACTTTAAATCAGCCTTAAAATCATTCCCTTTCTTTTTGCTTTAATATACCCATCAGGCTATCTTGTGTAAAAAGGTTCGATACTAATTAACTCCTCCACTGAAATATAACTGCTTAAAGAACATTAACATAAAAAAACCCATAAGATTATTGCTCCACATCTTACAGGTCTTTCTACATATCCATTCTCAGAATACCTTTTCCTTTAACATCACAGTCGTAATGTATTCGGTATTCTTTAAGTCTTTATTTGAAAATACCTCCGATTTAGTTAAAATTGCATCCATCCATAATTCATCCGCAGCCTGCACTATATTTGCCAAGACTATCCCCATGTCTATCAGCTTTATATCGCTTATTACAGATTTAAAAAATCTGGCTTTCTTGCAAAACACATGGATACGATTGCGATATACTACAAAACGCCAGGGCTGATTATTCATTGAGGAGGGGGAAAGAATAGCAGCTTGCATTATGATCTTCATATTCTCGCTAACCTCTTCCTTATATACAATTAAGCTGTCTTCCGACAGGCGCTTTGCCTTCTCCGGTGAGCGATATATCGATTTTTCACTCTTACCAAATCCAATCGCTATAACATAATCATATTTCAGCTTAGACTTTAGCTCTGAATTTGGTTTGATTCCTCCCTGATAACAGGTTGCAACTCCTCTGGCTGTCAGATACAGCATCATCTGGTGCATAAGAAATCCTGCATTAACCAGATAATCCTGTTTCAATTCGGAGGAAATAATTAGGTAATAAGGAGCTTTTACATGAAATAAGCCCTTAAACTTTTCATCCTCTTTCGTATTATCAACAATTATCATCTCATATTCAATGCTACTCTTATATGGCTTTAACTGCTCAATATAAGAAGTAATATTTTCAAGCAGTTTCTCCTCAAGCGCCTCCATACTATAATTTCTCACTGATTTTCTGACAAACATTGCTTCATACAAATTCATGGTACTACCTTTGCCTTTCCGATATGCTATTGTGATTCCGTCGTACGCTGTGCGGTTAGGGTCTTTCGATAATTCTGCGGTGAAATACCGAAATATTTCTTAAATAACTTACTAAAATGATATACATCATCATAACCTATTTCATTTGCAATGTTCTTAATACTCCCGCCTTCTCGTTCTGACAAGATTTCCTTCGCCTTTTCTAATCTTATCTTTATTAAATAATTAATTGGTGACTCTCCTGTTTCTTCTTTAAATATCTTTGAGATATAAACAGGACTTAAGTACATGTTATGAGCGATCTGATCAAGGGATATTTTATGTTCGTAATTCTCCATCAGATAATTGATTATTCGTTTTACTGCATAGCTTTTGCTATAAGTCTCAAAGTTACACCCTTTCTGGGTTACCTTTGGTGCCTCGATCACTTCTCGCATCAAAAGCATCAGCATTTGGATAAGCTGTGCCTTTAGCATAAAGTACTTTCCAACCTGACCAGCCTCATTCTCTGCCAACATATCATAACAAAGTCTGGATATTTCTCGCTTTGCCTCTGAACTTAAAGGAACGATATGGCCTTGATTGCTTAATTGAATAGTATTTTCCGGCATATTCTTAAATTGAAAATCCGTGAAGCCGGTACAAAATTCCACTAACGGTTCCTCGCCATCCAACAGCATGTTTTGATGAAACACACCAGGGTTGCAGACAATCATGTCACCAGCTTTCACATCATAATATATGTCATTGATCCGATATTTACTCGTACCGGACAAAATATATGTTAATTCCGTAAAATCCTGGTGAGCATGGTATGCCGTCCGCTTGCTCACACGCATCTTGCTGGCAAAAAACACCGTCGGGTTAAAATCACTGTAAGTTAAGTCATAATCACCATTGCCCACATTACCACCCCTTATCGATTACTTTCATCCTTTGAAATCCGCTCTAATTGTCCATAATTCTTTCTCTTCATTGCCCCAGTTTCTTTTTGATTCGGTAACTCCCCGGTAATACTGTTTGCATTACTATGGTTCTTACTTTTTACTAAGTTTTTCATTATCCCTTGAGATATCTTTGGTTCCCCTCTCACTGAATTTTCTTCCTTTAGTTCATAAAAAGAATCTTTCCTCAAGCCGGGATGTATTACTGTCGACTCATTCTCTGAACTTTTCCTCTTTTCAACAGCTACGACTTCTCTATTCGTATTCCCTTTACTTAACTCTTCTGTTTTTTCTTGTTTTATTTCATTTTTTCTTACTTCTTCTGTTCTGACTTCCTTTTTTATTTCTTCCTTGCTTAAATTTTTTTTTACTGCATTTCTATCTTTATCTGCTTCTGATTGTTCTTCTTTTATTCTCCGGTATCGTCTGGCAGCCCTTTTTTCCTCTTCCATTTCTAATGTTTCACTTATGGGGATAGACGAACTATTGGCTGTATACGCATATTTCTCTTCCGGTATCCGCCTTAAGAACAATCGTATCTTCACATTTTCGCGAAGCAAAGTATAGAAAACTGAGGTTAGCGGAATAAAAACTAACATACCAATAACACCCATCAGACTACCGCCAACAGTCACTGCAAACAATACCCAGATGGATGGAAGTCCTACTGACCCTCCAACGACATGAGGGTAAATTAAATTTCCCTCAATTTGCTGCAATACATTGAAAATAAGAAGAAACCAGAGTGCTTGAACCGGACTCACCATGAAAATTAAAAATGTTCCGATAATCATACCAATAAATGCACCAAAAATAGGTATTAACGCTGTAAATGAGATTAATACTCCTATCAAAAGGGCATAAGGGAAACGTAAAATACTTAACGTAACATAGAACATAGAGCCTAATATTACAGCTTCAATGCACTGACCGGATAAGAAGTTTGAAAACGTACGGTGTGTTAATTGCAGCACCCTAATGATTCGATCCGCTCTCTTTTGCGGAAGAAAACTGTAGCACAGCTTCTTACCTTGTTCCGAAAGTTTTTCTTTGTTCGCTAGAATATAGATTGCAAATACAAATCCTATAAAGAAGGTAGTTACACCACTTATAATATTCGCAATGATATTAAATGCAGAACCTAAAATTCCATTAAAAAGACCTTTTGTCACGTTGATTAAAGTAGTGCTCGCATTAGTCCAATCAATCGAAACCGCTTTCACAAAACTCTCAATATCAGGATATTGAACTAACAATTCTGCTACTTTCTCTTCTACCCATTTTTGCGCTTCCGGAACGAACTTATTTATCGTTCCACCTAAATCACCAATGGTTTTAGCCAGCTCTGGGAAAATCAAAAATGTCACTGTAAAAATAATACCTACAACCAAGATAATACTAAGCAAGATACTTATCGGCCGTCTTATATTGTTGATGAAACGATTTTTTGTCTTCCCTTTCCGAAATAATTTATTTTCAAACAAACTTAGCGGAACATTTAAGATAAATGCGATACATCCGCCTAAAATGAAAGGAGTTAGAATTCCTACAAGGCGTCCAAATGTCTTCATTACCACGTCAAAATGTTGTATTCCAACAAATAATAGAACGGTAAAGGTAATTATTAATATTATTTTTTTCACATTATTACGATTTAACTCCATGTATCCTCCCGCTAAATATATAGTAATCTTTTAACTAAGGTGACAGCCTCTTGGGCATCCTTGGAATAACCGTCCGCGCCAATTTCGTCACAATAATCCTGTGTAATTACGGCACCGCCAATAATGACTTTCGCACTTAAGGAAGCATTATTTCTTAAGAGTACTACTTTTTTCATTTCCAGCATCGTTGTGGTCATCAGTGCAGAAAGAGCTATGATATCTGCATTAACTTCCTTTGCAGTTTCTATAATTTTTTCTGATGGAACATCCTTTCCTAAATCAATTACAGTAAATCCATAGTTCTTAAGCATTAGTGCTACAAGATTTTTCCCGATGTCATGAATGTCCCCCGCAACCGTTGCAATCACGATAGTTCCTGCCTTTTCTGCAGAAGAATCTTTTTTTAACATAGGTTCTAAATAATCAATGGCAGTCTTCATAGTTTCTGCGGATGCAATCAACTGAGGCAGATAGTATTTTCCGCTGTCAAAATACTGCCCAACCCGATTTATCGCAGGAATTAACATTGTGTCAAGTATTTCGGCAGCTAAGGTTTGATTATTAACCTCCTCTTCAACAAGAGATAAAATTTTTCTTTTATTTCCTTTTATTACTGCCTCGTAAATTGATGAGTTTAGTTTTAAATCAGAATTTTCATTTATGTTTATCGGATGATCTGCTCCACTTTTCTCTGCTGTCTTTTTTGCTGTTCCTTCCCCAATTGTCATAGGATGCGCTGTGACACGTTCGATATAGCGAAGATCAGAACCTTCTTTATTTCGCAGCAAATCTGCTGCATAAGCAGTGTTCATAAGAAGGTCTTGACTTGGATTTGCAATCGCCATGGTTAAGCCGGCTTGGATTGCAAAGGATAAGAATGTTGCGTTTACAAACTGGCGTTCCGGTAAGCCAAAAGAAATATTAGAAAGCCCGACTATCGTAGCAAGAGAAAGTTCTTCTTTACAATAACGGATTGTTTCCATGGTCTGAAGCGACGCTTCTTTATTCGCTCCAATTGTATTAACCAATCCATCTACTATAATATCCTCCTCCGCTAGTCCAATCTCTTTTGCAGCAGTTACAATGGTTTTAATAATTTGTTTCTTTTCCTCAAGGTCTTTCGGCAATCCGGCATCCGATAAAGGTAAAAGTATAAACATAGCTCCATATTTTTTTGCAATCGGAAGAAGCTTTTCAAATTTTTCTTTTTCTAAGGATATAGAATTAATTAACGCACGCCCGGGATATCTTCGAAGAGCCGCCTCAATAACAGCAACATGACTGGAATCAATGCTAAGGGGCAGGTTCGTAACTTGAAGTACTTCCTCAATTACCTTAAGCATCATCTCTTTTTCGTCAATGCCGTTCATTCCCATATTGATATCTAAGATATCTGCCCCAAGCTCCTCTTGCTCTGACGCCATTTCACTGACTAAATCGAGTGCTCCTTCCCGAAGCTGTGCCTGAAGGGATTTCTTTCCGGTAGGATTGATTCGCTCCCCAACAATCAAAAAACGATCTTCCAAAGAAAACTCTAATGATCTTCTCTCCGTTGTCAATACACGAAGGGATTTTTTATGAATTTCGGGTGTTTTATAGGATTTTGCTAATTCACTTAGTAACTTCATATGCTGAGGCGTTGTTCCGCAGCATCCTCCAAGAATAGATACACCTTGTTCCAGAAATATCTTACAGCTTTCTGTAAACTCTTGCGGCTGCATAGAAAATACGGTCTTATCTTCCACAAGTTTCGGAAGTCCGGCATTGGGTTTTGCAATAAGGGGAACGTTAGCTACCGGAATCATTTGCTCTATTACTTCACTCATTTTCTCCGGTCCGCTTGAACAATTAACACCAACCGCATCTGCTCCCAAGCTTTGAAGGACAATGATTGCTGTCTTAGGATTGGTTCCATAAAGAGTACGATTATCCTCACCAAAGGTTAACGTCACCATGACCGGTAAATCACAGGTTTCCTTCGCTGCAATCAAGGCTGCTCGGCATTCTTGTAAGCTTAGCATTGTTTCTACCGCTAGCAAATCAACTCCGGCAGCGACAAGATGCCCAATCTGTTCCTTATAGATATTAATTAATTCTTCAAAGCCCATCTTACCAAGTGGAAAAAGCTGCTCTCCGGTCATTGTTAAGTCACCTGCTATCAAAACAGTACGAGACTCTCCTGTTTCCAAACGATAGCGATGAATTGCCTCCTTTGATAATTCTACTAAAGAGTGATTGATTTCTTCTATCCTATGCTCTAAATCATATTCCGCAAGTTTTATTCGGTTACTCGTAAATGTCGGTGCATACAGTATATCAGTACCAGCAATTAGATATTCTTTCTGTAAGGTTATCAAAATCTCCTTGTTATCTAAAATCCACGTTTCAGGACATATACCGGAGGGCATACCGGTATTTTGCAGATTACTTCCAGTTGCCCCATCAAGGATTACGATTTTTTGTTCTATCAGCGATTTGAATTCATTTTTAGTCATGCATCTCAACCTTTCTATACACAGTGTAACCGTCAATTTCCCTATTCTAAACTAAGTTTACCGCAAATTTCTTTAATACTAAACTTTGTAAATAATCTCTTTTCACTCTTCGCCCTCAGGTAAAAATTCAAGCATACCATAATACCAGCCGATAACTCCATTTTTCTTAACCAAATATCCGCGGCTTGTTTCCTCCGTAACAGAAACGATATCTCCAAAGGTAAGAGGAATCTGATAATCCGAGATATCTTCGGTATGCCATCCATCCCGTTCTTCACATAAAAAGGAATTTGGAATCCACATTTTATAACCCGAAGATATGTGTTCACAGTACGTAAAGTCTTTCTCGGTACGTAACAACTGAATAAGGCTGTCTGTCCAAGGAATACTGCATGATTTTTCGCCTGCTTCCTGAGTATTTAATACTTTGGCTTTTCTAAGCTGATCTACGTATGTAAAGCTTATTTCTTCCTTTTCTAGGTCTGGTATGATTAAGGCATTTAATTGTCCATCCCGTTTTAACACATTACCACCGTCAATGCTGATAATCTTATTTTCTTTATCTATTCTTGGATTGCAGTCGGGAATCTCTTTGCAGTAAAGAGATGTCGGCCAATGACCAACTACATGGTATTTATCAAAATGATAACCCTGATTCATAAAATCATCTGCCTTCATAGCTTGAGAAGGTTTCATCTCATCCATGCGATTTGGATAAACTGCCGCATGTGCAAATACATATTGACCCAGTTCTATTATGTGAGGCAGTTCACAGATAAAGCTGATTTCCTTCTTATAAACTTCCCGCAATACCTTTTTTATCTTGCCCATGTCAGTACCACGGCTCAATTCGATTCCTGCCTCCCTGCACATTTCACCAACTAAGGTTTGCTTTCTCAGTAAGATATATTTTAATAATTCCTCATTTTTTGTATCCTTTTGTATCTCCATGACAATCGCATCACAGTTGCCGCAGACAGCATACACAGTATGTGTTTTCTTAAGCTCCATTACATAACGAAGCATAGCTAAACTGCTCTCACCTTTTTCTACCATATCGCCTAGTAGAATAAGGATATCCTGTTCCGTAAAGTTTACCTTTTTTAATAACTCCAAAAAAGCCTTTAAATTCGCATGGATGTCGCTGATTACAATTGCACGCTGGCCTTTCTTTGCACTCGGCCGTTCCACTTTTATCGCCATCTTGCAGCACCTCGCTATCTGTGTGGTTTTTCTATTTTAATTTTATCCATCAAACTTACTCTGTTAAACGGTAGCATAAAATAAAATCCATCTGCTATCTCCCAAAGTTTCTCTACTAATTCATTGGCTAAATTTGCCCCCACTAATTCTGCTTCTTCCCTTGGCATATCTTTTTGGTAACGATTTACCACCTCATCCGGAACTAAGATTCCTGCAAATTCGTTTTTTATAAAGCAGGCATTCGTATAACTTACAAATGGCATGATGCCACAAAGTATTTTTGCACCGGTTTTTTCTCTTAACCTATGAACTCGCTCAATACTTTCATCACTATAGATAGGCTGCGTTAAAAAGTAGGAGGCACCAGCTTCCATCTTTTTTTCCATGCGTTTAGCAATCTTATCAATATTTACACCGTTGGGATTAAGTGCTCCTCCATACACATAAGGATCCTTTGTAAAATGTTCCGAATTCATCTCTTTCACAAATTCCATCAAGCGTATGGAATTGTAATCAAAAACTCCGGAAGATAAGGTACGTCCATCTCTTGGCACAGGATCACCGGTTACTAATAACAAGTTTCGAATCCCATTAATATGTGCACCAAGCAAGGCTGACCTCATAGCAATCATATTTCTGTCACGGCAGCAAAGGTGAGGCATTACCTTCCTATGAGTTTGATTCATTAATTTAACACTCATAAGAATGGAATCTATTCTGCTTCGTCCTGAGGGAGAATCTGCTATGGTAATTACATCAACACTATTTATACCGGATAATTTTCTTGCACACTCTAAAAATTTTGCATCCTCCGCATCAAAGGGAGGATCTAATTCTACTGCGATTACCTTTTTCCCCTGCCTAAAAAGGTCCGTTATCTTCTTGTCATTATTGCTCGTAGAATTCTTTGTTAATGCATCCTCCTGATTCAAATCATCAACATCAGCCATATCTATCATTTTTCCGGTCTTATCACCTGCTGTTATAACCGATATTGGGGCGGATTCATGGCCGCCAATTTTATCTTCCGGCTTTTTTTTATTTTCTAAGTTGTGCAGGGATTCATTTATAGTATCCTCTACTGCAACCGGTGGATAATCCTCAACTAGCTTGGCAAGTCCTTGAATATAAGCAGGTGTTGTTCCGCAGCAAGCTCCGGCAATTGCTACCCCTAAATCCAGCAGCTTTTTCATATTACCGGCAAAGAAATTAGCATTATCAAGGTAAACCAGCCGATTCTGCATCTGCTCCGGGTATCCCGCATTCGGTGAAATAATAAAATACTTGTTCGGAGGAAGATGCAAATTACTTATTAGCTTAACCATATGTCCGGAACTGATCCCACAATTAAATCCGACCGCATCAATCTCTTTTTGCCTTGCCGCCCTTAATAATAGTTTATCTGCACGAATTCCATTGCTTGTATATCCACTCTTATTCAGACAAAACTGTGTTATTACAAAGGTCGCAGGACTTTTTTCCTTAATATATATACTTAATTCATTAAAGTATCGATCCTCCGGAAATGTTTCAAAAAGAATGGCATCCACATTCTGTGACAAAAAGACATCGATAAGTTCTTTGTACTGAACTATGATATCTTGCTCTTCGTCTTGGGCATATTCCGGAATCGGACCAATATCACCTGCTATAAAAGCTTCACATTTACTCTCTGATATTGCTGCTCTTGCAACCTCACACCCTCTTTTTAGTAAGCATACCAATTCTTCTTTTGTAATCTTTAATGCAGGCTGATTCGCCATAAATGTATTAGTTCTAATTAATTTTGCCCCTGCTTTTAAGTACTCTATATGAATTTGTTTGATCGTTTCCGGTTCTGTTATTAGTGCATTTTCACATACTGCATAATCGTCATTTCGAATCTTAGCATAATAAGTACCCATCGCACCATCGGTGACTAGTCTATGTTTTTTTAAATACTCCTGAATTTTCATGTATGATATTTCTCCCCTTATGTTTTCCTTAGCCTTAATCATAGCAATATTTAAGTAAAATGAAAAGAAGAATTCTATAAAACTTTAAAAACTTTTTAGAAAAAAGTCTAGACTATTTAGACGTTTTATGAGAGAATATGGAGAAAGCAAAAACGGCCCTTGATAGAATGATATGTTTTGTTAAATTAATAACAGGCATTGCGATGACATCATAACCACTTATATAGGAACTTAATCTTATGGCTTTCTTAGAAAGACACAGTGGATTTTTGTTCTATTTTTTTGTCAGTTGATTTTTTCGCAATCTTATGATTTGGAAAATAGAATAGAAATCAGCAATATGTTGTCTACAAAAAAGTGATTTCATCACTTTTTTGTCATGAATATAATGATATGATTGAAAGGAGTCTCAACATGATTTATTCACATGAAGTAGAAAAAATGTGTCCTGTAGCACAGGGTGTTCACCACGGTGCTGCGCCAATCCCTGAAGAAGCAAAATGGGTACAGAGCAAACAAGTTAGCGATATCTCCGGTTTAACACACGGTGTAGGCTGGTGTGCACCACAGCAAGGTGCTTGTAAACTAACCCTTAACGTAAAAGAAGGTATCATTCAGGAAGCATTGGTAGAGACCATTGGATGTTCCGGTATGACTCATTCCGCTGCTATGGCAACTGAGATTCTTCCGGGACTTACCGTATTAGAAGCTTTAAACACAGACTTAGTTTGTGATGCTATCAATACTGCCATGAGAGAATTATTCCTTCAAATTGCTTATGGCAGAACTCAGAGTGCCTTCTCTGAAGACGGCCTTCCAATCGGTGCTGGTCTTGAAGATTTAGGAAAAGGGTTAAGAAGCCAGGTTGGTACTATGTATGGTACTTTAAAGAAAGGTCCTCGTTATCTTGAGATGGCAGAAGGTTATGTAACTGGTATCGCTTTAGATGAAGAGAACCAGATTATTGGTTACCAGTTCGTAAGTCTTGGTAAGATGACAGACTTCATTAAGAAGGGTGATGATCCTAACACCGCATATGAAAAATCAAAAGGTCAGTATGGCCGTGTTGCAGATGCAGTAAAGATTATCGACCCAAGAGAAGAATAGAAAAGGAGGATACATAGCGATGGCTTTATTTGAATCATTTGAGAGAAGAATAGATAAAATTAACGCTGTGCTTAACAGCTATGGAATTGCTTCCATTGAAGAAGCGGAGAAGATTACAAAAGATGCCGGCCTTGATGTTTACGAGCAAGTAAAAGGTATCCAGCCAATTTGTTTTGAAAATGCTTGCTGGGCTTACATTGTAGGTGCTGCAATTGCAATTAAGAAAGATTGCAGAAAAGCTGCTGACGCTGCTGCTGCAATCGGTGAAGGCCTTCAGGCTTTCTGTATTCCAGGTTCTGTTGCCGACCAGCGTAAGGTTGGTTTAGGACATGGTAACCTTGGCAAGATGTTACTTGAAGAGTCTACAGAATGTTTTGCCTTCTTAGCAGGGCATGAGTCTTTCGCGGCTGCGGAAGGTGCTATTGGTATTGCTATGAGTGCTAATAAGGTTCGTAAGAATCCTCTTCGTGTAATCTTAAATGGTCTTGGAAAAGATGCTGCCCAGATTATCTCCCGTATCAACGGTTTTACATTTGTTGAGACTCAAATGGATTACTACTCTGGAGAAGTAAAGGAATTATTCCGTAAATCCTATTCCAAGGGACCTCGTGCCGCTGTTAACTGCTACGGTGCTAACGACGTTACTGAAGGTGTTGCAATCATGCACAAAGAAGGCGTTGATGTTTCCATCACCGGTAACTCAACAAACCCTACCCGCTTCCAGCATCCAGTTGCAGGTACCTACAAGAAAGAATGTCTTGAGCAAGGCAAGAAGTACTTCTCTGTAGCTTCCGGTGGCGGTACTGGCAGAACTCTTCACCCAGATAACATGGCTGCTGGTCCAGCTTCTTATGGTATGACAGATACTATGGGTAGAATGCATAGTGATGCTCAGTTCGCTGGGTCTTCTTCCGTACCTGCTCATGTCGAAATGATGGGTCTTATCGGAATGGGTAACAACCCAATGGTTGGTGCTACGGTGGCTGTTGCGGTGGCAATTCAGGAAAGCGCCGATGCTAATAAATTCTAGGTTTTCCATATTTTTAGACATTTGATTTATTTATAATAAATAGATTTTTTTGTTGTTTGTCCACCGTTTGTCCACCAAAAAAATAAACGGTGGACAAATTATTGGTGGACAATTATTAGTTAGTACAGTAGTGCTTGGGAAACCAGGCACTTTTGTATTGCTTAATTTTATCTAAAGTGTTAGCATATAACCATAATGTGGAATCTTACAGGAGGAAAAGAGTATGAAGGAAGAACTTTACAAAAAACTGTCAGATAAAGAGTTGGTCAGATGTTATCCATGTAATGAAGAAGAGTATTCTTCTATTCCTAGATATTTGAAATCTCATTATGACGAGCAATCAAATATGTATTACCGTTATAAAGAAATGGATGAATATCAATTGATAATGATAGCCTTGCAACTAGAGCAAATAGAGTTGGATGAAAATATTCTAATTGAAACCAGAAATACTTCAAGTAGCCTTCGCTTCGGGAGCATCCCAAAGTTTGTGTAAACCTTCAAACTGATGTAAAATAAAATTACTCAGTTTGGAGGTTTTATTTTATGGCAAAGAGATTATGCATAAATCCATGAGCCAGCTTATTATTGGTTTTAGTTTCATCCGGTACCTTCTGCTCGTTCTCATAACGATACATCTTACGGTCCAAGATATCATTCTCAACTTTATAATACTTCTCCCCGGCAAGCATAAGTTTTCGTTGCTTTGATGCCAGAAACTCATCCACTTCAATAAGCAGCCATTCTTCTGTTGTTAGCTTGTTTACACTGTTGTTGAAATCCATCACTTTACCTCGCTTATTTAAAACACTGTAACCCCATTAGTTTTCTTCATATCATCCTCTACAGCATATCTAGTAGCATCTATTGTATGATTATCCTTGTCTTCTAACTTTGCTCTTGGTTCTCCATCCTTGTCCGTCTGATAATCGATACTCTCATACTCTCTAGCCACATTCGGAGTACGCTTTGGGTCAATAATAATTTCCTCTAAGTCATCTAGCCAAGTTTCTCCATACTCAATACTCCCAGGACCCTTTTTAGCGCCTTTGAAATTACATCCATACATATTTAATTTACTTTCTTCGGATTATCCTCATTTGCTACTTTAACTACTCCTTTTTTAAAAAGCAGAAATAGCAAATTGTAATTATACCAATTGCACACAAAGCAATAGATGCTTTATTTGCAAAAGCAGTATTTAATATATAATCTGATTCAGAAAATCCACCCGTATTAAACATAAAGCACATTCTTGCAAGTTTAGGGATTACTTCTTTAATTATCGAAATAGACAAAAGAGATAGTAGTCCTAAAATAATTTCAATAGACCCAATAACAAAACCTGTTTTTTCAATTTTAATAACCTCCTATTATACAAATCCTTACAAAAATCATACTATATATTTTACCAACTATCAATATTAAGTTTGCAATAAAGGTTGGGGTGTGTATCATTTAACACATTCCCAACCTTTATTTATGTGATAAAATAAAAGAAGCCACCCCGAAAATGCCCGTCGTCCAAACAAACACTTTCAAAGGAGGTTCCATATAAATGTACCAGAAATCTTTTAGATTTAAAAGATGTTTATATTAAAAAGGTTGTGCATGCTGATCACTTAGAAATCGTACGACTAGGCAAGAGGCTTATTTGGCACTGAATTTTATTCTATTTTGGCAATAAGAAAGATATTTTTTATACTAAATTCCAAAATGTATTAAGTGTTTGTTATCTCGGATTGCTTCATTAACTTTGCATATTAATTCATCTAATTCTCCTGATTTCTTTTGAGTATTAGCGTTAATAATTATATCTCGTACCGAGATCAGTGACTCCGGTGGAATGATTGTAATCCCATTTTCGTCAAGTCCACAAGAAAGTTTTGAAGATGGACCTAAATAAGTTTTTATTTCATCCATTCATTAAGATAGTTATCAAGAACAAAGTCCAATAAATACATATGTACTGATATACAATTATATTTTTCTGGTTCATATTTAAAATATAATTTATTTGGTTCATATTGATTCAGTATCCCAAATTTATGTGTTGCCATAGAGTACACCACTTATCTTTCATTATGTTATATTTGCAACTCTTATCTACAGCTTATCATACTGACGAATGATTGACAAGTTTATGTTATTGAATTACCGATTAATATCTATTCTATTTCGTTGCGCGAAATTAGATATGAATATGACAATCTAATAATACATTTAATATTACGCTAAGCAATCATTTAACCCCATATTTTTACATCCTCCTATGAGGTTATTATTAGGAAATATTGTGAACTAAGTAAACCTTGTGTTGTATTCATAATATGTATCTTTACCACTTATAGTTCGCTCTAATCTGCAGCATCGTATTGATATCTTCTAAATGCAGAGCATTTAAAACTCGGTATTCTATCCAACCTTTATGGCGATAAGGACTATTATCAATACATTCTTTAGCGTATGGTAATAAACCATCATAGACATTTCTAATACTTTCTTCGGATAATCGTGTTACTATGGTAAAAGCATCTTTTTCCGTAATAATGTCACAAATATATTTTCTTTTTATGTGATAGCTTATCTTCCAACATCTACTATGGACATCAAATTTTATCATCTTTACTGAATTTATTTCGTTTATCAAAAAAGCATCGATGCTATCAAACAATTCTTTTCCTTTTCCGATATACGCTGAAAATTCTTCTATTGTAGGCATTTCATTTTTATTTAACAATCTTTCATACATTTTTCTAACCTCGTATTATATAAATAATCTATACTACGTAATACATTACTACAGCAAGCTAATAATCATATGATACCACCACGGAAAAATCATGTATACCCTTTTTATTACAATGCTACTATCAATATTTAATTTTCATCTAAAAACAAGATAATTCTATTAAAATATAAAATTGCTGAGTGAAAGATTTTTCTTTCACTCTTTTTTCTGACAGGCAAAAGGACTTTTAAAACAGTAACCTTTTGCCTGTTTCGATTTTTAATATTATTGTATCTTCATCATTCATTCTATTTAAAAAACTTATATTGCATAAAGAATAAATTCTGTTGGGAAAATAGGAGATCCATAATATCTTAAATAAAAATTATAAGACTGGTCTGTATCATAGATAATTTGCGCTAACTTCCATAGATCTTTATGATTGTGGTAAACACTTAACGCTAGTTTTGGGTGGTATTCCTTTATCTTTCCTAAACAACCTAAGAGTGCATCCTCTTCTCCACCTTCTATATCCATTTTAATGAAAGTCACCTCTCCTTCAATATCATCATCAATTCTAACAATAGGTACCGCATGGGTCCCATTATCAGAAAGCTGTGAAACAGAAGATAATTCATTCGTAGAAATATACATTATGTCATTTTTACTGCTAGCTCCTTTTGCCTTAATCTCTACATTTTCTAAATTTAAGATATTAATATTAGATTTTATATACTCTATATTCGCAGGAACTATTTCATAGCAGTATATCTTTTTATAGCAATCATTACCGAATACCTTAGTATAATTAATGAAAGTATCTCCTACATATCCTCCAAGATCAACGAAAACTTCATTCTTACTGCACTTAACAAGATCAAGGTCAAAGTACTGATCAAATGTTCTGTCATAGATTTGCTCGATTTTCTTAGGATCTGACATTAACCAGTAATATAATATACTGACCATAATTCTTTTAGAGCGATAATCTTTCAGATTATGATAGATCCACTCAAAATCCTTTCTATGCTCTACGAGTGCTTTCGCTCTATTTTCAGCAAGTTCATAATTATTGTTTTGTGGATCATATATCCCCCATAACTTATGCTCATTATTAAAATTCATAGAATTCTTATATACTTGAGTGTTTGATGAATTGAAATATCTTAGATTTTGTTTAATAACTTCCGTTACTTGTAAAAAGTTTCTTTCTTCTATATATTGAATTAAGCTTTCAAATTCCTTATCCAGATTGGTAGCTAAAACCGTCATTAAAGCTTCCTGTGTTTGATTTGATTTTCTTCTAATCTCAGCATCTCCTGTCATAATAAAGTCCTATTAACTCTTTTATTCCTACTATCATATGTACAAATTTAGTTATGTTTCTTACAATTTTTATTTTTAGGAATTTACTTAGATTTTTAGATTACCAATCCTACTAATTTACAAAGTTAGTTTATAGAATCACATAAAGTTCCTTCTTAAGAAGTTAAAATACAGGGTTAGATTCTATCTTTTTTTAGAATTAGCGACTCAAACTGACACATTTTTTTAGTTTTAAGAATATAGTATATTAGCTATAGTATATGTCTATATACAACCAAATCTGATTTTTCTCTATATGTAATGAAACATCACCTCAAAATATACAAGGATATGTACTATAGTAATTATTGAAAAGAGGTGGATTATGAGACAAATTAACCCTTACGAATCAAGCTCTTACGAAAACAATGATTCTCTGACAAATTCATATTCTAGAAATCGTCCGGATCATTGTCAAACAAATAGGCCTTGCCATTGCTTAAACCCATGTTGTTCACCATGTTGTATAGGGCCTAGAGGTGCTACCGGACCGACGGGACCTAGAGGTGCTACCGGCTTAACCGGGCCTACCGGGCCTAGAGGTGCTACCGGGCCTACCGGAGCTACTGGCTTAACTGGTGCTACTGGACCTACTGGACCGACCGGCGCTACCGGCTTAACCGGACCTACCGGACCTACTGGTGCTACTGGCTTAACCGGACCTACTGGACCTACCGGACCGACCGGCGCTACTGGCTTAACCGGTGCTACTGGACCTACTGGGCCTACTGGTGCTACCGGATTAACTGGAGCCACTGGGCCTACCGGACCTACTGGGCCTGTTGGTGCTACTGGCTTAACCGGACCTACCGGACCTACTGGCGCTACCGGATTAACCGGGGCCACTGGACCTACCGGTGCTACCGGATTAACCGGGGCCACTGGGCCTACCGGACCTACTGGGCCTGTTGGTGCTACTGGCTTAACTGGACCTACTGGACCTGTTGGCGCTACTGGCTTAACTGGACCTACTGGACCTACCGGACCTGTTGGCGCTACCGGATTGACTGGGCCTACCGGACCGACTGGGCCTACCGGACCTGTTGGCGCTACCGGATTGACTGGGCCTACCGGACCGACTGGACCTACTGGACCGACGGGACCTACCGGAGCAGGTGCAGTGATACCTTTTGCGTCTGGTATCCCTGTTTCTCTAACTACCATTCTTGGTGGATTAGTTGGTACTCCAGGATTTATAGGATTTGGCAGTTCTGCACCAGGTTTATCTATTGTCGGCGGCACAATTGACTTAACTAATCCGGCTGGAACTCTAACTAACTTTGCTTTCGACATGCCTAGAGCAGGAACATTAAATGAAATTAGTGCTTTCTTCTCAACAACTATAGCGTTATCTTTAGTTGGAACAACACTCACTATTGAGGCCAGTGTATTTACAGCACCTGCCGGCAGTAATATCTTCACTTCTGTTGCTTCTGTAACTTTGGCACCGGCATTAACTGGTATATTAACGGTTGGAGAAACAAGCACTGGATTAGCTACGGGACTTGGCATTGCTCTTACCGCAGGTACAAGGATAATGGTAGTATTTACTGCTACTGCTACTGGTCTAGCTTTAGTTAATACAGTAGCTGGATATGCAAGCGCTGGCTTGGGAATCGAATAATCTTTACAAAGGGGCTTTTTCAAAATAGATGTGCAGCATCTATGGAGCAAAAGCTCCTTTTTAGTAAGAAAAAATGTGAGTCCCGAAGGGCTCACAAATAGTGTGATTATCTGTTTATAAAAATTCTTCTCTGTTCGCTATATCACACACGCTTGCAACAATAGCATCTGCCCCTGCTGCGATAAGCTCCTCCTGGTCACCATATCCATTCAATACGCCAATAGAGTCAATCCCTACTTCTTTTGCACCCGAAATATCATACTTGCGATCACCAATCATGACTGCTTTCGCCAAATCAGTCACCTTTCCTTCTTTTAATACATATTGTATAACCTCAGATTTTTCTGTACGATTGCCATTTAGCTCACTGCCACCTACAAAATCAAAGTATTGTAATAAATCAAAATGCTCCAATATCTTCTTTGCAAATACTTCCGGTTTCGAAGTTGCTAACATTATCTTCTTATTTCGTTCTTTCAGCGTAGCTAATAGCTGTGCTATGCCCTCATATACTTCATTCTCATAAATACCATGATCTTTAAAATACTCCCTATATTTATCTACGGCTTCTAATGCTTTTTCCTTATTAAATCCAAAATCCATAAAACTATCCACTAAAGGCGGCCCAATGTATTTACATAAGGAATCCAAATTTTCAACCTGGATATTAAAATGTTTTAGAGCATATGCTATCGATTTTGTAATGCCCTGCCTTGGGTCTGTTAATGTTCCATCTAAATCAAATAAGATATATTTATAATTCATCTGTTCTTCCTGCTCTTTCTGTTCAATCTTTGCTATTTGCTGGAACTATTATAACAATAAGCTAATTATTCTTCAATAGATAACATCAATTTGCAGATTTTATGGGCATTTCAGCATTTATTTCAAAATACATCAACGGCTTTTCTACCGCGGCAATTGAATTGACACAACTTTGACACAAAATTTAGGATTTTATTGCTATAATGAACTTACTGTAAATAAAAAGAGGAAAGCTACAGCCAAAAACCTGGTACTACAACCATTACGGCAAAAATGAAAAATGGTACCAAAGCTACATGTAAAGTGACAGTGAAGTATTCTATTCCAACAGAGGTAATCTTAGAGAATCTGACATCTGGGATGGCTGTTGGTGATGCCGCAATATCAGATCATGTACCGAATAAAACAACCCTGTTTGATGAAATTCCATATCCTGCTTGTTGTAATAATGATTGGTATTGATACTTTACTATATTATTTGATAATGTAAAAAGCCCTTCTAGTCAATTAATTTATAAATTATCGCTTCCTACTATAAAATTTAACCTTTGGTTTAACAATTTATCTCTATATACTATAAGAATAGGATACAAAGGAGAGATCAGAATGAGGACAATGGAATTTAAAATGGAACGAGAGGGTTTAGTAAAACCGGGGGACCAAGTCGAAGTAACGGAAAGCAAGCTTCCGGTGAGCTACTATTATACCATCATTCCAGCAGTAGCCATGTCAGCAAATTATACCTTCTCAGAACGCTTAAAGAATTTAACCGGTACCGTAACCGATGTTCGTGGCAGTTCTGCCGGCTGGTATGTAACTGTAGAATTTGAGGAATAAACAAAATAGAACTATGATAAGTTTTTACATCGATAACAATATGCTGCTATTTGCCATTCAACCTTGCAAGATGTTTAACTTAAAAAATAGAAGGCAGCTATAGCGTACCTTCTATTTTTTATATCCAAATAAGCTTTAAGTTCCTAATTTTTAGGATATCACTGATAATACTTGAAGCAGATGCTTAATGAAGGAATCTCATTTGCTAATTTTCAGCGGTTACTTCTTCATCGGCTGTATCCATTTTTTCATAACGAATATTTCACTTTATTAGCGTTTTCCTTTGTCATATGGGATACCTTCCGCCCTCGGTGCTCTTGACTTCTTAGAAGTAAATGCTAAGACTACCATCGTTGCGATATAAGGTAACATCTTATAATAGGTTTGGTTAATATTTAAGGTATTCAAGAACGGTATCAAGGAAACAGAATATGCAACCGTACGTAAAAATGCAAAGAACAGCGCTGCAAAGAATATTTTTATCGGCTTCCATTGACCAAAAATCATTACCGCAAGTGCTAAGAAACCAAATCCTGCCGCTCCGGTATGACCGTTACAATTTCCTGACATTACACCAACCGAATAGAAATAGCCTCCGATACCGCCAAGTAGCCCGGATAATGTAACACCGGCATATCTCATACGATATACATTAATACCTACAGAATCTGCTGCCTGTGGATGCTCACCACAAGCACGTAAACGTAAACCAAATCTTGTCTTATAAAATATTATAGTTGCTATCATAAGAAAAACTACTCCGATGTATACTGTCAGATAAGTTTTTTGAAAAAATAGTTTTCCTATAACAGGGATATCTCCAAGCAGGGGTACTCTTTGTATATAGAATTTTACATTAGTAGTAATACCGTCACTATTAAAGCTCATCTTAGAGAACAACAATATCATTGCCGGTACAAGCATATTAAGCGCGGTACCGGTTATGGTCTGGTCTGCCTTCATGCTGACAGCTGCAAACGATAACAAGAAAGAAAAGATAATTCCGGCGATAGCAGCTACCAGCATTGCCAGCAATAAGATTACCTGTGGATTCAGTCCTGTTCCTTCCACAAAGTAAACAAAGAGGCAGCCAAAAAAGGCTCCAAATAGCATGATACCTTCCAGTGCAATATTAATTACACCGCTTCGCTCACTAAACATACCTCCGAGAGCAACCAACAATAGAGGTATCGCAACTGGAAGTGTATTCTGAATTAAATAAAATATAACCTCCATCTTTACTTAACCTCCTTATCTGTTGTCATATCGCTAGGAATCTCGGTTTCTGAAATTACCTTATTCACTGCTTTTTCTTTACCTTCTGCGACTTCACTTGTTTCTGCTTTTTTATCTGCTTCTTTGTCTAAAGAAACGCTTTCTATTGGATCATGTTTTTTTTCTGCAGGCTTTTGGTGTCTCTTCTCCTTCTTCCTCTTAAAGAATGTAACCACCATATGATTCATTAACATGGCAAATGCTGAGAAATAAATAATAACGGAAATTACAATATCAATAATTTCCGGCTTATAACCATCAAGTGCGGTTAATGTACCACCACGCTGTATATAAGAGATAAAGATGGCGGAAAAGATAATTCCAATCGGACTGGAATTACCAAGAAGTGCTACAGCAATGCCATTAAAACCATTGGCTGCAATAACACTGATAGGTTCGTAGGTCATACTGCTGCCCGCTATCGTGGAGGGAGCCAGAATACTAAAAGCTCCACCAAGCCCTGCCAGTGCTCCGGCAATAATCATAGTAAATACAATATTTTTCTTACCGTTCATTCCGACATAATTACTTGCAAACTTGTTATATCCGGTTGCTTTTAACTCATAACCAAAAATAGTCTTATTTAATATAAGGAACAAAATAATAGCGATTCCGACCGCTATATAGATAGACACATTTACACTGCTTCCCTTAACACCCAAGGATGGAATCTGTGCAGACTTAGGGAGATATTCTGTTCTTGCCTTCGTAGATACATATATCACAGAATTTCCCATAATCAACATATCAACCAAAAACATACCGATGTAGTTAAACATGATGGAGGTGATTACTTCATTTACATTTAAGAATGCCTTAAATAAGCCCGGTATAATTCCCCACAGCATACCTCCTGCCATTCCGGCCAGGATACATACAAGCCAGTGAATAGAATCAGGCAGGTCCCACATAAATCCAACATATAGCGAAAAAAACATCCCCATCGTATATTGGCCGGAAGCTCCAATATTAAATAGCCCCATCTTAAAGGCAAATCCAACTGCCAAACCAGTCATTAAAATAGGAGTTGCAAAATAAAATACATCACCAATACGCGTTAATCCACCCGTTAATACCGTGCGAAAGCCGCTGACTGCATTGGCCGGACTAGCAATCAACATAATAAAAAATCCGAATATTAAACCTAATACGATGGCAAGCAGTGCCGAAGTAAAGGCAGAAAAGCTTTTTGCTTGAGTTATATTGCTTAATTTTTTATTCATTAGCACCTGCCTCCTCCTTCTTTGGTATTACTGTATCCCGTTTGGCCCCAGACATATAAAGGCCAAGTTCCAAGGCTGTAGTCGTCTTTGGATCAAGCTCGCCAACAATTTCACCTTCATACATCACTAATATGCGATCGCTGACATTCATAACTTCTTCAAGTTCTAAAGATACCAGGAGGATTGCCTTGTTCGCATCTCTTCTCGCTACCAGCTGCTTATGTATATATTCAATCGCACCCACATCAAGTCCGCGGGTTGGCTGAACAGCAACCAAAAGTTCATGTTGTTTGTCAAGCTCACGGGCGATAATAGCTTTCTGCTGATTACCGCCTGACATACTACGTGCTATTGTAATTGGTCCCTGACCACTTCTGACATCGTATTGTTGAATCAGTCTGTCTGCATATTGACGGACTGCATGTTTCCGAATAAAGCCTTTTCTTTGAAAAGCAGATTCCCAATACCGCTGCAATACCATATTCTCTTCTAAGGTATACTCAAGAACTAAGCCATGTTTATGACGATCCTCCGGAATATGGCTCATACCTGTTTTTAACCTTGTTCGGATATTCGCCTTTGTAATGTCTTTTCCGCACAAGGTAATTTTACCGCTTGACATCTTTTCTAACCCAGTCAATGCGGATACAAACTCTGTCTGCCCATTACCGTCAATTCCGGCCAGACAAACAATTTCACCTGCCCGAACATCAAAGGATACCTTCTTCACCGCATTATTCTTGTGAATTTTAGATGGTACTGTAACATCCCGTACCGATAACACAATCTCACTTGGAGCCGCTTCCTCTTTCTCAACAGAAAAACTGATATCTCGTCCAACCATCATCCTCGATAACTCCTCTTTGGTGGTATCCTTAATATCTACAGTTCCTATATATTTACCTTTACGCAAAACTGTGCAACGGTCTGCCACCGCCATAATCTCATTTAATTTATGAGTAATGAATAAGATGGATTTTCCCTCTTTTGCAAAGCCTCGCATTATTTCCATAAGTTCGTCGATTTCCTGTGGTGTCAATACCGCCGTAGGCTCATCAAATATTAAAATTTCATTGTCCCGGTAGAGCATCTTTAAAATCTCTACACGCTGCTGCATTCCAACTGAAATACTCTCTACCAGTGCATCCGGGTTAACTTTAAGCCCATATTGATTGCAAAGGCTTAGTACCTTTTTTCTTGCTTCCTTTTTCTCAAGAAAGCCTAAAGTATTAGGCTCTACACCTAGTATTATATTTTCTAGAACAGTAAAAATTTCAACCAGTTTAAAGTGCTGGTGAACCATACCAATACCAAATGCATTGGCGTCATTCGGGTTATTAATCTTGATTACTTGACCATTCTTTCTAATCTCGCCTTTTTCCGCTTGATATAAACCAAATAACACACTCATTAATGTAGATTTTCCGGCACCATTTTCTCCTAGCAGTGCATGAATTTCTCCCTTTTTAAGACGGAGTGTGATATCATCATTTGCTATAATTCCAGGGAACTCCTTTGTGATATGGAGCATCTCAATAATATAGTCTTCCACAATAACCCTCTTTCCTATTGTTTATTGTCGGAGCAACTTAGCTCTCTATCCTTTTTAATTAAAAAGTACTCTCCGCAAAACTTTCTTTACTGCAAATAAAGGAGGAACGGCTCTAGCCCTTCCCCCTTTGGTTTTCTTATTCCATGCGAGGTACATGTTTTAAGTTTTCTCTATGTTCCTCGATAAAATAGCCCCTATATCTGAAAGATATAGGATCCTCTTTGTTATTATCTAGTAGTTACAACAACCTTAGTAAGAGATAATCCGTCTGTAAGCTCCTTGACAGTTGCAATACCATTTGCATCTGCCACTGTAATCTCACGAATTGGATCTACAGTTCCATCTACTAATGTCTTAAATACTGCTTCATAGTCAGCTTTCTTAAATGTACTGAAACGATCAAATGCATCGGCCTTATCATCACCGATAACAATAGTTGGAAGACTAACACCGTCATTAGCAGCATTAAAGTAAGTTGTTTTACCGCCATAAGTATCCCAGCTATTGGTCTCATAAATAGATTTAAGAACTGCGACTACGGATGCTCCAAGACCCTTGGTAGCTGAAGTCATAACAGTATCACTATCATATCTTTGGTCAACATCTACACCAATTACTTTAGCATTTGCTTCTGTCGCAGCTGATATAACACTCTTACCAACAGAACCACCACAAGCAAAGATTACTTGAGTACCTTCTTGGTAAATGGACTTCGCCGTATTTTTATTCGTATCTGTTTCTGCAAAATCACCAGTATAATGATATGTAACAGAAACCGCACCATCCGAAAGACCTAATTCTTTTGCAGCATTTTCAGCCCCCTGTAAGAAACCATAACCGAAGGAGCGAACTGCAGGAACTGCCATACCACCCATGAATCCAAGCTTTGTCATGCCGTCTTTTACAGCCGCATAACCCGCAAGGTATCCGGACTCTTCTTCAGCATACATAACACTTGCTACATTTGACTTCGTTTCAAAAATCATATTTTCATTATCTGCGTTATGAGGAGCTCCATCCAGTAAGATAAATTTAACTTCAGGATACTTTGTCTGAGCTTCGTATACTGCTACTTCAAATAAAAATCCAGGAGTTACGATAACCTTAGCCCCACCAGCTACCGCTAAATCAATTGCTGCAAGATAACCCGCATCAGAAATTTCTTCCGGTTTATAATACTTGTGTGAATATTTCTTTCCTGCAAATTCCTCAACGCCTTCCCAAGAGCCTTGGTTAAAGGACTTGTCATCAATGTTACCCTTGTCTGTAATCAGTGCAATTTCAAACCCATTGCCACTATCATTTCCTGATCCGGCACCAGTCTCAGTGTCTTTCTTACCACAGCCTGCCAACAGGGAACAGGTCATAACAAGTACTAAAGCTGCTGATAAAATTTTTCTCATAAATGTTTTCCTCCCAAATATAATTTGACGTAAATCCTGTCACTTCCATTATACAACTTTTTAGCTAAAATTCAACTATCCTTCCATATTTTAAGGCGAAACTATATATAATTTGCAGCATAAAAAATTCCTAATTTATCTGATAATTGAGGCTGTCTTTGCTGTCTTTGGGGAGTGATAAAGTGATTGGATAATATGTCTTTTCCTTTCTGCTTGGTATCGACCTCATTTGTATTTTTCGGCGTTTTCACAGGGTCAGTCGTTGTCACGGGTTATTGTTTGTACTTGGTGTAGAAACAGCTGGTTTGCTGTTCCCCTTTTCCAACAATTCCATCAACTTTCAATGCTTTTTGTGTTATGCTTCCAAACTTTTCTTAAAGTATATCACATCGTTTACCTTTTGGCAGTTCGAATAATGGTATTCGGTATAGTCTTTCAACATAATGCTTTAATTTCATTCCATTATCTCGGAAGGCGGAGCAGGTAATATAAATCCTTGGCGCAACATCAAGCATTTTAACTATAGATTCCTTCGATTTTCTTTTCGTAAATCCTTACTTGACCTTCTGCCTAAAAGGCTTGGACCCTCATTTAATAGAATCAAACATGAGATGTATACTATTCACTCATAAGGATTCTATGTTCGGGCGAAACCCAATTCTTGCACTCCTGGTACAACAATAAATATATCTCGCGCTATTTAGGACGACCTGTCATTGATACCTCTCGTATTGATAAATATGATGGTGAAGAAGTAACCTTTCATTGAAAATGTCGCAACAGCCGTAACTATGTGACCTAATAATTTAGTACTATTCTTCTTTTTCAATAAACACAAAATGTTCACTTTTTTCTCCATTTATTATAAATCTCCAAAACTCATCTCCAAGTGAATCATCAGGAAACAACTCAAATTGTACTCCAAATCCAAAATCTATCTTAACACCACCAATATCATCAACAGATATGTTTGATACAGATAAATTAGTTTTAGTAATCATTTGCTTAAAATCAATTATTCTTTCGTCAAATCTATTATTTCCATATTTCTCCCAGTCAAATAAGTCGTAGCCTAAACCTGTTTTAGGAATATAAAAGTCTTTTGAGGCTACTATTATATGACAATATTGTGTTAACCTCCAGGTACATTGCACATTTAGTGCATACTTTCCCTTTTGGATTTCATTACCTTTTCTATCAATAGTAACTACTTTTTCCCCAAAACTTAACCAAAGAAGGTTGCTTGCTCTCCCAATGTCTGTCAATGGTTGCTTTATAAGAGCACTTAACTTTTCTTCAATTAATCTTTTCATCGTTTTATCCATTTTTCACATTACCTGCCTTCTTTTATTTCTTTAGCAATTGCTTCAATTTCTTTATAAGTATAATTTTGACCTGTTACCTCGTCATGCAATTGCCGTTGTTGGTCTTTATTCAGTTTGTATTTATTAGCAGCATCTCTAGTTTGCTTATTCTGAGCTTGATTATTTCCAGGAGTTCCTTTTTTCTGCTTATCAATCTTAGAGTCTCCCTTACTCTCACCCGCTCCCTTATCCCCTTCTTTCCCTGGAGCAGGACTTGGTGTCGGTGCCGGGCGTGGTACTGGTGCTCCGTCTACATATTCATATTCCTCTGAGGAGGAGGAACTTGGATTAAAAAGATTATAAACTCCTACAACAACCAATCCACCTGCGACAAACGGAATTAAAAAATCATCCGCAACTCCAATACCAGTGGCATCATCCAGTATTAATACTCCCAGTAAGCCTGTACCGGCACTTATTATGCTACTGCCT
>JAEWMB010000029.1 GCA_023457255.1 Bacillota bacterium | reverse complement strand
GTCTTGGAGAGTATAGCTTGTTTTCGCTGGTCCTGCCGATGCACTCGCTGAAATTTTATCCTGCGTCCCTGCCCAGATGTCTGCTTTTGACTGCTGTACTGTAATGACCCTTTTGGCTACTGCACCGATTCCTACATTAACAATTTCCGCTTTAAAGCCTATACCTATTCCAGCACTAGCGCTCGCATCAATTGATTCCAAAAGAATTCTGCCTACGCTTGGTTTTTGTAACGGTAGATAATGATTCTTGTAGCTGTTCACAAGCCCTTCATGCACCCTGTCCCTCGTCTGGTCGAACTGCAAATACTGCGTGGTGCTGCTTGTCTGTGCTGTTTGCCAATCAGCTTAAATGATTCCATAGGGATATACTTCTATTTTTTCCACAATATCGTTCTCGTCATAATAAAATTTTGCGAATCCTCTTGTCCAGTCAGACGCAGCATAGCTGGTTCCCGGTTCTTCCCCCATGCCTTCCTCCCCATAGGCTGCTATCACCTCTTCACGGCTGCTGCCCACCGAGATCTGCTTATTACCCAACTTGATGGTATCACTCTCAAGCACATAGGAATAGAGTGTATCTGTTTTATAAATATCTTCAGGTGTTTTAGTTGACTTGAATATAAAAGTAAAAGTATTTCCCTGAACCTTGATGTCCATTTCCTTGTTTGAGTATCCAATATCCTCAACTTTCACTTCTTCTGGTAGCCCAAAGCGCTGGAATATCTTCTCCGGCGTAATAAACATACCCCAACCCCAAGTTCCCAATTCATCCGCATAGTTCTTAACGTAGGCGTTATTACTGCCATACATCATGCGGCTTTCCTCTTTATAGGCAATCCATGTCAGACCCCATAATATTCCTCCAAGAATGACAATCACGATTAGGCTGATAATAATGCCCTTGCCCCTAGTCACTTTCATTCACACCTCCACATGGTCCAAAATCAGAATTATTCAAATAGCAAAACCGCCCTGTTCCTACTGCTTCCGGTAACTTCCATCCGGATAATATTCATAGGCTCCTTCCGGCCATCTGAACTTACCCTCCGTTTCCTTTACAGTGTCCCAAAAGCTCCCTTGATTAAATGTTGCTAGGCGCGGGGTATAATCACCCGTGAGAAGGGGCCATGAGCCAAAGCCTGTATTTCCATCGAAAGCAACCACCTTACCAATTGTATTGCTGTCCCGGAACGCCATCGCAACATTGCTCCGCGGGCCATTTTGAGCATACCCCAAGTATCCTGCATTGCATGCATAAACATTCAACTGCCCTATTGTTTTTGTCTCAAGGGCATTGATTGGCATCAGATCTGGATCTGGTTTATTATCTTTATCCTTTCCATCTACGGTCAGTGCATTTACATTTTCTCTTCCTCCAAACTGAATTCCAATCGCACTTCCGTGGCAAAGCAATGTCACCTCCGCCGGGTTTTTCAAATGGTTCCATTCCCGAATGAATTCATCCCTACTATCTATTTGCAATACGAGCGTTACTCCCTTGGAATTCTTCCTCAGGAATTCCGCCTGCTTGCTGAAATCCGTGCCTTTTTCCTTCGAATGGAAGATATAGTTCGTTATCGTCTGCGGCTTTAAATAATGATTCTTATAGCTGTTTGCAAGTCCTTCATGCACCCTGTCCCTCGTAATGGTGAAGAAGTGCCCCGTCGGGTCCACATAATTGACCGGGTTGTTCGCGCAGTAGGTGTACAGATTTTGCGTCCGTTGGTCTGCCTTCTCTCCCGCGTAGGTGTCCTGCTGCAGGAACCTGCCCGTCTGCGGGTTATAGTGCCGCGCGTTCATGTAGTACAGCCCCGTCGCCCCATCGTGCACCGCGCCTGTGAACTTTATATCGTTTTTAAACGTGCTCTGGGGTTTGGTTGCTTTTGTTTCCCCGTACTCATCGTAATTATATCCCTGAATCAATTTTATCTCAAGAGGATTTTCCGGCGAAACCGGTTTTGTCTGGTCTTTGCGGTGCGCGCTTACAATCGTCGTCACACTGCCCCGCATATCGTAATGATAGAAATAGTAGGCGCTGTCTTCCGTTCCGTCCTGCGGACGCTTGCTCGCAATGATGTTCCCGTCCAGGTCGAGGATGTTCTGCGTCATTTTCACGGCGTTTTCGTCCGCGGTATACAGCAGCGCGCTGCCCATATAGAAGAACTTTTCCGGCGACCCGTTTACTTCCCGCCGCAGCCGCTGCCCGTCGCCGTTATAACGGTTCGACGTTTCCGGCGTTTTATCTTCATCCTCCGGGTCGGGCGTCACCGTCTTTTTGGTGGTTACAAGCTGGTTGGCGAGGTCGTAGGTGTAGGCCGTTGTTTCCGTGCTTGCTTCCGTCCCCTTATCCTCATCCTTCAGATTGTTTTGCACCAGGCCCGTCTGGTTCCCGCGCTCGTCGTAGGTATACACCTGGAAATTGTCCTGCGTGTTTTTCTTTACATCCGCAATCCGCAGGAAGTTATCCAGATGATAGGTATACGTATCGTTCTGCTTTTTCACTTCCTGCTCCGGCACTGCCAGATTGTTCGTATACTTCAGCTCTTTGCGGTTGCCCGCTTTGTCGTAGGCGTAAATGGAGGTGCTGTCTTCCACCGTCGGCGCCGATGCATCGGCCGCCTTGGTCGTCAGCTTCTCCGTCGTTTTTTTTGAGCTGCCCGATGT
>JAEWMB010000028.1 GCA_023457255.1 Bacillota bacterium | reverse complement strand
CTTGAAGAACTGATGCCATGGTCAGAAGCAATGCAACAATCCTGTAGCTTGAATAATGGTAACATCTAATTTTTTAAAATAGGAAGAAATCAAAATAAGTAATACGTTACTTTATGTATCGCTTACGGTTAGAAGGTAATTTTATTATTAAAAATATATATCCCTTTCTCTTGATAATGCTTTTATGTGGTTTTCTAACGTTATCGTTAGTTCTTGATGGAATAATTAAAAAGAGAACAAAAGAATTTTCCATATATATCATGAATGGAGCACATCTTTATAATTTATTAATTAGGCTGTTAACATTTTTCTCGGTTATCATTATCTTTTCTTTATGTATTTGTATTTGGACGAAGTTGGTGCCATTACATGAAATAAGTCCTTATATTATTATGGGAGTTTTCTTAATCCTAATATTTGCAATGACAATCATGAAAAAGTTACTCAATAAAAATCTTTCTGAAAATTTAAGAAATGGGGCTAGTATATGATCATTGAATTAAATAGTGTAAATAAATCATATAAAAATAATCCATTTGCATTAAAAAATATATCTTTCAACATTAAAGAAGGTGAACAAGTTATAATTGTAGGTGAGTCTGGTGCTGGAAAATCTACATTATTAAATTTAATTGGTCTGGCCGATTTGGAGTTTGATGGGGAATATAGGCTGATGGATGAGGATATAAGGTTATTAAATTCTAAACAGAAGGTAGGAATTCGAAATAAAACATTTGGTGTTATCTTTCAAGAGTATGCTCTAATAGAAGATGAAACAGTTTTTAATAATGTAAAAATACCCTTATTATACAGTTCCCTCAAAAAAACAGAATATAAAAGGAGAGTTCAAAAAGTATTATCCTCTGTAGGGCTGGAGGAGTTTTTGAATAAAAAAGTCAATGAATTATCTGGAGGACAAAGGCAACGCGTAGCGATAGCCAGAGCCTTGGTGAATGAACCTCAAATTATTTTAGCAGATGAACCGACGGGATCGTTAGATGATAGAATTACAGAACAAGTGATGAATATAATCTATCAATATCTGAATAAAAATAAGATATTGATACTAATTACACATGACTTAGAAAAAATAAAAAGAAAGAATCAAAGAATAATAAAACTTCATCAAGGGAGAATCGTATCTGACAAGATAGAATAACATTAAAGCATCAAGTTCAGATTGTTGTGTACATAGAAAAATGATTCTTTTCCAGTAAGAATTTAGGTTAAGCTTACTCAGAAAAGAATCATTTTTTCTCTATATCTTTTGCTGCTTTTGCGCAATCTAGGTTTGCTGCACATAAACTTGCGCAGTGAACTCTAAAATTATTAAACAAATATCTAAAATCATCTAAAACAATAGTATTTATCGATTCATCTCGCTTTGAGGCCCGATATTTTGATGTGAGGCAATGATTTTTTGAAGTTCTTTTAAATCCGTTGAAGGTAAATCTCCAGGGATGGTATTCTTCACTGCGCTTGCAGCGTTACCGATTTCAAGAGCTTTCTGGCAGTCATTGTATGCCAGTAATCCATAAAGTACGCCGGACACGTAAGCATCACCACTTCCGATGCGATCGATGACTTCTATGTTCTGATAGGGTGCTTCTTCGTAGAATTTGTCTTCTGCAGCATTATAAATTGTGGAACCAAACGTATGCTTCTTTGGACTAATCACAATACGCTCAGTTGTTGCGACAATCTTCACATTAAAATCCTTTGTAAAAGATTTCATGATTTCTTTAATTGTCCCGGTCTTGCCAAATGTTCTGCGAGAAGTTTCCTCCGATACAAATAAAATATCAACATATGGGAGAATACGTTCGATGTACTGCTTTGCGGTTGTCTCATCCCAAAGGTTTGCGCGGTAGTTTACATCAAAGGAGATAAGTGCTCCTTGCTCCTTGAATTTCTTGATACACTTCTCTGCGACCTCTCTGCTTTGTTCCGATAGCGCTAAGGTGATACCACAGGTATGGAATAGTTTAGTAGAGGAGAAAGTGCTTTCTGGAATTTCCTCCATGGAAATCGTGTTGATGGAGGAGTTTCGCCTGTCATAAACCACAGAAGATTTTCTAGGATACGCTCCATTTTCATAGAAATAGATTCCCAGGCGAGCGTCTCTGCTTTCATCGAAGATAAGGCAGTCATCGCTAACGCCGCAGAAACGAAGGTGATTCTTTACATAAGTACCGATGTCATTTTGCGGAACCTTTGAAATAATACCGGTACGAAGTCCCATCATAGAGATGCCGGATACAACATTTAACTCCGCACCTCCGGCACATTTTTCAAAGGTATCTCCACGTACAATACGCTCATTGGAAGGAGCAGAAAGTCTTAATAAGATTTCTCCTAAAGCGAGTGCGTCAAATTCGCGATTTTCATTAACCGTCAGCATACAAATTACCTCCATTCGTTCAAAATGTAAACGCTTACATTCAGATACTTTAATTATACTTTAAATAAATTAGATGTCAAGAAAATAACGGCAGGATTCGAGTTTTAGAAATCATATGAAATTTTATTAAATAAAATAATCTGACTGTTAGTAACTATGTTTCACTAATCTGACTTTTTATTACTGAATGATAATGGTAATACATTTGGATTGTTATACTTTTTACTTATTTAATGATAATGGAATTAAAACAGGGGAATTATAAGGATTAAAATTCCATATCATAAAGTTCTGAAAAAATGCAAAAAATTTTATATCAAGTGTAACTTTTTTTGTTACACGCCGAATAATAGATGTCGACATGAAAAAATGAAAATGGAAGAAAAGCAGTGATTTAATCACACAAGGTTAACAAAGGGAAAAAATTTTTGAGGGATGAAAAGGAGAGAAAAAACAATGAGACATAAAAAATTAATGGTATTATCTTTAGCAGCCGTATTGGCATTTACCGCATGTGGTAAGAAAGACACAAACGAACCGGCACCTACACCAACAGTTGCACCAACAGAGGCGCCTACTGAGGTCCCAACGAAACAGCCTGACAAGGAAGAAGAGGAGACAGGAGAGAATTTAGGAGCAACTGAGCTTACAAGCAATGAAACCTTAGATAAGATTTACGAAGAAGTAAAGGCAGCCTATGGTGAGAATTATGCTCCCAATATGCCATTTACTGTTGAGAACTTAGAAGAGCAGTTTGGTGTAGAAGCAGATTGGTTTGATGCCGCTATTGCGGAAGGTCCCATGATAAGTATTAATGTCGATAAATTTATCGGAATACATGCAACAGAGGGAAATTTAGAGAATGTCCGGAATGCATTGAATAAATACCACGAAGCATTACTTGCAGATACGATGCAATATCCGATGAATTTATTGAAGATTCAAGCTTCTAAAGTAGAAGCTGCCGGCGACTATGTTTTCTTTGTTATGCTTGGTACGATTGATGTAACGAAATATACAGAAGAGAGTGACATGATCAAAGCATATGAGGAACAAAACCAGATTGCAATTGATATTATCAATAAAAATATCGAAGCAAAGTAAGACTGAATTCGAAATAGAAAGGAAAGATTAACAGTGAGCATTGTCAACATCTGCAATTTGTAATACTATCGTTGCAAAGCATTCATTCATAAAAAGTATGCGTTTTGAAATACTATAGAATGGAGCGTCGCAGTATTGCCTATAGGCATTTTGCTGGTTATACTGTGACGCTTTTTTATAGCATATCAATTATTTCTATGCTATACTGATGATTACGTGTAGAAAGGGTGTAAGGTTTTAGAGGTTTCTTATACTTTTTTACAGGGAATAAGGATGCAAAGGCAGAGAGGATGAGATGCACGATGAAAAATGCCCAAAATTTCTCCTCGTTGGAAGAGGCTCAGGATATTTTTCCTCATTCCTCTCCCAATATAGGAGTTCAGTCAGAAGAAGATAAGCTTTACTATCAAAACTTTTTGGGTGGAGATAAGGAAGCATTTGAAAAGCTAGTTATAAAACATAAAGATCACTTAATCTATTTCATACATCGCTTTGTAAATAATTTGGTTATAGCAGAAGATTTAGCTCAGGATGCTTTCGTAGAGGTATTAATTCACAAAGACAGGTATCATTTTCAGGTAAGTTTTAAAACGTACTTGTTTACGATTGGACGAAATAAAGCAATTGATTATATACGAAAGAATAAACGGATGATATTAGTGGAGGACTATCCGGAAAGCTGTGATGAGATTAATCGTTTGGAAGAAAACCTTATCCGAAAGGAAGAGAGGAAGCTTATTGTTAGTGCAATGAGGAAATTAAAACCGGACTACCAGCTTGCAATCTCTCTTATTGATTTTGAGGAGATGACATATGCAGAAGCCGGGAGGGTTTTAAAGAAAAATGATGCACAGATAAAAGTACTAATTTATAGAGCTAGAAAAAGTCTTGCAAAGTTAATGGAAAAGGAGGGCTACTCCTATGAAAACAGATAGGGAATTTATCGAAGGAATCTACAAGAAGGCGCAACTATTAGGGCAACAGGAACAAAACTTAAGAAGAGAGCCTTGGTATCTTGGATTACTTCGCTTTAATAGGGAAAAGAAAAGAGTTCCGGCATTTGCAGTGAGTCTGGCGACATTTGCAGTGTTTGCATTGGTTATAATCGCGGGCGGGCAAGCTAATCGAAGCCCCAATATCGATAACATCGGTGACAAGCAGATTCGCGGCATAGAGGGGCAAGATCCAAAGGGGGTTGCAAATATTTCGGCATATGGTTTAGGGGAGGAAGTGCCAATTGAGGATTCATTTACCATACTGGGTAAAGTTACGGATGTTGTTGATGCGGAGACCCGGCAGAGTATTAATATCCAGGTTTTGAAACTACTTTACGGGGAAGGAGCACCAGATTATTTAACGATTACAGAGGGTCTGCCGCTAACACTTGCAGCGAAAATCACACATGGGACTAATGTGATCATAACTGTAATGCCAATCTTTGGACAAGAGGGCTATGCGCTGTTCGATGAAAACAGTATCTATTTTTATACAAAAGATGAAAACAATCAGAAGCTTTATGAAGCAATGGATGGAACAATTGTGACAGAAGAAAGTTTTGTAGAATAATAAATTTACTGTTAGACCCTGATAAATAACTATTATCGGAGGAAAACGATGGTTTTCAGTAGCTTGCCATTTTTATTTCGGTATTTACCGATTGTTTTAATTTTATATTTTATTGTACCTAGAAGGTTAAGAAATACGGTACTTTTTATTACAAGTTTAGTGTTTTATGCATGGGGAGAGCCAATTTATGTTGTGCTTATGCTGTTCTCTACTTTGGTGGACTATACCCATGGTATCTTAGTACACCATTTTAAACAAAAAGGTGAACTTAAAAAAGCTAAAATTGCTTTAGCATCTGCGATGATCATCAATTTATCACTGCTTGGTTTTTTTAAATATTCTGATTTTTTGATAACAAATATTAATACATTGACGGGCAGTAATATTGATTTATTAAAATTAGCGTTACCAATTGGTATTTCATTTTACACCTTTCAGACCATGTCATATACGATTGACATATTTCGCGGCGAAGCGGAAGTACAAAAAAATATTATCTCTTTTGGTGCATATGTAGTATTATTTCCTCAATTAATTGCTGGTCCTATTGTACAATATAAGACGATAGCAGCAGAGCTTAAAGAGCGCAGAGAAAGTTTTGATCAGTTTTCTTATGGAGTACTTCGATTTATCGGTGGTTTAGGTAAAAAAGTATTGCTTGCTAATAATATTGGACTTTTATGGGATAGTATCTCGGCAATACCAAATGGTGAATTGACAGTAGTAACAGCATGGCTAGGGATTACTGCGTTTGCATTCCAGATTTATTTTGATTTCTCAGGTTATTCTGATATGGCAATAGGACTTGGAAACATGTTCGGTTTCCGCTTCCTTGAAAACTTTAACTACCCTTATATGTCAAAAAGCATCACCGAATTTTGGCGTAGATGGCATATCTCGTTAGGGAGCTGGTTCCGTGATTATGTTTATATTCCTCTTGGCGGTAATCGCTGCGGATTAGGAAAGCAGATACGTAATATCGCCATTGTATGGCTTTTAACCGGTTTTTGGCATGGGGCAAGCTGGAACTTTATTATGTGGGGGGTCTACTTTGGGGTGATACTTGTCATTGAGAAATTTGTATTCCTTAAGGTTTTGAATAAATTACCGTCCGTTGTTTCTCATATCTATGCAATTTTCTTAGTTTGGATTGGCTGGGTTATCTTTGCGTTTGATGATTTATCGAGGGGGATTAATTATATAAAAGCCTTGCTTGGTGTTAACACCCTTGGTTTTGCAGATAATAATGCACTTTATCTTCTTATGAACTATGCACTTATCCTCATTATAGTGATTTTAGCAAGTACCGACCTGCCAAAACGAGTTGCTATCCGTTTTGCAGGAGAACATGGTGAGAAAAGAGTAGCAGCAGTTATACAAGGCTTGTTTGTTGTGGGAATTTTCATTATCTCGGTTGCATATCTTGTAGATGCTTCCTACAATCCATTCTTATACTTTAGATTTTAGGAGGTGAGTGTATGTCGGAAGGGAATAAAAACACTGAAGCGGTACCAAACCCTCCGGTCATTAAGAAAAGTGAGGGAAAGGCACAACGCGGAAGGTTTAGTAATGTAATTATATTTTTGGTATTAATCTACGGACTTACAATAACTAGTATGCTGAATCCAATGAAAGGATTTTCTGAAAGTGAAAATAGAAGATTGGAAGGAAGACCTAAATTCTCGTGGGAAACCTTATTTAATGGTACCTTTATTAGCAAATATGAGACTTTTGTTACAGACCAGTTTGTTTTTCGGGATACTTGGATAGGTTTAAAAACCAGAACTGAACTGGCAATGCTAAAAAAAGATATCAATGGAGTCTATATAGGAAAAGATGGTTACCTGATTGAGAAGGTTGATAATTCAGACCTGGACATGGAACAGCTCAATCGTAATGAAAAGCGGCTGTATGCTTTTATTAATAAGTATGAAGAACAGCTTGGTCATAAGCATGTATTTGCGATGATTGCACCAACTGCGTTTGAAGTATTAAAGGAAAAGTTACCGCCTTATGCAGCAGGCTTTGATCAAGGAGAGTTTCTTAATCGTTTAGAAGGAACACTAAAAAATCAGTTTATCGATTTAAGACAAATCTTCTCAGAGCATAAGGATGAGTATATATTCTATCGTACTGATCACCATTGGACAACCTTAGGTGCTTACTTTGCCTATACCCAATGGGCGAAAGCAATTGGTGAGATACCAATGAGTCAAGAAGAATTTGACATTCAGAAAATTGAAGATAATTTCTTAGGAACTATTTATTCTAAAATTAATCTGAAATTATCCTCCGATGAGATGTACTTGTATGATTCCGGTAAAAGTTATACTGTGGAATATAATATGGACGGTGTATTAAAGAACAGCTTATATGAAATGAGCTATTTGGATACCAAAGATAAGTATTCTGTTTATTTAGGAGGTAATAATCCTATCGTAAAGATTGATTCTGAAAATCATAACGGTAAAAAATTATTAATTCTAAAGGACTCTTATGCACATTGTTTTACACCGTTTGCGGCAAATCATTTTGAAACAACTTATATGGTAGATTTACGTTATTTTAATATGCCGATATCCCAATTTATTGAAGAGAATAAAATTACAGATGTACTAGTGCTATATAATGTAAATAGTTATGTGAAGGATAAAAATCTTGAGAATATGATAAGATAATAGACTGCTAGAATATGGATATTATGATGGATGTGTTGAATATGAGGAGAAAATAATTCACATATCCGATATTTGCAGCAGCCTAAAAATTAAAAAGAAAGCATATTTTAGAGGTCTTTCCGAATAAAAAGGGAACAGAAAGCTTTGCTCTTTGCTTTCTGTTCCTTTTTTATTCATTTTCATATATTGCAATTGTTTCTTTAATCATACTTTCAACCAGTTCAGCAATTTCGGTAGACTTCATTCCTTTATAATCCTCATAGTAAAGTGGTTTTAAATAATGGATTTGAACAGTGGTTTTCTTAATAGAACTTGTGTCGAAAGCTTTGAAGGAGTCAATCAGTGCCACAGGTACAATAGGGCAGCGTGCATTCATTGCACTCTTGAAGCTGCCGCCTTTGAATTCTCCGATTTGATTTCCTTTTCTACTTCTAGTACCTTCCGCAAAGATAACGAAATTCTCCCCGCCTTTTACACGGTTAGTCATATTCTTAATTACGGTCATAGATTGGCGGATATCTTCACGGTCAATAATTTCTGCCTGCAATAAAGTAATGACATCACGAAGCAAGAAAATATTTTTCACTTCTTTTTTCATTACTGTAACAAAAGGGCGTTCATGAGTCTCTAAAAATGCAAGTGCATCAAAAAGACCTTGGTGATTTGGGAATAGGATATATCCGGTTTCTTTCGGAAGATTTTCTAACCCGTGGCAATCAATCGTTACCCGTCCTCTGTGGTTGATAATCGGTGCATATTTATGAAGCCATGCATAACGTTCAAAACGGTCATGCTTTTCTATGTTACACAATCGTTTCAGTTGGAAAAACCAGACTGGCAGGTTGAAAAAGCTACGTAAAAACATGAAAAGTATTCTCTTCATACGATTGCCTCCTTCATTTAAAATGTGTTAACTTAGTTTAATTCATAACCCTTTAACATCCGTGCACGGCTTGGATGCCTTAATTTGCGAAGCGCTTTTGCTTCAATCTGTCGAATACGTTCTCTTGTTACGTTAAATTCTTTTCCGACTTCCTCTAAAGTACGGCTTCTTCCGTCTTGTAAACCAAAGCGAAGGATTAAAACCCTTTGTTCACGCTCCGTCAATGTATCTAGCAGTTTAGAAATCTGGTCCTGTAATACGGCATAGGATGCTGCGTCTTCCGGACCCATAATTGTGTCATCTTTAATAAAGTCGCCAAGATGGCTGTCGTCTTCTTCGCCGATTGGTGTATCAAGAGAAATTGGATCGGCAGATACTTTTAGAATTTCGCGTACTTTTTCAATAGGAAGGTTCATTGCATCTGCAAGTTCCTGTTCGCTTGGCTCACGTCCTAATTCCTGAAGGAGGTTTCTTGAAACTCGATATGTCTTATTAATAACTTCCGACATATGTACCGGAATACGAATGGTACGGGATTGGTCGGCAATGGATCTTGTAATTGCCTGACGTATCCACCAGGTTGCATAGGTACTAAATTTATATCCTTTGTTATAATCGAATTTATCGACGGCTTTGATAAGTCCTAAATTTCCTTCCTGAATTAAATCAAGGAAGGACAATCCTCTGCCGACATATCGTTTTGCGATGCTGACAACCAATCGAAGATTTGACTCGGCGAGAACTTGTTTTGCCATATTATCTCCAGCTTCAATTTTTTTAGCCAGTTCAATTTCTTCCGCAACAGAGAGAAGAGGATAGCTGCCGATTTCTTTTAAATATTGTTTTACCGGGTCATCGGAGATGGTTGAGACCATAGCAGACAAATCTTCCGTATCACCTAAGATATCTGAATCATCCTCTAGTTCGAGTAGGGCATCCTCATTGGGCTCATCCTCATCCGTTGGATTAAGCACAACAATATTGTTTGCCTCAAGGTACTCATATATTTTATCAATCTGCCGTACATTCAGATTTAATTCTTTAAAGAAATCATTCACTTTATCAACTTCAATGACACCTTTATTCTCATTCGCAAATGCTACTAATTCTTTCAGGCGTGCTTCAAAGGTATTTACTTGTTCTTCCATAGAGAAGGACCTCCAGTATTTTCGTCTTGGGCGAAAAAAGTCACCAATCAACATTATATCACAGAGTATGCCCGTTGGGAATAAAATCTTTTCAAAAGGAATTTTAAATATTTGGAAATAAATTTATCTTTTATGATAAAATATGGGAAAACACTATATATAGTAGTAAATAATGGAATATGGTTCTATATGTTGACTACAATCTAAGGATGAGGTATAATTTCTATGTCGATATGCTATATCGAGCAAATGCACGAAAGAGAAACTACTGTCTGGTAAAGTTACATAGGATTGTATAAGGAAAACTACAAACCATACTGTACTTCTTGGATTTGACAAAATACAAAAGATAAACTACAAAAGATAACCTATAAAACGATGATATATAATATCATGAAGGAAAGAAACGAAAGAGAAATAACGAATGTTAAAAAGTACTTTAATAAGGAAGAATTTAAAAAATACTAAACAAGAAACATCAACCATGAGTAGCTGCCGCCGAAAAGTGGCAGCTACTTTTTTGAAGATTAAATTTTAGAATGTCTGGGTAGAGTTCTTTCTATTAAATATCAGAGTTAGGATACTGTTTTTGATAGAATTCTAATTTATAGATCGAATTGGTGTGAAAAAATAGTAGCTTACGGTAAAATTGCCTTGACAACAAAGTCAGATAGAAGTATAATCTACTCTGCGTGCATTAGGTGCATGTTAAAAATTACGCAGATCAGTCTGCATAAGCAACCACGAATTTTCGAATACTTATCAGGAGGTGAAAAATTAATGCCAACATTCAACCAGTTAGTAAGAAAAGGCAGAAAGACATTGGAGAAGAATTCTCAGGCTCCAGCGTTACAAAAAGGATTTAACTCCTTAAGAAAGAAAGCGACAGATACATCCGCTCCACAGAAGAGAGGTGTGTGTACTGCAGTTAGAACGGCTACACCTAAGAAGCCTAACTCAGCGCTTAGAAAGATTGCCAGAGTTCGTTTAAGTAACGGAATCGAAGTAACAAGCTATATCCCAGGTGAAGGACATAACCTTCAGGAGCACAGTGTTGTTCTGATCAGAGGTGGTAGAGTAAAGGACCTTCCAGGTACAAGATATCATATCGTCAGAGGTACACTTGATACAGCAGGTGTTGCAAAGAGAAGACAGGCTCGTTCCAAATACGGAGCTAAGAGACCTAAAGAAGCAAAGAAATAATTTCTCATTACTAATTTGTTGCAACAAGTTTAGCTTGTATGAAGTAAAACTGTTGTTTTCGTAGTGTAAGCTACATTGGAATGCCGGGTTAATTTTTTATTTCGAAGACAAACAACACCCCTGTGGTTGCGGTATGTTGGATTTGAAAATAGATATTAAACTGAGCATGAACACAGTAATGTGAGTACCGTAGAATTAATGACTGTTATTTAATAGTCGATATTAAGGAGGGAAGCAACGTGCCACGTAAAGGACATATACAGAAAAGAGATGTATTAGCAGATCCTATTTACAATAATAAGGTTGTTACTAAGCTGATCAACAACATCATGCTTGACGGTAAGAGGGGAACTGCACAGAAAATTGTATACGGTGCATTCGAGAAAGTTGCAGAGAAATCCGGTAAAGACGCGACTGAAGTTTTTGAAGAGGCTATGAATAATGTGATGCCTGTTCTTGAAGTAAAAGCTCGTCGTATCGGTGGTGCAACATATCAGGTACCTATCGAAGTTAGACCAGATAGAAGACAGGCACTTGGTCTTCGTTGGTTAACAATGTTCTCTCGTAAGAGAGGCGAGAAGACTATGGTTGATCGTCTTGCTGGAGAGATTTTAGATGCAGCAGCCAACACAGGTTCTGCTGTTAAGAGAAAAGAAGATATGCACAGGATGGCAGAGGCAAACAAGGCGTTCGCACATTATCGCTGGTAAGAAATCAAGGCGTGTCAGAACGCCTTGGGCGTTCGCACGTTATCTCTGGTGAGAATCAGAGTGTGCCAGTATGCCTCGGTAAACGCTCGTTGTCGCTGGTAAAAACCGGAAGATGATGAGCGCCTCGGCATTTTTGTGTGAAGTTTGTTAACTTGAAGTCTATATTTAGAATTGACCCCACATATACGGGGTTCAATTGTCAAGAATTAAGGAGGAAATATCCTTGGCTGGAAGAGAATACCCATTAGAGAGAACAAGAAACATTGGTATTATGGCTCATATTGATGCTGGTAAGACTACTCTATCAGAGCGTATCTTATACTATACCGGTGTAAATTACAAAATTGGTGATACTCATGAAGGTACTGCAACTATGGACTGGATGGAGCAGGAACAAGAAAGAGGTATCACAATTACTTCAGCCGCTACAACTTGTCACTGGACATTGGAGTTAGAGCATAAAAAGGCTCCAGGTGCATTAGAACACCGTATCAACCTTATTGATACACCAGGACACGTTGACTTTACTGTCGAAGTAGAGCGTTCTTTACGTGTACTTGATAGTGCGGTTGGTGTATTTTGTGCTAAGGGTGGTGTAGAGCCACAGTCTGAGACCGTATGGCGTCAGGCGGATAAATATAACGTACCAAGAATGGCTTTCGTTAATAAGATGGACATTTCTGGTGCAAACTTCTTTAACGTAGTAGGTATGATTAGGAGCAGATTAGGTAAGAACGCTGTTCCAATTCAATTACCAATCGGTAAAGAAGACACATTCAAAGGAATCATCGACCTTTTCGAGATGAGAGCTTATTTTTATCTTGATGATAAGGGTGATAATATCGAAGTCGGAGATATTCCGGCAGATATGTTAGAAGAAGCACAAGAATATAGAGCAGCGATGATTGAATCTATCTGCGAAACAGATGACGATTTAATTGAAGTATTCTTAGAGGGTAATGAGCCTTCTAATGAAGAGCTTAAGAAAGCTTTGAGAAAAGCTACTATTAGTGTTCAGATTATTCCTGTACTTTGCGGTTCTGCATATAGAAATAAAGGTGTTCAAAAGTTACTTGATGCTGTTATCGAATTCTTGCCGGCTCCAACTGATGTTGAAGATATCAAAGGTTTTGATGAAGAAGGTAACGAAATTCATAGAATTTCTTCTGATGCGGAGCCTTTTGCGGCATTAGCATTTAAGATTATGGCAGATCCATTCGTTGGGAAGCTTGCATTTTTCCGTGTGTATTCTGGTACATTAAACTCAGGTTCTTATGTACTCAATGCTACAAAGGGAAAGAAAGAGCGTGTTGGCCGTATCCTTCAGATGCATGCTAATAAGAGAGAAGATCTTGATAAAGTTTACTCAGGAGATATTGCAGCTGCTGTTGGTTTTAAGTTCACTTCAACAGGCGATACTATTTGTGATGAGAAAAATCCGGTAATCCTTGAGGCTATGGAGTTCCCAGAACCGGTTATCGACGTTGCAATTGAGCCTAAGACAAAAGCAGGTCAGGATAAGATGGGTGAAGCTTTAGCAAAACTTGCGGAAGAAGACCCAACGTTCCGTGTTCGTACGAATGAAGAAACAGGACAGACAATTATTGCCGGTATGGGTGAACTTCATCTTGAAATTATTGTTGACCGTCTTCTTCGTGAATTTAAAGTGGAAGCTAACGTTGGTGCACCTCAGGTTGCTTACAAGGAAGGCTTTACAAAAGAAGTTGATATTGATAGCAAGTACGCAAAACAGTCTGGTGGTCGTGGTCAGTATGGTCACTGTAAAGTTAAGTTTAGTCCAATGGACGTTAACGGTGAGAAGACTTTCGAATTCGTATCTACTGTAGTCGGTGGTGCTATTCCTAAGGAATACATCCCAGCGGTTCAGTCAGGTATTGAGGAAGCTATGAAGTGTGGTGTACTTGGCGGATATCCGGTACTTGGTGTTCGTGCGAACTGTTATGATGGTTCTTACCATGAAGTTGACTCTAACGAAATGGCATTTAAGATTGCCGGTTCTATGGCATTTAAAGATGCAATGCATAAAGCAGGTCCAATTCTTTTAGAGCCTATCATGAGAGTTGAAGTTACAGTACCAGAAGATTATATGGGTGACGTTATCGGTGATATCAGCTCCCGTCGTGGCCGTATCGAAGGTACGGAAGATAACAACGGATCTAAGGTTATCCGTGGATTCGTGCCATTGTCCGAAATGTTTGGTTACTCCACAATACTTCGTTCTAAGACACAGGGGCGTGGTGTTTACTCCATGTTCTTCTCCACTTACGAGCCAGTTCCAAAGAGCGTTCAGGAAAAGGTTCTCAGCAGTAAAACTAAGTAATTAAGGTTCGATGGAGGATGTACCTTCCGGTGCATTCTTTCATTGATATAAATATAAGCCAAGCGTATTTTTTATACTTGAAAAAATTTTACTTTTGAAATATAATTAGGCTTATAAGGCGCTTTTTCTGCCAGTGCAGAGAGCATAAATATCATTTAGGCTATTGTCAGATGATATACCGATCATAAAATATTTTACGCCCTGTATTAGGGCGGAATTAAAGGAGGACGTTTTAAAATGGCTAAAGCTAAGTTTGAAAGAAACAAACCACATTGTAATATCGGAACCATCGGTCACGTAGATCATGGTAAAACTACTTTAACAGCTGCTATCACAAAGACACTTCATGAGAGATTAGGTACTGGTGAAGTTGTAGCTTTTGATAAGATTGATAAGGCTCCAGAAGAAAGAGAAAGAGGTATCACAATTTCTACTTCTCACGTTGAGTATGAGTCAAAGAAAAGACACTATGCACACGTTGACTGCCCAGGCCATGCTGACTATGTAAAGAACATGATCACTGGTGCTGCTCAGATGGATGGTGCTATCCTTGTAGTTGCTGCTACTGACGGTGTTATGGCTCAGACTAAAGAGCATATCTTACTTTCCCGTCAGGTAGGTGTTCCATATATCGTTGTTTTCATGAACAAGTGTGATATGGTTGATGACTCAGAATTACTTGAGTTAGTAGAAATGGAAATCAGAGAATTATTATCTGAGTATGAGTTCCCAGGAGATGATACTCCAATTATTCAGGGATCCGCTCTTAAAGCTCTTGAAGATCCTACTAGCCAATGGGGTGATAAGATTCTTGAATTATTTGACGCTGTTGATAGCTGGATTCCAGATCCACAGAGAGAAACAGATAAGCCATTCTTAATGCCGGTTGAGGACGTATTCTCTATTACTGGCCGTGGTACTGTTGCTACAGGTCGTGTTGAGCGTGGTGTTCTTCATGTATCGGAAGAAGTTGAAATCGTTGGTGTTAAGGAAGAGACTCGTAAAGTTGTTGTAACTGGTATCGAGATGTTCCGTAAACTTCTTGATGAGGCTCAGGCTGGTGATAACATCGGTGCTCTTTTACGTGGTGTTCAGAGAACAGACATCGAAAGAGGACAGGTTCTTTGTAAGCCAGGCAGCATCAAATGCCATAAAAAATTCACAGCTCAGGTATACGTATTAACTAAGGATGAAGGTGGACGTCATACTCCATTCTTCAACAACTACAGACCACAGTTCTACTTCAGAACAACTGATGTTACTGGTGTTTGTAACTTACCAGAAGGTGTAGAAATGTGTATGCCTGGTGACAACATCGAGATGAATATCGAATTAATTCACCCAATCGCTATGGAGCAGGGTCTTGGATTCGCTATTCGTGAAGGTGGACGTACAGTAGGTTCAGGTAAAGTTGCTACTATTATCGAGTAATCGATTTTTTGTATGATATAATAACTGAATTATTTCCCGTAAATCCTTCTCATAAGGGTTTACGGGATTTTTTAGATTAGGATAGATTATAAAATTTTGAGGATGTAATGGCTAATCCATACATGATTTTACTCATTTGCTTTTTTAATGGAACTATGTTATACTACTAATATAATAAAATAAGTAAAAGAACCGTCGATTCTAAGAAGGGCTTTTAATATTCTACTGAAAAGTAGCTGTATGAAAAGCACCTTCTTTTTTTATATCGAGGGTGGAAAGGTGGTTAGAGTCTATGAATATGCAGAATAAAACAGTATTTCATAGGAAGTTCGGAAAGGGTATTATAGTAGAATTGAATCAGAACAAATTATACGTTCAATTTGACGCAGGGAAGAAGATATTTGTATATCCGGATGCCTTCCGTCAATTTTTAGTTCTTACGGAAAACGATAGTAAGAATTATGTTGATGGTATGCTAAAGGAAATGGACCGAAAAGAAGAGATAAATAATCTTTTGGCTAGAAAGATGGAACGGCATAATCAATTAATGGATAAACTTAAACTTCATCCAAGCTCACAAATTGTGATACGTTTTTTCGATAACGATAAAGCTGTATTTCTAGAGGATAAAGTAATAAGTACTGGACTTATACAGACAGGGAAGACCAAAGGAATGCCGGTCAGACCATCAAGAGTAGACCAAAACTCAGCATGCATTCTTACAGAGCGAAAGGAAGAAGAGGAAGAATCAAGCCGAACGATTTTTGGAATTGCAATGGTGGGAGAAGATTTTCTGGGAACAGAGTGCAAAGATGGCAAGATAACACTTCACTCGAACTATGTTATATTACTACCGGATCAGTTAGCAAAGTTAAAGTTTTGGAACTACTATACAGACGAGCGGTATCCGGATAAATTAGTCTGGAAATCAGGTGAATTTAGATACTGTTCCAATCTCATATCTGCTCAAATCTTAAGGGATATTATGAGTCTGCCACTTGAAAAAGATACAGCTGCTGTTGCACAAGAATTCTATCATTATTTCTGTGAAGTTAACCAGATAGAGGAAAGTACCCTTCCATTACCTTCAGGTAAATTATTAGAAGGATAAGATACATTAGAAGAATCATAGAAGATAATTAGTATAGCAAGAGGTAGTGATTGCTAGATACTATTATCTTTTATTATATCTTGAGAAAAAGTTCAATATCAGGAGGTGATATAGAATTCTCTTCCAAATAACAAGCGGAGGTAACCTAATTTCTTATGAGGAAGCAAAATGCTTTTTCTGGATATTAGGATTACCTCCGCATTTACTATAGTTTAAAAGTAAAGCCGGATACTATTATTTTAGAATATGCAAGCTAATTAATTGACCGATTTTTACAATATCACTTTGTCCGCTGAATTCAAATTTTACCTTACCGATACCGCTAAAATACAATTCTAATTCACTATCCATATCAAAAACACCTGCGGTTTCAATAGAATATGCTTGAATCTTTGAATACGGCAGACTGGTGAAGTCTTTTTTCTTACCGGTTATCCCCTGTATATTAACGGCGATAGCCCTTTTATCAGTAAACACAACAAAATCACGAATACCTTTGTATGCATTAATTACATTCTCGCCGGGAATAAGTAATTGTGTAATTTCCTTTTCAACTTCACGATAAGGAACTATCTTAAGTTTAAATAAACTTCCATTAGTAAAATCAATCATAAAACTCCCCATTCCTGCACACATTCTTTATTTTGCCGGGACAATGCATGTTAACAAGTTTGCGGTGTGCAAACACAAACTTTCAAGGTAACGATTGATTCAAATGCATTCTAAGATTAGCATATCATGGAAGTTGCCAGAATACAAATCATATTTGTTTTATTCGGATTTTTTTCTTATTATCCTATCATCACTCTCTTACAGATACCTTATTTTATATAGTTAGAATAGCCGCCATGCAATATTTTAGGTATTGGAAAATTCACAATTTTCACACAACCTCTCCATAAACTTTACACAAATTTTACCTAAAATAAAGAAAAGTAACGGAAAAGATCTGGTTTCCTGTTACTGGTAAGATTATAAAGAGAGGAGATAAAATTGGAACTTATTCTTATTAGAAAGGAGGGATTGAAACGGAGGAATTGAAGTTTCGTCACGAAACAAAACATATCATTACTTATAGTGACTATTTGGCAATCCGTTCAAGGCTTAAGTCACTGGCGAAATCCGATCCTAATGCAGGCCCGTCAGGGAAATACCGCATTCGCAGTATTTATTTTGATAACTATAATGATAAAGCATTACGGGAAAAAATTGATGGAGTAAATCAAAGAGAAAAATTTCGAATCCGCTGCTATAATGGAGATACCTCTTTTATGAAATTGGAGAAGAAAAGCAAGAATAATGGGCTCAGCAACAAGTTAGCAACATCTATGACAAAAGAAGAAGTCGAACAAATACTAAATGGCAGTTATGAATTTTTAAAAAAAAGTAAGAAAGCACTTTTTGTTGAATTATATGCGAAGATGCAAAATCAACTGCTCCGTCCGAAGGTAATTGTGGAATATGAAAGAGAACCGTTTATTTATACCATCGGCAATGTAAGAGTTACATTTGATAGAAACATAAAGACCAGTTTGTATGGTAAGGAATTTCTTCAACAGGATATTCCGCTATTAAATGCACAGGAAAATAATTTGATTGTTATGGAAGTAAAATATGATGAGTTCATTCCTGAGATCATGAAACTTTGTATCCAGGTTAATGAAAGGCAGAATAGTGCAATGTCAAAGTATGCCATATGCAGGCGGTTTGGTTAAAGGAAATTTACATTCAAAGGAGAATAAAATGTTATCTGTATTAAGTCAATCATTAACTTTTAAGGATATTTTTAAATCCAGCTTTGTGGAAAATATAACATCATTTAGTATTTTTGATACCGCAATAGCTATGGTTTTATCATTTGTACTAGGATTATTTATTTTCTATGTATACAAAAAGACTTTTAATGGTGTTATGTATTCCACCAGTTTTGGCGTATCTCTTATGGCAATGACGCTAATCACGACCTTTGTAATTTTGGCAGTAACATCAAATGTTGTGCTATCGCTTGGTATGGTAGGTGCGCTATCTATCGTACGTTTTAGAGCGGCAATCAAAGAACCCTTGGATATTGCCTTTTTATTTTGGGCAATTGCATCTGGTATTGTATTAGGCGCAGGAATGATACCACTTGCAGTAATCGGATCTATATTGATTGGTATAATCATGCTATTGTTTGTGAATAAGAAATCAAGTGATAACCCTTATATTGTTGTTATTAACTGTAATCGTGATTCTGCTGAAAAGGAAGCAACAGATAAAATAAAGAGCTTTGTAAAAAAGTATGTAGTAAAGTCAAAATCAGTTTCCTCCTCCTGCATTGAGCTTACGGTCGAGGTCCGGTTAAAAGATATGAGCACAGAATTTATTAATCAATTATCTTCAATAGAGGGCGTGGATAGTGCCGTATTAGTGAGTTATAATGGAGATTATATGTCTTAGACATCTCTTTGCATTCTACCCGGATGTACAAAAAACAGCTCAGAAATGAGGGAATATGAAAAAAGAAAAAAATATTAATAGACTTGCAATCATGGGGATTGTCCTTGCACTTGTCTTTTCTTTAATACTGGTGTATGCACCCGATGCTTTTCCCTTAGAAAGCTCTTCAGTTTCCCTTGGCTATGAAACCAAATTATTTGATAAAGCCAAAGTTATGACTATTGATATTCAGATGCCGGAAGAGGATTTTGACAGCATGCTTGAGAATGCGCTATCGGAGGACTATTACTCTTGCGATGTCGTAATTAATGGTACTGCATTTCAGAACGTCGGTATTAGACCAAAAGGAAATACTAGTCTTACACAAGTTGCTTCCGATGATACGACAGACCGGTTTAGCTTTAAAGTAGAATTTGATCACTATAACAGCACTCAGACATGCTATGGACTCGATAAGTTAGCCCTGAACAATCTGATGTCGGATGCAACCTATATGAAAGAGTATCTGTCATATGACATTTTAAGCTATCTCGGTGTACCTTCCTCTCTTTACTCCTATGCCAGTATAACGGTGAACGGAGAACCTTGGGGGCTTTATCTTGCACTTGAGTGTGTTGAGGAATCCTTTGCTCTTCGTAATTTTGGGAACAGCTATGGGCAGCTCTACAAACCGGACTCTTATGGAGTCGGAGGAATGGGAAATGAAGACAATCAGAATAACAGGAATACCGGAGGATTTCGAAATTGGAACCGTAAGGACAACAATTCGGAGGATACCACCGCAAATAGTGAAGTAGTGGAAAATAATGGAGTTACTGGAGATGGTGCTGCAGGAGGACGCCCTGACCAAGGTATGCTGCCGGAATTTGGTGGAATGGGACAAAAAGGCGGAATGAATGGGACATCAGATTCTAATCTGATCTATATTGATGACGATGCGGATAGCTATAGTACAATCTTTGATTCTGCCCTATTTAATATAAAAAAGTCAGATAAAAATCGTGTGATTACTGCATTGAAGAATATTAACGAGGGAAATGATCTGGAATCTTATATGGATGTTGATGCTATGCTTCGCTATATTGCTGCAAATGTTTTTCTAGTGAATGACGATAGCTATTTCGCTACAATGGCGCACAATTATTATCTTTATGAAAGCAAAGGAAAGTTATCTATGATACCTTGGGATTACAACTTATCCTTTGGTGGCTTTCAAGGCAGTGATGCCACGGATTTAGTAAATCGTGCTATTGATACTGTAGTATCTGGAACCACTCTGGAAAATAGGCCGATGATAGGAAAAGTACTGGAGGTGGAGGAGTATAAAGAACAGTATCATGCTTATTTGGAAGAACTAATCTCCGGTTATTTTGAAAGTGGCTATTTTGAAGAGACCGTAGAATCAATTAGAATGCTAATTGATGATTATGTTAAAGATGATGCTACTGCTTTCTATACCTACGATGAGTATGTGGCAGCGCAGGAAAACCTACTGGAATTTTGTAACTTAAGAGCTCAAAGTGTTCGAGGACAGTTGAATGGAACTATCCCTTCCACGGAAGCAGAACAACAAAACTCCGATGCTTTAATTGATGCGTCCGGCGTGTCAATTAAAGCTATGGGAACTCAAGGCGGAGGGAAAGGTGGATTTGGTAATATTCAATTTCCAAATCAATCTCAAAGTCAGGATAGCACCCAAGCAGCTACACCAGATACCAATGAAGATGGAGCGAACCAGATGACGCCGCCAAGCCAGAGTGGAGACGGAACGAATCAGATGACACCGCCAAGCCAAAGCGGAGATGGAGCGAACCAGATGACGCCGCCAAGCCAGAGTGGAGATGGAACGAATCAAATATTTCCGCCGGAAATGGGAGGGAACAATGAGGATCAGAGAATACCGCCGGATCGAAACACTGACATGGCGTGGGGGAATGAAATGCAAAATTCTTTTAATATGGGAGATAGTAATCAAACAGCACAAGGATTTAACCCTCAAAATATAGTCCTCTTTCTTGTTTTTTTGGGAATAATGATACTTGCAACGATTGTAGTTATATTCTATAGACGGCGAAAATTCCATACTTAACAAAGCCTAGGGCATCGGACTTAATACTTGCTTTCGTGATAGTTATTTGTGAAACCCTTCTTAATTAAAAAGGCAGAATCGGTTACGGAAAAAGGAATCGTATTCTGTCTTTTTACGTTCCCAGGTATGATATTTACAAAAGTTTTAGGGATCCTCCCTGGTTGCAGTTGCATAGGAAATTAGCGCATGTTATAATTAATTATCAAATAATATGACATAATGTCGTATTTTTGTTTGTACAAGAATTCGGTATTTTTACAGTGAAAATTTTAAAAATGTATTAATTATCGTAAATTTGTAAAAAAATTTAAGCTATTATAGCCTAACTTAAGAAGGTTTAAGAATAAATTTTAGGTGCAGGGGGAGCATTCTATGAAACTGGGAGGTCTGTCAAGCCGTAGGGGCAATTATAATGATCATTACACCAAAAATAAGAGAAGGATTCGTATTTTTGTGGTATTGGGAATAGGGATAATTGCAGTAGTTGCATTTTTACTGTCATTAAAGGGGATGCTTTTTTCGGAGGCGGAAGCAAAATTATTAGAGTATACTAAGCTTAGTGCGGACTATGTAAAAACAAGTGAAGCCGGAAAAAAGTTTATGGAAGAGAGCTGGGTCTTAGGTGAATTAGCAGTAATACCAGGTGCTAAGAATCCATCTTATTTTCATGGAAATGCATATAGTTATATTGTTACGATACGAGGCGATGTAGTAGGAGCATTATCAGAGTCTGGTAAGGATTCTTTGTTAACCCATGGAAACAATGTAATACATAGCATAGAAACTTGGGATGATACAAACTTTTATCAAGAGGTAATAGACAAGAAAGGTTTGGTTGAGCTCACGAAACTTATAAGCGGAGAAAAATACTATGTAGCTTTCCTGTCACCAGGCTGGTTAGAGGCTGGTTATATCATAAGTCTTGTTCCATATCAAGAAATTAACCAAGAAATCCAATCAGTGTTAAAAGTGGCGATTGTGATCGTACTGTTTTCATTCCTAGCAGTTATTTTGGCCTTTTTTTATAGCATTTTATATCGCAATAGAATGAAGAAACAGCGAATGGATATGGGAGGAGTAGACAAAATCACAGGGCTGCCAAGTCCTCTTATCCATAAAAAGAAAGTAAAAGAAAAAGTAATAAAGGGAAAAGAAAGTTATGCATACGTAACTTTTATTATCGAAAGATTTGATCTTATTTATGAATTGTCAGGGAAACAATATTGTGAAAAATTATTAAAGCAGATTGCTGTTAAAATTCAGAGTAGGTTAACAGAAGGAGAGCTTCTCACCAGATACCATAATGATGAGTTTGGAATGCTGCTTGAATACAGCGGGGAACTCGCCCTTAGGAAACGTTTGGTCAAGATGCTAAAGTATGCAGGAGACTTACCTCAGGAAGAAAATAATTTCTGCTCTATTACTTTTCAGTGCGGTGCCTGTGTAATGAAAAAGGGTATGGAAGTAAAAGAGCTCATAGAACACGCTAAACAGGCTAGGGACAACGGAGCGAATGGCTATACGCCAAATATTGAAATTTATAATGAGATGCACGGGAAGGGTGAACCTCCTAAGAGAGCGGATATTACGAATGCTCTTCTTCAAAATGAATTTTTAGTATTTTTACAGCCAATTCTTCAACTGGATACAAATAAAATAGCAGGGGCAGAAGCATTGGTGCGATGGAATCATAAAGTGAATGGGATACTGCCGCCCAATGTATTTCTTCCGATGCTGGAAGAGGATGGTTCCATTGTAAGGCTTGATATGTATGTACTAGAGGAAGTTTGTGAATATCTGAAAGACTGGATGGACAAAGGGAGGGCAGTTGTACCAATATCGGTGAATTTATCCAAAAGACATCTGGAACGTCCGGATTTTCTCACGGAACTTGTAGAGATTGTCGATTATTATAAGATACCGCATGATCTATTGGAGTTTGAATTTTCAGAATCTACTCTGTATGACTCTATGAGCCTGATGAAGATGACAGTAGAGAAATTAGGCGAATTAGGATTTCATACAGCGATTGATAAATTCGGTGCTGGATTTTCTTCTTTACAACTATTAAAAGAACTGCCAATTCATGTACTTAAGATGGATAAGAATCTCATTATGGGATTAGAAGATTCAGAATTTTCTAATCAAGATAAAACAATCGTGATGCATATCCTCTCTTTTGCAAAATCAAGGAACTTGACCGTAGTTGCAGAAGGAGTGGAAACGAAAGAACAGCAAGATGTGCTTCTCGATCAGCAATTTGATATGCTGCAAGGGTTTTATTATCAAAAACCTATGCCATCGGAGGAATTTGAACAATTGTTAGATTCCTCCGAAACGTAGGCTATAATGAATATAGCGGTCATAAAAGATAATACCAAAAAGGCGGGTTAGTACAATAACTGCTAAGATAGTAACAGGTGAATTACGGTAAAGAAAAAAGCTGCTTTGAATCGTATCTTGCTGCTGCCATAAAAGTAAAAAGAAGCAAGTTAATAAAAAAGAAATAGAATTACTTTGGTACTGTAGTCTTGAATATTGATATCTTTTCTTAAGTTGTGGAAGCAGTGGGGTATCTGCTTCCATTTTCTTGGCAAAAATACCAGATAAGATATGTTTTTTAACAGGGTTTTTGTCTGCCTTGGCATAAGCGGAGGGTTTTAGTATTCTTTGCTCTTTGGTATGTAAGTTGCTTTTATTGGTTAATAGAAAATAAAACACAGCCGGTAAAGTATTATGAAGCAGAATAAGATATAAAGCGGGGCTTTCGTCAAGTCCCGTAATGGCAGCAGGCACAAAGTATAAGATAAGCAGGAGGGTACCAATATGTTTTGCTAACAGCAATGCTCGGTAATTACTAATCATAAGAATTTCACGATTCATTTGTTTTCGTTCTATTGAAGCTTTACTTCTATTCATAGACACCTCTAAATTTATACATTTGTATCTATCATATCATCAAATGAATAAATTTCAAAGAAAAAGTAGTCAGCTTTTTTAGAAAATTGCCGATATTATAAACGTGTTGTAAAAAACAACTGATTACCCAAGGTAAGCTCCTAAGAACAACAAATCGAGAACGAGGTATATAACACCTAAAATCATGCAAAATAATAAAAATGAATACAAAAGAGATTTATGGAATGCAGTATTTGTGCAATTTATAAGAAAATGTTAGAAATTATCGTAATATGATGATTTTAGGAAAAGTTTTGAAAATTTCCTTTGAAAATTTTCTGAAACACGTTTATAATATAATAGAGTACGTTTAGATTTGAGTTAATCGATAAGAATAAGATAGAATATCTATTTTGGTGGATTTTTGAAAGGAGAATTACAATGTTGGGTTGCGACATCGGAATCGATTTAGGAACAGCTAGTGTTCTGGTATATATTAAAGGTAAAGGCGTTGTCTTAAAGGAGCCTTCTGTAGTTGCCTTTGACCGAGATACAAATAAAATAAAAGCAATTGGAGAAGAAGCCAGACTGATGCTTGGTAGGACCCCTGGAAATATCGTTGCGGTACGTCCATTACGTCAGGGTGTCATTTCCGATTATACCGTAACTGAGAAGATGTTAAAATACTTCATTCAGAAGGCGGTTGGTAAGCAGCGTTTCCGTAAGCCGATTATCAGCGTTTGTGTACCAAGTGGAGTAACAGAAGTAGAGAAGAAGGCGGTAGAAGATGCAACATATCAGGCAGGTGCCAGAGATGTTGCTATAATAGAGGAGCCGATTGCTGCGGCAATTGGTGCCGGTATTGATATTTCAAGACCATGCGGTAATATGATTGTAGATATTGGTGGAGGTACTACAGATATCGCTGTAATATCGTTAGGAGGAACCGTAGTTTCTACTTCCATTAAGATTGCAGGCGATGACTTTGACGAGGCAATTGTTCGTTATATGCGTAAAAAGCACAATTTATTAATTGGTGAAAGAACAGCAGAAGATATTAAGATTAAGATTGGTTCTGCTTATCGCAGACCAGAAGTTGTCGCTATGGATGTTAGAGGACGTAATCTTGTTACCGGTCTTCCAAAAACAATCTCTGTTACTTCAGAAGAAACAGAGGAAGCATTAAAAGAAACTACTTCTCAGATTGTAGAAGCAGTTCATAGTGTGCTGGAAAAAACTCCGCCGGAATTAGCCGCTGATATCGCAGATCGTGGTATTGTATTAACAGGTGGTGGTTGCCTGCTATATGGATTAGAAGAATTAATCGAAGAAAAAACCGGTATTACAACGATGACTGCAGAAGATCCTATGACAGCAGTAGCAATTGGTACTGGTAAATATGTTGAATTTTTAAGTGGTAGAAAAGACTGATAAGATAATAGGAATGGAACTAAGCTTTACCAAAATACAAGAAGTGGATAAATTCATTGGCAGGAATGTCATGACAATGAAGTCATGAGAGGAGAATGGAATGGTAAGAGGTCTATATACCGGTTGGACCGGTATGGAAAATGAACAAAAACGTCTGGATATCATATCGAACAATTTAGCGAATTCTGCTACCGTTGGATATAAAAAGGAAGGCGTAACAAATCAATCCTTTGATGATGTTCTTACATTAAAAATTCGAGATGAATCCGAGAATTTTACCGATAAGAGAATTGGTAAGATGACACTTGGAGTGAAGCTTGGCGAGATTTATACTGATTATACACAAGGTTCTTTAAGAGAAACAGGTAATACTTTTGATTTGGCAGTCGAAGGTTCCGGTTTTTTTAAGGTGGAAGTAACGGACCGCGATGGGAATGTAAAGGAACGCTACACAAGAGCCGGTCAGTTTTTAATGGATAAAGAGGGTTATATTGTTGATGTGAATGGAAATCACCTTATGAGCGAAGGGGGGAATCTTCAGGTTCCTACAAATGCCAGCCAAGTCATCATTGACCTAGAAGGAAATGTATTTGCAGATGGCGTACAAGTGGATAAATTATCCGTAACAGATTTTGAGAATTATGATTATCTAAAAAAGTTTGGCGAGACAATGTATGAAGCGGTAGATGGTTATAGAGAGAAAGATACGGCTGCAGGTATTCGCCAAGGATATACAGAGCAGTCAAACGTTAATGTTGTCAGTGAAATGGTAAATATGATTGCAATTACAAGAGCTTATGAAGCAAATCAAAAAGTGATTCAATCCATTGATGGTACTTTAGAATTAGCTGCGAATTCAGTAGGTAAAGTCTAAGTTTTATATTAACACTCACGGTATCTTCTATCTGTAAATGTATTCTGTCCCGCATACGGATAAGATACTGCAATGCTTCAGGCAAGGAACATAGATGTATAGAATGGGAAAATTGATTTTATTATCACTAATTTTTGTTACGATAGGATAATACTTGCACGGGAGGTGGTGTGAAGAATCAAGATTTTTCACACACGAATTTGTACTGTCGCCAAATTCTCAGGATTGCGGCAGAATGGAGGATTTTTATGATGAGAGCACTTTGGACTGGGGCATCAGGTATGATTTCTCAGCAAACAACCTTGGATACGATATCAAATAATTTTTCTAATATTAATACGGCAGGATATAAAAAGGAGACAGCACAATTCTCCTCTTTGTTATATTCTAAAATACAGAGTAAAGTAACAGACAGTGAGGGGAATGAAAAGCCTGTCATTGGACAGGTTGGGTCAGGTGTTAGAGTAACGGGTATCGTATCCTCCTTTACTCAGGGGACTTTGCAAGAAAGCAATAATGACTGGGATTTAGCGATTGAAGGAAATGGTTTATTTTCCGTACGCGATTCTGATGGGAATACCGCTTATACAAGAAATGGTTCTTTCCGTATTGCGATTGGCACAGAAGGAGTTACATTAGCTTCCGCGGATGGATACCCAGTATTAAGTACGAATGGACAACCAATTGTATTTAATAAAGACTGGGATATTTCAAAGGTTACTATGGACGAATACGGAAACTTAATGTATCCAAATGAGAAAAATATTGCAGTACGTACCGGAATCCAAATTGGACTCACTCAGTTTGTTAATCCTGCCGGTTTAGAAAAAGCCGGTGGAAGTTTATTTTACGAGACGGAGAACTCGGGTGCTCCTCTTAAGGAAATCGAGAATGCGAATCTAAAACAAAGTAAGATTCATACTGGATATCTTGAAGCCTCTAATGTTCAGACAGCAGATGAAATTGTGAATTTGATTGTAGCGCAAAGAGCTTATGAGATGAATTCCAAAGCAATTACAGCCGCAGATGAGATGCTGCAGCAGGCGAATAACTTACGTCGTTAAATGGATTTTTCCATTCGGTAGGATTTCTGTCCTATGACGGAATTTTTGCCCACGGCAGAAAGGAAGAAACAGATGAGTATTTCCATTGGAAGTGATGCAATGTTTCAAACATTGACCCAGACTGCACAAGGTACATCAAAAACAGCGAAATTAGAAAACAGCCTTGCAAAAGATAGTAAGGCTGCAACCGATGAAGAGTTGATGGAGTCCTGTAAGAGTTTTGAGACTTATTTAGTAGAGCAGGTTATCAAACAAGTAAAGAATACGATTGCCAAAAGTGAAGAGGATGAAAACGAGTATATGTCTTACTTTGGTGATATGTTATATGAAAGCTACGCAAAGGACATTACGGAGTCCGGTAAATTAGGTATTGCAAAGCAGCTATATGAGGCAATGAAAAGAGATCAGAGTACTTAAAAAGATTTGAAATAAAACAGCATAAGAGTGAAGTTATAACTTTCACTTATTAAGTTGGTCTGCACTGTGTATACATATACTAAATATACGGAAATAGCGGCGCAGAAATAGATAAATGAAAAAAGGAAGCCTCATTGATAAAGACATCAATAAAAATTGTTGTCTTTATCAATGAGGCTATTTATACACTTACAGTGCAGAGCATTGTGTGAAAGTAAATAGCAATTTATACACAATTAATTTTAGTATCGAATGGGTGCAGAAAGGAAGGGTATGGCAGAAGAGTTAAGAGGATATGTAGAGAGAATTGTATATCGAAATGCTGAAAATGGTTATACTGTACTAAGTCTTTCCTTGGAGGAAGATGAAGTAACCTGCGTTGGAACATTTTCTTTTGTTAATGAAGGAGAATATCTTGCTTTAACCGGCAGCTATACTGCACACCCATTATACGGGGAGCAATTTCAGGTAAGCACTTATGAGATGAAGGAACCGGAGGACTTATTATCTATAGAACGATATTTAGGTTCCGGTGCAATCAAAGGGATAGGGACTGCTTTGGCAGCCCGTATCGTTCGAAAATTTAAAGAAAAAACATTTGTGATTATAGAAGAAGAACCGGAGCGTCTTGCAGAAGTAAAGGGAATCAGTGATAAGCTTGCAAGGGAGATTTATAGACAGTTTTCCGAAAAGAGAGAGATGAGAAGTGCCATGCTTTTTCTTCAGCAATATGGCATCTCCTTAAATCTGGCAGTAAAGATATACAAGCAGTATGGAGAGCGCATGTATGAGATTATAAAAGAAAATCCATACCGTTTGGCAGAAGATATCAGCGGTGTTGGCTTTAAGATTGCAGATGAAATCGCTTCGCGGATAGGAATTCGAACGGATTCCGACTATCGTGTAAGAGCGGGTATTCTTTATGCTTTATTGCTTGCGGCCGGTAACGGCCATGTGTATTTTCCAATGCATAATTTGGTGGGAAAAACTTGTGAGATGTTAATGGTAGAGGCAGAGGTGGTTAAGAGGCATATCACTTCACTTGCATTTGAAAAAAAGCTGGTAATAAAAGATGCAAAGGAAGAGCAGCAAGTTTATAGTACAACCTTTTACTATATGGAATTAAATGTTGCGAATATGCTTTCTGATCTCAGTATCTCGTATGATATCTCTCCGGCACAAATTGAAACAAGGCTTGCAAAAATTGAACAGGAAACAAATCTAGAGCTAGATGAGATGCAGAGATATGCTGTAATGGAGGCAGTGCGCAGCGGATTATTAATCATAACCGGTGGCCCGGGTACCGGTAAGACCACAACGATTAATACAATCCTTCGTTTTTTTGAGGCAGAAGGTATGGATATGTTACTCGCAGCACCAACAGGGCGTGCCGCTAAGCGTATGAAAGAAACCACTGGGTATGAGGCAAGTACAATTCATCGCTTACTGGAGCTTGCCAAAGGAATGGATGATAAAGACGGCAGGATGAACTTTGAACGAAACGAGTTACATCCGCTGGAAGCAGATGTAATTATCATTGATGAGATGTCGATGATTGACATCTCTTTAATGCATTCCTTGTTAAAAGCCATTACGGTTGGTACCAGAGTAATTTTAGTTGGCGACGTTAATCAGTTACCAAGTGTTGGACCGGGAAATGTTCTAAGGGATATGATAGAGTCAAAAGCATTTCCGGTTGTAATGCTGAAAAAGATTTTCAGGCAGGCATCAGAAAGTGATATTATTGTGAATGCGCATAAGATTAATTCCGGAGAACATATTACTTTGGATAATAAGAGCAAGGATTTCTTTTTACTAAAAAGAGATGATGTGAATGCAATCATTCGTGTGATTATCTCATTGGTTCGTGATAAGATGCCAAGATATGTGAATGCTTCTGTTTATGATATTCAAGTACTAACGCCGATGCGAAAAGGTGAGCTCGGTGTTGAAAGGCTGAATCAAGTATTGCAGCAATATCTGAATCCTTCCTCACAGGAGAAAAAAGAAAAGGAACATTCCGGGGGAATGTTTCGTGAGGGTGACAAGGTAATGCAGGTGAAGAACAATTATCAAATCACCTGGGAGACCAAAAGCCGTTATGGTATTACGATTGACAGCGGAACAGGAGTTTTTAATGGGGATACAGGAGTAATCAAGGAAATTAACTTATTTGCCGAGGAATTAACAGTTGAGTTTGATGAGGGACGAATGGTCACCTATCCTTTTAGTCAGCTTGAGGAATTAGAACTTGCTTATGCGGTGACAATTCACAAATCACAAGGAAGTGAATACCCGGCAATTGTTCTTCCAATCTACAGCGGTCCGAGAATGCTATTTAACCGAAATCTTTTATATACCGCTGTTACTAGAGCAAAGCAATGTGTTACCATCGTCGGCAGTGAGAATATGGTGCAGGCGATGATTGAGAATGAAAGTGAATTAAAACGTTATTCGGGATTGAAATCCCGGATTATGGAAAGAGGTAAAATGGAAAGATAAATCTTTCAAAAGTTAAAACCTTTCAAAAGATATTTTTTTAAGATTAGAGATAACCCTTGCAAATGATTAATATTGACTAAGTTAATTTTCAAAAAAATGGTGCATCTGAAAGTGTCATAGTGTATAATAATCCTAATGAAGATAGGAATTGACAAAGTCAATTGACATAAGGCAATTAACCGCTTCATCTAATTAAGCACAACGGATGCAGGATATTGTATCTATTGTATTATAATATCAGGGGGTTCCTTATGAATAAGACCACATTAGTAATTATGGCAGCAGGTATTGGTAGCCGTTACGGAGGAGGAATCAAGCAGCTTGAAAAAGTTGGACCAAGCGGCGAGATAATTATGGATTACTCTATTTACGATGCGATAGAAGCGGGATTTAACAAAGTTGTATTTATTATCCGCCATGACCTGGAGAAGGATTTCAAAGAAATCATCGGAAGTCGTATTGAGAAGCAAATTGAAGTAGAGTATGTGTATCAGGAGCTTGACAAACTTCCGGAAGGGTTTACCAAACCGGAGGATCGTACAAAGCCTTGGGGTACCGGACAGGCTGTCTTGTGTTGTAAAGGTGTTGTAAATGAACCATTTGCAGTAATCAATGCGGATGACTATTATGGAAAAGAAGCATTTGTAAAAGTGCAGGATTTCTTAAGCAAGGTTGATACCAATGATAAGGAGAATGAATTCTGCATGGCAGGCTTTGTTCTTGGAAATACCTTGAGTGATAATGGTATTGTAACAAGAGGTGTATGTAAGGTAGATGAATCCGGTTACTTATCCCGTGTGGAGGAGACTTTTGGAATTGAGAGACAGGGGGATATCGCAGTTGGTAAGGATGGCAGCGGTAATCCTGTAACTATGGAATTAGACAGTTCGGTATCTATGAATATGTGGGGATTTACACCAAACTTCCTACAAGAGCTGGAAGCTGGATTTCGCACATTTTTAAAAGGACTGGATGGAAATAATTTAAAGGAAGAATACTTATTACCAAGTGTAGTCGGTAAGATGGTGGCAGAAGGCAGAGCAAAAGTAAAGGTATTAAGAACCAATGATAAGTGGTTTGGAGTTACTTATAAAGAAGACAAGCAATTAGTAATAGACTCCATCCAAGAATTAATCGCACAAGGGAAATATCCTAATAAGTTATTTAGCAGTTAGGATAGAAGGTGAAAGCCCATGTGGCGAATGGTTTGGAAAGAAATATTGGATGCTGTTTATCCAAGGCGATGTCCTATTTGCAGTGAGATATTAGTTTCTAGGGAACGAAAGATATGCGGTATTTGCAGTGAGGAACTTCCGTTACTAATGGAACCCCGCTGCAAAAAATGCAGCAAGCCGGTCTTGGCTCACGAACAAGAATATTGTTTTGACTGTGTTAAGCAGCAACATCATTATACCAAAGGATTTGCTTGTTTTCCTTACAATGATAAATTAAAGAAATCACTAAGTGAGTTTAAGTATCACGCAAAAAGGGAATATGCAGAATTCTATGTAGATTCCATGGTTAGAAGCCTTGGTGAATGGATATATAAAACGAATGCTGAAGTGCTGATACCAGTTCCTTTACATAAAAATAAGTATAAGCAAAGGGGATTTAATCAAGCTCAATTGTTGGCAGAAGGGCTATCAAAGGCACTTTCTATTCCTGCAGACACCAAACTTCTGGTGCGAACAGTAGATACGATACCACAAAAAAAGCTTGATAATAAAGAACGAATGAGAAATCTGGAGATGGCATTCTCTATTTCAACAAATGGTGAAAGATCAGAAGAGTTTTTTCCATACAAACGGGTGATATTAGTTGATGATATTTATACCACAGGAAGTACCATAGAAGCGTGTACAAAGGTATTGCAAAGGGCTGGATGTCTTGAGGTTTTCTTTGTTGCGGTTTGTATAGGAAGCGGATTCTGAGAAAGGGGTTAACATGGACGTAAGAAATTGTAAAAGCTGTGGAAAATTATTTAATTACTTAGGTGGGATTCCACTATGTGCTTCCTGTATGCGTGATTTAGACAAAAAGTTTGAAGTTGTGAAAAATTACATCTATGACAATCCTCATGCAAGCATACAAGAAGTAGCAGAGGAAAATGAAGTAACGGTACAACAACTTAGACAATGGGTTCGTGAGGAACGTCTGGCGTTTTCCGCAGATTCCTTGGTCGGCTTAGAGTGTGAAAGCTGTGGTACTATGATACGAACCGGTCGTTTTTGTAATGCTTGCAAAGATAAGCTGGCTAATACGTTAGGGAGTGTATATAAAAAAGAGGATCCGAAAGTACAAAAGGATTTTCGTGACCGTGCTAAGATGCGTTTCTTAGATTTATAGTTCTTCCATGAGAGAGAAAAGCTCTTTTTCAAAGAATAGACGTTTGTCTTTTGTTTGAAAAAGAGCCTTTTTGCTTGGCATGAACAAGGACAGTCCGTGGACTTATGCTTTATTGAGACACCACCGGGCTGATTCCCTATATTTTTTGAATTCCGTTCTCTAATATCTTAATCTTATTTTCTTTCATTAAATGGCCGATTGCACGCTTAAAGGCATTCTTGCTGAGGTTAAATTCTTTTTTTATATCCTCCGGTTCAGATTTGTCATGAAAAGGGAGAAAGCCACCGGCGGCATCTAGTTTCTTATAGATAAGCTCCGAATCAGTGTCAAGCTGTAAGTAAGTCTTTTCCCGCAGGCTAAGATTAAGTTTGCCGTCAGCTTGCACCATAGTAACCCGTGCGGTAATCGTTTGCCCCGGATTTAACTTCGCATGGAGTTCTTTATTTGGAATTAAGGCAGAGTATTTATAATCAACAGCAACAAAGGCTCCAAAGGCCGGGATGATTTCATACACGATACCGGTAACCTTGTCATCCTTTTGATAAGGTGAGTTGGTCTGCAACATATCATAAATCTTCATAGTTGCACAAAGGCGTTTGCTTTTATCAAGATAGAGACTTACCAATACTTCTTCCTCAACCGTAACAGGATGGGTCTGTTCTTTAAACGGTAAGAACAAATCTTTTGCAATTCCCCAATCTAAAAAAGCTCCAATCGTGGTAACCTCTTTCACTTTTAATACTGCGATTTCTTTTAACGTTAATTTTGGAGTGATCAGTGTTGCGATGGGACGATCCTCGGAGTCCTTATATACAAAGACAGAGAGCTGATCTCCCAATTTAGTTCCTGCAGCAACTTGGTTTTTTGGCAGCAGAATGGTATCTTCTTTTCCGGTACTTGAATTGTCTGCCAGATAAACACCGAAATCCGTTGTTTTCATAACGGTTAGTGTTTGGATTTTTCCTAATTGAATCATAATAATTCCTTTCTATACATTAGTGCCATAAAAGGCAATGGTTACATAAGGGTGCCCTTTCAGATCGGAGAGAACTACGGTAATACAATCATTCGTCCTGGAGACTTTTGGATATATGATATCACCTAATAGGGCTGATTTTCTATAATCTGCTCTCATCTGAGTAATTTGAAAACTCTCATCGACATAATCGGCTGCCATTCGGATATACTGAGCATTATTCACATGATTTAATACATCAATAAAAGATGGCATAACCGGAAAAGGAGGCAGGGAAGTTAAATCATCCGGAATCCTAACTTTTCGATCGGCATACTCCATAGGATAAGCAGGCTCATTTTGATAGGCCTCGTAATCTTCCTCTGTAATCTTAACCGGTCGATTAAGAGTTGTATCCATAAGCACCCAAATGGAATTTGCCATAGCAGCAACTTCTTTTCTCACATCATAAAGAATAAAATTACGGTATCCGTACATTCCTTTATGGTCATACGGCCATGTTCCGATAGTAATAGGTTCTCCTAAGGCAGGATAGCGGTTTATGATAAGCTGCCAGGAACTCATAATCCATACTCGGGAACGCCTCGTTAATTCCGAAATTCCAACACCTAAAGAGTCGGATTGAAAATTAGAGCAATCTTGAAAATAATTGATAATGGATGACACATTCATAGTTTTATTATGGTCAACCTCACTATATCTTACTCTGCTGTTAAAACTATACATAAGAAAACCTCCGCTGAAGCACGATTATCCTCATTCTACCCTGAATTTAAGATACTAAATTCAGGACTGTTATCTACACAAGCCTCCAGCTTGGCAGTCCTATTATATCACGTCTCTTCTAAAAATAACAAGTGCGGAGAAATCAACTTCCGATAAGAATTAAACTATGGTATAATAACTTAACAAGTCTTATATAAAGAACAGAAATGAAAATCAGGAGGTCTGGGATGAATTACGTTAGAAGAATAAATATAGTATTCCTGTGTACCATAGCTACTATATTTATGTCAGGCTTTATATCTTTTAGAAACTTTGTATCAAATGACGCTTTTCTGCTGTTAATATCTCAGGCAATCATAGCAGGCCCTTCTGTTGTCTTTCTTATAATAGAAAGCAGGCGGCAAATGAGTTTATCGGAGGGAATTAGGGTAAGTGCCCAGGTTAGTAGCTCTGTGTCTGACTTCATGGGATATGATAGTCAAGGAGATAGAAAAAGTATCCGCGAGCAGCTTTGCTTTCATAAGGTGTCTTTATCGAATGTGTTATGGTTAATCTTATTTACAATCTGTATCACGCCGGGAATTAATTTTGTAAACGCCATCTCCCGAATGTTTTCGGTGGCTGCGATAAATGATACCATGTTAAATATTACACAGAATAATTCTTATTTGTTTGCATTATTTTGTGTCGCTTTTGTACCATGTGTTATGGAGGAAGTTGTATACCGTGGATTATTTTATCAAGGATATCGGAGAGTAAATCCATTTGGAGCGGCTTTTTTGTCTGCCTTTTTGTTTGGAATCTTGCATGGCAATCTGAACCAGTTTTGCTATGCATTTGTTATGGGAATTATTTTCGCATTTGTAATAGAAGCAACGGATTCCATTCTTTCGACGATGATTATTCACTTTATTATGAATGGCTGGTCGATTACCTTACTTTACGCAATACCTAAACTTTTTAATTACTTACAGAACCTTAGTAATGAAGCAATTACACGTGGTGACCAAGAGCTGGCAAATTCCATCACAAGATTAATAGGATCTGACAGCTTAGATTTTAATCGGCTATTTCAAGAAAGTGCCAGTACAGTATTAACGGATATGAGTTTGCTTGATATTTTTAGGACCTATGGGTTTGCAGCTTTGTTAGGCGGAATATTAGCTTTCTTAATTTATCGTAAGATAGCAAAAAATAGCGGAAGATATGAATATATTAAGAGCTTGTTTTCAAAAAATAAGAGTAATACAATAGAAAATTATAACCCTTCTTCTTATGAGTACAAAGGCGGAGGGAAAGTAAAAGCCAGTGCCTTATTTACTCTCCCTCTCTGGATTGCCATCGCAATCTGCGTCTTTAATTTAGTGGTGAGTGAACTTGCCTATCAGGGGATTATTAACATTTGACATCAATAGTCTGCCCCAGGTTTGGAGTTACGGATTGCTCCATTAACTTTGTGATATTTTCACCCATCTGTTTTATGGAACTTAGATTCATCGATAACACAGCAGTGTTAACCTGAGTCATAAGATTTACCTGGCTATTTGCCATGGATAAAGCAGCAATATCCATAGATATACCACCTTTCTGTGTTTGTACACATAAGTTACATCGACATTTTAGATAGGAAACTTTAGCAAAAAATTGCTTATTATAGTATTGTAAAGGAGTGTTGAATATGAATAAAACAATTCATGACCTAGCCATCATTGGTTCAGGACCAGCAGGTTTAACTGCAAGCATTTATGCCCAAAGAGCAGAGTTAAGTACCATAGTGATTGAAAAAGAGCCAATGAGCGGGGGCCAAATTATTAATACGTATGAAGTGGATAACTATCCGGGGATACCAGGAATCGGCGGATTTGATTTGGCAGTCAAATTTAGAGAGCATAGTGATAGATTGGGTGCTACTCATGTATACGGTGAAGTGAAAGCTTTTGACGTGGAGGATGGTATTAAAAAAATCGTTCTTGACAATGGAGAAGAGTATTATTCTAAATCTCTTATTATTGCTACCGGAGCAGCATCCCGTAGATTAAATGTTAAGGGGGAAACAGAGTTTCAAGGAATGGGAGTATCCTACTGTGCAACTTGTGACGGTGCTTTTTTCAGAGGGAAAACGGTAGCAGTTGTCGGGGGCGGTGATGTTGCGGTAGAGGATGCCATCTTCCTTGCAAGAATTTGTAAAGAAGTACATGTAATACATCGCAGAGAGGAATTTCGTGCGGCTAAAACATTAATTACGAAATTATTGTCTCTAGAGAATGTGACAGTACACTGGAATAGTGTTGTGGATGAAATTACTGGAGCAGAAGCTGTTAATGGAGTAAAAATACGAAATGTCGCTACGGAGGAAGGAACGGAACTTAAGGTAGACGGTGTATTCATTGCAGTTGGTAATGTACCGAATTCAGAAGTCTATACGCCTATTGTGGAAGTAGACAAAGGTGGCTATATTATTGCGGATGAAAGCTGTGAAACAAATGTTTCCGGTGTATTTGCGGCAGGAGACATCCGCACTAAGGAACTAAGACAGGTTATAACAGCAGCGTCGGATGGTGCAGTTGCGGTAACTGGTGTAGAGCGTTATTTGAATAACTTATAGGATGTTTTTCAATAGCATTAAATTAGGAATCAATCATCAGAAGTCAGCAATCAAAGAATTAGTATTCAGTAATTGGAAACATGAAATCAGAAGCTATTATGGGAGAATGATGCAGGGCAAGGGTATGCCTGCATCATTCTCTTGTTTATTTCCATCTGTTTTCTTAGTTCCGCACTGCCTTTGCTGCATTTTAAGTTTGCAAATATGCTGTATCCGCAAACTTACAGAGCAAAAGGCTTTTCACTCGCTCACTTTTTTTCTTTCATCAGAAATTGTCGATGGTAGTGGTGCGATTTAGACAATAGAAAGTGAGATAGATTGACAAGAGAGAACAGAAAAATTCTGATAATTGTCAGAATACAAAGAAAATATAGAAATTAAATAATCTTCAAAAATCCTATTGACAAGGAAGGGTTTATACAAAGTGCACAATTTAATTTACATATGTGGTAATAAAATACAAATAAGAGGAGGAAATAAAAAATTACATCAAAAGTTATCCACAAAAAAAACATTGAAAATGACCTACTTTAAAAGTTATACACCGAGTTATCCACATTATCCACAGTGAATAACCATATTTGGCGTGTAAAAAAATGATGTCAAGTTCGAATATGTGTTTTGTCATATGTGTAAAATTGTACAATATGACTATAAATTTCAAAAGACGCACTTGACAATAATATTGTCGGAAAAATGAGAGATAAGGTTTTCATTTGCTTGGAATATTGTCGAATAATTTAGAATAAGTGGTTTATATAGAAAATTAAAAGAGATATTGAAAGTAAAGTTGAAACAAAACTCTACTATTTCTAAAATGAGTGGGACAATTTGATGAAAATTTGATAATTTTTGGACACAAAGGCTTGTTTAACTTTCTAAATAGTGGTATAATATCAATAACATAAAGAAAGACATTAAGAATAATTGCATCGTCTTTATTATGTGGAATATCAGACGATAAGGAGTTGGTCAGTATGCGTTATATAATCAGCGGAAAGAATATTGATGTAACAGAGGGACTTAAGAGTGCAATCTATGAAAAGATTGGTAAGTTGGAAAAGTATTTTAATCCAGAGACAGAAATTCACGTTACATTAAGTGTTGAAAAAGATCGACAAAAAATTGAAGTTACTATTCCTATGAAAGGTAATATCGTCAGAGCGGAACAAGTGAGCAGTGATATGTATGCTTCCATAGATCTTGTTGAAGAAGTGATTGAGAGACAGCTTAAAAAGTATAAAAACAAACTGATTGATATGAAACAATCTTCAGCAAACTTTAACCCATCATTTTTCGAAGATGTGTCAAGTGATGAGAGCGAAGAGGAAGAGATTAACGTTACTCGTGTTAAGAGATTTGCTATGAAGCCGATGGACGCAGAAGAAGCCTGTGTACAGATGGAGCTTCTTGGACATAGCTTCTATGTTTTCCGCAATGCGGAAACGGATGAGGTGAATGTAGTTTATAAGAGAAAAGGTAATTCTTATGGTTTAATTGAACCTGAATTCTAGAGGGAAAGACCCTGAGATTAGATGGAGAAGAACGTATCGGTGATTAAGAACTGATACGATATGATACAAAGGAATTAGAGTGCTGACAAGCATAGAGAGAAGGCTGTTGTTAAGTAAGACAAAGGGAGAGACCTTTGGAAGGCTTAGTAGCAGCCTTGTTATATTGGAAGAACAATGCACACGAACCAAGTAATTTATTGTTGAATAGTAGAGGTGTAAATGATACAATAGAATTCATAGGGTTTAAAAGCGGTGGTAGGCGCGAATAAGTTACACATCAAGTTGTATAGTCTGCATGCTTACCTGCTTTATGGGGCTTTACAATGAAATGTTAGGAGTGAAAACGTAAATGGGACTAATAAAGAAACTATTTGGAACACACAGCGAACGAGAGATAAAACTTATCCGGCCGATAGCAGATAAGATTGAAGCATTAGAGCCGGAAATGATTAAGCTTTCGGATGATGAGCTAAGAGGTAAGACAATAGAATTTAAGAATCGTTTAAAAGATGGTGAGACTTTAGACGATATCTTAGTGGAAGCTTATGCAGTAGTTCGGGAAGCTGGGAAGAGAACCCTTGGTAATAGAGCTTATTATGTTCAGCTATTGGGTGGTATCATTCTTCATCAGGGAAGAATCTCTGAGATGAGAACTGGTGAAGGTAAGACACTTACGTCTACATTTCCAGCATATCTTAACGCTCTCGAAGGAGAAGGTGTACACATCGTAACCGTAAATGACTATCTTGCAAAGCGTGATGCTGAGTGGATGGGGGAGGTTCATCGTTTCTTAGGTTTAAGTGTCGGTTGTATCTTAAATAGCATGGATAACGATGAAAGAAGAAAAGCGTATAATTGTGACATAACTTATGCTACAAACAATGAATTGGGTTTTGATTACTTAAGAGATAACATGGTTATTTATAAAGAGCAGCTTGTTATGAGAGATTTACATTTTGCGATTATCGATGAGGTTGACTCTGTATTAATCGATGAGGCTAGAACTCCTCTTATCATTTCCGGACAAAGCGGAAAGTCAACAAGACTGTATGAAGCATGTGACATCTTAGCCCGTCAGTTAATAAAAGGTACGGCAAAAGAGCTTTCTAAGATGGATATTATCATGAAGGAAGATGACCAGGAAACTGGTGATTTTGTTGTAAATGAAAAGGAGAAGAACGTAAACCTTACCGCAGAGGGTGTGGAAAAGGTAGAACGCTTCTTTAAGATAGAAAACCTTGCAGATCCTGAGAATCTTGAAATTCAGCATAATATTATCTTAGCCTTACGTGCTCATTACTTAATGGCAAAGGATAAAGATTATGTGGTAAAGGATGATGAGGTATTAATTGTAGATGATTTTACCGGGCGTATTATGCCGGGCAGAAGATATTCCGACGGTTTACATCAGGCAATTGAAGCAAAGGAACATGTAAAGGTAAAGAGAGAAAGTAAGACACTTGCAACCATTACCTTCCAGAACTTCTTTAATAAATATACAAAGAAATGTGGTATGACAGGTACTGCTTTAACAGAAGAGAATGAATTCCGTGAAATCTACGGCATGGACGTTGTAGAAGTACCAACCAATCGTGCGGTTGCCCGTATTGATAAGGATGATGCCGTTTATCGTACCAAAAGAGAGAAATTGAATGCAGTTGTGAATGCAATTGCTGCAGCTCATAAGGTAGGACAGCCGGTACTTGTCGGTACGATTACAATTGAAGCATCCGAAGAAATCAGTGAGTTATTAAAGAGAAAGAACATCCCGCATAAGGTATTAAATGCGAAGTTCCATGAATTAGAAGCGGAAATTATTGCAGATGCCGGACAGAAGGGTGCTGTAACAATCGCAACCAACATGGCAGGCCGTGGTACTGATATTAAGCTTGGAGAAGGTGTGAAAGAACTGGGCGGTCTTAAGATTATCGGTACAGAGCGTCATGAATCCAGGCGTATTGATAACCAGCTGCGTGGCCGTTCCGGCCGTCAGGGTGATCCGGGTGAATCCTGCTTCTACATTTCGTTGGAAGATGATTTGATGCGTTTGTTCGGTTCGGAACGTTTGAATACAATCTTTAAGTCACTTGGTTTACCGGAAGGTGAGCAGATTGAGCATAAGATGTTAAGCGGTGCTATCGAAAAGGCGCAAAAGAAGATAGAGGACAATAACTTTGGTATTCGTAAAAATCTTCTTGAGTACGATAAAGTAAATAATGAGCAGCGTGAGATTATTTATGCAGAGAGACGTAAGGTATTGAACGGCGAAAGTATGAGGGATGTTATCTTTAAGATGATTACCGATAATGTTGAAACTTGCGTAAATGCTTGCATCAGTGACGATCAGCTGCCGGAAGAATGGGATTTATCAGAATTAAATCAGATGTTACTTCCAATTATTCCGATGGAGCCTGTGGAGTTAAAGGATGACCAGTTAAGACATATGAAGAAGAATGAATTAATTCATATGCTAAAGGAAAAAGCTGTTAAGTTATATGAAGAAAAGGAAGCAGAGTTCCCGGAAAAAGAACATTTAAGAGAAGTAGAGCGTGTTGTACTCCTTCGTGTCATTGACCGTAAGTGGATGGATCATATTGATGATATGGATCAGTTGCGTCAAGGGATTGGGTTACAGGCATATGGTCAGAGAGATCCTAAGACAGAATATAAATTTAGCGGTTTTGAAATGTTTGACACTATGATTAATGCAATTACGGAAGATGCAGTAAAAGCGTTAATGCATGTTCGCATTGAGCAGAAGGTAGAACGTGAAGAGGTTGCGAAAGTAACCGGTACAAACCGTGATGATTCTGCTGTTAAGGCTCCTGTTAAGAGAACGGCGAAGAAAGTTCAGCCAAATGATCCATGCCCATGTGGAAGCGGTAAGAAATATAAGCATTGCTGCGGCGGAGTTGGTAGAATCTAATTCTATCGGAATAGCACTTATGTAAAGCTGCATAGTGAATTCCCATAAAAAGTTCGCTTTTTTGTAATGTTGTCCGGTTATTCGAATAAGAACTTTGTTTTAACAATATAGTAAACTTTATGATGTTATATTTTAGGAAAGCGGATTTTATATCCGCTTTCCTATGATGAAAAGAAATTTTAAAAGAAATGAGGTGGTTAGATGGTTGAATTGGATCAATTTAAATATACACTGAGTCAATACGAAAAGCCTCTAATCGAAGTGGGGGATTCACTTTGACCTCGCTAATAAGAAGCTGAGGATTGAAGAAATCGAAGGAGTTATGGAGGAACCAAACTTTTGGGACTCCACGGAAAAGTCACAAACATATATGAAAGAGCTAAAGAATCTGAAGGATATTGTTTCAGAATACAATGGCTTAAAGCAGCAATATGATGACATCTTAACTTTGCTGGAGATGGGCTATGAAGAAGAGGACCCGGATCTAATTCCGGAAATTGAGCAGGAACTGGAACAGTTTATCGATGCACTTGAGGAACTGAGGTTAAATACCTTATTATCCAACGAATACGATAAGGATAATGCGATACTTACACTGCATGCAGGTGCTGGCGGAACAGAAAGCTGTGACTGGGCAAGTATGTTATATCGTATGTACCAACGCTGGGCAGATAAAAAGGGATATTCCACCGAACTGCTGGACTTTCTTGATGGTGAAGAAGCTGGATATAAGTCGGTTACACTTCAAATTAATGGCTTGAATGCATATGGTCACTTGAAATCGGAGCGTGGAGTTCATCGTCTTGTTCGAATCTCTCCGTTTAATGCGGCTGGAAAGAGACAAACTTCTTTTGTTTCGTGTGATGTTATGCCTGACATTGAAGAGGATATTGACATTGAAATCAATGAAGAAGATTTGCGTATCGATACGTACCGTTCTTCCGGTGCCGGCGGACAGCATGTTAACAAAACTTCCTCAGCAATTCGTATCACCCACCTTCCGACCGGAATTGTAGTACAATGTCAAAATGAACGTTCCCAGTTTCAAAATAAGGATAAGGCGATGCAGATGCTGAAAGCAAAACTTTATCTAAAGAAACAGGAGGAGAATGAGGCGAAAGAGTCCGGAATCCGTGGTGAGGTCAGAGACATCAATTTTGGAAATCAAATAAGGTCTTACGTGCTTCAGCCTTATACCATGGTGAAAGATCATCGAACGAATACGGAAGTAGCCAATGCACCCGGTGTGCTGGACGGAAATATAGATCCTTTTATAAATGCATATCTTAAGTGGATTCATACATCAAATGATGAAGAAGCCTAGAGGATAGAAAAAATGTAACAATCCGGTGGATCAGATATCAGGATTAATTATTGAAAATTGTTGCTGGAATATAGCTGAGGTTTTGCATTGCCTGTCAAACTTTTTATTATGTCTTGAAAATTGATTACTAAAGATAAGTTTTGACTACGTATTTTATGTACGGGCATACGATTATTTTAAATGCGCGAATGCGCAGGAATGGAGGGTTAGTATGGAAGCAACAAAACAAGTAGTGTTTAAGCTAGGAGGGGAAGAGTACGGGTTTGATATCTTAATTGTCAACGCAATTGAAACCTATCATGGGATCGTACCGGTTCCTAATGCTCCAGACTATATCCTCGGCATTTTGAATCTGAGAGGAGAAGTTATCCCAGTATACAGCCTCCGTGTGAAATTTGGTTTGCCTGAAGTGGAGTCTGCGACCTCTCAATTGATTGTCACCAAAACAAATGGTATGACTGTTGGGTTCAAAGTAGACGCCGTGGATGGTATTGTTGAATTTAGTCCGAAAGATTTGAATGAAGTTCCTGTTATTATTAAAAGCAAGAAAACAAAGTATGCAAAGCTGGTTGCGAATAAAGCCGGTAAGATGATTGTTCTATTAGATCATGATGGTATTCTTGATGATAAAGAGCAGGAATCTATTGTTCGCTTAATGGAGGAGCAGTAAGAACCTTGGGTATTTGCATTGCAGTAGGTTCGGAGAAATTATAAATATATAAAATCGATTTCTAAAGGCAATTTACTGCGTTAGAGATCGATTTTTCTTTTTGAAAAGTTCTTAGTAACTTTAAAATCTTGTTATATTTTTTGAAGTGAAAATCTCGAACAGACATTCGAAAAAATATTGCATCTAATATATGGTTATGATATAATAAGACTGCCGGACTGAAGGTCTGTGTAGATCACAATCAGGAATTTTGCACTTTAAATTCATGATAGAATGACTAAGAATTAGTATGGACAGAGAGAAGACAGGAGAGGCAAACATGGATCATTTTAAATTAGTGTCGGAATTTGCACCGACTGGAGATCAGCCTGAAGCGGTAGAGTCCTTGGTGAAGGGGTTTGAAGAGGGAAACCAATTTGAGACCTTATTGGGTGTTACTGGCTCTGGTAAGACCTTTACGATGGCAAATGTCATACAAAGGTTGAATCGTCCTACATTAATCATTGCACATAATAAGACATTGGCGGCACAGCTATATGGTGAATTTAAAGAATTCTTTCCGGAAAATGCGGTAGAATACTTTGTTTCCTATTATGATTACTATCAGCCGGAGGCTTATGTGCCATCTACTGATACTTATATAGAAAAAGACTCTGCTATTAATGATGAGATTGATAAGCTGCGTCACTCAGCGACAGCATCATTAACAGAGCGGCGGGATGTTATTATTGTCGCATCCGTATCTTGTATCTATGGACTTGGTAGTCCGGTGGACTATCAGAATATGACACTTTCTCTCCGTCCCGGTATGATAAAAGACCGTGATGATGTACTACGCCGTCTTGTTGAGATACAATATTCCAGGAATGATATGGATTTTAAGCGTGGTACCTTCCGCGTGCGGGGTGATGTTGTTGAGATATTCCCGATTACGGGTTCTGATTTGGCTTACCGTGTCGAGTTTTTTGGAGATGAAGTAGAACGTATTACGGAGATTGATGTTTTAACCGGTGAGATTAAGTGCTCCTTAGAGCATATGGTTATTTTTCCGGCATCCCATTATGTTGTATCGAAAGAAAATCTTGAGAAAGCGATTGTCAACATTGAAGCAGAGTTAGAGGAACGAATTCGATATTTTAAGAGTGAGGACAAGTTATTAGAGGCGCAGAGAATTTCAGAACGTACTCATTTTGATATTGAGATGCTTCGGGAAACCGGTTTTTGTTCCGGTGTTGAAAACTACTCGATGCACCTTGCCGGGTTAACCCCGGAGAGTACACCACACACCTTAATTGACTATTTTCCGGATGATTTTCTAATCATCGTAGATGAGTCACATATTACAATACCGCAGGTACGCGGAATGTATGCAGGTGACCAGTCTAGAAAGAGTACCTTGGTGGACTATGGTTTCCGTCTTCCTTCTGCGAAGAATAATAGACCTTTAAACTTCACGGAATTTGAAAGTAAAATCAATCAGATGCTTTTCGTTTCCGCTACTCCGAATGTTTATGAGAAAGAGCATGAACTCCTTCGTGCAGAACAAATTATTCGTCCGACAGGCCTTCTTGACCCTGTGGTTGAGGTTAGACCGGTGCAGGGGCAGATTGATGATTTGGTTTCTGAGGTAAATAAGGAAACTGCAAAGAAGAATAAAGTCATGATTACGACACTTACTAAGAGAATGGCGGAAGATTTGACGGATTATATGAGAGAGTTGGGTATTCGTGTGAAGTATCTGCACTCTGATATTGATACCTTAGAACGTTCTGAAATTATCCGCGATATGCGTATGGATGTTTTTGATGTGCTGGTTGGTATTAACCTATTACGTGAAGGTCTTGATATTCCGGAGATTAGTTTGGTAGCAATTCTTGATGCAGATAAGGAAGGATTTTTACGTTCTGAAACATCATTGATTCAGACAATCGGACGTGCTGCCCGTAATGCGGAAGGCAGGGTTATAATGTATGCAGACAGGCTCACCGATTCTATGGATAAGGCACTTAGAGAGACGGAACGCCGCCGTAAGATTCAAGATGAATACAATGAGCAGCATGGTATTACACCACAGACGATAAAGAAAAAGGTACGTGAACTTATCAGCATTTCCAAGAAAGTAAGCAAGGAAATGTATGATATGAATGTGAAAGACTACGAATCTATGAGCCGCAAAGAATTAGAGGCCGTAGCGAAGAAGTTGACAAAAGAAATGCATACGGCAGCAGCAGAATTGAATTTTGAGCTTGCAGCAGAACTTCGTGACAAGCTGCTGGAATTAAAGAAGCAAATTAATGATTTAGATTAGGAAGTACACTTTTGAATACTTAAATTCGCAAGTATCTAAATAGAACTATTTCTAACTTTTTAATAGTAATTGCAAATTATAAATAATTAGTTTGATTTTTATTCTATAAAAAAATGATGATGTCTAAACAATCTAAATTAGAGGATTTGTGTCTGTCTTAACAGGTTCAGATCTATCTGATCGGAACTGTAAGGTGTTCTGATAATCAGATTAACGGTGCAAAGTTTGCACCTTCTGATAAGTTTATATTACGTGCAGTAAAATATGCGCAGGAATAGAGGTTAACACGATGGCTGATAATAAACACTTTATCAAAATCCGCGGTGCCAAAGAACATAATCTTAAGGGAATCAGCGTAGATATTCCAAGAGATGAATTTGTCGTTTTAACGGGACTCAGCGGTTCAGGTAAATCCTCTCTTGCATTTGATACGATTTATGCAGAGGGGCAAAGACGATATATGGAATCATTGTCGTCTTATGCAAGACAGTTCCTTGGTCAGATGGAGAAACCAAATGTGGAAAGTATTGAAGGCTTATCTCCTGCAATATCCATAGACCAAAAATCAACGAACCGTAATCCGAGATCTACGGTTGGAACAGTGACAGAAATATATGATTACTTCCGTTTGCTTTATGCAAGAATCGGTATACCGCATTGTCCTGTCTGCGGTAAGGAGATTAAGAAACAAACCGTTGATCAGATGGTAGATGAGATTATGAGGTTACCGGAAGGTACGAAATTACAGCTTCTTTCTCCGGTAGTACGCGGAAGAAAGGGTGAGCATGCCAAAATATTTGAGCAGGCAAAAAAGAGCGGTTATGTGCGTGTGATGGTAGATGGAAGCCTATATGAGCTGACCGAAGAGATTAAGCTGGAAAAGAATAAAAAACATAACATTGAGATTATGGTAGACCGTATTGTCGTAAAAGCCGGTATTGAAAAGCGGCTTACGGATTCAGTGGAAAGTGTTCTTAAATTAAGCGATGGTCTTTTGATTGCGGATGTCATTGGAGGAGAACAGTTAACATTTTCTCAGAGTTTTTCTTGTCCGGACTGCGGAATTAGTATGGAAGAGATGGAGCCAAGAACTTTCTCCTTTAATAATCCGTTCGGTGCGTGTCCGGAGTGTCATGGTATTGGCATTAAGATGGAGTTTGCGGATGAATTATTAATTCCGGATACTTCACTAAGTATCAATGATGGTGCGATAGCTGCGATGGGATGGGCATCCGTAACCGATAAGGGGAGTTACACAAGGGCTACAATGGAAGCACTCTCGAAAGCGTATGAGTTTAGCCTAAGTACACCTTATCAGGATTATTCGGATAAGGTAAAATATATTATTATGCATGGTACGGATGGTAAAACCGTTAAAGTGCATTATCAAGGACAGCGTGGTGTTGGTGTCTATGATGTGGCTTTTGAGGGATTAATTCGAAATATGGAGCGCAGATACCGTGAAACCGGTTCGGAAACACAACGTGCGGAATATGAGACATTTATGAATACTACGCCATGTAAGGCTTGTAAAGGAAAGAGGCTGAAACGAGAGGCACTTGCTGTTACTGTTGGTGAGATGAATATTGCAGAGGTTACGGATTTGTCCATTCGAGAACTTTATGAATTTATGAACAACCTCAGTCTATCTTCAATGCAGTTAAAGATTGGTGAACTGGTACTAAAAGAAATTCGCGCCAGAATTGGATTCCTAATGGATGTAGGTCTGGATTATTTAACACTTGCCAGAGCAACCGGAACGTTATCCGGCGGAGAAGCGCAAAGAATCCGTCTGGCTACTCAGATTGGTTCAGGGTTAGTGGGCGTTGCTTATATTTTGGATGAGCCAAGTATCGGGTTACACCAAAGAGATAATGACAAACTTTTAAAAACCTTAAAGCATCTGAAAGACCTTGGAAATACATTGATTGTAGTTGAGCATGATGAAGACACGATGTTTGCGGCAGATTGTATTGTGGATATCGGTCCCGGTGCAGGAGAGCATGGCGGAGAGGTAGTAGCTGTTGGAACTGCACGGGAAATCATGGACAATCCTAATTCGATAACCGGTGCTTACTTAAGCGGAAGAATTAAAATTCCGGTACCAAAGGAGAGAAAAGAACCAAACGGTTATCTAGTCATTAAGGGTGCCAAAGAGAATAATCTTCGTAATATCAATGTGGATATCCCTCTTGGAGTTATGACCTGCGTTACAGGAGTATCGGGTTCTGGTAAGAGTTCCTTGGTAACACAGATTTTATATAAGCGCTTAGCAAGAGATTTAAACAGAGCTCGTTGTATTCCGGGGAAGCATGACGATATGATAGGGGTCGATAAGCTTGACAAGGTTATTAACATTGACCAGTCACCAATCGGACGTACTCCTAGATCAAATCCTGCAACTTATACCGGTGTATTTGATCAAATCCGTGATTTATTTGCAGCGACACAGGATGCAAAGATGAAGGGATACAGTAAGGGCCGCTTTAGTTTTAACGTAAAGGGAGGACGTTGTGAGGCTTGCAGCGGTGACGGTATCATAAAGATTGAGATGAATTTCTTGCCGGATATCTATGTTCCTTGTGAAGTCTGCGGAGGGAAGCGTTACAATCGTGAGACATTGGAGGTTCGGTATAAAGGAAAGAATATCTATGATATTCTTGATATGACAGTAGAAGAAGCAGTGAAGTTTTTTGAAAACGTTCCATCGATTAAGAGAAAGATTGAAACCCTTAATGATGTTGGACTTTCTTACTTAAAGCTCGGTCATCCGTCTACCTCTCTTTCGGGCGGGGAGGCACAGCGTATTAAGTTAGCAACAGAACTTAGTAAACGCAGTACCGGAAAGACAATTTATATCTTGGATGAGCCAACCACAGGACTTCATTTTGCAGATGTCCATAAGCTAGTAGAGATCTTACAACGACTTTCTGAGGGGGGTAATACTGTTGTCGTAATAGAGCATAACCTTGATGTGATTAAAACTGCGGATTATATTATCGATATCGGACCGGAAGGCGGAGACAAAGGTGGTACGGTAATTGCCAAAGGTACTCCGGAAGAGGTTGCGAAAGTGAAAGAGTCCTATACGGGTTATTATATCAAGAGATATCTTGATGAGGTTAGAGCGTAGGTTAAATGGAAAAGAACAGGTTAGAGGGAAAAGAACAGAATAAAAGAAGAAAGGTTAAAAAGAAATCTTAAAGAGGATAGGTTTAATCTGAAAATAAATTATAACGAAGTGCTGATAACGAAGTGGTTTAAGTTAAAGCACTTCTTTGCTATCTACATTCGAAATACTACTCAAGCTATATAAGGATGGAATAAGAACAAAAGAACGGTAGAATAAGAACAAAAGAACAATAGAAAATACATTTTAAAAATACTATTCAAGCTATGTAAGAATGGAATCGAAGACTAGGTTTTAAAAACGAATGATTTATAGGTGAAAAAGAAGGGAACATAGATATGGAGTATCATTTTTATGCAATGATATCAAGGATGAAATATATTGAACGATGGGCATTGATGAGAAATGCAATTTCTGAAAACATCAGTGAGCATTCGCTTTTAGTTAGTATGCTGTCTCATGCACTCGCTGTAATTGGAAAGAAACGATTTCATAAAGATTTAAATGCGGAAAAAGCTGCATTGATTGGTTTGTATCACGATGCAACCGAGATAATTACAGGAGATATGCCTACTCCAATCAAGTATTACAACCGTGATATCTTAGGAGCATTTCAAAAGATTGAGGAAAATGCCGCAAATCAACTTCTTAATATGCTGCCAGATGATATGAGAGAAGAATATCATAGTATCTTTTTTGCAGAAGAAGGAGAAGAATACCTATGGAAGTTAGTGAAAGGGGCAGATAAATTATCTGCACTGATTAAGTGTATGGAGGAGGAAAAAACCGGTAATACCGAATTTCTGAAAGCAAAGGCAAGTATCTCCGAGGCATTAAGCCAGATGGAATTGCCGGAGGTTGAGGTTTTTATAGCCGAATACCTGTCTTCTTATGCAAAGAGTTTGGATGAATTACGATAAGTACAGACGAAAAAAAGGATAGTCTCAGATTTCATGCTTTACAGCAGAATATCTGAGATTGTCCTTTCTTTTATACTTTCTATGATTGCTTCCATTGTATATCCGAGTTTACAATGCGGCTATCTTATCTTCAATTTCTCGTAACATCTCTGGAGTTGGGATATAATTAACTTTAATCGGATCTAATATCATCTCATAACCGAAAGATGCCAACTTATCATGAACTGCCGGTACACTTTGTCCGCCCCAGCCATAAGAACCGAAGGCAAAGGCTTTCTTATTCTTCTGGGTTAATCCCTCTAAGTAGCAAAGGAAGGAAGCGACTGTTGGAAGCATGCAGTGATTAAGAGTTGGAGAACCAACTGCAATATAATCCGCCTTTAATACCTCGGACATAATGTCGGAGATATGAGTTTCTTTCAAATCATAAAGAATTGTAGTGAGACCTTTACGAGAAAAACCTTCTACCACAGAAAGAGCCATCTTTTCAGTAGAATGCCACATCGAATCATAGACCACCAGCGCTTTTGGTTCGTTTTTGTCGCTGCACCATTCTTTATACTTTTCAATAATTTTCTTCACGTGAGTTCTCCAGATAACACCATGACTGGAAGCGATCATATCTAGCTCCAGGCTTTCGATTAGAGGGAGGGTTTTCCTCATTGGAAGTTGATATGGCTGAAGGATATTTGCATAATATTTCAAGGCTTCTTGCATTGCCCTGTCTAAATCCACCTCATCATCAAAACGTTTATTTGTTGCATAATGCTGACCGAAAGAATCATTGGAGAATAAGATTTTTTCTTCCGGGCAATAAGTTACCATATTATCCGGCCAGTGAAGCATTGGAGTTCCCAGGAAGGATAGGGTGCGTTTCCCAAGAGAAAGGGTATCACCACTCTTCACAGGCAGATAGTTATAATCCTTACCGTAGTGAGCCATTAATCCTTTTAGTCCATTTGGGGAAGAAGTAACAAGGGTTGCGTTCTTTGCAATTTCCATAACCTCTGGCAGTGTACCGGAGTGATCCATCTCTACGTGATTTGAAACCACATAATCAATCTTTGCGGGATCAACGATTTCACGGATACGGTTTAGTAATTCCTCTGCAAAACCAGCTTTTACTGCATCAATTAATGTAATCTTCTCATCCATAATTAAATATGCATTATAGGTAGCGCCATGATCTGTAGTATAGCCGTGGAAAGAACGAGAGTTCCAATCAATTGCACCAACTGCATAGATACCCGGTTTTAATTCAACTTTGTTCATAAGTAGCCTCCTGATAAAATATATAATGACATTACGTCTTAATAAATCTGATAATGACAGCGATGACAGTGGGATTTCAAAGGCAGCGCCAAACCTCATAGTCTGATTAAATTGTAACATATCTGCTTTAAAAGTAAATAGTCAAACATAGCAAAATACTATGTAGTTTTAATAAAAAGTATAGTATTCGTATCGTAAATTTTGTGCACACGTTAACTTAGATCACTTAATAAATAGTTGAGAGACAAAGCCACTGCAATTATTGAGATTTGCAGGGATGTATACTGTTATGTTTGCCTTTGGTAAGGATACTTATTACAAGAACCTGTCGGAAGGAGTAAATTTTTATAGAATTCCGATTACAAGCAAGTAAAATTCTTATATGGAACAATCTGTAAATCCTCATCGTCTAATAGTTAATCGCGATGGTACAAAGGATAAGGATAATTAAATAGAATCAATTTACTATAATACGTGCTGCCTATAAGTTAGAAGAGGAGGGCATTATAGGAATCTAATAAGAAAGTATCAGATTGCAGAGTTTATGAAGATTTGAGCAGCATGGGAGGGAATTCTTACTTTTGGAGAGTAGAGGGAATTGCAGATTCTAAACAGACATGTTTTCAAGGAGTGAAAGATAAGTCCATCTTTCGGGATAAATCTATCTTTCAGGATAAATCTTTCACTTGATAAGTTTGTGTCTGGTTGTAAAGCTTACAAGTATGCAAAGCCAATAAGTTTCGTATACGAATAAACACGGAAAGCGAACAGGTATGGAAACGAATAAGTCTATCTAACACAAATTAGAGGTATAGAAAAAGCATACACACTCCTGTGTGTGCAGAAATGAGGGAAAATATGAAAAAGCAGAATAGGGTTTTTAAACGAATAGCACTTATATTATGTATCGCATTAATACTGCCAAATCTTATGGCATGTTCTAGTAAAATGGACAGTGATTCAGGGGAGAATGGCAGGAATGGTTCTTCTGATTTCTTATATAATGCTCAGACCGGTAAAACGAATACCTCACTGCCATCAGAATCTAGTGCGGTTTATGATAATATTAAGGTAGATATGGATAGCAGCCTTACTATGGACTTTACCACAGAGGAATATAGGAGAGTGGAAGAACAGAGATACCAATCAACGAAGAACCATCCGTTATCCACCTTTTCAGCGGATGTAGATACAGCCTCCTATAGCAATCTTCGCCGTATGTTAAAAGAGGGCAGAACGGTGGATACCGGTGCGGTAAGAATCGAGGAAATGCTTAATTATTTCAACTATGATTACAAATTACCGGAAGGAGACTCTCCATTTGGCATAACAACAGAGATCTCTGATTGTCCTTGGAATCCGGAGACAAAGCTTTTTTTACTTGGAATTCAAACAGAAAAAATAGATTTTTCAAAAAGTGTTCCTGCTAATCTGGTATTTCTTATTGATGTATCAGGTTCGATGATGGAAGAGAATAAATTACCTTTCGTTCAGCGGGCATTTTTATTGCTGACAGAAAATCTGACAGAAAAAGACAGAATATCAATTGTTACGTATGCAGGAGATGATATGGTTGTCTTAAGCGGAGCTAAGGGCAATCAAACGGAAAAAATCCAAACAGCAATAGCGGAGTTAGAAGCAGGCGGTGGCACCCATGGCAGTAAAGGTATTGAAACAGCTTATCAGATTGCTATGGAGAATTATATCGAGGGTGGGAATAACCGTGTAATCTTAGCAACGGATGGTGACTTAAATGTTGGTATTACCAGTGAAAGTGAATTGACAAATTTAATTAAAGAGAAAAAAAAGAGCGGAGTTGCACTTTCTGTACTTGGATTTGGTACCGGAAATATCAAAGACAATAAGATGGAAGCCCTTGCAGACCATGGAGATGGAAATTATGCTTATATTGATTCCTTAATGGAAGCTAGAAAGGTATTAGTGGAGGAAATGGGAGCTACCTTACTTACAGTTGCAGCAGATGTAAAATTTCAGGTAGAGTTTAATCCGGCGAAGGTAAAAGGGTACCGTTTGTTAGGGTATGACAATCGAAGACTAGCAACCGAGGATTTTAATGATGATGCCAAAGATGCCGGTGAGGTTGGAGCAGGGCATTCCGTAACCGTGTTATATGAGCTTGTGCTGACGGATTCTAAGATAGAGCTTCCTGAGACTGAGCTAAAATATCAAACGACAGAACAGACTAATATGGTGGACGAATTATTAACCGTTAATATCCGTTATAAAAAACCTGGCGGGCAAAAGTCGATTCTTATGTCGGAACCGGTAGGAACAGACCGTATCGCAGATACTCTGACAGATAATCTGACGTTTGCTGCTGCAGTTGCGGAGTTCGGCTTATTATTAAAAAATAGTGAGTATAAGGGGAATTCTTCCTTTTCCAAGATACTATCCCAATTGGATGGAATTGATTATAAACAGGATGAATACCGTGCAGAGTTTTATCAGTTGGTAAAGACAGCAAAAGAAATCTATTCCAAGGCGGATTAGTTTTCTAACACTTCTAAAATGCGGCTATCACCATAATTATGTCGGAGTGCTTGTGTGCTTTTGGTATGAAAATTATTGATTCTGTGGAAAAATATTTTTATACTAGAACATTTGCAAAAAATGTTGTAAAATGAGTGACATAGATTTTGAAGATTTATGGAAACATAAGAAGGTAATAAATAATAGATCGGCATTGGGAATTCTGTGTGAAAGAAAATTATGATTTTCTTTCACACAGATACTGATTCGGCAGGATTTCAAAGGTGAAGAGGATTTCTAAGGTGTCAAAAGGTGCCATCTAAGAAAGTCCAAACTTTGCCCTGGTTTCCTGTATTGTTTGTGTCACTTGCATCAACGTCTATAAAGCAGGTGTATATTCGGGTGTTTCTATAATTAGGTCAATATTGATAGAGAAAGCATATTAGGAGGAAGCAATTGTGAATAAGGAAATGGTAGTTGTACTTGATTTTGGTGGACAGTACAATCAGCTGATTGCAAGACGTGTCAGGGAATGTAATGTTTACTGTGAAGTTATGCCTTATAACACCAGTTTGGAAAAGATGAAAGAAATAAATCCAAAGGGTATTATCTTTACCGGCGGACCAGCAAGCGTTTATGCAGAAGATGCTCCACATTGTGATAAGGGTATATTTGAGTTAGGGATTCCGGTACTTGGCATCTGCTACGGTGCCCAGTTGATGACACAACTTCTTGGAGGTACTGTAACGAGTGCTGAGGTAAGAGAATATGGTAAAACTGAGATTAAGGTGGATACCACTTCTAAATTATTCAAAGAGGTTGCAGAAAATACAATCTGTTGGATGAGCCATACGGACCATATTAAGACTCCGGCAGAAGGATTTGTGATTACCTCAAGTTCTGAATCCTGCCCGGTAGCAGCAATTGAGATGGCAGATAAGAAACTCTATGCAGTACAATTTCATCCGGAAGTAGTCCATACACAGGAAGGGACTAAGATGCTTCGGAACTTCTTATACGAAGTATGTGAGTGCAGCGGAGAGTGGAAGATGGCATCCTTTACGGAAGAATCCATTCAGGCATTACGTGAGAAAATTGGGGATAAGAAAGTACTTTGTGCTTTATCCGGTGGTGTAGACTCCTCCGTAGCAGCCGTTATGATTTCTAAGGCAGTTGGAAAGCAGTTAACCTGTATCTTCGTTGACCATGGCTTACTTCGTAAGAACGAAGGGGATGAGGTAGAACAGATCTTTACTACACAGTTTGATGTAAATTTTGTACGTGTTAACGCACAGCAGAGATTCTATGATAGATTGGCCGGAGTTACTGATCCGGAAACAAAACGTAAAATTATCGGTGAGGAATTCATCCGTGTATTTGAGGAAGAAGCTAAGAAAATCGGAACCGTTGATTTCTTAGCACAGGGAACTATCTACCCGGACGTTATTGAATCCGGTCTTGGTAAATCCGCAGTGATTAAATCCCACCATAACGTAGGTGGTCTTCCGGAGCACGTTGATTTCAAGGAAATCGTAGAGCCACTTCGCCTTCTCTTTAAAGATGAGGTTCGTAAGGCTGGTTTAGAGCTTGGAATTCCAGAAAAATTAGTATTCCGTCAACCATTCCCAGGACCAGGACTTGGAATCCGTATTATCGGTGAAGTTACTCCTGAGAGAATTAAGCTCGTTCAGGAAGCAGACGCTATCTACCGTGAAGAGATTGCCAATGCAGGTCTTGACCGCAGCATCGGACAGTACTTCGCAGCTTTAACTAACATGCAGTCTGTCGGATGTATGGGTGATGAGAGAACCTACGATTACGCAATTGCACTTCGTGCAGTTACAACCACTGACTTTATGACCGCAGAGTTTGCAGAACTTCCTTGGGAGTTACTAGGCAAGGTTTCAAGCCGTATTGTGAATGAAGTTAAGGGAGTTAATAGAGTACTTTATGATTGTACGGGGAAACCACCGGCAACGATTGAGTTTGAGTGACCTAGAAAAGCCGCAAAGCCTTATAAATCAAGGTTTTGCGGCTTTTGTGCTTGCAGAATGCTTGCAAATAATATAAGAAAGGTACAGATAAATACTTGCTTCGCCATCAGATAGATGCTCATGAAAATTAATATAACATTCTTTAAGGTACACTATAAACTTAAGCCTTGTTTCCTTTTTTTTGATAGGTCTTCTCCTTAATATTCCTTATTTCTACATGCAATTTTCTCAGCAAAGCTCATCTGAACACTGCCTTCAAATAATGTTTGTAAATGCTTCTGCATATCTTTTACTTCCTGGTATGTAATCGTAATGGATTTACTATTTGTCCCGTAGCTCTTTTTGCGTAAGCGCTGTACATCTTTTTTAGACAACTGATTAACAGGTATCATATTAAACGTCCCCTTTCAATTAAAAGCTTATAAATCTCAATGAGCTTGTCATCTGTACTGAGTTTCTTGAAGGATTCAACATCCATAACATTTTTATTAACATCTTTTACTTCATTCTCTTCAACAATTCCAAGTTCAGCATTCTGGGTTTCTATTCTTTTAATACATGCCATTCCTGCAACCCTAATAAAATATGGCATCTGAGGATTTCCTTTAAGATCAAAGACATATCTAAATACCTCCATTGCCTTATTCCACTCTTCATCATCAATTTCAATAGGGATCTTAATTGATGATGGTACTGAATTATCTTCAATATTGCTCACATCAATCGATAGCTTCGATGCTGCCTTAAGTTCTGCTTTGGTATCCTCATTCATTAGACGTTCTGCAATGTATTTTACAAAATCTGTAGCTGACTGAGGTCTTCCCTGATCCTGGTTTCCCGCCAATCTTGCGTATTTATTAAATACTGCAACTATCTCTTTTTTACCTCTTATGGCGATTGTTTTTCCCATAATATATTACCTCCAAAAATTGTATTGTATGTTTTTTATATGGTTCTTGAAAACTTCCTATTGACAATATATTATGTAGGTTTTGTGTATGTCAAGTGTATGTTATAATATTTTTTGTGTATTCAAAACAACATTCTATACCACTTGAAAAAACTATATAAAATCCCGGAATTTCACTTTCCTGCCGCCCTTAGAAAGTTAGAAAGGTTGTACCTTTTTTGAATTTCTTACCTGTTTTTATAGTGATGCAAAATGATAGACTGACAATAAAATTTATTTATATTTTTTCACCAGAAACATTGTGAATACGGGACATAAATGATATAATTGTTCTATGTTATAGAACATAGAATGTTTGGAAGGAGGAAGTCAATTGGCGAATAGTGTTATTAAAGATAAAGATATGGAAAAAGCTAAGACAAAGCTTGGTGTAGAAATTGCTAAAAACCGTGGTGAATTAAGTCAACGAAAGTTAGCACAAGCTGTCGGACTTCCTCCCTCTAATATGAAGTATATCGAGGATGGTGTTAATTCTCCAAGTCATGATGTATATGCAAAAATCATTGAAGAATTAAAACCTCCCCCAAAGCAACGTGCGGTAATGGATAAGTTGTATGCAACTATACGTAAAACACCACCGCCTGATGTATGTGAAACCATTAATAGTAATCTAGAACTATTTGATGTTTTTAGGTTGATAAATAGTAAAAAGCTTACAAAAGAACAAATAACAAGGGTAAAAGAACTATTTCAAACTTTTGCTGATGAAAATAAAGGAGAAAATGAAAATGGATAATAAAGATTTTTTGCTGGATTATAAACCAGTTGATGTAAGTAAAGAAGTAGGTTTAGTTTGGTCTATAGCGAACTCACTTAGAGGTGCATACACTTCTGACAAATATAAAGAAGTAATAATTCCGATGGTTATTATTCGTCGCTTTGAGTGTGCCTTGGAAGAAAAGAAAGATTTGGTTGTGGCAAAATTTGAATCTAACCCTAATGCGCCAGCAGCAATTCTGAATCAGATTTCAGGATATCCTTTTTATAATACAAGTAGATTTAATCTTACAAATTTATTAAATGACAGTTCGAATATCGCAGAAAACTTTCAAAGCTATATTGAAGGCTTTTCTGCTAATATACAAATTATTTTAAATAGTCTTGAGTTTTCGAAGCAGATTACCAAGATGGATAAAAACAACAGACTATTTGGAGTTGTAAAAAAATTCTCTGAACTTGATTTATATACCCATAGTGTTGACAGTATGAAAATGGGTTATATATTCGAAGATATTATCCGTCGTTTCTCAGAAAATGCAGAAGCAGGTGATCACTATACACCAAGAGAAGTTATCCGTCTCATGGCAAATGTACTGCTTGCCGAAGGCTGTGAAGATTTACTAACTGACGAAGGCAAGGTAGCCACAGTTTTGGACGCTGCTTGTGGTAGTGGTGGTATGCTTTCTACTGCACAAGATTTTTTGAAATACTATAATCCAAATATTGATGTTAGGTTATTTGGGCAAGAAATAATTGACGAGTCTTATGCTATTTGTCTTGCTGATATGTTGATTAAAGGACAAGATATTAAAAATATTATTGGCGGAGAACCTGCTGGAAATACACTTAAACAAGATTGTTTTCCAGATCAAAAAATGCGCCTTGTTATAATGAATCCACCATTTGGTACTCCTTGGGGAGGAAAAGATACACCTGATGGACAGGAAAAAGCTGTACGTGATGAAAATAAAAAAGGTGGACGTTTTGAATGGGGATTACCAGGAACAGGAGATGCGCAGCTATTGTTTATGCAACACGCAATCAATAAACTTGATGATAAAAAAGGTCGTGCTGCTATTATTACAAATGGTTCTCCACTGTTTTCTGGTGGAACTACCAGTGGTGAAAGTCAAATTAGAAGAAAAATGTTAGAAGAGGATTTGGTGGAGGCAATTATTGCTTTACCATCACAGTTGTTTTATAACACAGATATTGGAATTTATATTTTTATTCTTTCAAAGAATAAGCGTGAAGGTAGAATAGGTAAAGTTCAGCTTATTAACGCTGTGGATATGTGGAAACCATTAAGAAAATCACTAGGTAAAAAGCGTAGAGAAATTGATCGAGATAGTATTAAGCTAATAACCGAGTTATATTCCGAATTCAAAGAGAATAAATACTGTAAAATTTTTAGTAATGAAGAGTTTATGTATAAAGAATATGCAGTGTATCAGCCACTACAACGGTCAGGAGCTATAAATGCAGATACTATTGAGAAATTAAAAACAAGCAGTTATTTTACAAGCAATTCTTCTGTGTTTAATGAAACAGAATTCGAAACTTTAAAAGAAATGAACCCTCGCAGTACTGCGGACGAAAAAAATTATCAGAAGTATATTTTAGGACAGCAATTTGTTAATGACTGTTTAGAAGCCTTGAATAATAACATTTCTGATAAGATTTACAAAGATTACGCATTGTTTGAAAAGGCAATAAAAGGCGCTATTTCAAAAGTAGAGGGCTATTCTGCAAGCAGACTTACTTCTATTGCAATGATAATGAGTGAAATTGATAAAACAGCTGAGGTGCAAAAGGATAAAAAGGGCGAAATCATATTAGATAAAACCACAAAAGATACTGAAATTATTAAACTGACAAAAGATGTGGAAGAATATTTTAATGAAGAAGTATATCCTCATGTGCCAGACGCTTTATGGTTTTATGATTTTGATGAAAGTAAAGCAGAAAGCTCCACTAACAAAGAAAAATTAGGTGCAGAATTTCCATTTACACGATTTTTCTATGAATATAAAGAACCTGAAAAGGCAGACGATTTACTTGCTGAGTTTATGGAGATTGAAAAAAATTTAGCAAATAAAATCAAAAATCTTGCTGAAAGTGAGGTTTTATAATGAGTGAAAATATGAAATCGAGTGGAATTACTTGGATTGGGGATATTCCAGAGAGTTGGAGTTTTCAACCACTAAAATATATTTCTAATTGTAACCAAAAAGTAATTAGTGAAACTACACCTCCGACATTTACTTTTAGTTATGTTGATATTATCTCAACAGTGCGTACCTATTTAAAGGCAATTGCATATGTTGAAAATTCTTCAAATATAATTGCTTCAACAGGTTTTGCTGTTTATACACCAGGAGAAAAGTTATATCCTAAATATCTTTATTATTTTTGTATATCAGAGGGATTTGTGCAAGAGGTAGATAAATTTTCTTATGGAATAGCGTATCCGGCAATTAACACTGAAATACTCAGCAAAATAGCAGTTGCGTATCCAGAATTGTCAGAGCAAACTCTTATAGCAGACTTTTTAGATGAGCAATGTAAAAAAATTGACGATATTGCAATTGACATTGAAAAGCAAATTGAGATATTACAGAAATATAAAAAATCACTTATTACTGAAAGAACATATTCTAACAGTTTAGGGTGGATACAAACTAAAATAAAGTACATTGGAGAAATAAGAGGGAGAATTGGTTTTAGGGGTTATACAGTAGAAGATGAAGTTAAAAGAGGGAGTGACGGAAGAATTGAAGGCAAAGAATCAGATGAAATGGGTCGGAATGATGAATAATATTAGAATTAGGGCGGAGGAGATTGTTGTGCAAGATATCATGGAAAGGTAGAAAAAAGGCAGCTTATTTAATATAGGCTGCTTTTACTACAGGATTGACAATATTTTTCGTGTAAATAAGTTGCATAAAAAATTAAAAGTGATATAATACTGTTATATAGATAAAATTTGGAGGAATGACCTATGATTATAGAGATTAGAGCAAAAAACTGTTATGCATTTGAGAATGAAATTAGATTTTCGATGAAAGCAGATATGAGAAATAAAAAGTTTTCTACAAATGTTCACAAAGAGAATAATTTTAACATACTTAAAACGGCAGGAATATATGGACCTAATAATGCAGGAAAAACATGTCTCGTAAAATGCATTAGAGCTATTAAACAAATTTTATTAAACAAAAAAAATGGATTGATGTCTAATATTTTTTCGGTTAGCGATATATGTGAGCTTGGTGTAACGTTTATGGCATTAGGAAGAAAATTTGCATATGATTTCAAATATGATTCTGATAAAGAGGAATATATTTATGAATGTTTTGTCGAAATTCTTAAGGATCAATATGGAAATGAAAGAGAAGTGTGTTGGCTTAAGAAAGATACAATAAATGAAGAGTATCAATGCGTTGATGAAGATGTTCTAACAATGATACCAGTTGTTTCAAAGAATAATTTGTTGTGCTATCTAATCGATACCAGTAAGTTTAAACACCTTGATGATATGAAGCATATTCTCGTTGGCTTTGCAGAAAAGATTGATATTATTAATATGGATAACATTCCAATGGAACATACGATAGAACTGATGAAAAATAGAAATCAGTTACAAGAAAAAGTCGTAGAGTTTATTAAAAACTCTGATTTATATATGGATAATTTTGAATATGTAGATATAGATAAAATTAAAATAAAAGCTAGTAAAGAAGATGAAAAACCTGAAGAAAAGGTACTAGATATTCCAGAAATAATTATGGATCAGATTCGATTAGTATCCACATATAAAGGAGTGCATGTTCCTAGTATGATGTTTGATTCTACTGGAACAAAAAAGATTGCGGCCATTGCAAGTTATGTTATAGAAGGATTAGAAAAAGACAGAATTCTTGTTGTGGACGAATTAGATAGTAGCATTCATTTCAAATTAACTAGAGCAATTGTAGCTATGTTTAATAATGAACTTAATACTGGTGCACAGATGATATTTACAGTTCATGATATCAATCTTATGGATTGTAAGAAAATGTTCCGCAAGGAACAAATTTGGTTTGTTCATAAAGATGAATCTGGAGTGTATGTATACTCACTAGCAGATTTTACAGCACAACAAGGTGTGAGAGGAGATACCACAGATGTTATGGAGAAATATAGAAAGGGAGCTCTTGGAGCACTTCCAGATCCAGAATTGATCAAATCTCTTTTAAGTATTAAGGGGAATGTGAAGGGAGTGGATGCTGATGCCGAATAATCTTCCTATATTCTTAGATAAGCATAAAATTTGTATTATCTGTGAAGGTAATGAAGAATATGCTTATCTTGATAGACTGAAAAAGTTACAGGTATGGAATTCGCAGTATGAAGTTCTACTAGATAATGCATGTGGAAACGGTAATATTCCAGCAAGATACCAGGATAGATACCAGAATGGTGCATACGAACTTGTACTTGTGTTCTGTGATACTGAAAAGAAACCATATGAGCAATTTGAGGATATAAAACGTAAAATCAATGAGTTTCATGGAGTTGATAATGCTGCTAAAGAAGTGATCATTTATGCAAATCCATGTACAATGCAAATTATTATAAAGCATTGGGGTGACGATACAATTCTAAAACCATTAAAATCTGCCAATGCACCGTTAGTAAATGCGTATACCGGTGTTATAAATTATAAGGCAAGAGCAGATCAAATTAAATCTTTAATGGAGTTTATAACTGCTGAGAATTATTACGATATGTGTCAAAGAGTTAAGCGGTTGGATATGATTGATAATATTGGTGGAAGTAGTAATTTTGGAAGATTTATGGATTTGCTTGGAAGTGATGATTATAAGTGGATGGAGAGAATTAATGGGAAGCTAGAATCTTGACTTGGAGGGGAGATTGAATAAGTGGATTTTACAAAAATATCATGCGATAGTGATGAATTTGACGAAATAATAATTAGTTTAAAAAATGATAATCTTTCAAGAAATAACATGCCAAAGATTATTGTTGGTACAGGCCTATCGGCTTCTTTCGGAGTTCCTGGTATGTGGGAATTATCCAAGGAGCTAAAGAAGAAAATGAATAAACATCCAATCAAAGTAGTAAAGGAAGCGTGGGAGTCTAAGGAGTCAGAGATTGAACGAGTTGGGTTAGAGGAAGGATTAAAAACTATAAATTCTTCTGAAAATCAATTAGTTGATGAAATAAAAAAAGCTACATCTGCATTTATCTTACAGGAAGAACAAAAAAGATTATCTGAAATATATGAGCGGTCTTCTGGATTTGAAAAGCTTTTATTATACTTAAAAAGTACTTGTAGTGTTAATCATGGAATAATCGATATTATGACACCAAATTATGACAGAATAGTGGAGATATTGTGTGACAAATGCAGTGTCTCGGTTATTACTGGATTTAAAGGAGAGATTTTTCAAAGCTTTGATCCGCTTAGATTGAAAAATCCAGAGTATCAATATAATCTGAGAAATAATTTTTTTGTTCGACTCTTTAAACCTCATGGCTCAATTAACTGGGTGATAAAAAATGGAAAAGAATATTTGATAAATGATTTTTATTTTTTGTCGAAAAACAGTGATGATATAGAAATAATAGCACCTGGGAGTTCAAAATATGAGGCAGGAATGTTAAATAACACGTTTAGAACTATGAGGGAAGGTTTTAATGAACTTATATCAGATATTAACAAACCTTATTCACTTTTGATATATGGATATGGGTTTAATGACTCTCATTTTAATACAGTAATATTCCAAAATACATGTAAAAATGTTTTGATTCTTTCGAAGGAGATTAAAGATGATGTAATTGAAAAAGCATTAAAAAATCATAAGATTACAATATTTTACCAAAAAGATGATAAAGAATATATGGTTTATAAGGGAGAAAAAATAGAAATCAATAGAAGTTTATGGAATATGGATGAATTTGCAGACGTATTTTTCAGCTAGAATAGGAGAAAAGATGAAAACACTAAAAGAATACTTGGTTAACAGTATAGGATCTGTGGTTAATGTTGATACAAAAAAAGTTACAGTCGAGGTGTCAGAAGAGGAAATCTTAAATAGGTTAAAGATAAATGACATTTCAATTATGAGTGGAGATAATGCTGATGAAAAATTAATTGGAATAATAACAAAGGTTAGTAAAAAAAGAATAGAGATTGATGATAGTGAGGACGTTTATGTAGATGAAGAGGTGTCGCATTCTACCAATGTATGCAATATTACGTTAGTAGGTAGTTTTTATTTAAAATTGGGTTCGAAGAAAACGAATGTTTTTATAAGAGCTATCAATACGTATCCTGAAATTAATAGTGAAGTTTATCTTGCTGAGGGAGAAGCGTTATCCGTTATTATGAATTCATTAGATGACTCTGCATCATCAACATTAGAGAAATTGGTGATTGGAAGATATGCAAGTAATCGAGAAGTACAAGCTGTTTTAGATGGTAACAAGTTCTTTCAGCGACATGCTTGCATTGTGGGAAGCACAGGAAGTGGAAAATCATTTACAGTGGCAAATATTCTTGAGAAGGCAAGTAAGCTACCACACGCAAATATTATTGTATATGATTTACATGGTGAATATACTCAGCTTAGCTATGCGGAGCAAATTAAGATATCTGATAATGATGACGGATTACATATCCCACTGTGGTTTTTTAACTATGAGGAAATTCATTCTTTGTTTATAGAATCCTCTGAAGGAACATCCACAAATCAAAGGGCAGCTGTAATTGATTACATATTAAAAGCGAAAAAGGATTATATTGAGAATAATTTGAGCGTTGTTTCCTCGGAAGTTGTTACAGCTGATACTCCTGTACCGTTTTCAGCGCATAAGTTAAAGGAATATTTAGAGGTTCAAAATTCAAAAGAAGATGATACAGGAGAAGTGTTTAAAACGGGAGATAAAAAAGGAGAATCTAAAACAAAAAAAGGACTGTACAATGATAAGCTTACAAATTTAATTATGCGTCTTCAAACAAAAATGGATGACAAAAAATATGGATTTGTTTTTAATGAAGCGGATACTCAGAATGTGAATTATTTAAATGAATTTACAAAAAAAATAATGAATACAGATTCCAATAAGAAAATTAAAGTAATTGACCTATCAGAGGTGCCTGCAGATATGTTAGCAATTGTAATTGGGATATTGACAAGGCTTACATATGATGTTCAATTTTGGATGAGCCCTAAAAAAGATCAAACAAGACATCCTCTTGCATTTGTGTGTGATGAAGCTCATATTTATATGGCTAATGATACATCAAAAATGAGAGCAATTGAAAAAAGATCATTAGAAATATTTGAAAAAATATCTAAAGAAGGTCGAAAATACGGGATTGCACTATTAATTGTTTCGCAGAGACCAGCTGAATTAAATACAACAATTATTTCGCAGTGTAATAATATTATTAGTTTAAAAATTACAAATGATAGAGATAAATCTGCCGTTGCCACAATGCTTACAGATACTTTAGTAGGTTTAGTTGATTCTCTGCCAAATCTTGACGTAGGAGAATGTATTGTTGTAGGAGATGCTATAAAATTACCTACAAAGATATTGTTAGATAAGCCAATAGAAGAACCTATAAGTTCAACAATAGAGTTTTGGGATAGATGGTATGATAAGAAGGATACGGTTTTTGATATAGATGGAGCTATAATAAATATGATAAGACAATCGAGAAAGTAGGTGTGACTTTATGAATTATTGGGCATGGGGCGGACAATATATTGGATTTAGAGAAGGCGATTATCTATTTTCAAAAAAGGGTAAGCCTATTGGAGTGTTCTATGACGAAGAATTATTTGATTTCCATGGACATTATATTGGAGAAACAAGAAGTGATAGACTTATTGTAAGTAAAAGCAAAAAGAATAGAAGAATAGCTTCATATTCAAAACCTTGTAACAGAAGTGGAAGATCATATTGTAACTATGTAGGCAATGTTATGATAGTGGGTTATGAAGATTTCAGTGTGTAAATCAATGCTTTTATTTAATGCTTGCTAAATGCTTGCAAAAAAGTTATAAACGATACAGAATTCGTAGAATGATTAGAAAATATATACCATATAAAGACGTAAATGGAATGATTAGATACAATATATAGTATCCGATATCGAGTTTGAGTAGATTTTTTGAAAAATACAAGCCAGTATTTAAACGTGTTACAAACAAATTTGTTTAGTAAATGGCAACATTTTGGCAACGTTTGATATCTACTCAAAGAATAAATTTTATTTTATATTGCATAGAGAAACCTTACTGATTTTCAGATGAAAAACTGAATATCGGTAAGGTTTTTTACTTGTTTTTAGATTCTATGACGTGTTTTTTTATGAATTTTAAAGGGGTAAAAATGAGTAACTTAATAGGAAAACGAATAATACAAAAGAGAAGAAGAAATAAAGGCTTAATTATGTAGTTTTGAAACCAGATAAGTGGGATAAATTCTTCTATTTTACCCCAGAAAATAGCTGATTTAAGAGCATATTTATTAAAGTGATAAATGTAAAATTTTTTCTTGAATTCGGGCTTTGTAAAATCATTGATATAGAAGGCCAAAATATCAGGTACATCTATACGAATTAATTCATGATTTAAACCTATTTCTCTACGCATTATTTGATACATTTCTCCTAGTGAGTATATTAGCATATCTTTTGAATACCAGCGATTCTGGTGAAGATTTTCATCAAGCGCAAGCCAACGATAGAAGCAATAGGTTTTGTATAACTTTTTAGAACCATAAATTGCTAGGGAAGCTCCCATGCCTAAAAACTCTTTTTTTAGAGCTATATCATTAGCAAGTTTGTCTGCATCAGCCTCTGTAGTACTAAATATTTTTTGAATGAAATCTATTAGCTTTTGATACTCAGCTTTTCGGGTTTCATAAACTTTAATGCGATTTTCATAATATTTTCCTAACACAAAAAGTAAAAATGTAATTAGTAGAGAAATTATGGCAATTTGTTCAGTGTTTAAAGTCCATACACTTTGTAAAAATTCTTTTACTATTTTCATGGTTCACCTCAGAGCAAATCATTTGTTTTGTTAGCTTTTTTTATGAGTTTTGATGTCCGTTGAGTTTCCAGTTCTGGATATTTATATCGCCATTCGTCATATTCTTCTTTTGTAATTTCTCCGCTTTCCAGCCGAAATGCTTCCTTTTGCCAAGCCAGCAACATATCGAGTATAGAAAGGTATGAAGTACCAACAGATTTATCCAGACGTAGGCAGAGTTCTCCATCAATCTCTCCGATTTTCAGTCCATACATATCTTCCAAAGTAAAAAGCGTATGCATAAGACCAATGTAGGTATCTATATCTGGCACAGTAAGGGCATGTGTGCTGACATCAAAAATGTGAGCCATTTCCTTTACCAATTCTGTTTTGGGAACTCTGGTTTCTGATTCATACTGTGCCATTCGCACATCAGAAGTTTTACCTAGAAAACCAAGTATTCCACCCAACTCCTTTTGTGTCATTCCCTTTCTGTTACGAAAGAATTTGATACGTTGTCCAATTGCCATAGTAAACCTCCTAAACTTATTTGTTTATACACAGTATAGCATGGAGGATTTGAGATATCAAGAATAACTAAACAAAAAAAGTTAGTATTTTTTTGAAAACCTATTGACTTAACTCAAAATGTTTAGTATTATACAAATATAAACTTAAACAAAATAGTTTAGTGAAATAAAAAAGAGGAGGAAACCATTTGGAGAACAAAACTTTTATGAGTGTACAAGAAGTTGCTGACGAGTTGGGAGTATCCAAGTCATACGCCTACAAGGTGGTGAAGCAGCTCAATGAGGAATTAAGAAAACTAGGCTACCTGACGGTGTCTGGCAGAGTAAATGCCCAGTATTTCCACAAGAAACTATGTTACAGCGAATAACACATAAAAAATGTACAGAAGGGAGTTGACAGAATGGCTGTATATAAAGACGGCGATAAATGGCGTGTGGTGTTTCGGTTTTCCAATTGGAAAGGAGAGCGGAAGCAGACGCAGAAACGTGGTTTTACCACCAAGAAAGAAGCCCAGATGTGGGAGAGGGAGGAGCTGCTTAAGCAGGGTTCCAAACTGGATATGACCTTTGAAAGTTTCTTTGAAATCTATGAGGTGGATAAAAGGAAACGAGTAAAGGAAAATACATGGGAATCCAAGAGCCATGTGATACGAACCAAGATACTTCCTTACTTCGGACAGCGAAAGATTGGAGAGATTGAAGCGAAAGATATTATTGCATGGCAGAACGAACTGCTGGCATATAAGGGCGATAAGGGGGAGCGGTATTCTCCCACTTATCTAAAGACCATACATAGCCAGTTAAGTGCAATATTTAACCATGCAGTACGCTTTTATCATCTTCCATTCAATCCGGCACAGAAAGCCGGAACCATGGGAAGTGAAGGGCACAAGGAAATGTTGTTCTGGACAAAAGACGAATATCTGAAATTTGCGGATGCCATGATGGATAAGCCAGTATCCTATTATGCTTTTGAAATACTTTACTGGTGTGGTGTCCGAATGGGAGAAATGCTGGCTCTCACACCAAAAGACTTTGATTTTGCCAAATGCACGTTAACCATTAACAAATCATATCAGAGGTTAAAAGGAAAAGATGTGATTACCAGTCCAAAGACACCCAAGAGCAACCGAACCATTAAGATGCCGAAGTTTCTCTGTGAAGAGATGCAGGAATATATCAGTATGCTGTATGAAGCCGGAGAGAATGAAAGGCTGTTTCAGATTACAAAGTCCTATCTGCACCATGAAATGGATAGAGGAGCAAAGGCGGCTGGGGTAAAGCGGATAAGGGTGCATGACCTCCGGCACAGTGCTATTTCTTTGTTGGTAGAGATGGGATTTTCTGCACTGGCAATTGCTGAAAGAGTGGGACATGAGAGTATTGATATTACTTATCGGTACGCACATCTTTTTCCCACAAAGCAAACGGAAATGGCTGACAAGCTGGATATTGAACGAATGGGAAAGGAGGAAGAGTGAAATGGAACGCAGTTTAGATTTTCAGGGAAGATGGAGGAGCAGGACAGTGGCTTTTCGGGTATCAGAGGAGGAAGCGAAGCTGCTAGATGATTGTGTGAGCCTGTCGGGACTTACGAAGCAGGACTATATTATCCGCAGACTATTACACAGAGAAGTGGTGGTGCAGGGCAATCCAAGAGTATATAAGGCACTTAGAAATCACATGGTAGAAATCTATGAGGAACTGAAACGGTTGGAGCAGTGTAGTGAAGCCTCGGAGGAATTTCTTTATACGCTGCAATTAGTGGCAGAAACCATGAATGGATTGAAGGAGGAAAATAAGGAGAATTTGCCATGAAGACAGACAAAAAAACGACTGCTTCCAGTTCATCTGTTGGCGCAGATGGGAAACAGTCACTTATCAAAATTGACAAAGAAATTATAGCAGATTCCAAAGTGCAAAACAATCTGCAAGCCACAATTTCTAAGGATTCTAAGGAAAGTAGTACAACAAATGTTCCTTGCCCGGTGAGTACCGGGCAGGAGCAGCTTCAAATCGTTTCTATGGAGGAATTGTACGATACGGTTTATCCTCCAAAGATTCCAATAGTTGATGGACTAATTTACAACGGAACATACCTTTTTGTGGGTGCCCCAAAGGTTGGTAAGTCCTTCTTCATGGCACAGTTGGGCTATCATGTCAGCAAGGGCATACCATTGTGGGGTTATCCGGTACAAAAAGGCACTGTTTTATATCTTGCACTAGAAGATGATTATGCAAGGCTGCAAAAACGGTTATCACGAATGTTTGGAGTGGAAAGTACCAGAGATTTCTACTTTGCGACACAATCCAAGAATCTAAATCAAGGACTGGAAGAGCAGTTGAAGGATTTCGTAAAAGAGCATAAGGATGCAAGACTGATTATCATAGATACGCTGCAAAAGGTCAGAGAGGCTTGTGGAGATAAGTCTAGTTATGCCAGTGATTATGAGATTGTTACCAAGCTAAAAAAATTCAGTGATGAAAATGGTATCTGTCTGTTGGTGGTACATCACACAAGAAAGATGGAATCCTCGGATAGTTTTGATATGATTTCAGGAACAAACGGGCTTCTGGGAGCAGCAGATGGAGCGTTTATCATGCAAAAGGAAAAACGTACCGAGAACAAGGCGATTTTGGAGGTAGCAGGACGTGACCAGCAAGACCAGCGTTTACAACTTGACTTTAATAGAGAGCAATGCGTGTGGGAACTGATAAAGGCAGAAACAGAGCTTTGGAAGGAGCCTGCTGATCTATTGCTGGAGGCTATTGCCAAAGTGGTAAATAAGGAAAAGCCGGAGTGGAAAGGTACCGCATCGGGTTTGCTAGAGTTGCTGCCGGGAATGGAGATAGCACCAAATATTCTAACAAGAAAATTAAATATTAGTGCAGAGCATTTGCTACTGGAATATCACATTCAGTATGAAAGTACCAGAGGGCATGATGGTAGGATAATAACTTTGAAATTATTACAGCAAGAAACTGAAAAGTGAGGTGTTCTGAAATTAAGAAGTAGGATGTGGTTACAGCAATTTTTTCAGAACAAGAATGATAGGAAAATAGAGACATTTAGAATTATAAAAGCAGAGTGTGACGATTGGTGACGGTTGTGACGGTATTTTATATATAGTTATTTAACCGTCACAATCGTCACAACCGACACGGAAAGGAGTAAAGATTGAAAAGTATACAAATACCGGAAGAGTTATTTATAGCACTGATAAAATACCATCTGCTGGATATGGAAGATACCTATTCGGAGATAAAAAAGGGATTGATGGATAAACTGGATTCCATTACTATGAGGCAGCTTTATTCCAAATATAAAACTGCACCAACAGAGGAAGAAAAGGAAAAAGCCAGAAAGGAATACTTGGATAAGCGAGGAGTAGCGGACAGCTTCCGGTGGTAGGCTTTCCTTCGCTGATAAGAACAGGAGCGTGGCACGCCCCTGTATAGAGCAGATAAGGAGAAATGTCTCATGTGTAGCCGAAAGTGTGCCGGCAAATAGGAGAAAATATGTTTATACAACCAATGTATGGGAGCAGGAATGAGAATCATTTGTTTTATGAAACAGAAGCCAGGCGAATTGAGAAAATGAATAGGGTTCTGAATGGTGTGGTGCTTACCAAAGCAGAAGAAAAAACACTGGTGTGGCTTGCTGGTTGGGAAGAAAGTACGGTTGATAATTTTTTATCGGTCATAGAAAAGGCAGCCCGGATACGGGCAGATAAAATGGGCGGATACGCCCAAAATGGAAAGGCAGGTACAGAGCCGGACATAAGCTGGAAGTAATCTCTCCAAGCCCTCGGCATTTGAGAGCGAAATACACCCATCGCACAAACTTCGTTTATGTTCAAGGGTATTTCGCCCTGCCGGGGGCCTGACCGCCCTTAGGCGGATTAGTTCGTAAACAGGTGCCGAAGCACCTACTCACAGTGGCAGATATGTCATGATGTGGCAAAGGAGGAATTGCCTATCGCGAGAAATTCATTTATTCAGATGTCTAAGCTGACAAATCTAAAGGGAAGAATAAACTATATTTCCAGTCATGCTAGACAGGAAAATTTGTATGCGGTCTATGAAACCACAGACAAAAAATTTTGGAAAGAGCTTGCTAAATGTAATCAAGAGGAATTTTCAAAAAGCGGGACAGAAGGGAAGTGCATTGAAGCAAGAGAGTTAATTATTGCATTACCGGAAAGCTTTGTAGATTATCAGCCAAATATCTTGCTGAAGCTATTCACCGAACATTTCCGGCAGAAATATGGAGTGGAATGCATTGCTGCGTTGCATCACAATAAACGTAAAACCAATTATCATATTCACCTGATTTTTCAGAGAGGAAGTTACTTGATGAACCAGTGGAAAAGGTAGCAATAAGAAATATGTTTTATGATGAAAATGGAAAGCATGTTCGTACAAAAAAAGAGATTGTTAATAAAGAAGGACGATTACGAAAAGGCTGTAAAATTGTTTCAAAAGGTGACGTATATGAGCGTAAATTATTTACGGTAAAGGAAGCACAATTTAAAAGTGAAAGCTTTTTAAATGAAGTGAAACGCTCTTATACGGATTTGATAAATATTTATGTAAAGGATAATAAGGAACGTTTACAGGTATTTGACCATAATGGAGCATATCTTCCTATGAAAAAGATTGGAAAGAATAATCCGAAAGCAGAGCAGATGCAAAGTGATAATGAGATACGCAAAAAATGGAATCAGACCGTAGATAGAGCTTTGTTGATTGGTGTACCAGAAACGCAAATTATTCAGATAAAGCATATCGAAATTTCTAAAAAGACAAAAGAATCGTTCCGGAAGGTTGGAAATCAACCACAGATGTTTATAACAATTATTTGGTTAGCTATTGCGGTATTAGAACATTTAATTACACAGATATTTAAGCTGGTTTATCAGAGTGCAAGCAGAGAGAAGGTGCAGAGACAAGAACCAATAGTGAAAGAGAGCCAGCAAGCAGCTATGCAAAAAAATACCAAAATATCAAATATGGAATCTGGAATAGGATTAGAAGAATCTAAGTCGACCAGTTTACCAATACCAGAAAAGCCTAAAAGAACACGGTTAGCAAAAAAATATTCAAGACTTTCAGAAATCTATGAAAAGCTGGAAAGTCAAAATAGTGCAATTTATCAGAGAGAGCAACATCTTAATAAGTTGGAGCAGGAGCTAACTGATACAAGGGGAATTTTCAAAAGTAGACAACGGAAGGATTTACAGGAGCAGATTGATGGATTAGCAAAGCAGATAGGAAACATGAAGCAGCATTTGTCGGGGCTGGTGCATGAGTATGGGTATCAGACAGTAAAGGAATTTCTGGCAGAGTATTCAATGGCAAAGGAAGAAAATGTAGTTTATCAGAATGCGGTTAATGATTGGCAAAAGAAATATGGTATGAAATCAGAGTCGGATAGTATAAGGGAAAGGTTGAAATATCATAGACAACAAGCTAAAGAACAAGAAAATGGTAGGCAACGTTCCAGTTATCCTTCGGATAGAGGAGCGAGATAGGAGAGAAATATGGAGAAATACATGGTTGGAGAAAACGGAATTAATTACACATTAGCAAGAGATGGATTATATTATCCAGATTTGGAGTTGCCAGAGGAAACATGTTATAAAATTGGAAGGTACGGTAGAAGGCGGTGTGAATTTTTAAAGGAACATCATAGGACAAGGTATTTAGAGTTGCTTCTTAGTGGTAAGCTGAATGAATATTTGCATGAGCTTGAGGTAGAATGCTATGAAATGGAGGAACTGCTAATTGGGCAAATGAAAAAGGTGCAGGGAGTGACAGAGCGGTTAAAGGCAGAAAATCAGATGATATGGGTTGGAAGAATGAATAATATACGGAGTTCAGCGGAAGAGGTTGTATTACATGAATTGGTGTATTGCTAATAGGTGGAGTAGGAAACTACTCCTCTATTTCAGATGCTGAGGTAGAAAAAATAAGGTAATTATGGTAAAGTTGATATAGTATTTCTTACGTGGCAGAGGAACAAGAATTGAGTTGAAATTATGCAATAAGTCCAAGCAGATGGGTAAATGTTGGAGTCGTATTTGTCGCACCAGTGGTGCGAGATTTGGAGGTAGGTATGAACGAAATAGATATTATGGGATATGAACCATTACTTGATGGTATAAAAGAATTGATACATAGGAAAAAATTCGAAGTTTTAAAAATTATTAATGCTGAAACAATAAATTTATATTGGGAAATTGGTGAAGAAATATATAGACAACAAGAAGAGAAGGGGTGGGGGAAATCCATTGTACAAGTTTTGTCAAAAGAATTGCAAAAAGAATTTCCCGGAGCAAAGGGATATTCGGCTGCAAACCTATGGAGAATGCGAAATTTTTACCTGAGTTATCGAGAATCTGAAAAACTCGCACCACTGGTGCGAGAAATTAGCTGGAGTAACAATATTGTCATTATGGAAAAGTGTAAAGAAGATTTAGAGAAAGAATTTTATATTCAGATGACAAAACGTTATGGATGGACAAAACGAATATTAACAAATTTTATTGAGGCTAAAACATACGAAAAATACTTACTCAACCAGACCAATTTCGATTTGACATTACCACCAGAGCGGAGGGCACAGGCAAAATTGGCAGTAAAAGATGAATATACTTTTGATTTTGCCGAACTGTCGCCAGAGTATTCAGAACATGAGTTGGAGTTACAACTGGTAAATCACATTCGGGCGTTTTTAATAGAAATGGGTGGGGATTTTACCTTTGTTGGAAATCAATATCATTTGGTAGCTGGAAGTAAAGACTTATATATTGATTTATTGCTTTTTCACAGAAGATTGAGGAGTTTAATAGCAATAGAACTTAAGATAGGTGAGTTTGAAGCAGAGTATGCCGGGAAAATGCAATTATATCTTACTGTTCTGGATGAACAGGTTAAGCTGCCAGAAGAGAATCCTTCTATTGGAATTATTATTTGTAAAAATAAAGACAAGACTTTTGTAGAATATGCTTTAAAGCAATCAAATGCGCCTATAGGTGTGGCAACATATCAGCTAAGTAATTCGTTACCAGAAAATATGAAGGAGATGTTACCAGAGCCGGAAGAAATTGCGAGGAGATTGAAGATTTTTGAGAAAGAATAGAAATTTGTTTAGGGAATCCGGAGCAATAAAAATACCTGAATGTTATACATATTGAAGCATTCAGGTATTTTGTATATGGGAAAGTGTGTTAAATATCTTCCTTGGTGATAATTAATTTGTTTTCATAGCATTCAACACGAATATTGGAACCAATGGAAAACCCATATTTTTCAATCCATTTACCTTGTAGGATAATTTGTGATACGGGAATAGTGTTGCTTTGAGTAGTAGCATAAACCTTTAGTTTATGGATGCACGGATTATAGAAAGGTGTATCTTCTGCCACGACACCCAGATTAATTAAGTGACTCTCAAATACCCTGAATATTCTTGCAAACATGGTATCCTGACCTAGTTTACATGGAGTGTAGAAGTCGGGAGTTATAGATTGCTTGGTTATATCACCCACTTCATTAAATAAAATTTGGCGATTCTGATGTAAAAACGCTGATAGCATCCAAAAATTGTTGAGTTGATAAAGCATGTCGGCAATGGAATAGAATTCTGCCCCTTCCAATACCTTATGAGAATAAAAGTTCTCAAAATCAGTATCATTTGACATCATAAGAAATCGAAAGTTTTCAATAAAGATACGCTTTTCGGTATTTGTTTTTAGACTATGAAATTTTTGAGAAATATATTGATTCAATTCCTGTGTACTTTTCATTGTGTCTCCTCCTTGATAATCACTAGATAATATATAAAAACACTTATTAGTATGATAATACATCTTTAAGTGAATATTGTCAAGATAAATAATCACTATCATGTGTGAAAACTCATTTTTCATTGATAAATCACATGTTTCAGTGTATAATTCAAAGTGTATGAACGGAGGTTTATAATATGGCAATGGCTAAAAAAATTAGAACCGTACTTATAGAAAGAGATATAACAATAAAGGAATTAGCAGAAAAAATCGGAACTAATGGTAATAACCTTAGTAATAAATTGTCGCGTGATAATTTTTCTGAAAAAGAGTTGCGTGATATAGCGGAAGCATTGGATTGTGATTATGATGGGATATTTACTTTGCGGGATAGTGGGAAGACGGTATAATCTGAGAGGTAAAAGGCAGTAGTTATTTCTGTTGAAACAGTATTCCAAATATGATAGTATTTCATGTAGAGGGAGTCTGTGATGGAATAGTAACCAACTATAAATTAAAATTTGTTACAAAGATTCATTTATAGGATTAAATAATATAGTAAAGGAGGTTCAGATAAAATGCAGTTATTGGAGTTTATAGAATATACAAATCTAAATACACAATCGGAAACCGATAAAGCAAAGTTGTTATGCTTTTACCAATATAGGAAAAGTAGAGAAAATCTTTTTACTATGGCATTAGTTTCAGAATTATTTCTAAAATCAGGATTTAATGCTCCAAATCTATCACGCTTAAAAGATAAACTTATAAAGGGAAAGAATAAAATATTTTTACCTGTAAAAGGCTCCAAATTAGAGTATAACATTATACCAACGATATTACAAAGTTTAGAAAAAGAATTTAATGTTGCATGGAAGAATACAGAAACTATTGAATCTGATAGTGAATTAATTGATGAAACTAAATTTTCTGGAAAGAGAAAATATCTAGATAAACTGATTACACAAATAAATCATTCTTATGCAAATAATTGTTATGATGCGAGTGCAGTGCTAATGAGGAGGCTCTTTGAGGTATTATTGGTACTCTCTTATCAGAATTTAGGTATAGATGATGAAATAAAAGATTCGACTGGTGCAGGATATATTATGCTTGATGGAATAGTAAAAAATGCTAAGAACAATGCTGTGCTTAAGCTATCACGTATTAAAAATGAGTACGATACTATTCGTAAGGTTGGAAACTTTTCTGCTCATAATATTACTTATACAGCAGGAAAAAAGGATATTGATGATATTAAATTAAATTATAGAGTAATGCTTGAGGAACTATATGATAAAGCTGGTTTAACAGAATAGGGGGATATTGTGGAGAATCGTGTAAAGTTTAAAGTGGGAGAAATTGAATTTGAAGCAGAAGGAGCATCTGATGTGGTTGAGCGAGAACGAGAAGTTTTTTTGAATGCACTTCTCCCGGCTGCTGTTGAGGCCATTGTAAGAACTCGTGGTGCAGAAAGAGGATCTCAATATATTGAAGCTGTGGAACAGCCATCTGCATTATTACTTGAAAATATAGATGCTGGTGAAAGTCATGAATTTGAACAAAAGCAAAATGACATGGATTTTTCTAGGACAAGTTTAGCCTCTTTCTTGGCGAAATATGGAAGACTGTCTGATCAAGATTTTACTCTATTCGCTGCATATTATGATGAAAATAAAAATGGTGTAACAAGTTTTTCATCAGAAATAGTTAAAAAATATTATGCAGAAGCGAGAAGAGCAGAACCATCCAATATTAGTATGGTGCTTAACTATTTGACTCAGAAAGGGTTAATTATGGATGCACCTGACGTAGAGCAGAAAATACCAAAGCTATATATATTGACTATCGATGGTATAAAGTATATTGAGACGTACACGCCAAAAGATGACTCTAAGGAAAAAAAGTTAACTAAAACACGTAAACCTCGTAATAAAGCAAAATCAGTATATTCAGAATTAAATGTTGATGAATTGAATCTTTCTAATTATCCAGAAGTAAAATCTTTTAAAGACTTTAAAGAAAAGCTGGCAATGATACTATACATTGTCACCAATGAGAAAAAAGGAGAATGGTTTACAAATTCTGATGTTCTTTGCTTAATGACAGATATATTTGGAGAGCCTGCAACCAAAGATCAAGTGAATGGTGTGTTTAAACGAGAAAAGTTATGGTTTAAAGTAGAAAATGTTGAAGGTAATCAAAAGGAAATAAAACGAAAGTTATTGAATAAAGGATTAGAGTTCGCAAAAGCACTTAGTGAGAGCGAAAAATAATACTTGCTTTAACATAAACTGTGGTTCAAGCAGAAACAATGCTGCTAGTATTTATGGCAACATATTGGCAACAAAAAATCGGTAAGCCAAAATAAATTGTGTAATTGAAGTAAAAAGTCGGCATAAAAAGCAAAAAAACTAAACAAAGATGTTTAGATATAACATTTGACTTGCCGAGTTTGAGTAGATAGTGAAAACCCTGTGAATCCTTTAATTATTGGACTTACAGGGTTTTATTTTTCTTTGTGGCTCTAATTTGGCTCTGATTGTAATTTTTGAAGAGCATCTACAACCTGATTTTGCTTATTCGGGTATAGATGCGAGTAGGTGTTCAATGTAGTTTCTATTTTCTCGTGACCTAGACGTTCCGCTATGATTAATGGCGTGAAGCCAAGTTCTATTAAAAGAGATGCATGGCTATGCCTAAGATCGTGAAGTCTAATTCTTTTTACACCGGATTTCTTACAACCCCTATCCATTTCATGGTGTAGAAAATATTTTGTAAAATTAAATATTCGGTCTGTAGGCTTAAGGTCATATAGCTTACCAGTATAAGCTTTCAGATCTTCTACAAGGGTATCAGTAATAGGTATTACCCGGTTGCTCTTAGGTGTCTTAGGAGCTGTCACAATATCCTCTTTGGCTAGTCTCTGAACTGATTTATTGATGCTGATGGTCTTATTATCATAATTAATATCCTGGAGCGTTAAGGCCATCAGTTCCCCTATTCTTATACCTGTCCAGTACAATGTTTCAAAAGCCATTTTAGAAGGAGCCTTATCAGATACGCATTCAATGAAATTATTGTACTCTTCTTTAGTCCAGAAGAGCATTTCTTCTGCCTTATTCTTTCCTATACTGCCAGCCTTATGGCATGGATTCTCTTTCAAGTCATAATATTTCACCGCATAGTTAAACATAGCAGTAAGTTGGTTGTTAATCGTTTTAAGGTAAGTAGCTGAATAATCATTGTCATTCTTAAGAAGTTTATTTTGCCATTTCCTTATATCTGTAGGCTTAATTTCGTTTATTGGCTTGTCTTTAAAGTAGGGTAGTATCTTTGCTTTATAATATATTTCTTTGTGTCTATAGTGGATTTACGAAGTCTAGTACCCATATCCTCAATGTATATGTCATACAGGGATTTAAAGGTCATGGTGTTGTCATTGGATTGTTTGAGAAGAAACTCTCTTTCATATTCCAAAGCTTCTTTCTTAGTAGAAAATCCACGTTTTTTCTTCTTTTTCTTGTTACCTTGCCAATCAGTATAATAAAGTTGACTTGTCCAGGTATTACGTTCTAAATCCTTGGTTGCCGGCATATCCTATCTCCTTTTTTTGTTGTACTTTATTAAGGCTTATGATATACTGGTACTGGTTAAGTACAGTGTATAAGCCTACTTGGTTTATATGTGTCTTTTATTTCGTAGCTCTTGGGTGTTGGTAGCACCTGAGGGCTATTTTTTATTCACTTTCAAATTGCTTTTTGGTTAATTTTTTAGAGTTCTTGGTTAGCTCAAATATTTTAAATTGAATAAAAGGTATTAATGAGTTGCTGAGTTCTTCAAATTCTTTTTGAGTAATAGTGTAGTAATATTTATTATCAGTTAGGTAATATAAAGAAGTATTTTTATCGCAAGATGCACAATCATTAGCAGTCATTTTCCCTTCAGGGCATTGTTCTTTGTCTTCTTCATCTAGCCAACTATTTATCCCAGGTATACAACACACTGGTTTCACTTCATAGTGCCAACCAGCTAAAGCTAATAGTTCTTCAAAATTACTAAGTCTTGTTTCGTCATCTTCATCCCATCCGACAATTTCCTGTGGAGACGTGCCAAGAACTTTGGCTAACTTTTCGATTCTATCAAATGGTATATTGGGAATATCACCGCTTTCATATTTGTACAGCGTTGAACGACTAATACCAACTTTTTGGGAAACCGCTTCTAATGTTAAATTCTTTGAAAGTCTGGCTTGTTTTAAGTTTTCTTTCAATCCCATATGAATACCTCCTAGAATGTAGTATAACATAAGTTTCTATTTAATCAACAAAAAAATCCAAATAAGAGAAAAAAGTTTCTTGACAATAAACAATGTTTAGTTTATTATTAGGAAACAAGGAGGTGATATTTTGATAAGGATTAATGAATTAAAGGGCAAAATTGTGTCTAGGGGATTAACGCAAGAAAAAGTTGCTAAATGCATTGGAATTACAAGCAAAACATTTAGTGAAAAGCTAAAAAAAGGAGTTTTTCTCTCATATGAAATTGAGATTATGGTTAAGATTCTTGAGATTGACAATCCAATAGATATTTTTTTTGCAGACGAAGTTTCCTAATAAGAAACATCCTAACTATTTATATATATCTGTTCCACCAATCACCTGATCAGTCTGATTAGGCAAAAGAAATTCTTAATCTAATCTAAATTAAGTGGTTGACTTTTATTAGGGACATATCTTAGGGTAATAGCATAAATGTGAAAGGAGCGTGATTATTGGATCGGCTATAATTAACTAGACAGAATTTTTAAGGGCATATATGATATTCTTAATGAAGAAAGGATGATGCCCTATGTCTCAAAACAATGAACCAAAAACCCGTCGTACATTTACACCAGAATT
>JAEWMB010000027.1 GCA_023457255.1 Bacillota bacterium | reverse complement strand
CTGTGGGTCGAGTTTTTCTCGTTCCTCTTTGATTTTGTAAGGGGTGGGTGCAATGATTTTAATGCCCTTTTCTCCCTTTTTGACATAACGGGAAAATCCGTCACGCCATTTGTTAAAGCCTGCAACGAGAGTTGCATCGGGTTTTTGCATGGATATAAGCATGGTGTTGTTAAGAGAGTATTTGTGAAAGCGGCTCATGGTCTGAAGATAGCTCTTGTATTTATCGCTCTCAAAAAGTTCCTTTATGCCTGCTTCAATGCTGTCGGTTATCTCTTTTAACCGTTCTTTTGGGTTTTGTTTTTCTGCCATAGGGGTGTACTCCTTTCAGTTTTTTATTGTTTATGGTGTTATTTTTCGATATAATATAATCAGTAAATAAATTTTCGGAGGACTTTTGATGGATGTAGAAATGCCTAATGAAAAAGAACTGGAAGTTTTAACATTGTTCTACAATCGGTTTTATGATTTATATGATGAAATTACAAACGATAATTTCATGAACATTGATGCTGAAATACGCTTTTTCAAATTAAGAGAAGCTTTTTCTATATACAAAGAATTACTGAGTTATGAGCCAATAAAAAGCTACATTAAATGGATGAAAACGGGTGGAAAACCTCCGTTACAAGGTATCATTGCAGATGATTTATTCAGTTTTATCCGAAATCTGCTGTTGCATTTTCCTGTTTTTAGAACATGGGATGAAGTGTATATAAATAAAAATCTTGCTACTTGGAGCAAAGTAGGGCAAATTGATAAGTTTTTGCATAAAGCTACAATGATAAAAATTGACGGAACAGGAACGCTTGAGTATAGAATTTGGGAAAACTCCAATAAAAAAATGACTTATTTTTCAATAAATTTCCCTGAGAAGTATGAACAAAACAACATTTACTTGAAGGACATAATTTCTGAACAAGTAGGAATGAAATTTTGTATGGCTCTAATGATAGAAATATTAGATAAACAAGTAGAAAATGCTGATGAACCCAATATTGTAATTATGTCGCAGGTATTGATGCCAATAGAACCAAATTAGTTATAGTTATAAAACAATAGCCTCCACAGTTGGGGCGACTTGTTTTATCTTACCTCGTGCCAAACTCCATTGTAAAATTCACAAACCGACCACCTGTATCATCAAGAACAACAACACAGTCATAGGTCTTGCCTGTCTTTTCAGAATAGCAGCCTTTCAGCGGCACTTTTCCGTTTTTCAAAAGCTCCGTAACAATCGCCTTTGTCACGGTCTTTTTCTTTGCGGTGAAAAAGCGGTTTTCTTTCCAAATTGCAAAGCCGCAAGCCTTATCAGAACAGCAAAAGCCCTTTTTATTTTCACTAACTGCACCGCCGCAGCGAGGGCATTTTCCTACGCTCTCACGGTCGGACAGAAAGAGGGTATCTGCTCCCTTAATCATTTCATAGGTATTTACAAGGGCGGTGGTCATGCTCACAATCTCCGATAAAAAGCCATCGGCTGACAGCTCCCCAAGCTCTATAAGTTTCAGTTTTTCTTCCCATTCTGCTGTCATCAAAGGGGATTGCACCTGTTCGGGCAATACGGTGACTAAGGCTGTGCCTTTGTGGGTAGCAGTGAAATACTTGGTCTTTTTATCACCCTTACGCTCGGCAAGCCCCGATTTAATCAGCTTTTCCAAAATGCCTGCCCTCGTTGCCGGAGTGCCAATACCTTTACGCTTTGCATCGGTTTCTGCTCTGTTGGCATTTTCCATAGAGGACAGCAGGGTATCGTCTGTAAAAGGCTTTGGCGGTGAGGTTTTACCCTCCTTAATTTCAGCCTTTGCGGTAAACACTTCGCCCTGGTCAATGCTTGGCAGGGCTTGGTCTTTATCTTCTTTTTCCTGTTCGCCCTTATAGAGCTTTTGTACCGTCTTAAAACCGTCTTGCAGAACGGTTTTCCCTTTGGCTGTGAAAACGGACTCACCACATTTTGCAGTGATAACCGTTTCACTGTATCGGTGGGTATCGCCTACGGCAACCAAAAGGCATATCGCAAGGAGTAACAGCGTTTCACGCTCTCCATGCGGCAGGCTCTGCACATCAAGCCCCTTTGTGTTCATGGTGGGAATAATGGCATGGTGGTCGCTGACTTTGGAATTATCAATGACCTGTGCCGTGTTGACAGGCAGCTCGACGGCACTCTGCATAAAAAAAGCCGCCGTAGCTTTCGCTAAGACGGGAATACCGCTTTCCATATCCTCGGTTAAAAATCGGCTGTCAGTTCGAGGGTAGGTGATGTATTTCTTTTCATAAAGGCTCTGTGCATACTGTAAGGTCTGCTCGGCGGTAAAACCTAACAGCTTATTGGCTTCACGTTGTAAGGTGGTAAGGTCATAGAGCTTTGGCGGCTTTTCTGATTTTTCCTTTTGCTCAATGCTTTCGATTACAACATCTTGACCGTCACAAGCTGTTAAAACCGCAGTAGCCTGTGTCTTGTCCTTGAGCTTTTCACCTATAAGGGAAAATCCATTACAGGCGAGATGTACCGTGTAAAATGGTTCGGGCTTAAAAACGGAGATAGCGGCATCACGCTCACAAATCATGGCGAGGGTGGGTGACATCACTCGTCCGATATTTAGGGTCTGATTGTAAAGAACGGAAAACAGACGAGTGGCATTGATACCCACAATCCAATCGGCTTTTGCCCTGCACAGGGCAGCTTCATAGAGGTTATCATACTCTTTACCGTCCTTGAGATTTTCAAAGCCCTTTTGAATGGCGGTATCCTCGAGGGAGGAAATCCAAAGCCTTTTGATAGGCTTTTTGCACTTTGCTTTATCGTACACAAGACGGAAGATAAGTTCCCCCTCTCGCCCTGCATCGGTGGCACAGATGACGGTATCTACTCGGCTGTCATTTAACAGCTTTTTCAGCACATCAAACTGCTTTTTGGTACTGTTTGAAACTTGGTATTGCCAAAGGGCAGGAAGTATGGGTAAATCCCCATACCTCCACTTGGCATATTTTTCATCGTAGCTGTCGGCAGGGGCAAGCTCCACCAAATGCCCTACACACCACGAAACAATATATCCATTGCCCTCGGTATAACCGTCCTTGCGGCTTGTTGCACTTATAATCTTTGCAATGCTCTGTGCAACGCTTGGTTTTTCTGCTATGACTAACTGCATATATTTATCCCTCCTTATGCGGTTTTTGAGTGTCGGTTTTTTCGTGTACAATGATGAGCTTACGGATTTTCTGCTCCTTTTTCGGCGGTCTGTCTGTGACAGGTGGCGGCGAACACTGGGGCTTTTGCATCATCATTCTTTCGTAGGCACTGTCGGTAAAATATTTCATTTGCTATCGTCCTCACTTTCTTCGGGAGCGTCCTCCTGTTCCTCAGAGGTCGGCTCATATTCGTCCTCGTCCTCATCATCGCTGTAATCATACTCGTTCATATTGGGGTTGCTCTGCGGCTTTGCCTTATTTTTTACCACCTTGAAATAGTAGAAAGCACCACCGCCGATTAAGCCAAACGCACCAAGGAGTGCCACAATCCCCATCGGGTTTCCCTTGCTTTTTTCGGGCTGTGGCTCGGCAGGCTCGGTCAGCTCGGGAGCTTTGCCTGTGCAGCTTACTCTGTCGGTACTGCATACAGAGCAATCAGCATTTACCGCACCGGCTTCGCATTTTTCCTTGCAAGAGCAAACTTTAGGCTCGGTTGGGGCATCTTCCATGAGGGCAAGCAAATCGGCTTCGTCTACCATGTTCAAAAGGTAAACATTGTCCTCTTTGCCTGCACGGTCAATGACAAGGTAATAATAGTTGCCGTTTTTGGACACAGCGGTAATAAACTGCTTATCAATCTCGTCTGTTCGCTCCACATCGTCCACAAGGGTTAAATTGCCCTCGGGGGTGAGAGGAACAGAGGGGGTGGGTGTTTCTGTCACTTCGGGTATCGGCTCGGTAGTATCCTCGCCACCGCCTGCAAAGGCAGTGGTGGAAAAGGCGGTCATGCAAAGCACCGTCATAAGCATAACGGCAAAAATACGGATTTTAGTTTTCTTCATTCTTGTTTTCCTCCTGTTTTTCAGATAAAAAAGGCACACCGCTTTTACTGCGGTATGCCGTGATAACATCGGTTAAATTTTCTGTGCTGATTTTCGCACCTCGGATAAGTCCGATAATTTCAAGGTTTTCAAACTCGGTTTTTTGCTTGTTCAGTTCTTCCCATTTCCCTTGCAAAAGCCCGATTTTATCCTCGATTTTCTTCATATCGGAAAGCACCTTTTTTAGTTTTGCATTCAAATCCTTTCCTCCTTAATTCATAAGCCCATAGCCCATAATCACACTGCTGTTTAGGTCATAATCTCTGATTTTGCAGGCATCGCCGCTGTTTCCCTCCACGGTGTAAACACGGTTTCCGTCTGTGCCGATAACAATACCCACATGGTCGGAGCTGCCATCGCCCTCCCAATCGAAGAAGATAACATCGCCGGGGGCAATGTCCTTGTACCCTCTGTTTGCCCATTGTCCTTTGGACGAGAAGTAAGGGATACCCTGTGACTGGCAGGCGGCAAACTTAGGCTCGGAATACCCTGCTTGATTAAGCACCCATGACACAAAGCAGGCACACCATTCCACACGGTAATCAAAGCCATACCATGACCAATAAGGCTGACCGCCTACATTTCCCACCTGTGATTTTGCAATGTCCACGATATTTTGATTGCCCGGTCTTTCGCCATTTACAAAGTCAACACCGCTTAAATCAGTGGAGGGGCTACCGTCAATAGATCCGCCGCCAAAGAGCAGCGGTTTATTGCCTTTCGTTTGCAGATAGACATTGTACATTTGGAGCTGTTCAGCAGAAAGCAGGTTGTTTGCAACGGCATTTATGCCGCTATTGGTTAGGCTGACATTTAGAATGTAGTAATCATACGGCACTTGCACCTCATAGGTATCGGAGTGGGTATTTCCGTCCTCGTCTGTCCATGTGTCCGTCCTTGTTTCGGTGCGATAGCGTACCTCTACCGTTTCCGTCAGCGTGAGCTTGTATTGCTTTTCAAACACCCTCTGTAATTCGCCCTGCACCTCGCTTGCCTTGAAATATTGCAGTAAGGCGGTAAGGTATGATGCAAGCTGATGGGGGTCGTGTGCTATGGGGTCTAAGTCATAGCGGTACTCATCATAATCGGGATAATTCCTTTCGATGTTGTTAATCTGTGCCTGCAACGCTGTTTCAAGTGCTGTGTAGTTGTTGTTGGCGGCGATGAGTTCCTCGTTTTCGGAAGTGTAAGAGGTGGATACCACATTGGTTATCGCCCCTTGAAACATGACCGAGCAGGAAGAAACCGCCCCGGCAATTAAGGTAATCATCAAAAATAGGGCAAGTAGAATGAGCAATACTTTTGGTTTTTTAGCAACCGCCGATACTGCCTTTGATACCGTGTCAGCCCCTTTTTTAATCGCTGATTTTATGGTCTTGGAGGTGGTCTGTGCTGCCTTTGTGCCTTTCCCGTACCGTGTGGCAATGTACTGTTTTTTAATGGCTCTTTTTTGCTGAAAGCGAGAAATAGGGTTACTTGCCGCCTGTGGGTTATCCCGAATACTTTTCTTGTAAAGGACATTCACATCGGCTTGTATGCTCTTTTTCTCTGCCTTTGCCAGTGTGCGGTAGGGCTTCAGCTTGTGGGAGTGATAGGCACTTTGAATACGGTGTACAGCAAATTCACCTGCCTTTTCGGTGCCGTGTGCGGCTTCAAGCCCCACATTGTCCTGCTCATCTTCGCTGATTTTCTTATGCACAGCAGACAGGACAGCCCTCTCGGGAGCTTTTTTAATGCCATGCTCAAGTTTTGAGGGTGGCTTTGGCTTATCCACTTCCTCAAAATGCAAACGCACCGTCTTTTTGCCAGTGTCGGCATCAACGGTGCGTTCTTTGGTTTTTACTGTTTTCTTCGGTATATTGGTTTGTGCCTTTTCCAGTTTATCAGCCGCTTTTTCTGATTTTGCTATGGGCTTTTCTAAGGTCGGGTCGGCTCGTTCTTCTTCGGTAAATTGCAGTCTTGATTGTTTTTTCATCGCACACCGCCTTTACTCCTGTCTGGTTTCGCCCAGTTTAGTGGTCATAATGCTGTAAAGCTCGGTGTTTGTCGGGAATTTATCCACGAAAGGCAGAATGACATTACCGTAAAAGAGCAAGCCCTCGCCAACACCGCTGCCTGTCACATAAGAGAGCTGATGAGGGGAAATATTAAGCTGTTTGGCAAGTATCTGCCTATCGCCTGCCGCTTGGTTGAGCATATACACAAAGTCGGAGTTTTCAAAGATGTTCTCCACTTCTCGAGAGGATAGCAGGTCTTTGATGTTCTGCGTAATCGCTGTGGGAATACCGCCCCATTTACGAAAGCGTTTCCAAATCTCCACCGAGTAGGCGGCGGTTTGTTCCTCTTTGAGTAGCAAATGAAACTCGTCCATATAGTAGCGAGTGGAGCGTTTCTCTGCACGGTTTATGGTTACTCTGTTCCACACTTGGTCTTGGACGATTAACATACCGAGCTTTTTAAGCTGTTTACCCAATTCCTTAATATCGTAGCAGACAGTACGGTTTGTAATATCCACATTTGTCCTGTGGTTGAACACGCTAAGACTACCTGTGACATAGATTTCAAGAGCAGAACGGATATGCTTTGCTTCTTTTTCCTCCTGTCTGCCTAAGGCATCGTAAAGGTCACCCAAAATTGGCATTTTGGCAGGGTCGGGGTCGGCAAGGTATTCTGCATAAACGAGAGTAACACAGCGGTCAATAATGGATTTTTCCACAGGGGTCAATCCCTCTTTACCGCCGACAATCAGCTCACACAAGGAGAGGATAAAATCGCTCTTTAGTGCAAGAGGGCTATCGTCCTCAGAGTAGTTGAGGTTGATGTCCATAGGGTTGATGTACTGGCTGCTTGTAGGCGATATCTTGATAACCTGTCCTTTGAGCCTTTGCACAAGGGAAAAATATTCACCCTCGGGGTCGCACACGATGATGTCATCGGTGGTAATCAGAAATACATTGGTAATTTCTCGCTTGGCGGCAAAGGATTTACCACTGCCGGGTGTACCGAGGATAAGCCCGTTGGGGTTTTTGAGCTGCTTTCGGTCTACCATGATGAGGTTGCTTGACAGAGCGTTTAAGCCATAGTATAAGGCTTCGCCGCCCGACTGAAAAAGCTCCTGTGTGGTAAAAGGCACAAAAATAGCGGTGCTTGAGGTGGTCAAGCTCCTCTGTATGGGTACAAGATTTTTTCCGAGGGGTAAGGAAGTCATAAAGCCTTGCTCCTGCTGATAATCAAGCCTTATGAGGGTGCAGTTGTGCTTGTTGGCAATGCCGCTTGCTTGGAGCAGGATATTGTCCAGTTCCTTTTTGCTGTCGGCGGTATTCAGCACAAGGAATGTGATTAAAAACATTCGCTCGTTTCGGCTTTGCAGGTCGGTAAGGAGTTTTTTGGCTTCACCGCCATAGGTGGCAAGGTCTGACGGAATGATGTCCATGTCATAGCCTGCACGAACAGCCTTTTTCTGTTCCTCAATCTTCATTTTGTCGAGGTCTGTAATTTTACGCTTAATAGTTTTGATTGCTTTCATTTGGTCTACCGACTGAATGTGCATGGTAACGACGAGGTTGCTTTCCATTTCCAAAAAGTCGGACAGTACACGGTCGTTCAGCTCGGGGGCGAGTATCTGCAAAAAGGATACCGCACCGTATTTATCGCCTGTTCTGAATGTGCCTTTCTCCTTAAACTCAAAAGAGGACGGGGCGATAAAGTCCTTTGTACTAAGCCCCGAG
>JAEWMB010000026.1 GCA_023457255.1 Bacillota bacterium | reverse complement strand
AAACAAAAAGACTGGCATACACCAATCTTTTGTAAGCTAAGATGCAACCTCTTAGCAGATATATATTTAACTATTCAAAAACTATTGATTGTAGTGGAAAGGGTTGCGTTTCATTTTACAATTAACGCATATTTTTTAAATAATCGGATCTGTTTAAACGAAATAATTCCCGTTCCACCAATAATAATAATAATAGTACCATAAGTATCATGAATTGTTTTAAAAAGACGGAACCAAATTGATGCATACTGATCGTGTAGCCATTCCAAACATAAACTTATGGCGATAATTTTGTATATACTCCAATCACAGCAGTTTAATAAATAATTATATATCCCATCGTATACTGTATTTTCATATTCTGAGTTCATATACTGACTAATGATTTTTTCATCTGTATTCAGACCAAGCTCATCTATCTGATTCCATAAACTTGTATTTCGATGAATATAGTTATCCAAATCTATGATTTCACAGTTAATCTCTTCATAGTTTTCTAAAAATCCATTGATATAACCTTGGCTGAACCAGCTTATCCTTATAATCCTCTTCCCCCCAGGAATATCTTATCAATTTCTCCCATGATATTATCTGCTTTACCAATATTTATTGTCTTAAAATTAGTATCTGTTATTTGCATATTTTCTTTCATATTTATCACAACCTCACGTCCAGCATCAGATAATTGGTATCCCAAAATTAAACTCATCTAAAATATCCTCTGTGACCAAATCTTTAATTTCTTTTTTCCATACAAAAACCACCTTCTTAAAAAGATTCTAATACTGATTCTCATTAAGAAAGTGGTATCTTGACAGTAAGGACTAACTACATACCTCGGAAAGCAGCGGAATACTACGGTATTTCCATCAGGATCCTCATTCCAAATTTTACATTATCCATCACACTAAGCCATGGATATAGGGCATGTTCCTGGAACATTACCAGCCTGTCAGCCCCCGGTGAAGTTACTATATTTCCATCTATGTATACACCTCCAGAAGTCGGCGTATCAAGTCCTGCTATAATATTAAGCAAGGTTGTTTTTCCGCATCCTGAGGGTCCAACAATACAGACAAATTCTCCAGGTGCTATAGTAAGATTGATATTTTGCAGGATTTCATTACTTGCTCCTCTATATTTTTTATAAAGATTCCTAATTTCCAAAAGCATAACTCCTCCCTCCCTGACGTATTTATTTCATTTCGTCTATTATAGAAGAATCAATAATATCTTCTGATGCCGGCAGTTCACTGATAAAGCCCTGTTTCATCGCAATCTCGCCAAAGGACATAATCGCTTCCTCAGATATTTTCTCGGTAAAGCTTAATCTCTCAAATGCCTGGTTGATTATCTTTGTCTCAATTTTCTTTCCGGTGGTTTCTTCTAACTGGTGATTAACGATTTCAATTGCTTCATCCTTATGGCTGTTTATATAGTTCGTTGTTTCTTTATGTACCTTTAAAAAAGCCTGAACAATATCTTTATGTTCTTTATAAAAATCATTATTAACAATTACCACAGTTGTAGGGTATGCACCGCTTGCAAATAACTCATCGTAGTCGAGAATAAGCTGAGCACCGCACTTTTCCTCCAGAATACTGCCCCATGGTTCAGGAACCAGTGCGGCATCTATCTGCCCCTGTTCTAACATCCCCTGTATATCAGCATTCGCGACAGCTACTACATCCACAGTACCGCCATCCGATTTTGCAGCCAGGCCACTTTCCGATAATAGATTCAGCAGACATAAATGCTGTGTATTTCCTAATTGAGGTACCGCCACGGTTTTACCTTCAAGATCTGTTACCGAATTAATATCTGCATTTTTTGATTTAAGCAGAACTGCTCCGTTATCACATGCATTTGCTATAATCTTTACATCACCTTTGGATTTAACATTGGCGTTTATTGCAGGAACTGGGCCGATGTATCCCAGATCAATTTCGCCTGCAAACATTGCTTCAACCTCTGACGGTCCGGCATTAAAGGAGTACCAGCTCACCTTACAATTACTTGCAAGTTTATTTTCAAGACTATTCTGTTCTTTCATTACCAACGCTTGGCTGTGTGTAATATTAGGGAAATACGCTATTCTTACCGGGGTAGTATTCTCCTGCTTTTTGCTGCAGCTTATCCCCAATAATAAAACACCTATAATAGTTCCTGTTATAATCATTCTTTTCATATTAATCTCCATTCCGCGCGCCTTCGGGCGCGGCACAAATAGTGATGAAAGTATTCACAATTTTAAACTTTCGTGAAATAATAAGTGCAAGAAGCTACACTACAAAGCACGGGAGGGGGAGTTGTAAATTCTTTCTCGTTTTAGACAGCATATTAATCAGTGTAAGTTCTGCCTTTTCAAGCACAAATAAGTGGCTCTATAAGACCGTACACTAAGAATTGTTTTAACGCCTTGGTTAAATTGTGTGGTAGAACAGTCAATGGCTTCTCACTCTATTACGAAAGGAGCTTAATTATGAAAGTTATCTACCAAATCTGTTGTGGTGTCGATGTTCACAAATCTTTCCTCGTTGCCACAATCATCAAAACAACTTCTGGTATTGAACCTTCTTATCAGAAGAAACGATTTTCTACTTTAATAATTCTATTCTTGAATTCAAACAGTGGCTGATTGAAAATGATTGCCATGACATCTGTATGGAATCAACAGGTAAATACTGGGTTCCTGTCTTTAATCTTCTTGAATAAGATATTAATGTCACCATTGCCAACCCCAAATGGGTAAAAGCTGTAAAAGGTAATAAGAACGATACGAAAGATTCCAAATGGATTGGTGATCTGTTCCGACTTGGTCTGGTTCCAGGCAGTTATATTCCTTGTAAACCAATCCGTATTCTAAGAGAATACACTCGTTATCGTTACAAGTTGGTTTCCTGTCGTTCCAGTGAAAAGAATCGATATCAGAATGCACTTACTGTTTGTAATGTCGCATTAGACTCTGTTGTATCCGATATCTTTGGGAAGTCATCTACATCCATTATTGATTACCTGATTGAACAGTCTGGCAACTCTATCAACCACGAAGAAATCGCATCTAAACTCCTTAAAAAGCTAAAAGAGAAAGAATCTACTGTTATTGAATCCATTGAAGGATATCCGATGACTGATGCCCAAAAATACCGCATGCGCCTCGTCCGCGCACATATGGATTATATCACAGCTGAAATCCAAGATATAGATACGCAGATAGAATCTTTGATTTCTTCCAATACTGATTTTGAAAATGCTATCCAGTTTCTCTGTACCATTCCGGGTGTTAAACATGATAGTGCAATCACTATCATCTCCGAAATAGGTATTGATATGTCTCAATTCTCGAATTCCAAACGACTATGCTGTTGGGCTGGATTAACTCCAGGTAACAACGAATCTGCTGGTAAGAAGAAATCTGTTAAGATTACACGTGCCGGAGTCTACCTCAAACCTGCATTGGTACAGTGTGCACATGCAGCCATAAAATCTGACAAATCTCCTTACTATAAGAAAAAATATGAATCTCTTGTGAAACGTCGTGGCAAGAAAAGAGCCATTATCGCGATCGCCCGTATGATCCTCACTGCCATTTATCAAATGCTGTCTAGTGGCGAAGTGTGGAATCCAAGCGATCTTTATAAAGTCGATATGCCTGTTGCCTTAGTTGAAAAACAAAAGGAAAAAGCTATCCTACAAGCCAAGAAATTTTTATTACGTGAAGGAGTTATAACTGAATCGCAATTAGTTTCTTGACATTTTCAAATTAATAATTATTCCTTACTTAAAAGCTACCATTGAATAGCTTGTTTAAGTGCGTCACTTTTTGGCTGACCTCTACTTTTTTTCACACTATTTCCCTCATCCCTGTGTTTTTATGGAATTAATCCGTTGTTATGGAATAACCGTTCAATTTACTCCTCTTTTAATCATTTCCAGACACATTCTGGAATTATGATACGGGCATTTCCAAGGACCGGCAATATCCCTTCCGGTAATTGGTTTGCCGTTATTATCTACCTCATTTATCCATTCAGAGCCAGAGCGCTTATCAATCATACTCGTTTTTATAAACACCCATATTCTATCAGCAGCTTTTAAATATTCTATCCTTTCTAAATCAGATCGGTAACCATTCATAAAGCCTATGATTGCTTCTGACTGTACCCACCAGATCCTTGTAGTATCTACTGACCCATTCATACAATCATTATTGACAGCGGTACCATCAAACCCCTCAGCCAATACGTGGTTTCTTAAAGCCTCCGTAATTCTTCCCATCTTTAGACCATATGAGTCGTCCTTGATTACCTCGCATCCGTACTCAATCAACCAGGAAGCCTCTATATCATGTCCAAATGAATCCAAATTGGAAACCGGCTTCATATCAATATCGAAATAAGACTCTAAATAACTTTTATTATTGTTAAAAATTTCATTTTCTAATTGATCCAATATATATTTTATACTGCTTCTTACTTTCTCCTGTTTGCCGATACGGTATAACTCTGTATAAGCTTCAAGAATATGCAGAACGGTACCGGCAGATCTGCGTACTATAAGTCCATTTCCACAGATTCTATCATTCTCTATAGAATGAAATGTACGATCAAAGGCTTCAAGATATCCTCTTTCGTCTTTACATCTTTTCTCAATCAAATCATATATACTATAGGAAATACGTAGTGCTTCTTCATCTTTGGCTGCTTCATAATAAGATAGTAATGCATATATGGCAAATGCCTGGTTATATGTAAACTTTTTCGGGTCAGACACACTACCTTTATATGTAAGTGACCAGTATACCCCGCCTTCTTCTTCATCCAAACAAAAAGTTTTTAGAAAATGATAAGCATGTGAAGCATAAGTAAGGCTATCCATGTCACCCATGAGAGTATATACTTTCGAAAAAAACCAAAGTATTCTGCTATGAAGAACAACTCCTTTATCTGCCTTTGTATTTACATTTAAATCAAAGTCCATACATCCGTAAAAACCGCCATATTTATAATCCATTAACCCCTTCCAGAAAGGCAGTATATTGTTCATTAATTCACTTTTTATTTCATATACATTCATAATATAATCCCCTCTTTATAAACTTCACCTTTTATGATTTTCAAAAAGTTATAACGAAATTGAAAGTGAACGAAAACTAATCAAAAAACAAACCATAAAACTCACCATAGGTCCGAAATTCCTCCGGATTCTTATAAATGAGCTTAAATATAACATGTCCTTTTATCTCGTAGGTAATATATTTTCCATCTTTAAAATTCCTTACATCATACCTATGGAGCAACTCTTTCCTTTCATTATAAACTTCTAAGGATGCTTCTAAATCACTACCATCTCCCCAATCCAGAAAATAGACACTTACTTTTCTGCTCTGATCTCCGCAAATAAAAACATCAATAGACAAAGCTTCTAAATCCACATAATAACATGTTTTTAACCGCTCCATCCTATCCGGCATTTCTAATAAATTATCTTTAAACACATATTGATTAGTAAATGTTTTAACTTGTTGATGCATAAATTCGCCGTAACTGGGTAATACATTATCCAGCCCCGGAAGTAAATATCCTTCTTTCCCAAAATTGCCTGCCCAATTACCGTGTGTATCCTTATCAATACCAACAAATTTTAAATCGGTGGGAATCAACTCTGAACCCGGTAAATCTGTCTCACTGACAGAAAAACCGTGAATATTTATTAAATTTCCGTCTTTTATTTGAAGTCTTAAAGAATGGAGCCCAGTTTTATTGAAATCATAACTAAATATTTCCTGCTTGCTCAGATTTTTTTCTTTCCACAATGAAAATGAAATGTCATTATCCTTATCTCCATCCAGAATAATAGACCCTTGCCCAAATTCCGGCCCCATATCGGCATAATAAGTAACCTTATTACCGTAAAAAACAACCTGAGCAAAGGATAGGTCATTATCGGACAGATATAAACCATTATTCTCCGAAAAACCTGTACTTAAGTTAAGTCCAAAACCATCTCTATCTATATAACAATTCTTATGCGGATGAAACAGCGGCTCATCACTAATCTGGTTGATTAATTCTTCAATCAGCGGTTTCTCCGCTTCCTCCAGTTTATGTATCCAGTCAAGTATCTTAATTTTATTATTTTCATTATGAGTAATATTATATTTAATTGCTAACCCCGATATATTTTTACTGTAACCATATAATTCTTCAAATCTCTTTATAAAATAAAATCCATTTTTTACCCAGCCATACCGATTCATGTAATCAATTAGGAAAAAGAGTATTTTTTTATGTGCTTCCAGTATATTCATGGAAGGGATATAGATACTATTGGTTTCTGATACATAATCTTTTAAAAAATTATAAACAGATCTTCCAAAACAGAATCTATTCTTTGTCTGCAGTGTCTGCTGTGTATAATTAATTATCATATTTCTGTACATGATATCTTCAGAATTGACATAAGCTGATAAATTTTTTTTAAGTTCTATTGAGTTAAAATCATATATATAAAATCTATAATTCTTTCTATATAAGAAAACACCATCTAAAAAATTGTTTGGTATAAAGTTTTTATAAGCGAGTTCCATTTCTTCAAAGGTTGCTTCCGAAAAATAGTACTTTCTGTTTTTAAAAAAATCTGCAATATAAAAGCATTGTTTATTCTCATCGTTATGATATCCATATACTAGAAGAGAATGCATATTATGAATCCGGTTATAATTATCATATTCTTTAATATAAAATTCATCTACCTCCATATATACATAATATTCTGTATCAACGGCTGCTATAAGAAAATCCGTAATATTCGTCCACTGCTTATCAATTAAGGTTCTACTGACTGAGTCTTTTATAAGCCATGGACAATTGTTTAAAATCGGTATTATGTTCATAGCAACAGAAAAATCAATTACAAATACCTCTTTGTTAGCTTCCAGCTGAATATAGTTATTGGAAAACCATGCTGCCTTCATAGATTCATCTTTATATAATCCATTATATATTGCAATTAAATGAGCATGGTGCGGATAAACCGTAATCTCGGGTTCTCCAAGCGATAATATTTTATACATTTGATAACAACCCCTTTCTGAATTAAACTCCGTTTTAATTATCAGGAATGATTTTAAATCATTTTTTATATTCATAAGTCCATAAATCCTGTAAATTTATTTCCTTAAATTGAGCTTTTAACAAATCCAAAGCATCGCCCTGCCAGCATACTGACACTGAATGGAGTGCATCTGCTTCATATTTTCTAAAATAATAATCCTTGCATAATTTGTTATTAATATATAGTTCAATGGAATTGTCTTTTAACTTGAAATAGAAGGATTTAAGAGATATATTTAATCCTTTGCCAACCGCTTTTACATAACTTTCTTTTAATGTCCAGAATTCATAAAATAACTTCAAACGGTTTTGGGAAGGGGCTGATAAAATAGCGTTGTTTTCTTCCCTTGAAAAACAGCGTTTGGCGATATCAGCTCCAATAACTTTATATTTCTCGACATCAATTCCAATTTCAGCATCTCCGATTCCGCACACTATCCAGTTACCCGAATGCGACCAATTAAAGAACAAGCCGTCCATATCTCTGATACTGGGTTTTCCATATTCATTGTATTGAAAAAAAGTTTATTGGTCGGTAATAAAAAATCGTTTTGCAATACATATCTTAATAGAATCTCGGCAAGCAGAACTCTTATTTTATCCTCATTGTTTCTAAATGACTGTATTCGTCTCTGACGTTCTTCCGATATAATATTAAAAAACTTCTGAAACATCTCTGAATTCATATAATCCGGTATGGATAACGCATACAATAACAACATATTTACTCCATATATATAAATTTTTCTCGGCCATGAATTACTTAGTATCCGGTAGTATTTTCTTTTTCGTTATAAAAAAATTATCTAAATACAATTCATCAATCCCTGTTCCTATAAAACATTTAATTGCATCTTCCGGGGTTTCAACAATAGGTTCCCCTTTAATATTAAAGGAAGTATCTAAAACAACCGGAATTCCTGTTATATGATGAAAGCTCTCAATCAGTTTGTAATAGACCGGATTCATTTCCTTTATACAGGTTTGCAGTCTTCCTGTACCATCAATATGGGTGACAGCCGGAATTAATTTTCTTTTTTCCGGAAAAATATCCGCTATCATCAACATATATGGTGAGGGTATATCCAAATCAAAATATTCCGTTTGATACTCCCATAAAATCGATGGTGCAAAAGGTCGAAAGGCTTCCCGAAACTTCACCCTTGAATTCAAATAGTCTTTCATCTTTGGATCTCTTGGATCTGCTAAAATACTTCTGTTACCTAACGCTCTAGGACCGCATTCCGACCTTCCCTGAAACCATCCAATAATTTTCCCCTCTGCTATTGCTGCAGCCGCCTGCATATAAACATCATCGCAGATGAAAAAATTAATTTTATCCTGATACCTTTCTAATGTACTGTTTACATCAATTATGCTATATACTTTTCCTAAATACGGGCTAAACATATCGTTCTCCTTTCGAGATAGGTTAATTTAGGTAATCGCCTATCCTTCCTTTCAAAAATTGATTTGTTACCTGCTGAAAAAATTAATAAGATTTCCGTCCGGATCATAAAAATAAGTAGAAGTGGTGCCCCACGGCTGTGTGGTCAGATGTTTTACAAATCGAACCTGTAAATTACACAAACGGTCATATTCCTGCTTTACATCCTCAACCTCCAATTCAATAATTGTATGACATTCAGGGGTCAGTACTACCGGTTCCTGTGCCAGCTCATTATGCTGCTTTACATGGTATATGGCAAGTATCGTACCCTCAATATCAAATTCCACATATTGAAGGGTTAAAAGGGTAGGTTTCCTATCCAGTACTTTACTGTAAAAAGCACACAACTTTCGCACGTTTTCCGTGATTATACATAAACTGTTTATTCTCAATCGGCCGCCGTTTACTGGGGCTTAAGTTCAAAGCTACCAGACTTTAACAAGGCAAATGCTACGTACTCTTCCGGAGTCTGATTCATTCCAGCAGCATGTATGGTATTCTGCAACCTGTGCTTCTTGTATTCATCCATTGGAATATACTTTGCAAGTACAACTGTCCATCCATTCAATACTGCCTCTAAATTATTTGCCTTTTTATTTTGTTCCTTGGTTGCTGTAATCATTGCCCTATTTATAGCAAGTCGAGGTAACTTAAAAGCATCTGCAATTATTAGAAATAACCCGGCTGCTAATAGAATTACAAATAAAAATATTAATATCATCATGCTGCCTACCTCCGATACTCAATTGCTGTGTAAGCCGGATTACAAATGCTGTAGAAATAAATATGGCTACAAAACATAATGCTAATACAAACTGCCCTGGTATGGTATGCATCAGGGTATGGTACCAGTCCTTATTCAAAAAATATAAGAGCGGCATATTTCCAATTACCAAGAACTGCATGGTAATAAATTCTTTTCTCGGTTCAAACACCATATTCTCCAGCTCACCATTCACTACTCGCATATCTGAAAGCTTGGATACGATTGGTGTAAGCGTAGTTTTTAAATTTCTGTCATACTGGCAGGCAATCATGGCATCACACCATTCACGAAACACCGTATTTTCTATTCTCCCTCTCATATCTAAAAGCCCTTTTGTAATATCCGGATTAATCATCTTAATCCGATAAACAAAGCATTTAAATACGGTTAGAATCGGCGGATTCAGATAATCCATATTTTCCTCCACAGCTGTCAGGATATCATCATTTCGAAGGTATGCTGTTGTAATAATGGACAGCGCTGTTTCAAGTTCAGCAGCGATATCCTTTTTATAATGCGTCTGCGTCAGTCTTACATACCAAAACGGGAGAAACAGAAATCCTCCAGCAAGTACTGGTACTAGAAAAAAGTTTCCTAGAAGGATAGCAATCGATGCTCCGATTGCAAATAGGATGAACGACCATGCGCAAAGCATAGGAAATCGATGTTCTCTGCCGGTAATCTTTAATATGGATTCAATCTCTGTCACTTCCCTTTTGAAAAATGACATCTTCTTTCGCCCAGTAGCTTCATTAATCTCATCTCGTATGCTATGTGGCTTACTAATAAGACTTTGAAAAATATGATTCGTAAATTCCATTGGTGACAAGGATAAGAGAACTAAAAATCCTGTAATCATGCCCATACAGGCAATTAATAAGATCAAATTCATTCTGCTTCTTCCTCATGCTATCTATCATTTCAATAGGCATACCATTTTCTAATAACCGTTTAGAAAGGCTTCCGGAAATACTGGATTTCTGCTCATGATATCCCTCAACGATAAATCTACCTTTCTCATCCATACGATTTTCTGTAATGACATATTGAAACAGCGTACGTTAATTTCTTGTTCCATCCGGTAGAATCTCACACTCCATAATTTCCATCATTCTTCTTTGCTTATTTTCAAGCTGCTTACAGAACACGATAATAGGATATGCCTCTGTTACATAAGTCTTGACTGATTAACTGTCTTGGAAATACACCGGAATTCTCCATGCTGTAACTGATATGAAAGCTTCTACAGGAAACTTTAGCATCTCTGCCGTTGTTGGATTTAGTTTACCGCCAATCTTCTAATTTGAAAATTCCGCAGCATGGTAAATTTATTTTGAAACTTACCTTCTCGTGGTAAAAATAATAATTTATACTTATCGACTATGACTTACACTTTAATGGCATAGAATTTACTTCGTAAATTCTTCCTGCAACGAAAAAAGGACACCTTTCTAAAAGTTAACTTTTAGAAAAGTGTCCGAGTAGTGCAAAAATCTTAAATTGAATTTATAAGAATGTTTGAAATTATTACTAACTATTTCAAACTATGGACTGTCAATTAACTGTCCTCTAGTAGTTCGCCATGCTTCAAACCCTTGATTTTCCTAGCTTTATTTCTCCAGACTCTTCATCGTCGGGAAATGTTTGGGTTTCAACCAACCATTTATATAAGTTGTAATAATTGGCTTAAATAAAGGATTTCTCTTAAAAACTATACCTAATTATTCATAACCAAAATCACAAAATTTACTGTCACAATACTGTCAAACTCTATATTTTACTGTCCTATAAAATTCTAAGAACTCTCTTTTCAAAAAACATCTAAATTCTTAGATAATGCTTCTAAAGCTTCCTGTTTCTTGTCGTGTGTAACCTCAGTGTAAATGTCCATGGTGGTCTCTATACTTGCATGCCCCATGATCGTCTGGATTACCTTTACATTTGTTTCATTTTCGCAAAAGCGTGAGCAAAAAGTGTGTCTGAGGTGACAAGAGAAATGTGGAATGATTACTGGTTGTCTCTTTTCCTTCTTGGCTTTCACCAGTTCCTCTGCATTATATGCTTCATATATTCTCTTGATAGCCCGATTTACTGCTGACGGATTATGGATATTACCAAATCGGTTGGTAAAAATAAACCCCGACATACCGTCAATCTCTGTAATATTGAAGCCTTCCTCCTGCTGCGATTCATACTCTTCTCTCAAAGCCTCGTACACTCTGTCAATCATCGGAATGACACGAATACCCGCATCTGTCTTCGGCAAGGAAACCTTGAATTCACATACATAGGTATCTTCTCTTCTTGGATAATAAGTGACACTATGATTAATGTCAATGGTTCGATTCTCAAAATCAATATCTTGCCATCTCAAACCAACTGCCTCACCAATTCGACATCCAGTACCTAACAACAGTGTGAATAACGGTGCCCACCTATAGAAGATAGGACTATTTCTAGTGTACTCAATAAAAGCTTTTTGTTGCTGTTTGGTCAGAGCATGCCTTACACCTTTGTTCTTTTCGCTCTTCTTCTTTATCTCCGCCATGACCCTATCACTAGGATTGGTTCGGATAATATCATCGCGAACTGCAAGCTGAAATGTTGGATGTAATATTGTGTGAATTGTTTCAAGCGTATTGATCTGCAACCCACACTCGTTTATCAAATGATAATAGTAATAAAGCACATCGGAATACTTAATTTCCCCAATCTTTTTCTTGCCAAAAGTATCTCTCACAAATCTATCATACATATAGGTATAATTTGTATATGTAGTTCGTCTGAGCTCTGACTTAGTGGAAATGTATCTGTCAAATACATAATTTAGATCCGCATTTCCAGCCACATAGGTATTAATTCCATCCAGCTGATCTTTAACCAGCTTTTTCTCCTTTTCCCTAAGCTTAATTAAGTCATTTGAGTAAATACTTCTACGCTTTCCAAATGGATCATTGTATTCATAGACATACCTGCCATCACTTGCGCGTTGGTATTCTCCATTTCTAAGTGCCCTACCCTTATTGTCCTTTCTAGCGGCCATCTCTTTCTCCCTTCTATAAATAGAAAAAAGAGAGTTTGCACCTAGCGTTTCATTGACTGATAAACCAAATCAATTCCTTGCTTCATAGCTTGCGTCATAGTCTGATTATTGGCTTCCGCATACGCCTTCAGTCTTTGGTATTCTTTATCCGTAAGTCGTACCGTAAATTAATTCTCTATGTCCACTTTTTATAAAACCATTTAGTGACTTGTCCTCTTTTACAACTGTACATACCCAACACCCGAAACGTGAATTCCCACAGCTTTGCGTCTGTCCCTCAACTTTGCTAATTCCTGCGAATGGGCATTCGCCGCTATCAGCATCTGCATACAATGAAACTAATTCACTATTATCTGATCCCCACGGAGTCTTGCCTCCGTCAAATCGTAATAACACATCCCATACATCTTCTGTTGTAAGCTCAACTATGTGATTATATACATAAGCATCTTGTATTGTTTCATGTCTATTTAGTAATCTGTTTGCAATTTCTCTATCTTCAATTCTTCTTTTTCTTGCTATACTCTCTGCTTTACGTACTCCCAGCAAAACAATTACTTCTTTACCTTCATTTTTAATTACTTGCTGAATAAATTCTCCACTGGGATTGATTTTTAATCTATCTGTACACCAGCGAAATGTTCCGTTCATTCTAGGGGTTGGAAAGCCTCTTCCTATAACATTTGCCCAGAAAGAATTGTTAGCAGGTGGAGTAACCATGCAAGATTTAATAGGCAAATGTTCTTTTCCTGCTGCTTCGCCTAATAAGTCATTCATTTTGCTTAAATAAATCTTAATCAACGGATTTTCAATCAAAGTATCAGATGACACAATATATACATTTTTTTTACGTTCATTGTCAGATAAACCTTGAAGCATTTTATAAACCAATTCAACAACAGCTGTGGAATCTTTTCCTCCACTATATCCTATAACCCATGGTCTATTATCCGATTGATATACATTCTTGATTTCATCAATCAACTCCTCCAGGGTGTTCTCATTAAAGTAACTATTTGCCATCCTTTTCACCTCTATGTTGAGCCACTTCGTTTACTAGTCTAAGGCTCAATTCTTTCATAGTGTCATCCATTGTTTCAACAACACTTAATATTTGCTGTTCATAACTACTATCTTTGGAGAACAGTATTTTTCTTCCAATAAGTTCATCCAAGGATATCATATATAAATCAGCCACACCTTGTAAAAATTCAACATCGGGTGCAGTGGCGTTTCTTTCTATATTGCTTATTACTTGCTGCGACAGATTAAGCTCATCTGCCAATTGTTTTTGTGTATATCCGTATCGTTTTCTTAGTTCAGATAATCTACTACCAATTTGCATAGAAATGCCCACCTTTCCGATATGTAATTATACGACAAAAGACAAATAAAAACAACAAAACTTTGTATTATAACACTTGACTAACAATATATTTGTATTATATAATAAATACAAATATATTGTTAGTTGGATATTTTTGGAAGGAGACATTACAATGAAATTTTGTAAAGCTTGTGGATGTAAACTTAACGAAGCCACAATATTCAAGAATGACAAAAGATTCTGCATCAACTGTGCAGAGCAAAAAAAAGATTTTATAAAAGGTCGCCGTTTAGCACTCTACACTTTTCGTGCAATGCCATTAGACGCTAAAATAATTAAATCAAAGCGTATGATTCAAGATGCCATTCACGAATTTGGATTAGAACATGTATATATATCATATTCCGGCGGAAAAGATTCAACAGTCGTATCTCATATAGCAAAACAAATGTATCCTAATATTCTTCACATTTTTTCCAACACTACCTGCGAGTATCCGGAAACATTGAGCCACATACATTGGGAGAAAGAAGTAAATCATACAAATATAATCACTGTTATTCCAAAGGATAGAAAAGGAAATGTTTGGAATTTCAAGAAAGTAGTAGAATATTATGGATACCCTCTTTTTTCAAAAAGAATTGCAAATGCTATCAGAACTTACAGACATGCATTAAGCCGTCAGACAAAGCAAAATTCAATAGATTACATCCAACGTAATTTTAAGAAATATGATCAATATAAGGGAAAAAATATATCTGATAAATGCTGTGACGTATTAAAAAAGAATCCTCTAAAGAAAAAAGCTAAAGAACTTGGCATGGAATGTACCATTCTTGGTCTTCTTGCCTCTGAAAGCCGACAGCGTGAACAAGATTGGTTAACCTATGGCTGCAATGTATTTCACGTCAAATCTGAAAATCAATGCCGCCCGATTTCTTTTTGGAATGAATCAGATATTCAACAATACATTGACAAATTTGATGTTAAAATCTCTGATTTATACGGTATGGGCTATACTCGTAACGGATGTATGTATTGCGGCTTTGGCGTCCATTTAGAAACTGACGGTCTTAATCGATATCAGAAGCTAAGTCAGACACATCCTAAACAATATGACTATTTTGTGCAAAATTTTGGAGATTTTATACTTGAATTTGATATAGCTATATAATAGTTAGGGCGATGTATCATAGAAATACACCGCCCTGCTCTATTCATCACATAATCAGTACATCTACTTCATAAAATACTTTTTAATAGAATTTTTTTCTTGTGACATCCCATCTCATTTGTGAAATAATCAGACAATTTCTGACTTAATCTCAGAAGTAGCCAACCTTGTAAATTTTCATAAGCAGTTTAAGTTATAGATGTTTTTACTTAAACTCTCTACTTCTTTACACTTGATAAGATGTTCAATTGAACAGGTATTATTTACTTAATTCATTAAGTAAATATGACTTCAAATTCTCGGTATTAACTTTCACCTGATCCATTGTATCCCTATTTCGCACTGTAATTAATCCATCATTAATTGTCTCATCATCTATAGTTACTGCATACGGTGTACCAATTGCATCGCCTCTTCTATAACGCTTTCCTATATTGCCCGCATCATCATATGATACCATCATAAATTTTGATAATTCAGCATATATTTCATATGCTTTATTTGCATGTTTCTTTTTAATCAGTGGTAAGACATTAACTTTTATTGGAGCTAATGAATGTTTGATTTTTAAAACCAGTCTTTTATCTCCACCCTCGATATCTTCTTCTAATAGATTTTCAAACAAAACAGCTAAAACAATTCTGTCCAGTCCATAGGTAGATTCAATAATATATGGAATAAACCTCTCATTATTTTCAGCATCAAAATATTCCATAGATTTTCCAGTGAACTGCTGATGCCTGGACAAATCAAAGTCCGTTCTATTATGCGTTCCATTTATTTCTCCCCATCCAAATGGGAATAGATATTCAATATCACAAGCAGCTTTAGCATAATGAGCTAGTTTTTCATGGTCATGAAAACGTAAGTGTTCCTTTGCAAGTCCAAGGTACTCAAAAAACTCTATACCATATTCCTTAAAGTAATCATACGTTTTATCATCTTCTCCCATTTTACAAAATGTCTGATATTCCATTTGTTCAAATTCAATTGTTCTAAATGTAAAATTGCCAGGTGTTATTTCATTTCGAAATGCTTTTCCTATTTGCCCTATACTAAAAGGCAACTTAGTTCTCATAGTTCTTTGCACATTAAGAAAATTCACATATTCCCCTTGTGCATTTTCTGGTCTTAAATAAACTGTATTTTGAGAATCACCAGTCACTCCCCTTTGTGTGGCAAACATCAAATTAAACTGCCTTATATCAGTAAAGTTTGACTTTCCACATTTCGGACATGGCACATTATTTTCTTTAATAAATTGCATCATTTCTTCTTGCGTCATAGCATCTGCATCAACTTGTGCGTCAAACTCATTTATTAAATTATCAGCTCTATGCCTTGTTTTACACTCTTTGCAATCAAGTAATGGATCAGTAAATCCATCCAAATGACCACTTGCCTTCCAAACCATTGGATTCATGAAAATGTCCGCATCCACTTCATAACTATTTTGTCTTCTCTGAATAAAATAATATCTCCATGCATCTTTAATATTATTCTTCAGCCTAGTTCCCAATGGTCCATAATCCCATGTATTTGCCAAACCTCCATAAATTTCGCTTCCCTGAAAAATAAATCCGTACTGATTACAATATGCAATTAGCTCATTCATTAACATATATTTTTCCTCCTTAAAATCGTTTTTATTCTTACCTCATATACAATTACTTCTAAATATTTTACTGCTCTTCTGAACGTTAACAGCAACCGTTCACATCCCGAATTCATGATAAGTAGCATTTATTATATCAATTCATAAATAACAGTTTTGATATTTATGTCAAATAATATTGGACATTGATTGTATAGTCCTTATTTAATATATCTAATAATGACTATAAATAAAATCGGGTAGGAGGTAGATAATTATTTTATCTACCGACCTCCCACACCACCGTACGTACCGTTCGGTATACGGCGGTTCTCTAGTTTTCACATATTTTCAGATAAAACTCTGTGAATGTAGGATATCCCCATTCACGGAGTTTTGCATTATTCAAAGCAAATTGCACCATTCTATTATTGCTACAATTCCATATTCCTTGTCGCATATTTGCGTACCATTGAATAAACTTCTCATTCATTCCGAGTTCTTTCAACTTTCGGTATTTCGTTTTCGTTTTCTTCCATTGTTTCCAATATACTGCCCTTATTCTATGGCGTAACCATTCATCACTATCTTGTAAAAGCCTTTTCATATCAGCCTTTCCAAAGTAGTTTACCCATCCTCTAATAAACTGTGTCAATTTTAGTGCCCGATATTCATTTCCCCATCCGTTATGTCTGTCAGTCAGCTCTCTGATTTTATTCTTCCTCTTTTCTACTGATTTTGGATGTACCCGAAATCTGCATTTTCCTTTATATCTATAGAAGCTATATCCAAGGTACTTGACTTTGCTGATATGTGCCACGCACGTTTTGGTGCGGTTTACTTTTAGAAATAGTTTCCCTTCAATGTAGGGCACGATGTTGTTTAAGGTTCTTTCAGCACTCTTTTTGCTTTTGCAGAAAATCATACAGTCGTCTGCATAACGGACAAATCTATGTCCTCTGCGTGTGAGTTCCTTATCTAACTCATTCAGCATTATGTTACTTAAAATTGGGCTTAGCGGTCCACCTTGTGGCATACCAACTTCTGTCTTTTCAAACATTCCTTTGCTGATTACTCCTGCGTTAAGGTACTTGTGAATGAGCGATATTACTTGCCCATCCTTGATGGTTCGTGATAATACTTCTATGAGTTTACTTTGACATACTGTATCAAAGAATTTCTCTAAATCCATATCTACTACATAAATATACCCATCATTGACATTAGTCTGGCATTGTTTTAGTGCATCGTGTGCACCTCTGTTCGGTCGAAATCCGAAGCTGTTTTCTGAGAACTGTTTCTCATAAATTGGCAAAAGTACCTGTGTAATTGCCTGTTGAAACACCCTATCAACTACCGTTGGTACTCCCAGTTTTCTAAACTCGCCTTTTGTTTCTTTGGGTATTTCTACCCTACGAACTGGATTGGGTTTGTATTTCCCATTCTTTATCCTTTGGATTAGTTGCTTTTGGTTATCTCTCAGAAAGTGCAGAAGTTCATCCACACTCATTCCGTCAACACCGCCTGCACCTTTGTTTGTTTTTACTTTCTTGTATGCCTTGTTAAGGTTATCTTTGTGTAAAATATCATCCATTAGACTGTCCATCTGAAAATCTGCGATGATGTCGTTGTTTTCAGCAATCCTCTGATGGGCGAACACTTCTGCATACTCTTTCTGTTCCGCAGATACCATTTGCAGATAGCCCTCTATATGAAGTTGTCTGTTCTTAAATCCATCTTTGGTTACATTCATTTACTCACATCTCCTAAAGTTCGGTCCTTCCTACTATGTTTGCAACCACAGTAGTACTATGACCTCTGCTGACTTCTCGCCATTCGTTGTTACTGCAGATTTCATACTCTGTTTCCATCTGCTGACGAGACCTCCCTAGGTACCACACGTTTCTTTCTCTCCATCTATCTGCCACATTTACCACGCTTAATTCCGAGTAGTTATTTGACTTTAGTTTGTATGGCAACCTTATCCTTAACCGTAGCCTGATGTGATTTCTGTTCGTCAGACCAGAGATTTGCCTCCACCTTCCTTCGGATTCCACCTCACGATGGACACCCTTGGTCTTGGCTGTACCCTTCCCACTACTAGGGCGGATTAGGGACTTTCACCCATTAGAAACGTGCGCCGCTAGGCGCACCATAAAAAAACCCCAAGCACATATGCTTAGGGCGAACATACAATCACGTGTCCGTGGTACCACCTAAATTCAGAATTACTTCTGCACTCTACCAACACTCAAATTTCTTCTTCATGTTGTCTTCTTTATAACGGTAGAAACACCGGTAAAATCTAATCGGATACTATCCTTTCAATCCACAGCTCAAAGGCGCCTTCTATACTACCTTCATAAAGATTTGCACCATCCATCTTCTCTCTGAAATTCTAGTAATATATACTATTCCTTTTCAAGGCATTTATATTATTAGATAAATTATAACCCTTACTATATATACATGTCAAGTTTTTTATACTATATTAGACGAGCTATGAGCAGTCCCCATCCCACCAGATAATATACGACTACTCCCAGTTCTTCTAAAATAAGTTATAAACACCGGCATCAATACTATTTTTTATGGTAAAACAGGGTGGAACTTACCTTTTCAATTAACCTACCATATTAGTACTACACAGTATAGACACAACGACAATTTATTTAAATTCTTAATGATCAATTTTTCTTATCTTGTTCTTCTTAACTAACTCCACTTAATTATCCATCTTATTTTTTTACCCAGTTGTCGAATTCTTTTTCAGACGCAAATACATAATGTTTTTCTGTTACATATCGCATCTTTCGTTCCTCATGTTGTCCCTCAACATTTTCTTTATAAAAATGTATCACTCTATCTCTCTCAATTCTAGGATTTGGTTGCAATGTTGATGATATAAAATTTTTTGTATATGGATGAATCGGATTTTTAAAAACTTCTTTCTTGCTTCCAATCTCAACCAATCGACCATGATACAGGATACCTATTTGATCAGCAATATATTGCGCTACAGCTAGATTATGTGTAACAAATATATAGGCACATCCTGTATCTATTTGCATCTCCTTCATTAGATTTATTATTTGAGCCTGTATAGAAACATCTAACGCTGAAATACATTCATCAGCAATAACTAATTTAGGTTGCATTATAAGAGAACGTGCTATACATACACGTTGCCTCTGTCCACCAGAAATTTGATGTGGATAAAAAGATAGATATTCAGAATTTATTCCTACCTTATTTAACATAGTAATTATTTTTTCCTGACGTTCTGTTTTATCATTATATAGATGATATAAATCAAGACCTTGACCAACAATACTTTCTATTGTTTTCCTTGGATTTAAGCTAGATAGTGGATCCTGAAAAATCATTTGCATATTGGTACATATATAGGCACTCATATTTTTTTTTAATTTTCCTGTAATAACATGTCCATCAAAAGTTACTTTTCCTAATGTTGGCTCAGTTAATCTAATTATGCAACGTCCTATTGTACTTTTTCCACTTCCACTTTCTCCCACCAAACAATAAGTTTCACCCTGATTAATTTGGAATGACACATCTTGAACCGCCTTTATTGATAACTTCTCATTATAAAAAGTTTTACTCAGATGTTCTACTTTAAGAAGTGGTTGTTTATTCTCCATACTAAAACTCTCCTGTCTTCTCATTTTCAATTAAATTTCTTAGTTTTTCTGGCATTTTAACCTTCGGGGCCCTATCGTCCAATAACCAAGTTGCTGCAAAATGAGTTTCTGTAATTTGAAACATTGGCGGTTCCAATCGTGCATCAATATTTAGCGCATATGGATTTCTATCTCTGAATGCATCTCCAGTGATTTCTTTCAGTAAGCTAGGCGGAGTTCCTGGAATATAATTTAATTTACCAGAATCCATATCGATATGTGGAACAGATAACAATAGACCCCAAGTATATGGATGAGCTGGTTCATAAAAAATTTCATCTACAGTGCCCTTTTCTATAATTTTTCCAGCATACATAACATTTACATAATCTGCAACCTTAGCTACAACACCTAAATCATGTGTAATAAAGATAACTGATATATTTAACTTTTTCTGTATTTCCTTAATCAGCTCCAATATGTTAGCTTGAATAGTAACATCTAATGCCGTAGTTGGTTCATCAAATATGATGAGATCCGGATTGCAAGCTAACGCAATAGCGATAGCAACTCTCTGTCTCATACCACCTGAAAACTGATGGGGATAGTTTTTTATTCTAATTTCTGGTTCTTCAATTCCAACAAGTCGTAATAATTCAATAGCCCTTATCCTCGCTTCTTTTTTAGACATATGTAAATGCCAGACCATACCTTCAATGATTTGTTTCTCAATAGTCATAGTTGGATTAAGAGAATTCATAGGATTCTGAAAAACCATTGCAATTCTCTTGCCACTTATATGTTTTCTCATCTCATTTTCTGATATATTCAATAAATCACATGTCTTTTTCACATTCTGGTCATCTGTATATGTAAATAATGCTTGTCCACTCGAAACAACGGCGTTTGAAGGTAATAATCCAGCTATCGCGCTCATGGTTACAGACTTACCGCTTCCACTCTCTCCAACTATAGCTAATGTCTCCCCTTTATTAAGCTCTAAATCTACTCCACATATTGCGCGGATAATACCCTTTTTCGTGATAAAGTTGATATATAAATTTTCACATAGTAGTATTCTTTCTTTTTCTTCCATTAACAATTCTCCTTAGACGGTGATTCTAGGTTCCAATGCATCTCGTAAATTATCTGCCAAAATATTAAAACTCAACATCAAAAGGACTAATATTAAAACTGGTGATACAATCTGATACGGATGTGTTAAAAAAGAATTATAGCCATCTGAAATTAGCGCTCCCAAAGATGCCATAGGTGCTGGCACTCCTAAACCAACAAAACTTAAAAACGCTTCCGTAAAAATGGCATCTGAAATTGAAAATATCGTATTTGTTATAAGTTGGCCGATTACATTCGGTAATATTTCTCTAAATATGATAGAAAATCTCCCCACTCCAAGGGTTTTAACTGCTAAAACATATTCTAAATCTTTGTTTTTTATTACTTGAGCTCGAGCTACACGACTCATTCCAATCCATCCTGTTATCATTAAAGCTAACGTTATAGTAGAAAGACCAGGTTTTAATACAACAAGAAGAAGTGTTATTACAACTAATGTTGGAATAGAATTAATGATTTCTACAAACCTTTGCATTGCAAAATCCAATTTACCACCAAAATAACCAGATATTAATCCATAGCCCATACCGATACATAAATCCATGAATACTGCTATGATAACAATATATAAACTTATCCTTGTTCCTGTCCAAACTCTAGTCCAAATATCTCTTCCTAAATTATCGCTACCAAACCAATAGTATTCATTCTCATAATCACTATTTGTTTTGTATTTATTTACATTATTTTCTGTCCCATCAAAAATCTTTATTTTTTCAATTCCTGGGATTCTTGGTGGCATATTTTGTAGTTCAATATTCTGCTCACTATATGAATAACCACTGATTATAGGCCCAACGATTGCTAAGAGACTAATTAGAATAATCGTAATTAGTGCAAAAATTGTCCTTTTTCGTGTAAGAAAGCGTTTTAAAACTCCCTTCCAATAGCCTTCATACTCCATATCGATTCTATTGTTATTTGTATGGGCTGGAGCGAACTCAAAATCGTCTGTCAAATATTCTACATTTTCATAATCAATTTTTGAATTATTCAATTTTCAACCACCTTTACAATCCTAATTCGAGGGTCTATAACGATATAAAGCAAATCAATTATAATCATAGCTAAAATATACATCACACTATAGATTAAACAAATTGCAATAATGACATTGTAATCATTAGACTGAATAGCTGTAACAAGTAGTTTCCCAATTCCTGGAATTGCAAAGATATTTTCTATGATTACTGAACCAGACATTAGCCATACCAGCAAAGGTCCAATAACCGTAACAATTGGAATTAATGCATTACGTAAAGTATGATTCATAATGATCTTTCTTTTTGGTAATCCTTTGCTTTTTGCAAAAAGTATATATTCACTATCCAATATTTCTAACATTGTATTTCTAGTAAAACGTATCATAAAAGCTGCTACATAAATGGATAAAGATATCACAGGAAGTACAGTAGACATAAACATATTATTTGTTTGATAAAACAAAGGAAATATTTTCGCTTTATATCCAAACATGTAGCTAAAAAATAAAGCAAATACATAGGAAGGAATAGAAACGCCTAGCACTGCAATAATTGTCGCGACCGTATTCCACACAGACTTTTTATTTAATGCTACTAGGATTCCTATTGCAACTCCAATTAAAGTACCAATAACAACAGCTTGTAGTCCAATTGCAAAACTTGTTGGCAAACATGTTTTTAAGAGTATGCTTATAGAAGTATTTTTTGAAACGCTATAGGAAGTACCAAAATCACCATGCAAGATATTTTTGATATAAATAAAAAATTGAGTATAGATTGGTTTATCTAATCCATATTTTCTGAAAAATATTTCCTTCTGATCATATGTTAGTTTTTCATCATTAAAAGGTGTCCCCGGCATTATATGTAAAAGTATAAATAGTATTAATGTAATTGCAAAAATTGTAAAAACAGAAATCAACAACCTTTTCCTGATATAACTTTTCATATCGCATCCCCTTTCATTTTTTGTATAACCTGTTTCAATTTTTCCTTTACATAAATAGTGTGTAAAATTTATTAAAAACTTCACACACTATTTATGCATATGTAAATCTAGTTAGACCATCAGAACTTAGTCAACCGTTGCATTTTTATAGATTCGATTAAATGCGTAGGAATGAAATTCTACGTTATGTACTGTGCTCTTCATTAGCACCGCACTACCTTCTTGATAAATTGGGAATGCTGCATAATCATTCATAATATAGGCTTCTGCTTCTAATAAAGCACTCCAGCGAGCTTCTTTATCTACAAAATATTCACCTGAAGCGCATTTGTCCATGATAGCATCATAATCTTTATTACTCCATTTACCAAAGTTACAAGCATTATCAGAACGCCATACATCAAGAAATGTTGTAGGGTCTCCATAATCTGGTCCCCAACGAGTGATCCCTAAATCAAAATCACCTGACATCATTGTATCAACACGACTTTCTTTAGGCATTTGTTTTAACTCGATTGTCAAACCATCTAATGCTTTTTCCATTTCCTCTTTTAGAAATGCGGCAACATTGATTGGATTCTCTTCTGCATCATAAACTAAGGTCAATTTCAAAGAATCAATACCTAACTCTTCTTTCGCCTTTTTCCAATAAGCAGCTGCAGCTGCTTTATCTGGAGCTTCATATTCGCTTTGGCAATCACGATAATCTTTTCCTTCTTCATTAATTGTTAAACCATTTGGAACAATGTAATTAGCACTAATAGAACCATTTCTCAAAATATTATTGGCAACAGCGTCTCTATCATAACTTAATGCTAGTGCTTTTCTTAAATTCAGATTCTGCAATTCTTTATTTCCAGATATATTTGGACTTATATACCATAAAATTGCCGAAGATACACTATGATATTCTTTATTACCTTTATATAAATCAACTTGATCACCAGATAAACTCACTAAGTCTAATTGATTATTTTTATACGCTAACAAAGCTTGTTGACTATCCTCAATCACTTGGAATGTAATTGTATCAAGTTCAATAGAATCGGTATTCCAATATTTATCATTCTTAACAAGTTCGATGTTAGTTGTTACTGCACTATAGGATGCCACTTTGAATGGTCCATTAGATAACAAGGTATCTGGGCTAGTAGCATAAGAGCCTCCACAGCTCTCATAAAATTCATGATTTAGCGGATAGTAAACAGGAAGATATAGTAGCGATAGGAAATAGGTACATGGAGATTCTAATGTCACTTGGAGTGTAGTATCATCTAAAGCTTTTAACCCTACCTCTTCTGCGCTGCAATCTCCATTAAAATAAGCATCTCCATTTTTAATATAAGCACCCATAAGATATTCATATTCTGCTGCTGTATCTGCAGAAAGAGTTCTTAACCAGCCGTAAACAAAATCATTTGCAGTCACTTTATTACCATTTGACCAATAAGCATCTCTTAATTTAAATTGATAAGTTAATCCATCATCTGAGACTGTGTAGCTTTCTGCCATACCATTTTCAGGCTGTCCATCTGACCCCATACACATTAATCCTTCATTCGTATTTGCCAATACTTCAAATGAAGTATCATAAACTGCCAACTGACAATCCAATGTGTCCACACCAGTATTTAACTGAATATGCAAATTGTTATTGCCAGTTGATGCAGTTTCTTTACTAATATCTGATTTGCATGCTGTGTAGCTAATAGCAATGGTTAAGCACAGTAAGATTCCAAAAAATTTTCTTATTCGATTCATCCTTAATCTCCTTTTTCTATTGTACTTCTTTTACACTTCCTTGAATTTTAAGTGCACAACCACGAGATTCTATTGTATTAATTCGACGAACAATTTCTACACATTTACCACTTTTACCACAAGGACAATTATCCACATGTGATATTCTTCCCAAATCACCTGACATAATAAATGATGGGTAGCTCTGTGCAGATGAATCTACAAAACCTAATAAGCCAATTTCACCATCTTCTGCAGCTTGGTATGTTTTCATATCGATTGCATATATATCTAACCATACCGGGATATGTTTATTTCCGCATTCGCATTCTGGTAAAACGGTATTTAGTTCAACCATGTTAAATACATCTCTAATATTTGCTTCTTGAAGTCCTTTTAAATGCTCGATGCACATTTGATTAAAGATTTGCTTAGTTACTGCCTTTTTCATACTCTTTTTCCATCCACCAGCAGTTACAGTAATTGGCTCTTTTAATTCAAGTGTAATATTGTTTTTATCCATAAAATCAAATAACTCAACAAATAACATAGGAGCACCAATGATAATTAATTTTGTATTTTGTGTAGTTAATTCTTTAATATCATTTACAAGATCAGAACACAAAAATACACCATCTTTAATATAGTTTTTCGTAGGAAGTAAATTACGAATAGATGACATTACATATGCAAACCATACATTTTTAGCCTGTTCTTCCGATGGTCCTAAATTCAAAACCGTATATTCTGTGCATTTAAATACACCAGTTATAGTTGTCTGAACAGATTTAAAAAAGTTTTCTAATGTTACTTCATCTCTTTCAATGGTACTTAAGGAACCTTGAGTGCCACTACTATAGCATTCTCTTACTGTACGTGAACCTGTATTCGTACGAATGCTGTATTTTTTAAATAATGTACTTGGTAACAATGGTATCTTTCTTAAATCCTCTTTTACGTCCTTGGGTGTAACGCCCTGAGCTTCACAGAACTTTCGATAACTTTCGTTGTTTTCATATTGATAAACAAAGGCTTCACTTATTATTTGATGTCCTAACGAGTCACGTTTCTCTTTATTCGGAAAAAAGTTGTCAACATTTTCAAATATCTCAATTTTATTCATAAAATTATTCCCTCCGCTTAATAATGAAATGGTTGGTACATTGTCTTAACCAAATTTGCGTATACTTTCTTATCAATTGATAAATATTTTCCACTGTAATGAACATCCTTTTCTGAATTAACCCAGCGAACCATTTCACTAAATGGCTTATAAGCATCATGAGTAAAACCAGTTCTTGGTGTTCCAGATAAACCAATACCGACAATTCTATCCACACCATTTAAAGTAAGTTCATCACGATATTTCTCTTGTAATTCCCAAGGATAAAGTGTAACTGTCTGAGTTTGCTTATTTACTTCATCTGCAATATTATCTAATGTATCAATTCTATGTAAGAACATTGTTCTGCATAATGGATGGTTATCCACTTTTTCGTCATTAAAGATGATTGTCCATCCATTATCTTCTGTTGCAATAATCTTATTTCCATTAAATATACTTTCTTTTCTTGTCAATAAAACATGTGCTGCCGTATCAATCGGAATCTGTTCCTTAGGGAACTTAACTAACTCAAAATCAAATGCCTTCACAAGATTTTCAATAAATTCATTAAATACTCGCTCATCACTACACTTTAAGTATAAATCTTGCGGAGATAAGCAAGCTTCCTGATTATAAACGCTAAAATCCTCTGCAACTCTGTATGCAATATCTTCAAGAGTGTCATCACTTAATTTCTGGTCTAAATCAACGATAGACATACTTCTCTTTGGTCCAAATTCAATAATCTTAACACCACTTGGTATTTTCTTCTTCAGACTCGACAAGGAATCTGCTCCACCCCATAAACACATAACGTCTGAGCCGTTAATAATCATTTGTTCCTCAACAGAATCTCTATCCCAGTAAGCAACTGTAAGACTCTTTGTGATTGGATGATTTGGATATTTTTTAATCAATTCTAATCCAAACATAATTGCACCAGCAGGATCACTTTTTGGTATTTTACATATTGTATTATTTTTCACTACTAAACTCCTGTAGACACCAAAAACAGATACTATTGGAATATTTCCAACTAAAATATTAGTTACGATTCCATATGGCTGTGCATGAATAAAGCAGTCCTTATTTGGAAGCCATGTATCTAAAACTTGATAATTTCCCAAATCCGAATCCAATTGATCGTATAATTCTCCACGTTCAGTGAATAGTTGAGTAAATAGAATATAATCTTTTAAAACTAGGCTGTGTGGGAAACCCGTAATTTTAGAGCATAATTCAATTGCTCTATCTCTTGTTTCGCATTTTTTGCTCTGCCATGAAAATGCTACATCTTGAAACACATGTGATATCTCATCAATATTAGTTTTATGAAGTCCTGTTTTTAATCTTGATTTCAGGACTTTTTCAATGTCCTGTTCATTAAGTTTTGGTAATGCTACCTTAAACCCATTCTCATACTCAAATACAATGGTTTCTCTTGTTTCGTCACATTCAATAACTTCACCACACACAATAACTGGTAATCTTTCCATATTATTCCTCCTTGTTGTTTTTATCTAAATATATAAATATATATATTTTCATAATCAGCTTTCTAAAATTGTCTCATTAATCTTAATTCCTACATGCCTACCACTTTCGCAAGCATATCCTAAAACCAAATCACCCTTTTTCAAATCTGTAATATTAACCACTTTTCCATCTGCGGAATATACTCTCATATGCCAGTCATCTTGCATAATACAGTTTATTTTTTGTCCTTGATATTCTGCTTTAATTAAAATTAAAGGTCTGATTTCTGTTTTTAAACGCGCAACATTCACAACTCTAGTATTTCCATCTAAATCAGCAACAATTAAACGACTTCCCGCTTCGAGATTTGCTATATACTCCGTCTTGTTATCTGTTGCCCATACATATGAAGAAATGCATCCAGCATTTACACGAAATGGTCTTGTTTCCATATATGGTAAATAATGAACCTCTGAGCAGACTAAGAGCCCCCCTCCTGATGTACATCCTACAATCATTCCTTCTCGTTCGGATAAAAGACTTGTTGTATCAATGCATGCTCTTGCCCCCATTTCCAGATGCTTGATATCTACGATTTCACATGGTACTAGATTTAATTTTCCTTTCTCTCTTTTTTGTACAGCTTCACTCAGCAATGATATTTCTTCTATGCATTTTGAATTGAGTACTACTCCATCAGCTCCACTTTCCATGACACCCATAGCAATACTTGCATCAGAAATATCTGTTACATATTTCAATACCTTAATATCATGATACTGTGATTTTGCTAATATCATTTCAAGTGGTATATTGGTAACATCTTTAAATTCAACTATTAGATATTGAATATTAATGTTGATATTTGCTGCCACTTCCATACTTTCCCTATCATTAATCTGAAGATGTAGTGCTGCTTTTTTTCCGGCTTTAATAATTGCATCTTCTAAATCAAGATTATCTGTAATTAAAATATCTGCACTACTATACTTTTCAATATCTTCCTTCTGGCTGATATAAACTGCCCTTTGGGTAGCCTTTGAAGTATGTATTTTCTCCAAGTCATTTCCATTTAATATAATTGTTGTATACCCACGATTAATTGAATCTGTTACAATGCTCTGACCTTTCGTTTTTAAATTCCTTGCATCAAGCCATAATTCTTTTACCATATTGTTTCCTCTTTCTTTCATAGTTTCTTATCAATTACCAAAATGAACGATAGATGATAGTTTCTTTATTAGCTCCTTGTAATTGTTGTTTTGAAAAATATTTCTTCCATAAGCGATTCCTGAAGCTCCCGCCTTAATCGCATCACGTGCTGTTTCAATAGCATGATTTTCATCACTATAATCTCCACCTGCAATAATCACAGGAATCGAACACCCTTCCACTACTTCATGAAAGGTTTCCACGCTACCTGTATAATTTACTTTAACAATATCCGCTCCCATTTCCTGTGCCATTCTAGTCAATAGTTTAATTGTCTGAGTTTTTGTATCATTGCAATGATTTTTCTTCGCATACATCATTGCAAGTAGTGGCATTCCCCACTTAAAACAATCATCTGATACTTTTCCAAAGTCTCTTAGCATTTGCGAATCATACTCATCGCCAATGTTCACATGAACCGATATTGCATCTGCACCAAGTGTAATGGCGTTCTCCACGCTCCCAACCAATATTTTGTAATCTGCTTGAGAGGAAATCATAGGAGCATTGCTTAGATGAACTATCTTGGGGATGCGGCAATTGTCAATAATCTCCCTATTTACCATCTGTCCTTTACATACAACAACACCATTCACATATTCATCATCTAAATCGCAAAGAAATCGACTGATATTATTAATGTGATCTACTGGTCCAAGTGTCGCGCCATGATCTACTGGAATAATTATTGTTCTATTACTCCTTGTATCCATTATTCTTTTAAGTCTTAATTCTTTTCCACTCATATGTTCTTTAGGTGATAACGATAAACTGAAATCACTTTTTCCCTTCCTAACGGTATTTATGCGCATCAGCTAACAAAAATCTTACTACTCTATTATTAAGAACAGCAAGGTAAGCCATACACATATGAAAAACATCAAAAATGATGAATAAACACTTTTAGGTGCCCAAACTTTAATAAAGTCTTTTATTTTGATAATTCCTTTATTTTTATCAGCTAGCTTCTTTACACAATAGTAACTAGCTGAAATGCCAACGCAGCTTACAATTAATTTAAAAATATATTCACTGTTGCACCAAGTCTGCATGATAGCTTTCGCTAATGTAAAAAGCGTAAATACAGTGTATCCTGCAAAAGAAAGTGCCAGTATTGTAAATGCAATATCCATTAATACCATGTTATTATAAAATATGTATTTTGATCTTTTGCCATCCAAAATACGCAGTACTTGATCACCAATATCTTTTGCATACGTTAAGGAAGTATTGGTCATTACCGCTACTCCCGTGTTTTCTTTTGGCTTTAAATAGATACATGATACATAGTTTGGGTTTCTACCCAAATGACTTATGATATCTTTTTCAGGTTCTACCTGCCATCCTGCTGCATAATATGCCCCTTTTTTTATTAATGCATTCTCATGTAATTTATGTGATTCTTCAATTAGATTGCTCCACGTTTTATTAGGATGTAATTGAAATTGAATCCACTTACTCATATCTATTCCATTCAAATATATGTAACCGCTGGGCACATTCCCCTTATATATAGGAGCGGCATATTCTACATGATGTAAAAACTCTTTTTTATATCCCTTTGCTATCTTATCCCTTGGAAAATATGTAAATCCTACACCTTCTTGATTTAGTCCTATAGAATCAAATATTTCTTTTTTTATATATTTTTCAAAACTATCATTTGTAATTACTTCAATAATGTAACCCAATATATCATAATTGATAGTTGCATATAAAAATTTTGTCCCAGGTCGACATACTAGATTTTGTCCCACTAAGACACGAACTGTTTGTTCTAAAGCATCGTTTCCAAAAGCACTTGGTATGTCTGCAATCGTTTTTGTTGGAATTCCACTTGTATGATAGAGTAAATTTTCAATTGTTATTTCCACTTCTTCCTTTTTATAATAAACGTTGAACCATGGAATATACTTACTTACCAAATCCCTTCTACTTAATTTTTGAAGCATCTCCATTTGTAAAATTGCTAGTGCAGTAAATGCTTTACTTGTAGACCCCAATTGGAAATAGGTTTCTTGAGTTACTTTTTTCTTAGAACTATGATCCGAGATCCCATATCCCTTATCACATACAATTTGCCCCTTATGCATTGTAAATAAATAGCAACCAGGAATTTTATTGTGTTTAAGAACCTTATTCATATAATCGTCTATTCTTGAAGCGTCAATCTTGTCTCCCTCCAATCTTATTGAAATAGCATATCAAATTCATCCATTGATAGGCTAACTTCCTCATAGTCAGATGGCGAACTTATACTTGCTTTTTCGCCAGAAGTAACTTCTAAAACATCATGAATTTTATTAAAAAATGTGTCAGCGAGTTCTTGTGCTTCTTCTGGTGAAATTATGAAATCATTATAATGAACTTGTATTGCTAATTTTTTATTTACTATCATTGCATTGATCTCTAATGAGCAGCCAATTCCATTTGATGAACAGTATTCTTTACCGTGCTTGTACTTGGAAAGTGTAAACATATCCTCTTTTAAGCCATTGCTCATATTACCCATGTAATTGAAGCGAATTTTTCTATTTCCATTATCATCCAATTTGCGATTGAATTTTAAGATGGAATATTCAAATGCATGCTTTTTACTTCTGCGAATTTCTTCTTTTAGCAAAATAATTCTATCTTTTAAATCACTTTGTGATAACGTCATCATTACAGGATAATGAATGGTGAACCAACCAACCGTTCTTGTTAGATCAATATCATCAAATATTTCTTCTCTTCCATGTCCCTCTACGTCTATCACAACTTTTTCTTCCATAGCGTAGATTTCCTGTAAGGCTAGACCTAAAGCTATCAAAAGTATCTCATCTTGTTCTATGCGAACATCATGAGCGTTAAACAATAATATCTGCCTTGTAACTTCTCCACTCATAGTTTTTTCTAACATCGACCAGTGATGCTTCTCTTGCTGTGTATATGATGTAATGACATTATCGCATGCGTTCCAAAAATCAAATTGTTTAGGTACATAATTTGCTACATTAACTTTTAAGTGCTCTGCCCAATTCTTATAAGAGCTGGTCTTTGCAGGTAAATTCATGCTTTCATTTCTGCTCTGTTGCATTAGTAATCTAGTTAAATCTTCAATCAAGATTCTCCAAGATACACCATCAACCAATAAATGATTTGCGGTAATCAATAACTGATTATTTCCCTGTTCCAAATCTATCCACAGGGCTTTAAAACAAATATCATTTTCCAAGTCTATTGTTGACTTAAATTCTTCACATAACTCAATTAATTTTTCTTGAATCTCTTCCTTACTATTGCATTGAAGATTCTTTCGGAAAACTGCTTTAACAGAATCATAATATTCATTCTTGTAGAAAATTCGATTCTCTTTACTATCAAAACATAGGCGCAAGATATCGTGATGTTGTATTAATACCGTTATAGCCACTTCTATCATTTCATAGCTGACAACATTGTCTAATTCTAGTAAAACAGACTGGTTCCAGTAATTTTTATTTATAATATCCTGTTCTTCTAGAAACCATTGAATAATAGGGGTAAATGGTATCTCACCTTCTTCTTTCTCTTGGTTAATACTTTTCTTTTCATTTGTAGGTTTTATACACTTTGCAATATCTCTTATAATAGGATTTGTTAATATGTCCCTTACCTTTAACTCATAACCCATTTCTCTTAATCTGGTTACAGTCTGTATTGCTTTAATCGAATCTCCACCTTTATTGAAATAATTTTGGTTTATACCAATGTTTTCTGTTTCTAATACTTGCTGTACCACGGATATTAACACCTTTTCCATTTGTGTTTCTGCTTGTACAACAATATCCTCTTCTTTATCTTCATATATAGGAAATTTTCCTATATCAATTTTTCCGTTTGAATTAAACGGGAATTTTTTCATATAAATATATGCTTTTGGAAGCATATATTCAGGCATTACATCACGTAAATGTCTTTTTATAACATCTTCATCCAACTTTTTTGACAATATCAAATATGCGCAAAGGAAATTAACACCTTTCTTTGTTTTGCTGGTTAATACCACTGCATCTTTGATTCCATCAATTTGAGTGAGGCAATGTTCTATCTCATTTAATTCAATTCGAAAACCGTTGATTTTTATTTGGTTATCAATTCGCCCAATATACTCTATTAATCCATCCTCCCTATATCGGCATAAATCGCCCGTTCTATACATTACCTGATTTGGTATGAATGGATTTTGAATAAATTTATCTTTTGTTAGCTGCTCCAAATTCACATAACCTGCTGCAACCCCATCACCACTTATGTATAATTCTCCTACACTGTCATAATGAGAAAGCTTTAAATTTTCATCTAAAATGTAAAGCTGTACATTATGTGCTGGAATACCAATCGGTACCGAAGCCCCAGTATCTTTTTTTACATCATATTTATGAATCATACATCCGACTGTTGCTTCTGTTGGTCCATATTCATTATATATTAATAATTCAGATCCAAAATTATCCTGAATTTTCTTAGATAAACTAACCTTTAAGTTATCACCACCCACAATTAATACTCTTACTTTTGAGTCATGATACTCATATTCTGTGAGTAAGGATAAGTGTGCTGGTGTAAGCTTTATAATGGTTACTTTATTTTCTCTTAAGATTCTATACAATACGAACTCTGAATCATTCGAATCATAAATAACCATCTTGATTCCCGCAACTAATGGTGTAAAGATAGATGTAACTGTTAAATCAAATGATACCGAAGAATATAACGCAAAAGCATCATCATTTCCAATCCCATAAACTTTTTTCGCCCACCAAATGTAGTTCACTAAAGCTCTATGGCTAATCATTACCCCTTTGGGTTTTCCAGTTGAGCCGGATGTATATATGATATATGCAATATCATCTGGTGCGCTGATACAAGTTAGCATATCCGCTTCTTTGTTAAATTCGTAAGCTAACAGATTCATTACTTCAATATCAAATTTGTCTGCTTGAATATGATCCAGATTGGTAAGGATCATTTTTGCGTGGGAGTCTTCTATCACTGCCGCAATACGCTGAATCGGATAATGTTCATCAATTGGTATATAAGTTCCTCCTGCCTTCAGAATAGCTAATATACCAATAATCGTCTCAAATGAATGGCTAGTAATGAGGCAGACTCTATCATTTCTTTGGATACCTTTGTTTCTCAAATGATATGCAAGTGAATTTACTTTTTGGTGTAACTCACTATAAGTTATAACCTGCCCATCTTTTTCAAGTGCTATCTTTGTAGGTTGCTCAACCATCTTTTCCTTGATAATATCCATTATCATCTTTTCTTTTGGATAAACTGCCGCTGTATCATTAAATTGATACAGTAATTTATCTTGTTCTATCTCAGAAAAAAGGCTAATATCTTCAAGGTACTTATGAGAATTTTTATGTAAGGAACACAATAAATGATGAATCGCCTTATACATCCTATTTATTTTTTCAGAGCTAAATTGACTAACTCTATAATCAAATGATAAGGTTATTTTATTTTCTTCATCCCATTCATTAATAACTAATTGTAATTCAAATGCCAAATCACCGCTCTGTAATTCCTCAAAAGTAACATGGTTTCCAAATAATCCATGTGTTAATTTTGTATTATAATAATTGACAGAAATATTATATAAATGATTACAGTTTTCTCCTCTTTCCTTAATATCTTTAATAAGAAGATTGTAAGGATACATACTATGGTAAAGGCATTCCTTCAGCTGCTTGTCTACATAAGATATAAAGTCTACTAACTTCATGCCTTTTTCAATATATAATCTTAATGGTACGGTACTTGTAAACATTCCAACAGAGTATTTCATCTTTCCAGAACGATTATAAACCGGAATTCCTATTGTTATATCCCGTGTATTTATAGTCTTTTTGAGGTACAGTGCCATACAGGCGATGCTTAATGTGTTCAACGATATATTATTTTCTGCCATAAACTGATGAATTAATTTGGTTTCCTTACCAGTTAAACAAAACATAATTCTATTACTTTCACATAATATATCATTTTGTACGGACTGCAAAGACTCCGGTATCGCTTGATACTTCCTGTTCCAGAATTCCTTATCACTAACAAAACGTTTTGAATTGCAATAGTTTTCTTCTTTATGCAAATAGTTTAAATAAGAGTATGAATTTACAGAAACCTCCTGATTATCCATCAACATTTCATAAATATGCTCCAATTGCTGTGAAAAAATATTAATTGACCATCCATCACAAATTAAATGATGGAACTTTGCAAAAATTGCACATTTACTGTCACTCAATTTGTACAGGTGAAATTCGTATAAATTGGAATTCATAATATGGAACACTTTTTTCATACTTTCTTTCGTCCGTTCACGCATCTCATTTTGAGGATTCCTATACATGCTTACATCTTTATAACTCACATTATATGTTTCATCATAAAATAGGTATTGTTTTGGCTCAGTATTTTGTTCTGAAAATCTTAAATTGAGTGAAACATTATTCCTTATAAGGAGTTTTATCATTTGTTTTAATTTTTCATAATTAATATCTCCATCAATAAATACTAGACCGCCAAGATTGTTAACAGCATACCCCCTGAAAATTTGTTCTGTAGTCCAAATTCTATACTGAGGATGACTAAGAGAATAATATTCTTTTTTTTCCTGAATCACTTTATCATTCAACGTATTTCCTCCAATCACTATTTCACTCATTGCTTTTCAGTTTATCAATGAACTCCACTAATTCTTTTAGTGATTTTAATTCATATATTTGACGTAATGAAATGTCAACTTTAAATGTATCACAAATTATTTCAGTTAAATCAACTGCTGATAACGAATGTCCTCCTATGTCAAAAAAACTGTCATTTAATGAAATGTTCTCCACACCCAGTAAATTCCCACACAATTCCATGAGTTTACTTTCTGTACTATCCGCAGATTGTGTTTCTTCTTCTTTTTCTTGCTTCTTTAGCATAATGTCATATAATGCATTCCTGTCAATTTTCCCATTAGGTGTACATGGCATTGCATCAATTTGTATAAAATATTGAGGAATCATATAGCTTGGCAATTCACTCGCAAGGTGCTTTCTAAAGTAATCTTCATGAATTGTCTTACCAGCTGTAAAATATGCACACAAATATTTTTCCTTATTTTCATGTTCTCTAGCAATTACTACAGTCTCTTGAACATCTTGCAATTTATGTATGCAGCTTTCAACTTCACCAATCTCGATACGATAGCCACGAATTTTAATTTGATAATCTTTTCTTCCCAAATATTCTATTGCCCCATTAGAAATTCTTCTTCCTAAGTCGCCACTTCGATAAATAATACCTTCTTTATCTATTGGGTCAACTGTAAATGCGGCTTTTTTCTTATCCTCTTTGTTCCAATATCCTTGTGCTAAAAACCTAGACTTGTATACAATCTCTCCCGTTTGGTATGCAAAAGCTTCTTTATCCACTTTATCTAATATGTAAACTTTTACACCTTCTACATCATACCCTACTGGGATAGTATAACCATAATCCATGCTTTCTGTATTCAGAAAGTAGATCGTTCCTACTAAAACTTCAGAAGCACCTAGAACATTAGCCAAATAGCAATGATTTGTAAAATGTTTCTTAAATAACTCAATATCTGTATCAAATACCGCTTCACCACCAAGCAATACTAACCTGATACTTGATATTTTTTCATTCTCCTCAAGTCTCCTCATGCAATTACGGAATAATTGTGGTATGGAATGATAAATCGTAATCTTTTCTGACTTAATCCAATATGCCATTTTCTCCATTTTTTCTAAATCTTTTAGATCATAAGGCAGTACACAGGCACCTCTGAATAAGGCTGCAAAAATATCTATTATTGCTACTGCATGACTATAAGATGTAAATAGCGCCACTCTATCCGTCTCATTAAAATGCAATTCATTAATATAACTACCAATAAAGTTAACGGTTCCTTTATGACTATGCATCACTCCCTTAGGACTACCTGATGAACCTGATGTGTAAATGATAAACGCAGTTAAATCTTGGTTTATCGAGAAGTTCAAGTTTTCTTTACTTATTGATTGATCAATTTTATCAAGACAGATTACTTGAATATCTGAATCGTACGCTAATTCTTCCGCTAATGCTTGATTTCTCTCATTTGTTACGATTAAACGAGCACCACTATCGTTTAAGATGTATTTTAGTCGAGCAATCGGATAGGAATTATCCATTGGCACATATGTCTTTCCTACCTTCAAAATACCCAACATTGCTTCAATCATCTGAATACCATGTTCAAATAAAATAGCAACATTCTTTCCTTCAAACTGGGTTTCTTCAAAATCCTTCAATATGCTTCTGGCAATCTGGTTTGCAGAATGATTCAGCTCATCATAAGTTAAACAATCTTGCTCCATTTGTACTGCTATATTACTTCCATTTCTTTCAACTTGCATCTCGAATACTTCAATAATATTTAATTTTCGTTCTTCATTTTTAAATTCTTCAAACTCATTAGAAGGATTAACTGCATTTTTCTTCTCTCTGAGTAAGTTTGTTCCAAACGCATAGAAGTCTCCAATACATTTCATTGGCTGTAATGAGATTTCTTCTATAAGCCTCAAATACTCATTCATAAAATAAACTATAGTTTCTTTACTAAATAATGCTGTGCTATAATCACAATTGAAAATCATTTTATCATTATATTCATATAGGAAGAATACGAGATCAAATGTAGTTCTATTTCTTTCAAAGTCGAACACGTCAAATTTTAGGACAGCGTCATTATATGAAACTTCATTATTGAGCAAGGATACATCTTGCATATTAAATACTGTATCAAATAATGGAGTTCTATTACTGTTGCTTCTCCATGTCAATTTTTCTAGTAACATCTCAAATGGATAGTCCTCATTTTCATATGCTCGTAATGCATTTTCACGAACTTCGCCCAAGAAGGAAAGGAAACTCTTATCTTTTTCAGGTTTGTTTCGTAATGCCAATGTATTTAAGAATAGACCCATGATTTTTTGTGTTTCATTTCTATTTCTTCCTGCTATAGGCAATCCAACAACAATGTCTTCCTGGCCTGTTAATTTTGCAAGAAAAATATTATATATCGCAATTAAGTTCATAAACATCGTTGTATTGTGTTCGCTAGATATATTTCTCAAGCGATTAGTAACTTCTTCTGAAATTTCAAAGCTATAAGATGCTCCCTCATATTTCTGTACTGTTGCGCGAGGATAATCTGTTGGTATATCTAATACAGGCGTAGGTGTCTTATATATATCTAACCAGTATTTTTCTTGTTTCGATCCACCCATGAATTGGCTTATCTGCCATTCTGAGTAATCTCTATATTGAAATTCAACTGGTTGTAAAGTTTCTCCCATGTATAACTTTTTAAACTCGTCTATTAAAATTTTAATAGAACAACCATCAAAAATTATGTGATGCATATCAACAACAAGTATATGTTCTTCCTGATTGGTTTTCATAAGTTTTACGCGGAATAACGGTGCTTTAGTCAATTCAAATTCTTTGATGAACATAGTTATTCTACTAGCAACTTCTTCTTTCACAGTTTCATATTCAATGGAAAAAGGAACATAATCTTCAATCTTTTGCATCACTTTCCCATCGACAGTTGCAAAAGAGGTTCTTAAAATTTCGTGCCTCTGAATAATCTCTTTGAAACATTCAATCGTTCTCTCTAAATTCAAGCTTCCTGTTACCTTTATCGTACTGGTCATATTATAGCTTGTGCCAATTTCTTTTTTCTGACTTAAAATATACATTCTCTTCTGTGCATAGGTTAAAGGATAGTAATCTTTCTTTGCAGCCACTGGAAAGACTGATATTTCTTTATTCTGTTGCCCTTTGATATAAGTTGCTTGTTGCTCAATTGTTTGCAATTCAAAAATTTGGCGAATGTTTATTTCAATATTAAATGCTTTCTTTATCTCAGATATCAAAGATAATGATTTTAAAGAATTACCCCCTAAATCGAAAAACTTTTCTACTACACTTATTTCTTTTAAATCTAAAACTCGAGCCCAAATTTCTACCAATTTACTTTCTTCCTGATTGCATGGTAGTATGATTTGTCTATTATTAATTACCTCATCAACACTAGGTAAAGCTCTTTTATCTATTTTTCCGTTATTCGTCAGCTTAAACTTAACAATTTGAACAAAATGAGCTGGTACCATATAGTCAGGTAATCTTGTTTTTAAATAATTTTTTACATCAGAGATTTCAATTTTTTTATCTGCTCTAAGATAAGCACATAAAAATTTATTCTGGCTTTTATCTTCCTGTACGCTTACTGTTACTTCTATAATTCCTGTATAATCAAGTATTACTTTCTCAACTTCGCCTACTTCAACACGATAGCCTCGAATCTTCACCTGCTCGTCCATTCTTGTAATGTACTCAATATTTCCATCCGGTAAATATCTCGCAATATCACCTGTTCGATACATTTTATTTCCATATGCAACAACACAATTAAGATATTCTGGTTTTGGTAAAAATCGTTCTTCTGTAAGTTGGTCTTGATTTAAATAGCCCTTTCCAACATTATCACCCACTACAAATAGTTCCCCTGCAACTCCTATTGGTTGAATATTATAATACTTATCCATTATATAAATAGCATTATTTTTTATTGGCTTCCCTATTGGCGGAATGTGTGAAAAGTTATGATGATCTAGCGTATAGGTCGTAACTACATGTGTCTCAGCTGGTCCATAATGATTATGTATTTTTAATCCTGTATTTTTTAGATGCTCATGAAGTGTTTCAGTTAAAACCATTTTTTCACCAGCACATATAATATGTTTTAAGTTACCAGGTAGGCATTGAACATATTCTTCATTGGATACTATATTCTTAAAGTATGCTGTTGGTAAAAAGCTAACTTCGATGTTGTTGTCACGAATAAATCGGCATAAACTATAAACATCTATTTTATCCTCGTCATCAATAATGCATAGTTTTCCTCCACATAATAGGGTTGTAAAGATTTCTTGATAGCAAACATCAAAACTCATCGTGGTAAACTGTAATACATTAGAAGTAAAATCAATGTCTGTATTTTCATATTCATGTAAAATCAAATTAACCAAATTACGATTGGTGATCATTACTGCCTTTGGTAATCCAGTAGTTCCTGATGTATACACTAAGTATAGAAGTTGCTCTGCATCTTCTTCATATTGCAGATAACTATCACTGAATTCCTGTAGCACATTTTCATCGTATAAAATAACCTTCCCACCAAATTCGAACTTTATATCTTTATGAGCAGGATCAACTAGCAGCGCTTTTGCATGGCTATCCTTTAACATAAATGTAATTCTTTCATCTGGATAATTCGGATCAACCGCAAGATAAGCGCAATTTAGTTTTAATGTGGCAATTAATCCGATTATCATTTCTGGTAATCGTTGCATATAAAGAGCAACGATATCTCCTCTACAAACTCCATTTAATCGAAAAGCATGATATAATTGATTTGCTCTTTGATTGATTTCTCTGTATGTATAATTTTCCCCTCCATAATAAATCGCAATATTTTCTGGGGTTTTTCTCACTTGTTCATCAAATAGGCCTATAACAGTTTTCTCTGCTCTTGTTCCAGAAAACCCTTTGCCAAGGTTCAATAAAGTATTTTGTTCTTCAAATGTTAACATCGACAGATTTTTCAACTTGCTTTTCGGGTTCGTAACAATACTTTCTGCTAATGTAATAAAACGGTTCAGCATTGTCTGTACTGTTTCTTCCATAAATAAATCTGTATTATATTCTATAGTCAAAAAAATTTTATTACTTTCTTCTACAGCGTTTAAAAGTAAATCAAATTTAGAAGTCGTTGATTGATCTTCGAGTAAGGAAATTCTCAAATTGTCTAATTCAAATTCGTTTCTTTCACCTTCATTTTGCAATACGAACATCACATCAAAAAGAGGATTTCTACTAAAGTCTCTTTGTAAATCTAGTTTTTCAATCAATTGATCAAATTGGTAATCTTGATTTTCATAACCTTTTAAAGCATTTTCTTTCACTTCAGATAAAAATTCTAAGTAATCTTTTTCTCCTTCAGGAAAGTTACGAAAAGCTAATGTATTAGCAAACATCCCGATAATTTTATCTAAACCTAAATGGTTTCTTCCAAAAATAGGACTTCCTATAACTATATCTTCTTGTCCAGTATACTTAGACAATAGAATATTGAAAACAGATAGCAAAATCATATAAACTGTGGATTCTGTGTCCCCACCTAATTTATATAGTTTCTGTGTTAACACTTCATCAATTTCTAAATGAATACTGTTTCCACGAAAGTTCTGTATTGCTGGAGGTACAAAATCAGTTGGAAGATTTAAAATTGGTAGTTCATCTTGAAATTTGCTTAACCAATATTCTTCTTGATTTTTAAATTTTCCTTCATTAATTCCCCTGATGAGCCAAGCAGCATAATCCTTATATTGAATTTCTAACGAACTCAATTCTTGATCCCTATACATCTGTGAGAACTCTGTCATCAAAATACTAATAGATACTCCATCAATAATAATATGATGGAAGTCATAAAGTACAACCTGATAGTCATCTTCTATTTGAAGTACCTTGACCCGCATTAGTGGCGCTTTATCAAGCTGAAATGGTCTAACAAATGATGATTTTACTTGGTCAAGTTCTCCTTTTTCAATCGTTTCATATTCAACTTGAAAGTCAACGTGATCCAAAACCTTCTGCTTAATTTCACCATCCACCCACGCAAAAATTGTTCTAAAACTTTCATGGCGGTTAATGAGAGCTTTGAAGATACTATTTATTTTATTTTTACCTATTTTGCCATGTAACTCAATGGCACCCGATACATTATAATTCGTTGAATTTCCCTGAATTTCATTGAGTAGAAACATTCTTTTTTGTGCTGGAGAAACATTATAATACTCAGCCGTCTCTATTGCTTCAATCGTTTCGTCATATTCTTTTTCGTCTAACATTGATATTCTTTTGCGAACATAATTACTAAAAGATTTTAATTTAGGATAATAGAATAAATCTTCGAAGTTTAATTCAATCCCGAATTCATACTTTACACTCATTAATACCTGACTTGCTATTAATGAATGACCACCTAAATCAAAAAAGTTATCTTCCATGCTGATGTCTTCAACTTTTAAAGCCTTTTTCCAAAATAGCATTACTTTATCTTCCACTTGCAACATGCTATTGATATACTCTGCGAATGAATGCACTGTTGGAAAATCGAATAGGTCTTCAAAGCTTAGTTTAATATTGTATTTTTTATTAACTTCTCGAATAATCTTTGTGGTTTTTAGTGAATTTCCACCCATTTCAAAGAAATCATCATAAATTGATATTTGTGATATCTCTAGGGTTTCCACCCATAACTGAGCTAAGTCTTTTTCTAACTCTGTAATCCCAGCTTCTTTAACAATTACTTTAATACTATCTTGATTGCATAAAGAGAATGTTTCACCAATATTTCTTGGCGTATCACGAAGCCAGCATCTTTCCTTTTTCAATTGATAAAATGGAAGTTCAATGCGTTTTCCATGGCAAACCTTTCCATATGCTTCCCAATCAACATTGTATATATCACAATATAATGCTTGTATTATTTTAAGAATTGGATCATTTTGCGTTAGACTCTCAGTAAAGTCATATACAAACACCTTATCATTTTCTTTTTCCAGTTCCTTTAGAATTAATTGAATTTCACTTTTAGGTCCAAGTTCAATAAAAGCAACCTTTTCATCTTTTGACTCTTGAATTAATATTTCGTTTAAATCTTCTTTAAGAAAATCAATATGCCCCACTTGATAATTAAGACTACTTTGTATACCATCAATTAAACTTATTTTTCCAGTCAAAACATCATAAATGATTTCTCCAATACCGATACAGAAAAGATTTTTTGTTGTAATTCCGTACTCCTCTAAAGTCTTATATAGGGAATACTGAAAAGCAAAGACACGAAAATTACTATTTTTTTCATCCTGTGAATATATTTTACACTCTTCCCATGCTGCCCTAAATGTAGTGTACATATCACAAAATTTTTGAATTATGTTATCATCTATATTCTTATAATCGTTTAAAACAAATATAAGTTTTTTTAGACTGTCGCTAACGTACTCATGCTTACTTTCTAAATATTTATCAATTTCCTCAATCATATTCGATTTATTGTTTGTACAAAACGCAAATCTTTTCTCATAATGTTTTTTTCCACAACACAATGTATAGGAAATATCTCGAACACTTCCACTCTTTTCGTCCTGTAAATACTTTTTAATATTCTCTAAATTACTTATCAATCCATCGTCAGTTATTGAAGATACTGTTAACAAATATTCTTTCTCACTGTCTTCTTCAATGCTTTCCACCAGAGGAGCCTCTGTAATAATTACACTACAGTTAATGCCGCTTGCACCTAATGATGTAATCGCCGCATACCTCTTTTTATTATCTTCTATTTTCCACTCATGAAAATCTGTATTTACATATACAGCAGAATTTTCAAAATCGATTATATTACTTGGCGTGCTAAAATTAGCAGTTGGGAAAATTACTTTATTTCTAACCGATAGTACTGCTCTAACCAAACCACAAATGCCTGCACTCATACGAGTATGCCCAATATTAGACTTAATTGTAGAAATTGGACATGTTTTTTTCTCAGTCATATAGTCTTGAAATGCCAAGTTAATGCCTTCTATTTCTAAAGCATCACCTAGCTTTGTTCCGGCTCCATGAGCCTCTATATAACCTATATCAACTGGTGTTATCTTTGCAACTTCACATGCACGTTTTAATAATTCAGACTGTGTAACACTATCAACTGCAATAATACTATCAGATCTTGACGCATTATTATTTACAGCTGTCCCTTTAATTACAGCATAAATAATATTCTCGTCTTCAATCGCCTTATCTAATGGTTTTAATAAAACTCCAGCTACTGCTTCACCAAAAGACATTCCGTTTGCTGCTTCTGAAAAAGCTTTTGATTTACCATCAGCTGAGTTTAAATTCGTTTTATCATTTTCGTTATATGGAATTTTAGAGTATGGAAAAGTATAGATGTTAGCACCGCAAACTAATGCATAGTCAGAGTATCCCAAAATCAATTCGCTACAAGCATTATGAATGGCAACTAAACTTGATGAGCAGGCTGTATTTATTAATTGTGCATTACCAGTCAAATTAAAAAACCGTGCTATTTTAGCAGGAATATACTCATCAGCGTTTCCGCTGACTAATGTTGGAGAAAATTTATCTGCATGCTCATAATAATCTGAAGTATTTGCTCCTACAAAAATTGCTGTATTTGTATTGTTATAGAAGTCAATACTATATCCAGAACTTTCAAATATTTCATATGTCACTTCTAATAATTGTCTCTGTACAGGGCACATAGACTCTGCTTCTGCTTTTGATATATGAAATAATCTGTAATCAAATTTATCAATATTCTCCAAATAACCTGATATATAGTATTTTCTATCTTCATTTAATGCTGTATCTTTTAATCTTTTCTTTGATATTTCTCTTACACTATCTTTACCTTCTTTTAAATTATTATATAAATAACTAAGATTTTCAGCGTCAGGAAACCTACCAGCAATTCCCACAATAGCTATGTCCATTTCTCTTCCTCCCTTTACTCAATGATTTTATCCATTTACGGTTGACGCATTTTGTATTTATTTCTCGAATACTACTTTTTCATCTTTTTCGTATAACGTGTTATCACACCAAACATAATTTACACGTCCCCATTCTGTTACAGATTTAACATCAGGGAAAAAACCTGAACCATTAAAATTTGCACTGGTATTACATAAAAGCGGTATTGAACTTAATCTTTCATACTTTTCCAACAACTCAGCCACTACTGGATTCTGTTCTTCTGTTACAGTTTGTAATCTTGCAGTTCCATCTAAATGACAGATTGCTGGCACTTTATCTTTCCATTCTCCTTTTACAATATGGTCAAATAGCATATATGGATCTGAAATTCCAGGACTAAATATATCTTTTGCCCTCGCTTCCATACAGATAGGAGAGATTGGTCTATAGGCTTCTCTTTTTTTCACCATATTTAAAATATCTTTCATATTCTTTGAAGATGCTGAAGCAAGGATACTTCTGTTTCCTAGAGCTCTTGGTCCCAATTCAGCCCTTTCATTTAGAAATACGACAGGTTCATCTTTTTCATATAGTAAACTTGCCAATTCATCAACCGTACATATTCTCTGACTCCATCCTGATACCGGTTCATTTTTAATTATCTGTGGTCCTATATATACTGACCAGTCTAAACTTGTCTCTCCTGTTTTTTCCATCATGCCGCAACAGGCCATACCAATTGCACTACCTGAATCATTTGGAAATGGCGAAACATATACTTCATCAAACATTTTCGTATTACGAATTGCCGAATTCCATTTAATATTTAATGCACAGCCTCCTGCAATACAAAGATTACTGCATCTCTTTTGATATCTCTCAATTTTCTTAGATAATTTACTTATCAGCATTCTTTCAAGATATAAATGGAAAGTTGCTAATATGTCTTCATCTTTATAACCTTTCCCTTCAATTTCCTTTTTAAATTTATTTGCTAATATGTTCGCAAAACCCATTGGAGTTGTATAATTTTCATTATGTATATCCTCTAGAATATCAAATAATTCTTCTTTCACAGTTCCCAATGCAATGTATGCCATTACCTTTCCTGCAATAGATAAACTATCTTTCGCAAAACTTCCCTGTACTTTGTATGGCCCGAAATGTTGCGAAAAAATGGTATAGGTATTACCAATCATAAAAAAAAGTGGTCCTAAATTATCAATTTTTTTAGATTGACCATCAAAATAGTAAAGTCTAGGATACATGCCCCCATCCCAAACTAATATGAAAGAGTCTTCGCTTCTTTTTGCAAATGGACTTGTACAATAAGCACTCATTATATGTCCTGCCACGTGTAAATAACTACTATAGCAAAACTCTTTTCTATTAATTAGTAATCCCTTAAATTCAAACTTTTTAAGGACATTTGATTTCATATTTCTTTCTTCATAAAAATTTACATCTAATTTGTATTTCTTACCACAATCCGCTGCGTAAACTTTATTACTTTCCTCTCCAATTTCAAGACGAGGCTGAATCGCTAATTCAGCTTGATCATTTCCACCCCAACCGTCAATAACAAAATAATCAATCTGATCTAATTTAACACTGTTCTCATTTAATATTTCTTCAATAATTGACGTTTCTTCTATTCCCATAAATCTAGAATTATTATTTAATTTTTCCATTTCAATACTAAATAATAATTTCCCATCTTCAATAACAGCAATAGAGCCGTCATGTGTTAGTTTTAAACCACATATCATCATTGTATAATCTACCTTCTTCCCAAAGTAATTTTATGAATCTCTTCTTGCTCTTTTACGCTTTCATCCTGAGGTTGTAACTTCTTACCTAAAATCTCAGCTTGCTTTTTTATTGTGCGATTGTCAAATAGTTCCTGAACAGTCAATCCAGTAGAATACTTTTTATTTAAAGAAGAAAACAATTTTATAAGTAAGATGGAGTTTCCACCAAGTTGGTAAAAGTCATCATTTATACCCATTCCCTTAACTTCCAAAATACTTGTCCATATTTTTAATACTTCTTTTTCTACTTCATTTCTAGGTTCCTCAAATGCAATTCCCGTCTCGATAGATTCACTGATGTCTGGTAAACTCTTTCGATTAACTTTTAGATTGATTGTTAATGGAATTTGTGGAATCTGAGCAATATAGGATGGAATCATGTAATCTGGCAATTTAGTCGCAAGCTGTTCTCTCAAATCCTTTATATCAATTTTTTCCTTTGCTTCAAAATATGCATATAGTGAATTAACGCCGTCCTTATTCTTCTTATCAATAACGACCGCAGCATCAATTTTATCTACTTCACGCATACGAGATTCTATTTCACCAAGTTCGACTCTGAATCCACGAATTTTAGTCTGAAAATCCTGACGTCCTATATATTCTATGGAATTATCACTTGTAATTCTCCCCAAATCACCAGTGTGGTAAATTTGTTCATTTTCCAGAAATGGGTTTTTCACAAATTTACTCTCTGTTAATTCCTTACGACCCACATAGCCTCTTGCCACGCCATCTCCACTAATACATATTTCACCTGTAAAACCTGGTGGAACAATGTTCCCTTCTTCGTCAAGAATATAAACATAGGTATTTGCAATAGGTGTTCCAATATTTATTTCCTTCCCATTCGTTATTTTAGCTGCTGTAGACCATACGGTCGTCTCAGTAGGACCATACATGTTGTACAAGATACCTTGACTGTGCTTAAATATCGAATTCACTATTTGCTCATCCATGCTTTCTCCTCCTATAAGAAAGAGCTTTATTTTTTCGAAGCACGAATTAATTTTCGCATTATGAGCAATTAAAAGCATTTTTATTCTTGACGGAGTTGTTTCTAATATCTCAACATTTTTATCAATAATCAGTTTTGATAGTGCAAATGGATCTTTTTGCTGTATTTCATCTGCCAAAACGATTTTTAATCCTATAATAATCGGAACTAACGTCTCCATTATTGACATATCAAAAGCTATCGTAGTCACACAAAGTATTGATTGATATTGATGTAAATTTATTCTATCGGACATGGCAACTGCTAGATTGTGAACGCTATGATGTTCAACCACTGTTCCTTTTGGTTTTCCTGTTGAGCCAGATGTATAAATCACATATGCAGCATTATAAGCATTATTGAACCGCTCCAAATTGTCTCCACTTTCAGAATCATAATCAACTGTATCGATATCCAGAATTTCTTTTTCAAAGTCAATATCATCAATAAAATCTTTCTGCGTTAGTAACAAGCATGAATCACTATCTTTTAATAAATAATTTTTTCTTTCAGGTGGATATTCTAAATCAATTGGTAAATAAGTTGCTCCCGCTTTTAAAATCGCAATTATTAAAACAAACATGTTAATAGATCGTCTTACTAATAAGCCAACTATCTTTTCGACACCAACACCTTTTCTTCGCAAAATACGTGCTAACTTATTCGCTTTACAATTTAGTTCACCATATGTGATGGATTCATTATGAAACTCAATTGCAACTTTATAAGGATTTTTCTCTACCTGCTCTTCAAATAACTGATTAACCGTCTTTTCTTTATCGTATATGCAATATATTAGTTCAATCCCTTTCTGTAATTCGTATTCCCTTTCCTTGGATAAAACTTTTAAATCTTTCACTTTGGCAATTGAATTGTCTAACATATTTGCACATAAAGTCACTAAATAATTCATAATTCGATCTAATGAATTCACACTAAAAACTTTACTGTTATAATTAAAATTGAACTTAATATTTCCGAACGTTTCAACTACAAAAGTCAAATCGAAGTTTGATGTTTCTTCCATGTCATACTTTTCTATGGATAAGTAATTGTCATTATTTTTCAATCCTTTATCTAAAGGATAAGTTTCTACAACCATAATAGAATCAAACAAAGTTTCACTGGTACTTATCCCACTGGCGGATTTTATTTCTACTATAGGCATATAATCATATTCTATAATTTGATTATAATTATACCTAATCTGCCTTATAACATCTATGACTGTGTCATCATCATTTACTGTAACACGAAGTGGTACCGTATTAATAAAGAGGCCAACCATTTCCTCAATGCCAGATAACTGAGGTGCTCTTCCCGATAATGTTATTCCAAATACAATGTTATTAATCCTATTATATTTTTGTAAAAAAATTCCCCACATTGCATAAAAATAGGAAGCCACTGTTACTTCATTTTCATTTACAAATTGATTTATTTTTTGTGTTAATTCCATGCCAATATCATAACAATATTTCTTTCCTTCATACCCAGGCTCATCGTGCTTTTTTTCTGGCAAAATTGTTTTTTCTTGAAAAGATTCTAAATACTGACTCCAAAATTTTTTCCCTTGCTCTTTATCTTTTGACTTTAGCAATTTTATATAATTAACATATTTTGTTTTCTGTTTATAATTTATCGCATTACCTGTGCACAGATTATTGTATGTAGCGAACAACTCTTTCAAAATGATTCCATTACTCCAGCCATCATAAATAATATGATGATTTGTAATTAGCATGATACAGTGAGAAGAATTTATATGAAATATATTCACTCTCCACAGTTCCTCTTCTAAATTTATTCCTTGTCTCTTATCTTCTTCTTTAAACTCATTGATTTGCTTCATTGCATCTGCTTCCGAAAGTTCAAAGAAATCATAAACTTTAATATTAGGCTCCTTTGATTTCAATACTATTTGCACTGGTTCTGCAAGATGGTCCCAGCGAAACACAGTTCGAAGCACTTCATTTTGTATAGCAACAACCTTCCAAGCTTCCCTAAATAAATCAATGTTGACATTACCAGCTAGATGCAAAGATAACTGTTCAAAATAAACTACACTTTTATTCTCTTTCAAATAATGAAAAAGCATTCCTTGCTGTAAGGGTGTTAATGGAAGTATATTTTCTACATCTTGTTTATTTATTTTTTTATCTTGACTCAAAAACTACTCCCCTCTCCTGTGTCAGCATCTCAATAAATGCTTCGATACGTGTATACAATTGCTCGATACCAAAATTTCTTTTATCTACAAGGTCACATGTTAACTCTAAAAATGGGATTCCTGCTTCATTCAATTCCTGCTTTAGAATCCAGGTTTTTGAATTAATAACATTACAATTTAATTGGCCAAAATGAATAACACCGTCTGCATGATATTCTTTAGCCCTTTCAACAAGTAACGCACCATTATTACGACCAAGTGGATTACTTAATAAGCTACGTGAAAGGTTTGTAAAAACATCTTTATCATCCACATAATTTTCCAAATATGAAAAGCAGCACATTGGATCTGCTACGATAATTGCCCCCATCTCATTTTCTATCTTTTTTAAAAAGTCACCAGCGAAAACAGGTCCACTTCCATCCCAAAGTAACCTAACTTTTTCATTTGTTATTGGGGTAATGTTATTTTTCTTTCTGAAATCCATCATTTCGTAAAACATTTTCGATATTTCCAATGTTTCTTTGCTACCTCTCAAGAAATTTATATTTCTTAGCTTTAGCATTGGTCCTCCATACATTAAAGCTGGCTTATTTTTTCTCATATCTAACGCCTGTTTCATGTAGACCAAAGAATCTTCAGAATTTTTGAGAACCTCATGGACTAAGTTAGCTTCAATATCTTCACCTGAAACACCTTTTAAGAATTCAAATAATTTTTCGTATTGATGAGCTAAATAGGAAACTGCTTTCTCATCATTATTATATGGAACATCTATACAGAAATATGGAATATTATATTTATGAGCCAACATAGCAATATTGTTACACATATCATTACAAACCGTTGTTGATACAAATGCTTTTGGAAGAGGTATATAACCTTTTTCAAAAGCAGGTAATGCAAATCTGCTAAAGCTACAAGTACCAGTATTGAAGAAAAAGTTCTCGCTCGATGCGATGACACCATTCTGCTCATCAACATTCTTTAATAACGTAGGTATTATTTCTATCATAATCGGTAATAGTCCAGTTGCCATAATCATTTCAGACGGAACTCCACTATCTATAAATACGCATTTATCCGGATTTTGTAATGCTTTTTTATAATACTTATTTATGTACTCAATATAGTCCAAATAAAACCCTTCATAGTAATATCCAGGACGAAAGCTTGTCGTATTTTCTTCCATTTCTGCCCTCCTTAAAGATTTTCTAAAAATGCTTGTATTCTAGTATGTACTTGCCCACTTGATTTTGAATAATAATCGGAGTCAATGAATAAAAATGGAATTCCCTTTTCTTTTAATAATTTTTCAACGTTAACCATCCAATATGTTTGATCTGTACAAAACTTCATAACTGAAAATATCACTCCATTAATATCATAATCATCTAAATATTTTTCAAATTGTTTCAATTTTAAATCAATGTTCTTACAATGAAGACAAGCTGGCTTGTTCAAATATGCTCTTGAAATATTCTGAAGAACATCTCCATCTTCATTAATGCAATTAGTCAATGAACGATACCCATCACAATTATTGCAGAGTACTACATTTCCTTTATACTCTTCAATAACTTCTAGAATGTCTCTTGGTATGCATATATTTCCTGAGAGCATAATTCTTGGTAACGTAAAATCGGTATTTCTTTCCTCTTTAGAATCTATAATTGCTTGAACCTTTTTTTCGTAATCACATTCATTCTCTAGGTAACATTTATTTAACGAATTGGTTTCTTTCGCAGTTAAAACTATCTCTTTGTTCTGAATTAACTCGTTTAATTTATTATGTACTGTCCTTTTATTATTAAATTTTTTTACAGACTTTTTTAAATCATCTGACGTAATACTCACACAAAAGTTTTCTTGAAAGTAGTCAATCAGTCGTTTCAATTCCATGCCAAAATAATCCACTGCCTCGTCATCCTGACTTCTTGGAACATTAAGCATAAATTTTCTTATATCTCTTTGTAATTTTTCTAAGCTTTCATAAACACCTTCCATTGGATGACAAGAATTCGTAAAAATTACTGCTTCATAATTATTTGAATCATTGCATAACTTATTTAGGCAGCTACTTGCATATGAACACATATACGTTGGAAATATACTTCTAATTTTAGGACTGATATCATCACTGTTATCAAAAATACGTTCATAGGTAAATCCTGCAGCATCAATTATCTCAACTGGTATATAACTACATAAAATTGCTATTATATCTTTCTCAATCATTCTTTTTCTCCAGCTAAATTCTTATAATTTATGGGAATCTACTTTAATTCCTTTTTATTCATCTCGTATGCAAATATTGCAGCACCTAACGCGCCTATTATCTGTGGTTCATTTGATACAAAAACATCCACTCCCAATTTCTTAGAAAGAATATTGATTACACCAATGTTTTTTGCTACGCCCCCAGTCATAGCTAGAGATTCTTCTATTCCTACTTTCTCTAACATTGAAATTGCCCGATCACAAATGCTTCCATGTACGCCTTTCAAGATATCTACAATCTCTATACCTTCTGCTATCTTTGATATTACTTCAGACTCAGCAAAAACAGTACATGTACTACTTAGTTTTATATCTCTTTGAGAATCAAGTGACATTAATCCCATATCATTTAAATCAACATCCAATACCCTAGCTATAGTTTCTAAAAACCGACCTGTACCGGCTGCACATTTTTCATTCATTATAAAATCCAAAACACTTCCATCAGCACCAACTTTAATAACCTTACTATCTTGCCCTCCAATGTCTAAAATTGTTCTTATGTTAGGATTAAGGTGAAAGGCACCTTTTACATGGCATGTAATTTCAGTAACATTCTTATTCGCCAATGTTACATTTTTTCTTCCATATCCCGTACTTACTATATAACCTATATCTTCTATATTACAATTAGCATTTTCACATGCTTCTTCTAATGCTTTTGATGCTGCTTCTGAATGTACTGCTCCAGTTGGAATAATTGAATAACTAACTAATTCCTTGTTATCATCAATAATAACGAATTCAGTTGATTGTGAGCCTATATCAATTCCTGCATATAACATTTCCAATCCTCCTAGTTTGCTACATACTAATATCAATCTTTAGGATAATAACATAATCTTTTAGAACAATCACCATTAAAGTATTTATCCTTAACAGCCTTAGAAAATGTATAATTATCGTCAATTTCTTTAGACATAATGATAACATCACGTACCATTTTAATATCACGAACAATATCCTCTAATGGAACTCCTCTACCAACGACTTTTAAGTTTGTTATCCCTATTCTCTCCAATTCTTTCATTGCACATAGTCCACAGCCTTCACAACCACCATCACCTGTATGTTCATCACTATATTGCATTGACTGCAAATATTGTGGTATATTCTCTTTAACTGTCTTGAAGTGGTCTGAAACTTCACCATATGTACCCATAGCTGCTTTTACCCAACATAAATGCTTAATTTCATCACAATGGACAGCATTACAAAATGCACCATCAAACGGACAAAAACTGTTTAACATAAATGCCTCAAATTCTTGATTTGGTTCACCCGCAAATTTTATTATCTGTTCGATATCACTCATTCTTGCGCGTCTTGGAAAAACTAATCTTTCAACTTTGTATTGGTTTAGAAATCTAAGTGAGTATTCACTTAATACTTGTAATTCACCACTTAAATGTATGGTACAATCAATTCCATGTTCTCTAAGAAAGCTAATAAGTGCAATATCTGATATAATAAATGTAGTAAATCCCAAACTCATAAGTTGCTTAATAACATCTACAAGCATAGGATACTGTTCTTGTAGATAATAATGTGAGTTAAACGCAATCTTGACAGAAATGCCATACTTTTCAATCATTTTACCTAACGTCTTCATAGATGAAAGCGAAGAAAAATTACAATTACCAAATATATATTCTCTTCTATTAATCGGAAAAACCGCATTATATTTTTTAATCCATTCATATGGAAAAACGCCTGCAAAAAACTCATCAGCACCGGCTTCTACTAATGGAATATAATTATCAACTTGCGATAAAGGAGCTAAAATTTTCATTCTTTTCTACCTCTTTTCTAATATTTAAGTGGATTCTATAGCGGTGTGTAAGCAAAGCGATCAATACCCCGTTTTATATACTCGTCTATTATTTCTTGATCTTTGAATATCTTTTTATCAAAGCCAAATAAACTATTGTTCTTCCCAATAACATCCAAATGTTTTGGGAAACTAAAATAGAATTCGCTGCAATAATGTGGACAGTTTTCTGGATACTCTTGTTGTAGAGCTGACTTATTTTTACAGTTAGCATAAATTAAACAGTTAGATGCTGTATTGGTTTGATAAAACGGAAAATGTAACGTATGATTTCCCGTTGGAATTTCATTAATAAACTGCGTTGTTTCAAATTCATATCTTGATATTTGATATGTGTCAGTAATTTTTCTAAAAGGTTCCGAGCATAAGTTATTAATCCCAAACCACTCTTTATATTTTTTATATCCCATACGGTGTTCCATACGAGGGTCTTTTTTACGCTTATTTAGTAATCTTCCTAAAATTAAATCAAAAGAATTTAGATTTTCTTCTTTTAATAGTTGAAGCATTCCCCAGTCATTTATTGCTAACTCCACTGTCGTATTTTCCCTTTGACAGAATTCGTCTATAATTCTTAATGATTCTTTTACCTGTTCTAACCTCATCTGCACTAAAGGTGGATAACAAATTGTCATACTCAAATTTTCATCATATGCTTGATTTATAAGTCGAATTAATAATTTATCGTTTGGAAACAGATTACTACAGTAATCACTTCCTATGTAAACATGATTAATTTCTTTCTTGAACAATCCAATATTATCCATATTTAATTTTTTTAAACCATTTTGTAATTCGTGATGGAAACTACTGTTCACAATATTTTGATAGATTTTATATTCACTAGCTACAAATGCTAATGTTACATTATCTGGTAAAGTCACATTGCTCTTTGGGAAATCAAACCAGTATTCAATTTGTTCTTCTATGTTCTTGCATATCAACTTATCATCTTCATATGAATAATGCTCCATATTTTTCTTCTTACTTTTCAACAAATCATTCTTTCCATTATATGTTTCATTAAAAATGTTTTCTACATTGTAAATCTGATCCAATAAATTGTGCATTTTCTCAATTTTCTCTTTATCTTCGTTTCCAATTTTTATTTTGTACACATTTTTAAACTCGAATTCACCGCTATCCAATATTATACAATTGTTAAAAATCACTTCTTCATATTCAAAGCTTTGTAAATTTAAAACCGCTATCCTTACCGTACCAATAATGTCTAGATTTTCACAACATTCAAATGTTATCATGTTATCTTCAACGTATAATGTTCTTACATCAATATCCTCTATAAAACAATAAAAGATTGATGGATTTTTTAAAACTTCATACTTCATATTTTTATCTCTCTTTCATAATTAATATTTACATGCACACTTATATTCCATATTTTAATATGTGTACTGCTGTTTAAAAATACAAATTTCAATACGCCTTAATTTCATACACTAACTTTTCAAATTCATCTAAAGACAATTGTTGCTTGCTATCTGACAATGCATTTACCGGACAATTATGCGTTTCTATCATTATTCCATCTGCACCACATGCTTTACTTGCTTTTGCCATTTGAACTACTATATCTTTCCGTCCTAATGAATGACTTAAGTCAACTATAACTGGCAAAGATGTTTTTTCCTTTAAAATAGCTACACATGCTAAATCCAAAGTGTTTCTTGTTGCATTTTCAAATGTCCTTATCCCTCTTTCGCACATTACTATATTCTCATTTCCCCCCACCGCAATGTATTCAGCAGCATAAAGAAACTCATTAATTGTAGACATCAATCCCCGTTTTAATAAAATTGGTTTATTTGTATTACCTAGTTCTTTAAGTAATGAAAAGTTAGTCATATTTCTTGAACCAACCTGTATAACATCAATATTATCTATTAGTATTTCTATATCTCTAATATCCATTATTTCAGAAACAGTAATTAAATTATATTTAATTCGTATGAGATTTAATATAGACAAACCATCTTGTCCTAATCCTTGGAAATCATAGGGAGATGTTCTAGGTTTATATGCTCCTCCACGTATAAAGTTAATTTTTAGTTCCTTAATTTTGTTTGCGACAATATCCATCTGTTTTTCACTTTCAATAGAACAAGGTCCCGCAATAATTTGAAAATCATTGTTAATCGAAAACATTTCTTGCAGAGTTTTAAATTTTTGTTTTTCAACAATTAAATTATTCATGTAATTTCCACCTTTTTAATATATAGTAATAAAATTTCTTCACTCCATTCATTGTCATTAATTCAAATCGTCAACACTCCCAATTCCATAAATCCAAAAAGGTATGTAAATGGGTTGCGTAAAATTTAAGATTTTTATTTTTAACTTTATTTAAAATCCAACAGATGCTTTTGATCTTTTCTCATTCGAAATTCAATAAATTCCTCTTTATTTTCAATCAAAAAATAAATGTTATTTTCTTTTAAAAATGAAATTGGTTTACCAGGAAGATAATGATAAGTATGTCCAGCATAAACAAGTACGGAATCACCAACTTGTTTTTTTATTCGTAAAATACTGCAATACATATCTAAAGCTGAACCTCCATTTTCTGTACAATTTCCACAACCTTCAATAAATACAGTGTCACCTGCAAACAAACCGTTTGTTACCAAAAAGCATGAACTTCCAGCAGTATGACCTGGCGTAATCATACAAGTGACTTTTGTTTTTTCAATTAATATTTCATCATTATCATCGAATGTAATAAGATTTTTACAACAATACGAATAGACATCTGCTTCTCTTTTTGATATATAAACATTACTATTGTATTGGTTTACGATATCATTAACACTTCGGATATGGTCTGTGTGCACATGAGTTATCAGAATAGTCTTTAGAATAACCCCTTTACTCCGTACTATATTATTAACTTGCTCCATATTACATGCCGGATCAACAATTGCCGCATTCTTAGTTTCTATATCAACAATAAAATAAACATTATTCTTTGTTATACTTTCATCTTTAATAATAAATACTTCATATGACAATTCCATTGAATTAGCACCTACTTCCCTATAAACAGATTGTAATGATTTTTTACTTCAAAAAAATTAATTATGTTAACAGTGGCAATTTTGTAATGCTCATTAAAGGAATACAGAAAGCAATTCATTTAAGGATAGTTCTCTTATTTCTATACAGCTATCATCACAACAACATTCCGCAAGAAAATAATCTTTAGAGAATTCTATTTGCTTTAAATATAATGTTTTTTCACTAATCTGAGTCTCTAATGAAAAAACATTATCTTCAGCTCGTATGCAAAAAGAATTCAGTGGAATATTAAGTCCTTTTCCTTCAAATTTTATATAACTTTCTTTTAATGTCCATAATTGTATAAACCTTCTAATCCTTTCATTTCTATCTCCTGTCAATATATACTCATACTCGCTTTTGCAAAATTGTGATTTTACAATATTTATATCTATATTCTTAATTTCTTCAATATCTATACCTATTACATTTTTACTCCAACCACAAACAACCCACTTGTTTGAATGCGATATACTAAAGTGTAAATCTGAAAATTCTATTAGATGCGGCTTTCCATATTCATTATATCCTATCTTAATATTTTGATTATGTGCTCCACAATTTGTTATTAGATAATGCCTCATTATGGCTTCCGCACATATACATCTCTTAGCATCTTCTAAAAAATAAAACCTTTCAGACTTTTCCCTTCTAGTTTGAGAAACTGAACTTTTCAAAACATCAAAATTTTCTTTACAGTACAAATTATTTATATTAAATACATAAATTTCTGACATAGTCCTCAGATAATCCATTATCATTGCTTTTTAATAATATTAGGATTATCCTCCTTTCTTACAATCATTCTGTTGAATTAATCCTATGGATTTATACCTATACCCCTACAACTTTACTGTTCAGAATGCAAACCAAATATTACGATTGATTAGCTTTAATTATTTTGTTTGTTAAGAAATAATATATTATTGAATTTTAAGGAAATTCACACAACAACTCCTCAGTCTCTTAGCCAAGGTAATGAATGATTCTAATCTAAAAATTTACCAAATTATATTGATTTACAAAAATCACAGGTGTAAGCCCTCTAAATGAAACTTAATTATTCTTTTGGGTTACTTATTTGAAAATCAATATTCCCCTTAATTTTAGGCAAAAAAACACACCTATTGCAAACTAGGTGTGTTTATGATATAATTTACTTGTAGAGTAGATATTATATCAAGCCTAGCTTGCAATAGTATCACAAAATATGTCTCTGTTACCAGCAGAGACATATTTTATTAAATTAAAAAAGACATAGGCATAAACAACCTACGTCTTCCATCAAGGGAACATGTAAATAATTTCAAATTCTAATAATTTCAAACCATCTCCATAATTTAAATATTTAGTTCTCCCCGTATGCTTCAATAAGTTTATATACCCTCTTTTTTTATTATAATACCATTTTCTTCCATTGTCAACAAATTTTGACAATTTATTAATGATTGTTTAATTGTTTATTTGACTCCCATGTAATTTTGATTATAAATAGCTATCGTTCTCTAAGTTTGCAGGAACGGAATTTCCTGTTTTACAACCTGCAATAAACCTTTTCTTTTTTTCATAATAATAGTAGTACTTTTTTTAGGTGAATGAATTAATTGTTTATTTCGAATTTCTATAATGTCATATTGATAGGTCAGGTTTTTATTTTCACCATCTTTCATCATTTTTGAAAGCATAATCTCCTTTTCAAATAAAAAGACGGTATTTATTAATGATTTTTCTATATATCTAAAATTATATTGATCAATAAAAGTTTCAAATGTGGCTAAAACCTTTTCCTTATATTTCTTCTTATCTGCTTTGTATAAATCTTTGATTTCATAAAAGATGCTATCCGTAAACATATGATAGCATTCGTAATAGATAGATAAATGCTTTCCTTGCATTTCATTTAGTAAGAGGCGGTATGTACAATCAAATACGTATAATATAGGATTCACTAGCATGTTCATAAATATATCTAAGATTTTAGTTTTTTCTATCAGTTCATTTGAGACATAAAAAAACTGCGGGAATACTTCTTTATCCTCAATTAGCTGAACTAACTCTCGACATGCTAATTCTTTCTTTCCTATCGCAACTTCTAGTCCATAATAACTTTGTTTTTGTAACTGATGAAAGTAAACATTGGTCAGTTCTGTACCGGGAAAATAGGATAATTTATGAAATTGAATAGTAACTAAATTTTTTTTAAATAATTTGTAGCCTTGATTATAAATGGAATAAATTGTACTCAAAGTTAATTCTAAGTCTGTTTCTGTCTCCTGTGGAAATCCATAGATAAAAGAAAAAGTTGCTTTCATATTATATTTATATAACAAACTAACCACATTAGTTAGCTGTGAAAGCTTAAGATTTTTATTTATCAACTTCTGTAAATTCTCAGATCCGGATTCTACACCAAAATATAATTCCCGGCAACCTGCTTCTTTCATTTTTTCAAGTAATTTCTCATTAATAGTATCTAATCGAGAACTGCATCCCCATTTAATATCAAGATTCTGCTGAATAATATTATCGCATATATCATTTACTAATTGATGGTTTGTCATGAATAGATCATGTTCGAATCCAAATGATTTAATTCCAAATTGATTTTTAGCGTGCAAAACTTCCTTTAATATTCTTTGACTTGATTTCATTCTGAATCTGCGCTTCCAAAACGTTTTTGTTGAGCAGAAAGTGCAACTGAAAGGACAGCCTCTGCCAATATCAATATTTAGGTTGCCTTTTACCTGATGGGGATAAAGACTGAAATCTAACATTGGTATTTCATCAAGATTTTCTAATAACTCAATTTCTTCTTTTACAATAATTGTATTCTCATTCCTATATGCGATTCCTCTCGAATTATGAAAATTATTCTGCATACATCCATCTATAATACTGAGAATAGTTTTTTCTCCCTCTCCAAGCCCAATTGCATCGATGTACCAAAACTTTTTCAGAGTACTCTTTGCAACAGCCGTAGCATGTGGTCCACCTAATAAAATCGTTATCTTTTTATTTCGTCTCTTTATCTCTTTTGCCGCTAACAAGGCAATATGAAAATTATTACACATCGTATACATACTAATAATGTCCGGTGCCTGGTTTAAAATATAATCACAATCCTCGTTAATATTAGATAAAAAATTGCTTTTTATCTCGATCTCTTTGTCATAATATAAACGGCTGAAATCAATGATGCCGACACTATGATTCGTATCTTTCGATATTATTGTTGCAAGAGACAGAATCCCCAGAGGCACTCCTCCATCATATACATTATTATAATCCGATAAATTAACAAAAACTATTTTCATTTTTTACCTCATTTCTATTGCTTTTGTCTTGTTCTTCTCGCTATGCTAAGGATTCTTTTACCTTAAGCATTAACATTGTTATATCATCATATTGCTGATTTCTTGTATATTCATTAATTTCTTTTTGAATAACATCTATTTTTTTACTCATAGGAAACTCTTGTATACCTTCCCTATTCAAAATATCTTTTAATTTTTTCTCACCAAATAAAACTCCCTTTGAGTCTTTTGCCTCTGTGATTCCATCCGTGTAAAGAAACAATTCATCTCCTTTTTCTAATTTTTTACGGTTCGTATGATATTTTATTTTTCTTTCGCCAGCTAGAATAAAGTCATTTTTTATAACAAAAAGTTCGTAAGAACCTCCAGCTTGCTTATAAAGTGGATAGTTATGGCCTGCACTTGTAAAACTAAGCATTCCATCTGTCAGATCCAGTACACCTAAAAACACAGTTAAAAACATCTTGTACTTATCATTTTCCAACTGATGATTCACTGCCATAAGAATTTCACCAGGGTCCTTACTATAATAGGAGCAATTCTTTATCAGAGTTTTTGCTTTCATCATAAACAGGGAAGAGGAAATACCTTTTCCACAAACATCGGCAATCAGAAGAGCTACATGGTTTTCATCAATCATAAAATAGTCATAGAAATCGCCGCCAACTTCAAATGCGGTCTTCATATAGCCATAGATTTCAACCTTTTTATTACATTCAAAAGTCATATCCTCATCGGGAAGATTCTCCTTTTGTATCTGCGCTGCAATTTCCAGCTCTGCTTTTACTTTTGTCGTTTGAATCGTTGAAAAAATGCCAAAAAACATGGCGATATACATAATCGTATATACTATAATATTAGTACCGAAGATAACGATAAAATACAAAATCCCATCGGGTGTATTGGGATAGACTTTCACATAACTCATTAATAAATAAAATATATTATAAGTAATACAGGAAGTAATAGGTATTGCGCTCATATGTTTCATCTGATTCGGCGGAAGAGAAAAAATGGTGATAATATATCTGCAAATATATTTTTTATAGATAATAAATAAAACAAAAGCAAGTATAATACCAACAATAGGATACAGAATTCCTCCGCCAATTTCGAATAAGTAGTAATATCCACTACTCCCTACTCTTGGACATACTGCTACTAAGATTAACGGCATAGCATAATCCGCAAACAAACTTACATACAGGTAATAAAATACTCCGGAAAACATAGCATTCCATATAGTTACCTCATATAACAATTTTGCACCGATAACTAAATATACAACTTGAACAAAAAACATCCAAATTCCAAAATTATAAAAAATATCATATAATAATTGATGTTTTTGAAAAAAAGCTTGATACGTGTAAAATACTGTATACTGAGCGGCAAAAAGTATACGAAAGCTTATATATAAACATAAAGTTAATCCCAAATACCCTAGTAATGTTTTTTTATAGCTATACTTCCTGACTAAGGTACAGTGAAATAGGCACATCATTCCAAGAAATAAAATTACCAGATATAAATCATCCAAATAATATTTCCGTATGCCATCCATAAACAGCTCAAAAAACATTCCTCTTCTCCTCTACTCAACAAATCTAATAATCATGGAATAAGAAAAGACCTTTATTGGTATGATACATACTCATTTTCACTAAAGGTCTTTTCTATACTTATTATTTTTGGCTCAAATTATGACTTCGCATGATAATGAAAATCAAATAGTCCACCATCAACACCTTCAAGCTCAGAATCATTAAATTCAACACATTGATTTTTAACCTCATCAAGTGCTACATAAAAATCATCAACAGAACATTGGCTTAATTCCGGCTTTAATGTCTCATAAATTTCTTCTTTGGTTGAACATGCTTTTACCTTCTCAGAGATTTCATCTTTGTTTAGTAAATCGATGATTTTGGTAACTAACTCCTTATTCATTACATATCCTCCATTTTTTTATTTATTTTAAATATTATAAATATTTAAAACCTAATTAGGCTTTTCTTTTAGCCCCCCTGCTCCAGCTATCTCTTAGGAGCAGCTAATGGCTCATGTTTGACGCAGCACAAACTTGATGAGCGAAAGACTGAAAATCTTTCCCCCTTTTTCCATGGAACTTTATAAGTTCTAAGTCAATGTGGCTATCAAATTTCTTTATATTCTTTTCATTAAAAAATAGTGCACACAGTTCGCAAGCAGAAACAACATACTCTGGGACATTAATATTTAGTTTATTTTTCGCTATCTCAATAAAATAGTCAAAGCCATAAATTCTTAGCAGATAAAGATAAGGATTTCTTTTTAACTTGTCTAAAGTTGAAACGACATCTAGCTCTTCATAACTTCCGATTGATAATGCGGTATTAAAGACCGATGGAGAGCAGCATGGTAAGATGGTACCGTCATAGGATACTGAAAAGCCTCCTGCTTTTTTACAATAGCATCCAGTCGATTTTCTTGTACGAAGATATTCGGAATCCTCGAAATTAGAAGCCGCATTTCCTACCTTTTGACAAGGGAAAATCATCACCTGTGCTTCTTTCGCCGCAGCTCCCAAAGAATCAATTGCTTCTCCTGCCATATGGCTTTTACTGATTACAATATTAAGCCCGGCATGCAATTCCATATCATTTGCTGCATACAATACATTGCTGACATTTTCTGATTTAATATAAGGAGAATGGAAAGAATCATAACTTAGTCCGATTGTACTTAGCCCACATTTTTTTAACTCAGACAGCTTTTCGTATGCTTCTACATAGCTGTTAGCCCAAAAAGCATTCGTCATTAAAGAAACCTTTTTTCCAGTATTTTTTATTAAGGTAATGATCTCTTTTACTTTATCATACTCCAGAAATGGCTCTCCTCCGGAAATACCAATTGATTTAATACTCTCACAATAAATGGAGGAGCTTATGTATTTCTTAACCTTATCAATATCCAGACTCTCCTGACAGCCAGGTTTTGATTGAACACAACAAGAATCACAGCTTGCGGTACATTTTCTATGCAAAATTATTGTAAAATGATTATACATTCCAGCTCCCATCTGCATGTCTTAGCACGCGTATAAATCAGGAGGTCGAAAAATTAATTTTTATTTTCCAACCCAATGCCCTCTACGAGCTCATACTATTTTATAGGACCCAGGATTGGAGCTGCACCGCCTTGTACCTCATTTAAGTCCTCCGCTGATAAATTATCAATCTCTCTCTCTTTTATAGCAGGTACATCTTCTAATTTTTTCTCCTTGTCTGCTTTCCCCGTCTCTACTTTTTTCATATTATATCAACCCCCATTTTTTTACTATATCTATGTTATACATCGTACGCTAATAAGAAACAATACCTTTTCTGATTTGGGTAAATTCCATACATATTTGGAATTATTTATTGCGGATTAATGCAATACCTTTTAGTATTTTATCAGCACACGCCTGCACTTTAGCACAAAATTCTTCACTGGCCACAAGCATTTCTCCGGTATTAATATAATTATCATACAAACATCCGGTACAGATTGTGTTTGCAAAACACTCTTTGCATTTTCCATCTAGTTTTCTGTCTTGATTAAGATAGTTCAAACGCATTGCTTCTATGGAAGCAAACAAAACGTTTTCTTCATCGTAAATATTTCCTGCATAATGCTCCTTCTTACCAATCATAGCAGAGCATGGATAGATATCTCCCCTAGCAGTTACACTAATAGAATCAAATCCGGCATTGCAAAAATGATTGCATGCCTTTTTCCGTTTTAGAGGTGACATAAAGCGATCTACTACGGTAAGAGTAACTTCTTCTAACCTAAGAATCGTATCTAACTCTTCCGTTACCGAATCCAATATATTTTTTACCCCGGTATTTTTATATTTTTTATCCGTACTCGCAACTTCTACTATATGTACCCATACTCCAGGAAACTGTTCTCTAATTTCTTTGCTGATATCTTTTATGCTGATGCCCTTATCTTGGTGGTATTTGGTATAGGTTACCTCTATACAAGAGGGTTGCTTTGATATTGCCCTCAACTCTAAAATATTATTTTTGATAATATGAAAAGTACCTTTGCCACTTTTAAATTTTCTAAGTTCATCATGAACCTGCTCTCCATCAAGACTAATTGTAATGCTTAATTCATCATTACTTACCAGTTTTTTTAATTTTTCCGTCACAATTGTGCCGTTACTAACCATTCCTACTTTAGTAAGCTTTTTATTCTTTTTGATAAACTCACAGGTTGCTGCAACTGCTGCTTCATTTAGCATAGGTTCTCCGCCAAATAATTGAATCAGCTCAATTTCCTGAAATCTGCCATACATTGTCTCTAATATTTTTATCAGAGTCTGGGTGGACATCATATCAATCTTTTCATGATAGTTGCCTCCATTGGCATAGCAATAAGCACAATTCATATTACAGTCATTGCTGATATTTAAAACCAAACGCTGTAATCTTTTGTGATTTAAATTGAGCTTAGCCTCTAAACTAGTGTCCTCGTATAGTGACCGAAGTTTATTATAATCATTTTGCGTTACTTCCTTATAATTATCTCTGACGGCATCATATGTTTTGCCTTCTGATATCATTTTTGCCGCCTCCCCCAAATTATTACTTGTAAGAAAAAGAGAAAGATTTTTCGGAAAAAACAGGATACATTTCTTATCATCAATTTCCGATACATATAAATTCATAGATACACCCCTTTAAAATCACTGCTTACACTATTCTAAGCATCTCATCAAACCCTGTTATCCGAAATAAATCCATAATATTGTCATTCACATTTTTTACAATAAGTTCTCCCTGAACATTCTCGGCTTTCTGGAGAGTTAATAAAAGTGCTCTTAAACCCATACTGTTAATATAGTTTACCTCTCCAAAATCCAAGATGACTTTTTTCGTTCTTTGAAAGGTCTCAAGTAAACGATTTTGAAATTCTTTGCATGTGTTATTTTCCACATTTCCACTGATACTGATTTTAATGCTGTCTCTAATCTCTTCCTCCATTATTTTCATCCTAATCCTCCATTCTGTGGCAATCCTGTAATTTGGGGCGGCAGATCAATTCGTATGTGAAAAGTCCTGATTTTTCACACCAGCTCCCGCCTGTGTGCTAAGGTATCCGTACCTATCAAGATGTTTAAACTCCTTCTATGCTATTTGCCGCATCGATAGCTCATAAAACATACCTTTTAACCTGATTAATTCATCATAGGTACCACTTTCTATGATTTGTCCTTTGTCCATTACTATAATTCTGTCACAGTTCATAACTGTTGAAAGCCTATGCGCAATTACAATTCGGGTCGACTTCAATTTGTCTAAGTTTTCTGCTATCAATGCTTGATTAATATTGTCAAGTGCACTGGTAGCTTCATCAAAAAATAGGATAGAAGGATTATTAAAGATAGCTCTGGCAATTAGAATTCTTTGCCTCTGACCACCAGAAATAGTTCCACCCTGTTCTGTAATCACGGTTTCTAACCCCATTGGCATTTGTTTGATATCTTCTTCTAAGCCTACCATCTTGATTGTTTGATTTACTCTTTTCACTTCTTCCCTATATTGCTCTTTGTTTGCCGCACTGCTTGCAATTACTATATTTTCATAAATACTTCCTGTAATTAACTGCCCCTCTTGTAACACCACACCTAAACGTTTTCTAAGTTCTCTTTTATCCAAAGTGTCCAAATCCATATCATCATAATAAATTTTTCCACTCGTAGTACTCTCAAATCCTAATAATAGTTTTAGTAAGGTTGACTTTCCACATCCTGAACTTCCAACAATTCCAATGTATTCTCCTTTATTAATCGTTAACGAAATATTAGAAATCACCATTGGTTCCTTCGAATCATACCGAAAGGAAACATTACTTAATTCAATTTTCCCCTCTAATAAACCAATAGAACGGCTCCCCTCCATCGACTCCGGGGTTTCTGCAAATAGTAACTTTGCTTTTTTATAAAGCGGTTGAATTTGAAGTATCTTGGTAAGATTTTTATAAAGCTTTCTAACCGAGAAAAAAAGCAGATTAAAAGCAGAAATAAAGGCAAGTAATTCTCCTACTGAAATACTTAACTGATTCATGAAAGCTATTTTATAAAACAAAATCGTACTTAAAATACTTAAGAATAAATGGATACTATGATCGGCAGAGGCTAAAACTTCATATTTCATATCTAATTCTTTTGACTTTACTTTTTCTTTTATGTATTTATTCAAAACTCTATTTGTGGCAGAGGAAATTTTAATCTTACTGATGCCCAGGATTGCTTGGTACATAATCGAGGAGGCATTTGTATTAAACTCAAGCATTCTTTTTTTGTATTTTGTTTGAAGGAAAGAAATTAATATACTAAATATTAATCCGATCAATATGATTAGTAATCCAATCCATGTTAGCCTTTGAGAGTACTGGTACATGCGCACTAAATACACAATGCAAAAACTATGGATAAAGGAAGACATGATAACTTCCTCTAAAACAATAGTTCCAAGGTCTGTCGTACTTAACGTTCTTTTTATTAAATCTGAGGTCTCATACCTGCTATATACATTGATTTTTAAATTAAATAAACGGTCGAATACCGCACTTTGTATCATCATTTCCATACGATTGCTATTTTTATAAAGAATTAATCTGGAAAAAATGTCAAACATCAATTCTCCCAAAACAAATGCAATCGCCACCATACCAATCTGATAGATTATTGAGGTGTTTTCATAATAAATATATTTATCATATATTACCTGCGTCAAATACGGTATCCAAAGACCAATTGCCATTATGATTAATGACAATAACAGGATAGATAAAATATCTTTACTTCTTATTGCCTTCCGGCAATAGCTGATTAACTCCCTTAATTCCAAATGTTTATTTGGCAAAGGTCTGTAAATCATATAAGCTGTCTTAGCATAATTTGTTGAATTGGAGCGTGTAACTTTACTCGTTGTTCCCTCTAAGACGTTATATTCCACATAACCTTTTTTATCACTGGGAACACACGCGACAGGTATCTCAAATTCACCCAGCTCTTTCTTATAAACCAGTATATTTCCATAATCCTTATCATACCAATCTGGCTCTAATCGAATTTCCCTGATCATAAAATGAGATACTCTTGCAAGATCTTCTATTGTGAATCTTTTCCCGCAAGACTCTACCACAGTATCATAGGTACAAAGATTTATATCTGCTTTCTTACAAAGAATGGAGACTGCATCGTACAAATTATGCTGTGCTTTACTTTGGCTTAGGTATCTCCCTTTGTGAAAGATTCCGGCTATCGATTGCAAGCCATCTTCGTACTCTTTTTCTAACTCCTGCTTGGTACGATAGATAAAGATTTCTTCCGCTACAATCTTTCTTTGCATCAATTCTAGAAGTTCATCACCAAAATCGGCAGCAGATGGTATCTCTAAAGAAATCACCTTCGAAAATTGTTCCATTGCCAAATCATACTCTTCTTGTGACTCAATAGGATGTTCTTCGATCACAACCTTTTTTTGAGCGGTAATTAAAAAAGTCCAGGTACCCTCATCTTCATCCGAAAACTTAAAACTGGGTATCAGGAATTCTCCCTGATTCGCTTCTTTTAAAAAGTATCTTTTCCCTAGCTCATCATTGTTCTTTAATAATGAGATGTAAATTAGTGCAGTTCCCTCCATAACCTCATACAAGTAATTTTCTTCTAAGGTTAGGAGTATTTGCCCACCGTTTAGGATTTTTCTTTCCATACAATTCTCCACCTTTATTCATTATCCAAACAATTCTTTATATAGTCCTCCCTGCACAATTAGTTCCTCATGATTTCCTCTTTGGAGCACTTCTCCTCTATGTATCACTAATATTTCTTCGCAGTCTCTAATCGCACTTAACCTGTGTGCTATAATTACACAAGTACAGCCACGACGTTTTATGTTATCAATAATTGTTTTTTCCGTTAAGGAATCCAAAGCACTGGTGGCCTCATCCATGATGAGAATACTTGGATTTAAAACCAATGCCCTTGCAATCTCAAGTCTTTGCTTTTGTCCGCCGCTTAAGTTTCTACCGCCTTCTTCCAGATGATATTCATATGCGCCTGGTTTTTGTGTGATAACATCATGGATCATTGCATCTTTTGCAGCTCGAATAATATCTTCATCGCGAATTGTTGTATTCCACATCGTTATATTTTCTTTAATCGTACCGGAGAATATTGAAATCTCTTGACTCACTGTTGCAACAGAGGTAGCAATAATCTCCTGTGGTATTTGCCCAATGTTAATATCATCAAATAACACTTCCCCGCTCCAGGGTCTATAAAGTCCACTCAATAACTTTGCTATCGTAGATTTGCCACTTCCTGAGCCCCCAACAAACGCTATACTTCTCCCGGTTGGTAATTCAAAATGAAAATCACTGATTAGCGGAGCTTCTAAAATAGAATAGCCATAGGTTATCTTTTTTAACGTTATTTTACCAGCCAATTTTTGATTTAAAGGAAGTATCGGTAAATCAACTTTACTTTCTGCGGAACCGTATTTATAAATATCTTCAACTCTCATTACATCTGCTTTCATCGTTTGTAAACGTTCAACAAATCCTGTTATCTCACTGATCGGATCTAAAAATAGGGTTAATAGGGTTTGATATGCTACTAATCCTCCTATTGTCATACTACCTTTTATCACCATAGCTGCACCAGCAATTAAAACAACGATACTACTAATCTGTCCTAATATTTTTGGTATTACATTTAAAATTTTTTGTATTTTAATATTTTTTTGCTTACCTCTCATGTATTTTGCATAGTATCCCAGAACACGGCTAACATATTTATTCTCCATCCCGGAAGCTTTTAATGTTGATATTATGCTTATTCCGGAATACAAAACTCCTATCATCTTTCCTCTATCCTGTTGTACTTTTGTTATTGTTCTGCTGACAACTTTTGAGGTTACTCTTACAATCATAAAGTTGATAACGGTAAAGAATGCACCTATCAGTGTTAATGGTACGCTATATTGAAATAATACGATGAAATAAAAAAATGCAATGACAATATTTAATATATTAGCAGCAAGCTCACCTGCCAGAAATTCATCAATACTATTACTGCTTTCTACTCGTTCCGTTAAATCACCGGCAAACCTTTGGTCAAAAAAGCTCATAGGATGCCGAAACATAAAATGCAAAAATGAATATGCTGTTTTTAATGTCATTTTTGTCTGAAGTTTTATTAAAATCATGCTTCTATAAAATCGAAATGCTGCCTGAACGACAGCTAAAATTAACATAATTATTATGATAAGAGGAACAATTCCATAATTATTTGATAACACTACTTCATCTATTAAGAATTGAAACAGCATAGGAATTAATGTTCCGGGAATCACAAGAAAAAGACCGGAAAGAAATAGATATAGAATATTTTTTTCATTTCCCTTTAATCTAACCTTTATAATATCCAAGTGGGATTTATCTTTTTTCTTATTTCCCTTCGTGGAATCCGGACTAATCTTTAAAACTATCCCAGTGAAGCATTCATCCAGTTCATCGATTGTTATCTTTCTCTTACCCTCTGCCGGATCAGATAAATAAACATACTTTCCCTTTCTACCTTCATAAACAAGAAAATGGTTAAAGTTCCAATGGATGATGCAGGGAGGTTTCGTATTCAAAAGTGCATTTAGGCTCATCTTATAGCCACTGGCTTTAAACCCGTATTTTTTAGCTCCCTGAAGAATTTTATTAGCTTTACAGCCATCTCTGCTTACTCCGGTATCTACACGGGTTTGTTCAAGCGGTATATAAATACCATAATATTGTAAAAGCATAGATAGTGAAGCTGCCCCGCATTCCGTAACTTCCATTTGATATACAATTGGAACATTTACTCTTCGATGTTTCTTTTCTTTCTTCTCCATCCTACAACCCTTCTTGTTCCTACATTTTAACTTTCCATTCTCTCGCAATTGTTTGAGAAAAATCTTTATTTCACATGAACTAAACATAGCTGCTCAGTGGGTGGTGCGAAAATTGCTTTTTATCTTCACACTAACTTCCTGCTTCATTTACAACAATATAACCCTTTATCACATTACTTATTGAAAATACTTTCTGCCGGTGTTTTTTCTTGAATAATAATTCGTATATTCGTTAATAAGTTATCCACTAATTCAATTTTGCTCCCTGCTTTCGTAGACCATTGAAATCCACTTTTGGTATGATTGCTGGTATCAAGTTTTATAATAATTTCCAACAAAGAACCGTTACTATGATTACTCATAAAATAATTCACTAAATTCCAATCACCCAATCGTTTGTACATCTCTTCTTTCGATACACCATACACCCCTATACTATGTATAACTCCTGTCATATGTCCTGTTTGAGCCTCATTTGCTATGTTAGGAACAACATTTACTTTCATTCCTTCCTGCAATTTGCGCCCATCCTGTAATCCGATATATGCAATTACAATCTTATCTTTTTCATTTACTTCTCTTATCTCCGCAAGTAAATCTCCTTTCTGTATAAGCTGGCCATTTTCTATGTATAATTCATTTATGATTCCATTGTAATCAGATATGATTTTTTCATTTCCGACAGAGCCAATAATATCTCCCTTACTAATCCTGTCTCCAACATTATAATAGATACTTTTTACATAATCTTGTGAAGAGGAATAGATATTATTAATTTTTCCATCCCCAATATATATTCCATCCATCCTTATTTCGCTATATACCTTACCGGTGAATAAAAACATTAATGCCGCAATCATTATAATTGCAACTCCAGATAAGCAAAACCATGAAGAAACCTTAGATACGCCTATCATCTTATCTAATTGATCAACAGAAGATAACTTTTCTAAGGATGACTTTCGAAAAATGTTATTCATGCAAGATTCCTCTTTCTTATTTGATACAGCAACAATATTTAGAAAATATTATTACTGTATCAAATAACGATAAAATGATAAAATTAGTATGTATACATACCAGCTAAGGCAATTGCTCCGCCTTCTACACCTTCAATATCGGTTTCACTTAGTTCACATTCTGCATTTTCAACATTCTCTTCGTTTACCGGTTCTTCTTCTAAGTTTTTCTCAATTTCTTCTGCAAGGTTTTGATCTGTCATATCTCTTACCTTCCTTTCCTTTATTTCGTACATCAAATCCTGTACTAACATAAATATTATAAATAAAAATTTATTTGTTCAAGTCATTTGCCTATTTGGTTACATTTTTTCCCTATTCAGGAATATTATCATAAAATAGTTCCGGATATAGTTTTTGGGGACTACCTGCTTGTACTATTTCCAGTTCACTATTTGTTAAGTAATTCTCCATAACACTTGTTTTATGTAATATATCATACGCTTCTCTAACGAACTTCCAATTATTTTTACTTATATCAATGTACATGCCTTCGTTTGTTCCGTTGTCAACAATAGCATGATATCTTTGTAACGATATTATTTTTTTAATATTAATCAGAAAGCTTTGATGACATTGTATAAAATATCTGTGATCCAATCTGTACTTAAAAGAAGAAATCTTTTCCGCATAAAATAAGGATTTTTCTTCAAAATTAATATCCTTCTTAAGTTCTGACGATTTTGACAAGCGTTTTAATTCACTAATTTTATCAAAATATATCTTAATTCCTCTTTTCGATACTTCTGTACATACAATATTGTTAATATCAATTCTATAATTATTTGAATTCTTGTTTAAATAAATATATGTTCCAATAAAATTACATTGATAATCATAATGTAATAAGTTTTTTATGACCTCTGTATCTATTGGTTTGATCAAGTAATCCACAATTTTTATTTTACACCGATTGGTATCTGAAATATATTCATTACTAATATAAACAATGGAACTTTGTATTCCTATATTTCTTAAAAAAGAAGCAAAAGATATTGCTATATTCTTAGGTTGTACGATATCAAGAAAAAATATATGTACCTTTTTCTTATGAACATAAACATAATTTGTTACATAATAAATATCATCAAAAGCACAGATCGAGTAATTTTTTATATGATACAAATTCATAATATCAGTAATCACAGATTTTAACCCTTCTAAGAATTTTGTATCTTCACTATATAGTAAAATTTTATAATTGATTATCATAGCAATCACCCATCTTATCTATATTTTTTATTAATCGTAATAATATTGCATCCATCTTTATATTCGTACGATAAATCTTCCGCATACGACTTCACAATATGTATCCCTAACCCTCCCACTTTTCTTTGAGATGCTTTCCCGATTATGGAAGGTTCCTCTACTGCCAATGGATTAAACGGAATACCCCCATCGATAAAAGAGAGAGTTATTTCCTTTGCCGACATATCAATCGTGTAGGCTATCATCAATTTTCCCTCACCTTGGGGAAATGAATAGTTGGATATATTAGAAAACAATTCATCGACAATAATGACAACCTTATAATAAATATCTTTGGAACAATTAATTAACATTAACATATTATCAATGAAGTTCATTACCTCGACTGAATTTTCAATTTTTGCATCTAACGTTATTTTATCTGATATCACTTTAATTTTATTTTTGCACATATTTTAAACCAAGAAACTCTCCTTTTTTACATTTTTTTACATTTCAAAACTAAATTTCCCCCCTTTATTATAGATATTTTTTAATACTTCATAATTAGTAAAATTTTAATTCATCAATTTCATAAATATTGGAATTATAGCACGATTAATGATAGATTTGATACCAATATATCATCCAATTTTTGTAAATGCAAGTAAATTTTTATGTAGCTTTTGTTATCTACCTGCAGAGTGAGATCTTCAGCTAAACAAATAATTATTCTTTGATTAAAAAAGATAATCATCAAGGTATACTCCTATTCCTCATTATCCCATAATCTGATATGATATTTTTTTGCTTATGCTATCATAGCACCAATAAATAATAATTTGTGAGGAGGTATTTAGTATTTATGGAAATCAGATGTGTTGGGAACACAATAGAAACAATACGATTCTTCCTTCAGATAATTTGGTCTTTGAGAAAAGCTTTGAGACGTCTTATTTGGCATGATCGAATTCATGTCAAAGCAATGTACGAAATAGCGATTAAAATATTGGGAGCTAATTCGGTTGAAAATATATTACAATCTAATACATAAGTTATAATTTATTATTTGCCTGATATCACGAAAGGGAGCCGCAAGTAAACAGTGTGCTAAATAAAATCTAGCATTCTGGTGCACTAAACTCCCCTTTCTAATATCATATTATAATAGTGAATAATCATGCCGTAAGCTAACACATCACAGATTCTATCACAACTTTGCAGTTTATTTATAATTTACAATCTTTCCAAAGTCAGGTTTTAAGCTGGCACCGCCAACTAAACCACCATCAATATCCGGCTGAACAAATAATTCCGGTGCACTTGCAGCCGTAACACTGCCGCCATACTGAATACGAATAGCCTCTGCCGCTGCCCCGCCATAAAGTTCACCGATACATACACGGATTGCAGCACAAACTTCCTGAGCCTGCTCTGTCGTTGCGACTTTACCTGTTCCGATGGCCCAAATAGGTTCATAGGCAATTACAGTTTTAGCCGCCTGCTCAGCAGTAACATTTAAGAACGCAATTTTGATCTGCTGGCGTATCCAATCGATTGTAATACCTTGTTCTCTTTGCGTTAAGGACTCTCCGCAACAGATAATTGGGGTAATTCCATGCTCTAGTGCCTTTATTACTTTTTTGTTTACTGTACTGTCTGTCTCCGCAAAGTATTCTCTTCTTTCAGAATGTCCAATAATAACATATTTTACGCCGATATCTGTTAACATATTAGGAGCGATTTCTCCAGTATAGGCACCACGTTCTTCATAAAACATATTCTCCGCACCAATTTCAATGTTGGATCCCCTTGCCGCTTCAACTGCAGTTGTTAAGGAAATCGCCGGTACACAAAACACTACATCTACCTCATCATTTTGAACCAATGGCTTTAATTCCTCTATTAATTTAACAGTCTCACTTGGAGTCTTATTCATTTTCCAATTACCCGCAATAATTTTTCTACGCATTGTCTTTCTCCCTGCTCCTTTTAGTTTATTATGTAGGATGGCTGCTTGTAAGAAGCGCATACCGCTTCCTAACAAACAGCCATGCATTGACTATTGTATTATTGTAACCGAAAAGACTAAAAAAATTTATAATTTGTTTTATTTGTCATTAGCTGCTACTACACCCGGAAGCTCTTTGCCTTCAAGAAATTCCAAAGAAGCCCCGCCGCCGGTTGAGATATGAGACATCTTGTCTCCAAATCCCAACTGATTAACTGCTGCTGCTGAATCACCGCCACCAATGATTGTTGTAGCATCAATATCAGCCATGGCCTGTGCAACTGCGATTGTACCCTTAGCAAAGTTTGGCATCTCGAATACACCCATTGGTCCATTCCATACTACTGTCTTTGCATTCTTAAGAGCCTCTGCATAAAGCTCGCAAGTCTTTGGCCCAATATCAAGACCTTCTTCCTCTGCTGCGATTTCTCCGCGGCCAACTATTCTGGATGGAGCATCGTTACTGAATTCTTTCACAACTACCGTATCGATAGGGAGCAATAAGTTAACACCATTTTTCTTAGCCTTCTCCATCATTTCTTTTGCATAATCGATGTAATCAGCCTCTAATAAGGAATTACCAACCTCTTCCCCAAGAGCCTTCATGAAAGTATAAGCCATACCACCACCAATGATAAGGGTATCTACTTTATCGAGAAGGTTGTTAATTACGGAAATCTTAGAAGAAACTTTAGAACCGCCAAGAATAGCAACTAATGGCCTTGCCGGATTATTTACCGCATTTCCTAAAAAGTCGATTTCTTTCTGCATTAAGTAACCAACTACTGCGGTATCAACATACTGCGTAATACCAACGTTAGAGCAATGTGCTCTATGAGCTGTACCGAAAGCATCGTTTACGAATACATCACAAAGAGAAGCAAGTTCTTTGGAAAAAGTCTCACCATTCTTTGTCTCTTCTGCTCTGTAACGAGTATTCTCAAGCAATACCACATCTCCTTCGTTCATAGCCGCAACCGAAGCCTTTGCATTCTCTCCAACTACAGTTGCATCTGCAGCAAATTTAACTTCTTTAGAAAGCAATTTAGTCAAAGCTTCTGCTACAGGAGCCAGGGATAACTCCGGCTTTGGCTCTCCTTTTGGCTTTCCAAGGTGAGAACAAAGAATAACCTTACCGCCGTCATTGATTAATTTCTTGATGGTTGGAAGTGCTGCTACAAGACGGGTGTCGTCTGTAATCTTTCCCTCCTGTAATGGTACGTTAAAGTCGCAGCGAACTAAGACTCTTTTTCCTTTTACGTTGATATCATCAACTGACTTCTTGTTTAACATGTGTAAACTCCTTTCTTTATAGAAACAGGGAAACAGTTTACCTGTTTTCCTATCAAATTCTTTATGGATATGAGAAATTTCCTAACTTAATACACTGCTTAAAACAGGTGAATTTATTTATAGGTAATTGCAGCGCAATTTCTTATAAATTAAAAAATGGGTCCGGCCCATAAAGACCGGACCCATATTGGATCTTCTATTATGCTAATTCAGCAAAGTACTTGATTGTTCTTACCATCTGGCTTGTGTAAGAATTCTCATTATCGTACCAAGAAACGACCTTAACTAAAGTCTTTCCATCCGGAAGCTCTGTAACCTTAGTCTGAGTTGCATCGAATAAAGAACCATATCTAACACCAATGATATCAGAAGATACTAACTCTTCCTCTGTATAACCGAAGGATTCGCTAGCTGCTGCCTTCATAGCTGCATTAACGTCATTCTTAGTTACTTTCTTATTAACAACTGCTACCAACTCAGTAGTAGATCCTGTTGGAACTGGAACTCTTTGAGCTGCACCGTCTAATTTACCAGCTAAATCTGGAATAACTAAACCAATTGCCTTAGCAGCACCGGTACTGTTAGGAACGATGTTACAAGCAGCCGCACGAGCTCTTCTTAAATCGCCTTTTCTGTGTGGCCCGTCAAGCACCATCTGGTCACCTGTGTAAGCGTGGATTGTAGTCATGAAACCTTTTTCAATTGGAGCTAACTTGTTTAATGTATCTGCCATAGGAGCTAAGCAGTTTGTTGTACAAGAAGCTGCGGAAATGATAGTATCTTCAGCTGTTAATGTATTTTCATTTACGCTGAAAACGACAGTAGGAAGATCATCACCGGCTGGAGCGGAGATAACAACCTTCTTAGCACCTGCATCGATGTGTGCCTGGGACTTAGCCTTGGATACATAGAAACCTGTACACTCAAGTACAACGTCTACTCCAAGTGTTCCCCAAGGAAGTTTAGAAGCATCTGCTTCAGCATAAATTTTAATTTCCTTACCGTCAACTACGATAGAAGACTCTTTTGCTTCTACTGTGTGTCCGTCATATCTTCCCTGAGCCGAATCATACTTTAACAAATGAGCTAACATAGCCGGGCTTGTTAAATCGTTGATTGCTACTACTTCGTAACCTTCTGCGCCAAACATCTGTCTGAATGCAAGACGTCCGATACGTCCAAAACCATTAATTGCTACTTTTACTGCCATGATTAAATTCCTCCTAAATGAAATTTTATAATATACTGTCATATATACTACTAAGCAAAGTGGACAGCTATTAATTTATTTCTTGGATTGTTAAGATTTTGTCAAATTCCTAGCTTGACTACAACCAAAATCCTTCTTTATTTTACCCAATTTGTAATATAATTTCAAGTGAATTTTATTATTTTACTAATAATTAACACTTAGACTATTATTCTTCCTTTTCCTTTCTTTTTTTTGTGCATTTTACATTTGGTAATCTGCCGCTGCAGAAAGGGTAAGACTAAGCATCGCGTCTGTCTATTTTCTCTCTTGAATCGTCTGCCGTGTATTATTTATTCTATTGGTCCCATCTTATTGATCGGCCATAAGCGAAAAATTGCTCTGCCGCCTATATTTTCTTTTTTTACCGGTCCCACTTCTTCATAGCGGCTATCTAGGCTGACCGTTCGGTTATCACCAAGCACAAAATACTCATCCGCCTCTAAATGAATTGGATTCACAGCTATACCGGGATTTTTAATCGGTTCTTTTCCAAAGGATTCCGCCAGTAATTCTCCATCAATAAAAATATTCTCATTAATGATTTGAACAGTTTCCCCAGGCATACCGATAATTCGCTTGATATAATATTCTGTATCATCTTTTCCGTGAGGGTAAAATACAATTACGTCAAAACGCTTTAACTTATCAAAATGATAGGATATTTTTTCTACCCATAGATTCTCACCGTTATGCAGTGTCGTTTCCATAGAATCACCTACCACCACTGTCCTTTGTAATATGTATTTTGGCACAATCACTGCTGCAAAGAACAAAGCTGCAATATATAGTAAGATTTCTAACACAATTCGTTTCCTCGAACTCTTCCCTTCTGCGTGTTCTACTTTTGTTTGTAAATCCTGATAACCATCCATTGGCCTATCCTCCACGCTATCACCACCTATTTATGTTTTACCACACCAAAATCTTTAAAGGGCCATATGGTACACCATGCACGCCCCAGGATTGCATCCCTTTTTACCACTCCAACGCTTGGATCTCTACTGTCTTTACTATTATTTCGATTATCACCAAGTACAAAATATTCCTCTTCGCCAAGAATAATTTCTTCTCCGGCAACCCCCGGGCTTTTAATCACATTTTCCAATCCATAATTCTCGTCCAAACGTTCTCCGTTTATAAAAATTACACTGTCCATGATTTGAATGCTTTCTCCCGGCAATCCAATGACACGTTTGATATAATACAGCTCTTTTTCCTCTTCATACGGCCTAAATACAATGACATCAAAGCGTTTTGGCTCTGATATGCTATAAGATACTTTCTCTAAGAGCACATGGTTATTATTATGGAGAGTTGGTTCCATGGAGCTTCCATTCACTTCAACAGGTTGTATCAGAAAGCGCTGTACTAACAATACAACTAAAAATATAACGATAAAGTATGCTACTGTTTCTATTAACTGACGTAAAAAAGATTTACCTTCCTTCAATCCTTTTCCCTTTTTTACCGTTGCTGTCTTCTCTATTTTAATGTCATTATCCATAGTCTTCCTTTCACGAAACAGGCTGTTGCAAGTCGTCCTATAAGACATCTTTACAACAGCCCTCACACTTTTTAAAGCTTATTCGTTTTCATTCTCATCGTCTTCGCTTACAATCTTTACCTTGGATTTATAAAGTTCTTCCACCGCGACAGAAAGTGGCTTATTGCAGCCGCTTTCTGTTAACGGTCCTGCTCCGTCGATTATTTGTCTGGCACGTTTTGCCGTAGCTAATACGATAGAATAACGGCTGTTAACTACCGGCTGCTCTCCTGGTTCTACCTCACTATTTACTACCTGCATTAAGTCGTTATAAGATGGATGTAACATCTTTCATCTCTCCTTCCTTGACAATCCATTATTTATTTTATAGAGCTTGTGGGACTTCAACGCCTTCTAAGCTCTCTCGTTGGTTCACACGATTTGCAATTGTCTCAGGAAGCAATGCCGACAGTACGATCTGTCCCGTTTCCATTACAACAACCGCTTTGCACTTTCTGCCACAAGTTGCATCAATACAGTCGCCGCTATCTTTCGCATTCTGAACCATTCTCTTTACCGGAGCAGCGTCCGGCCGTATTACGGAAATCATCTTTCCTGCATTTACTACATTACCAAAACCAATGTTGATCAGTTTATTCAAATGTATCCCCTCTTACTCAATGTTTTGTATCTGCTCCCGTATCTTTTCAATTTCAGTTTTTAAGTCGATTGCATGATTCGATACAGCCAAATCATTTGCCTTTGACAAAATTGTATTAGCCTCACGGTTCATTTCCTGTGCAATAAAATCTAACTTTCTTCCTACATTTACTGCTTCATTTAAGGTAGATTTCATATTGCTGATATGAGCTTTCAAACGAACTGTTTCTTCATCTACACAAATTTTATCTGCGAATATGGTAATCTCTGTTGCCAATACTCCTTCGTCAAGGGAGGTTTCTCCTAACAGTTCTTTCACTTTATCCGTCAACTTTCTGCGATATTCCGATACAATTTGAGGTTCTCTTGCTTCGATAAAATTAACAATCGTTAACATGCCATCTAACTTTGCATGAATATCTGCCAATAAGTGCTCACCTTCTGCTATTCGTGTCTCCACAAATTTTTCAGCAGATGATTTTACCGTATTCTCAAGCAATTCCCATAGTTCCTGTTCATCCATGGTCTGCTCCTCAAGTGTAAAAACATCTGGAAATCTTGATAAAACAGAGGTTCTTACATCATTTTCTATACCAAAATCCCGGCTCATTTTTTCGAGACCGTTGTAATATTCTCTTGCAATATCCTCATTATACTTAACGCAGGCTTTCCCTTCCGTGTAGTCCTCGTATGTAATAAATACATCGACCTTTCCACGGTTAATATATTGTTTTAGAACATTTCGAATACCAGATTCAAAAAAGTTTAATTTCTTAGGCAATTTTACCGAAATCTCAAGGTAACGATGATTGACGGATTTTAACTCTACAATCATCTTTCGTTCCCCGGTATCAATCTCACATCTACCAAAGCCGGTCATACTTTTTAACATATCAGCCCAATTCCTCTCGTGATAAGCATAAAAAAACTTCGTTCTTTCACACTCCTACTAAACAAGCATATTTTCATGGGTGAAGAATAACTTCTTCCCACTTTGGAGTAACTCCTGTGATTCTTAGTTAACCTACTGCCACGATTAGCCATTATCTAAAACATTATAAATAAAAATACTGTATTCGTCAAGCAATTTCTAGTTTTTGGTGGTTAATTCCACCTTAGTTAAAGTACACTAGCTTTTCCTTTGGTTCCTCCGCCATTTCAATCTTCTTTGCATAGAGAACCGGCCCTTTTCCACGATACTCTTTATAATACTCAACTCGCACCTGAGCCGTTATCGTAATCCACATCCGATTCTTTAACCGGTCAATAGCTACCGGTCCTGCATAGTCTGTTTTACATAAGAAACCGATAAATGCAATATCGTCGGCACAGCAAGTCATCGCAAACCGGCCGGGAACAAATGCCCCTTTGGGAAATCGTTCCGTTTTATACACCATGGCTCGAAATGTGATTGTTTTTCCCTGATACATCTTTGGATTATCCATCGCATGCAGATACCATAGACCATAATCCTCATCACATAACTCAATATGAGGTGCAGCAATATCAAAAGGAAGCACTTCTTCCCCTGCATCGCTAGTTACTCCGTCCACAGACTCGTAAATAATCTCAGCTTTACGATTAACCGGCTTAATGGTTCGTCTTATTGCAAGCTTATCCGTAGAATCATCACAGCGGTTTACAATAATAGTATCGGAATATTTAAATTGCGATACCATAATAGACTTAAAATTACTCATATAGTTTTGGTAGGTAGAGGCATCAATTAAGGTAATAATCTGAGCCATTGCAAGCGGCTCAGGTAACTCCATCTCTAAAAATTCTTCGGTATCCCACATACCATTGTATTCTATCATAATCCGCCCGGGCTTATAAGATTCATAATAACCTTTTATACATTCCTCATGAAATCTATCTTGCTCTTCCACAAAAACTACATCAACCTTTAACTTTGCTAACATTGCCTCGTCATATTCCACTTCCCCTTCTTCGCAAACAAGCAGTAAGGTTCGAATTGAATCTGTAAACTCCGGGTCTTTCATGGTTTCCAGTATAAACGTACTTTTTCCGCTCTCTAAAAAACCATTTACTAAATAAACTGGTATCTCCATATTAATCCCTATTCTTTCATTAATTTCCTACACCTGAAATAAATCACTAATTGCTTTTGTATCTAACTTACTTCCAATCACACAAATTCTTCCGGTATAATCTGCTCCTCCATGACGTACTTCAAATTCGCCGGGCACTAAATCAAAATGCAGCCATTCACCCTCTGCCGATGGTACAATGCCTTTCGCCCGCAGGATAATTCCAAGATTTTCTGCTTCAGAAAGGGCGGTAAGTACCTTTTTAAGTTCTTCTTCCTCATACTTATGCGCTGTTTCTATGCCCCAGCTTGTAAATACTTCCTCTGCGTGGTGGTGGTCATGTCCGCAGCTTTCATGAGCATGGTCATGCTCGTGACCATGGCCGCAGCAGCCTTCATGATCGTGGTTATGCTCATGGTCGTGGCCGCAGCAGCCTTCATGATCGTGATTATGCTCATGGTCGTGGCCATGCTCATGAACATGACCGCATGCCTTGCAGATACCTGTCTCATTTAGCATAGCATCCATCAAATCATTATGATGTTCCATAGCACTTAAGATTTGCTTCCCGTCGATGTTATCCCATGATGTAGTTACTATCGAAGCATTTTGATTATGCTCTTTGATTAACGCAAGGCTTGCTGCTAATTTGTCCTCCGTAATATCACCGGTACGGCTAAGTATAATTGTTTTTGCAGTTTCAATCTGATTATTAAAAAACTCTCCAAAGTTTTTCATATACATCTTACACTTCTTTACGTCTACTACCGCTGTGTAGCTGTTTAGTACTACATCCTTGGATAATACACCGGACACTGCTTTTAACACATCGGATAATTTGCCTACACCGGATGGCTCAATGATAATCCGGTCCGGATGATACGTATCCAGCACCTCTTTTAATGCCGTACCAAAATCCCCCACCAAAGAACAGCAAATACATCCGGAATTCATCTCTGTAATTTCTACACCGGCTTCTTTTAGAAAGCCTCCGTCAATACCGATTTCACCAAATTCATTTTCAATCAAAACAAGTTTTTCACCTTTTAAGGCTTCCTCTAGTAATTTTTTAATCAAGGTTGTCTTACCAGCTCCAAGAAAACCCGAGATAACGTCTATTTTTGTCATAGTAATCCTCCATTCCAGTGCTTTTGCACACTATATTATCCTTAGCAACTATGTCCGCAAACAAAGTGCTGTCAAACTATTCCTTTTCCTCAGCAGTTTTCCACCAACAATTATACTTCTCTTTACCAAGTATTTCAATGCCGCCGCTTAGTGGTAATTATTATGTTTTTTTATTATGTTTTCCAGCCTGTTACATGGAAAATCATCCCACAGTCTCTATTCCCCGATTAAACGAATAGTATGGTAACTTTGAACTTGCCCAATTATTTTAGCAAACTCTTGATAAATTCCTGAAATGTAGAATTTAATCCCTCACTATATATAATCTCTCGTACCCGAATCGGCTGGTCAGTAATAACATTATCTACCCCTAACTGCTTCATGCGCTCAATCTCTGCAATCGAGTTAACCGTCCACGCATGTATCTCTTTACCATAGCTATGAGCATATCGAATCATTTCTCTTGTGATAAAGCTTGATTTTACACTAAAAAAGTCTGCGTTCTCCCAATTATAAAAATAACCATACGTAAAAGACATAATGTATCCGGTTTTTATATCAGGATTTAAGGCCTTCACACGGCCTAAAGCACCATAATTAGCGGAGCTTAAGATACACTGCTCCTCCATCCCATAGGCTTCAATTAGCCGAACCACCTCTTCTACAAGCTGCTTCTCGTGACTATTTATCTTTAATTCAATATTTAGCTTCATTGTATTTTGACAAAGGAGTAAGACTTCCTCCAGCATCGGAATCCTTGTTCCCTCAAATTCCTTACCATATCGCTTTCCAGCATCGATTTTTTCTAATTCTTCATAGGTTAAATTCCAAATATACTGGTTTTTCCCAGTCGTGCGCTTTAGATTCGAATCGTGAAGCAGCACAATAACTCCATCCTTTGTCTCCTGAACATCAATTTCCGCATAATCACTAAGATTATCAATTGCAGCTTGAATGGCCGGCAGGGTGTTTTCCGGGGCAACGGACGAAAATCCTCGGTGAGCGGTTATCGCTGTTCCAAACATCGGTTCACGATTTGTAAATATAATGTTTTTGACATTAAGTCCAAAATACAAGCCGGCTAAAGCAAAGGATAATCCGCCTACAATCACGACGGTTCTTGTATACTTGCTTTTACATATTCGAAACCAGAGACTGCGTTTTTCAAATACCAAAGAATCTTCCACCGCTGATATTCTTTCCTGCATTGCCAGAATCTGTGCCTCTCCAGTCATATCTGTTAATTTGTATTGTAGAAATAACTTAGTTACAATAGCACAGTTTACAATGATCGATAATACACCTGCTATCAAAGAAAAGTACAGATTAATCTGATCGAATGTTGTTAGGAATACTGCTACCACCAAGGTTTCCCTTACGGTACGATAGATAATCAAACCGGATATAAACACTACGGCATAATAAAGAGCAATGTAAAATAAACATAAGAGTACATTGTAACCAATCATTGTGAAAGCTATCTTAGCACTATGCCCTTTCAGTGTTTTACAACTCATCTGATAAGCCTTACGAAAACTCATCTCATCAAAACTACAGTAATGCAGCACAAAAATCCCACGATATAAAAAATAGATTGCAATAATAAGCAGCAACAGTAAACCAATTACTACCGTCTTATAATCAAGAAGCGTATCCAAAAGATAGCCGGGTATTCTCATCTGCATAATCATTCCCAGTAAAAGCGGTAAGCTATACACAAAATAATATAATAACGCATAAAAATTAAGCGCCCGGCTCCCTTTGCTCTTAATCAGCCGAAGGGCTTCCCATAAACCAGGAAAAAACACATGGCTTATCCTAATCTTACGAAATCTTAGACTACTATGATAATAAACAATCAATGACATCATCTCCACATAGATAAACACAGAAACCAAAATGAATAGCAAAGCAATTGCAGCGATTGATGCCGGCGATGCTATGTATACAAATACATTCTCTAAGGTGAGATAACTATAGCCTGAAAGTTTTAATGTTCCTTTCATGAGCACACTAACTAAAGGCACCATCACAATTAAAAAGATGGCTTTATAAATCAATTCAAACAGTATTAAAGTTTTTATATTCTTAAGTTTACTTAACCAGTTCTTTGATAACCATTGTTTCACTAATTCTTCCGTCTTCTTTCTTTCGTTTTCCATATCTACTTACACCTGCTAAAATCCTAAGTGTTCCCATCTATTTTGACACAAAAATGAAGATATTACAACACAAATATAGTGTTCGCAATATCTTCGTAAATGAAACGATATTTATAAAACTTTAATCTTCGGCATCGAAGTTTTCCAACATCTTCTGCTTTTTCTCTGGTCTTGCATCTCCGTGTTTTACAAATAACATCGTTATAAACGATGCGGCGGAAAAGAAGACCGCATAAGGGAACAATGTGCGGTAAGATACAAATTCTAATAACGCACCGGATAAAATTGGTGTTAGAATCTGAGCTGTCATGGAAAACGTATAATAATACCCTGTATATTTTCCAACATCACAGCCTTTACTCATCTCAACAACCATCGGATAGGAGTTTACACTGATAGCTGCCCACCCCATTCCTGTAACTGCAAACACCACATTAATTAGCGGAGAATACGCAATAAAGAAACATCCGCATACATAGGAGAAGGTAATCATACCGACACCGATTAATATCGTTTTTTTCCGTCCGATTTTACTTGCTATGATGCCAATCGGTATATAACTAAGAATCGCTGCTCCCATTGCGACCATAAGACTATTTGTAAATCCGCCGGTTCCAAGTTTCCAGACCACCTCCGTATATCTTGAAAAAGCTGTTGTAACTGCATTGTATGCAGTAAACCATAAGAAGATGGATGCCACTAGAAAAAATAAACTTCTTTTTACTTCGGGCTTCATCGGCTCCTTCCCTTTATCAGGTGTTACTTCCGATTCATCCTTGTTGTAGACAGCAACTTCTTCTCTCATCTTATTTTCACGTATTGTAATAAGTAACACAATAACAGCAATTATCATAATCAGAGCTACCGCAGAATAGAGAGGTATGTAATTTGGCAAGTGATTTGGGTCACTGCTTTTCTTTACTAAGACCTTAATCAACAATAAACTGATTAATCCGCCAACCGCCCCCATTAAGTTGATAATGGCATTTGCCATACTGCGAAGCGGCTTAGGCGTTAAATCCGGCATTAGTGCTACTGCAGGAGAACGATAGGTTCCCATAGAGATAAGCACCAGGCCAAGTGCTATGATAAACACTGCAAATTGCTTTTGCTGGTCAGCTATCGGTATCATCATCATGAATATTGTCGATGCAATAGTACCCACAACAATAAATGGTGTCCGTCTTCCAAACCTTGTACCAGCCCGGTCAGACAGCATACCAAAAAGAGGCAATAAAAACAATGCAATTACATTATCCATTGCCATAATCACACCGGTCACTGTTTCGCCTACTCCAAACGTATTTTTTAGGATTAACGGTATAATGTTCTCATAAAGCTGCCAAAAAGAAGAGATGGATAGAAAAGCAAGGCCTACAAAGAATGTACGCTTGTAATTTAATTTCATGGAACCCTCCCAATACATTTTGATGCTTGTATTATATCATATGAAACCTTTTACTTAAAGTAAAAGGTAGGTGTAATTCTAGTAAAACACTTATCTGCTGCAAAATAAATTATTAAAAAAATTACACCTCAATTGTTAGTTGTATTTGTCTAACATTTGGGTGCAATTTAGTTTGATTTGTAAAAACAAGGTATCTTGATATTACTGCCTTTTTACAAAGACTTTCTCTTATTCAAGATTAATACGTACAAGAAACGTCTCATAATCTTTTTCCGGACGAGAATCTATTGAGAATACAATATCTCCTAAGGTTTTAAGGAGTTCATGATTTTGTGAACCAAATTTTTCAGCTTCCAGCTTACCAACATAAATATATTCCACTTGATACTCCCGTAATTTCTCTTTTATTTCATTCTCATTCAAAGAAGTATAAATCAGTTCGATTACCTTTTCCCGTTCCTCAACTTCCGGTGGTATTCCGGTATCCGCTCCGGAGCGCCATAGCCACTCATGAGTTCTCCAGCCAAGGATAGTCGGAAGTCCGGTTATAACAGACACACGCTGATAAAAAGTATAGCTGTCTCCATTTGCTTCCAGAACAACCGGCTGTCCTGTAATATTTTCGTTCAGCCAATTCGTCGCTAAAAAGTCATCCGTATTTTCCTTTTCCATAAAGGCAGAGGCATCCAGCCCTTTGTAATTTTGCGGTTTGCGGATATCACCAAACCAGGAATTTATAGCTGTTGCACTATAGCCGGTAGTCCAAAGCAGCAGAAGCAGACCAGCCACGGCAACTGTCTTTCTTAAGTTAGTTCTGCCAAAACGAATAAATCGAACCAGGATATAACCAAAACACAGACCAAACATAATAAATCCCTGATAGGTTAATTTAAACATGGTATTGGCACGCTTATGGCTGGGATAGATATCCTTCACATAGATAATCTCCGGAAGAATAATAAGTCCCATCGCACATAGTGATAGGATAACAATAAATAAGTCTGCAATTTGAAGACTTTCAATCCATTGGAAAAGTTTATTCTTCTCACCGCCATAAGTTACCGTAGTTTCATAGCTCAGCATTAGTTTTTGAAAGCGATTCCCAGCAAAATTCTCATATTTTGCTCGTTTTTCCGCATTTCGTTCCAGCTTTAACTTTTTATAGCTTACTTTCTTTTTGGTAATAAAACCTTCTTTTTTCAAATCACGGTATCTCGTAATTACATAATAGCCGCAAAGAACAAAGGGAAGTCCCCACAATACAATCATCTGATGAAACATTGACCTGGCTTCTGTTATAAGTATACTGGTAGAGATTTGGTCGAAACTCTCTGTGAAGGGTTTGCATACCACACTGGATATTAATACGATAATTACTGCTTGTGCCGCAGTTAATATAAGTGCTAGTCTTGAAAACTGATACAACACCAAATTAGAAAAAAGAATTACTGCTCCCGCTACGACAAAATAGATTGGAAAGTCCCAAAAATTTGTCATATGGAATAAACCAATAAAAAATCCCAGTAACAAGATAATCGGATGAAAGGCTTCCTGTAAAAAATTTGGTTTTTGTATCGTAACTCCGTATCGAAGATCATCCATTCTTTGCTTACGATATAATAACCAGGCAAATAATAGCCCTAAAACAGCAAGGACAAAAATAATATTAATCACATGGGCATGCAAATCCCCAAGGACAAAGGAATAGGCCGGAAACTCATGAATGGTCTGATCCCTTTCCACGACCGGGTCATACCCAATATAACGGGTTGAACTTGGAAACCAATAGCTTGAAACTTCCTTGCCTGACATCTTTTCAATCCATGGTTTTATATGTTTATAAATAGGATAATGCATATTTCCGGCGAAAACAACTGCAAAGCCTGAGATTAGACCCGATAGAGTGCACCATGCCCCCTTTCTGCCGCACTTTGCCAGAACAAAATTGCCTCCGGCAGTTTTTCTTTTACGAAGGGTACTATCCTGCAGAAAGTTTTTCGTCACATTGTACATAATAGAATAGCATTGCGTAAAGGCAATACCGGATAAGGTCATAAGCATTAGATTATAGCCATATTCCACACCCGTACCACTTAGCTTTGAGAGGTAGGTGCCAAGGTATTGTCCGAGATAATAGTAGTTGATGCTTCCCCCGGAAAACCAGGTATCAGCCGGCGGCATATACTCCGTTCTCATCATACTGGTCATAAATCCGTAATCCATCATTTTCTCCGTACCGTATGCTTCCGGTTTAAATCCTCTTGCATAGCACCAGAATAAAAACATGACAAAAAACATGATTTCTATGGTAAGAATGGATTTCACTTTATTTACATCAACTTGATACCAGTCATTCAAACTACTCTTTCTCTCTTCTCCCCGGTTTCTCAAATAATATGATAAGCCTACAATAAGGAGATTAATAAAAAAGCAAACCGCAAGCGTTATTATCGCATTCTCCCTGGTAAATTTCAACAAACGCAGAGAGGATAAATACCATAGTACCCAGCCGGCAACTGCAATGCCAATCGCCTTTGAAAAAATCCAGCCACTGTCATGAAAACTTTTAAACAATACCCCAATCAGTGGATAAAACGTAATGGTAATCGCAAATAAAGTCAACCACCAAGAAAGAAAGGGAGTAAAATCCCCTTTCAGTAACTTTTTCCCTATAACAAGTGCTATCAATAATACTAGGAATCGTATCACATAGGATATGATAATTCCTGTATTATTCCCTTGTTTGTTCCGTTTGTTCATACACTCCTAACCTCCGTTTATTTACTGCAGGGTGAAAAACCTTTGATTTTTTCACCCTGCATTTCTCTTTACCAGCTTATTTAAGGCATTTATTTATTTGTACAAAATCCTTATAAGCCTTTTTCCCAATCTTTACAATCTTTTTAAAATTAATTGAATTCACACCACCTTGACGAGGGCGGAACGTAATTGGCAGGTAAAGAACCGGTAACTTCTTCTTTGCATAAATTACCGATATAATAACATTCGATAAATTAAAATTTTCCGGAACAAGTTTTAATTGCTCTTTTAATATATCTGCTTTCATCAGACGAAATGGTGTATTGGCATCCGTTACTTTTACACGGAAACATATTCTGCATACAACCTTTAAAGTTTTTGTAACGAATACTCTGGATAATCCATCTTGTCTGCCTCTTCGATGTCCAATCACCATTGCATACTGCTCTCTTAATTTCCAAAAATCCCAGAACTCCTGTGGTAAGGTCTGACCGTCAGAATCTGTCTGGAAGACATAGTCAGCACCGGCCTTAATAGCATAATGATATCCATACAACACCGTAGCGCCGTGACCGCCATTCGGTTTTGTAACCGGCTCAAAAGCAGGAAGATCCCTGGCTAATTTTTTCATCAGCTCATAAGTGTGATCTTTACTTCCATCATCCATCACAACCAACTTGCTGCCATTTCCTATCTTTTCTACCACCGGATACCACTCTTTTACTACCTTCTCGATGTTTTCTTCTTCATTATATGCAGGAATTACAATGTATAGTTTGTCCATTTGCTCCCCATCTCCATTCATAATTAATACTCATAATACAGCTTATCAGAAATTGCCGGGCAAATTCTGATAAAGGTACGCCTTTTGCACCGCTACTCTGATTATTGGAACAAGAAGTTAGTGAAACTGCCTGCACACTAACCTCTATACATACGAATGCTATCTTCGCATATCTAGATCCCACTATAGGTTTTGCTAATTCTTTTTTTCGAAAGACTGGAATAAATCCAATGCGCTTCTTACAACTGCGTCCATATTGTAATAGCGATATTCTGCAAGTCTTCCTAAGAAGTGCACCTTAGTTTCTTTCTTCATATCTTCCTGATATAAAGCGAATTGTTCCTTGCATTCTTTCGTAGGGAAAGGATAATAAGGTTCTCCCTCCGAACCTGGAAATTCCTTTAGTATCGTTGTCTTCTTATGTTCTTGCCATGTCATCTGTTTAAACTCTGTAATTCTGGTAAAATCATAATCATTCGGATAATTAACTACCGGAGCCTCCTGGTACTTCTCACAATCCATTGTTTCGAATTTAAAATCAATGCTCCGATATGCTAATTTTCCATGCTTATAATCATAAAAATAATCCGTAGGTCCTGTGTAGATTAATAATTCATAGTCTAAATCTTCAATAATTTCTTTATAATCCGTATTCAATAATATCTTTATCTTTTTATCAGCTATCATGTTTTCACACATCTTAGTATAACCATGCTTTGGCATACCTTGATAACGGTCGGTAAAATATCTGGTATCACGGTTATAACGGATAGGAATGCGGCTAATCACTGAGGTATCAATTTCACCCGGATCAATTCCCCATTGCTTCTTCGTATAATTTTCAAAGAATTTTTCATAGATGTCGACTCCTACCTTAGATAATGCCACATCTTTACTGGTTTTAATCTCATCAACCGCAACTGCTTGTTTTTTTATAAACTCTTCTACCTCTTCACAGGAAAGATTCAAATTATATAATTTATTAATTGTTTCTACCGTAATCGGCATCGGAATTAAGTTCCCATCCACATAAGTCAATACCCTGTGCCAAAAATCATTCCACTTTGTAAACTGGCTTAAGTACTCATAAACCTCTCTGTCATTTGTGTGGAAGATATGCGGTCCATAATTATGGATTAAGATACCATCTTCATTGTAGGAATCATAGACATTTCCTCCGATATGGCCCCTTTTCTCAATTACTAACACTTCTTCCTGCCACTCTTTGGCAATACACTGCGCAATTGTTAATCCTGCTAATCCTGCTCCAACTACTACATTCTTATATTTCATGAAGCCTCCTCACTTTCCTATTGTGCTATTTTTCGTGCCGTATCATAAATCGTGATATTCCATTCTCCTTCTCCTTCTGAAAATACCGCCTGATACGTATTTTTAATATTCTCTTCATTCACAAGATAAAGGTCCGATGTTCTGGCGTCCCGATCAACAATAATGAAACGAATGTCCTCCTGCTCCACGAAGCCTTCTAACTCTTCGCTGGTGGCTGCTTCATACATTCTTATCACCATTTCCTGTCTTCCTCCGGTATCATAACCGGCAGACCAGCCAAAATATGGCCACCCAAGATACAGCATTCCTCCGCCAAGAACAACCTGATTTAACGCATAATACGGAGATAATATGATATCGTCTGCAGTTGTATGCTCCATTACCCATTCGGTAACTTTATCTTTCATATTTAATACAACATAATTACTGCCGCTATTTTTCTTTAATACAACTAAATATTCATAGAAACCGGTACAGGTAAGCATGATTACTAAAATTCCACTGATCAATTTTAAGAAAAAACTGCGATTCTCAAATAATTTAGCCAGAAAAATAGCTGCAAATACACCAAGTAACATAAGTGACATCATAATGTACTTGTGATTTACCGTTACATCAACAGTCAATGACATCGTAAATGCAAAGATAAAGGGTGCTAAAAATGAAAATAATATCCACCTTCTTGTCCCTTTTAATGTTAAAAACGACAGTAACAGGATAGGGAATAAGATACCCGTCAGCCTTCTGATATAATCAAGACTGCCAAAGAATGTTTTATTATCAGCAATAAAACCAAATAAAAAATTCGTCTCGATTGCAGAACCGGATATAAAAACTTCGGACTGAATTACAGATAACAAAACTGCAATCACTGCGGTTATAAAAAGTTCCAGCCTACGGTCTGAGATCATAGCCAAAACAAACAATACCAATAGGATACCAATCGTAACAGCACCATTCCAGAAAGCCATTGCCCCAATTAAAAGCCCTGCCATCACTGCTAACTTGATGTCCTTAACCTTCCATCCCTCCCATCGTAAAAACAGAAGTTTAAAAAATTCAATTCCTCTATGAAGTACTGCTGAAATACTCTCTCTCTCTTGTTTCTTATTTGAAACCGCCATCATACCCTGAGAGACACGATATAACCCTTCATAGGCAAGTGGGATGAACAACAGCAGCATAAGTAACATAATCGGAAGCGTAAATGCAAAATGTCTTTGATTACAATAAACATTTAGATTCCACAACCCCCAATCTTCGTGTGCCGTATAGGAGAAGAACTGTGAATTTGCTTTTAAAGCTTCCAAGATACCGGTACCTTTTGGCAGCTCAGCCAGATACGTAAATAAACTTGGTGAACTACGGAATGCAAACAGCAAACAGCTTAAAAATCCAATGGAACGTTTTCCACCTAGTTTACAGCCTAGCACATACAGTAAACTAAATGCACTGATTAATCCAATCGCACTTGGAATATTAAACGCATAATCCAGTCTCATTCCCAAAAACTCCAGGTTGCCTACTAAAAACTGAAACATAAAATGATACCTGATATCACTTCCGGCAAAATGAGAATAGTTAGTTGGAAAGTTATTCCCATGAGAAAACGAACGTACCATTCCGATGTGTGGTGAAAAGTCACTAAAAACAGAGTTTCCGACATATAACTGCCCATGTGCCGCAAATAGGGTTTGCCACATTAATTGAATTGATAAAAAAGCTGCAAGAATTAAGAAGATCCATTCCAAGGTTGTTAAGCTCATTTTACGATCCCCATTCGTACTTTGGGCCATCTTTAATACCTTTATTGTCCAAAATTTTTTTATCAAGTATAATGCAGATACCACCAGACAAATTGACATTGTGATTCCATTTGCAAAAATTAACGGCTGTGGCTTATTTTTAAATATAAGTGCTAAGATATAGACAAGCCAGGTTACCAGAATGGTTCCGGAAATAAACCATGCCGGCAATAAAACAAAATACTGATTTAATTCCAGCGGATTGCCGCGAAAAGTCTTTGTTGTCATCTCCTTTAATTTTGGAAATGCAAAGGTGCATATCATACATCCTGTGGTAAAACATATCATCAGATATAGTACTGCTATCAATGGGTATCCTCCTATCTCTCCTCTTTAAGAAGCGCAGCCACATCCTTATGAATTATCATGGATAATTGCTCTAAAGTAGGAGATTCGTATGTAATAATGCGATTAGCCTGATTCACTACAAGTTTTTCAAATACATTTCGTATTCCTCTTGCATTTCCAAATTCTTTTTTCTGTTCGGAATGTAAGTCGTCCAAATACGTATTCATCACTTGCATTGCATCTTCCTCTATAATAAAACCACTTTTTTTCGCCATAGCCTCAAGTATAGCTAATAATTCTTCTTTTGTATAATCCGGAAATTCTATAAACTTATTAAAACGTGAGACAAGCCCGGTATTCGCACGTAAAAATTGCTTCATCTCTTCCGTATACCCGGCAACAATTACAACTAAATTATCTCTATGATCCTCCATCAACTTAACTAGGGTATCAATCGCCTCCCCGCCAAAATCATTAGAACCGATGCTTTGTGTCAGTGCATAGGCTTCGTCAATAAACAAGACACCGCCAATTGCTCTCTCAACGACTTCCGTCACTTTAAGCGCTGTTTGTCCGACATATCCGGCAACTAACCCTGCCCGGTCGGTCTCTACCAAATTACCTTTTGATAATATTCCAAGCTCTTTATATATTCTTGCTACTAAGCGGGCAACCGTCGTTTTTCCCGTACCGGGACTACCGGAAAACACCATATGATAAGACATCTCAAGCTGGGGTAAGTGGTATTTTTCACGTAACCGCTTCACTTTTATAAGGTTAATTAAAGAAGTTATCTCCTTTTTTACCTCAGATAATCCAATCAACTCCTCAAGTTCCTTTAATAAATTGGTAAGCTCCTCTTCTTCCTTTTTTTCAAAAGCCTCGTTAACACTTGTTCTGTTAGGCACCGGCTCCTCTTTTTTTTCCGAAAAGGCTGCTGCTTCCAGCGGTAATTGTTTCAGAGCATAGCTGATGTTTTGTTTTTCTTTATAGTATAAACTTATCTTTAGGTAATCCTCAAACGATTCCCCCGCCTCCAGCAATCGCTTCGTACTCGATTCTAAATCACCAACGCAGACCTTCTTAAACAAATAGCGTTCATCCACTATCGTTGTTGTATAATCAACACCACGCAAAAACACGCTGACACTGGAACAATATGCTTGCAGGCATCTCATATATACAGCGGTTTCCACCGCACTTAAGTATGCCATCACTAATAAGATATTGATAATAGCATCAAAAAACAGACCAAGTAAACCTGTGTTCTTCTTGGTATCGCGCAACCCAAATAGCTGTAACAAAATTGGAGGTGATTGATAAAATTTTTCCGCAGCTGCTCTTGCTTGCTCTTTGACTCCTTCTGCCGCAGAAACTCCAAACGGATTGGTTTGAGTTAAGGCTGTCAGTAAGTTTTTCTGGTTTTCTTGTAAGGAGGCACAAAGTACATAAGCAACATGAATCAGACAAGACTGAAGATATAGATCAAGGATTTCATAAATAGATTGATTCAGGTAACCCTGCGGCTGTTCCCAGTATCCTTCTTCTTCTAAAACAGAGCAGTATTTCACTAAAATATTATAATTATTCTGTGCAATAAGATTAAGTTTTTTTTCTGAGATATTCTGCTGCATGATAATCTCCACTCCTGATTTATATCGTTATGAAGAAGTTTATAAGAATCTTAACCGGAGGCGACGCATACTATTGCACAATTCTTCCTTAAACTCTTTCATTATACTATACTGCAAATGGAAAGGAAAGGGGTAACACTCCCTTCCTTTTTAAATCCTCTTTCTTCCGGAACTCCTTAACCAAATCCTATGGTCTGGGTTACAGAGTACTCATTGCAAGCCGTTCAAACTTCTCCTGCAGGGCGGGATAATTTTTACATAAACTAAGATATTCTTCTGCGGTAAGATTCTTTGCAGTTTCATTTGCCGCCTTTAAAATAGAGGTATCCTGATAGATGTCGCCAATCTTAAATTCCAGATCGCCGCTTTGTCTAATACCGAACAAATCACCTGGTCCACGAAGCTTTAAATCTTCACTTGCTATAAAAAATCCGTCGTTCGATTTGTTTAATATCTCAAGACGTTCCATCGTCTCTTTACCGCCGGAGCCACTTACTAAAATGCAATAAGACTGATAGGCCCCTCTTCCGACACGCCCACGAAGCTGATGAAGCTGCGCCAGTCCAAATCGTTCTGCATTCTCAATCATCATGACGGTTGCATTCGGTATATTGACACCTACTTCTACAACAGTTGTGGAAACCAAAACTTTAATTTCACCCGAGACAAAACGTCCCATGATATCATCCTTTTCCCTCGGCTTCATCTTACCATGGAGATATTCGATTCCAGAAACAAAAGGCAGGGCTTCTTTTAACTTTTCGGTATATTCCACAACATTTTCCGCTTCTATTGTTTCGCTTTCTTCCACCATCGGGCAGATGACATAGGCTTGTCTTCCTTCCTGGAGCTGTTTTCCAATAAAACGATAAGCGGTTTCCCGGTAGGCAGAGTCTACCACGCAATTCTTAATTGGCAATCGATTTGCCGGTAATTCATCTACAACAGAAATATCAAGATCCCCATAAAGAATAATCGCAAGCGTTCTTGGAATGGGTGTTGCACTCATAACAAGTACATGAGGGTTATCTCCCTTATGAAGCAAGCTCTCTCGTTGTTTTACTCCAAATCGATGCTGCTCATCCGTAATAACTAAAGCAAGTTTATCATAAATAACCTTCTCTTGTATCAAAGCATGTGTTCCAACGATAATATCCGCCTCATGATTTTCTATTCTCTGATAAGCACTGCGTTTCATGGCTGCCGTCATAGAGCCAACGAGCAATTCAACCTTAATCCCGAATGCTGACAAACTAGAGCAAAGTGCTTCCAAATGCTGTTTTGCTAAGACTTCGGTCGGTACCATAAAACAGCCTTGATATCCACTCTTTGCCACAAGCAGTAAGGCCAGAACTGCCAATATCGTCTTACCGGAGCCTACATCTCCTTGAATCAGGCGATTCATTGATATGTTACTGAGAAGATCCTTTTTTACCTCATCCCACACTTTTTTTTGGGCATTGGTCAATTCATAGGGAAGACTGCCGATAAGTTTTGAAACCTCTTCCGGTTCTTTGATTAGAAACCCATTTAAAATACTGCCTTTATTCTCTCTTATCCTTTGTAAGATAACGGTATACAGGAAAAACTCATCAAAAACCAAACGTCTTCTGGCTTCCAGCATCGTCTCCCTGCCCTTTGGAAAATGGATTTCTCTGACAGCGGCTTTTCTTGATATCAAATTATGCTCTTTTAAAATAGACTTTGGTAAAAACTCTTTAAAATCATCTATTTTAGTTAATACCGTATCCACAGCTTTCGATACCGTATGATTGGTTAAACCTTCTGTCAAAGAATAAACCGGCTGCATAACATTTAATAATCTCCGATACTCTTCTTGCTTATATATCTTTGGCTGCTGAATCACCAAAGAACCATTCTTTCTTGTGACTTTACCCCGAAAGATAAACCTTGCTCCCATCCGCAGCGTATTCTTTAAAAAAGGCTGATTAAACCAGGTTACTTTTATCTGTCCCGAAGGATCACGAACCATACAGGTAAGGATTTGAAGATTTCGAATCTTCCTCACTTCTGCTATCGTAGCAATTCCTGCTTCAATCGCTATTGTCGTTCCCTCTGCAGCACTACTGATAGGTTTTGGCATCTCGTATACCTCATACCCACGAGGATAATGCTCTATTAGATCATTTACGCTAAACAGCGATAGCTTATGAAACTTTTGCTCGGTTTTTTCCCCTATTCCCTTAATTTTTCCCAAGGAATCTGTTAGCTGCATCGCAAGAACCCTTTCTTTCCTAAAAACTTTTACTACAAAAATACTACCATAGTTATCCTCTAGTTACAAGCATCTTTCCCAAGAAGATAACTTAGTTAAGGTATCCTTATCCTTAAATATTCAAGCAAAAGGAGGTAAAGCATTTGCCCTACCTCCTGATCTGTGTTTTACAGCATTATTTTTTTATTTCTTATTCCAGCACAACTCCATTGGTATTTTGGTGGCTTATTTTCTTTTCTTTATGTATTTCACCGAAGAACTCTTCTGGAGTAATTTTTACAAGTCCCTTTCCCGGGTTTAACAATATATAATATACATTGGTTTGACCATATAGATATATTATATACTATTTGACACTCATCCATCTTTCTAAAATTGTTACTCTTTCACAACTTTTTTTCCGGCTGTTTAATTTTATTTTTGCAAGAATTCCTCGTTCCAATTTGAATATTATTTCTTTATCATTTTTGTCATAGGCTATAATACTATATACTTCATCAAACTTGTCATCATAATAGTATAACTTTTCATTGTTTTTAAATATAAACTGATATAATCTGTCATTTGCTAAAGTCACAATGAATAATGAAAGTATTAGTAATGTGAGAATGTTGAACTTATGTAATTATCTGTGTTCGTGTGAATAGGCTTATTCATAATTATGTTTTATAATTCTTAGATTGACCCTCGCTAAATAAAAACACAAAATAGCAAGTCCTCCAAAAAAGACTCAACAAAAATCCAAAACCAGATTGTAGTTAATGGTGAAGCTGCAGTTACATCCTCACCATAGTAGTATAAATCATTCACTTAAGTACCATAACCATTGGCAAGCAATCTTTCATGTTATTAACGTGTTTTCTTGTGAAATACCCATTCTCTTTGGATCTGAAAACTAAGAAAAAACAAAATAACATCAACTATTATTTTAATTCCTGTCTCATTAAAACGTAACCAGCGATATAAAAGATACACTCCCACCCCGGATAATATCGTCTGTATAACACACAGGACGTAATACCGAATCAGTGTAGCAGAACTTTTTTCTTTTCGTTTAAACACCCCTCTTTTATTCACGTTATAATTATAAAGTGAGGATAACACTCTTGCAAAGACTGTTGCAATCAAAATATAGCCGGCAGGAAAATAGCTCTTTAGTAAATGATAAGCAGCAGTAAAAAGTACAAGATCAATCACAAACGAAGAGAAAGAGGCTAATATAAATTTTAAAAAAACAGAATATATCTTTAGGGAATCGAATACCGGGTTGAAATGAGAGGAGGCATTTTCTTCCATGTAAACAGTTTCAATCGGCACTTCTTCTATTGCAATATCATTCTCCCTGGCAAAAAGAAGCATATTCATCTCGTACTCGAATCTCTCACCCTGAATCGTTAAAAATTTCTCCATTTGTGTTCTGCCAAAACCTCGCAGCCCGGTCTGTGTATCCGAAATATTCATACCACAAAGCATCGCCAGTACTTTTGCTGTAATCACATTGCCGGCTTTACTCCGAAACGGAATGCCCTCTTTCGAAAAACTTCGGCAGCCAAGGATAAGATGCTCCGGATGTTCCGTCACTTTTTTTGATAGTGCTATAATATCTTTAATTTTATGCTGACCATCGGAATCAACAGTTACAGCACCAACGGCATTAGTTTCTGTAATCAAGTAGTTTAATGCTGTTTTGATTGCCCGTCCTTTCCCCAAATTCACACCATGAGTAAGAATCTTGCAGGCATAGTTTTCTTTTGCTGATTCATAGAGCTTTCGATACTCGTCATTGCTTCCGTCATTCACAATCACAATATTTCGAAAACCTTCCTTTTTTAAGTCCTGAACTAAAGATATCATTTTCATATCCGGTTCTAAGGAAGGAATTATAATCCAAACTTCTTCTTGAAACATAACAGCCAAGCCCCCTATCACTCCTCATCTCATTCCTTATATTCTCCCTCACTGGAAAACAAGCTTCCATGGAATCTGCGAGCGAAAAAATTTATTATTTTCTTTCACCTTTCCTGCTTTCTTTAAGAATTCGCACAGCAATATTCTTTCGCTCCGCTTCTTCCTCTATATTATTGTCTAAAGTACTGATAATATAAGATCTTGTTGGGGTTTCACTAATCTCTATCGTAAATATTACCCAATTTAGAGGATTCAGTATTTTTTGCAGCTCCGAAAGAAAAAAATGCGCTAAATTTTCCAGGGTCGGATTTAACGAAGTAAATGGTTCATAATTGTTAATGTATTTTTCCTGAAACTTACCAAGGAATTCCTCAATTCTTTTTTCTACCTCCGTAAACATCATAAATACTTCATTTTTATTTATAGCATAAATAGAGATTTCCCAAGTATGGGGATGGCTGGTTCCCGGTTTACCATCCATATAGATGGAATGGCTGGCATTCAAATAAAAATTATATTTGTATTGACTGTATCTCATTTTTCCTCCTTTCCGCATCGGAGAACAAAATCCGTATCTTTCCTCCAAAACCCCAATTTTTTTAGAGAAAAGTTAGCTAATGTATAAAAAATTCCTTCTCCTCTAAGTATCTGGCAACAATTTTAAGTTCTTCTACCTTCTCCTTACACTGGTCTTGGTACATTTGAAGAAACAAATCGATAAAGCTTCTTATATTCTCTTCTGCTACGTGAAAGGTTAGAACTTTAAAAATATTCTCTTCCCAGTAACACGCAACGCTATTATTCATCTTAATCCTATTTAAAATAACTGACACTCCGACAAAATGCTCCATCTTCAAGTTTTCTATGATAAGGTCAATCTGTATACAGCTTTCTTTTTCTTTCGGTGTTAACTGGCTTATTACCTCTTCCACGATATTTCTAGGATAGAAGGAATACCGCCCCTCTTCTCCAGGAATTGTGTATCTGTCGGCCTTATCCGATTCTAATTTTTCAATCAGCATACGATCCTGAATAGCATTTTCCTTTAATACCTTTATCGTTTTCTTATCCTCCCGCATTGTGTAAAATGCTAATACGGTAGTAATCACCTGCATGATCATATACAACAAGAAATAAACCATTGCATACAAAGCTATATTATCAAAATTTACCTGCTTAATAAAATAACTTTCTTTTGTTGCGATTAAGAATGAATAGCTGTTGTTGTCGAGCTCTAACTGCATATTCGCTATCAGATATTTGGTCGTTCCTTTGTTTGCAGCCGCTTCCTGGTTTATTATATCCTGAAGTGCTTGCCCTTTTAGGGCTTCTGTCGTATTTTCATCTTTCATAAAAAGAATTTCATTTTCCCTGGTAAAGATACAATAATAGCTAGAAGAGGTAGGAAAGTCATTTTTAATGATGTCTGAAACCACTTGTTCTATATCCGTATCACTAAACTTTTCTTCCATAAGGACACGTTCTAATATCGACTTGATCAAGATTTTCTGGTTATTTATATAAACCTGCTTATTCACAGCAATTGTGTTTTTAATCTCGAGGTTAAGCAATGCGAGCAGCAAAATACCTACGGCGATATTAACCATAATAATTACACTCTGAAATTTTGCATTTTTAAATCGTTCCATTTATGCCTCCATGCTGCGGCTATCTTTCAGGAGCAGCGAATGGCTCAAGTTTGGCGCAGCACAAACCTGGTGAGTGAAAGTTTAAAAATCTTTCACTCTTTCACCCATCATTTTTCAGTTGTAATATATTGCCGGATTTTTTTCACGACAACTCCTATCACCTTAAAATCATCTTTCATTATTCGTCTGCAAGTACCACATTCCTCTTTAAACGACTTTGTTTTCCACTGACTTTGTATCTTAATACTATTTATGATACCCGCCATTCGGAACCAATACACAATAAAGTTAAAAACCGGCAGGCAGAATATCAGGATGATTTTTTTCGCATAAAAGCGCCGTAAGTTTTTATCCCACTTTAAATAGCTGTAAATATTAAGATAAGATAACAATGTCGAGATAGAATATAGAATATAGATTAAAATAACAGAACGAACAACAAAGGAAAATGGATAATTCATAAAGGTCAGGCAAATTAAAGCAAAGTACCAAATCATACGAGGAAATGCAAAGGTATGATCATATAACAGTAGTTTTGTCATAAAGTTCATAGAGAATTTCCTTTTCTCCGGAAACATATGGGCTACTTCCAGTTCTCCTCTTTGCCAGCGCTGTCTTTGCACATATAAGGTATCCATGCTTTCGATTGGTTCTACAAAAAATATTGCATTTTCACAAATGTCAATTCTTTTTTTCAGTAACTTTCTAACTTGAAATGTTATGTGCGTATCTTCGCAAACTGTCTCGGTATTATATAATTGTGTCTTAAGAATCGTTGATTTACGAAATGCCGAGAACGCACCGGACATAGTAAATATATTATCCCATTCCGCCTCAAAATTTCTACCGGCTAAAAATGCCTGTGCATATTCATAAAACTCTATCTTTTGCATAAAGCGTTTTGTAAATTTTTTAGTATTATTAATACTGTCAGGATTGGTCAAGATCGTTCCTGTCATACAGTGGATATTGGAGTGAGCTTCAAACCGTTTCACAAGATTCGTAAGTGCCTTTGCATGAAGGATTCCATCACTGTCAATATGAATAATATATTTTCCCTTACTATTAAACAACGCCATATTCAGGGCTTTTGATTTCCCTTGTTTGGAATTCATCCACTTCATATTAATTTCAGGATGCTCCTCTTGGTATCTTTTATATATATCAAAACTATGGTCTTTACTTCCGTTGTTCACTAGTAAAATACCAATCTTATCAATGGGATAATCCGATTTCACGATCGAATTGATACACATCTCTAAGGTATCCGCCGAATTATAAACCGGTACGATAATAGAAATCTCCGGGTAATATAGCAGCTTGGGGTCGGCACTGTATCTTATCCTCTTTCGGAGTAATACAAAAAAACCAAAAACAGAAGGGATGATCTCCATAATAAGAGGAATGATAATCCAAGCCGACCAAAAAAGAACCTGACTAGACATCCTTTCCAGTATGTTCCGCATATCGGAAACCTCCTATCTTTTGCTTCACTATCTGCTGCTTTGTAAAAACAATATAGTACAAGGCAATCGATAATGCATAAAATACTAACCTTCCAATAATCGTATGGGCAATATAGTAAGAGCCACTCCCAAATTGATACACAATGACACATATGGTTAGAATACGAATCACATTAAAAAAGAAGATACTTACGCACCCTATCAAGGCTACTATAACTCTCTGTCCCACTTCATATACCTGGTAAAATGCCAGCATGGATACAAATGCCATCATTTCAATAACTCCGGAACATTCATAATCAATATAAAGTGACACCGACGAGACTACCTTCATCTGAGGTATAAAGATTATATTATATTCATAATAGGCTTCACAAATGGAAAGTCTTGAACCTATCATTCCTACTACGGTTGCTACCAACTGCTTTAACGCTTCTGTAACTCTTGGTTGTACAAAAATACACATAATGATAAAGAGACCTACACTCCCCCAGATAAACTGAAAGTAATGCAGCTTCCCTCTACGGAAAACGGTGAGTATATAAAGCCAAATAATAACACCCACAATTACCAGCCAATTCATCTAAGCCATCCTCTTTCTTCTTCTGACAATTTGTACACCTGCTACCACAATTACACATAATGCAATTCCAATAAATGCTCCGGTGGATGTCCCCATTAGCTGTACGGTTTCCTGACCAAGGTTTGGTAAGTTTAACGATATCATTGCGCCATTATTTATGGAACCATGAGGTAAATTCATCACCTGCTCTAATTTATCCATACTTATGCGGATTTCCATCCGGTCATTTGGATTTCCATCAGAGACAGTGATAACAGCATCTCCTAAGGTGTAGTTGGGATAATAGGTAAATGGATGCAGCCCATAATTAATACCAGATTGCAGATTCACAGGATTTGACCAATCCGTCGTTCCTTGCGCATTGGCATGTGCAATATACATCTCACAGGTTCTTCCATTAATACTTAAATTAATGGCATAAAGCGGCATATGATGATCTGCATAGGTTTCATGTAATTTTACATAAATGTAAATGTAATCATCATCTTTGATTAAGGATACATCATGGATGGTTTTCCCATTATGAGATCCATAAGTAATATGAGAGATTGGCTTATCCTCCCAATCATCATAATATCCGTCGATGGATACACCGCCTGACCTGCCGAAAGCAAATCCTGCCTTTAACGTATCTTTTGCATATACCTTAGTATTAGGAAAAAACACTGAAACTAAAAATAGCAGCGTAGCTACCAATAGCATCATTAGGTTAAAAGTATTAGTTTTTTTCATCCACTATCCCTCCTTTCCTTTTCGTTCTTCGCAGATTCCAGTACAGTAATAGCATGAATGAAATTCCTGAGAAGCTTACCAAAAGCCCTTTACTTAAGTGCGGATATCTCATATGGATAACCGTCGTTCCTTCTCTTACTACAATCAATCCATGGTCAACCGAATAAGATTGCTCACTCTCAAAAATATCGATATGGGATAAAGTAGTATTCACCTTATCATACTTAGAGTGAATTGTTATTTGATTCATCTCCTTTGTTACGGTAATAGGTACCAACTCTCTTTTCGGTACTTGGTTTCCATCCATTTTGAATATATGATCAACCAAAGTACCAATGGAAGAATCATTGGTGACTTCTAAATAATAAATCATATTTAATCCAACAAAATGGATATTATCGTTGTGTAAAGTTCCGATATATGGTAATTCCTTCTCTGCCATATTACAATATCCTTCTACCTTATCCAAGCCATCCAGGTACACGGTATTCCAATCATTTAACTCCTCCGGGAATTCCAAACTGGTATAAGTCTCATCAAAATAATAAAACGTAGGATACGTATCCTCGAAAGATATGCTTCTTGACGTAACCCCTAAAAACTCCATCTCCTTCTTGGCTTTATTTTCTGGCAAACTCCCCATATCAAGATAAATGCTGACACCATTTTCTGAGAGCCGTAACAGCATATCCTCGGCCTCCTCTTTCTTGCTATAGGTAAATCCGGAAAGATATATACTTTTATACTTTATTAATTCCTCAAACGTATAATCATTGAGATTTGAGGTTTTCGACTCCTTAAAACCCGGATAAATTTTTGCAATGCTATCCGCTGAGGAACCAATTGCAATCTTTTCATATTCTGTCATTACACCAAAGCTTTCTATGGTATCCTTATGAAATAAAAAGGTTTCCTCGGTGGACTGAAGTAACTCATACCCTAACAGACTCGCAGCTTTCCTTAATCTCTCCGCATCATTCATTCCACGTTTTAAAGAAGATACCGGTACCAGCACCGTATCATTGCCAAGCTCTAATGCACGGTCAAACAAATATACATACCATCCATTTTCCACCGCACTGTTTAACGCAACAATATTCGATGCCGTATTGGCACCCTCCCAACCGGCACCAAAGGTATAATCCACCTGTTTCCCAACTCCTGCGATATAATATGGAGCAAAAGAACCATAAGTACTTAGGTCTAACAGTGCCATTCTTTGCTTGGTTATTTCTTTTGCCGCAGTAATTAATGTTTTCCATGCCCTGTAATCCAGTTCTTCTTCCGCATTGAAAACCCTATTCTCCTCTGAAAAATATACATTTTGATAAGAAGGAATGCAATCCAGTAAAAGTAAAGCGCAGAAAAGGATTACCACCCATTTTTTTAGTTCCCGCCATAGAAATAAAGAAACCATGGCTAGGGCAAGCACCGCAGGAATAAAACGGATCATCCACATAAATTGGCTGAAAGGCAGCTTAACAAACAAGCTATACATGGAGTTTGTTGTACATAAAAACACAATAATTACCGTAAGAAAACCTGCTCTCACCCTCTTAGAGCCAAGCATCATACCCAGCACACAAACTAGGAATACTGCCAAACCAAAGTAAAAAGATAAAATGTCACCCTGTACTCGTAAAAATGGATTTAATGACTTTAGCCCACTTTGGAAAAAAAACTGCATTACCTGATTGGTGCTTTTACCGCTGGAAGCTGCACCTCCGATTAAAGAAGGAACCACCCAAATACCAACCGTTAGAATACCAGACAAGCATGCACCAATACTATATAGTTCCCACTTCATAGAACGGTTTCCGATTCCATGAATCAATAAGAAAATAATTACCGTGGCTAACAGCATTAACACCATCCCCATATGGCATAGTGTGATTAAGCTTGTTACAATAGCAAGCGGTATAAAACTCTTTCTATTCTTTTCCCCTGCCAATCTCCATAAAAAATAGAAAAAGAATGGTAATAATGCATTCATTACCCCTCTTGGCAGATTTCCTTCTTGTATCACAACACGTATATTTTCAGGAAAGTAAAACCACAAAAGTCCGAGGAACGCAGCTAAGCCTATCCTTTGATATCGATAACCAAAAAGCAGCCAGCCACATCCGCCAAGCACAATCAGAGCACCAAGAAAAAGAAGATAGGCATCCAGTACACTGCTTCCAATTAACCATTCAAGACCTGCAATAAGATAGAGCGGGAGGGGCCCCCAGTATCTCATGATCTCAACACCGTTATACCAACTTCCATCATATAACGGATACCAGTTACCTAATTTGATATTCTCTAAGATTAAGTCTGCACGGTACAAATGGCATAAGGTATCCGAGCCCTGCGGATATCTGCCGCTTACCTTAACCGAATACATCGTAATAATTGCTAGTGTTACAAGCACAGCCATCGCAAGCATTAACTTTATAAAGTCTGATAACTTACTTTTTGACACTTTTGTTTCTTCTTTTATAAGTGACGCTTTCTTGTTGCCAGAGTCTGCGCCTATGGAAGCTTTCGTAGTTTCTTCGGATGAAATGATCTCTAAATTATCATTATCCTTTGTACTTTCTTTCACTTCTATCGTGGATTCTTTCGTAACAGCAGCCTCTTGCTCGTACTCCTCAAAATTATTCTCCTGACCCATCCGATTTAAGCCAAGGATTGAAACACAAGGTAACGGAATGCCGGTTACTCTATTCACATTCTGATCTAAAAGATATTTTGACACGGAATAAGAGCGAATTGGATTTTCTTCTATGTCAAGCCGTATCAGTTCATATTCTTCATCTTCAATTAGTTCACATAAATGGTTATAAAAAACATCCCCAATAGATTCAATAGAGGTATGTCTTCCCTTAAATATATCAAATTCCTGTAGTGATCTATTCCTGTACTTTTGCAGCCATTCATTTACTACAATTTCTAAATTGTAATTTTCATCTACTTGGTTGTTGATGCTATTTACATAAAGAGTTATCGTAAAATTGTGAAAATGGGTGTCCGTTCCGCCATAGGACATGTTTGAATGAGCCGCATACAAATTAAATTTGTATTTATATCCATGAAAAGCCATTAGATCACATGCCTCTTTCTTTCTAAATAAAACGTCTTGCACCAATAAATAATTCTGTCACGCATCTAGTTATTATGCACTATATTAGCATAAAACAGTGAAAAATGTCAACTCATCTAATCTATTGCCGGAATGTATTTTTTGGTATGATCTCTTTGGGATAGATTAGGTGTCTCCCCTCTGAAACAAGTGATAAACACCTCCTTCTACGATGGCGGTTTTTAATTTATTTTCATTTTTAATGCCCTCGATCCATTTATTTTTATAAACTCCCATATTTTTGAAATCTTAGGTGGAATTGAGGGTGTCTTAAGTGAAAACGGTTACACTCTCACCTTATTGAATGCTACTTATCTTGGAGATAACTCTGAACCATATGAGAGAATTATTATGGAGAAGCGAGTAGATGGGCTGATTATTCAAGTATCAAACCTAAACAAGACTTTATGCAAAAAAATGGATGCCTTAAACTTTCCTTATATCGTTATAGGGCAGCCGCACTTTGAATCAAATATGTGTTGGATTGATATTAACAATAAGTCTGCGGATGATGTAGCAGTTATTTCCTTTGACAATTATCCACTTTCCATGTATACGGAACCGCAGCTTACCGTTGTTGACAATGATGTATTTGAACTCGGTACCCATGCCGCGAACGCATTACTGAATAAGATAAATAATCCGAACCTGCAGATGCAATACAGTATGTTGTCACCAACTTTAATCATACGGGAATCTACAAGAAAAAAGTAGGAAACATACCAGAGCTTTTGTTTCTTAATACCAATTTACTTAGGAATTAAATTAACTTAAATTCTATTGCAACACTATTGATTACAATAAAAGGGACTGCTGCAAAAAGAAAAACAAGTTCCGGATATTGTATGTAAGCAAATGCGTTATATACGGTATCCAGCATGAATTTTCCTTTTTATAGCAGTCCCTTTATTTTTTCAATTTTCAAAATCCTAAGATGCTCTAAGATATTAGTTCTTTTCTATTTCTTTTTCTTTGATACCTTCTTTTATGCTTCTTCTATTACAGAAATGAAACAATCCTGCTTAATAACCCCAAAGAACATGATACCTTATTATTCCACGGATAACACATAATAATAGATCGGCTGACCACCTAGATGAACTTCAATATCTACCATAGGATATTTCTCCGTAATTTGGTCTGCGATTTGATTTGCATCCTCTTCCGATACTTCATCACCGTAGTATAAACTTATTAACTCAGAATCGTCATCTACCAACTTCTCAATTAACTCAAGTGTTGTTTTACTAACATCACTTCCAACCGCTAGAATAGTCTTATCGCCAATTCCCATGATATTACCCTGTTTAATCTCTTTTCCATCAATGTTCGTATCACGAACCGCATAGGTAACCTGACCGGTCTTAACACGATTCATCTCTTCAATCATTCTCTTTTGATTATCTTCTGCCGATTTATCAAAAACATAATTAATGATTGCAGTAATACCCTGAGGTACTGTTTTTGATGGAATAACAACAATTTCTTTATCCTCAGTCAGAGCTTTTGCCTGCTCCGCAGCTAGAATAATGTTACTGTTGTTCGGCAAAATAAAGATGGTATCTGCATTTACATTATCAATTGCATTTAACATATCCTCAGTACTTGGGTTCATAGTTTGACCGCCTTCAATCAAATAATCCACTCCAAGACCTGTGAAGATTTCATTAATACCCTCGCCAATGGATACCGCTACAAAGCCAACCGGTTTTCTAGGCTCTTTTTTCTTTACTTCTGCAGTCTCTATATTTTTAGCCGCCTGAGCAGATGCATCGGCGATTAAACGCTCATTATGCTCTTCTCTCATATTATCTATTTTCATCTTAGTTAACGAACCATACGTTAATGCATGCTGGATAGCAAGTCCAGGGTCATTCGTATGTACGTGAACTTTAACAATATCATCGTCGGATACAACTACGATAGAATCACCGATGGATTCAAGAAATCCCTTGAATTCATGTTCCTTCGTTTCATTGTATTCTTTCTCAAGCATGATAATAAATTCAGTACAATAGCCAAACTTTATGTCCGCCGTAGTAATATTTTCAATATCTATTTTTTTCGTAACGGATTCTGTACTAGCAGCAACAGGAGCAATTGTTATGTCTACCTGCTTACCAAGCATCGCATCATATGCACCTTTTACTATCTCTAAAAGTCCCTGTCCGCCGGAGTCTACTACTCCCGCTTCTTTTAAAACCGGAAGCATCTCCGGTGTGCGTGCAAGCACTTCCTCCATACGTTTAATTACTTCTGATCCAAAGTATACCAAATCCGTAGTCTCATTTGCAAGCTCTGCCGCTCTTTCCGCGCCACCTCTGGCAACAGTTAAAATGGTTCCTTCCTTCGGCTTCATAACTGCTTTGTATGCTGTCTCGACTGCTTTCTGGAATGCATTTGCCATAACAATAACATTAATCTGCTTGTGTTCTTTAATCTCCTTTGTCAATCCACGGAATAACTGAGATAAGATTACACCGGAATTACCTCTGGCACCACGTAAGGATCCACTCGATATTGCTTTGCACAAATCTTCGATGGTTGGGTTTTCAAAAGTACTAACCTCCTTCGCTGCCGACATAATAGTTAATGTCATATTGGTACCTGTATCGCCATCCGGAACCGGAAACACGTTCAGCTCGTTAATGTATTCCTTCTTCACTTCGATGCTTTTTGCTCCTGCAAGAAACATTTTCTGCAGAAGTTTTGCATCAATCGTATTCAAAGTCACTTGTTTGCTCCTCCTTAAATCTAGTCGATGACTCTAACGCCCTCAACAAATATATTAATTTTTGCGACTGTAAGGCCCGCAAATTCCTCTACTTTATATTTTACATTGCTTATCAGATTTTCTGCAACGGCAGATATACTTACACCATAAGAAACAATGATGTGAAGATCTATCGTCATAACATTATCCTCGATTACTACGTTAACGCCATGATTCAAGCTTTCTCGCCGTAAAAGTTTTGCTAAGCCGTCTTTCATGCTAACGGAAGCCATACCTACAACGCCGAAGCACTCAATCGCGCTGGAGCCTGCATATTTGGCGATTACATCCGTATCTATAGCGATTTCACCCATTTTGGTAAACATCGTTCCATTCATACGTAACCCTCCAATCTAATTCGTATATAGTTCTATTATAACCTGTTTTTATAAAAAAAGAAACAAAATTTTGTTGGTGTCCAGATGCACTTCTTTTGTTTCTGTCACGTACTATTCCGAAGTTTCGGGGCTTGATACTTTAGAAGCATAGAACTTAATTCTCACACTTACATGGATAACACACAACTTATCGCATATATATGTAAAAAGCAGCTAAAATAAGGCTTGACTATGAAGAGAATGATTGGTTTCATCTTGTTTTGGATAGCTGTCGGAATGACAATTATGCTATTCATTACCAATGGCTTTTTGGCCATTTGTATTATTATCCTGTTCCTTATTCTTGGCTATAATCTCTTCTGTTGTTAGCAGACCTATTTTATTATAGAGATTGAACAGTCAACGAAACGATACCAAGGAATATCTCACATCAGAAATTACGATATCTTTACAGCTTGTTTGCCTGCATGTGATTATAGTTCCTGCACAACAAAAAAGGGTGTCAGTTATATGACACCCTTTTTATATGGATTAAGCACGCTCTACTTTACCGTCTCTTAAACAAGAAGTACATACGTACATCTTCTGTGTTCCTCCGTTAACCTTAATACGAACAGATTTAACATTGGATTTCCACATCTTGTTGGATCTTCCGGAAACCTGACTTCTGGAATGGCTCACAACCTTACCAAAGTGAGCACCTTTATCGCAAATTGCACATTTTGCCATTGAAAAGCACCTCCTTAATTAAATTAGGCCTTGCGTCTCCCTGCATAAGAGCCGCCAGCATCGTGCATAAATTACACTGTGACCTACAAACAAACCTATTCTATCAGAATTTAAGACATAATGCAAGCAGAAAATGATTTTTTTCTACTCGAAGCAAAGCCCCAGACTTTTCCGATTTCTAGAAATTCTACTCCCTGTCGTCTTCCTTTCCATTTAAAATTTCAAAAGCCCTATCATTTATTTCTTGTTCCTCTTTTTTCTTTTTGGAGTCTTTTGTAAAGCGGTCAATCACATCAGGAACCATGTCAATAATCTTAGTAACCATATCCTGATTTTTCACATTGACAAGACGAATCTTTCCATCCTTAATCACTAGCACGGAGCTAGGAGTTATTCTGCCGCCCATACCTCCGCCGGCATTGTTCTTTTTATCATTGGTAAACGCTCCTGCACCAACACCGAAGCTAACATCTACCAATGGTAATATGATGGTTCCGTCTTCAAATTTAACTGCATCACCAACTACTGTTTTCGTAGTAATAAATGAATCCATTCCTTTAAACAATGACTCTACGGTTTGGTTAAAATTCTGTTCTGCCATTATAATAACTCCTCCTTTAATAGCTTTGTATTTTTTATAAATCGTTTGAAATTCTCATCCCGCAATAACTTTATTCCTATTATAAGTAAGTTAAACAATCTTATTCTGCCCTTTATAAAAAGCTCACCTTCTAAAACCTCTTCCTCAAAGTCAGGCTTTACTTTAACATACTTACCGTAATATCCATAAAAAGCTGCCGCTGCACCAAGAACTTGACCAGTCGTAGCCGGGTCTCCTGTTCCAAAGTGAACATATCCTTTGATTTTGACAGGCCCTACATGCTTTAAAAGTTTCCATAAGCTTGATAGAGCTAACTTAATCGCTGCCTTGTTCTCAATTTGTTGAAAAAATGAGGCTGCTTTTCTTTTTTTCTCCCAAAAGGTTACGATTAGCTTCTTTATAGATAATAGTTTTTCTTTTAATTTGTGAAAAACATTCGTTAGATTTTTTATCTTATTCCCAATGGAAATAAAAATGTTCGTTATCTTACCGCAGACTTCCTTAACCTTCGTTATAAAACGCCGCAAGAACGAGTTTTTTTCTTCCTTGCCCTTCTTATCCTTTTGAGTGGCATCGAAAGCGTTCTCTTCCTCTCGCTTATCCATTGGATATTGATTTAATGATATTTTATTGTATTCCTCCCTTAAATTAGATACCCCATCTATCTTATCTTCTGACTTAGCCTTTGATTCCAAGTCATCTTCCGATAATCCGTCTTCTACTTTTTTATCTCCTGTTTCCTGAAATGATTGTTTTAAATCTACAGTCTTATCTACTAATAATTCTGATTGTTCTTCCTGATTAGAAGGTACTTCTGCTTCTTTGATAGTATCTCGTGCTTGCTCTTCCTCTTTTGATTCTTTTTTTAGATTGCTTAAATCGTTCTCTAAGGATTCCTCTTTTGTCCGATGTCTTTTTTTCTTATGTCTTTTTCTATCGGGAGCATTGCTATCATAAAAACGATACCCTACGATTTTAAGAACTATATTTAGTTTGTCCTGCAGATATAATACTCTTAGATGTACCAGCCCAAATAGCCAAGTTACTTTTCCCCTTACCACAATATCTGAATATTTCTTTCCTTCAAAGCGATAACGGATTGGAACAAATAAGGCAATCAGAACGGCCAAAAGCAGCAAACCTGCGAGAGCTGCTATTACTATCCCGATTATTTTGAATATCAGTAATAAAATATGAAGCATTCTATTATTCCCCAATCTTATATGCTTGTCATACCAGCAAAATTGCTAAGCAAAATACTCTCGCACCTTAAAATCTCCGGTTGCTTTATAGATTTCTATCAGCATTTGCATTACAACTTCCTTGGCTTCCTCCATATTATAAGCTAAGCCAAGGATATGAACTTCACTATTTTTTATATGAGGAAGTTTTAATTGGCTAGCCGGAACGATATCGAATAGATTTTGATTATTGGAAGCAAAGGTTATACAGTAGATGTTCGGAACTTTTCTCCCGCGATTAATCGCATAAATCATTCGCCTGTGCCTTTTTTTGATGGATTCGCCATAATACAATTTCTCACTCCATCGAATCATGTTCTCCTCATCCTCTTCCTCTTTTTGGTTATCTACTAAATTATAACACAGGTTCCTTATAAAAATACAGCAGATTTTGTCATACGATAATAAAGCATATTATCGGAACTATAAGCCTGTTCCGATAATCGGATTTACGGTGCAAAACCACACCTTTATCAGAAGTTAAAAAATAACTTCTGATAAGTGATATTATCGGATTTACGGTGCAAAACCACACCTTTTATCAGAAGTTAAAAAATAACTTCTGATAAGTGATATTATATTATCGTATCCTGTTAATCTAACAACTGTTTTAACAGGGAAACACTGGCAACACGCTCTGCTACATCACGGCACCCTGCCAGAGAATTTCTTATATAATCTCTAACTTCTGTAGAATTACTAAAAAGCACAGGCATCTCCCGAAGTGCTGCGGCAATACGTGCACGATTCAATAACTTATTCCCTTCGTTTAACATCTTACCAAACTCGTCTGATAGTTCACCCCAGCGTTTTTCTAAAAATGCGTTATCTGCTATTTTTCCATTCCATTGTTTTTCCAAGTCAATAAATAAGGAATTAGAAACCAAGCTTTGAGTTAGTATCAGACATTCTAATTGACGTGCCAGCATAAGTGCCTGCGCCGATTCCTTATGATCTTTTTTAATGAAATCAAGGATTGCCTCATCTTTCGTAACCGCCTCTAAATAATACTCTAATTTTCCCTCTGCTGCCGAAAACTCCTGCACCAGGGCTTCCGGTATTGTGATAAACTGCTGCTTTTGCAAAAGTAAGGCTATCTCTCCAACAATACCCTTTAATAAATTTCCGGCCGTTACCGCATCTGTAGAAGCATATACTTCATTTAACAATACACTATATAAAGCATTCACTGCCTCCTCGAGTGCATAATAGCTCTCTGTTTCAATTTCTAACTGAGAAGTTGCATCACTTAGCACGGTTTCTAATTCTTTATAATTATCCTCACTAAGATTCTGATAATCTGCATACTCCAAACGCTTCACGGCTTCCATAAGTCTTGGAAAATCTTCTTCCATCTGCTTGGGTTTATAGATACCCGCTGCAGAACGAAGCATGTAGATAAAATCTTCTACCGTACTCTCTTCACTGCCCTCATAGACGGAAAGGCTCTCCTTTAACATATCATAAAATCTGTTTTTGGTCATACGAACCGGCAGTTGTGAAAGCATGCTGCGAATACGCTCATTCCTTACCAAACGATCTTCTTGCGCAAAAATCATGGAAACGAGTTCTTTTACTTCTATTTCAACATCAATGTCTTCTAAATCATCCTGGTAGTTTGGTTCGATCCGATTTAGCATATACTCATATAAAGAAAAACAATCCGCATAAGAAGTCAGTCCTTGCATTTTAGATATAATTGCAGTGCGGAGTTCGTGAAGTTTTTTAATTCCCTTCTCCCTCTTTATCGCATCAAACTCTGTAAGTATTGTGCTTAAAATAATATCATTCACCCTAAGAATATACTTTTTTGCTCCCTCCGAGCATTCATCAGACGCAAGCATCTCAAACACATTATAATAATGCATGGCAAAACTCATACTGCTGTAAGCATAATAGTCAGAGGAAATATAGCTTAACAGCATTGGTAAATATACCTCTAATTGTTTTCCCTTACGTACTTCCTGCTCTATCTGTTTTCTATTCAACATATTGTAATTATCTCCATTCCTACAAAATCTCTTATTTAGCCGTCCCATCGCTTCGTAATACCACCATATATCTCTAGTTCTTCGCCTGGCATCTTTGTAAGCCTTTGATGCAGATTTCAGATATGTTACTCTATCTTTTTAACTATTGAAAGAATATCTGCCAAAATTAGATATTGATTATTATATCAACAAATTTCTTAATAAACCACCCGTTTGGTGTAAATTTAAAAACATTTAAGAAATCCGCTTTTAGTACGGCTCCTATAAAAGAAAGAAAGCCACTCGCTCCAAGTATTAAAACTGTTATGGCACCAAATAATTGATACGCAATAAAACTATGCACAATTTTTGTAATCAGCAAAAATATCAATGATATCATAAACGCATAAGCGAGGGATAAAAGCAGCAGCTTGCCATAGATCTGCGGTAATTTTATATAATAGCATACGCAGGAAACAAAAACTACGCTTAAAATGAGAGATAAAATCAGAACACTTAACACTGTTCCAAGGTTTCTTGACCATCTTGAAACCATCGTTATCTTTGCCCTTTTTTCAATTCCTTGCTCTCTCTCCATACAAACATAGGTATAAGAAAACATAATAACAAAGGAAAGCAGGATAGCGAAAAGACCAGCAATTATTTGCCGGTAGAGTAAGCTGGTGTCAAGATTTTCAAACATTTCCTGTCCATTTGCCGTATCCGAAAGTGTAATGTCAAATTGAAATTCAAACTCTTCATTTTCCCTTAGTTCTTTTGCATATTGATAAAAGTTTTCTTTCACCATTTGACTCTTATCCTTTAAGACTGCTGCGAATCGTGCTGCTGTACGTTCAACACAAATCTGATACATCATCTCTCCGGCAAAGATATCCGATAGAATCGGTACCGATTGGTCTCCTTTTACCTGATAAACTGTAATTAAATGAGTCAAATCACCTCTTTTTAGTTTCTCCTCATAGCCTTTGTTAATTGTATAAAAGCAATAAATCTCACGATTGGATAACATACCTTCTAGCGTATCCATCTCCTCTTCGATCACAAGAAATGATTCAACACTCTGCAGATTCTCAATTAAACTTAAAGAAACCTTGGTCGGGGCTTCTATTCCATTCTCAGTTTTTACATCAAGATTGATTACTCCAATTGGAATCTTACTTCGTTTTGCCGCTGCCTCATTTAAAGAACTGCAAACTAAGAAAAAACTAAGGACTGAAAGTAGAAACACAATAACTGTTCCTTTATCCCTAAGAAGTAAGCGCAGAGAAACCGAAGTACGATTAAGCAGATCTCTTAGTATAGAGGTTTTAGATGTCTTCACGAACAATTCCCTCCCTTCTTCGATAAGCAGCACCAATGCAAATAATAAAAAGCAGCATGCAGAGCACCATTCCAAGCACAAGGAACGGGGATATCATCTTTTCATTTAGATGCAAGGTAAAACAAGTGTTTAAAAACCAATAATTCGGTGACAATTTTGCCAGTAACTTCATAGCTTCCGGTAAATATAAATATGGAATTAGTCCGGCACCAATAATCGCACCAAATAGAATCAAGACATTCGCTGCAAGTAAGTAGTTCGGCAATTTCTGCAATAAGATTCCCAGAAACAAGAATCCTAACACCAAAGTACCAAAATACAGAATAGAAAATACGAGTTCAGACAAGTGCGTTTCCGGAAACAGACCAAGCTGCCCCATCCCATGGAAACTAAGTGCAAGTACAGAAAAAAGTCCCAGATACAGAAAAAACTTTGCTAATACCACTGTCGTAATCCTAGTTCCCATGGTAGTAAGACGGGATAATATACCATTCTTTCTTTCTAATAATAGGTCCATTCCGGCAAATACGGCAAGATAAGATAAGAGCAGGAAAAGTGCCTCATAGGTGTAATAGGTACGCAATGGTATTCCTGCAACATCTTCTTTTTCAATATAGTCAAAAAAGTTTTCTCTTCCAAGAGCAGTAAATACTAAATCATAGGAAATACGGACATTTTCAGAATCAATTAGGCTTTGAGGCATCGACGCTTCCTGCATCATGTCATACAAAGCAACACAGTTCACTTCCACTGCCGATATGTATCGTTCATAACCGAGCAGCATATTTTTTAGGATAATCGCTTTTGTAGTATCCTGATTACTGATTACTGCCTGCATCGGAACGTTTTCAATATAAATTAAACTTTCAGCAAAATCCGGCGGAATTAACAAATACATCGTTAACTCTCCATCATTGAATTTCTGTTTTATCTCTTGCTCTCCACCAACTATGACACTTACATATTGGGAAAATACTTCATTATCTTTAAAATAAGATACCATAAGAGCAGAATATTGGGATTGGTCTTTATCAATGACACCGATGGATACTCCTGACTGCGGCAAGGCAGGTTCCTTAACCGCATAAAAAGCAGTGCCTATTATAAACATAATAAGCACAGCAATTAGAAACATCCATATTCTTTTATTTTGTCCCCAAACCTTGAGGTCTTTTTTCATTAAATTCCACATGAATGCCTCCTACGATTGTCTATTCAACAACAACCGCCTTTATCATATTAGTTACGCTTGACTTACCAGCGGGTACACCTGCCGTTAAAATCACAACGTCACCTTCATTCACATAGCCATGTTGACGTACCGTCTTTACCGCTTCATCCAAAAGATGATCGGTAGAATTCACTTCTTTTACCTTTAATGGCTGAACACCGCGGTAAATCTGCATCTTGCGAAGTGTACGATCTAAAGGAGACAATCCAATTATTGGACACTTTGGACGGTATTTTGACACCAAACGAGCGGTATAACCGGAAAAACTGGAAGCAATAATTAATTTCGCATCAAGCCGTCCGGCAGTAGCTACCGCAGAATAACTAATCGCGCATGAAACATCTTCGTTGCCGGCTTCATATTCATTCTTCTTATCACTTGTTATGGACTCGTAATGTGTTTCTGTTTCCTTTGCTATCTTTGCCATCATTCGTACTGCCTGAATCGGATATTTACCGGCGGCGGTTTCTCCAGATAACATAATGGCATCTGTTCCGTCATAAATCGCATTCGCAACGTCTGTTACCTCTGCACGGGTTGGACGTGGATTGCGAATCATAGAATCTAACATCTGAGTTGCTGTAATAACCGGCTTAAACGCCGCATTACATTTTTGAATCATTGTCTTTTGGATATAAGGAAGTGTCTCCGGCTCTACTTCTACACCAAGGTCACCGCGAGCCACCATAATTCCATCTGCCTCAGCAATAATTTCGTCTAGATTCTCCATACCTTCCATATTCTCGATTTTCGCAATAATTGCGATATCAGAGTTGCAGTCACGGATAATTCCACGTATTTCACGAATCGCTCCCGCATTACGAATGAAGGAAGCTGCAACAAAGTCTACCCCTTCATTAATACCAAAGATGATATCCGCTCTATCCTGTTCTGTGATTGCCGGAAGCTTAAGCTTCACATTTGGAAGGTTCACACCCTTTCTGCTGCCAAGTTCACCACCATTAATTACTTCACAGATTACCTTGTCATCTTCCACTTTTTTAACTCTTAACTCTATTAATCCATCCGCAATTAAGATTGATCCACCCACCGAAACATCCTCCGGAAGGTGTTGATAAGTAACACTAATAATTGTACTGTTACAAGGAACATCCTCCGTTGTAACAATTACCTGCTCCCCTTTTACAAGGGTGAATTCTTTCCCATTTTCCGCAAGTCCGGTACGAATCTCCGGGCCTTTGGTATCAAGAAGAATCGCGATTGGAAGCCCCAATTCTTCACGGACCTTCTTAATTTTTGAAATCATTTCACCATGACCTTCGTGATTTCCGTGGGAGAAATTCAATCTCGCAATATCCATCCCGCTTAAACACAACTCCTTAATCATCTCTTCGGATGAAGTCGCTGGTCCTAAGGTACAAACAATTTTCGTTTTTTTCTGCATCTTTCAAATTCCTCTCTTTAACTGTCCTGTTCTCTGTCATTTCGATGCACATGCTCATGAGTATATAAGTGTTCCATACAGTACTCATAATTTCCGTCGCATTTGGAACAAAATCTGAATTCTAGGTTATCATCATCTAATTCCGTTCTGCCACATACCGCGCACTTATGTCTCGTAACAGTACTCCTGCCTTGAAACTGTATAACATTGTCTGGATTGTGAGCGTTTCGTACCTGACGCTTGTAATTTGCTCTTCTCTTATATTCCTTTGGAGATATTCTCTTATAATTTCTAGTAGCAAAGAAAAAGATTAGGAAATTTAATATTGCTATTACCATTGCAATACCCACTGCATATTTTCTATCCTGAATAGCTGAATATACCTCAAAGGCATATACAAGCGCATAGATATAGGCCAAATATTTTACCTTAATCGGCAGCACATACATGAGTAAAAGCTGCACATCCGGATATAGTGCCGCAAAGGCAAAAAACATTGCCTGATTGATAAAGGTAAGTCCAAATGTCGCACTGATACCGGTTACAGTATAAATTACAACGGTAGCAAGAATATTAAACAAGATACCACTAAAGAAATAAAGATTAAAACGGAAGGTTCCCCAGGCACGTTCAAGTGAGTTTCCAATCATATAATAGAGATACATCTCAATTAAGATAAAAAACAAGCTTATTCCGCTTAAAGATGGCACTTGAATTAAGAAGGTAACCAGTCTCCATACCTGACCCTGAAGTACTTTATCAATATCGAGGGTTAGGTAGTAAATTAGGTTAGGATTAATTAGAGTGATTATAAAACCTACAACATATAAGCCTATCACAAAATTCATCAAATTGTGAATAGCATATCTGCCGAATTTTTTTTCCATTTTATTTAAAAATTTCATATAATACCTCCATTTTCCTATTCGGTACTGCCACTATCCTCAGACTATTATATGTATTCATGGTTGGCTTGTCAAACGAAAGTAGAGCATCTTAATAATCTTTTCACTTTCTGTGGTTTTCATGCTTATTTTTGACACCGAAACTGGTAGTATGTTATAATGCTTAAGATATTTTGCTATAATAAAAGATACAGCTAATATTTGCGAATTACATTTTTTTAAGGCGTTTAAGCGTCGGAATAGAGGTTAATATGGCATTTGATGGTCTTGTGATATCCAATTTATTATATGAATTAAAGGAAAAGCTGGTAGGCGGCCGTATTATGAAAATCAGTCAGCCAGAAAAGGATGAGCTGGTGCTTACCATTAAAAATTACGATCAATTTAAACTATTTTTATCCGCTTCTGCGGGTCTTCCACTTATTTATCTTACGGAGCAAAGCAAGCAAAATCCGCTAAATGCGCCGAATTTTTGCATGCTGCTTCGTAAACATTTAAATAGTGCCAGAATACTCTCCATCACCCAACCTGATTTTGAACGTATTTTGCAGTTTGAAGTCGAGCATCTGGATGAGATGGGAGACGTGCGGAAAAAATATCTTATTGTCGAGATTATGGGAAAACACAGTAATATCATCTTCTGTGATGAAGAATTTACAGTGGTTGACAGCATCAAGCATATCCCGGGCTTTGTTAGCTCTGTAAGAGAAGTGTTACCCGGAAGAAAATATTTCATTCCTAAAACAACTGAAAAATTAGACCCTACGATAATCCGCTTTGAGGAATTTAAAAATCAAGTGATATCAAAGCCTATGCCGATTGGAAAAGCCCTTTATAGTACACTGACCGGAATCAGCCCGCTTCTTGCAAATGAAATCTGTTACCGGTCAAGCCTTGATTCTGAGTCCTCCACAGCAAGCCTAAGTGAAGATTTGACTTACCACCTCTACCAGAATTTTAACCGGGTGATGGAAATAACAAAATCAAAAGAATATACTCCAAACATTGTATATCGAGGAAAAGAGCCGGTGGAATTTTCCAGCATTCCTCTAACCTGCTACAAAGAAGCAGACGGCTATGAAGAACAAGACTTTCTCAGTATTTCCAGCGTTTTGGAACACTTCTATGCCTCAAAAAATGCTGTGACACGAATTCGGCAAAAGTCTGCAGACCTGCGTAAAATTGTTACAAATGCAATAGAACGTGAATCTAAGAAATATGATTTGCAAAAGAAACAACTTTTGGATACGGAAAAAAGAGAGAAATATAAAGTTTACGGTGAATTACTAACAACTTATGGTTATCAGGCAGCTCCTGGTGATAAATCAATTACGGTTTTAAATTATTATACCAACGAAGACTTAACCATCCCATTAAACCCTGAGATTTCAGCTCTTGAGAACGCCAAGGTTTATTTTGAACGATATGGCAAGCTAAAAAGAACGTTTGAAGCTCTAAGCAAATTAATCCTAGAGACCGAGGACGCTTTAAATCATCTGGATTCCATTCGTACTTCTCTTGATATCGCTGTCGCTGAAAATGACCTTGTTCAGTTAAAAGAAGAATTAATTGAATATGGCTATATTAAGCGTCATTTTGGAAGAGGTGGCCAAAAGCAGTCCGGTAAGAATCAAAAGAAGCAAAAGAAGACTAAAATAACCAGCAAACCCTTTCACTATCTTTCCTCCGATGGTTATCACATCTATGTCGGAAAAAATAATTATCAAAACGACGAGCTTACGTTTGATTTTGCCATCGGAAATGACTGGTGGTTTCATGCAAAAGGTATGGCAGGTTCTCACGTTGTTGTAAAAAGTAACGGAGATGAATTACCGGACCGTGTGTTTGAAGAAGCCGGAAGCCTTGCTGCCTATTACTCTAAGGGCAGAGAAAATGAAAAGGTTGAAATTGATTATACACAGAAAAAGAATGTGAAAAAACCAAACAAAGGAAAGCCAGGCTTTGTTGTCTATTACACTAACTATTCTCTTATTGCTGCACCGGATATTAGTTCCTTAACCTTAGTTTCCGACTAAATTGTCGTTTTATTTCATACTCACGATTAGGAAAGGAGCTTACTTATGATACTTGCAGATTTTCATACCCATACAAATTTTTCAACCGATTCCGACAGTACACCTGAATCTATGATCGAACACGCGATTTCCCTGGGACTAACCACCTATTGCATTACTGATCATATGGATTATCGTTATCCTCACGGAAGAGAAGGTTCTTTTACCTTCTCCCCTGCGGATTATATTTCCTGCCTTCAAGAATTAAAAGAACGTTATTCTAATCAAATAGAACTTTTACTTGGCATTGAGTTGGGACTTCGAAATGAACCGGAACAAAAAAAAGAGGTACGAAAATATTATGATTCCTTATTATCGTCCTATCCTTTTGATTTTGTTATAGGTTCTACCCATGTACTGCAAAATATAGACCCTTACCATAAAGAATTCTGGACAGCGAAAACGACGAAAGACGGTATTCTTGCTTATTTTCAGTCCATTGCTCATAATACGGAATTTTACCGTGGTTTCCAAATATATGGACATCTTGATTATATTGTCCGCTATATTCCGGATACCCTGAAAGCTTATGATTATCTTGATTACAAGGAGGTTTTGGAGGAATGTTTAAAAACTCTGATTAGGCATGGCATCGGTATTGAATGCAATACTTCAGGTTTTAAATATAAGCTTTCAAGTCCTCATCCTAAGATTGAGATTTTAAAACGTTATCTGGAGTTGGGCGGTGAAATTTTAACAATCGGCTCTGATGCTCATAAACCGGAACATATTGCTTATGATTTTTCGGTGGCTAACGATTTATTAACTAATCTTGGTTTTCGTTATTATACCGTATTTCATGATAGGAAACCTACGTTTTTAAAGCTGTAAGAGGAAAGAAGAGTGCTTACAGTTTAACTTGAAATAAGAAAATGCAGAACGTTATTAGGAGGTTTCCGCAGACGGAGACCTTAGAACAGTAAATTGTTTTGTTACTCAGACAAGGCATAAAATGCGAAAAACGCACTTGATAGAAGTCTTTCCTACTTCTGTTAAGTACGTCTTTCCTATACTTATTTTATAATGGTACCACCACCGAGAACAATATCACCTTGATAAAACACAACTGCCTGTCCAGGTGTGACTGCACGCTGTGGTGTTTCAAATTCACAAGCGATTTCAGTTTCAGACATTCTGCGAATCGTACATCGGGAACCTTCATGATTGTACCGGATTTTTGCAGTTACTTCCATTCCGTCTTCCAACTCCTCAACAGCCATTGCATTAAGTTGATTTGCTATCAAACGTTCTGAGAAAACATCGTCATTGCTTCCAATTACAACTTCATTCGTTTCCGGACGAATTTCTACTACAAAAGCAGGCCGTCCCAGTGCAATACCAAGCCCCTTTCTCTGTCCAACCGTATAATGAATGATGCCCTGATGCCTTCCAAGAATATTCCCCTTGGTATCCACAAAATTACCCGGCATGATTTTCTGTCCGGTGTATTCTTCAATAAACCCTGCATAGTTATTGTCCGGTACAAAACAGATTTCTTGACTGTCTGGTTTATTCGCGACCAATAATCCTATCTTTGCAGCAATTTCACGTACTTCATCCTTGGTGTATTCCCCAACCGGCATCAAGGTTTTACTTAACTGATCCTGTGTTAAATTATATAACGCATAAGTCTGATCCTTTGCTGCGGTAGCAGACTTCTTTAATGCAAATCTTTTGTTTGGTAACGTTACAATTCTGGCATAATGGCCGGTAGCGATATAATCTGCTCCGATTTGTAACGATCTTGTAAGTAAAGATTCCCATTTTACGTACCGATTACAGGCAATACAAGGATTCGGTGTACGTCCCATCTGATATTCTTTTACAAAGTAATCCATAACATTTGCCTTAAATTCCGATTTAAAATTCATAACATAATAAGGAATATCTAGAGAGTTTGCTACCCTTCTGGCATCATCCACTGCACTTAAGCCACAACATCCTCCATTTTCCTCTAAGGTTACGTTATTTTCATCCTGCCAGATTTGCATGGTAACACCAATGACATCGTATCCGGCTTCCTTTAAAAGGTACGCTGCAACTGAGGAATCTACCCCGCCAGACATACCGACTACCACTTTCTTCATCCTATCTTTCCTCTCTATCAACAAACTCAAGTATCAGCTATAATACCGGGGTTAACTCATATAACACTCAGCTACCTGCTATTATAAACCACCTTATACGTAGGAATACCCCCTTACTTACCATAACATTATCCTGCAGATAAATGCAAGCATTACCGACCCTAAAAGAAAAAATCAACAAGGTACTGTTTCATCCTAAGATTTCAAACAGCACCTTGTTGTTACATACAAGATAAGCCAGGGAGTATCACATCTTGTTGAAAATTTCATTGTCATGTAAGTCATTCCTGATGACTTCCTTTTTTTCGATTTAATACTCTTCTTCTACTTCCTCATCTTCATGAATATCACTCTTCGGCTTTTGTAAGCCGTCGATATGAATACCATTCTTCTCCGCATAATCCCAAAGAGCTGCATGGATTGCTTCTTCTGCCAATAAAGAACAGTGTACCTTTACCGGCGGAAGGCCATCAAGTGCTTCCATAACCGCTTTATTTGTTACTGTTAAAGCTTCTTGTACAGTAAGCCCCTTCACTAATTCTGTTGCCATACTGCTTGTTGCAACCGCTGCACCACAACCGAAGGTCTTGAATTTTACATCTTGAATCACTTGATTATCATCAATATCAAGATACATTCTCATAATATCTCCACACTTAGCATTACCTACGGTACCAACACCACTTGCATTTTCTATTTCGCCAACATTTCTAGGATGTTGAAAATGATCCATTACTTTTTCTGTATACATAACTGTTCCTCCATTTGTCTTTTCTAATTATCTTGGTATGCTATTTATCGAATTATTCTGCACGATTCTTTTTTAATTTTTTCATAAAATCTTCGTACAGTGGTGACATCTGTCTTAACTTTTCAACAATCTCTTTAATTTTCTCAATTGTGTAATCTATATCTTCTTTCGTTGTATCCTCACTTAAGGTTAATCTTAAGGAGCCATGCGCAATTTCATGAGGTAATCCAATCGCTAGCAGTACATGAGACGGGTCTAAAGAACCAGAAGTACAGGCAGAGCCACTGGAAGCTGCAATTCCTTGCATATCAAGCATAATTAAGAGGGATTCCCCCTCAATAAACTGGAAACTAAAGTTTGCATTATTTGGCAAACGATGCTTACGATGTCCATTTAGTCTGGTATAGGGAACTTCTTTTAGTACTCGCTCAATCAAATAGTCACGAAGTTCTATTTCTCTTTCGGTTCTTTCTGCTAAATTAGATGCAGCAATTTCAACTGCCTTGCCAAAGCCTACAATGCCTGGTACATTTTCAGTACCTGCCCTGCGCTTTCTTTCCTGCCCGCCACCATGAACAAAAGAACGAAGCTTAAGACCATTTTTAATATAGAGGAAGCCAATCCCCTTAGGGCCATTTAATTTATGGCCACTGGCGCTTAACATATCAATACCAAGTTCTTTTACATCGATTGGTAATTGACCAAAGGCTTGAACCGCATCGGTATGGAATAAAATATTGTGCTGCTTTGCAATTTCACCGATTTCCTTCACGGGCTGAACCGCACCGATTTCATTGTTTGCATACATTATAGATATTAAGATTGTGGTTGGGCGAATTGCAGCCTTTAATTGATCAAGCTTTATAATTCCATTCTCATCCACATCAAGATAAGTAACTTCAACTCCTTGTTTCTCTAAGTACTCGCAAGTATGCAAAACAGCATGGTGTTCAATCTTAGATGTAATGATATGATTTCCTTTCTCACGATAAGCTTCTGCAACACCTTTAATTGCCCAGTTATCAGACTCAGAACCACCGGCGGTAAAGTAAATCTCGTTATTCTCACAGCCTAAGGTCTTAGCAATTACATCTCTTGCTTCTGTTACCGCTTTTCTGCTTCTTGTTGCTATTTCATACACACTGGAAGGATTACCATAACTTTCGCAAAAAAATGGTAACATTGCTTCTACTACTTCCGGTCTGGTCTGAGTGGTAGCAGCATTATCTAAATATATCATTTTACTCATTCCGATCTCCTCTTTTCTCTATCCGGTTTTAGTTCCCTTTGACTTGTTTTTTGTCTTAGAACTACATTCTTTCTATTATTTCCATATGACATAAAATCATACGATATGATTAATTCATTCGCTCGTTTTTTCTCATCGTTCAGATATTAAACCATCACCTTTCCCATCTAAGTGACTTTTCAATCACTTTACAGTGTTTGGATTGTCTTTGGTTCTCCTTAACCTGCGAAGGAACATACTACGAGCTTTTGATATATTCTACGCATCGATGATTTGCTTGTGAAAGAATGACCAAGGTGTTCCCTAATTCCCATCGGTATTTCTCTCGCAATGCTGTCTTTTTTCGACAATTCGGTTATATCCTAGTGATTTACTATGATATCGTCATTTTACCCCCAGACGAAGGGTTTGTCAATCCCTGCAGCAAAAGATTTATGACATTTTGTGACTATATTACATCTACTTAGTTCAATAACGTATATCTTCGTACTTTTTGAATATATTTTAATAATTCCACTGTACCGGATATCCCAAAGGAGACTGTACACATGAGTAAAAATACAATTATCAAAGGTACCCTGATTCTCACTGTTGCAGGGTTACTCACCAGACTGATTGGATTTTTTTATAAAATCTTTCTGTCTAAGGCTTTGGGCGCGGAAGCCCTTGGTCTATACCAGCTCATTTTTCCTGTCTACGGCATTTGCTTTACTATTTATGCCTCCGGAATTCAGACAGCCATCTCAAAACTTGTTGCTGAAGAGGCCGCAAAAGGCAGTACAAAAAGTGCAAGACGAGTTTTAAAGACTGGGATATTACTGTCTGTAACGATAGCTTCTATCCTCTCAATCATCATTTATAACTCGAGCGACCTCATTGCAGCTAAACTTTTGCTCCATGCAGAAAGTGCACCTTCTCTTCGTATACTTGCCTACGTTTTTCCTTTTTGCGGTATTACCGCATGTATTAACGGCTATTACTACGGATTAAAAAAAGCCGGTGTACCTGCGCTAACACAGCTAGTGGAACAAATTATTCGAGTGGCATTCGTATATTTTACAGCAATCTATTTTGGCAGGGGAGAAATAAAAGCTACTTGCGAACTTGCTGTTGGAGGTATTGTATTCGGTGAAATTGCATCAAACATTTATAATCTACTCTCACTAGTCTTACAAAAGAAAGAAGGCAAACCTTCTGGGCGAGTAGAAAAGCAATATCAAAGCCGTTTTCTCCGAGCTCTTATAAAAATGAGTGTCCCTCTCACAGCGAACCGGTTATTTATCAGTGTTTTACATAGCTTTGAGGCGATTTTAATTCCTGCCATGCTTCAAAAATCCGGATTATCCGATTCTGAGGCATTAAGCTTATTCGGTATCCTAAATGGTATGGCAATTCCATTCTTGCTGTTTCCATCAACTATAACCAATTCACTCTCCGTTTTACTGCTTCCTGCAATCTCGGAAGCTTCTGCAAAACAGAATACGAAATTGATAGCACGGACCGTCTCAGTTTCACTTAAATACAGTCTAATTCTAGGAATCTTTAGCACCGGATTCTTCCTGTTTTTTGGAACTCCGCTGGGAATGTCGGTATTTCATATTAAGGAAGCCGGTACTTATCTAACGGTATTGGCTTGGCTGTGTCCATTTCTTTATACTGCTACAACATTAAGCAGTATCATTAATGGATTAGGAAAGGCTCATCTAACTTTCCTTAATTCGGTCGTCGGACTATCCTTTCGCATTATACTGCTTGCTCTTGTTATACCAAAGTACGGTATCTACGGATACTTTATCAGTGTTTTAATCAGTCAGCTATTAATCACAGCACTTGATGTTATTATTGTGGCTAAAAATATTCCATTTAAGTTTGATGCCGTTAATTCCGTACTAAAGCCAGGTATCATTACCTTTTTTACAGCCTCTGTCTTCCACCGTATTTTTTTATTCCTCAGAACGGTTCTTGAGATACCGGACCTAACCCTTATCGCCCTATGTGCCTTCGTACTTACTATAATTACTATGTATTTGTTAAAAGCAACAAAGGTAATAGAAATGGGCGAATGGAAAATTACTTAAGCTAAAATCTTATATAGTGGTTCTACCATAAATACTGGAGTATGTAAATGTTAAGTTACATATTTCAGTGTTTTTGTTTGATTTTCACTTATATCTCCCATGCTGCTATCTTTTAAGAGCAGCGAATGACTCAAGTTTGGCTTACCATAGATCCTTTCCTTTCTTATCTTAAAGTTTACACCAGTTTTAATAAGTTAAACACCCAATTCAAAGCTTAGCATATCAAGAGAGCCTTCTCCTGCAAAAATAAAATAGAGTGGAACTACTCCATCCTTTACTTTCACGGATACGATAACCTCTGTCCAATCCTGATTGTCTAAATTAATGGATTGTTCCCCAATAAATTCTTCCGTAAGTTTGGTACTAACTCTGATGCACCCTTTCGCTTTGCCACGTACATGAAATCTGATCTCTTTTAACTCTATGATATTAAAATACTTATAACCTATTATCCATCCGGCTTTCCACCCATATAGGTACTGTCCCGGCTCTGTTTCTCTATCTTCGCCATCCTGTGTAAGATAGGCTGCAGCAGATTTTTTCTCTTCCTTCGTAATATACTGGTTTTTATCAATAAGATTACAAGCTATATAAGCGGGGTATCTCCCAGCACCTGTTAATGGACCTTTATTCAGCCCACAGCTTGTAGCTTCTACTTGCTTTATTCTTCCGTCTTTCCCAATACAAATCGGCTCTGCGACCCCTTGACGGCAAAAGGAGGAGTTATTTGAAAATCTATGATTAAAAATATAATATTGTCCGTTGATACAAACCATTCCACCATGAGTATTACCTGCCGGATAAGCAGGGTTTTCTATTGTAAACCCATGTAATCCAATATCAGAAGAAGAATGAATCACTCCTCCATAAACAAACTCTTTATCCGGATATTGACTAACATAATAGTGCAGCCCGGTTAACCTTGCAGAATATACAAAATAATACCTTCCTTCTATTTTTCGAACCGACGGTGCTTCAAAATATCTTGCGCCGTCCGGGCATTCTCTGTCTCTTGAAATTAAAACTTTAGGCCCTTCTTTTACCGTAATCATGTCACCTTCTAATATACAAACATGTGCACCCACATATTTTCTGCCTAATTCATCCTCTTCTGCATTAGGACAAAATCCAGAATATAAATAGATTGTTCCATCCTCATCAATAAAAATCCCAGGATCGAATTGATAGAAGTCCCCAGGACGGCTTCCTATTATTTCTCCTGCTTCATTTTTAACATCGCCATAATACTGATACTCGCCGGCAGGGGTATCACAAACGGCAACCGACAGGATTGAGGAATGCGCAGCGGAATAATATAAATAATACCTTCCGTCAGGTCCCTTCGTAACATCGGGAGCATAGAGAAAATTCTTCTCTGTTTGATGCGGATGCTGATCTTTTCTATAAATAACTCCCTCGTATCTCCAATCAGATAAATCCTCCACCGGAGCAGACCAGCATACATAATCATTTTCACAATAAGTTACTCCATTGAATTTATCATGACTTCCATAGATATATAGTCTATCATCAAATACATAAGGTTCTCCATCCGGTATGTACTCATAACTTGGCAGATATGGATTAAAAACTTGTTTCTTCAAAACATTATCTCCTTTCTTCACTTGTAACTTTAGCATAGCAATAAGTTTCCCTGTTCCCTTATCTCTATAGGTAAATGCAGTAGTATTATTGTAACAATAAAATGTTTAATTTAAAAGAAAAAGATAAAAACTATGGATTCTTAATTATGAACTTAACTCATTTCAATTTAGACGAAATAAAAATAGGCATAAAAAGAGATAGATTGCTATTTAAAAAAAATCAAAATAACACCCTATCTCTATTTTTATGGAATAAAATTAACTGTATTCTCTTATTTCTCATGGTGTTTTGAACTCATCTGCCTTTACTTCGGAATAATTTCTTATACTTTCCTTTATAATTTCCTTCTTACAAACAGAACACACCGCATCTTCCAATACTTTTTCCGGCAGGGTAAATGCATATTTTTGGGGGCTTGTTATCATATCATCCGGAAACTTAGGGAATAAAAATCCCTGACCAACCATGGTATCGTTATTTAACTTTGACATCCCTCGTTTAAAGCAGTCAAGATAATTTCCATAGTGTACACAGTACAGTTTGTAGGTATTTCTTAATTCTCGTGGAATTACCTTACTCGCATATTCGTAAAGGGCATTGACAGCAACTAACCGGTCAAAATAAAAAGATACCGTATTATAATCTAAAATATTTAATAGGAAAAAGCGGTTTTTTGACCTCCCTATATGTGTTTCTATACCGGTGAAAATTGCAGAAGATTCCGGTATTGACTGCCTCACCTCATCAAAATAATTATCCATAATACAGTCAAACACAATTTCAACCGTAACTTTTTCTTTCCTCACCTCTTTTAATTTATCAAAGCAAGCCACTAACAAAATTCCAAATACCCTTGGAATTCCTTGTGAGCCGCAAATGAGATGTTTAAAACTTTCTTTTGAGAATAAGAGCTCTACAAGATAATTTGACAACCCATTCCGCTCCTCTTCTGTCATTACAATGCGCGGCGACACAATCAAGCCGTTTGGCAACTGAATAAATTCCTCGTACTTCATTTCAAATAAGAAGAAATTTAACATTGCATCTTTAAAAAATTGATATGCCTTCTCATTGTTATAATCAAACATGCAGTCAAAATTAATACTGTTATGCTTAAAGATATCCTGTGATAATTCAATACCTTCCCGAAAACCACACTCCTGCCTTGTTTGCATACGATATTCCGACCATACAGAAGCAATCTTAACTACAATAATGCTTGAGCTAAAAAACAATTGTTTTAATACTTGGGCCACTTTCGGCTGAATCGTAGTAGAGGTATCTCTATCAATCTGAGTAAACTCATCAATGCAGATATACAGGGTACGATATCCCATCGTCTTAAGAATCTTTTCGATACTTCTTCGAATCTCATTGATGTCAAGGCGGTAAACATATTGCTTATCTTTTGTTGTTTTAATCTCCTGGCCTGCTTTTTTCCCAAGGGAAAACCTCATCGAAAACAGCCTTGACAAAAAATGACCGGAGGATAACTGCCCGCTGGAATCTGCACTTATGCCGAATTCACTCTCCTTTGCATCGGTATGCTGTGAACTTTCTGTACTTACCAGCAGAGTTATCTTCTTTTTGCCTTCCTCAATAAGCTGGGCTAATTTTAATATATCATCTTCTACCTGCCCAAATTTTTTAGGCTTAGGCCGCAATGTCTTTTCTCTTTGTGTGAACTCATTCATTAAAAAAGTTGTAAATTCTAGCAGCATATTCTGAACGCAATATGCTATATTATCTTCCAATGCTCCACTTACGATTTCAATGCTGTTCGGAATACATTCATCTAATCTTACATACCAGCAAGAGTCCTCCGGGTGTTCTTCTTTTCTTACTTGATTGACATAATGGGTAAATGCTTTCAGAGTCGTTGTCTTACCAGTACCCCTTCTACCAAAGATAATCTGGCATTCCTTTTTTAAAAGTTCATCAAATACCTGTTTATTCGCACAAACATAATAACACTGTTCAATGTTTAGCTGATTTGCATTCGAATATACACTTTTCTTAATCCTTTGAATGACCTTTTCCCTGGAATACTTGCTCATACTCAACCTCCAATAATTATTCCCCCGATATCTTTCGTATGGCGTATTCCTAATCTATTTGTATTACCATAATTTTACTATTTTTTAGTGTTTGAGTCAATCCTATTTTCTGATACATTGTCCCTAAATTTCGAAATTGTTTTTATTTCTTTCTTATCATATTGCTATCAGCAGAATACTTCTTTTATTATGAAGGCGAATTCATGTTTAGTGAAGTTCTTCTTTATAATACAAACTAATTTAGATATAATAAATAGATCTGTTCAGCATAAATTCTGACTTGGTTTAAACTTTTTATGCTTTTCAAGCACTAAAAAAAGATTGACGCAAAATAATTTGTGACAACCTCTTTCACTATTCCTATATGATTTTATATAAAAACTCCTATTTTTTACTAGTTACTTCATTAATAATGTCACATCGTATCTCTATCAACACTTTTATATACTCTAGTTCCTCTTTCGTCGGATTATCAATATCTATCCCAATTCCACCACATAGACGTTTTCGCTGCCCAAGAACAACTGCTATCCCCCCTTTATGAGAGATAGAGCATCCAACACAGTAATTTAAGTTACGTAAGCAGTACTGTTGCATCTCAGGTTCTAATTGTTCCAGCCTGCTATTTACTAATTCACTGTCATCCCACCAATAAGCCAGAGTAATTCTAACCCTTAGATTTTCGCCATTCGCAGCTATCTGCAGGAGTTGTGTTCCTTTGTATTTATAATTAACTTTCCAATAAGTTTCACATTTGGGTTTGATATGCTTTTCTTCAAGATAGGAGTTGATATGATTACTAACTTGAATTCTTTCTTCCAGTAAAGTTCTGACAACATCCTCATAGCATGGTGTATATGGATAAAATATTTGCCGAAACTCACAATTATCAAAATTAAAACGGCCAAATGTCTTCACTCTATTACCGGATTTCGCTAACAAAGACATTGCAAGAAGCATCTTCGGGTAGGTTTCGCTTGAAACAATCATGTTATCTTCATGAACTTTTAAAGTAACACCGTTTCTCTCAAGTGCTTTTAACCTCATATCATAAGGGATAACCATATTAACCAAATTCTTTTTTTTCGATAACCGGCTATCATAATTCCTCTGTATCTGCCCGAAGGCTTCTTTCTCTAGGTACAATTTCTCATCCTGGAATACTCCAGTCAAAGCTATCTCATAGAGAAAATTAGAATAGCTCTGATCTGCATTATATGCATCGGAAAGTAGTTTACATACCTTTCTGTACTCACTTGGACTACTTTGCTTCACACCATTTACTTTTCGTCCCTTAAGATAATTCTCCAATTCCCCTGTTGGAAGACCATAAATCTCCCAATTTTTATACATATCCTCCAGCATGTTTTTCTTAAATCTATAAAACTCTTTGCAACTATTTATAAGGTTCCGGTCTTCTTTTTCTGTGTTTTTTAAGGAAACAGACAAAGGTGTTAATTGAATCATATCAATATAGACTTTTTCTAGTGCCTTATATTGTTTACTAATATCAGTTTGATACATATTTCCCCCTTTCTTAACTCAAAGTATAAGGAATACCTTCCTAATTAATTTTAGTTTTTCTGTTTCAAATTTTCTGCGCTGATTTATGTTTTCTTCTCTAAAGTCTGTTCATTAAGAAAATTCTTTCTATATTTTACCATACTCCTTGTTTTCTGTAAATCTGCACCTATTTTTAATCAAAGATTTTCAAACTTTCCTATAGACTTTATCCTTTAACTCCTATCTTCGCAAAAAAGTTGCTGCCACTACAAAGCCAGTAAAATAGTATACAAAAAGTACCTTGAAAAATTGTACTTTATAAGCTTGTTTTTCAAGATACTTTTTCAGTTAAAATATATTTATCTCTATGCTTATTGCTAACATAGGGATATTTTGAGACTGCAGCAGTTTGCTTTTGTTTGTTTCTTTATTCTCTTTCCAATTCCATTGGCATAGCCCATAAACCATGCTCCGTACAATATGCATATAGCGTTCCTTTTTGAAAAGATAGCGGAATACGTACAGCACAGGATTGTTCCGGGTATAAACGGTTTAACAATACCTTATCCGTCCCCACATAAGCAATAAAAGAAATGTAATGTTCCTTGCTCATAGGATGGTCAGATGAGACATAGTAATCCATATCGATTTCCTCTATTGTAAAATTATATTCCAGCAAGTGCACTTTAGGTATGAGTGGTATAAGCTTCCTGCCGCAGCAGGAGATATTGCTGCTACCCGTTCCAGTTAAAACATTACCACAGAATGGGCATACATAAAATTTAATCTTTTTCATATTGCCGTTATCCAATTGGTTTATCCTAAGTTTTCCATTCAATATTTGTTCCAGATCTGCACCTAGTACAATCGAAAGTTCCCCAAGAAGGGATATATCCGGACAGCCAAAACCATTTTCCCATTTTGATACTGTTTTATTCGAAATATTCAAAGCCTTGGCAACTTGCTGCTGAGTGTAACCATGCTCTTTACGAAGCTGTTGAATCAGTTTTCCAACTTTCTCACAATCCATACAAGCACCTCCATCTATTGATACGTCAAAGTGCCCCCATTACAGCCAAATCTTACTTGCCCTTTGGTCCATAGCAAAACACTGCTCTCTTAATTTTTCCAATTCTGCGGTATGATTTTTACGCGGATCTTCGTATTTTAGTATCTTGATAACCGAAGTTTCAAATCCATTTTCCCCATAATTATTCCAAAGTTCCTGCATCCGCTTATTGGGGTGATAATTCGCTGCAAGTTTTGTGTTGTTACTATTAAAATCTGCCTGAGTATCCTTTGAGATTCCTAAAAATGTTTCTCCTGTCTCTTTACAAAAATAGGATATCACTCCCATCTCAGGATGTCTGTTTTTATATGCTTCAAGAAGTTCTTTTTTTCTTAAACTGTCCATATATAGCCTCCATGCTGCGACTATCTTTTAGGAGCAGCGAATGGCTCAAGTTTGGCGCAGCACAAACTTGGTGTCCTCGTATAAAGATAACAGGAAAGAATAAGAATGACAATCCACGCTCCGTAGACACCTCCCATTGTCTCGTCTCAATTTTTCCATCTTACCGATTTTTTCTATATTCCGAAGGCGTAACTCCCACAAGGCTTTTAAACTGCCTCATAAAATGTACCTCATTTTTATAACCACATTCTTCAGCAACTGCTTTTATAGACATGTTTGTCTTTGACAGAATATCTTTCGCATAACTGATTTTACATTCAATTACATCTGCAACACAAGAAATTCCGAATGTTTTCTTGTATATCTTCTGCAAGTAGGTATTACACATATTCATTCGATTCGCTAACATATCCACCTTCCACCGTACAATGGGATTACTATATATCTCCTCCCGTAAGCGAACTAACTCGCCATAGTGTGGATGAATGTATTTTTTAGAGTTACAGTTGCTAATTACTTCGCTTAATTTTACAAACATTGTTTGCAAAAGCAGACTCATTGTTTTTTCTTTCCTGGTATTCATCGAATAATATTCATTGGACATTAACCGGATCAATTCACAAACAAAAGTGTCGTCATAAATCTTTATAACGGTATTTAACGGAATATGAAGTGAATCAAAATAATCAGTACCTATTTCAGTCCTAAAGTGAATCCAATCATTAATATAGTTGTTACTATAGGAAGAATAATACTGCGGGTAATCTATATCATAAATAATAGCGGAACTGCTTTCTGCAATTATTTCCTTCCCACCGATTTCAAATAATGCAGGTGTTTTTATCAATAAAAACAGGTAAAAAGGATAACCCTTCGGTCTTGATACTTTAAAATCCTTATCATGAGTGCCATTGCTTCCGATTCTTATAACTTCCATGCGTATTCTCCTTCAGGCTAGGATACATCAGTTATTGACTATAATATATTATTGATATTATTACTGTCAACCTTTTATAATAAAACTCATCGGAAGCTTATTTTAGCTTCTGATAAAAAGTGCGCCAAGATAGCCATCTTGTCAGAACAATAGATAATATGTGGTCGGAGAGGAGATTAATTTATGATTCGATTGTTTGAACAGCATCAGATACGAAATATTAAGGAGCTGGAGGGGATGTGGGAGTTCTCTCCTGAGGGAGATGTCACAAAGTATCAATTACCGGTCCCTGGTTGTTGGGAACAGCATCCTAACTTTAGTACCTATCGAGGAAAGGGAAGCTACCGTAAAACAGTAGTTATTACCAAGTCAAGTACATTAAGACTTGAGTTTAAAGGAGTAAGCCATACTGCTCATGTTTATTTTGACGGCGTGCTTGTTGCAGAGCACTATAATGCTTATACACCTTTTAGTACCATCATAAAGCACATAGAAAAGGGTACGCATGAAATTAAAGTACTAGTTGATAACAGCTTTGGAGACCATTCCGCATTACATATACCGAATGATTATTATACCTATGGAGGTATCACAAGACCCGTTTCCCTTGCTTGTATCTCCGATACCTACATTAAACAGATTAGGTTTACTCCATCCATGGAAGACGGCCTATGGTATGGTCAACTCGATGTTACCATTCATAATATCTCGAAAAAGACAGCAAAATTTAATTTGGTCAGCACGTTAGAGCATTATAAGATGGCTTTTCACGATGTAGAAATCTTAGGAGACAGTGAAGTTACCGTATCCTTAAAGCAGCAATTTCCTGATATCACTTCATGGTCTCCTAGAAATCCCAAACTCTATTCCTTGCATACCATCCTTTCTTCTGGCGAGCATGCCATCGATGATTTAATCGAAAGAGTGGGGTTTCGAACAGTGAGCATTGCAGGTACCAAATTACAGGTAAATGGAGAAAATGTTTTTCTAAAAGGATTTAACCGGCATGAAGACTATGCAACCATTGGATGCGCGGTCCCTCTTAATTTGATGGTTCATGATATGGAGCTTATGCAAGACATGGGCGCAAATGCACTAAGAACATGCCACTATCCAAACGATGAGATTTTTCTTGATTTATGTGACGAGCGCGGGATTCTTGTGTGGGAAGAAAATCATGCCAGAGGGCTTTTATTAGAAGATATGCAAAATCCAAACTTCGATAGGCAGTGTGAAGACTGCAATCGAGAAATGGTTGAAAATCATTACAATCATCCTTGTATTATCATCTGGGGTATCTTAAATGAGTGCGCCAGTGAAACACAAGAAGGCAGAATAAAATATCAGATGCAGTATGAGCAGATTAAAAGCATGGATCCTTCACGTCCTACCACCTCCGCAACTTGCAGGCACTTTACTGACATTAGCCTTGATTTACCTGATATTGTTTCCTTTAATATGTATTCCGGCTGGTATAAAGATGTTCCGGTAAAAGAACGACATGAGGAAGAAATTGAATGGATCAAGAACTCCGGCGGAGAGGGCAAGCCAATCATTGTCAGCGAGGTAGGTGCCGCTGCCATCTATGGATATCGAGACCGTACCAGATGTAAATGGAGCGAAGAAAGACAAGCTGACATTATCGAAGAGAATTTAGAAGTATATGGGAACGATGAACACATCACCGGTGTCTTTATTTGGCAATTTGCAGATTGCAGAGTAACAGAAGAAGGACCTTGGTTTGCAACAAGAGCGAGATGCCACAATAACAAAGGGGTTGTGGATGAATACCGAAGACCCAAAATTGCTTATGATATCGTGAAAAAACTATTCCATTCCTAGGGCTTAGGCAGCAAGAGACTGTTATTATAATATTGCGTTTCTACTTCTTTCTTTAAGAAAACGGCGGCTTTGATTGAACTGACCCCAAAAGTTAGACCTAAAAATCTAACAATTGGAGGTCAGTTTAAATCAAGCCGCCGTTTTCTTATGAAGAAATAGATATCCTCTGACTTATTTTCCTCTCATTTCTCTTTGAGAGCTCTATACTTCCATTATAAAATCACTGCAAAATTTTGCAACGGCATTTGCAGCCTCCATTCCACTATGTAAGGCCCCTTGCTGCCAGCCATGTGTAGAAGAGGTATGTTCACCCGCAAAATAGACCCTATTATTAAATTCCGGTTCAATCATAGCATAGGAGAAAAGTCTCTTTTGTTCCGGTGAATAGTAACAAAAGCCTCCATAAAATCCTTGCTCGTTATCCCATTGAATGGATTTTGCTTCTTCTACAATATCATCTAAATATCCTCTTGGAAGGCCATGAACCGCTTCCACCTGTCTCTTAACATTTTCAATACGTATACTTTCCTCTAGATTTCCTAGTCGTATTGCATTCTGAGTTAGGTTATAAGAAGCCAATAACACACCGGGATTTTCCCATAAGCTATTTTCATTCAGATATGCTTCCCTTAGATTTGCATGGTCGGATGGATACCAAATACTTGAAATCGGTAAATCTGTATAAGAGCCTCCGCCTAAGATTCTCTCATCGATATTTCCTCTTTCCCAAAACCGATTACGGCACTTAAGCACTGTCTTTTGATTAGCAACATAGGTAACTTCTTTAATAGCCTGCATTTTACCGGTAGAAAACATAGGAAATATGGTAACATTACGAAGACTGGAGAACGGAATGGTGCATATTACAAAATCAAAGTTTTCTCTGTCCTCTGCTAATGTCTTCATGTTTTTTGATTCTATGGTAACCTCATCACTAAAATCATCCTGGTATATACCAGTTACCATCTTCCCGCTATTCCATATAACATTCCCATAATTAGAATTTTCGGGTCTGGTCTTGAGCTCCTCTTGATTTGTTACAAGAGAATGATAGAAAGCAAGGGGTAGTTTAACCATTCCGCCTACGATTTCATATCGAAAATCAGTATCTACCGTATAAGTCTCTTGCAGGCTTTCATAATAACTATTGTAATACAGCGATCCAATAAAAGGCATCACACAGGATAAGAGTTCCATAGCTCCCTCGCTTAAGCCCATCATCTCCATTATTTGCCGTATATTATAATAATCAAGCGATACAATCTGCTCTGAATATTTTTCCCTAATTTCTAAAAGTTCTCTCCGCACTTCCGTTGGAATGCTAAAAAATAAAGTAGTTAAGGCAAAATCCAGTAGTTCCCGCCATGATGTTGTTCTTTCACTTTGTGTTAACGGGAATTCCGGGTAGATTTTTTTCATAACATCTAAACCCTCCGGATCATTTCTCGCTCTTCTGTTTCTTACATAGATAAAAGCATTTTCATTGTTTTGAATGAAGGGCCTGGTGTTTAGACCAAAAAGATCAATATAATGCCAGGTAGTTCCATGAATGACAGGAATTCGCATGGCTCCTAACTCCCCATATAGCTGCTTCTCAGCATCAAAATAGTATGTATACACCCTTCCACCGATACGACTTTCCTGCATTTCAAATATCGTGATGTCAAATCCAAGTTTTCTGAGCTCATAAGCAGAAGATAACCCGGCAAGGCCACCGCCGATTATCCCCACCTTCTTCCCTCTGCATTCTGTTGGTGATGCAAACGAGGTGATATCAACCGGTGGGCTTAATAATTCTATCAGATTATCAAAATCTTCCGGGTGATTTGCCGCTTCAAGTGCAATTCTTATCATCTGACGACGTTCTTCCTCTGTTGGATTATTGGGCTGTAGAAATTCTATTCCATTACTCACACAAAATCCCGCCTTTAGCTTTTGGAATATAAGATTCCAAACTATAATTTGTATAAGTATATTCCTATAGCTTCTATTACAACACTGCATATATCAGAAAGGGGTTGTTTTTTTTCTTTCAATATTGAGGTAATGAGTATCACCTCTTAGTATTACGCACTATAAAAAGTGTCTTGTCTGCTTCGAATCCTCCATTCATATATGCCTAAGATAAGACCTCCTGCTCCATAACACACAATATCCTTCCAATCAAATGTCGAGCCAAGAATTATTCGAAAAAAGGTATTATTCTGCAGTTCTAAAACCTGTACCAGTTTAAAATACTGTAAAAACTCCACTCCTGCCGCAAAGATAAATAAATACAGCGGCAGCAAGGCACACTTGTTTGTTATTACTATCCTTACTGCAGTGTAAAGTACAATAACAACCAACACATCCCCCAGATACGGGCGCACAAAATTGTCATGTACGTAAAGTGCTATCAGCACCTCAAGAATAATCAGTAAGATACATACTGCTGCATATTTGATTCTATTTTTTCTTTTTCTGTCCTTTTGTAAGTTCATAGCTTTCCTCAATCATCCTTTTAATATCATTTTCTGCTGCTTTTTGATAAAACGGATAAAATCCTATTTGGTAGCCACTGAATAAAGCAAAAAGCTGTTTAGACTATTCATAAAGGTAATATCATGCTGAGCATAAAGAGCTTTATCTATTGCTCCGGAAAAGGTTTTGCCGGAAACTAACGCTTGATATTCCACTGCGCTTAAAGGTAGTAATGTTCCCTATCATATTCACCGTAATCCGCACGGCGGAATACAATACTATGAGCAATTGTGATGTATCTTGCTTACCCTTAAAAGTTCGCATAAATTCTCACAAATTCCACCTTCCTTTACACCAAAGAAGAAAGAACTTACGAAAAAATGAAAATATTCGTCGATTAGGATAGAAATCACCATGCAAAGTCACAATAAATAGTCGTCTGATATATATTATTAACTATAATTTCATATAGTTCAAGAGATATTTTTTGTTTTTCTATCTTGTAAGTACTTACAAAATATGCTAAAATCAGTATGACAAAATAAAATACTAGTTAGCTTATACTACTTAAAAAAGGAGGCTGAGTTTTCAATTCTACGAAAGATAGCACCGAGTCAAAGCTGAAAATTATACCTTAATTATTCACAAACAAAAAATAAATCAAAGGGGTATTATTATGGCAAGAATTTATAAAAAAGTAAGTTTATTGATTGTTTGTGTGATGTTTGTGGGGTTATTTCACTGTGTTCCTGCAAAGGCTGCAACCACATATTATTATGTTTCGACCACAGGCAGCGACTCTAATGATGGCGCTACTAAATCGACAGCTTTTAAAACTCTTACAAAAGCTTTATCTAAAGCTAGTGCGGGGACAACAATTTTTGTTTTAAATGGAACTTATAGTTATTCTACGACATTTAAACTAACTAGTAATGGTACGGCATCTGCACCAATAAAAATATTAAACTACAGCGGACATAGTCCTGTTATTGACTTCTCTAGCCAGCCATATGCGGATAGTTCCAGAGGGTTTCAAATATCTGGTAATTATTGGATTATTGCTGGTTTAACGATAACTGGTGCTGGGGATAACGGAATACATATCAGTGGAAACTATAACCGAGTGCAAGATTGTTTTATCACTAAGTGCGGAGATACTGGTTTGCAAATCAGTAATGGTGGATCTTATAATACAATTAATCGTGTTACTTCCACTTACAATTACGATAAAAAAACGAATGGTGAAAATGCGGATGGCTTTGCAGCGAAATTAACGATCGGACCTGGAAATGTTTTTACTTCTTGTAAAGCATACAATAATTCTGATGATGGATTTGACTTTTATGATGCCAAAAACATCGTTAAGGTATATGACAGCGAAGCATCCTATAACGGAGTAGGAGACGGCAATGGTAATGGATTTAAAGTAGGAGGTAATTATTCGGCGGATAATCATTATCTTGAAAATTGTACTGCCACAGGAAATCGTTCCAGAGGTTTTGACCAAAATAACAATACCGGTTATATTACCTTAGTAAATTGCACTGGAACAAAAAACAATGTAAACTTCTATTTTCCAAAAGCACCGGCTTCCGGAAAACATAAGTTTACCGGTTGTATCTCTTCCGGAGGAGCAAGTAAGGATAAAATTGTAGGAGCTACCGTTACAAACTGTTCATTTTATCAATAAAAATAATATTATTTAAATTTGTTTTAAAGTAGTAAATTTGATTCGGTTGAAGTTTGATTTTAGGGATTATTGACACCGATTAATATTATAATATTAATGCGGAGCATAAGAAGTGTATTGGAATTGTACGGGGTTTTAAATGTGAATAATTAAGAGGAAGACCGCTGTAGCTGATTAAAGATCAAATACAGCGGTCATGTGCAAACGATTACCAAAGACGATTCACTTATGATTCGGGAATGTAAAAATGGTTATAAGTTGCTTTAATCTACCTGTCTAATACTGATGATTTATAATCTTGCACAATATACACTATCCCCCCTCTGGCTTAGTTCACTCCCCAATTCTTTTTATTTGAGTCTTTTCCATGTAATTCTATCCTTTCTTGGAATGATTGAGAAAAAACCTCTTTATCTAAAGTGAGCAGTTTTATTATCATATTATCATATTTTTTAAATTCTTTTCGCCCTGTATAATATCATCCATTTCTTGATTTATAATTTTAATATCTTCATTATTAATTTTTTCTATAAAACTGCATTTTAATATTCTAGTGCGAATAACGGCCCATTTATCCATTGTTATCCCAATATTATTTTCAATAATGGAATCATGAAGCAAATGATTTACCAAATACCGTTCTACAAATTTATGATTTGTAATTTGATTCAGATTCTCAACCAACAGAGGAACTATATTATTATTAAAAGTATTCTTTAAAATAACGGGCATATTTTCCTTTATTCGTTCTAATACTGCTATACGTTCTTCCAGTACATACTGATTCATAATATGTTTCAAATAAAGTTCTTTATAATCAATAGGTTGATTCTTCTCTGTCTTTTGAAGTATCTTATGCACCGCCCATGCACTATCCTTAATTTTTTTGGTATATTCCGCATTTGCATTTACTAAATCATCATACGGTATTTCACACTCGTGATAAGTCAAAGTATCAACAAATCTCTGGTCAAAGATATTAAATATTCTCTTTTCCTCATCATAGCCGATAACAAGAACAGTATGAAACCGATGCACTTTTCCATAGACTGATTTAAGATTACTCATATAAAACCAATCTACATTTGTCAAAACTGGAGCCCCTAAATCAATAGCAGTTTTACAAAACTCAATAAAGGAAGTATCGTGCTTATATTCTTGTAAATAAAGTCCACTTCGTTCTAAAATATCATCCATAAGTTCAACTTCTGTATACTTCATGTAAAAAGTCTGATCTTCCTGATAATATCTTGATATATAGTTAGTTACAATATTAATATAATCAACATGGTAATACTCACAGGAAGCAATTAATGAGTTAAAGTAACAGGAGTAAAAATTGAAATCATTAAATGGCTGTATATTTGTTAATTTTTTTATCATTCTTTATCTCCATTCTAATACTGGATCAGCATGACTAATTATTTGCATATTTCTTGAAAGATTCCGCTATTATTCTTGCATTATTTCCACTCATCATCGTAAAATGATCTCCTGGAATCTCATAAATTTTAATAGTGCCATCAATGTAATCCTCTATTGGCAAATTAATACTTTCCGCTCCTTTCATTGCTTTATAATAAATAGCATTGGTATGAATTTTTTCGTGTGGAAGATATCCACTGCACGCATATGATATGTTCCTTGCTACATTTATTTTTTGTATAAGTTCATTTTTATCTTCAATTGCTGAACCGTTTACTGCCTTATAAAAGATGTCTTGCTGATTAATATCTGAAATACAAAGTTCAATATCATTGCCAGTATCCCCATCGTCCTTTATCATGTAAGTGTCAAAAAAGAGAATTTGATTAATATGTCTTCCACTTTGTTCTGCTTGCAGAGCTATTTCAAGTGCTAATAACCCTCCAGCACTCCAACCCGCTAATATAATATCTCCTTCTGGTTGAATCTGATTTATGACTTGTAAGTAATCACCTGCCATTTCTTCTATTGTAATATGCTGTGGTATTAATGTGCCTATGCTGCTTTGAATTCCATATACATTAATATCCATATCCAAATGTTCGCAGATTTCTAAATATCCAGCTACCTCCCCACTTACATCATGAATCATAAATAATTTTTTATCCGTGTTCTTACATTCTTTCAGTAATACAACATTGTCACTAACAGGATTTCTATAATTCAACTTGCTTGCTAATGATATGTACTCGTCTAATTTCTGAATCGTCGTATACTTCATAATATCAATAGCAGATACTTCTACATCAAATTCCTTTGCAATTTTCGATGCTAATAATATTGTTCTTATTGAATTTCCACCACTCATATAAAAATCTTCACTTACGCTGATATTGCTACGGTTCAGTAATTTTTCCCATATAGCAAGCAACCTAGCTTGCCTATCGTTTTCAGGGTAAGCAAATACAGTACCAACCTCCAATTCTCTTCCCATTTGCAGCAGCTTTCTTTGATCAATTTTACCGTTCATTGTTAATGGAATCTCTAAAACCTGTAAGAAGCGTTCCGGTATCATATAGTACGGTAAAGTTTCAGCAAGATACCCTTTAAGTTCTGAAGTCTTTAATTTTCCATCTGTCACTATATAAGCACAGAGGGTACTTTCATTGTTCTTCTTATTAAGCAGAACAACTGCCTCCTTAATTAAAGAGTGCCTAAGTAATACAGCTTCTATTTCTTCTAACTCAATGCGAATCCCCCGTACCTTTACCTGATTGTCTAATCTGCCAAGGAATTCTATATTGCCATCCGGTAACCATCTGGCATAGTCACCAGTGCGGTATAACTTGTTTACACCATATGGATTATCAACAAATTTTTCGGTAGTCATCTCTTGTTTTTCAAAATAACCCTTACTTACACCGTCACCAGCAATACATAGTTCTCCCGGTACTCCAATACCACATAGTTCGCTCTCATTAAGAATATATATCTGAGTGTTTGATAATGGTTTTCCAATTGGAATTATTCCAGGAAGCTTTTGCGGAACCTCATATATTGTTGCAGCTACAGTAGTCTCTGTCGGCCCGTATGCATTAATCAGTTTAGCTTCAGTCAATGTATGAATCCTTCTGGCGAACTCCTCATCCATTGCTTCTCCGCCAACTGTGATTACCTTTAAATGTCTAATTCCTTGTACAAATTCCTCTTCTTCTAAATATAATTTTATACGAGAAGGTGTTGTCTGGATAGCGTCTATATTTGTATTCTCCATTAAGACAGCAAATGCTTTTCCGCTTGTTTCCTGAAGTGTATCTGCAATAACAATTGTCATACCATGCAGCAATGGCAGAATGGTTTCCGTTACAAATATGTCAAATGCTGGTGTAGTAACTGAAACAATTGTTTTCACTCCATTTTCGTATAACCTTCCATATATACTTTGCTTGCTACTGCTGCAATAATTCACCACATTTTTCTGGGTTACCATTACCCCTTTGGGATTTCCTGTAGAGCCTGAAGTATATATGATGTAACAAATATCATCTGGTTGAGAGACAAATTGTAATTCCTCCTCAGTTTCTACAATTTCCTCCTCTAAGGAGAGACATTTAACTTCGTTTAGTTCCATAGTAGTCTTGTATGTAAGAACCATAGAACAGCCGGCATCTTTAAGCATAAATTGAATTCGTTCCGTTGGAGTACGCTCGTCGATTAGCAAATACGTTGCCCCAACCTTCATGGCAGCAATCATGGAGATAATTGTATAACTGCTTTTTTGGGTGTAAATTCCTATAATATCATGATGCTTGATTCCTTGATCTTTTAATCTTCTTGCAAGCCCATTTGTCATACGATTGAGCTTATGGTAACTGATACTGTTAGAACCTTCTATTATAGCAGTCATATGACCATGCCTTAATACTTTTTTCATAAACAAATCAGGTACAGTCTCTGTTGTATCATAATAATCCTTTGTATTATTAAATTCCTTAAGAATCCTATCCTTTTCTTCTTGTGTAATCATATCAATTTCCGATATTTTTTTTGTACTGTCAGCAGCAATTTGCTGCAAGATCTCTGCAAAATGATTTATCAGATACTCCATTGCCTGCCTACTGTAAATCTTTGTGCAATACTCCACCGCAAATTGTAACTGTTCCTCTCTTTTTGTACTTATAATCGTTAAGTCGAACTTTGAAAAATTCATATCCATTTGAATTTCTTCTACCTTATGACTGAAAACCATCTCCTTCATATAATCCATGTTTTGATACACGAACATCACATCAAATAATGGATTTCTGCTGCTATCTTTTTGAAATCCGATATTCTCAATTAATTCTTCAAATGGATAATTCTGATTTGAAAATGCTTCCAGGGTATTTGTTTTAACTCCCTGTAAAAATTCCTCAAACTGCATATTGGGTTTCGGCTGATTCCTCATGGCAAGCGTATTGACAAACATCCCTATGATATCTTGCAAATCAGTATGATTTCTTCCTGCTACAGGCGTCCCTATAATGATATCCTCCTGAGCAGTATATTTACTGAACATAACATTCACGGCCGCCAATAAAATCATATACATGGTAGTTCCCGTACGTTCTGCCAGTAATGTCAACTGCTTTGTTACTGCTGAACTTACTTCAAATGCTATGTTTTCTCCTTCAAAGCTTCTTACCTTTGGCCTTTTATAATCCGGAATCATTTGCAGTACTGGAATCTCACCACTTAACTTCTTTATCCAAAATTCTTTCTGTCTCATTCTATTTAATTTATTAGCTTCGCAATGCTCCCATTCTGCATAATCAACATATTGAATTGATGATTCTTTCATATCTTTTCCGTCATATAAACTCCAGAAATCATTCCAAAAAATAACATTGGAGGTACCGTCCGTTGCTATATGCGGAATATCAATCATAAGCAGGTAACTTTCCTCCGATTCCTTTAGAACTCCTGCGTGTACAACTGGTACAGTACTAAGATCAAAAGGCCTTATGAAGTCACCTATAACGTCTTGAAGGTTTCTGTTGCTTTCCAGATTCTCCAACTGAAATTCAAATTCTTCATGAACCTTTTGAACAATCTCATTATCAACTATATGGTAAGAAGACCTAAGGATTTGATGTCGGTTTATCAGCTTTCTGATACAAGATTCTATCTTATCAACATTCAAATTTCCATAAATACGTACGATTTTCGGTACGTTATAATTGGTACTGCCTTTCTCCATTTGATATAAAATATACATTCTTTTTTGTGCATGTGAAGTCTTATACCACTCTGAACATCCCACTTTAGGTATCCCTTCAAAAACGGCTGACTCGATTCCACCCAGTTTCATCGCAATGCCACAAATTGTAGGATTCTCAAATATCTGCTCTATCTGTACCTCTTTCTTAAATTCGGTTCTCATTTTAGAGATAAGAACAATGGCATTTAATGAATTACCTCCTAATGCAAAGAAATTGTCTGTAGTACTGATATTCTTCCTATGAAACAATTCTTGCCAGAGAGTTAATAATTTTTGCTCGGTTTCATTTTTAGGTTCTGCAAAAGAATTACCGCTTTCTATTACTTCAGCTATCTCCACAAGTTTACTCTTATCTATTTTTCCGTTAGACGTAGTTGGAATCATATTTACGCGGCAAAATTCTGATGGAATCATATACTCCGGTAATGTCAGAGCCAAAAAATTTCTAAGCTCTTTTGTACTGATATCTTTTTTGAATACAAGATAACCACAAAGATAGTTATCACTTTTCTCATCCTGCTTACACAAAACTACAGCATTTTTTATATTGTCGTTTTGTAATAGCCGATTCTCAATTTCACCAAGTTCAATTCGGTATCCCCTTATTTTTATCTGTTGATCCATTCTCCCTAAAAATTCGAGGTTTCCATCTGGCAGCCATCTTGACAGATCTCCCGTTTTATATATACGCACTTTTACATCCGGAATTTCTGTGAATTTCTCCTGCGTCAGTTCAGGTTGCTTTAAATAGCCGCTGGCAAGCCCATCTCCCGCAACACAAAGTTCTCCTGGAATTCCAATCCCACATATTCGATTATCCCTAACTACGTAAACTGTTGTATTAGCGATTGGTTTTCCAATGGGCAGTTCTTTTTTCTGTTCTATTTTATCTATCTCATAGGTAGATGTAATGGTACCATTTTCCGTTGGACCATATGCATTAATTATGCGAATCTTTGGATTGTGATTTTTCAGCAGTTCCACATGTGTCTCCGATATTTTTTCACCACCAATTAAAATACAGGCTACCGAATCAAAGATAGATACATCCATGGTTACTAGATTATTAAACAGCATGGTAGTCAATAGCATTATATTTAATTCATTGCATACTATATGGTTTTTCAAAACTTCTGTATTTAATAATTCTTTCGTTGTAACAATATCCAGACTGCCTCCATTTAAGAGTGGCCCCCATATTTCAAAAGCCGATGCATCAAAAGAGATTGAAGCAGCCTGTAACATTCTACATTGCTTAAAATTATAATAATTCGTATTTCTTACAAGACGTATCGCATTTTTATGCTTTATGAGAGTTCCTTTTGGCTTTCCTGAGCTGCCAGAAGTATATATGATATATGCAATACTATCTGCCCCAGCGCTCTCAGTAAGATTATAAAAAGTTCCGTATTCCTTCATGTTTGCTAACTGATACAATTCAGATGTAACATGATGTTCTTTGTTTTCAAAATAATCGTCTTGTATTTTCCGAATATTAGATAAATCAATTTGTGGAACTTGCAATCCTTTGGGAATACTGGCTCCTTTAGTTACTACAGCCAAAGGATTACTGTCTGCAAGTATATAACTAATTCGCTCCACAGGATAAGTAATATCAATTGGAACATAGGCTCCACCAGCTTTCAGTATTCCAAGAATACCAATTATCATTTCAATTCCTTTTTCACACATCACCCCAACCGGTTCTGATGGTTTCACTCCCATTTTTCTAAGTTTACTGGCTACCCGGTCTGCCTGATAGTTTAACTCCTCATATGTAATACTTGTCTCATTGCAGGTTATTGCAATCTGCTGTGGATGTGCCTTCACCTGTTCTAAAAATAACTGGTGAATCGTAGCCTCAGATTCATATTCTGAAAATGTGTGATTAAATTCATACAATACCTGATTTCTTTCCCTATCTGTCATCAGTTCAATTTCTGAAAGCTTTTTGTTACTATCCTCACAGATTTCCAATAGTATTTTCTTTAAATGCTCTGAAAATACGTGTATTGTTTCCTCTTTAAATAAATCAGTGCAATATTCGAAATTGAAATTTAATTTTTCATTTTCCTCCCAAGCTATTAAAGTCAAATCAAATTTAGATGTCTTAGAATAAACGCCATTCCCTGTAATCTTTATTTTCTCATCAGTATCCGTTTTTATGTCAGCAGATTGATAGCTGAACATTACATCAAAGATAGGGTTTCTGTCAGATTCTCTTCTGAAAGACAAATCCTCCACTAATTCTTCAAATTGATATTCACCATTAGAAAATGCCCCCAAAACAGCTGATTTTATTTCTTCTAGAAATACCACATAATTCATACTGTTTTTGGGATAGCTTCTTATTACCAGCGTATTGACAAACATCCCCACCATCGTCTCTAATTCTTCATAATTTCTGCCTGCAATTGGTGTTCCAACAAGGATATCTTCTTGTCCCGAATGCTTTGTTAATAAAATGATAAATACAGATAAAATAAGCATATACATCGTCACATCGCTATGCGCTGCCAATTCCTGTAATTCCTTTGTCTGCTTACAGCTGATATCAAACCGCAGGTTAGCTCCCCGATGACTTTGCAGGACTGTGCGTTTGTAATCGGTTGGAAGGCTGAGCATAGGTATTTCATCACCTAATATGCTTTTCCAGTATTCTTTCTGCTGCATGATAGCATTTCTTTCCATTTTTTCCTTCTGCCATACCGCATAATCCGTATACTGCAATTCCTGTCTCGGCAGTTTCTCACCGTTGTATAATTTAGAGTACTCACTCCATAGAATATTGCTGGATACGCCATCCGTTGCTATGTGCGGAATATCTAACAGTAGAAGATAGCTTTCCTCGGACTCCTTTAGAACTCCTGCGTGTACCAGCGGTGCAGAATTAAGATTAAATGGCCTTATAAATTCATTAAGGATATCATTAACATCCTGATTGCTTTCCAGATTTTCCAAATGGAATTCAAACTCGTCATGAATCTTTTGAACGATTTCATGATTAACTAAATGGTAGGAAGTTCTTAGAATTTGATGCCTATTTATTAGTTCTTTGATACAGGCTTCTACCCTATCATACTCCAAAGTTCCACCCATTCGTTTTATCTCTGGCACATTATAATTGATGCTGCCCTCTCCCAGATTATATAAGGCATACATTCTCTTCTGCTCAGAAGAAACCGGATACCATTCTCTCTTGGTAGCTTTTTTAATTCCTTGATATTTAATACCCTTCATGTTCTGCAGTTCTTTCGATAGACTTTGTATGGTAGGGTTTCGAAATATTTGTTCCATTGTAACTTTTTTATTAAATTTCTTGCTTACCTTGGATGCTAACTGGATTGCCTTTAAAGACTGCCCTCCCAGGATAAAAAAATCTTCTGTTGTACTGATTCTTTCTCTTCCTAATACCTCCTGCCATATCGTAAGTATGCTTTCCTCCACATTATTTTGAGGAAATGTAAATAAACTTCTGCTTTCCATGTCTTTGGCTGTTTTTAATAATTTCTTATAATCTGTTTTTCCATTAAGCGTAACAGGAATCTCATCTATTTGATAGAACTTTTCCGGTATCATATATTTAGGAAGCAGCTTATTAAGGTAATTTGCCACTTCTTCTATTGTCAGCTTAGTTATTGCAGATACATACGCACATAGATAGTTTTCACCTTTCTTATCCTGATTTTGTACAACAACTGCATCCCGAATTCTTTCATAACTACATAACTTAGACTCAATCTCTCCTGCTTCAATTCGATAGCCTCTTATTTTGAACTGCTGATCGATTCTACCCAAAAATTCTATATTTCCATCTAAGTCCCATCTTGCCAAATCTCCTGTCCGATATAACATTCCTTCCCCAAATGGATTATCTACAAATTTTACTTTGGTCAATTCCCCTTGATTCAGATACCCTCTTGTTATACCTTCACCAGCAATACATAACTCACCAGGAATCCCATATCCACATACGTGTACTCCATCTAAAATATAAACTTTTTTATTGGTGATAGGTTTTCCAATCGGAATCGCAGACCTATGACTTAAATCCTTAGGCACTTCATAATAGGTGCAGCATACTGTTGCCTCTGTCGGCCCATATGTATTGTATACTTTTGAATAAGATAATAGATGGTTAATATACTCCTTCTTTAAAACATCTCCTCCTGCAATAAATGTATCAACACTATGTAATATTTCTTTTTGATTTAATTCATTTAACATTAACGGAGAACAGCTTATCAAATTTACTTTCTTTTTCTTGATATAAGTACAGACTTTATCAATATCTAATTGTATTTCCTGAGGCACTATAATAATTGTTCCGCCATTAATAAGTGCTGGATATAGTTCTTCGACAGAGGTATCAAAAGCAATAGTTGCCTGCTGCAGTACTCTGGTATCCTCATCTACATGGAATTTGCGGCTAAAAGTATGGACATAATCGAGAACATTTCGGTGCTCTGCCATAACTCCTTTCGGATTTCCTGTAGTTCCAGATGTATATATTAGATAAAAGATATCCTGTAAAGAACTCTTGATTCCTGGATTTTGATTACTTAACTCCGAAAAATCCTGTTTTATCATATTAATATATGGTATCCTTATATCAGGACAGATTACGTTCCCATCTCCCAAAATCACTTTTGCTTTGCAATCATCCAGTATGAATTGTATTCTTTTATGAGGCATTGTTATATCGATTGGTACATATGCAGCTCCGGACTTTAATACTGCAAGTATGGCAATAAAGGTCTCTATCCTGCGTTCCATTATAACAGCAATGAAATCATTTGCCTTAGTATTACACCTAATCAACTGTTGTGCAACCTCATTGGCTTTACTGTTTAATTCATTGTAGGTTATCGTATTATCCTGGCATATGATAGCCACTTTTTCCGGGTGCTTTGCCGCCTGCAGTTCAAACAATTCTATGATTGACTCCCTGCTGTTATATGCTATATTGGTTTGATTGAATTCATACAAAATCCTGTTAACTTCTTGCTCTGTCATTAATTCTATCTCTGAAATTAACTGAGCGCTATTTTTACATATGCCTTCTAAGATTTGGAGCAGGTGAGAAGCTATGACTTTTATTGTTTTCTCTTTGTAAAGCTGCGTTGCATACTCAAAAGTGAGTTCCATAATTCCATTTTTCTCACATACATCCAAGGACAGGTCAAACTTGGATGTATGATTTTTTACCGGATAACTGCTGACTTTTAGCCCATCGCAATTCCTTGTCATAAACTCATTTTCTACATAGGAAAACATAACATCGAACAATGGATTTCTCCCCATATCTCTTGTAATGTCTGCTTGCTTTAATAACTCTTCAAAGGGATAATCCTGATTTTTAAAAGCATCTAAAGATAACTGCCTTATCTCAGATAAATATTGATGAAAGGACTTATCCTTGTAAGGCTGGCTTCGCAGTGCTAATGTATTTACAAAAACACCGGCTATTTGTTCCGTGTCCCCATTGCTTCTGCCTGCAATTGGAATTCCAACTATTAAATCTTCCTGCCCTGCATGTTTTGCCAATAATATATTAAATGCGGCAAACATTAGCATAAACATTGTCACATCATATTGTCTTGCAAGGGCATGTAATTCTTCGCAAAGCGTATTGTTTAATCCAACTGATAAAGAATTTCCCTCATAACTTTGTACAATCGGCCGGCTAAAATCTGTAAAAAGATTAAGTACAGGTATATCTCCGGCAAACATTCTCTTCCAGTACGCTTCCTGTATTTTTAACGCCTCTACTTTCTTTTGTGTATGCTGCCATACTGCATAATCTTTATATTGAAGTTTTGATTTCGGAAGCTTTTTCCCTTGATATAAGTTCCAAAAATCTTCCATTAATATAGTTCCGGTTACACCATCGGTTGCAATATGATGAATATCTATTATTAAAATATATTTATCTTCAGCTTCTTCTATTATTCCTGCATGAACCATCGGTGCCATAGTCAAGTCAAATGGCGTGATAAAATCATATATGATTTCATTCAAGTCCTTGATATATTCCATATGTTTGATTTCAAACTCAATGGAATCCATTATTTTTTGTCTGATTTGATTGTCATCCATCTGATATACTGTTCGCAGAATTTCATGTTTTTGTATCAGTTCTCTGAAAGCCTCCTGTGCCTTTGATACATCGAATAAGCCCTCAATACGTAAAATGATAGGTACATTATAAGTTATACCGCCATTATCAAGCTGATGCAGCAAATACATACGCTCCTGAGCAGAGGAAACCGGATACCATCCTGCCTCCTCTGCACATGGAATCCCTTCATGAACAGATAGTTGTAAAGATTCCATAAAATTAGCAAGGCTTTGAATCGTTGGATATTGAAACAACTGCTCCAGCGTGATATTTTTACCACATTCTCTGCTTATGGCTGCTAGCATAACAATTGCCTTCATTGAATGTCCGCCAATATTAAAGAAGCTGTCATTGATGCTGATTCTTTTTCTGCCAAGTATCTCCGACCAAATTTCAAGCAATTTTTCTTCTATCTCATTTTCTGGTTCGGCATATATACTGCCACTCTCTATTTCATTCTGCATGGAAAGAAGTTTTCTTCGGTCCAACTTTCCATTTGAATTTACAGGAATCTCATCAATTAAGACAAATTGTTCTGGTACCATATAATCGGGCAGATATTTAACTAGATGAGCCTTTATACTCTGTACCGTAATCTGTTTGTCTGCCATAATATATCCGCCAAGATAAGGATTCCCCAATTCATCTTTATCAGCAAGCACCACTGCATCTGATATACTCTCATGCTCACGCAACCGGCTTTCGATTTCTCCCAATTCAATACGAAAACCCCTGATTTTAACTTGATTATCTATTCTTCCAAGATAATCGATGTTTCCATCAGGAAGCCATTTTGCAAGATCCCCCGTATGATATAGTTTGCCTTTACCAAATGGATTGTCTGTAAATCTTTCATTGGTAAGCGTTTCACGATTCAGATAACCTTTCGCAAGCCCAATTCCTGCAATACACAACTCTCCTGGTACTCCAATACCACACATACGATTCTCATTCATAATATAGATTTGTGTATTTGCAATTGGCTTTCCAATTGGAAGCTTATCATAATCATATTCACAGTCAAAATATGTTACATCAATGCTTGCTTCTGTCGGACCATAAAGATTTATTAATCTTGTATCTTGATGTTCTTTTCGAATAAAGTTGTTAAAATTTCTTAAACTTTTTATTTTTAATTCCTCACCACTGGAAAAAACATACTTAAGACTGCTAAGCTTTTTAATCTCTTGTGGCTCACTTTTAAGATAATCAAGAAATATATCCAACATAGACGGAACAAAGTGCAAGGTTGTCACCTGGTAACTGTCAATCGAGTTAACAATCGCAATTGGCAGCTTTTCTTCCCCCGGCTGCAGCAGAATAACTCTGGCTCCTGTAAAGCTCCACCAAAGGATTTCCCATACGGAGACGTCAAAAGTATAGGTGGTCTTTTGCAGTATTGCATCCCTCTCTCCCAAAGGATATTTATCATTCATCCATAGAATACGGTTTACCAGTCCCTCATGCTGAATCATTACTCCCTTCGGTTGTCCTGTTGTTCCTGAGGTATAGATAACATAGGCTATGTCTTTTACGGTATTTACCCGTGGTAAATTCTGTTCTTTGCCGCTTTTAAATTTTACATCGTCCAATACAAAGAACAATCTTCCGCTATTTTTTATACGTTTGGCGATCTGTTCATTGCCAATCAATACAATGCTAGGGTTACAATCGGATAAAATGTAAGACATTCTATCCTCCGGATAATTGGGATCAATCGGCACATAGGCAGCTCCAGATTTAATTATTCCATAAATCCCCACTATAAACTCAATATTCCGGAATGCTATTATTGCTACAAAGTCATTTGGCTTTACTCCTTGTTTCCTGAGTTCTTTCGCAAGATAATTAGCTCTTTTATTTAACTCCTGATATGTAATTTCTTCCTTTTGAAAGATAGCTGCTATATTGTACGGAGTCTTAGCTGCCTGTTCTTCAAACAAATCAATCACTGTCTTATTGCAGACGAACTCTTTATAGGTATCATTAAATTGCTTTCCAACAATTTCTTGCTCCTCTTCTGCCATGATATTAATTTCAGAAATTTTTTTATCACTTTTATTGCATACTTCCTGCAATAGCTGCAGAAAGTGTTTGGCAAATAGCTGTACTGTATTCTTGCTAAATAATTTAGTAGAGTATTCCCAGCGAAGTTTTATTTCACCACGGTACTCCATTGCTTCCAATGTAAGATCAAACTTGGATGATTTGCACTCCATGTGATAATCATCACACTTCATATCCGGCAGCCCATATAGATTTTGATCAATATTTTGATATATAAACATGATATCAAAAATCGGATTTCTGCTTAAATCCCTGGGAATATTAAGTTTTTCTACTAATGTTTGAAAGGGATATTCCTGATTTGCATATGCTTCCAAACAATTAGTCTTTACCTCCTTTAAATATTCTATAAAGCTTTTCCCTGAGGAAGGATGATTTCGCATTGCCAGAGTATTAACGAACATTCCAACTACATTTTCTATTTCTGAATGCGTTCTCCCGGATATAGGTGTACCTATTACAATATCATCCTGCCCGGAATGTTTGCTAAGTAATATAGTGAATGCTGATAACAACAGCATGTACATGGTAACATTATTCTTTTTTGCAAGAGCTTTTAACTGCTTCGTTTCATCAATGGAAATCAACGCAGTAAAGCTATCGCCTTCAAAACTTTGCCGAACAGGTCTTATGTAGTCCGTGGAAAGTCCCAGTAAAGGTACTTCATCCTGAAATTTCTTACACCAGTACTCTTCCTGGCTTATCATACCTCCATTATTTAATTTATCATTCTGCCAGAGTGCGTAATCTTTATACTGAATTACCTGCGCTCTAAGTTGTTCTCCATTATACAGTTTCCAAAATTCACTTAACAGTATTTTATTTGAAAAACCATCAAAGGCTATATGAGGAATATCGATAAGAAGAAGATAACCAGTATCTGATTGCCTAATTAACTTAGTATGTATCATCGGCAACCTGGATAAATCAAATGGCCGAATAAACGCTTTCATTTCCTCAGTGATAGCATGAGAGTTTTCTTGGTAGTCTAATTCAAAATTGTAATGATTATGAACTTTTTGTACCAGTTGTTCTCCTCTCATATGATAGGTAGTTCTTAGAATCTCATGCCGCATAATAAGATTTTGAATACTTGCTTCTATCTGTTTCACATTAAGCCTGCCATCTATTTTTAAGACCTGAGGAATATTATAGCTAACACTATCTTGATTCATCTGGTATAGGGCATACATCTGCTTTTGTGAAGGAGATGCCTGATACCATTCCTGCTCTGGTACTGGATTTATTTTATCAATTTCCCTTCTGGTTTCATTTTCTACCACTGTAATAACATCTTGTACCGTCATCGCCAGATATTTATTATTAAGTAATATCTCCGCATGAAATACTTGACTAAGCCTCCATTCTATCTTAACGATAGAAATAGAGTTACAGCCTACTTCAATTAATTGATCTGTATCTTTTATATCATTAATACCCAACTCTTCTTCAATAATACGAATAACTTTTTCTTTTGACATTTTTTCACCTTTTTTCTTTTTGATAAGTGGCTGTTTTAAAATGTACCAACTTCATTTTACCTTTTTATTTTTCTCCTACTATGATACTTGTTTTATCCTGCTTCCAAAATTCATAAACATTGCGAAAACCTGTCTGATGCAGCATTTTTTTCTGATTTTCTACAGTACAAGGAGTATCATAATGAAAAAATCCTTTTGGGTTTCCCATAAGTTCCAGAAACCGTACCTTTCTTGAAAAGAAAAACTCTTCATATTCCTGGGTTGGAGCCATATAATCCCCTTCAATATATACCCCTCCCTCTTTAAGGCTTTGTAAAAACTTTTTATATAATTTTATTTTTAGATTTGGTTCAAAATGGTGCATAGTCATAACTGATAAAACAACATCATAACAATCTTTTTTATACTCAAATTCAAAAAAATCCTTACATACGGTTGTTATATTCCTATTTGGATACTTCTCATGAAGTTTACTTAACATCCCCTGGGAAAAGTCAACACCTGTAATGCATGTTTCAGGAAGCTTATCCCATATTGTCTGTAATTCTAATCCCGTTCCGCAGCCAATATCTAATATATTCTTTGTACCCTCCGGGATGCATTTTACCAATTCTATGTAACAGGTGTTTCCTCCATCCATATTTTGAATCTGGTTCTCGTCGTAGATGTCTTTCCTCAAATCAAAGTACGTTTCCATTTCTATTAGTTCCATTATCGACATCTCCTTTTCCAAACTTCCTTACAATCACATATTAAAGATTAAGGCTTTTCTTAAGATTTTTCTGATCAATTTTACTTTCGATGAGTTTCTTTCTGATAATGGCATACACTTTTGAAACTTTTCGCTGTTGTACATTATCTACCAATGAAAAAAGATCAAGCTTTCTAAAAATATTCTCCTGTACACTCATTTGGTCATAAATTTCATCTACCATTTCATGATTGTAATACCCCTTCAGCAGATTATATATTTCAGTATCCGCTTTTCCAATCCTTTTAAGATTAATATACTCCTTTATCATCAAAAGATATCTTTTCTCTTCTTCCTGATAATAAGATTTCTTTAACGTAATGGTTAACTCCTGATATGATTTTTCATAATCACCCAATCTGTAATACAGCATTGAACGTACATAATTTGGACACATAATCACATCTTTTTTAACAGGTACTGCCATAACTTCTCTTACCCAGTTGTTTTCATCCTCCTGGTTAAAATATTTGGGATTATTGACAGATAATTGCAGATAATCAATTAAATCTTTGATTTCTTCCTCCGAACAACGGTTCATCTTTGCAAACATCATAACCTCATTAACAGTAGTACGCTTGTTTTCTAAATATGCCTTTAAATCCAGAAAGCTTTCATCTACCTGAACCGTAGAATAATCCGTAATAAATACATAAAATGCCGGAAATCCTAAAAAAGATACATCCCGAATAAATACATATGCTCCATCATCCTTTAGCTCTTCAAATATAATTTTCAAGTCATTCTCGTAGGTAAAGGAGTCATTAAACCTTCTCCATTCTTTAAATTCATAAGACGGCTGATCTACAAAAAAGCGAGTTGGAAGTTTACCATTACTGTTTTTTAATGCCTTATAAAAACTTGATAAACGGTTAAATTCATAAGAATGACCGTCATTTTCCTCATAAGGATCATTCACCAGATCAAAATCCATTCCACCTGTCAGAAATTCTGATACACTGTTTACACCACCTGATACTTGGCATACTTCTCCAATGCAGCGTTGCAGCGCTGTATTAAAGTCCGGGTGCGCACCAAAATTATATTTATACTTTCCTGTATTTCTATTAATAATTAAAATACCAAGTACAGGAAAACTTTTCCCCATAGAGCAATCTTTCACATCAATTGTGATTCCCTCCTGCTCAAGGGCCTCCATCACTTTATATGCCGGAAATTGTTTTAAATATTCAACAGGAATCGAAGGAGGTACCATCTCTCCTGTAAATATTGATTTAATCGCCATTCTTTCAAGAATTTCACACACACCTTCAATAATTGCTTCTCCCGGAGTATTTCCAGCACACATGCCATTGCTTCTTACACCTCTTAATAGTTCGGAATAAGGAAGATAAACAACTTCATCATTGAAAACATCATAGAACTGACCTGCAATAACTCTATTTCGAAATTTCCCCTCAAAATTCATTTGCAGATTCATACAGGTCTTTCTTACTGACAATTGGGATTTTTCACTGTTAAGTCCCTGTAAACTTTCATAGTTCTTAACTTCCAAGGTATCAGGAAAATCTTCAAGAATAGAGTCATATGAAGTACCGATATTTCCAGTAAAGAGAATGAGATTTTCAATTCTCTCTATTAATTCTCCATACCCACTCGCAAGGCAGTATGGCTTTGTCATACCCTTACCCAGTGTTTTTAGAACCTGGCAATCCTCAATAGTAACACCACAAGAATATATTCTTCCATTTACACTTTTCCAATAATCCTCATATGTCATTATTGACATATCACTGAATATCTTACGTATCTTATTTACTGTGTTTTCCGGTGTATCCATTTTATATACTCGTTTCATACACTATACCCCTCCCCTGATTCTATATTAAACTAGTTTATCATCCGTTCTTTAACATATTGAGCTAACTCCTTTATACTGCATTCTTTTGCGGACACCAAAAATTTATCCTCTATAATAATATTAAATTCTTTTTCAATCTGCATTACTGCCTGTATTATATTAATCGAGTTTACTCCATAATTGGTTAATGGCTGTTCCGGACTGATTTCCTCCACTTCATCATCTTCTAACAATACCTTTATCATAATTTCTTTTATTACCTCTGTTATGGTTTCCATATTAAAATCCCTCCAAATAGTTATTTTCTACCAAGTAAACGTGATTCAAAAGCTGTTTTATGGGTAAGAAATTACTCTGTTCGTACACCCCCGAATACATAAACCTTACAATTTCAATTCTTATAATACTCCAATTTTGAATGATGTCATCCAACTGCTGTAAAACTTCCGATGTACCTCCCTTAATTAGCTTTAATTTATACTTTTCTGCAATTTTAGCATTAATGATATCATTTAAAGTATTCGTAAGCTGCTCTGCACCTTGATTTAATACATCCACATTAAAAACCATGTCATTCAAAGCAGTTTGGAATAATTTGATACTTTCTACTCCCTGAATCAGCGTATCCATATTGTTCCTGATGTTATGCCTGTAAATCTCCCAATATGATCTGTTTTCATTCTTTACCTGCCTGCTGATGTCTGGCTTATAATCATAATATACGTGCTTTAATTCATTTATGTAATACCTCTGAAGCATACTATCATATGCCTTTTCCAATTCCTCATACCCTAAGGTTTTAAAATCATAAGTCAGCCCATCCTTATTTCGATGTTCAATTATCTTTAGCTCTTCCTCCATATCATCGTAACCATAAATCAACAAAGTATGAGGCAGATGTACCTTTAGATATGTATCCTTTCTCAACGGTTCATAAAAACAGTCAATATAGATGATGACCGGCTTATCTTCATCTATGGATTTTTTAATGTCCATAATGATATTCTTTGAAGCATACATTTTATTTTCGTTGATCTTCTGTCTTCTCAATATTTCTTCCATTTTTTCGACTGCTAAAAAGTCTATACTTAAACTTTTATCATTAGAATTCCATTTATAATTTGGGATATCATTAATTAAAAATTCTTCTATTTTACCGCCATAAAATTTGACAATCGGAAAAAAGGAATTATAAAAACAATTTCGATAAAAGATTTCATTATATGGCTGCAGCCCCTCAATCTTTTTCTCAAGCAAACCCATCACACTCCTTTACGCAGTACGACATGTTCCGAATAGTTGTTATATCAACAAGATTTCGATGCCCCGCGTCCTCTGGCATTTTTAGCCCATGCTTTTGCAACTCAACTTCCAGACGTATGGCAAGTAATGAATGTCCTCCAAGCTCAAAAAAATCATCATCAATGCTGATATTTTCTTTCCGCAGTCCCAAAATATCCGCCCAGATTATTACAAGCAGCTCTTGTACGTTATTTTCGGGTGCGGCATATGTATTTCCTAAGGTAAATGTATCCTCCGGGTCCGGCAACGCTTTTCGGTCAAGCTTTCCATTTCTTGTAACAGGAAATTCGGCTATCTGAATAAAATAAGACGGTATCATATAATCAGGTAATTTTCCTAAAAGATAGGTTTTTATCTCGCTGTAAGTAATCTCGTAATCACAAATATAATAAGCAATCAAGAACTTATTCCCGAATTTATCCTCTTTCGCATGAATAATCACGTCCGAAATCTTGTCCAGTTGTTTTAACTGATACTCAATTTCTCCCATCTCGATACGATATCCTCTTATTTTAACCTGAAAGTCCTCTCTTCCGAGAAATTCCATGTAACCATCATTTGTCCATCTGGCCATATCTCCTGTTTTGTACATTTTTGCATTTTCATCCGGTAGAAACGGATTTTGTAAGAATTTTCTTTTCGTTAGTTCTTCATCCTTTGCATAGCCGGAAGCTAAACATTCCCCACCTATATATAAATCCCCTTTTACGCCTATGGGACATGGCTTTAATTCCTTATCCAGAATATAATAACAGGCATTTTGTATTGGATAACCATACGGGATACTAACCCATCTTGGGTCTATCTCGTCAATCACATAATAGTTAGACCATACAACTGCCTCTGTCGCACCTCCCAAACTGATAATCCTGGCATTATTAAACACTTTTTGTATCATACCTGGCATTGTCACTGGAATCCAGTCTCCACTAAAAAATACCCGTTTTAAACAGGATTGTTTTGCCTTTTCTTCATATTCAGAAAGTAGCGGCAGTAATTGCTGGAATGCAGCAGGTGCAGAATCCCAAAAAGTAATTTGATTCATGCACAGCAGCTCCAGTAAGCTGTACTGGTTGCTTAATTCTTCCTCTGATGCCACATAAATTTCTCCTCCAGCAGCAAGAAGCCCAAAGATATCATAAACTGACAGATCAAAACATAATGATGTCACAAACAGTATTTTATCTTCTTCTCTGACATCAAAGGTTTTGTTGACCCATTCAATCAAATTAATTACCGGACGATGACATACGGCAACCCCTTTTGGCTTTCCTGTGGAGCCTGAGGTATAAATTACATAGGCTTCCTCTTTTGAAGTTATTTCTATGGGCAGATTGTCCGCATTATAATTTTGTATTTGAGAAAAGGTATCCTCTACAAAAATGATATTTTCCAAACAAGATGCCTGCTTATGTATATCCGAGATTAATTCCTTTTGTGAGTGCTCAGTAATGATGCATCGAATATCTAATTCTTGAATAATCTGCACAATACGATATATTGGATAGCACACATCAAATGGAACATAAACTGCTCCTGCTTTTAAAATCGACATGACAGAGGGGATCATATCAATGGACCGGTTTAGAAGTACTGCCACATAACTTTTCGCTTTTACATATTTTTCATTCAAAAACCTAGCAAGCTGGTTCGATTTTTCATTCAGTTCTTGATATGTATAACTTCCACTTTTGCTTAAAATTGCTGTTTTAGAAGGTAGCTTTACCACTTGTTCTTCAAACAGCTGATGTATTAGCTTTTCTGAGGAATAATTCTTTTTTGTATCGTTGTATTCATAGATGATTCTATCCTTTTGTTCCTTTCTAAGTATGGAAAAATCCTTTATATATTTGTTAGGATCGCATGTGACCTCTTCGATGAGCGTAATTATATTATTACCCAGCTGTTTTATATACTCCGTTTCATATTTGTAGCCATGATACATAATTTTAATGGTTAAATTCTGATTCGAAGGTATAAATTTAACAGTGATATCATAATTGGTTTGTTCTGATGTTTCACAATTTATAATTTTTAACTTACTCTCATCCTGATCATTATTAACAGCGTACTCATTATAATAATTTTCATAAGCAATGATATGGTGTAACAGCCCTTTTTTCAGTTTACTTACTGCCTGGATCTCAGCAAGCTGGATATAGGAATGTAATTCAACTTCCAGCATTGTTTTCTGAACCATCCTTAATAAGTCACAAAAGGAATCTTTCTCATTCATGACAATTCGAATTGGAACTGTATTAATTAGCATACCTACGATACTGCCGACTCCATCTATGCTTGTATTCCTGCCCGATGTAACTGTCCCAAACACTACATCATTAGTATGGTTATACTGAAAAAGAATAATACTCCAAATAGTATGAATAAATGAACTTAACGTAGCTTTGTTATTTATGGATAACATTTTAGCCTTCTGCAGCAATTCCTCATTCAGACAAAATACTTCTTCCTTTCGATCGTATGTATTTTCTAAATGCTTTGTCCAACTTTCCTGAATTACTGCTTTCTCTTCATAATCTTTTAAGTAATTTTTCCAAAATAACAGACTTTCTTCTTTCTTTCCTTTATTCTCTATCCAATTAATATAATGTTGAAATGGATAGATAGACTTATACGAGCAAGCTGTATTCGTAAGTAAGGCTTCATAGGTCAAAAACAGCTCATCCAGGATGATCCCTAAAGACCAGCCGTCCAATATAATATGATGAAAATTTAGGATTACCTCCGAACTATTTTCCCCTGTCTGAAATACACCAACACTTATCAGCATATCTTTTGAAAGATTCATCTTGACCGCACGTTCATTTTTTATATATTCTTCTATCTGCTCTTCCTGATTCTCTATGTTGCTTCCGAGAAGATTGTTAAAATAAACTCTCAGTTTTCGTTTACTTAAAACTACTTGTTTCGGTCTGACAAGTCCTTCATGTAAAAAAACCGTTCGAAAAATATCATGTCTTTCAATTATCCGGTTAAAACTCTCTTCAAATACAGGGATATCCATGTTTCCAATCAGCGAAATTCTCATCTGTACTACATACATGCCTGGCTCATTGGTCACAATGGAATGATAGAGCATTCCCTCCTGCATAGGAGCTAACGAATAAATCTTACTCACCTGTAAATTATGTGTCATAGTATGTTCCCACCTTGTTTTATCCATATTTTCTAGGAAATTTCCAACGAAATCCCTTTCACTAAGTTTTGTATAATATCCAACTCCTTGAGGGTTACTGATTGATCTCCATAATCTGACGGAGTTAACTGCTGTTCTTCCATGGAGCAACAATAATCTGTTAATATACATAATTTATTCCTGAAAGTATCCATAAATCGGTGTATGATATCCTCTGGATATACATTACTGTCATACCTGACAGAAAATGAGAAAACCATCCCGTCATACATACCGTTAATCTCCAATGGATATTCACTGAATTCTTCTCCATCCGTATTATTACCAGAGGATAATTCGGACTTGCAAAATAAATCATTATTCATTTCATTTGTTACCTGACCTAAATAGTTAAAGCATATCTCAGGATGTGTACAGTACTCTGCTTCACGGCTACCTTCATACGAAGTTAAATATTTTAAAATCCCATATCCTATTCCTCTGTTCGGTATTTTTCTCATCAATTCTTTATTATGACGAATTAGATAAGATAAATCAGAAGTTTCACTCATATCAAGCATTACTGGAAATATGGAAGTAAACCATCCTATCGTTCTTGTAATATTTACCTCTTTTTGTAGTTCTTCTCTTCCATGCCCTTCCACAGATAATACAACGTTATTCTCCCCAGTCAGCTCTTTAATCGTAAGGCCAAGTGCTGTAAGAAGTATGTCGCTTATTTCCGTTTTAAACGCAGTATTTACCTTGGTTAACAATAAGTTCGAAGTATTTTTATCCACTTGAATTTGATATGATTTATACTGCGGCTCAATCATATTAACAACATTGTCTAATTTTTTAAAATATACACCGTTATATTCCGAGAACTGTTTCCAATATTTTTTTTCATTATCTAATGCATCATCGGAGAAGCAATTCCAAATACCTTTTGACCATGCCTGATAAGAATCCGTTTTATCAGGAAGATTCAGCGAGTTTCCTTTTTTCATTTCCTGATAGCTGGAATAGAAATCCTCCAGAAGAATTCGAAAAGATACGCCATCCATGACCAAATGGTGTGCTGCTATCAATAAATGGTCTCCTTCTTCTGTTTGAATCAGCAACAGCGAAAGCAATGGCCCCTTTTCAATGTCTAATGCCCTCTGTGCTCTGTCTATTACAACCGCTGCCTGATTATTTTTAATCTGTTCTGAATTCATTTTCACTGTTTCAAACAGAAACTGTTGTTTTGATACCTCCGAGTAACTTTGTATCCATTCTTCCTCTTTCCTGCTATAGCGCAAACGAAGGGAATCGTGATGCTCTGCTAATTTTTGAAATACCTTTTTCACTATTTCAGGATTAAAACCATCCTTTGCATATAACATGATTGACTGATTATAATGATTTCTGTTTTTCATAGGTTTTTCAAAAAACCAAGATTGGATTGGACTTAAAGAAACCTCTCCTGTACAGACTCCCTGCTCAATTTCTCTGCTATTAATTTCAACGTATTTACTTATCTGTTCTATGGTCGGATATTGGAAAATATCCTGAATACCGACATACATCTTATATTTTTGCAGTTTGGCTGATACACGGATTGCTTTAATCGAATCTCCGCCAAGAGAAAAAAAATCATCATAGATGCCAACATTTTGAATGTTTAAAACTTCTTCATAAATGGATGCCAACAGCTTTTCCATATCCGTTCTTGGTGCCATGTAATCTATTCCTGATGCAATTTGTTCCTTGTTTCTGGTAAGTAATGTCTTATCTATCTTTCCATTGATGGTTACCGGAATATTGCTTGTCTTATAGAAATATTTAGGTATCATATATTCAGGCAGCATAAGCATCAGATAATTTTTCAATTCCTTTAAACTAAGCATACTATGATGTATAATATAAGCCGCTATATATTCACTTTTTTCATCATCCTCCTGCACTAATACGGCAGCATCCTTAATTCCTGGATATTTCAATAATGCTTCTTCAATTTCTCCAAGTTCAATTCGGAAACCTCTTATCTTAACCTGTCCATCTTTTCTGCCAATATATAAAATGTTCCCAGTTGGTAACAGTTTTGCATAATCTCCTGTGCGATACATTATTTCATTCGTACAGTATGGATTGGGTACAAATTTTTCCTGATTTACTTCAGGTTTATTTAGATATCCCCTCGCAACACCTTCGCCAGCAATATAAACTTCACCAATTACCCCTTCCGGTATCAAATTTCTACTGTTATCCATAAGATATATATGAACATTTTCGGCTGGAATTCCAATTGGGACGGCTCCTTCTTTATCTAGTTCTTCATTGTACAAATAAGTCATACAGCCTACCACCGTTTCAGTAGGTCCATATTCATTATAAACCTGGATATGAGTGCCAAATCTTTTCATGATTCTTCTGACTAAGTCTGCTTTAAGGTTTTCTCCCCCTACAATAAACTTCCTAATATTGCATACACTACAGTCAAGCTCCTCTAATATACCTAAATGAGTTGGTGTAAGTTTTAATATATCCACTTTATTTTCTTCAATAATCCTTTGTATCAGTGCAATTTTATCCGCACCGTTATATACCACTATTTTCCCGCCGGTTATAATTGGCGTATAGATGGATGTAACTGTCAGATCAAATGATATTGACGAATACAAGGGGAAGGTTGCTGGTTCACCTTTTAAATAAAGCTTTGCAGCCCAACAAATATAGTTTACTAATCCCTTGTGCTTAATTAATGCTCCTTTGGGTAATCCCGTTGTACCTGATGTATACATCAAATAGGCAATATCCTCTCCATCAATTGGAAGATTTAGATTGGTGCTATCCCCTACGTAACATTCTACATTCTTTAACTGTACCCATATATTTTCATAATCAATTCCTTCCGGCTTTTCACGGTCAGATAGTACCAGATATGCATTGCTATCCTTTAACATGTATTCAATTCGTTTATTAGGGTAAATAGTATCGATTGGTAAATAGCTTGCCTGACATTTTAGTACTGCCAATAACGCAATGACTAATTCGATAGAATTATCCAACATAATTCCAATAATTGATTCTTTTGTTACTTTTTTTTCTTTCAAGTATCTTGATAATTGATTAGCCTTTTTATTTAACATTTGATATGTAATAGTTTCTGTATTATCTTCAATTGCAATTTGATTCGGAGTTATCTCTGCCTGCTTTTCAAAAAGCTGTACCATGTTAATTTTTGAGGTGTCATTGATAGCTGTATTATATTCTTCTAACCAGAATTGGATTTCCGACTCCATCAGCATACAGATTTTGCTGATGGGAGTGTCTAGATTTTCCAAGCTTCTCGTAAGGATATTTACGAAATGAACACATAATCTTTCAATGGCAGGAGCAGTATACACTCTACTGTTATATAACAATTTAGCCTTTAAATATCCATTCTCTGACTGAAAGTGGAATTGAAAATCCACATCCATGTTTGTTTTTAAATGAATTCCTTCAAAAACGCAGGCAACATTAGAAAACAAAGCATTCTCAATCTTACTGTCCATTCCTAAATAGTCAATTACTTTATCTAACGGATATTCTTGATTGGCAAATGATTCTGCCACTATCTTTTTTAAGCTTAAAATACACTTTTTAAAAGTTATTTCCGGCGTAATGGTATCTTTGATAAATATAATTTCATTAAAAGTACGTTCTTTCTCATTATTACTATGTATTGGTGTATAAACATAGATATCTTCTTCATTTGTATATTTATGAATCAGTGTTTTTATAGCCGCTAAACAGATAATATATTGTGAAAGAATATTACCGCTACTGATTTTCATAATACTTTCTGCCGCTTCTTTAGGAAGTATTATTTCATATTCCCCAAATTGCTTTTCCTTCCATTCCTTGGTTGTAATATCCGGTAATAACCTTGTAAACGTTATATCTCCGGCAAGCTTATCAATCCAAAATCTTCTTTTATTCCTATATTGATTACTGGATAATAAGATATTCTTTTCTACCTCATTCAATTTCTATCAGCCTCCATTAATATTTTTTCTCTTATATCATTCCCTGTATACCATCTCCCTTAATATAAAAGGGTAATTATATTAAAAATTGAAGTCTGCATCAAACATAGCGGTATTTTCAGGCTCTTTTCCATAAATTCCTTGGTTTTCACTACAGATATTCTGAAACCTATCAATGATTTCACTGCTTATTTCCATCTTATTTGGATGGATAAGCTTCTCCTTAATACCATCAGCAAAACAGCTAACCATTAATTTGATTTGCTGCATGCTATGCCCTCTGTGCAGCAGGTGGAACACATTTACAAAATCAAAATTATACTGGGGCAGCCATATAGAATTCTTTATCTCTAGAAACATTTTATCTAACATATTAAGTGCAGTTTCACTATCCATGGTATAATGGCTCCATTCAAATTCAGAACCATTAATCTTATATTCCTTACGTTTCTTCCATATTGGAGTAATTGTTTCACAATACCAAAGCTGGCTTCGATAAAATGTTGGTTTCATGTCTTCTATAAATTGAATGGTTTCTTTCACTGTTTCTTCTGTTTCTCCTGGAAATCCTGTAATAAAGGAATCAAATGTCATAATATCATATTCATTTAATAGTAAATGCCCCCGTATATAATCATCCATTGTTACCTTTTTATTCATTTTCTCCAGGATATTTTGACTCCCCGATTCTATTCCAAGAAAAACACCTTCGCACCCGCTTTCTTTCATTAATTCTAACATTTCTCTGTCTGCAAACTGACATCGGAAATAGGAATGCCATTTGAAACCATATTTTTTCTTAATCATCATTCGGAGCAAATCTTTAAATCTTTCCGGTGGAACGTTAAAGGTATCATCAATAAAGTTTATACTTTTGACAGTACCTAATTCATACAACTTGTTCAATTCATACTCCACTGCTTCTATCCCTACGGTCTGGTATTTACCCGCATGCTGCGGGAATCCGCAAAATGAACATGAAAAGGGACATGAAATTGCCGTACGCAGTGCCACATAATCTCCAACTCTCCCCTTGAACAGACTCCAATCCACCATGTTTTGTTCTAATCTGTTATCTTCCGGTATTCCTCCTCCTACAATATATTGAGAATCTTTTCTATAATACAGGTTATCAATATGGTCCGTACTCTTATGTTCCTTAATGCAGCTAATCAGATCTGCTAAGGCTTTTTCACCTTGAGAACTGTTAATATAGTAATCTGCACCAATTTGGTTAAAAAGATATTGTAACGTTTGTTCATCCTGTGTTCTTACATTGGTTGAAACAAAAGGTCCTCCAACTACTATAAGCGTTTTTTCATTATACTGTTTTATTAATGACATTATTTCTATTATTGGAAATATTGAAACGTATAAAGTGGTTGTAATGGCTATTACTCTAATGGATTTTGTTTTTAATAATTCAATTAGGTTTTCTTTCTCATTTTGATAGGAATTAATATAATCAAATGATAAATTTCGTCGATACAAATAGGTTCCCAAATAGGCTATACATGCACTAAAAGTGTCTCCAAGACATAAATCCTTTTGAATCTTACTGTCATCTAAGTTGTAAGAAAATAAATTATATAATTCTGATAACGTATACAGATGCCCCTTATATTGAATGAAATTCATATTCAAGTCATGATAGGCACCTGATCTTATCCCCATAGAACGAACCATCTCTTCATATTCAGTAAATCTCATTTCATTATGTCCAATTAGCAAACAATCAATCTCATGGCACATTTTTATTTTTCCCTTCTCGCATTCTTTAGAAGTTAAATTCTATCTCCTTTATCGAATTCGCAACGTTATCATTTTCACCATTTAGCTCTATGTCGCCTATAAGAATATCTTTATTCTCTATCACGATACGAATAATATTTTGATAATGCTTCACCATATTCTTTATGGTTTCCTGCTTAAATAATTCCGTACAATACGTTATACTAAAATCAATATGATCATCATAATCACACATGGATAGAATCAAATCAAATCTTGCCTTGATTTCATCCATATCCAAGACCTTAAATTTCAGTCCTTCCATTTTTACTTCTTTATGTTTCGTAATGGTAAAAACCACATCAAATAATGGATTTCTATTTGTATCCCGCTTCCTGTTCAACTGTTCCACCAAATCATCTAATTGATAATCTTTATTCTCGTAGGCTTGATAAGAACCTTCTCGAACCTCCACCATAAAGTCATAGAAGTTTACATCTGCTCTCGGATAGTTCCGCATAGCCAGGGTATTAACAAACATTCCTACTGTATGTTCAATATCAGCAAAGTTTCTTCCGGAAGATGCAACCCCCACTACGATATCTTCCTGAGTACTGTATTTTGAAAGCAGTACATAATAAGCACTTAGAAGTAGTATATGTAAGGTAATATCGTGTTGTAATGCGAAGGATTTGATTTGATCAGTGATATCACAATCTAACACCGATGATACCTTACTTCCTTTAAATGTCTTATCCTTGGGCCTCTCATAATCCAATGGCAGGTTTAAAACTGGTACGGTATCAGCAAATACGCTTTTCCAGTATTCTTCTTGGGTTTTCATTTGAGGAAATTCCCTGCTTTTTATCTGCCATACTGCATAATCCCTATATTGGCACTTTACTGGTTCCACTGTTTCTCCCTGATATAGTTTCACAAAATCATTCATCATAATTTCAGTCGATGTTCCGTCTGAAATAATATGATGCATATCCATGATTAGTATATTTTTTTCAGATTCCAGTTTTATAATACCCACTCGAAGCAAAGGTGCCTGGCTTAGCTGAAAAGGACGAAAAAACCTCCCCACTAGCTTTTCAATCTCATCTTCCTCTGCCTCCATACATTCAATATTAAACTCTACTTTTTTGTGTATGATTTGTACCGGCTCACTATTTCTTAGTAAAAACGAGGTACGAAATGATTCCTGCCGATCAATTATCGTCTGAAAGGCTTTCTCTGTCTTACTGATATCTAATGGTCCTTCAATCAGGAATACGCGATTCATATTGTATACTGACTTAATATTCCTGAACCAATCCATCACAAACATTCTCTTTTGGGGTGAAGAAAGCGGATAATCTTCATGCTCCTCTACTTTACTTAAATATTGGTACATATCCGAACTATCTCTCTCCCCAATCGATATCTTTTCCAAGTGGGATGCTATCTTACGAATGGAACTATACTTTAATATATCGACGATTTCTAATTTACAAATATTTTCATGGTTATAGATATTTGCAACCTTTATTGCAATCAGAGAATCTCCTCCTAATTCATAAAAACTTTCATCAATGTCCATACTGATAATCCCTAAAACCCTAAAATATACCTCTGCCAAAGCCTTTTCAAACTTGGTATAGCTGCCTGAACCCCTTCCCGTTAGGATTACCTTAGATATCTTCTCCTCATTTAGTTTCTTTGAAGTAAGTTTATACCGTCTCAATATTTCTTCTATTTCTTTTCTTGCTTCATCGGGAATGTTTCCAAAAGAGATGCTTTGCTCTTGGATACTTTGCTTCTGAATATTACCCATATCCAGCCAGCATTTATTACGTTCAAAAGGATAGGTGGGAATGTTTACTTTTTGATAGCTTGTCCACATGGTTTCCCATGGAATTTTTGCACCTTGAATATATAATCTGCAGATTTCCTGCAATACCAACTCATTAGAAAAGTCATTGCACTCTTGCAACACTTTTATCGCCTGTATGCTAAGCTCTTTCATCTGCCATTTCGTGATTTCATTACTTGCTAAATCAACTGTTTCTTTTTCTTTTACTTTATGTAATCCATGATATATATTATGATTAAGCTTGTTAAGTTGATTGATGCTTAATACTTTGTTCTTTAGATCTGCATAGGAATCTGCCAAAATTGCAAGGCGATATTCATAGTGACCTCTTCCGCAATTTGATGTCCGGCAAATGGATTCAAGATTTCCATCCGGATGTTTCATAAAATATTCCTGATATCTCTTAATGTAACGATATAATGCATCTTCACTCTTTGCGGATATGCTTATGATCTGATATAATTTCTTATTCTCTGTAAATTGTTCACATACAGGTGCTTCCTCAAGTATGATATGGCAGTTCGTTCCGCTCAAGCCGAAAGCACTTACTCCACACCTCCGTATTCCTGGTGTTTCCCATGATTGTGATTGTTCACATACATAGAATGGGGACAAAATAAAATTAATTTCAGGGTTCGGTGAATAAAAGTGTAAACTTGCAGGTATCTTCTTATTCTGCAGTGCCAGCACTGCTTTAATTAACCCCGCCATGCCGGCGCAGTTATCAAGGTGACCAATATTTGATTTTACCGAACCAATCCCGCAAAATTGGTATTGATCTGTAAATTTAGTAAACGCTTTGGTTAGCCCTTCTAATTCAATTGGATCCCCAAGCTTTGTTCCTGTACCATGAGCCTCAATATAAGAGAGATTATCTGCTGTAATACCTGCTGATTTAAGGGCTCTTAAAATGACATCTTCCTGCGCGCTGGCATTTGGTGCCGTCAGCCCAATCGCATGTCCATCATGGTTTATAGCACTTCCTTTTATTACGGCATAAATATGATCCCCATCTTCTACTGCCTTATTAAAAGGCTTCAAAAATACAGCAGCAACGCCTTCTCCTCCACCAGTTCCATCCGATTGCAAATCAAATGTTTTAGTTCTCCCATCTTTTGATTCAATTCCAAGCTTATTTTGATTCTCAAGTGGAAGAATATCTAGCCTTGTGCTTCCTACAATCGCATTCTCACACTCTCCCTGCCTTAATGCCTGACATGCTAAATGAATCGCTACCAAAGAACTTGAACATGCCGTATCAATAATCATATTAGGGCCTTTTAAATCCAATATATGTGCAATGCGGCTTGCGATTACAGGAGTCTTGTTTCCTACCGCCGCCAAATCCAATTCCTGTGGTTCTAAAAGTCGAATCATATCGTAATATACATTAGACAATGTGCTTTTATAACCCACATAGATACCTGTCCTGCTACCGGTTATTTGATTTTCCCCATATCCTGCATCCTCAATAGTCTTCCATACGCATTGAAGAAACAGGCGCTGGTTCGGGTCCATGAGCGCAGCTTCTTTCGGAGACAAATGAAAAAACTCATAATCAAACCCGCTAATATCATCCAGATAGGCAATCTCTCTATATTGATATTCCCTTCCACACTCCACCAGTTTTACATAGTTCTCAATTTCCTCCTTACGGTTACTTGGTATACTTCGAATACTGTCTTTTTCATTGATTAGATTATCCCAAAACTCGTTGTAATTCTCAGCCTGCGGAAAATTCACATCCAAACCAATGATAGCAATATCGTTATTTTTTTTGATTGTTTCCTTTATTTCGTAATCATTGCTACTGGAACTTAAAATCTGTGATAAATCCGGTAATGAATTCCCCATAAAAATAACCATACCTTTCTCAAGATTGCGTGTAAAAAAATATTTCTTAATTAATAATGTTCGTAATATACTCCAGCACTTTCAAATAGTTATTCATAAATTCCTTGACCTTAATTTCATTTAAAATCTGAACATTATAAGTACAAAATACCTTTCGTGGACTCTTATTAAATTCAACCCCAAAGCAAATATCATATTCTTCAGCTATCTTTTGATTCAATTTCGCTTTACCATCAATAATGAAAATTGGTAAGATATATTCTTTTTTAACAGGGATATGATTGATATCATCAATATTCTCAATACTTACTATTCCAAGATGCATTTGATCCATTATCTCCTGAAAATAAGACTGAAAATTATTAATGGCAGTAAGGTCTGCTGTAACCTGATATATTTTACTCTGCCTACCTGCTATATATTGAGAGGATATTATCTTCGTATTACTCTCTTGCGACAAAATATAGATAAATACTCCTAATAATACACTTTCAAAATCGAAGGATTTGTTCTCACATAAATGTCTTAGCTGATATTCTAATACTTCCGGGAGATATCCACAAAAGTAAGTTGTATGATTTGTATCCCTATCATTAAGGAAATATTCTTCGGGCATTTTCAATTGAAACTTCCCATAATCCATATTCATCACATGATTTTTTTCCAGAAAATCTGCCAATTTTACAATAGTCGGGTATTGAAAGAGTTGAGCGACCCGTAGTTTCCCCGGATATCTTTCATTTAATTTTTGATATAAGTAAATTAATGATAAGGAATTTCCGCCTATATCAAAGAAATTGTCATTACATCCTATCTTACTGATTCCAAGTATTTCCTGCCAAAGTACCATCAATTCCTCTTCTAATGGTGTCTTAACAGAAAATGTTTCTTTTACTGTTCTCACCTCAATTTGTTCCAAAGCCCTCATATCAATCTTTCCGTTTTGATTTGCCGGTAATTCCTGTACATGAAGAAAATAGGATGGCACCATATACTCCGGTAGTTTCCCTAATAACTCTAGTTTTAATTTCTTTTCATCAACTAATATATTTGACATATAGTACGCTACTAAATAATTGTTTCCGTAAATATCCTCTCTGTATCCAATTACAGCGTTTGTTACCCATTGACTCTGGAGCAATATGCTTTCAATTTCAGATAATTCAATACGATACCCACGAATTTTAATTTGATTATCAGCTCGTCCTATAAACTCAATATTGCCATCAGGTAGAAATCTTCCATAATCGCCAGTTCGATACATTCTTGCATTATTGGAACCAAATGGCGATTTTACAAACCTTTCTCTTGTAAGTTCTTCTTTTTTATAATATCCCAATGCCACTCCAGGCCCTTGAATATAGATTTCTCCAATCGTATTGATTGGAACAGGAGAAAGGGTTTTGTTTAAAATATAAACCTTCATATTCGTAATTGGTCTTCCAATATCCGGTATTCTTGCATAATCATCTATTTCATCAAAGTTTATCTCCCTTGCAATCGCACCAATTGTTGTTTCAGTGGGTCCATAATGATTAAGTATTCGAGTATACGGATGTTTCTTGTGAAATTTTTGCACTTCTTCCACATTGATTCTTTCACCGCCTAGTACCACCATCTTTAATGGTAGTATGATATGTTCCTTACCATTGGCATCCACTCGTTGAATCATACTAAACAGTGTCGGTGTTACTTTCATATAACTGATGTTGTTTTCTCTGATATAACTCAAGATAAATTCAGAGTCCATACATTCTTCTTTATCGATAAGATGTAACTCTCCACCGGAAAGTAGTGTTGGATAGATTACCGAATAGCCTAAATCAAATGCATAAGAGGACAATAATATCGCTTTTTCCTTTGCTTGCATACCTGTTTTTTTCAAAAACCAATATACATAATTAATTAGTCCTTTTTGTTTTACTAATACACCTTTTTGCTTACCTGTGGTACCGGAAGTGTAAATCATATAAGCTAAATCATTCTCTGCATACTCACTTCTTAAACCTACTTCCCCTTTTGCCTCTTTGAAAAGTTCTTCTAAATCCCAAATACTGACTTCATCTACCGTATCCTTTAACATCTCCTTATTCTGAATTAATAAAATTTTTGCATCACTATCACTCAGAAAATACCGGATTCTTTCCATAGGCTGGCTTGAGTCAATGGGCAAATACGTATAACCTGCCTGCAAAACACTTAACATAGCGATAATCATCTCTAATGATGGTTTAGCCAAAATAGCAACTGTATTTCCCATAGGAAGGCATGTACCACGCAGCCGTGTGCCAATAAACATAACCATCTGATTTAACTGTTCATAGGTGAGTGATTTATCATGGTATACAATTGCAGTTAAATTCGGGGTTTTCGCAACTTGCTTTTGAAATAGTTCCATTACATAGGTATTCTTGATTTCTTCGCAGGTGCTATGATTAAATTCACTGAGCAAACGTTCTTCATCCTGTTGAGACATCATTGGAATACATCCGATGCACTGATTTGGATTATTCACTATTTCCTCTAATAATTTAAGATAATACTCGGATATTTTTTGTATTGTCTCGTGTCTAAATAATTGAGTATTATATTGGAAGTTAAGAGTAATAGTATTCTCCTCTTCAGTTGCTGTAAGTGTTATATCATACTTTGAAACATTTGTATTAAAGTCTAATATTTGATATGTAAGACCTGAAAAATCCACTTCTGGCTTTTCCATATTACGCATGACAAACATAACATCAAACAAGGGTCTTCTCTTTGTATTCTTATCAAGCTTTAAGGCGTCTACCAACTCTTCAAAATGAAAATCCTGATTTTCATATGCTCTGATAAAGTTATCCTTTACCTCATTAAGAAATTCTAAAAATTTTTTATCCATTTCGGGTCTGTTTCTTAATGCAATTGTATTAACAAAATTGCCCACCATATCCTCTGAATCAGGATGATTTCTCCCAGCTAAAGGTGTTCCAACTATAATATCTTCCTGATTACTGATTCGGGCAAGTACAGTATAAAATACTGCTAATAAAATCATAAAAGCAGTACTTTTTTGTGCCATTTCTAATTCCCTCATTTTCAGGAACAGGAATTCAATTACCGGGACCTTAAATTCTGCCCCTTTATAACCTATTTGCAACGGCCTTTCATAATCAGTAATATAGTTTAATACCGGAATGTCTCCACTATAAAGATTGAGCCAGTATTCTTTCTGCTTCTGTATTCTTGCGTTATTAAAGGAAGCCTTCTGCCATACTGCAAAATCCTTAAATTGAATTTCCTTCCTATCAAGAGATTCATTTTTATAACATTTTGAAAGTTTTTTAAGAATAATTCCAATGGAGATACCATCAGCCACAATATGATGTATATCCAATAAGAGAATATCTTTGTCTCGACTTTCAAATATTCCCACCCGTATTAATGGTCCATTCTCCAAATCAAACGGCTTAATAAACTGCTCTGCGGTTCTTTGCAGATTACCATCATTTAATTCACAGCACGAGACATCAACCCGCATACCTGAATGAACAATTTGCACCGGTTCTTGATTTACAATTGTAAATGTAGTTCTTAGAATTTCCTCCTGCAGTATTATTTCTTTCAATGCTATACTAAGACGATTCCGATCTACCCTGCCATAAAATTCAATCATTAACGGCATATTATAACTTGTACCCACATCTTCCATCTGACTTAGAATATAGATTCTTTTCTGTGAAGAAGACATCGGATACGTTTTTTGTATCAAAGCCTGAGTAATCGGTGAATAATTTTGCCGATTCATTTCTTTTATATACCGAGAGATATCTTCAATGACCGGGTTCTGAAACAAGAAATTCATTGGAATATCAATGTGAAATTCCTTGGAAACTCTTGATAACAGCCTGGCTGCTTTTAATGAGTCCCCACCAATAAAAAAGAAATCATCATGCATTCCCACCTTGTTCCTTTTTAAAATATCTTTACATATTTGTACTACTCTTGATTCCACAATTCCATTTGGTTTCACATCCTGTGTTTCTTCTACGGCAGGTAAAGCAGCAAACAGCTTCTTCTGATCAATCTTTCCATTGATGGTCATCGGAATTTCATCCAATACCACAAAAAACTCAGGAATCATGTATGCCGGAATTCTTGCGGCAAGAAACTTTCGCAATTCTTTCAGGTTTAAATCTTTGCATACCATATAGGAACATAAATAGACATCCTCTTCCTTATGGGTTGTTAATACCACAACTTGATTGATACCCGGATATTGAAGTATTTGGCTTTCGATTTCCGAAAGTTCCACTCGGTAGCCACGTATTTTCACCTGATAATCCGACCTTCCAAGATATACTAGATTACCGCTATCGTCGAGCTTTACAATATCACCTGTTTTATATATTAATTCCTTAGTTATTTTTGATTCTTTCCTAAACTTTTCATTTGTTAATCCAGTATTGTTATAATATCCTCTTGACAATCCCACTCCAGAAATGCATAATTCACCTGGTACCTTACGAGGCAGAATATTATGGAATTTATCAACAACAAATACATTAATATTACTTAACGGTCTTCCTATTACATTAAAGCAATCCGGTGTCATATGCAAAAACGCAGTTGTTGCAATTGTGCCCTCTGTAGGTCCATATTCATTCATTAATTGTATGTTTTTCCCTATCTTTTGACTTAATTCAATTAACTCCCTATTTGATGATTCACCTGCCAAAACAACAAACCTCACAGTCATAAGCTCTTCAGATGAAGCTTCCTCCAGTATTCCTCGATACATAGTAGGCACGACGCTTAAATTGGTTACACCATTTAAATATATTGTTTTCCTAATAAGTTGAAAGTCCCGCCAACTATCCTTATCCATATAAACCAATTCTCCCCCAGACAGAATTGCTGAATAAAAATTAGAACCAAATCCATCAAAGGCAACCGGAAGCAATTGCAAAGTAATATCGTCAGATGTGAAATTATACTGTTTTATCCTCCATAAAACATAATTTAAAAGGCTATGATGTTCAACCATGACACCCTTAGGATTACCAGTTGTTCCAGAGGTATAAATGACATAGACAAGGTTATCTGAATTAATCACACAGAACGGATTTGTCTTACGATAGGACATAAATTGCTCTTCCTCATCAATTAAAACGGTGTGTTTAACGGAGCTTATTTTACGGTTACTATTACCTTTATCCGTAATTAATACCGAAATTTCGCTATCCTTTATCATAAAATCGATTCTGTTATCCGGGTATTCCGTTTCAATTGGAAGATAAGCCCCTCCTGCCTTAATAATCCCAATAATGGCTATTGGCACATAGAACGAACGCTCTAACAATAAACCAACCAGATTATCAGGCTTAACCGAAAGCTTTCTAAGGTAATCTGCAAGCTGATTTGATTTCTCATTCAATTTCTGATAGGTCAGCTTTTCACCATTCATACTAACCGCAATATGGTTTGGATTCCTTTCAACGATTCTTTCAAACATCGCCTGAATTGTATCCGCAACATGCCAATTACCTATAGTATTTAATTTTTCTGCCAGATACAGGCTCTCTTTTTGATCAAGCAGGCTGATATCCGACATTAAAATATTTGCATTTGATACAACCTGCTTCAATACATTGCTATAATATTGAAACAGCTGGCGAATGGTAGCCTCAGTAAACAGTTTCGTGCAATATTCAATGCTGAAATAGATGTTATCAGCACCTTCAACTGCTTCCATTGTCAAATCATATTTGGCTACATTTAGTGAAAAATCCTTTAAAGAAAACTTTAATTCTTCTGAAGCAATCCCTCCAAATTCCATATTACAAAGGACAAAATCTTTATTATCCATATTCTGCAATATAAAAACCGTATCAAAAATCGGATTTCTGCTAGTATCCCTTTGACCGTGGCTTACGATATCTTCGTATGGAAAGTATGGATTTTCAAATGCATTTAAGGTTACTGTCCTGACTTCCTTTAGATAATCTTGAAATGTCACCTCATAATTCACCTTATTCCAAATCGGAAGTATATCTACAAACATTCCTACCGTATCTTCAATTTCTTCATATGATCTACCAGCAATAGGACATCCAACGATGATATCATTCTGTGATGAATATTTTGACAATACAATCGTATAAGCTGCCTGTAAATACATATATAAGGATACATTACTTTCTTCAATAGCACTTTGTATTGACTTTGTTAATTCTCTTCCTAAATCAACTACAATTTTTGTGCCTTCAAAACTCTGTACTGCCTCTCTTTTATAATCTGTTGGAAGCTGTAATACCGGAATATTTTCATGAAACTTATTTTTCCAATATTTTTTTTGTTCTTCTACCTGATATGATTTTACATATTGCTGCTGCCAGATAATATAATCCATAAATTGAATTTTAACTGGCGCTAATTTTGTACCATGATATAACTGCATCAATTCATTTATTATAATTCCCATAGAGATGCCATCAGATATGATATGATGAACATCAAACAGGAATAAAGATTGGCTGGTTTTCAATTTAACTAATGAAACACGAATCAACAAATCTTTATTTAAATCAAATGGACATATAAATCTGTGAATGATTTCATTAATTTTATCCTCCGTAACCTCTCCATTCAATTGCTGAACTTTAAGCTTGAATTTCTCTTCCTTTCTTATATACTGATATGGAACACCATCCTTTACATCAAAATTCATTTGGAGTATTCTATGACGATGAATCAGCGCTGACACCGCCTCTTGAAATCGGATAGTATCTAATTTTCCATCTATGATCATTACTCTTGGCATATTGTAAACAAGACTATCCTTATTGAGCTGATAAAACATAAATAGACGGGTTTGACTATCTGTAAGCGAATAAAACCGTTGTTCCTCTACCGGAATGATTGGAATACAAACATTTTCCCCGGAAACTTCGATTTTACGTATAACTTCAGACAGTGGTATGTCATTTATTACATCTTCCAGCTTTAGAGCTATATGAAATTTGTTATGAATCCTAGAAATAAAGGTTATAGCCTTAAGTGAATTTCCCCCGTTGGCTAAGAAGCTTATATCAGCGATAACGGTATCCTTATTTAACAAATCTTTAATTGTATTCAATACAAATTCAATTGGGTTTTCGGCTATATTCTTATCCGTTTCCTCATCATAGGCCAGCCCTTTTTTCTTAGAAGACATATGTTTTAGTATTATACTTCCCGTATGACACTGTAAAGCCAGAATATAGTTTCTATATAATAAATTAATGTCATTATCTACTATGATATTCCATGATATATCTTTCTTTATTCCAGGAATCTCATCTTTATATTGATCGAAGTATTCTAGCTTTGCCCCATTAAAGATAGTTTCATCGCTTTCTTTATAAAGAATTTTTGCAATTTTATAGGGATATTTTTCGAATTGATTCTCCACTAGTTTCAATGTTGGGAAACCTGACTTTTCCAATCCATATGTGTCAGTTCTTCCATAACCCAGCATTTGATAGAAATGCAAAGTTTGATAGAAAGATGATGTTTCAATAATCAAGCAATTTTTAACAGGGAATGATGAATCATCCATTTTCAGGGCTGGCATTTCAATTAGCTCTATTATCCCAACAGCTGCAATGGATAAGAATATGACCTTCTTCCCATGAAATAATACTGCTTCTTTTAGAGGACTAATAATCTCATATTCTATTTCTTTATAAGTTAACATCTTCGTAAATTCTTTTACCGACTTTACTCTATAACATGTATGATATGGTATTTCTCCATATTGCTGTAATAAATTATGCACTGGAGAGCTTGCATCCATGGGTTCTACTAACTCTATATTACAGTAAGAATCTTTGTTACACATGACCAAATTGACATTTTGATTGGGATCAAATACCGGCTCCTTGCATTGATAACCAAGCTCTTTGTAATAGTGGACCGATTTCTGAATATTAAAAACAGCAACAGCAATGTGATCAAATTCTACATAGCATTCTATTTTCTCATCTTTTTTTATAATTTGAGGTAAACTCTTCCCAAAGTAACATTCTATGCCAACGACTTTATAAAAAGCCTCTTTCATATTCAACTCATATCGAACATGGTTTCCCTCTGTACGTATCTTCTTCCAGGATTTATCATCCATAAAATTCTTAACTGGGATATTTTTTTCAGTCGGATAAAAATCAGCTTGTACCAATGTAATAGCCTTTTCTTTTGCATAGGTATATAAAAATGCTAAAAGCACCTGCTCGACATTTCTTCCAAGAATTCTACAGCTAAGTAATAATGTATCAATAAAAAAATGTTCTTGTTTGATTTCCCCAATTATTACACCAGATATTCCATAAGCACCGAACTTATCTTCCGCTTCTACAATCATGCATTTGACATTGGTTTGTGCTGTAATTTCCCTAATCTCCTGCTCTGTACGCCTAATTGTACTTAAATTGAACTGATTGGTTCGGTTGGTAAGCTGTGATATTCTGGTATAATCCTTTTCCACCGCTTCCCTTATGCTTATCTTCAAATGTAATGTTTGAATAAAATCCGAGAATGATAATTCTGTTTGTCTGGCGGCGGTCCGCTTTCTCTCTTCCATATACATCGCAGTTCTTTTACTATCTTCTTGTGTAATCCTCGTAAAATCCAAAGCCCAAATATGCTGCAGAAAATCAGGAATAGCATTTTCCGAAGGTAAATTAATCGTTAAAATTTCCGGACAGCTTTGCATCACTTCCAAACACTCAGCAGGATTATCATCAATAAAAATAAATGAATCCAAATTAACATTTAGTTCTATAGCAATTTCCTTCAAATTATCAGATTTTTTATTCCAGTTAATTCGTTCTGTAATAAAATGATGTTTCTCAAGAAGCATTCCCCTATTGTAAGTGAATACTTCATTTACATCTTCTATATTATTTTTACTGCATAAAACCAACAAAACACCCTTGTTATACTGTTCTATCAGGAATCTTTGCAACAGTTGATAATTTGAGGACACCTCAACCTTTTGTGGTCCTATTTCTCCGCATATTCCATTCCACAGGGTATTGTCACAATCCAATGCAATAACTTTGAATTTTGGAGATTGACTTGAAAGAATTTGTCTGGCAACACATGTGCCTAATACAGCAAAATATTCTTCCGTATAGGGAATATGGCCTATTTGGTTTTGTAAAGAATCATATATCTGCCGTATCTGATAGCTCTGCCCTAAATTGCTTAAATCAAGCACCGTAGTATTATCTTGCTTTGATAAAAAATCCTTCCACTCTAAATTAATAAATTTAATGGAGCAATTTTCAATTGGTAATATACCAACGATTAATTTAGCACTTCCATACCTACTCTGCACCAGTGACTTTAGTTGTATAAAATTATCATGGATATGATTCTGCTGTATATAAGAAGCCTCTCCATCCTGAATCCAATCATCAAACCGTATCATTATAATATTAAAATCAGTATTTACTGATAATGGACTTTGAGGATCGATTAAATTTTGAAAAACTTGATTATATGGCAGATGCTCAATAACAGGATCAAGATAAAATTGTCTGCACCACCATATTAAAGATTCTCCAATTGGATCAATTGTAAAATTTGCACCAATAACAATGTTAACTTTGTTACTTTTACTCGATTTTACCTGCGAATTATCTTTCATCATAAACCCACTCCCCGTATTATGCTAATAGCTTTTTTGTGATAGATAATTTATAATTTCCAATAAATCAAATTTCAAGTTCCAGAAGCTTTCGTCGCACTTCCTCTTCTGGTGCCTGCTTTAACCTAAGCAATTCTACCAAATGTCTGTAAGCTTCCTGCACTTCATTAATTGTTGCGGTTCTATTTTCTTTTTCTACCTTTTGCCTGATAGTATCGATCTGATTATATTCCGGTATGACATACTTTTCGTATTCTTCCCTCTGCTGTATTTTGTTTTTCGTAGAAACTGCTATCCCTAACATTCTTTTAAGCTTATAATTAGCTCCTATATGTCGATTATCCCGTAAATCATTTTGATATTCCTCTTTTGCCAAATCCGTATCTAATGAGCGGGCACAGATACTCGGATACCCCTTTTTACGAATTAAATTTGCAAGAATGTGCGATTCACCCATTTCAACAAAATAATCAATTCCCCTCTCTAGCATATTCTCCATAATAGAATTCCAAAGAACTGGCTTTACCATCTGCAAAGCTAACATCTCTTTTATTTCTGTATTGCTAGTGTAAGGCCTTCCTGTAAGATTAGACATAACAGTAAACTGAGGTTCTAAAAACTTTACATTCTTTATTTCTTGTTGCATTAAATCTGCCGCTTCTTGCATGTATTCACTATGAAATGGTGTTTTTACTTTTAATTTCTTTATACTAGCACCTAATGTATTTAAAATATCACTTATTTCATTAATATTACTTTCTAATCCGGAAATCACCATTTCATTATCCGAATTATAATTAGAGATGCAGACCGGTTTATTCTTATTATTCATTATGAGGCATTGCTCTTGCAGAACTTTTACTGAAACTCCGGAAATTGCCGCCATGGCACCAGGTTCCACTGCATTAAAATAGTCGTGCATGAACGTCCCTCGTTTTTCTACAAGCTTAAGAGCATCATCAAATGAAATTACCCCTGCACAAGTTAGTGCTGCATATTCTCCTATGCTATGTCCAGCTATGCAACATGGAACTATATGTTTCGTTTCTATAAATTCCTTATAATATGCCATACTAGTCAGAAAAATAGCCATCTGGACGTGTTTTGTATCCATAATTTCCTCATGCTTCTCATTAAAAATAATCTCTGTAAACCGATACCCCAACAAATCATTTGCCTTATTAAATATCATCCTCGCAGCATCTGAACTCTCATACAAATTTCGTCCCATCCCTTGGCGCTGGGTGCCCTGCCCAGGCATTAACACCGCAATACGATTCATCCTTTCTCCTCCTTCTAATTCCCCTGCTCATACCATTTAGCCTGAAGCTCAAACATCTGGTAATACTTCTGACGATTCTTCATTAAGGTGTCATGATCTCCTATTTCAACTACTTTTCCCTGATCCATTACAACAATTCTATCTGCTATTCTGGCTGAACCTAAACGGTGTGTAACTAAAATAGAGGTAATTCCATTTGATAACTCTGAAAACTTCTTATATATATTTGATTCTTCTATCGGATCAATCGCTGCTGTTGGTTCGTCCAGAATAATAATAGAATGTTTTCTTTGCAGTCCACGTGCTATGGCTACCCTTTGCCACTGACCTCCGGATAATTCAACCCCTTCAAATTCTCTGGATAACATAGTATCTATTCCCTGTTTAAATACAGGAGCATTAATATCTAAATCGGCTTTCTCGATTGCTTCAAGTGTTTCCTTATCTGTAATTGCCTTATCCAGATCACTGACATTGATGTTATCTCGTAAAGTCATCTGATATCTCTGATACTTCTGAAAAACTCCGGATATCTCACGAAACAAAGCTTTTCGGTTAATAGTCTTTGTTTCTTTTCCTCCTATTGTTACGGAACCTTCCGTTGGTAAATAAATTCCCGTTAATAATCTTACCAGAGTAGATTTTCCTGCTCCATTTTCACCAACCACAGCTATTGTCTCACCTGGCTGAATTGTAAGATTGATATTGCTCAAAGAATCCCTGCTTGCACCAGGATACTGAAAGGAAGCATTGTTCAGTATGATTTCCTTTTTGTGGTTTACATCCATATCCTCTGCATTCATTTCTGGCATATTCAAAAAATCCAGCAAATTATCAATGGAGCCTATATTTTTACTTAACTCACCGGATATATCAAGGAACCCAGATATAATTTCCTGCATTTTAGCAATGGATGCAAATATTGCTGCAAAGGTACCTGTTGTTATATCCCCGCTTAATAATGCATTTACAAATAGGATTAACACACATAAATACCCGGCTAATGAAAATATTTTTGCACATAAGTCCATTATGCATGCTTTTTTTTCAGCCTTCCACTTCTTATGGTTTAGTAAACTCAAGGCATCATGATACAATTCATTAAAATATTGATAAGCTCCTAACGTTCTTGTTTCTTTTAAATATTCCCGTGAACAGAGGCATTTTTCATAATAATCATATTCCCGTCTAATTGGTGCGGATTCATCTTCCAATTTGGTAAACACTCTTGCCTGCAGGAGTTTTGTCACAAACAATGGCAGTGATGCTATAATTAAGGCTATAGCTAATATAGGTTTAAACGAATACAACCATATCCCCATAAAAAGGATATAAGGCAGGAAAAACGTAAACATCATTACAAATGTAAATACCATTCCAAATGCATTGTTAATACCTTCGTTTGCCTTATTAATCGAATCCAATACTACGGTATTTTCATATTCAACAGGATTGATCTTAGCAATCTTTAAGTGTACTTTTTGCATAATATATCCAACACTTTTTTGTTGAAACGGAATGTATAAAAAATTATGAAGCCCGTTGATAATCTGTTGTCCAATCGCTACTAACCCTAAAACTACAAGGGATCCATAAATACTTTTCATTGTTCCTGCATGATTCACAGCCTTAGCTACTGCATCAAACAAGCCTTGGGTCGCCACAGTAACTCCACCCCAGGAAATTCCATGTAAAAATGCTGCAATAAAAAACAGTGAAAAGAACACTGGTGAAGATTTAACAATCATAGGCAATATTGTTGTTAACGTTCTTTTAGTACTTACAAACTTTTTTTTCATTTATACCACTCCCTCTGGCTATCATAAATCTTCCTGTATTCACCATTTAACTGCATTAATTCACTATGAGTTCCGCATTCCAACACACACCCATCTCCAATTAACATTATCTGATCGGCTAATTTAATAGAGCCCAGACGGTGACTTACAAAAATAGTTGTCCTACCTTTACACATATGAGCAAATTCTTCATAAAGGCTGCTTTCAGCAACAGGGTCCAGTGCTGCAGTTGGTTCATCCAGAATTCTGATGGGAGCCTTGCTGTTAAAAGAACGTGCTAATGCTATCTTTTGCCACTCTCCACCTGATACATCCTGCCCATTACTTTTTATCTTACCTAACATTGTGTTTATTCCTTCGGGTAATCTTTGAATGACTGACTGTAGCTTGAAGAGAGCAACCGACTGGTTAATATCTTCCTCATTACTGCCCATAGTATTTCCCAATGCGATATTGTCTTTAAATGATATGTAATATTTTGCAAAATCCTGATATACAACAGAAAACAGCATTTTTAATTCTCGAAAGGAATATGTCTTTGCATTTCTGCCATTGATTATGATATTCCCCTCATAATTGTCATATAAACCAGTGAGCAGTTTGGAAATGGTAGATTTACCAGCCCCATTCACACCCACAAATGCATAATGCTGTCCTGCTTTAATTTCCATGGACATATTTTTTAATACATAATGATCCGTTCCGGGATATTTAAAGCTGACATTTTCTAATCTTAAAGACTTGAATGGAGCACATTCTGCTGGCAGGGCATTAGCATCTGGCTGTTCTTCCATTCCAAAAAAAATAGATAGTTCTTTTAAAAATTCCCTGTAATGAGCAATAGCATCTACGCTTCTCGTCATCTCCCATGACATGATATGTACTAAGCTAAATATTGCATTCACTAAGGAATAAAACATACCGATTGTAATGGTTCCTGTGATTACTGGTTTTAGTAAAAGTGCAGTAACGAATACACTTATAAAAGCTGTGATTACGCTTCCCGACTTTAATTTAATAAACCATTTTATACGAATTTTAAGTTCCATTTTTCTTGCTATTTCATACTGCTCATTCCACCGCTCGTTTAATGCATTGTTATAGTCAAATACCGCTCTTTCATCCACTGCTTCACGGGAAGTCATTACTTCAGAGAGATATTGATACTTTCTTTGATATTTGCTCATTTCCTTATTAGCCTGATAGGTTGCCTTACCACTTTTAATAGCAATTGCAAATAAAGGGATTGAAACTATGATGATAAGTATAGTGGCCCAGAAAACCTGAGTAAATAATAGAGCCAATAAACTACCAATTCGGAGAATTAATGCGATAAAAGAAAGAAATGAAAAATATGCCTGAGTTATTTTTACTTCCGGATTATCAGAAATTCGATTAATCAAATCAAGAGATTCATTATTTTCAATGTATCGATATTTCAGCTTTGATCTTTTTTCAGTAATAGTAGTTCGAAATTTACTTCTTGCGGAAAATTCAAGACGTTTTTTGCACATTTCAACAATAGGATTTAAAATCCATTGATATGCTAATAAACTTATGACAAAGAGCAAACTTGGAATGACCGTCATTATCGGTTGCTCATTTTTTAGAAGTTCCAAAGACTTATCCAGAAAATATGCATTTGCAAGTACTTGTACACTTGGCAGCAAAGCAATTATGATAGTTTGAAGAATTATAAATCCAGCAAACCAAAAAGAACATTGAAAATTAATTCTGATACAATTCAAATAATTGCATTTTTTTATCAATTTCATAAACACTCTCCTATACTTTACTATATTTATCCCTTTTATTGGTTTAAAAATCCAAAAAAATATATTATATTCTATAATTTTACATTTAATTATGGCGAAAGTGAGGTGATATGTCAAGATATTTTTTCCAATATAGTTATATCATTATAATTACTATGATATCTAATATCACATTTCCGTTTCATACCAAGTTACCTCTAAAGTTACTACCCAATCTCAATTCCGAAAAACTACTTCAAATAATAAAAAAGGAAGATAGGATTAGTAAATCTTTTAAACAAACAAATGGAATTTATGCAAAAATCGTACGCAGGATAATAACTTGTTTCATATCTTCTAATTTACAGTCGTTTATTTCTTATGCCGCTATAATACGGGCTTTTTTAGTTCAAAAGTTCTCCAGAGGAGAACTTTCCTATAAAGTAAAAAAAGCACCTACCGGAAATGATATGATACCTCTTAAGTAGACAAGGGAAGTATCATAAAAGATAGATGCTTATTTTTTCGATTTATTTTATGGCAATGATTAATCTTGTTTGATATTCTATAGGAATACTTTTAAACACTAAAATAAGCCCACAGATTGACTATGAGCTTATTTAAAATTTAATTGTTATACAGGTCAAAAATTAATATAAATCGCACCCCACTTTACTATAAAATGTACCCAATTCATACCCTGTTTTTTGAATATTGTACACCATTAGACGATAGTTTACGATAGATTCAAATTATTGATATATTTACACTATTGAAAATACCGCGTTTAAACATCTTTTTACAACTCATACGGTGTTACCTGATACACATAATAATTCAACCAATTCGTATACAACGCATTCGCATGCGCTCTCCAGGAAAGATTCGGTCTTTGCATGGAATCATCACCGGGATAATAATTCTTCGGCAATTGGATTTCCAGCCCTTTGGCTATATCCCTCTTATATTCATTATCTAAGGTAATACGGTCATACTCCGGATGACCCATCACAAAGATATGTTTTCCCTCTCCGCCTGTCACAAGAAGTACTCCGGCTTCCTCTGATTCTGCAAGGATTGTTAGTTCCGGATTTTGTAAGATTTCATCTCGGGAGGTTTCTGTGTGGCGGGAGTGAGGCGCCAGGAAGACATCATCAAAACCTCTGACCAGAGGCTCTTTTCTTTTTAACAATTTATGTTCAAAGATACCAAACATCTTCGCAGGAAGAGGATATTTTTTGATTCCATAATGATAATAAAGTCCGGCTTGAGCGCCCCAGCAAAGATGAAGTGTCGAGGTTACCTGAGTTTTTGACCATTCCATAATTTTTTTTAGTTCATTCCAATAAGCAACTTCTTCAAATTCCATCTGTTCCACCGGGGCACCGGTAATGATTAAACCGTCAAAACGTCTGTTTTTCACATCATCATGTGTCTGGTAAAACTGTTCCAGGTGATTCGTAGCAGTATTCTTTCCAACGTAGGTATCGGTAGTTAAGAACGTGATATCCACCTGCAGCGGAGTATTACTTAAGCTTCGGAGCAATTGAACCTCGGCATCTTCCTTTAATGGCATCAGATTTAAGATTGCTATTTTTAATGGACGTATATCCTGATGCATCGCTCGCTTTTCATCCATCATGAATATATTCTCTTCTTCTAGAATTTTCTTTGCAGGTAAATCATTTTGAACTTTAATTGGCATCGATATCTCCTCCTCTTTTTTAATAAGCTATTACGCTTCCTTTAGTAGTTGTATGAATTCCTCTTCTGTAATCACAGAAATTCCAAGCTCTTTTGCTTTCTTATTTTTGGATGAGCCTGAAGTATTATCATTATTTATCAGATAATTGGTTTTTGCGGTAACGGAACCGCTCACTTTTCCCCCATGCTGTTCTATTACCTCCTTAACCTCATTTCGATTTGCAAAATGTTCTACAGAACCGGTAATTACAAAGGTCAGTCCTTTCAGTTTTTCAGACCCTCCTGCTGCCTCTTCTTTTTCAAAGGTGATTTCCTTTAGTAAATCTTCTATGATAAGTTTATTTTCCGGCTTTTGAAAATAAGACACAAATGCTTCTGCAATCACATCTCCTATCTGAGGTATCTGTGTTAATTCTTCCGCCATAGCATTGGATACTTTGTTAAAATCATAACCAAACTCCTTGCAGATTAGTTTTGCATTGGCTAGTCCGACATTCGTGATGCCTAAGCTATAAATAAATTTAGCAAGGATAGGCGTTCTTGCTCTTTCCACAGAGTCTACAAGATTACGGAAGGATTTTTCACCAAAGCCCTCCATGGTTGTAATCTCCTCTTTAAAATCTTTCACGCGGAAGATATCTGCCAGTTCCGTAATAAGGCCTTTTGCGATCAGCTTTTCTATCGTAGCCTCTGACAGACCTTCGATATTCATTGCATCACGGCTGACAAAATGGGTAAAGGATTTGATTTTCTTTGCAAGGCACTCCGGATTCATACAATAAAGTGACTTCACATCATTATCTTGTTTTATCATCGTATTCCCGCCACAAACAGGGCAATTCTTTGGTATAGGCAACTGTCCGCTTCTCGTTAGGTTATCTGCAATCTGAGGGATAATCATATTTGCTTTGTAAACAGTTACCTTATCTCCCAATCCAAGCTCTAACCCCTCCATAATACTGATATTATGAAGACTTGCACGACTTACTGTGGTTCCTTCCAATTCTACTGGTTCAAAGATAGCCACCGGATTAATCAGTCCTGTCCTTGAAGCACTCCACTCAATTTCTTGCAGGGTTGTTTCCTTAATTTCATCTCTCCATTTAAAGGCAATTGCGTTCCTTGGAAATTTTGAAGTCCTTCCAAGTGCTTCACCATAGGCAATATCATTAAAGAACAGCACTAAGCCATCCGATGGAAAATCATTCGTTAGAACATGGCTCTCAAAATACTCTATTATTTCTGATATATTTTCCGAAGTTACCAGTTTTTCTTCCACCACATCAAAACCTAGTCCTTTTAACCATTCTAGTTGTTCCAGTATCGTTTGAAAGCGGTTCATCTCCTCCATACGTATCAGCGCAAAAGCAAAAAAATTTACATTCCGCCTTGCTGTTATCTCATTATTTAATTGTCTCACCGAACCACTGCAAAGATTCCTTGGATTCTTATATTTTGCCTCGGTATCCGGAATCTGCGCATTGATCTTTTGAAAATCAGAATAGCGGATTACTGCTTCTCCTCTGAGAATAAGCTCTCCTTTATATGGAATTGTGAGGGGCAGGTTTTTAAATACCTTTGCATTATTTGTTACAACCTCACCAATCTCACCATTTCCTCTGGTTACCGCTTTTACTAATTCTCCATCCCGGTAGGTCAAAACAATCGTCAGACCATCCATCTTCCAGGAAAGAATACCTTCTTTCTCACCAAGCCAGTCAATTAAAGCTGATAATTCTTTTGTCTTATCAAGAGATAGCATGACCGACTCGTGACGCTCCTTTGGCAATTCACTTAATATTTCATACCCAACTTTTCTTGTCGGACTTCCTGCTAAGACAATTCCAGTTTCATCTTCTAGTTTTTTTAACTCATCATACAATTTATCATACTCGAAATTGCTCATAATTTCCCTGTCTTCCTGCTCATAAACTCTGGCAGCTTTGTCGAGAAGTTCGGTTAATTCGGCGATACGCTGTTTCTTTTCCTGCATTGTCTTGCTCCTTTGATACTTCTATACTTAAAAATTGCTCACATAAATCCAACTCTCTCCGTAATTCCTAGTGCTTCTTCCCTTTATACGGAACATTAGATGAAAACCGATTACCACTTGAATTCTTCTTTCCATAACTCTTAGGTTGTGCTGTTCTGCTTCTTAGTACATTGTTATTATCCCCGGTTGTTCTCTTTGAACCAAACTTATTCGTCCCTGAATGGTTAATGGTGCCGAACGTATTTTCTTCCGAGCTGTTTCTTGTACCAAACGTATTTCTCTCCGAACTGTTCTTTGAATTGTATTTATTTCCCTCCGATTTATTCCTTCGCGTGTACTTATTTCCTTCTGTTCTCGTCCTTGCTGTTTCGTTTCTCTTCTTATCTTCTTTTTTTTCAGTGAAGTATTTCTCTTTTGTTTTCCTCTTACCGGTAATTGCTTTCTTACCGTGAGATTTTGCTATATTCGTTAAATTTACTCTTTCGGTTGGAAATTCATCATCCGCTTCTAAGGTTATGGCTTCGTTTTTTGACAACTCAATTTGCTCTTTGATTCCCTCAAGCTCTTTCTCTGTTAAATTACGATATCCACCAACCTTTAGTCTGCCAAGATTAACATTCATAATACGTATGCGGACAAGCTTTGTCACCTTATACCCAAAATGTTCACACATTCGGCGAATCTGACGATTTAATCCTTGTGTTAAGATAATTTTAAACGTAACTTTATCCATTGCTGCTAAGGTACAAGGCTTTGTTATTGTATCAAGGATTGGTACTCCCTCAGACATACCCTTTAAAAATTCCGCTGTAATCGGTTTATTTACCGTCACAATATATTCTTTTTCATGATGATTTCCTGCGCGCAGGATTTTGTTAACAATATCGCCATTGTTCGTTAAGAAAATAAGTCCTTCCGAATCTTTATCAAGTCTTCCGATAGGGTAAATACGCTGACTGTATTTTATATAATCTATAATATTATCCGGCTCCGTTTTTTCCGTTGTACATACAATTCCTTTTGGCTTATGAAATGCAATCAGAACCATCTTTTCTTCTCTGCTTACCTCTTTCTTACCAAGCATCACCCTCTGTCCCGGTAATACCTTGCCTCCCATCACCGCAACTTCACCATCTATCATAACCTCACCATTTGCAATTCTTATATCTGCTTCTCTTCGAGAACAGATTCCGGAATCGCTCAAATATTTATTAATACGGACAGCCTTCTCTTCCGCCTCTTCTGCAGCAAATAATCGTTTTGTAACTTTTGCCATGTTCTTAATTATCCTTTCTATTTGAGAATCTCATAAGGATCCTATTCCTTTGACACGAATACACTTTTTATTTCATATTATCTTTTTGTTTACTTTTCACTTTAATTAAATTCCAGCAGCAGCTTTCTCTTTATTCCATATCTGATCCTGTATCTTTCCCAAAATCCATGTTTCAAAGAAATCTTTTCATAAGCTTCTGCATTCCAGCTTTTAAAAAATGAAACCTTATACTATTTTCTCACCAGTTGTACTATTATATCATTATTTTCTTATCATTCCAATCATTTCTTGTTTTCCTGTTTCCCAGCATTATGCAGTCCTAATAATATTTAACAAGTATGCATGCTATTAAGCTCTTAAAAATTTTAATATCACTGATCTCTATTGATAATACAATAGTACCTGCTTAATTTCTCGATTTTACTTCTCTATGGGTAACTTAATAGAACATCATTTTAATTAATAGAATATCATTTTTAATTATTGACTTTACAAATCTTTCATTTGCCGCTATAATATTGGAGTACTGGAAACAATTTAACTTTGCATCTGTAGCTCAGTGGATAGGGCAGCAGCTTCCGAAGCTGAAGGTCGTAGGTTCGAATCCTATCAGATGCATTTTTTTATATTCAAAAATTAGTCTTTCTTTTCTCTTTTTTCATAAGAAATCACCTTTTCTTCTTTGATATCTCCCTATCAATGTAAATTCTTGTTACATCTTTGTTACAAATTATTAATCTTATGTTACCAAAATATGAGATGATAGTTGATTTTTGGGACAAATTTTGGTATGATAAGTAACGTTAGGTTGTACTAATATAATACTGGAAATTCGATTTACATACTCCACTCACACCGCATCTTAAAGCTGTAGCAATACCATCTCAAAGAAGAACTTAAGGAGTACCCCTATGAGATTAAAGTATAAAAAATTATTGTTATTATTTACGATGGGTATCCTTGGCGTCGGAATGGTTACCTTCTCTTTTCAAGTAGCTCCGGACTCTGTACTACCGGCAGCCTTCATAAAAGATGGAGACCCAGATTCCTTAGACTCTCCTAGTCCCACCACCCTTGCTTCTTCCCAAACACTCACTCCTACCGCCTCTGTAACAAATACACCGGTACCGGAGAATCCAAAAGCACTGAAAAAGGATGCTTTCCCGGAAATCAATGAATTAATTGAAAAATATTACACCGCAAAAATCAACCCTGCTCCGGAGTCTGTGGAAATATTAAAAGAATGTGTCACGGATGCGACTCTTCTGGATTTTAACTTAATTTTTAAAAAAGTAGAATATATCACCGATTATAAAAATTTCCATTGTTACAGCACACCTGGCATAGGTGAAATTGATTACATTGTTTATGTATCCTATGATATTATGATTACCACGATACAAACCGCTTCTCCAAGTTTCGATGTTTTCTATATTATCTATCAAGATGATAAGCCATATATTTATTTGGGTACTGTAACTCAAGAAACAAAGGATTATATTGACAAAAGAACCTTAGATAAGGATGTACAGAAACTAAAGCAGGAAGCAGATGATAACTTAGCAAAGAACATTGAAATGGATGAGGATTTAAGGGAATTTTATGAAAATCTAACGGTCCAAACATCAGAGGAACCAAGTGTAGCACCCACTCCATAATTAATTATAAAAATGATGGGCTTGTCTGTAAACTTATCGTTCATGTAAAAAATCTGAAGCTTTTAGTCACTAAAATAAAATATCAGCATACACAAAGCGACAGTCCTAAGAAATCTGCCAAGAGATTCTTAGGACTGTCATTTTGCCTTTATACCAATAATCTGTCTCTTATCGATTCATAGTTATAAACCGTATCCGAAAGAATCTCCTCTATTGCTACCTGTGTTTGATTAATTTCTTTTACCATTTGTTCCAAATGCTCTCGGTTCCGCTCTTCTCCTACCGGTACAAGTATCAACTCATGAATACTGGACGGTAAAATATAAAAATCAGAGCCTAATTGTTTATAAAAGAGTTCTAATAATCCTTGATATAACAAACAGCCGGCGCCATTAATTCCACTGCTATTTGTCAAGACATACATCGAAGAATTGAAATAAGTTGGTAAGGTCACTACTTCTTTTTCAGAAGTCCAGGACTTTTGTTTGATGGAGTCATAAACAATGTCCTCCATCGGACGAATAATTGCCGGAAATCTATGTTTCGTATTTTCCATTGCGGCATTTCGTAATTCCTCTATGGACACACCCCAACTCTTTCGATGTTCTTCCGTAATTCGGACACTGCCTATTCCCTCTTCATCCTGCTTGATTAGGCAGTGAAAAGTAACTGCAAATTCCAGCAATCGGTAATGTGGGTGGCTCTGTAGCAATATTTGATTTTTCTCATAATTTACTAACCGGTATATGACTCTTGCTCTTACTTCTTCAAACTCCATACGAGCCGGTATCGCAATCCTCTCTGTCTCCGTCTTTGCTCCATCGTAAGCCTTTATTACCTCCTCTACTATATCAATTGCAGCTTTCCCATTTTGATACTCCTCATAATAAGGATTCAAATAAATACTTGGTATTATCTTATCCATATTACAACGTATCATAAGACCATCGAATAATAGACCATTGTTTTTTTGAACCTGATTAAGATCGGTTTCACATTCCTCTCCTAAACGTTTTTTCACTTCCTCTTTCATAAATTGGAGGAAGTTTTCATAGGACATTAATTCAGACACCTAGAACACAATCAGCAGCAGCTTCTCTTACACTGCTGATATTCTCCTTTCCTTGATTTCCATGAGGTAATTCCACGTTTGAACTTAAGCCATTAAGAGCTTGTTCTTATAATGCGAAATAGGGTAACTAAAATAAAAGATAACTTCATATCATAATAAAATTGCGTATCGCAGTACTTCCATCACTTGTATTTAGCTGCATGTATATGTATTGAATTAAAATATTGGAATTCATTTAAGCTAACGGTAATCGTTTAAGGACTGGAATAGTAAAATATTTTACTATTTAGAATGACTATTTTACAAAAGAAATGCTGCAAGAAAGAAATGACTTTATTAACGTTCTTGTTTTAATTTACTTAAGTTCAAAGTGCTTGGTTTACCTCTATGGTAGTTTTATCGTACCAAAACAAGCTAAAAAAAACAATCGCAAGTTACTCTTGCGATTGTAGAAATTCTGATTAAAAATTTGGCAAATTAAATAAATGACCCTCTAGTACTTCTCCTGTATTTCGCATCACTTATACTAATTGCTATTTGGGCCGGAAGATAACAAGCCCACATTCCAACACCGGACACTTCCGCCAAGGCATTCAATATTCTTGATTCCTTTGATAAATACAAAGACAGATTATAGAATCCTACTTGCACATCACATAGGAAAAAGAGTACCATTCCAATGAAAAACAGACCATATCGAATTTGTTCCCCCATATAATGTTTCTTGGGATATAGAAGAATTAAAAAGATAAGATTCCCGATGAAATTCACAAGGTAAAACACACTGGCGAATAATAAAAAATCGAAAACAATCCCCTGAAATTGTAAGAATACGATAACCACAGCACTAACGAATACTCTTGTTGCAAGGTGAAAGAAAAAACTTAAAAAGCTTTTCTCATTTCTTCTTTTGTGAACACGATTTTCCATACGAAGTGAATAACGCAATAAACTGAACATTCGATAAAAATAAATTAACTGAACGATGCAAAAGGCGATAACACCATATTCAAATTTAGTAGTAAATAGTAAAAACACATCCGCTATGACCGTAAATAGTAAAGCAACATTCAATAATATCCGGTCTGCGGTTGCCTGATAACATAGTGTTCTTACCACCGTTACTACCAGACATGATATAATCGATATAAATTTTATAATTGAAGACACAATTACTGGACCTCCAAAGAAGTCCAGTAATAAGAATACTAAATATAAAATCCCAAGGCTGCAAACAATGCCCTTGCTAATCATATTCCCCAAACGATAATTCATATGCTTCCTCCAAATCTAAGGAAAGACATTCTGCCTGTTTCCTACGAATTTTCGCTATTTAATCTCTTCAGTATCTCAAATGCTATTTCTTTCGGTACAGGCTTACCGTAGTAATATCCTTGTGCTTTTCCACAGTTGATTTCTTTTAAGAATCTTTCTTGTTCCGATAACTCTACACCTTCTGCGATCACATCAATATTCAAGTGTTTCGCAAGATCAATCATGGTATGAACAATTTTCTGATCCGAATTATTCTCTAATATCGTATCTAAAAAACTTTTATCAATTTTTAAATTATTTACAGGTAATCGTTTTAAATAATTTAAAGAGGAATATCCGGTTCCAAAGTCATCCAGCGCAAAGGTAATACCAATATCCTTAAGTTTTGAAATTGTAGCAATCGTAAATTCCAAATCATCTAATGCAACTGTCTCTGTGATTTCAAATTCCAAGCCTTTTGCGTCTGCTTTTGTTTCCTCCAATACTTCATATACCATCGGCAGAAAATCTTTGTCCTTAAATTGCCTCGCTGATAAATTCACGGCAATTACAATATCATGATAACCGCTCTCTTGGAGCTTTCGTAACTGAATACAAGCCTCATACAGCATCTTCTTTCCTATCGCTACAATCATGCCGTTATCTTCCGCTAACGGAATAAAGTCAACCGGAGCAATAATCCCCTTCTCCGGATGCTGCCAGCGAGCCAATGCTTCAAATCCTACCACACGGTCATTTAACAGATTAATCTGAGGCTGATAGTATACAACAAATTGATTCTCTTCAATTGCTTTACGAAGTTCTGACTGCATCTCTAACTTCTGCATCATCTTAAGATTGATCGAATCATTATAATAGCTGAAATTATTTTTCCCGCGCTCTTTTGCTGCATACATTGCAGAATTCATATTCTTTACAAGGCTTTGAGTTGTCTTCCCATCCTTTGGTGCAATCGCAACCCCAATACTAACCGTAATAAAAAATTCCTTCGTAGCCACTCGAAATGGTGCTGCAAAAATTCGCTGAACCTCCAAAATTCTTTCTTCCAATTCCGATAAATCTGTTAGATTCTGAATTAAGATTGCAAACTCATCTCCGCCAATTCTTGACAAATAGTCATTTTCCTTAATAAGTTCCTCTAAGCGATGCATCACATCAATTAACATTTCATCGCCATAAGAATGTCCTAAAGTATCATTGATATCCTTAAAATTATCAATGTCAATATCCAAGATTCCAACAATTTCATTCTGACGCAGCGTAGCCATTACCCCATCCAACAATTCAACAAATGCCAGGCGGTTTGGCAGTGAAGTTAAATAATCAGAATACGCCATACGTTTTACGATTTCTTTACTCTTTTTTAATTCTTCATATTTACTATGTAACGCGTCCTTGGTTGCTGTCACCTCTGTCAATGCTTTCTCTAATTCCTTATTGCTCTCTTTTAGTTTCTGATTAACAGTAACAGCGGCTTTCTCTGCCTTGGTCCGTCTCCTAATATTAACAAACAATAGAAGGAATAATCCGGAAAACACCACAATCGTTACAAATAAGATACACAACAAATTCCGTCCAGACCCATTCTCTATCTGCGTAACGGCCGAATCTGCATTTGTGCCGAGCACATTGAGTTCGGTATCTGCAGTAGCCGTATTCAATGCTGAAAATACAATTTGAAGCAATCTGCTTTCTCCCATTCCTATTCTTACGCTCTCTTGGTGTTATATCGCATACAAGAAATCAATTTTAATCCCTTGCTTTTCTACAGAGCAATCCTTTCTACACAATACGTTATTATTGTGTTACAATACCTTATTTATTATATTACAATGCACCCTTTATTGTATTATCTGTTTTTTCTTTTTATTGCCTCATAAATTACTTCCGCGCGTTAGCTTCAAAAAACTGCCTTAACAGATATATACTAACACAATTTCCACATTCTTTCAATTATAAAATTACAACTTTATGCAAAATAATACGACGAAAATATTAGAAAAACGAATATTATGGCTCATCTTGTCTCAATTATTGGAAATTTTAAACTTTTTTATCCTGAATATCGAATCCTATAAATATTCATTATTGTTTAAACTCTATTTCTGAAAGAAAAAGTATTTGTTCAGAAATAACCAAAATGAAAAAATTTATCCGCTCCCTTATTTGATACAAAAAAAGCGGAGACACCAAAATATCTTTATGAAGCATAGCTTCATAGAAATATTTTAGTTATCTCCACTTTTAAATAATACTTTCCAATAAAATATAGGTTCGCCTATTGTACATTTTAGGATAAAAATTCATCGATTCCTTTTGCCGCTGCTTTTCCTGCTCCCATAGCGAGGATAACAGTTGCCGCACCTGTAACAGCATCGCCACCGGCATAAACACCTTCTTTGGTTGTCTTACCGTCAGTTTCTTCTGCAACAATACACTTATGAGAGTTAATCTTAAGTCCTTCTGTTGTAGAAGAAATTAAAGGATTAGGACTTGTTCCTAACGACATAATAACCGTATCAAGCTCCAATACGAATTCAGAACCTGGAACTTCCGCCGGTCTTCTTCTTCCAGTAGCATCCGGCTCACCAAGTTCCATCCTGACACAACGCATTCCCTTAACCCAACCATTCTCATCTACTAGAATTTCAGTTGGATTTGTTAATAAGTCAAATATAATTCCTTCTTCTTTTGCATGATGTACTTCTTCCACTCTTGCCGGAAGTTCTTCTTCACTGCGGCGATAAACAATATGAACCTCAGCTCCAAGACGTAATGCGGTTCTTGCAGCGTCCATAGCAACATTACCGCCGCCAACAACCGCTACTTTTTTACTGGAGACAATTGGTGTATCGTAGGACTCATCAAACGCCTTCATTAAATTGCTTCTGGTTAAATATTCATTTGCGGAAAATACGCCGTTTGCATTCTCACCAGGAATACCCATGAATTTTGGCAAACCTGCACCAGAACCAATGAATACCGCATCGAAGCCTTCTTCATTGAATAATTCATCAATCGTCGTTGATTTTCCAATCACTACGTTTGTTTCGATCTTAACACCAAGAGCTCTTACATTCTCAACCTCTGTCGCTACAACCGTTGATTTTGGCAAACGAAACTCCGGAATACCATATACTAATACGCCACCCGGCTCATGAAGAGCCTCAAAAATAGTTACCTCATAACCAAGCTTTGCAAGATCACCGGCACAAGTTAAACCGGCAGGACCAGAACCAATCACGGCTACCTTCTTCCCCTTCTTCTCCTTTGAAGGCTCCGGTTTGATTTCATTCTCTCTTGCCCAATCTGCAACAAAACGCTCCAATTTACCAATCGATACCGGATCACCTTTGATACCACGAATACATCTGGCCTCACACTGGATTTCCTGCGGACAGACACGTCCACAAACCGCAGGCAATGCAGAATAAGTGCTGATTATCCGATAAGCCTCTTCCATATTGCCAGCTTCCAATTCCTTAATAAAGCCCGGAATATCAATGCTGACAGGACAGCCCAATACACACTTTGGATTCTTACATTTTAAACATCTGGTTGCCTCAAGCATCGCCTCTTCTTTATTATACCCAAGACAAACCTCCTCAAAGTTTTTGGCTCTGACACTAGGTTCTTGTTCTCTTACCGGTACTCTTTTTAATACGTCCATGTGATTATCCCCCTATTCCTCGCTGCCGCAGTATCCACATCCACCATGATGAGTATCGCCTTCTTTTTCACGCAGTTCTTTTCTTCCTTCCTTGGTCTTATACATCTGCGATCTCTTCATTGCTTCGTCAAAATCAACTAAGTGACCATCAAACTCAGGGCCATCCACACAAGCAAACTTTACCTGACCGCCAACCGTAAGCCGGCATGCTCCGCACATACCGGTACCGTCTACCATAATAGGATTCATACTAACAATCGTCTTAAGTCCTAATTCCTTCGTTAACAGACAAACAAATTTCATCATGATGATTGGGCCGATTGCAATCACAAGGTCATATGATTTTCCTTGATTTTGAACCAATTCTTTTATCATATCATTTACGTTGCCCTTAAAACCGTAAGAACCGTCATCGGTTGCAACATAAACATTCTCTGCAACTTCCTTCATCTCATCTTCTAGGATAACTAAATCTTTGTTACGTGCACCAATGATACAATCTACCTTGCATCCAACACTCTTCATCCACTTCACCTGTGGATAAACCGGAGCGGTGCCTACACCACCGGCAACAAAGAGTATCTTCTTTTCTCTTAACTCCTCAATTGGCTCGTCGATCAATTCCGACTTACAACCAAGAGGACCTGTAAAGTCTCTAAAATATTCACCGACCTCGTATTTAGCCATCATCTGGGTGGATGGGCCAACTGCTTGAAATACAATGGATACTGTTCCCTTTTCTCTGTCATAGTCGCATATAGTAAGTGGAATTCGCTCTCCCTTTTCATCCATCTTAACAATAACAAATTGCCCCGGATAGCACCCTTTAGCAACACGTGGAGCTTCTACATCCATTAAATAGATGCTGGAAGCCAGAAGCACTTTTTTAGTAATCTTATACATACCATCTCTCCTAACGTTTTTTTCATCCGTTTGCTTGGATTTATGTAGTTATTCTACATGAATTTCCAGTCATAGGCAAGAAACAGTTCAGAAATTCATGTTAAATAAATAACAATTTATTTGATATCACTGGTTATTATAGACCATCGGATAGAAAAAATCCAGTACTAATTATAAGATTTATATATTGGTATTTTTATGCTATTTTGTCCGCTTGATTATGGCGTAACTTAAAACTATTCTTTATTTGGTATTACTTTATTCCTGTTTAAGATGTATATCTATTCATTGTAAATAATATATATTATCGGAACTAAAAGTGCTTGTTCCGATAATCAATTAGCGGTGCAAAAAAACGCACCTTTTATCAGAAGTTAAAAAGCAACTTCTGATAAGTTATATTACTAATAATTACCGAATATTGTTAATAAGTTAACACTTAAATTCAATAGCCGATCAATTCTACGCACACATTCTCTATTCTTTGCCTAAATTAATGTGACAATAAAAAAGAAAAAAGGTACCAAGTTATCCTGTACCTTTTATGAAATAGTTTTGATGCTATCCTCTAAAATTCGACATGGAAGCTAACATAATTATCTCCAAGAATCATCTCATTCTCTACATAAATATCTCCACCCCAATGTTTCATAACGCGATTCGCATTATAAAGGCCAAATCCTTGATTCTCCTTCGTATTCTTTGTTGAGTATCCACGCTCAAAGAATCTTGATAATTCATTGATTGGTATCTTTTTATGGCGGTTCTTAATAATAAAAATCAAACGGTCATTCTCAGAAGTAAGATAGATTTTAACTCTTCCTTCCTCCTTACCACAGGCTTCAAACGCATTATCAATCAATGTTCCCAATACTTCAACCGCTTCAATCTCTGGAACATTCGTAAAGATATCTTTGCTGCCTACTATCAGCTCTATTTGGATATTCGATGGAGCCGCAATTAATTTACTATACAAAAAGCCTGCCAGCACCTTATTGCTGATTTTTAGAAGTCCTTGATAATTATTATGTTCCGGGAAGGTAACAAGTCCTCTCATATACTCTGCCTGAGACTTTACAAGTTCATCGTAGCTATCAATGGTAAGATGCATGCTTAAAATAGCATTCAGATGATTATCAAACTCATGCTGTCTTACCCTTATCTCCTTAATAAATTCTTCCAAAGGCTTTACATATAGTTTATACATCCGCAGTTCTTCTTCCTGCTTCAAATAAACCATAATTTTTTGTTTCCACACCAAATATACTGCTAATAAAACAGGCAGCATAATCAATAGAATAGGCAATGCTTTAAAAATTGTAGTACTATTCATTCATCCATCTCCTCATATTGCTTTTGTAGGTAATGCCTATTTCTATTGTTTTCCGAAGGCTTTTTAGCTTTATGAATTGGTTTACGGTGTCTACATAATCAATAAACTCCGTGTTTACGACGAACATTCTGTGGCACTGGAGAAACTGTTCCTTGGGGAGCTTTTCTAATAGTTGCTTAATCGATAGATACTTTATCTCTAATATCTCCTCTTTTAAATAAATACTGACCCCTCTTGGGATTGCCTCCACGCAGATAATATCTTCCATCTGAATTCTATAATTAACGCCATCCTTCCTGACTGTCAGCCGCTCCTTTTTCGCTGGGGCTTCCTTCCTTGCTAATTTAGATAACAGTGCTAATACCTGACTCCTGTCATATGGCTTAACTAAATAAGAATAACACTGAGTCTCCCGATATGATACTAACTCAAGCTCTGCAATTGATGTAATAAAAACAATCGGGGTAAAGGCATAGCTTGGTATCTCTCGTATTTTTTTTGCAAAGGTTAGTCCCTGCTTATTCTCTGTTTCAAAAGAATCAAGATTAATATCAAGAAAAAATAGTGAAATTTTGTCTTCATTTTTCAGAAGTTCCAGGGCGTCCTTATAAGTGGCAGCAAAAAGAGCATGTAAGCCCAGCTTACTCTCTTTTATGATTGCTCCCAACGCCTCGGCACTTTGCTTACAATCTTCTAAGATTAGCACACTAGTCATATCATGCTCCTTTGTTACAATTCTTAATTACTCATTATATTATAACTCGTCTTTGGCACCAACCTCAGTAAGGCTCTTAACAAGACCTGCCATTCCCTGAATTTCAGACGGAATAATAATCTTTGTTGCTTTACCGTCCGCAGCTTTTGCAAATGCCTCCAGGCTCTTTAACTGAATAACACTTTTTCGTGGGTCAGCATCATTTAACATACGAATACCTTCCGCATTCGCTTTCTGTACTTCTAAGATTGCTTCTGCCTGACCTTCCGCCTCGCGAATCGTAGCTTCCTTCTTAGCTTCTGCACGTAAAATTTGCGATGCTTTATCAGCCTCAGCCTCTAAGATTGCAGATTCTTTCTTACCTTCTGCTACAAGGATTGCAGACTTCTTCTGGCCTTCCGCAATTAAGATAGCCTCACGGCGTTCACGCTCTGCTTTCATCTGCTTCTCCATTGCATCCTGAATTGCTGCCGGAGGAATGATGTTCTTTAACTCAACACGATTTACTTTAATACCCCAAGGGTCAGTCGCTGTATCAAGGGAAACTCTCATCTTAGTATTGATAATTTCACGAGAGGTTAGCGTCTCATCTAACTCCAAGTCACCAATAATGTTACGAAGTGTAGTCGCTGTTAAGTTTTCAATTGCCATAATTGGATTTTCTACACCGTAGGCATATAATTTGGGATCAGTAATCTGGAAGAATACCACCGTATCTATCCTCATCGTTACGTTATCCTTAGTAATAACCGGCTGCGGTGCAAAATCAACAACCTGTTCTTTTAAAATAACTTTCCTTGCAATCTTATCAACCAATGGAAGCTTTAGATGTACACCGACACTCCAAGTTCCCTGATAACCGCCTAGACGCTCTACTACATAGGCATATGCCTGAGGTACAATTTTTACACAAGATGCTAAAATTAATAAAATAATAATTCCTAACCCTATAATCAGATAAAGTTCCATGCTAATTCTCCTCCCTATATTCTGTTACAATTAGTTTCACTCCAACAATGTTAACAATTCTAACCTTCGTTCCCGGTTCATAGATAACACCTTCTGTTTCTGAACGAACGGTCCATTCCTGCCCATTCACCAATGCTTCCCCTGATTGACTGTCATTGTCTACCCGTTTTGTAATCTTAACTACCTTGCCTATGAGTCCCTCATAATTCGTTTTCACACGGCTTTTATTCAGATGCTTGACTGCAAACGGCCTTGTTACAAACAATAGCAGCAGGGACACTAATACAAAAAGAATCATCTGTATCCAGAAGTCCACACCAAGCAAGGAAACTATGAAAGCAATGAGTGCACCGCCGGCAAACCATATTGTAGTTAGCCCAAGTGTCACAATTTCTATGGCAAGCAGTATAGCAAGAATAATTAACCAACTTAGTGATACCATATCCTTCACCCCTTATATGCCATCGCATATTCCTTTCCTTTTTGTTATATACAGAATAAATCATAAAAGAGAAGGAATCAATAGGTTTTGCGTGAATTATGTTTTTTTCTGCGTGAATTTGCCGGAAGCTTGTCCAAGCTTAATTAAAATCTTCGCGTTGACTATCGTCATAAATATTTTTTAGATTGATTTCACGCATCTTCTCTTTATCAAGCTCATAGTATTTTATCGAACGAAGGGATAATAACCATCCCCCGATTGGAATAATACAATAACATAAAATCGCCACCATTTTTAAGGAACCGGTTAATTTATCTTCAATCTGCGGTAAGGAACTTCGAAACCCAATCATAGCGACTACAAGTCCTACGAAAGCAGTCCCAAACGCAGATACTACTTGATCAATTAATGAAAACAGCGCACCCATAATGCCAGGAACATAATTACCGCTGCGGTATACCTCATAATCAGAACAATCGGCTATCATTGGTACAACAATATTATTACTTACTGCTTTACAACCATTTAGCAAAATAAACACTCCGAAAAATAGCATAGAGATCAGATTCCATTTTGTCAGGCCGATCTTAGTTAAATTTCCAAATAATAAAAGGAAGGTCATAAATATTTGAAATACAATCGCTAACCACGTAAAAGATTCAAAAGCCTTCTTTTGCCCCAAACGCTGTGCCACCATGACACCAATCGTAACAACAATTAAATTCGGTATCGCAGTTACTAAACCAATCTGTCCGGAAAGTTCATAGTTTTTCATCATAATTCCGAAAATGATTACTCCAACTGTAATATTGCTATAAACCATGGCGGTGAATTTATTTACGGAAGCAGCGGTTACCAGCATTCGAATCGGCTTATTATGCTTAATAATGCTAAAATAATCTGTCACTTTAATCTTTGTTGTTTGATTAGAACTTCCAAAATATTCTCGCCTATCCTTATTCCATATGCCAAATACGGCACAAACCGTACAAATTCCGCCGATTAGTACAATCCATAGGGTTAATTCCTGATATAATCTGGGATTTTGAAACCCTCCATATTTCTTTGTAAGAAAGGATTGCGCATAAAGTGCAGTTCCACCATAGCTTGAGGTTATAAAAAGAGAATCAAAATAGGTCGATAGCGGTCTCATCTTCGGATTATTCGTCATTACTGTCTGCCCGGCTTTTGCTACCAACATCTGAAATGTATAACCAATCACAAATAATACGTAGATTAAAACAAAGATCGGTAATCTTAATACCCTTGGAATTGTATAAGAGCAATAATATAGCAGCAAGGAACTAGCTGCCATTAAGAAATTGCCAAGTACCATGAATGGTCTGAATTTCCCATATTTTCCTTCCGTCCGGTCTACGATATAGCCAATAAAAGGATCAATTAATCCATCAAAAACTCTCAGTCCTGTTAAGACAATTGATGTAAATACTACACCAAATCCGATGATTCCATTTACAAAATACGCGGTATACTCCATTAAAGCCATATATAAAGTTGCAGCTGCCGTATTAAGTGAAAACAGTGCAATCTGAAAAACACTTGAATTGTTATAGCGTGGATCTAACTTTTTCGTATTAAATAACATAAAGCCCTCACAACTAGTTTTTATTCTTCCAATGGTAACATACTTTGCTATATCGTGTCAAATTCTTCCTCTTTTTTTATACTAACCAATATTCTATAGAACATACATCTCATAATTTTCTAATTCATTCATATATTTTTTTGAAGAGGATTTGGAGTGAATGCGATGCTATTCCATACAATGTCCATACAAGATACTTTAAAAGCTCTCAAAGCAAATGCTTCGGCCGGGCTTACTACGAAAGAAGCACAAAAACGGCAACAAGAATACGGCAAAAATCAACTGGAAGCAAAAAAGGGAAAAAGCATCCTCTCCCGCTTCCTTTCGCAATTTAAAGATTTTATGATTATTGTATTAATCGTTGCGGCTGTCGTATCCTTTTTTATCTCCCTGTTAAAGGGTCATGCAGATTACATAGACCCGATCATTATTTTTGCCATCATTTTTCTAAATGCGGTTTTGGGAGTAATACAAGAAGAAAAAGCTGAAAAATCGCTCGAGGCACTAAAGAAAATGTCGGCACCAACCGCAGAAGTGTTACGTGATGGTAAACGAACAACCCTTCCCTCCGTCGAGCTGGTACCAGGGGATATCATCTACTTAGAAACAGGACACTATATCCCCGCAGATGCACGGCTTATCACAAGCATTAATCTTCGTGTCGACGAATCTGCACTTACCGGAGAATCACATCCTGTTGAAAAGGATGCCAATGCAATACTGAAAGAAAATACCATGTTGGGTGATAGGAAAAACCTGGTTCCTGCAACCGGTATCATCATCTTTGGCCGTGGCACTGCGGTTGTTACCGCAATCGGTATGGGTACTGAAGTTGGTGCAATAGCACAGATGATCATGGAAGATGAGACTCCGGAAACACCGCTGCAAAAGCGTCTTGCCAAAACAGGCAAAGCCCTTGGTATTGCAGCTCTTGGCATATGCATCGCTATTTTCTTACTTGGCACCTTACAAGGCCGGGAGTTATTTGATATGTTTATGACCAGCGTAAGTCTTGCAGTCGCTGCAATTCCGGAAGGACTGCCGGCAATCGTTACCATTATGCTATCTCTTGGGGTTCAGAGAATGGCTAAGAAAAATGCCATTATCAGAAAATTGCCTGCTGTTGAAACACTTGGCAGTGCAACCTTTATCTGTTCTGATAAGACCGGAACATTAACACAAAATGTTATGACCGTAACTCATATTGCCTCCATGAAAGGAATAGAATCGGAAAACAATGTATTTGGCAAACAGCTCCTTGAATATGCCGCATTATGTAATGATGCCTATCCTTCCAAGGATTCCAAAGAAGTAATCGGAGAGCCTACGGAAAAAGCCTTATTGGTTGCAGCAATCCGAAATGGATATGAAAAAAATGATCTTGATAAGAAGCATCCAAGAGTCAGAGAAATTCCCTTTGATTCTGCGAGAAAGTTAATGACGACAGTACATCAAGAAGCTGATGGCAGATATTTAATTATTACAAAAGGTGCTTATGACGTATTATTAATGCATTGCAGCACGGTATGTAACAATGGCGGCATAGAAAATCTATCCCAGCCACATAAAACTAAATTTGATCGAATTAACCTCTCTCTGGCAGAAAAAGCACTTCGTGTTATTGCTGTTGCTTACAAATATGTGGACCGAAACCCAAATGGTATGACTGATACTGCCTTAGAACAAGATCTAACCTTGCTCGGTCTTCTTGGCATGATTGATCCTCCAAGGAAAGAGGTAAAAGGAGCGGTTTCCATGTGTAAATCCGCCGGTATCACTCCTGTTATGATCACCGGTGATCATATCTTAACAGCTTGTGCCATTGCAAAAGCACTTGGTATTCTTTCCGAAGCAGAAGCAGAAAATATCAAGCCACAGCAAAGTAAGATTTATGGGAATAAAAATCGTGGGGAAAGCTTTCGAGCATGTGCTATTACCGGCGAGCAGTTAAGCCATATGACGGATAAGGAACTGGAAGATAACATTTATCAATATAAGGTATTCGCACGTGTCTCTCCTGCCCACAAGGTACGAATTGTAAAAGCACTGCAAAAGCGCGGCGAAGTCGTAGCGATGACAGGCGATGGTGTGAATGACGCTCCGGCATTAAAAGCGGCCGATATTGGATGTGCTATGGGAAAAGGCGGTACTGATGTCGCAAAAAATGCCGCTGATATGATATTAGCTGACGATAACTTTGCAACCATCGTTGCCGCAGTGAAAGAAGGCCGCGGTATCTATGATAATATCCGTAAATCCATTCATTTCCTGCTCTCCAGCAATATTGGGGAAATCATTACTATATTTATAGCTATCTTGTTTGGACTTCCGGCACCGTTACTTGCGGTTCAGTTACTTTGGGTAAATCTTGTTACTGACTCACTTCCTGCCATCGCACTTGGCGTAGAACCAGCACCTGATGATATTATGAACAAACCTCCGATTTCTCCAAAAAAGGGTATGTTTAGCGATGGTCTTGTTTTTAAGATTATCTTTGAAGGAGCAATGGTTGGCTCGCTTGCCTTGATTGCTTATACCTTAGGTGGCAGAACAATGGCATTTACCGTACTAAGCCTTTCTCAACTCTTCCATGCCTTTAACATGCGAAGTGAGCACTCTATCTTTAAGATCGGACTCTTTCGAAATAAGCAAATGGTAATCTCCTTCTTAGTATGTACCTTTTTACAAATTATCGTTGTTTCCTTTGAACCTCTGACGAAGATTTTTAAAGTAACCCCTATGTTACCCTCCCAGTGGACTACTGTGTTCATTCTTTCTATCATACCTATTATTATCGTCGAGTTACAAAAGGCTGTGTCTAGTAAAGCATAATTCAATATTAAAAAGCGTGACCTGCAATTCCTGCCTTTTTACCAGGGAACTTGCTGGTTCACGCTTTTTATATGTTGCTATGCTTTGTTAATTTGTTACTCTGATTTATTATTGGTTCTTCTTTATTATTTGTTATTCTGATTTGTTGTTTGTTATGCTACTTTGTTATTCCGTTATGCTATTTGCTATGCTGCCTTATTAACTACTATACTTTATTTTTTATCCGACTCCAATAAATCCTGAAAAATTTGATATACTTCCGGCTTTTCTTTTGCTAAGCGGAACATCTTATACTCCGAATTTAAGAAACAGTGTTTTGTCTCTCCAACGGTACACAATCGGCCTGTTGTTAAATCAGTTATTTGGTATGCTACCGTTAATTTGATACCATTAAACTCGGTTACTCTTGATAGAATTGAAACAATGTCATTAAATCTTACCATTGATTTATATTCACAGCTTACACCGATTACCGGGATAATAACTCCGCACTCTTCCATTTTCTGATAAGAAAAACCTACTCGCTCTAAAAGATCCGTTCTTGCTTCTTCAAACCATCGAATATAATTTGAATGATGAACGACCCCCATCTGGTCTGTTTCATAGTATTGTACTTTATGCCGATAAGCTTTTATGTCTTCTATCACTTGCTCTCCCTCCTTATGCTTTCTTCCGTTGACTACTTTTACCGCTGCTCTCCCCGGTAGATTGCTCTTTCTCCGCCAATAAATTTAGGTCTTGTTCTGGCACATACCAGATTCGCTTCTCCTATCCTGTTAACGCTGAGACGAACCGGAACCGCAACCCGTTTTAAGTGCATACCAATCAAGGTATCTCCAATATCCATTCCAGCATTAGCACTAACTGCTTCCACTGCTACAGGTGAGTTCATGTGCTCATAAACTGTAGCAGCAAAAGAACCACCGGCATGTGGCTGTGGTACGACACTTACCACTTCATATCCGTAATATGCTGCCGCTTCCGCTTCCAGAATTAAAGCACGATTCAGATGCTCACAACATTGTGCAGCCAGATAAATCCCATGTCTTGAAAGAATCGGAGCAATCGCATCATATACTGCTTTAGCAGCAGTAACCGCACTACTTGTCCCAATCTTCTTTCCAACAATTTCACTGGAGGAACAACCGATAACTAACAAATCTTTTTCTTTTAAATTTGCAATTTCAATTAATTCTAACACCGCTTGCCCGGTATTTTTCTTTATCTCTTCTATCACTTAAATCCGACCTTTCTACTTTATTTTCTAATTATTATAGCTCACTCTCTTAAGAATGAAAAGAGAAATGCAGTATTTGATTTGCACCTGGAAATAGTACCAATGAGTCAGAAGAATGCACTTGACAATAGAAATTGTATGGATTACGATTAGTATAGGACAATAAATTTAGTACCTTGCTGCTTATTTAGCTTCACATTTTAAATCAATATGAGGTCTTTATGAAAAATACAAAGTCAGCCTATGAACCATTACTGCCATATGACATTACCTATGGTGAAAATCATGATCTATATGATAATATGAGATATGTCTGTGACCCGATTTTATGCAACAAAGAGATGGTACATATTGTCAGCGGAAACATCATCAAATATTACGAATGCTTTCCATTGGAGCCATTAAAAATAGGAGGAGTATAACCCCTCCTATTTTTTAATGCTTCCTTTTATATCATATTACGATCTGTTTATTTTAAAACTTTAAAGGCCTTCTTTCCTGGGTAAATGGCTGCCTGACCCAATTCTTGCTCGATACGGAGCAATTGATTGTATTTTGCCACACGGTCACTTCTTGATGGTGCGCCGGTCTTAATCTGCCCGGCATTGGTAGCTACTGCGATATCTGCAATCGTCGTATCCTCCGTCTCACCGGAACGATGGGATATAATTGCCGTCCATCCCTGATTCTTTGTCATCTCGATTGCATTTAAGGTTTCTGTTAGAGAACCTATCTGATTAAACTTAATTAATACGGAGTTTGATATACTTTCTTGTATTCCTTTTGTGATACGATTTGTGTTAGTTACAAATAAATCATCACCTACCAGTTGAATACGATTACCAAGGCGGTCCGTTAACTTCTTCCAGCCTTCCCAGTCTTCCTCAGCTAATCCGTCTTCCAAGGATAAAATAGGATACTTATCACATAAGTTCTCCCAATAATCAATCATCTCATCCACCGTCTTTAGCTCACCAGATTTCCAGAATAGATAATTTCCTGCTTTTCCAATCTTCTTTGCCTCATCATACATCTCCGTAGCAGCGGCATCCATGGCAATATAGAAATCAGTTCCTGGTTCAAAGCCTGCTTTTTTAATTGCTTCAACGATATACTGAAGAGCTTGTTCGTCCGAACTAAACTTAGGAGCGAATCCTCCTTCATCTCCAACCGCAGTAACATATCCATCTTCTTTTAATAACTTTTTCAAAGTATGAAATACAGTTGTACTATGCTCCAGCGCTTCTGAGAAACTCTTAGCACCTACCGGCATAATCATAAATTCCTGAATATTTAAACTGGAATCCGCATGTTTACCGCCATTAATAATATTCATCATAGGCACCGGAAGTGTTCTTGCATTGGTACCGCCAAGATATTGATATAACGGAAGAGATACTGCGGTTGCAGCAGCTTTTGCTGTTGCAAGGGAAACTGCCAGAATTGCATTAGCACCAAGTTTTCCTTTGTTATCAGTACCATCTGCAGCAATCATTGCAGCATCAATCTCCACTTGGTTTAATGGATTTTTACCGCATACGGCCTCTGCTAACTCTTTTTTTACGTGCTCTACTGCATTTAAAACGCCATTACCAAGGTAACGCCCTTTATCACCATCTCTTAATTCTACTGCCTCAAATGCACCGGTAGATGCACCGGAAGGTGCGGCTGCCATACCCACGCTGCCATCGCTTAAAATAACTTCTGCCTCCACGGTTGGATTTCCTCTGGAGTCTAAGATTTCTCTGCCTTTCACTTTTTCAATGCTTAATAGTTTTTTCATATTAACCTCTTTTCCGGCGCTTGCCGCCTATTTGTTATATTGGCATATTGATGTACCCACATCAATTGCTTATTGAAAAGATATTTTCGGACAATCCTTTCTTAGTAAACACAAACACCTAACTCATTTATAACCATAACTATGCATCTCTATACTAGTATTACAATAAATAGTATATCATTTACTTTCTAAACTTCAATACTCTTTACCAGAATTATCAAAATATTCCTATCATCTTGATATAGATACTCAGTATTTAATTTAAAACCCTGCTTTATCAGACAATATCAGACAAGTCTTGATATCTTAGCAAACGATTAGCAGATAATTAAGGAAAAAACAACTGTGCTGCATATACTATCTGATTAAGTTTAATATTCGAAGCTCCCAGCATAACAGAGCAACTTAATATGCAGCCATGATCCAAGACAAACACTATTCTTAATACACTAACAGCAAAGTGCGTAATAAACAAAAAAAGAGTGCTGCGGCTCATAAAAAATAATGAGTTATGCAACACCCTTTAAGGGTATCCTCCGTAAATGATCACGACATTATTTATCTTGAATAAAAGCAGTGACTGCCTAAAATGTAATATTTTTTGTAACTTGAAGTTTTGGCTCTGTTTTTCATCATAAAATACATGTAATCGCCAATATTATTGTTACCGGCAAGTGCCTCCACCGCAGCTCTTTTACAGCTTTCCGTTACTTTCGGCTTAAACTTTTCTACACGTCCGGAATTCGCTCCGGAAAATTGACCCGGTGCATATACGACGTCATGAATTGTATTCCCCCAATAACCATCTAACATACGGTTAACTACAACATTAGCTACCGCCAACTGTCCTTCATAAGATTCTCCAAGAGCTTCCATCGCTACTACGGTAGCAAGAAGATAGATTTCTTCATCGGATACTTCAACTGCTTTACGATTTGTTTTGACCGGCTTATGCTTTTTCGCTTCTTCTAATTCTTTCGCAACCTGCGCTGCTTTTTTTGCTTCTTCCATCTCTTCGCTGGTAATCGCAGTTTTCAAATGAAACACAGCTTTTGATAACTCTTTGCTAATATAACCTATCTGGTTATTCTTATATTGAACCGCATACCATTCGTCCGTATCCTTCTCAGAGACATGAGCAAAACTATCCTCACTTTTTGCTTCCGTTAATATCTCTCCCTCTAGATTAGGAGCTTTCCTAATATTGACTGAACCGGCAATTATTACGATTTGATCCGCTTTTAACTCTGTAACAAGATTTCTTGCTTCTTCATCAAAATATAAGTATTGATTACTTGCATATCCGGTAACCTTGCCTGAGGTTATCTTTGTCCACTCTTCTCCACGCTCTACGATGGTTGCGTAAGAATTCTTATTTAATTGTCCGACGACCTTTGCCTCTGGGTTAGCTTCACTGCGTATGTTTAAATATTCATTCACTTTTGGCAGTACTTTTTCATACTCTGGCAGAGTATCCGACAAACTAAACGTAACGATTTCCTCTCCCGGATTAATGCATGCAGCAACGCTTCCTTCCACACTGCCGGCAACTGCCCTGGCCAGTACATTCTCTTGTACCGCTTTTTGTTCCAGTTCTTCATCCAATGCAACATATGCACTGATTGCTTTTACATCATTTGTACTATTGGAAGATAATAAGTTATCTATGCTGTTACCCTCATCTTGTAAGAAGAACAATTCTATTTTTTCTGTATTCGCAAATTCATCCTGTTTTGATTTCGCAAGCTCTAATTGATTTGCTTCCTCATCCAAGGTATCTGTTGCAGTAATCTGTGAATCGGCCTCATAAGTATCGCTTATGCTATAGCAGGTAGTATCTGTTATCACTACTGTAGCAAAGAAGCAAACTAACATCACAAGTATTACTGAAACCTTTGTTTTTGCTTTCATATTCGTCTAATTCCTTTCGATGTTTTCTATTATGGTATATTTGTTACATTTATAACACCATAATGAATGAACTATCTCATAATTATTACAGAAATATTACAAGGAAATTATACCAACGAAATGAAATTTTGTCAACCTCTGGTACAAGCTACGGATTTTTCTAGGTTTTTTGCTCCTCCAATCGTAAAATATTAATCTAAAGCCAAGTTAAAATATCCATTTGCATATGCTTCTGTATTTAAGCGAACCATTGCATACGGCAAAAGTTCACCCTCAAAGGAATAGTAGGATGGAACCGTTACAATTGCCTCAAGACATTCCTCTTCTTTCATCAGATAAGAAATTGCATCTGCAATCAAATCTTCGGATAATGTTGTTTCCTTAATTATTAATTGATTCTCTTTTTTATAATACAGAACAGCGTAGGAATGATGATCAACCGATAATTTTAATACCTTTCCTCCAACAAACCTGGCTTCTTTTACCGCGTAGGTAATTGCTTCAAGATTCCATTTCACATATCCCGGACGGTCAAAATGAAAATCCCTCAGTTGTTTGTATTCTTCCGGAAGAATATCTTTTTTTTCATAGCTGCGTTCATAGGCAAAGGATACCTCATGTACTCTGACATTCTCTACTTTTAAAGACGCTGCCGAAAGTACTTGCTGCGCAGCGGCTTTAAAATATAATTGCTTTTTAAAATATATCGTTTGATAGCCACGTCTTTCGTAATACGAGAATAATTCTTTGTTTGCGGGTACAAGAATCGTTCCTGCACTATACTTTTCTTCGCTTGTCCTGCCAGCTTCTTCTAATAGTTCAGATGCTATTCCCTGCTCTCTTGCTTTTGGCAGGGTGGCTACAGCATACACATAGTGAATAGGCAGGGTTTCTTCCTCAGAATACCGATATGACGCCGGAAGCAGGGTAAGCATTCCTACGATTTCTTCCCCTTTCTTGTACACATAAGTATTCTCTTCTTTAAATCGATTTTCATAATAGAAATCGACATAAGATAATTCGTCTTGAAAGCAAATCTGCCACATCTTTTTTAATTGCGGCAGCATTTCGTTCGTTGCAAATGTAATCAAGATACCTCTCCTTCGCTTTCCTTCATCCTAAACTTATATCCTTCGTTCATTTTAAAACTGCTTTGTATTTTTCCACCAGTATATCGGGATAATAGGATAACTTGGCTTTCCTTAACCCCTCATCTCCCATATCATCCTCACGGTTGACATACTTATAATCCTGACATTCATGCAATACAAACTGTTGATTTATCATAGGATATGCACCTTGAATATGAGAATATGCCTTCTCAATATGAACAATAAAAGTATTGCTATTTAAAGCTTCACCCATCGTAAATGCAACTACTTCACCGTCTAACCGTATCAAACCTCCAACCAGCTTAAGTTCATTAAAATAATGAAACGCTGTTTTTACCGCACAGGATTCATGCACTAAATTAATGTCCTCTCTGCAATGATAAAACTCGCACCACTTCTTACTCATGCTTTTGCAATCTTCAATGTTTTCCACTGTGATTGGTTCATATACCCAGCTTTTGTTATCCTTAAAACGAGCTATATGATTTCGTTTACCATGCAGCTTCTTACCTGCTAGTGTTGACAATCTCTCTGTCAGATAAACATAGTCCGCCTCATCACGTACCGAGATATAATCAAAATGTTCCGGAAATAACCCTTTTAGTTCCGATAACTTATCTTCCGGAATACCTCTCATTTCAAATTTAAGACCTCGTTCTTTTGCATCTTCCATTAAAAGTTCAATCACTTCTTTTAAACTTCCTTGACCCGTAGGGTATCCATAGGAGCGCATTACCCCAAATCCCCCTAAGGTACAGTAAAAGCCATTCACATTGGCACATAATAAATTATATTGTTTTGCCCACAGGAAATTATTCGAAAAGGAATATTCTGCACCCATAAAATCTGATTTTTTAAGACACTCCTCTATCCATTCCCTATCGGTTAATTCTAATGCTCTAAATGGTATCATATCGAATCCTTTCTTTCGTTACATTCTTCATTTTATCTTACACAAGCCAAACCTTATCTCAATTTTAGACTTAGATAACAGATCTGGCTATATTACCTCTGTGTATCATGATAATTATTCTACTAATTCACACTGCATGTAAATATCGAACCGTTTGATACAAAAGATTATACTGCTATATCTGTCTGATGCTTTTTTAATCCACAACTTGTTTTAGACTTAAGTTACTTTGATTCTGTTATTAGTGTATTCTTAATTCTGAAAAATGTCGCGGCAACTGTTAATAAATTCATGAATAATGCCGCATTTTTCTAACCAGGCGCGCTTTGATTAGTCGCTAGCTGGCAGAAAAAGCGGCAAATTCTAAAAGCATATTACTTGCTTTGTTTATTTACACGGACGTCAAAGCCTTTCTTAGCTAAGGCATTTATTAAAACGTCTAAATCATTACATTCCACTCTTACAAACATTTCTTGCAATCCCATGGTCTCAGTATTAATTACTACGATATTTTTGATATTACCATTATGTTTTGCAATCGTTTCTGCAATCTTAGCTAACATACCTTTGTAATCATAAGAGTAGATCGTAAATGTATCATAATCTTCACCAAAAAGTTTCTGGTATTCTTTAAATATTGCCTGTTGTGTTACTATTCCAAGTAATTCATCCTGTTTTCCAACTACAGGAATGAAGCGGAATTTGCTGGCAATAAAAGTGGCTGCCGCTTCTTCTATCGAGGTATCCTCCGAAACCGTTACCATTTTCGTTTTCATCATGTCACGAACGGTAAGTTCTAAGAATTCCTCTTTTGTTCCGTTATAATCACGGAAATAACTTTCATAAACATGTTGTTTTGATAAAGCCCCAATGAATTTCTTATGATCTATCACCGGCATAGATAGCAGTTTATGTGCCTCTATGATTTCAAGTGCTTCCTTAATGGTATGATCCACACTGATGCACTTTAAGTCTCTAAACGGTATCATAATTGCTTTTACTTTCATATCGATTCCTCCCTTGATATGCTATGGTACCCAAGAACCAGCAACATAAGTCTGCTTTTCTTTGTCTTGAATTATAATGATTTTGCACCAAAAATGCAAGATGAACTTGCATTTAAGTTAAAAACAAGCTACTATATATCACAAGAAAAGTTATGAAAAAGAAACTTTTGTGTTGAATATAGTGTGAATCATAGCATAGAGACTTATACTATGATTTTGCGCTGTTGTAAGATTTTTACGATTTCCTGTATACACAGTAAATTTAGATTAAGAATAAGAAATGAGGGACTAATATGAAATTATGGGGCGGAAGATTCACAAAAGAAACAAACCAGCTGGTACATAATTTTAATGCTTCGATCTCCTTTGATCAGAAGTTTTATGTACAGGACATCCGTGGAAGTATTGCACATGTAACCATGCTTGCAAAACAAGGAATTTTAAAGGACGATGAAAAAATTAAGATTATTGACGGTCTTAATGGAATTCGTGAAGATATCGAGTCCGGTAACCTTGTAATTGACGGTACCTATGAAGATATTCATAGTTTTGTAGAAGCTCATCTAATCTCCCGCATCGGAGAAGTAGGAAAAAAACTGCATACCGGAAGAAGCCGTAACGATCAAGTTGCTCTTGACATGAAGCTATATACGCGGGATGAGATTACAGTTCTCGGAGAATTATTAAAAGAGCTTCTTGAAGTATTATTTACCTTAATGAAAGAACATTCCGAAACCTATATGCCTGGTTTTACCCATTTGCAGAAGGCGCAGCCTATTACCCTTTCGCATCATATAAGCGCTTACTTTGAGATGTTTAAAAGGGACCGTGACCGCTTAAGCGATATCTTTAAGAGAATGAATACCTGCCCATTAGGCGCCGGGGCACTTGCCGGGACTACTTATCCCTTGGATCGTGCATACACTGCTTCCCTGCTTTCCTTTACAGAACCAACAAAGAATAGTATGGATTCGGTATCAGACCGTGATTACCTTATCGAATTACTTAGCGCACTTTCTACTATTATGATGCATTTAAGCCGTTTCAGTGAGGAAATTATTATATGGAATACAAACGAATATCGTTTTGTTGAGATTGATGATGCCTACTCGACAGGTAGTAGTATAATGCCTCAAAAAAAGAATCCGGACATTGCAGAATTAGTTCGCGGAAAAACAGGACGAGTTTATGGTGCCTTGATGTCTTTACTCACAACCATGAAAGGTTTGCCTCTAGCTTATAACAAAGATATGCAGGAAGATAAAGAATTAACCTTTGATGCTATCGACACCGTAAAGGGTTGTCTTTCCTTGTTTACCGGAATGCTTCACACCATGAAATTTAACCGGGAAACTATGAAAGCGAGTGCCGTACTTGGCTTTACCAATGCTACCGATGCCGCAGATTATCTTGTAAATCGTGGTGTAGCATTTCGAGATGCTCATGGAATCATCGGCCGCTTAGTTCTAACCTGCATCGATAAAAACTGTTCCATCGAAGACCTTAGTCTTAGCGAACTACAAGCAATCTCTCCGGTTTTTAAAGAAGATATTTATGAAGCAATTTCATTAAAAACTTGTGTAGAAAAGAGAAATACCATTGGTGGGCCTGGAACGATAGCTATGAATGAAGTGATTAAGGAGAGTGCTAAGTATTTGGCAGATCATCCAACTCTATAATACTTTACAAATAGTAATTGACCATTGACTTATCGTAAATTAGCTGGTAGAAATGAAAATTCCTAATGAGTTTTCATTTCTGCCAGCTTTCTTATTTAGTATTCTATTTCTTACGATTCAAACACCAATTCGTATTATTATAAATACTTATAGTGCAGTCAAATAGGTTCTTATTGTTAAAAATAATAAGTTTACCCTCTCATATCGTTCTATAACTCCAAAAAAGGATCCTCTCATTAACATCCTGCTGCCTTTAAGTTCCTAAACTTATAAGCGTGCAATTAGTTTTCCTCCCATATTATTCAGATAACTTTGCAGCAATCCACACACAAGCAAGACAACTGCGGCAGTACCATATCCTAATGCCATCACATTAATACCCTCCACAAAAAATAAGATAGCGATTGGTATTCCCACGGTAAGAAAACAACTTAAAGTTCCTAGCATTGAAGCTGCACTTTGCTTTACAACAACAGTCTCATTTTTCCATTCAAGCATTGGAAGCTTTAAATTTATTACAAGACCAAGCACTGCGGTTAAATAACAATATGCAATTGGTAACACTATCGTTAAAAGGAAGTTGGAAAATGCCATCTTTAAACCAAATCCGATGATAATTGCGGTTAGAAAGGAAACTGGAACTGTTACCGATAAACTAAATATAATTTTTGCTCCAAGAATAGTTTTTGCAGCCACCGGTGCAGATTTTAATATCCAGATATTCTTACCCTCTAAAGAAATTGAAGAAGCTGTGATAGCCACCATACCAACCATCAAACTCATCATATATGGTACCAAATCCTTTAGCATTCCTGCCGCCTCCGGAATATTAAGCATCTGTTCTATCTCTTCGGATTTAAAAAATAGCAATGCAATCGCACCAATCAGCATTAAAACTAAACCAAAGCCAGTGTTAAACACATAGATGGTGCAGGAGAAATAACGTTTTGCTTCTTTTTGGTATAATGATTTTAATTGCCCGCTTCTCTTTAATTCCTTAACTTGATACTTGGAAGTTGTCTTTTTTGCACTCATCGCAGTATTCATCCATTTAAAATACCGGCCGACAATTATGGAAAATACAATCATAGCCAGAAAAGAAATGACTAAAAAAACTGCATAAGAAAGAATATCATGCTGAATAATCCCTTTTAGATACCAGCCGGCCAGCGGATATACTTCTACCATCTTATCTCGAATTAATGTCCCGAATTCTGCAATCTGACTTTCTCCCTGCATTTGAAAACTAACCACAAAGACAAGTAATATGGAAACAAACATCAAAATTGTATGGATGATATTACTATGTTTAAATCCCGCAGATATTACCGCTATAATAACTCCAAGTATCGAAGCGATGATAATCGGAATGATTGGGACAAAAAGCAATGATATCATGGATAATACGTAAAAGGCCGGTGATGGTTTCGCCATAATACCATAGATAATATGATTAGGGACTAAGAAAGCAAGCACAAACACCATATTAATGAGATAAAGCAGCATTAACCGGCTTGCCACCACAACCCATGATTTCACCGGTAGAGACATGACGATATCATAATCTTTAAATCCAAACAAAACTCCTTTTACCTTATATATGGAGGTAAACAAAATCATAAGGCATGTCACGGCCATAAATAGTCCCGGTAAAACATCAAGTTCTCCAAATGACCTAAGAGCAGTCCCCATCATAAAACTATAAGTTCCTGATAAAAAAGTAAACATCAAAAAGCCAAGCACTAAAATTGTAGTAACGCTGATATTCTTCTTTCTGTTTTTGCTTCGCTTCATGTTTAAGAATTCAAATGCAGAACCAAGCTGCATCCTTGTAAGTGTCCACACCTGCTTCATAGCTTCCTCCAATTCTTGTATAAACGGCTTATTCCTCGATTAGTTCCATAAATACTTCTTCGAGACTTTGATTTCCCTTAACCTCGCCGGTAGTTCCGGAAGCGATTAACTTACCACCTTTAATAATTGCAATTTTATTACACAATTTCTCAGCTACCTCAAGAACATGAGTGGAGAAGAATATAGCACTTCCGTTTTGGCACATCTGTATCATAATCTGCTTTAACTGATGAGCCGCCTTTGGATCTAAGCCAACAAAGGGTTCATCAAGTAACATTAATTTAGGCTCGTGAATTAGCGCTGAGATGATTGCAAGTTTTTGCTTCATACCGTGAGAATAGGAGGCAATGGAATCTCCAAGGTTTCCGGTTATCTCAAAGATATCTCCATACCTCTTGATTCGGTCTTCTCTCTGTTTCTTCCCAACTTCGAATAAATCACCAATAAAATTCAGATATGCAATCCCCGTAAGATGTTCATACAAGTCCGGATTGTCGGGTATGTACGCCATCTTCTTTTTACACCCTACCGGATCCTTCTTTATCGATACACCGTCAATTAGGATATCACCTTCTTCAAAATCAAGAACTCCAGCCACAGCACGTAAGGTTGTCGTTTTACCTGCACCATTGTGCCCGATAAAACCATAGATATCACCTGCCGCAACGGTAAGGCTAAGATGATCCACCGCTTTTTTATTTCCTTTATAAATCTTTGAATAATTTTTTATTGCAAGCATTGTACTCTCCTTCCCTGGATGCAAAGATTTTACATGATCTATCATTTAGATATCTATCTAAATATTGATTATACTATATTACACCTGTCTTTTATTGTCAAGTAAATTTTACCTTCGGTTATATTCCTATGTTCAGGAAAAAGAAAAGATAACCTTCCCTTTTCCCAGATAAAATGCATCTTCGAAAATTCTAGCTATCTTTCTTTTCTTTCTATCATATTCAATTACTTTTTACTTGTTTTCACCAATTAAGTTAGCCGCTCTTTTACTCTCCAAGAAAGACACTTTGCGGTGCATGTAGCGAAATTTTGACCGGCTCCACTCCGGTTAACCCAATACTTCTTGCATCCGGTTGTGAATCTCCCAGGTACAACGTATAATCCCCTTTATTTAAGATAAATTCACCTTCTTCATTATACAAAGCAAAAGCTCTGTCCTTCATTTCAAGAATGAGTTCTCTTTCTTCTCCCGGGAGCAGATTCACTTTTTTAAGAGCTTTTAGCTGACAATTTGGTGCATCTTCTCCGTGATATTTTACATATGCTTGTATTGTTGCCGCACCTTCATAGTTACCGGTGTTTTTTACCCGGACTGCACACTCAATATTACAGCCTCTTTTCAGTGTTTCCGTATTGATACGGAGCAAGGTATGCTCAAAAGTTGTATAACTTAATCCATAACCAAACGGATAGAGTGCTTCCTGCTTCATATAACGATAAGTACGATTTTTCATAGAATAATCCGTAAACTCAGGCAGCTCCTCCGTGGTGCGATAAAATGTGACCGGAAGCTTTCCTTCCGGATTAGCATATCCAAAAATCAATTCTGCAACAGCCCTGCCTCCTTGTGCCCCGGGATACCATCCCTGTAAAATAGCAGGTATATGCTCATCCGCCCAAGGGATTGCCAAGGCACTGCCGGAAAGTAAAATTAATATAACAGGTTTTCCGCATTCATAAATTGTCTTTAAGACTTCCTCTTGAATTCCAGGAAGCCCCAGAGTTTTTTTATCTCCACTTGCAAACTGATTCCCCTGATCCCCCTCTTCTCCTTCTAAACCTGGGTCAAGCCCCATACAGGCAATCACTACGTCGCTATGCTCACAAACAGCACGTACCTCAGCAATACGGTCATTTTCTTGACCTAAGTTGGAGATCTTCTTTTTATACAAATGGCAGCCTTCCGAGAAATATACTCTTACCTCTTGAGGCACCATCTGTTTGATTCCTTCTAATATTGTAATATATTCGGAGGCAGTTCCCTCATAATTACCTACCAAAGCATTTCGGTTATCCGCATTCGGACCGATTACCCCGATGGAGGTAATTTCCTTTGTGTTAAGAGGAAGCAAATTATCTTTATTTTTTAATAGTACAACACATTTTTTTGAGGCTCTGAAATTAAGCTCTTTGCTTAATTTCGTATCTACCTGGTCATAAGTTATAGAATTAAATGGTATCTTGTCTTCTTCCTCAAATAATCCGAGTTTCATTCTTGTCGTAAAGAGACGTATCAATGCCGTATCAATTGTCTCTTCTTTTACGTAACCTTCTCTTACGGCCTGAAGAAGATTTACATAGAGATTTCCACAGTTTAAATCGCAGCCACGATTCATAGCCAAAGCTACTGACTCTACTGCATTTGCAGTTACCATATGATGCTCATGAAAATCTTTAATTGCCCAGCAATCCGAGGTTACATGGCCCTCAAATTCCCATTCTCCACGTAGGATGTCCTCCAAAAGCCTTTTGCTTCCGCAGCATGGTTCTCCGTTGGTACGATTATAAGCTCCCATTACGGCTTCCACCTTATGCTCTTTTACAAGTTTCTTAAAAGCCGGCAGATAAGTTTCACGCAAATCCTTTTCCGAAACTTCAGCATTAAAACTATGTCTAATATCTTCTGGCCCAGAGTGAACTGCATAGTGTTTTGCACACGCTGCCGCCTTTAAATAGTTTTCATCCTTTCCCTGGATACCGTCGACAAAACGCCCTCCTAAGGTACCGCTTAAAAACGGATCTTCCCCAAAGGTTTCGTGTCCACGTCCCCAGCGCGGATCACGAAAGATATTTACATTCGGCGACCAGAAGGTCAATCCTTTGTAAATATCATAATCCCCATATTTTTGCTGAGCATTAAACTTACCTCTTCCTTCCGTTGATATTGTATCGGCAATCTCTTCAATTAAGTCCTCATCAAATGTTGCTGCTAAACCGATTGCTTGTGGAAACACTGTGGCTACACCAGCTCTTGCGACTCCGTGTAACGCTTCATTCCAATAATTATACGCTTTAATACCTAATCTTGGAATCGCCGGTGCGGAATGTAAGGTTTGAAATACTTTTTCTTCCAGTGTCATTTTCTTTACTAGCTCTTTTGCCCGTTGTTTAAATTCTTTCTGTATCTTCTCTGCTGTCATGGTAGGTTCCTCCCTGATTTGAATTTAATAAATGCTACTCTTTCCCGTATGTTTAACACAAGACGAGCCGGCAAGCTGTCTCTTTTGTCGTGAATAAGATAACTACTTTAACTTCTTCAATAAAACATGTTTTATCGTGAAAATAGTATTATTTTTTATTCTAACAATAGATTATGATGAATCGAGTAGATAAGCATTTCAAATATTGCTATGTTCCTATCATATTGTGCCAATTATTTGATAAAGTCTAAATGACTTCCTGTTCTAAATCTCCATAAAACATATCCAAAGGCTGCAAGCTTTATCAATAAGAAGTATTCTTATAAGTCGTCCTAAAAACATAGTATATTTACATTTTATTCAAATTAAGGTATGATTTGTAATATGCTTGTATGCAATATAGGATAGTTCCTTTATAAACTCTATCTTTTTCCATATCAAAAGATACCCCTAGATTTACATTTTAATATGCCGGCATTTTCATGGAACAAACTACTTGTGCTTATTACTTTAGCACGTATGATGTCCGAAATATTTTCTTGAAAGGAAATGTGATCATGAAGCAAATACAAGTGAACAATCCAATATTATCTGGCTTTTACCCAGATCCGTCTATTGTGCGTGTTGGGCAGGATTATTACCTCGTAAATTCAACATTTGCTTATTTTCCAGGTGTTCCGCTATTTCACAGTACCGATTTAATCCATTGGGAGCAAATCGCTAATATCTTAACTACCAAAGAACAATTGGATTTGACAGCTTCCCGTCATAGCGGAGGTATCTACGCCCCTACCATTCGCCATCACAATGGCGTTTTTTATATGATTACCACCAATGTATCTCATGGCGGAAATTTCATTGTAACAGCAACGAATCCACAAGGACCTTGGTCTGCACCCCATTATCTTAACGGGGCTGATGGCATTGATCCTTCTCTCTTTTTTGATGAGGATGGAAGATGTTATTATTGTGGTACCAAAGGACGAAGAGAAGGAGCCGCTTTTTTCGGTGATAATGAAATTTATGTTCAGGAACTAAATCTATCTGCGATGGAGTTAATTGGGCAATCCTATGCTATCTGGCATGGGGCTCTAAGCGGAGTAGAATGGGCAGAAGGACCTCATTTGTATAAAAAAGATGGTTGGTACTATCTGATGATTGCAGAAGGAGGTACCGGTCTAAATCATGCCATTACGATGGCAAGAAGCCGGTCAATTACAGAGAGGTTCGATGGATGCAAAAGAAACCCTATTTTTACACATCGGCATCTAGGTAAACATTACTGGACTATTAACACCGGTCATGCTGATCTTGTAGAAACACAAGAAGGCGATTGGTTTATGGTATTATTAGCAAGCAGGCCATGCAACGGATATTGTCTGCTGGGAAGAGAAACTTTTATAGCACCAATCCAATGGGAAGACGGCTGGCCGGTCGTAAGTCCCGGAGTTGGACTTTTAGAGCAGAGCGTATTAATACCTTGGAATAAGGATAAGCAAGGCGGCAGTATCTTAAAAGAAGCTGTTTATAGTACTGAACGTATTGCAGATACATACCAGATTACCTCCGGTAACAAATCCGCTCAGTCAGCAAATGGATACTCTCCATCCTGCAGGGAACTGAAAGAACACTTTAGCCGGAAAAAATTGCCCCCATATTTTATGTACTTAAGAAATCCCAAGGAAGCATATTATAAGATGGGAGGGAAAGAGGGCCTTCGCCTCTATGCCTCTTCTGTTAAACTAAATTCGGAAGATTCTCCGACTGCTCTCTTTGTGCGGCAAACAGATATCAACTATTGTTTGGATACGAAGGTAACTGCAACGCTAACGAATGAATCCAGCGAAGCCGGTATTATATTAATGCAAAACAATCATTACCATTATCGCTTTTGCTTTAGAAAAAGCACTTTGCCAACCATTACCTTAATTGCTTGTGAGGCTGGTAATGAAAAGATTATAATAGAAAAAATACTGCCAAGAATTCCGGAATATCTTCGGGTGATTGAAAGGGGATTACATCTTAGTTTTTATTATTCTTATCAGGGTAAGAATTATGAAAAACTTTTATCCAATGTTGATGCAAGCCTGCTTAGTACAGAACGGGCCGGAGGTTTTGTCGGAACCTGCTTAGGACTTTATACGTATACTCCATCCACTACTTTTGGTGAAGATTATGCGGATTTTTCCTATCTTCATTATCAGGTGTGAAAATCGGAATATTAAAAATAGAAAACAAGACAGGGATTAACTATGAGTTAGTTAATAGTTCTCATAGTTAATCCCTGTCTCGTTTTACTTAAGATTACCTGAATATCTTATCAAGATACCTTTTATAAAATTCCCTTACTTTAAGAATCCATTTACAATCTGCGCTTCCGCCTCCGCCTCCGTTAATCCAAGCGTCATCAGCTTCGTAATCTGCTCTCCGGCAATCTTACCAATTGCCGCTTCATGAATAAGGCTAGCCTCTAAGTGATTTGCAGTGATTTCCGGTATCGCACTAACACTACCGTGATCCATCAAGATTGCATCACACTCAGTATGCCCATAGCACTTATTGTTTCCATTGATTTTTGATAAGAAAATTTGGTGGGAATCTTCCTTTGCAACAGCGCGTGAGATTACATTAGCTCCGCAATCCTCTCCATTTAAGTTCACTTCAAAATCGGTCTTTGCATACTGTCTTCCATGAGTCATTATCTTTTCTTTAATAACTAAGGTTGCCTTATCTTCTAGGGTTGCCTTTGTGGTACGGACAGTTGAGTCTACACCTTTGATTTGAACGGTTTCCATCTCCATGTAACCGCCCTCTTCAATATGAATAATGGTCTGAGGATTCAAGATTCTCTCACCGCTTCCATCTCCGGACCCATAATGCTTCTCAACATATTTTACTTTTGCATTTTTTCCTATGAAAAAGCTATGCACTCCATCATGTTCCGCCTTATCAGAGCCACCATTATGAATACCGCAGCCTGCCACGATTGTAACATCGGAATCTTCTCCAATAAAGAAGTCATTATAAACTAATTCTGTCAAACCACTCTGACTTAATACAACCGGAATATGGATACTCTCATTCTTAGTTCCTGGCTTTACCAGGATGTCAATTCCCGGTTTATCTGTTTTTGTAACAATATCGATATGTTCTGTAGTATTTCTGCCTGCACCTTGTCCATTTACTCTTAAATTATAAGCTCCCTGCGGAACCCCGTGGAGGTCAGCCACCTGTAAGAGCAATTCTTTTTGTATTGCATCCATTACTTATGCCTCCTCCTTATAAAACTTGCAGCTTGGTGCTTCACTTAATAGTTTCGGTAAGATTTTTTCTTTTTCATCTACTTCTACTATACTTCCATTTGCAATTACAATAATGTCATCTGCAATATTCAGAATACGCTCCTGATGTGAAATAATGACAATAGAACCATGAATCTCCTCATGCATCTTCTCAAATACTCGAATCAGATTGTGAAAGCTCCATAGGTCAATTCCCGCTTCTGGTTCATCAAATACGGAAAGCTTCGTTTTTCTGGCGATAATTGTAGCAATCTCAATACGCTTTAATTCACCCCCGGAAAGGCTCGCATTTACTTCACGGTTGATGTAATCTTTTGCACAAAGCCCTACCTCGGAAAGATATTCACAAGCTTTGGCTGTACTGATATTATTTCCGGCAGCTAACGTAATTAAATCCTTGACTGTAATTCCCTTAAACCTGACCGGCTGCTGAAATGCAAATCCAATACCTGCCCTTGCTCGATCTGTAATGCTTAGCTCCGTGATATCTTGTCCATCGAACAAAATCTGTCCGGAGGTTGGCTTTTCAATCCCTATGATTATTTTGGCAAGTGTAGATTTACCACCGCCATTTGGCCCGGTAATTGCAATAAATTTATGATCGCCTATCGTTAAATTAATGTTTTTTAATATGTCTTTGTTTGTTTCCCCGGATACACCAAAGGACACATTTTTTAGCTCTAACATGATTTGTCCCCCAATCTGCGTACCCAATCTGTTGCAAGGTGAATCCAGCCCTGACATTCTTTGGTGACACCACGGCCATCCGAATTCTTAGTCTCTTCGTTTGCTAATGCCAGACCATGGCTTCCAACCGGATACATATGAAATTCAGCGGAGATCTTGTTCCTCCGAAGCGCATTTAAAAGCAGCAGGGAATTTTCCACAGGTACCGAGGCATCGGTATAGGTATGCCATAAAAATACCGGGGGCATGTTTTTATTCACTTGGTTTTCTAACGACATATTATCTAACAAAGAATCATACTGATTTCCAAGAAGGCGTAAGAAAGAGTCCCGATGTGCATACTCTCCTGAGGTAATCACCGGATAACATAGTACACATCCGTTTGGTTTTAACATCTCTTTCGTGGTTTGCAGAGTTTTCGATAGAAAGTCTTCTGTCCAAAATACCCCAAGACTCCCAGCTAAGTGCCCGCCCGCACTAAACCCTGAGACAACAATGCATTCCGGATCCACATGCCACTCCTCTGCACGCTGCCTTACCATCTTAACACTTGCTGCAAGCTCTAGCAAGGCAACCGGATATTCCACAGGTGCTACATGATAGCGAAGAACAAAGGCATGAAATCCTGCTGCAAGATATTGAATCGCAATCGGTTCTGCTTCACGGTCAGAAGTTCTGCCGTATCCGCCCCCCGGACAAATAATGACGGCAGGCCGTATTCTATTACTATCCACCTGAGGTGTGTTATCTAATACATAAGTATAAAGCTTTGCATTCTCTGAAAGCTCATATCCATCCAATTTAATATCAATTACTTCGTGCTTCATCCTATTCTCCTATCTACGTGCTATGGCACGTCAACAAATAATCAAGATGTTTGAAACAAACGGTGGCAACAATATGCCCGAGATTGCCTTTTAATTTTCTGGTATTTTCACCAACAATTTTCAGTATATCATACACATGGTAATTTTTCCACAAAAACTAACAATGTTATCTTTATCAAGGAAGGCTCACTCTATTTGCTCTATTACATAATCTTGACATAAGGAAAGCTTTCTAATATAATTTAATATAGCTTCTGATTCAACCAATAAAAAAAGAGCATCCGGAGCCTGCTCTTTGCGTATCATTTGCTGGGAAGATATACATTATTCACACACCATATGAACATTGTTCATAACACTACTCCATAGCAATATGGAATATTTTTTATTATAAGGAGATGATTCTTTGGACCCCGTCGCCACGCAGCTAGTCGTGTTGTTTTTCTTGTTACTATTGTCCGCATTTTTCTCATCTGCAGAGACCTCCCTCACCACTGTAAATAAACTTCGTATTCGAAGTATGGTAGACCAGGGAGTAAAGGGTGCGAAAACTGTCAGCACATTAATTGAAAACCCTGGGAAGATGCTCAGTGCCATCTTAATCGGCAATAATGTTGTAAACCTAACTGCTTCTTCGTTAGCTACAGCTCTGGCGATTTCGATATGGGACAATAAAGCCGTAGGCTATGCAACCGGTATATTAACCCTGTTAATCCTTATCTTTGGTGAGATTACCCCTAAGACACTTGCAACTATCTATGCTGAAAATTTAGCTTTTGTTTACGCTCCGGTTATCTATTTCATGACACAGATTCTCACGCCGGTAATTTACATTGTAAATAAGATATCTTATCTGATTTTGTTTCTTATGCGTGCTAATCCTAATAAAAAATACACTACAATGACAGAAAATGAACTTCGTACTATCGTAGATGTCAGCCATGAAGAAGGTGTAATCGAAAGTGAAGAAAGAAAAATGATTACCAATGTAGTAGATTTCGGAGACTCTCTTGCAAAGGATGTCATGGTTCCTAGAATAAATATGGCTTTTACAAGTGTAGATATGTCTTATGCTCAATTGATTGAAATCTTCCGGGAAGAGCAGTACTCAAGAATGCCTGTATACGATGAAAGCCGGGACAATATTATTGGTATCATCAATTTGAAGGATGTTTTCTTTTTCCGTGGTGATTATAACGAATTTAATATACGCGATTATATGCGGGAACCTCATTACACCTATGAATATAAAAAAATCAGTGAACTGTTAAGTGAAATGCGAAAAGAATCGTTACCGATGGCAATCGTTTTGGATGAATATGGTGCAACCGCCGGTTTAATTACAATGGAAGACTTACTTGAGGAAATCGTTGGAGAAATCCGTGACGAATATGACTATGATGAAGAAGATGCCATTACAAAGCTTAGTGAAAACGAATACCTTGCCGACGGTTCTGCAAAGTTATATGAAATAAATGATTTTATTGGTTTATCCTTAAATTCAGAGGATTATGACTCCATAGCCGGTCACATTATTCATCTGTTAGACCATCTGCCGGAGCAGGAGGAACAAATTACTGAAAATAATATAACCTATACCGTTTTAAAAGTTGAAAAAAATAGAATTGATAAGGTGCATATTAAAGTAGAACCTGCTTCTTATCAATTAAATATAAAGGATAACGAAGTTTCTTAACAGAAACAAAAAATAACTATGATACATCAAAAATATAAAATTAAATCCTATCGGATTTCAAATGTGGTATCAAGGAAGCCCCGCTCAGGAAAGGGGGCTTCTTTAATCTATCTATAACTCTATAAGTTCATGATTCTCATCGCAATGGAAAAATAAATCAAAATAGAACAAGTATCTACGATTGTAGTAATTAAAGGGGCTGCCATTAATGCCGGATCAAATTTAAAACGCTTTGCAATCATAGGAAGCATACACCCCAAAGCTTTTGATAAGCATACCGTAGCAACTAAGGTAAGACCTACAACTATCGCTAATACAGGATCTTTATACTGAATTAAAATACGTAACGCATTGACAGAACCGAGCATTACTCCTACTAAGAGGGCGACACGAACTTCTCTAAATAACACCCGGAAAAGGTCTTTCGAACGGATTTCATCAAGAGCCATACCACGAATCACAAGTGTGGAACTCTGAGAACCACAATTTCCGCCGGTATCCATTAACATTGGAATAAATGCAACTAATAAAGGAATCGCTTTGAAGGCATTCTCGTATTTCGTAATCAATGCTCCCGTTATCGTAGCTGAAAGCATTAATACCAGCAGCCACACGATACGGTTCTTAGCATGTTGAAATACGGAGGTTCTAAAATACGTATCCTCTGATGGTGCCAGTGCTGCCATTTTCTCAAAGTCCTCCGTATTCTCCTCCTGTATGACATCGATTGCATCATCTATGGTGATAATGCCTACCAGCCTAAATTCCTGATCTACAACAGGCAGTGCAAGAAAATCATATTTATCAAATTTTCTTACTACCTCCTCTTTATCCTCATGCGTATTTGCTGTAATTAAATTTGTCTCCATGATTTCCGATAGAATAGTGTCGTTCGAACTTAGGAGCAAGTCCTTTACCGTAACAATTCCTTGTAACCTTCTGCTATCATCAAGAACATAGCAGGTATAGATTGTTTCTTTATTAAGGCCAATCTTCCGAATCTTTGTGAATGCTTCGTCAACCGTCATCGTTGCCTTTAGATCAATAAACTCAATAGTCATCACACTGCCGGCACTATCGGAAGAATATTGTAAGAATTCATTGATTAATTTTCGTTGCTCCGGATGAGCTTGCTTTAATATTCTTTTCACAATATTCGCCGGCATCTCCTCAATTAAATCAACAGTATCATCTAAGAAGAGCTTAGTCGTAACATCGTGTAACTCTTTGTCTGTCATTGCATGAATCAAACGTTCCTGAAGCTCAGTTTCCATATAGGAGAAGGTTTCTACTGCCGTATCTTTTGATAAGAAACGGTAAAGTAAAATCATATCTTCGTTTTTTACTTCACTTAGAATCTGTGCAATATCAGCACTGTTTAAAGCTTCCAAATATAGTTTCAACTCATTGTAACATTTACTTTCTAATAACTGTATTACTTTTTCTTGCATGGTTATGCCCTCCTGTCATTTTCAATCAAGTTGGCATAAAACCGGAGACATCCTATTGTGTCCCACCCTCTATTGCACGCCAAGGAGAATAGACAATGTCAATTCAACCTCTACCTTTGCGCATACTCCCTGCGCATTTAAGATAATCAGTGACTTTGCTTTCTTATTATACTGATTCCCCTTGACGCTACGCTGCTTTGGTTTTATGCCGTTACTACTGCAACTGCCATCGTCCATTCTCCTCACCTCTCTTTCTATTTATAAAATAGAGACTCCTCTTTGCCGCACAATCTTTCTATCCCTGGATTCATTACAACAAAAAAGCCCTGTTCACTTACCAAAATCTTCGGCAAAAGAACAAGGCTTACGAATTCATTTCATCGTAATAATTAACCGTTCAAGCTTTAGCATCGCAGGGCATGGCATACATTGGATGCCTTGAAATTGCATTAGGTTATGCCTTGATTCGACACAACCTGCTAACCAACTAATAGTGTCTCCATTATTTCGCGGTAGCAATCCATATCCCTGCGGTAGCCTCACCTACCGAAGTTTAATTCCTTACATACTATACTACATCTATTTTCATATGTCAACAAACAAGTAGATTATATTTTGCCAATACATTTTCTGATTTAAAAATATTTCAGCTTTAATATCTTCTAAATTTTACTTTAGAATCTACTTCTTGTTAATGACAGCCGCCACAGGAACAGCTGCCGCTTTGGCAATTGTGCTCTCCCTCTTCATGAGTGTGGTGATCACAATTCGCTTCCGTAGATGGCTTGGCAGCTCCATCTAAGAAAGAGGCAACCGCAACCTCGATATCACCTTGCATACCGGGAATTACAAGAATATCTTCATCCATGAGAAGCCCCATGGCAGCACTTCCAATCCCTCCACAGATTACAACATTAACGCCCATTTCTTTTAATAACTCTACCGTTGCAGCATGACCGCTGCCTGAATTCCTAAGGGTACTCTTAACTTTTAGTGAATCTCCCTCAACCTCAAACACAGTAAAGGTTTCACAATGTCCAAAATGCTGGAAAACATTTTGATTCTCGTCTGTTGTTACCGCAATTTTCTTTTTATTTTTTGCTTTAGACTCTACCGGAAGTAGCCTTTCAAGTGTCTTGGCAGCCTCATCAAGCCAATCTCCTTGCAGCTCCTCTGCCTTACCTGCATCAATTGTCTTTGCAATCTCCGGATTAATCGGTAATTTAGCAAGCACCGGCACACCGAATTTTGCTGAGATTTCATCGATATGACTTTCTCCAAATACACTAATCTTCTCTTTGCAATTATGACATTCCAAATAAGAATAATTTTCTATAAAACCTAAGGTTTTAATATCCATAGCATTTGCCATATTAACTGCTTTGGAAACTATCATAGATACTAATTCCTGAGGACTAGTAACAATAATAATACCATCCAAAGGAAGCGACTGAAATACGGTAAGCGGAACATCACCGGTTCCTGGCGGCATATCGACAAATAAGTAGTCAACCTCCCCCCATACTACGTCAGACCAAAACTGTTTTACCGTTCCTGCTATTACAGGCCCCCTCCAAACAACCGGAGTTTCTTCATCCTCTAGCAATAAGTTAACGGACATCACTTCAATTCCATTTTTTGTGATAGCAGGCAGGATACCAAGCTCATTGGCTTCTGCCTTCTTATGAATTCCGAATGCTTTCGGAATAGAGGGTCCGGTAATATCTGCATCTAAAACAGCAGTCTTATAACCCATACGATTCATAAGAACTGTTAGATAAGATGTTACGGTGGATTTTCCGACACCACCCTTCCCGCTTACAATACCAATTACTTTCTTTACACGACTGTATTGATTCATCGGTGCTAAAAAGTCTTCTTTTGATGGTTTTCTTGAACTGCAATTGGAGCTGCAACTGCTGCAATTGCTGGAACAGCTGCTTTGTTGTTCATATACTTGTTCGCTCATATACTATCTCCTTCATGTTCTAGATTCTTACGGTGTATCCTCTTTATGGTTTTCTTCCTTTCCCATCTTACAGGCTTTACATCGCTTTTTGCAGTCGCAATGCGAGGTTGCTATGGAGTAATTACCACCCTCAACCAAAACGCCTTTTGCTTCGCATAATGCCTCTGCACTTTTTTTTCTTGCTGAGTATAGAATACGTTGAAAGGTACCTCTTGATACCTGCATTCTTCCTGCTGCATCTTCTTGTTCTAACCCTTCAAGGTCGCAAAGCCGCAGCGCTTCCAATTCTTCTACATTCAATTTTACATACTCTTTTTTTCCGCTTGCAGGTGTAAATACCGTATTCTGAAAATCCGCACACACCCGCCTGCATACTCCGTTTCTAGGCATATTTACTCCCATTAAACCCTTACCACACTAGCAAAAAATGCACAGCCACTTCTTTGGCAAGTAAATCTTTGCAGAACTACGCACTCACTGCTGCCGGTAAGCTAACAATAATTCGGATTAATTGTGCATATGCACACAATTAATTATACCCTATCGAGAAAGTTTGTCAATAGAGGAACTCTTTTTTCTTAAATATTGTTTCTCTACCTGCTTAATAACAATATGATAAGATACAAATAATAAAACGGCGGCGGCTACCCAGGCTGCAGGCCCTGCAAGGCATATGCCTGCGTATCCAATGAGTCCGGGAAGTAAGAAGGCGGCGGCAGAACGAGCTACTAATTCAAAAACTCCTGCCATTAAAGGCATAAAACTTCTTCCAACTCCCTGTAATACATTCCGGTAAACAAAAATCAGGAATAAGAATGGGAAAAAGATGGAGCATAGTCTTAAATACATCAGCGCTGCATCCATGATTACCGGGTTATCACCTACATCAAATAAATAAAGCAATGGCTTTGAGAAAATTTGCAGCAGTATCATTGCCAGTACCGCAAAAGTAAGAGTTAGCATAGTACATTTTCTAACACCAACTTTAATTCGGTCAATTCGATTTGCCCCTAAATTCTGCCCTGCATAATTAGCCATTGTAACACCAAAAGTTCCAGCCGGTTGAGTTACTAACTGTTCAACTTTAGCTCCAGCAGTAAATGCTGCAATCTTAGCTTCTCCAAAAAGGTTAAGAGCACCCTGCAGAATAATTACACCAATTGCTGTGATAGAGAATTGAAATGCCATAGGTAATCCAATCTGCAAATGTTTCCAAGCAAATCTTATATCAAAGTGAAAATCTTTCTTTGATAAATGAAGCATTGGATATTTCACAAAAGCATAAATAACGCAGGCAAGACCAGATAAAAACTGCGATAATACAGTCGCCCAGGCTGCTCCTGCAACTCCCATATTAAAAGTTAGAATAAATAAAAAATCCAGCCCTATATTTAAAGCGGAAGAAACCGCCAGAAAATATAACGGAGTCTTGCTATCTCCAATTGCCCGAAGCAAGCACGCTACCATGTTATAGAGCATACAAGAAAATACACCCAGAAAAATTACTACAATATATTCATATGCCTCTTGCAAAATTGTATCCGGTGTATTAATTAAACGTAATAATGGTTTTGCAAGCAGTACCGCCAGTATGGTAATAACGATAGTAATAAAAATTCCCAGCATAATTGAAGTAGCTACGGAACGTTTTAACCCATCCTCATCTTTTGCACCAAATCGCTGAGCGGCAATTACTGCAATTCCGCCTGTTATTCCAATCACAAAACCTAAAATTAAAAAACTAAGCGGCCCGGTTGTTCCTACCGCTGCCAATGCATTCGCTCCAAGACACTGCCCCACAATAATGGTATCTGTCATATTGTATAATTGTTGGACTACATTTCCTATCAGCAATGGGAGTGAGAAGAAAAGTATTAATTTGGTTGGATTTCCCTGTGTCATATCCTTTGTATTCGACCTAGCCATTCTATCCTCAATTCTGACGCTTTACGCACCTTATAATAACAATTACGGGCAAGCCTGCTTCCCGCTTCTTGATTTCTCTAAACAAACCTTTATCGCTAACATAGGATACCATGATATACCTGAACTCGCAATATCTTTTTCCTACAGAAAATGCCTGCTTCTATTATAAAAAATAGTCAAAAATACAAGAAGAATGGATGCGTCTTCGGAATATAATTATTTATAACACAAAAACAACTCAAGTGAACCTTCAAAAAGCATTGTGCTTTCTAAGATTTACCTGAGTTGTTTTGCTTAAGGAATAATCTTGATAAAATTATCCTTTAGAATATATTTGGGTATGATTTGATATAAGCAGAATTTTAGTTATCGATTAACTTTTTCTTCTGAGTCCAGCTCATCAAGCTTCTTAACTCGGCGCCAACTTTCTCAAGCTGATGCTCCGATTCCATTCTTCTTCTTGCATTAAAGTTTGTACAGCCAATCTGGTTCTCAAGTAACCAATTACGTGCAAATACACCTTCCTGAATATCTTTTAAAACCTGGCGCATCGCATTTTTAGTGTCTTCTGTAATAATCTTTGGTCCAGTCATATAGTCACCGTATTCTGCTGTATTGGAGATAGAATATCTCATACCTGCAAAACCGCTCTCGTTGATTAAGTCAACAATCAACTTCATCTCATGAATACACTCAAAGTATGCACTTTCCGGCTCATATCCAGCTTCCACAAGAACTTCAAAACCACACTTCATTAATGCTGTAACACCACCGCAAAGTACCGCCTGCTCACCAAAAAGGTCAGTCTCCGTCTCTTCACGGAAGGTTGTCTCAAGAACACCTGCTCTTGCACCACCGATAGCAAGTGCATAAGCAAGACCTAAATCATGTGCCTTACCTGTAGCATCCTGATGAACCGCAATTAAGCAAGGTACTCCCTGCCCCTCTAAGTATTGACCCCTTACAGTATGTCCAGGACCCTTTGGAGCAATCATTAATACATCGACATCCTTAGGAGGAATAATCTGACCAAAATGAATCGCAAAACCATGAGCAAACATTAATGCATTTCCTGCTTCCAAGTTTGGCTCAATAGACTCTTTATACATCTGTGCCTGCTTCTCATCATTGATAAGGATCATAATCACATCTGCCTTCTTTGCCGCTTCTGCTGCCGTATATACTTCCAAGCCTGCCGCTTCCGCCTTAGCCCATGACTTACTTCCTTCATATAAGCCGATAATAACATGTACACCGGACTCCTTCATGTTAAGTGCATGCGCATGTCCTTGGCTGCCGTAGCCGATGACAGCTACCGTTTTTCCCTCAAGTAGAGAAAGGTTACAATCCTGCTGGTAATAAATCTTTGCCATTCTATTATCCTCCTAAATAAAATTACTTTATTCTATGTTCAACCTGTTAAGCACTCAAACTAAACAAGCGGGCATACCTAATTATACGTAATCTGCGATATCACCGGAGCCTCTAGGTAATCCGGTAATACCAGTTCTCACAATTTCTAAAATTTTAAAACCATCCAATAACTTTATAAATGCATCAATCTTTGCCTGATTTCCCGTCAGCTCAATCATCAACGATTCTTTGGCTACGTCAACTATCTTAGCCCGGAAAATATCCGCTACTGCAATTACATCTTTACGTTCCGCTTCCCCTGCTTGAACTTTTACCAGAATTAACTCCCGGCAAACGGATTCTTCACTATGTAATTCTTTTATCTCCACGACATCTTCAAGTTTTTGAAGTTGATTTCTAATCTGCTCTAAGATTTGTTCCTCTCCATTTACAACAACCGTCATCCTAGAAAATGCAGGATTCTCAGTTTCACCAACGGTCAAACTATCAATATTATAGCCTCTCCTACTAAAGAGACCAGACACACGGCTAAGTACACCAGCAGTGTTTTCTACCAAAATAGATAAAACCATCTTTCTCATAAGATACTCCATTTCCGGATTCGCAGTCTTGCTCGCCTTCCTGATTTAAATTTACTAATTATTGTAGCAACAGTACTTCGCTTTGTCAAGCTAATGTACTATAGTTTTGTATATTTCTCTCTCATATTATAACCTTGGGTTATGTGTTCATTTAAAGTTAGAATAATGAGGCTCTAAGCCTTGGTAATAAGAGCTGACTCAGGATAAATATGGCTCCCAATTAGAATAATAAGCCCTTAAAAAGAAATAAGTTCCTATCGTAAAACGATACATTTCTTTAGCAGCGAATGATAGATTAGCAATACCAATTTATTTTTACCGGATTAGGTTCGTTTTCAACATAAATCTTTCGTAAAGCCGCCTCTAACTTAGCACATTCTTCAGAAGCAATCTGCTCATAAACTTCAGCAGTTTCTAAAACACCAACACGGTCGTAAGCAATCGCAGCGGCTCCATAGAAGGCAAGGCCTAAAGAATGGGTAGGAGTATAGATTGCTCCTGCTGCCTGTCCCACTGCTTTTGCTGCTGCACAAGCCGCTGGATTTTCCTCTGCCTCTTTTGCGGCTGCAGTAGCTTCTTTTATTATCTTTTTTGCATCTGCAGCTTTTATATTGCCCATAATCAGATCCTTGGAAGCCTGCAGCGCATTGATAAGCCTCTCGTCTTTCGGATAGGATTTTTCATAGATTGGCAGAAAATACTTTGCTGCATAGTCAATACACCAATTTGCTATTGTTGTTTTGTTTTGTGTCTCAATTAATTTCATCAGTGGCAGAATATAGGGCGAATCAGCACTTCCTAACATTTTTCGCAATTTAGGCATATAAATTCTCCTTCCTTTATCGGATACCTTCCCACTAACTCTTGATTTAGTATCATGGCTATTATTATTCAAATTATACCGAAACTACTGTATTTTATCAATGAAATCTTTCAGATATCTCTCATTTATTGTGAAGCAGTCAATTCGACGGGAAGCTGATATCTTCTATGCAAACAACTGTTATCTCATATGAAAGACTGTTATTTTTCCATACAAACTTATATGAAAAACTGCCATTTTCCATGCAAACAGTTATCATTTCATATTGAAAAACTGCGATTCTCTACAGAAACAGTTATTACCTCATAAAGCTGTCATTTCTATTTTTACAAATGGTTAGCATTTATCAATAAAAAGCTGTCATTTTTTCATAAAAAACATCACCAGATAACGATTAAGCTATCTGGTGACACTGCTACTTCTATTAACTTAATTTACTCGGTTACATAATTAACAAGATAGTCATGTGCATTGTTAATTGCACCTAAGATAGCTTTTGTTGTAATAGTAGCACCAGAAATACCATCAACCTTCGTACCGTCTACCGCTTCTGGTTCTTCTTTCTTTGGCTCCTCTGGTTTCACTACACCGGCAGCCTGACGAAGTGCTTCCTCGACTTGATTTACAAATTCTGAAATGTCAATACTTACACTTGCAACTACATCTGTCTTTCCACTCTCATCTAAGGTAAGTCCAGCCGTTCCCTGATGCTCAATCACATATTTTGCAAGCGCCTGAGCCTGCTCATACCAAGTTGCCCCGGTTTCTGTCATTACATATTCGCCATTTTGTGACTGAATGCTCTTTAGGTTTCCGCTTTCATCTTCACAGTCCCAAACTACATCTGTAATCTTACCACCAGCGACGGTTAAGCTTAATTTACTTAACCAGCCATTGTGTGCTTCATCTGCTGCAATTTCATAAGTTCCATCTTTTAATGCAATCGCTGGAGCACCGGCAGCCTGACGAAGACAATCCTCTACTTGATCTACAAATTCTTTGATGTCAATACTTACACTTGCTACGACATCGGTCTTTCCGCTCTCATCAAGAGTAAGGCCGGTGGTTCCTTGTTTCTCGATAACATATTTAGCAAGTGCCTGAGCCTGTTCATACCAAGTCGCACCGTCTTCTGTCATAACATATTCACCATTTTGCGATTGAATACTCTTTAAATTTCCATCTGCATCGGCACAATCCCAGGTTACATCTGTAATCTTGCCGCCGGAAACTGTTAATTTCACGCTGCTGGTCCAGCCATTATGAGCTTCTGCTGCTGTTTTTTCATAAGTTCCGTCCTTCAGCACGGTTTCTGCCGGTATACCAGAGGCAAGTTTTAAACACTCTTCCACCTGAGCAACAAAATCACCGATAGAAATACTTACGCTTGCTACAACATCGGTTTTACCTGCTTCGTCTATTGTCAAACCTGTTAATCCTTGATTTTCAATCACATATTTAGCCAGTGCTTCCGCCTGCTCTGCCCAGTTCGGACCATTCTCGGTCATAACATATTCGCCGTTCTTTGCTTGAACACTCTTTAAATTTCCATCCGCATCAACGCAATCCCATATCACCTCAGTAATTGCTCCGCCTGCTACCGTCATGGATAATTTACTGGTCCAGCCATTGCTTGCTTCCTCTGCCATTACTTCATATGTTCCATCTTTTAATACAGAAGCTGCGGTCATAGGTGCAGCCGCCTTCTCCATAGAAGAAGCAGAGGTTAAACTAACACCCGGAATGTAAATGGGAAGCTTTGCACCTTTGAATTGGTCTAAAAATTCCGGTTGTGTCATCTTAGCACCATATCCATCAGTCTCAGAATGAGATACTACTTCAATTCCTGTAATCGTATCTTTTTCAGTATTAAAACTGATTGCTAATTCCATAGGAGTCGAACCAAAACCTTTGGATTCTACATTCACTGTATAACCAGTAACCGTTCCTGATTTATCCTTAATAACCTGAACTTGTTTGATGCCCAGGTCGGTTCCTTCTTGAACAATTGTTAATGTTCCTTCCGGCCCTTTGTTTAGATTGTTCTTCACAACGACAGCAGTAATGAAAGCTGCGGCAGTAATACCTGCCAGTGCCGTAACGGCAATCCATCTCTTATTATTTCTCATTGTTACATCCTCCGCCATAAATATGTCTAATGATTTTATAAACTACTCTTGCATAAGGGTTTTTGCTCCCTTCTGCTTTGCCCGCACCATGGATGAAACCTCCAACCTAATAGTGAGTATCATCTTGTTAATATAATAACATGAAATATCCTATGCGTAAATACTATAATTATTGGATTATCCTGTATATTTTGCAGTATATCACCTAGTTTATTCCATTAATTCACCATTTATTTCTGTATATCGGTTGTTATTTCCTTTTTAATGAGCAGGAAGTGAAAATCATATAGAGTAAAATTGTGATTAAGATTAGAAATTTCCCGCGAATCTTGACAGCCTTCGAACAATCCCTTACAATTAATCTACTATTTTTAAGGAGTTTCTTATGAGAAAATATGATAACAGAGTGATAAATCACAAAAACGATAAATCAAAACAAAGCAATAGAATTTTCATTGGAAAGCACACAGTTAAATGTTTCGCACTCCTGGCATTAAGTACTGTTATGATAACGTTACATGCTTGTTCTAACGATGTCCCATCGGAAGATTCATCAAAACCTACGCCAACCGCAGCAGAAGCAGAAAGTACCGCTCCGATTTCGAAAAGTTCCTTTAAGTTAAACACCATTGTGTCAATCACATTATATGATAGTCAGGATGAGAGTATTATTGATGAAGCATTTCAATTATGCGATTACTATGAAAACCTGTTAAGCCGAACAAAAAAGGAGAGTGAAATCTACAAGTTAAATGAAAATATCTATCATAGCGGTACGATTTCTGATGAAACCAAAGAACTCCTTACAACAGGTTTCCATTACAGTCAGCTATCGAATGGCGGTTTTGATTTAACACTAGAGCCACTCACAAGTCTCTGGAATTTTGGATCAAGCGAGGCACGTCTTCCAAGTCAGGAAGAAATAGAGGAAGCATTAACTCATGTCGGTTATCAATACTTAACATTGGATGGAAATACCGTTACATTTGAGAAAGAAGGTATGGGCATTGATCTTGGTGCTATCGCAAAGGGTTATATTGCAGATAAAGTAAAAGAATTTTTACTTTCAAACGGTGTGAATAGTGCTATTATCAATCTTGGAGGAAATATCTTATGTGTTGGTGACAAGCCTGACGGTACTCCATTTATGGTTGGTATTCAAAAACCATTTAAAGACCGCAATGAAACGATTGCAGTTGTTGAAATTCGTGACTTATCCGTTGTATCGTCCGGTATCTATGAGCGCTGCTTTACCGTAGATGGCAAGAATTATCATCATCTATTAGATCCAGCTACCGGGTATCCTTTTGAAACTGATCTGACCTCGGTTACCATCATTTCGAAAAAATCTGTAGATGGTGATGCTCTCAGTACCACATGTTTTGCGCTGGGTTTAGAAGAAGGTATGAAATTGATTGAAACCTTACCCGATACCTATGCAGTATTTATAACCTCCGATTATGAACTGCATTACACCAAAGGATTGAAAGAAAATATCAAAATTGCGGAGTAAATAGCCAAACCTATATTGCAGCGACCTAATTTATGATATTGTTATACTAGAAATTATCGATTCGCATAATACAAAGATACCGGGTGTGATAATTATTCATTAATCACTCCGGTATTTTTTATTGATACAATATGCAATTGGATCATTTTATTCCGATACTGAGATAACTCAAGATTAATCCTCTTTTAAAAGGTATCTCTGCTGCTTACTTTCTGCGAATAATATCGTCACGGCCAGGTCCATTAGAAACTAAGGTAACCGGAACTTCAAGCTCTTTTTCAATAAACTCAATATACTTTCTGCATTTTTCAGGAAGTTCTTCATAGGTATTAATACCGCGAATATCACATTCCCAGCCTGGAAGTACTTCATATACCGGTTTTGCTTTCTTAAGTTTCACGGTGGTTTTAAAATCTTTCGTAACCACACCATCAATCTCATACCCAACACAAACCGGTAACTCTTTTAAGTAGCCAAGAACATCCAAAACAGTGAGAGCTACTTCGGTTGCCCCTTGCATTCTACAGCCATATCTGCTAGCTACCGCATCAAACCATCCCATACGTCTTGGTCTGCCTGTAGTTGCACCATATTCGCCGCCGTCACCACCACGTTTTCTTAATTCGTCTGCCTCTTCTCCAAAGATTTCACTGACAAATTCACCGGCGCCAACTGCTGAAGAGTATGCCTTTACAACAGTAACGATTTCTTTTATTTCATAAGGAGGAATTCCGGCACCAATTGCACCGTATGCTGCTAAGGTCGAAGAGGAGGTTACCATTGGATAGATCCCAAAGTCAGGATCTTTTAATGCACCAAGCTGTCCCTCTAATAAAATCTTCTTACCCTCTTTCCTTGCTTCATGTAAATAAGCAGATACATCCGCTACATAAGGAGCCACCATATCACGATATTCTATTAATGTCTGGTAAAGTTCGTTCTTATCGATGGATGGCTTATGATACATATGTTCTAATAAAATATTCTTCATTTCACAAACACGTTCTACTTTTTCTTTTAGCTCCTCCTCATCAAACAATTCAGAAACTTGAAAACCTATCTTTGCATATTTGTCAGAATAAAATGGTGCAATACCGGACTTTGTGGAGCCAAAAGATTTACCTCCCAGTCTTTCTTCTTCATATTGGTCGAACTGAATATGGTACGGCATCAGAATCTGAGCACGGTCGGAAACTAAGATCTTTGGCATTGGAACGCCACGGTCAACAATTGATTTTATCTCTTTTAATAAGTAAGGAATGTTTAAAGCAACTCCATTTCCGATGATGCAGGTCGTATGGTCATAAAATACTCCGGAAGGCAGCAGGTGAAGCACAAACTTTCCATATTGATTCATAATTGTATGTCCTGCATTACTGCCGCCTTGATAACGAACAATGATATCTGATTCCTGACCAAGCATGTCTGTTATCTTACCTTTTCCTTCATCTCCCCAGTTAGCACCAACAATTGCTTTTACCATAATATTGTTCCTCCTTAAGATTAACGTTAAAACGATTTCTGTTACAAGAGCTAATTTATAAGTATTTGTAAAGCAAATTCTTATAAATCAAAAAGGCATTGTAACAGATTTGCTACAATGCCCTATTACTTTTGTATTATACCGTAGCGTAATACATAAGTAAAATCAATGTTTATTATATTTTATATAAGTCATAATTATGCATTTTTTAACTATTTTTTATTACTTTGTTCCTGTACTACCAAATCCACCATCACCGCGTACAGTATCCGATAACTCTTCAACCTCTGTAAAATCAACCGGTAAATATGGTATTACCACGAGTTGTGCGATTCGTTCATGATTTGCAATTGTTTGTACCACAGCAGAATCATTATGAAGTGCAATAATATATTCGCCGCGATAATCACTATCCGCAACACCAACACAGTTTGCCGGACGTAATCCGTTTTTAGCTGCTATTCCACTTCGGGCAAAGATACCACCAAAGTATCCGGCAGGAATTTCGATTGCTAACCCTGTACCTATTTTCACTGTTTCATGTGGTTTGATTTCACAAACCTCAGTGTCTAAGCACGCATATAAATCATATCCTGCTGCCTCTACGCTGCCTCTCGTTGGTAACACGGCATTGTCTCTTACTTTTTTTATCTTAATTGTTACTGACATAGAAACTCCATTCTAACTTTATCATTTTTAGATACGAATAAATCAGCCGCATATGCTGCATATCCGTGTGAAGACAAAGTTCTTTCACACTTACATCTCAAGAAGAAAAGCCTCATATCCTCTCATCGCCTCATAGATATCCGCTTTACTTGCAATTTCCCATGGCGCATGCATATTTAATACTGCAACGCCGCTATCAATTACTTCCATATTGTACTGTGCCATAATATAAGCGATCGTTCCACCGCCACCCTGGTCCACTTTACCAAGCTCTGCCGTTTGGAAATTAACATCGTGTTTTTCCATAGCAGCACGTAATGCTGCAATAAACTCTGGATTTGCATCGTTACAGCCGGATTTTCCTCGGGCACCTGTGTATTTGTTAAATACGATGCCTCTTCCGAAATAAGCAGAGTTTTTCTTTTCCATCACTGCAGGATAGTTCGGATCGAATGCTGCACTTACATCTGAAGAGAGCATATGGGAATTCTGGAATGCTCTTCTTAATTTAAGTTCAGAATATTCACCCATCTTATCCATTAATTCTGCAACTGCATTTTCAAAGAACTTAGAATGCATACCGGTTGCGCCGGTACTGCCAACCTCTTCTTTATCAACTAATATACAAACCGCAGTACGGTCAATCTTATTAAGAGCAAATAAGGCTTTCATAGAAGTGTAAGAACAAACTCTATCATCCTGTCCATATCCGATTACCATGCTTCGGTCAATACCAAAGTCACGTGCCTTACCTGCCGGAACAACCTCTAACTCCGCAGATAAGAAATCTGCTTCTTCTATATCATAAAATTCTTTTAATAATTTTAGAATATTCCCCTTTACCGCTTCTTTCTCTTCCCCCTTTAATGGCTGGCTGCCGATAAGAACATTCAAATCTTCTCCTTCTACCACTTTAGCAGCCTTTTTATCCATCTGTTCCGCAGATAGATGCACTAATAAATCTGTAATACCAACTACCGGATCACTGTCTTTTTCACCGATTACGATATTTACTTTTGTTCCATCCTTTTTAACAACTACGCCATGGATAGCAAGCGGAAGGGTTACCCACTGGTATTTCTTAATTCCGCCATAATAGTGTGTATCAAATAACGCCATCTCGGTATCTTCATACAAAGGAACCTGCTTTAAATCAATACGCGGAGAGTCAATATGAGCTCCAAGTAACTTCATACCTTTTTCCAAAGGCTCACTGCCGACTAAGAATAATGCGACTGCCTTATCCATATTGTTAAAGTATACCTTATCACCAGCTTTTACTTTTTCTAGGGACATAAGGTCTTTATAGCCTTCTTTTTCAGCCTGACGAATCACTTCCAGCGCGCATTCACGCTCGGTCTTACAATTCGAAATAAATTCTTTATAACCTTCGCTTAACTTTTCAACTTTTTTTAATTCTGCATCCGTATACTTTAACCAAGCATTCTTGTTGGATTCTTTATTTTTTAAATTTTCTACACTTTTTTTCTCTTTCATATTCTTATCCTTTCCGATGTTCTATTTACTATAAGATTAACGGTGCAAAATTGCACTCGTAAATACTATATTTCATTATACTTACTTTCCTTTAGTAATGCAAGAAGCTTCCTCGCAGCAGTAGAGTTTGTAAACCTCTGATTTTCAACAACACAAAAATGTCTGCTTGGAATATCTGTCTCTAGCTTCAGCTTGAATAATTCCCCATGCTTTATTAATTCACCGGCAAAATCCTCGACTACTACTCCAATCCCCAGACTTCTTTTTGCAAACTGAACTATCATGTCACTGGTTGCTAATTCAAACTCCGGAGATAAAACAACACCATGGAAACTCAAGTATTCGTCTACATATCGTCTCGTACTGGTATCACGTTCCAAACATATGACAGGAAGATTAGCCAGTTCTTCACACCGGATGGTTTGATTTCTAAGAGTTTCAAATCGCTTCCCTGCTATAAAGATATCTTTGATTTCTCTAACCTTAGTCACATTATAGTCATCCGGTAAAGAAAAAGGCTCACTTACAACACCAAAATCAATTTGACCATCTTGAAGAAAGGCAAGCGTTTCGGGAGTAGGCCCGTTAGTTACAACAACTTTTATCTTAGGGTATTGAATATGAAATTCTTCAAGATATGGTAGTAAATAGTACTGTAATGTCATATCAGAAGCACCTATTCTAATTTCTCCTGATTCAAGATTCAGCATCCGTTCTAACCGTTCTTCTCCCTTTATGATAAACTCATATCCTTGCTTTACACATTGATATAAAATTTCTCCTTCTTTTGTCAAACGCATCCCTTTCGCTATTCTGATAAATAACTGGCAATTAAGAACATTCTCCAATTGCTTTATCGCCTGACTGACTGCAGGCTGTGAGATGCATATTCTTTTGGCAGCCAAAGAAATACTACCTTCTTTGGCAACATAATAAAATATTTTATAGTATTCCAGATTGGCTCTTGCCATAGGACCACTCCTTATTTTAAGAATTTACGAACCATCTTGAGATTGTTCTCTGTATATGGATGATACCTCATCGGAAGATCAAGCCAATTTGCTTTTCTTACAATGCTCTTACTATGGCTAAAGGTGCGAAAACTTTCAATTCCATGATAACTTCCCATACCACTGGCACCAACGCCGCCAAATCCCATATAAGGGGTTGCAAGATGAATAATGGTATCATTCACACAGCCGCCGCCAAAAGAGATGTAGTTTAACACTTTCTTTTCTACCTGAACATTCGTTGTAAATAAATAACATGCCAGTGGCTTAGAATGTGCGGTAACATACTCTATTACCTCCTCAATGGTGTTGTAAGTAAGAACAGGCAGGATTGGTCCAAAAATTTCTTCTTTCATTATATTAGAATCCTTTGATACATCGGTTAACACTGTAGGTTCAATTTTTCTTGAATTATCCTGTCCTTTCCCTCCAATAAAAATATCTTCTCCCTTAAGTAAAGATAGTAGTCTGTAATAATGATGTTCATTAATAATTTTTGGAAGATTTTCATTCTTTAGCGGTTCCTCCCCAAAGAAGTTGTAAATCCACATTCTTAACTTATTTAAAAATTCCTCCTTCACTTCTTTTTGTACCAATACATAATCCGGTGCGACACACGTCTGACCCGCATTGAGATATTTTCCAAAAGCAATACGCTTCGCTGCAAGATTAATATCTGCTGATTTTTCTATAATACAGGGACTTTTACCCCCAAGCTCTAAGGAGACCGGGGTTAAGAATTTAGCTGCTGCCTCCATGACCAGCTTACCAACTTCGACACCACCGGTAAAGAAAATATAATCAAACTCCGTAGCAAGCAACCCTTGATTCTCTTTTCTACCACCTTCTATCACTGTGACATACCCCTTTGGGAAACAAGCTTTAATTAAGCTATTGATTACCTTAGATGTCTCCGCGGCATAGGCGGATGGCTTTAAAACAGCACAGTTTCCTGCCGCTATGGCACCAATTAGTGGTTCTATACACAATTGAAAGGGGTAATTCCAAGGTGACATAATTAATACAACACCATAAGGTTCCGGTATGGTAAAACTCTTGGAAGGAAATTGTGCCAGCGGTGTTCTAGCCTTCTTTGGCCTTGCCCACTTTTTCACATGTGCGATACAGTAGCGGATTTCATCAAGCACCATACCGATTTCCGTCATATAGGCTTCAAAGCTTGATTTATTTAGGTCCTTTTTTAAAGCCTCCATTATTTGGTCTTCCCGCTTTTGTATCTCTGACTGAAGTTTCTTTAGTGCCAGAATTCGAAAATCCACTTGTTTTGTCTTTCCGGTACGAAAAAAATCTCTCTGACGATTTACGAGTTTTTGATAACCTACTTCCATCTCACTCATTGTTACCTCCTAACACCATAGCTATACTATGAATTCTTTGCATAAAGGATTTTGCCTTACCTAAACAATCAATTGTCACCTATTAGGAATAGAGCTTATTTCTTTTTATCCATATTAAAAATTATTACTCATGTTGTCTACTCAATCTTTGTATATTATACTATATTATGTAAAAGGTTAAAAGGAAATTTATTTTTCCGGCAGTTAAGGAAAATACATTAAATGGGGCTAATAATGAAAAGGGAACATAATTTAGGAGGTGCTATGAAAATTGTAGTCGATGCGGATGCATGCCCAGTAAAAGGAATTATTGAAAAAATCGCTAAGAAACATCAAATTGAAGTTATTATGTTTATTGATACCAGTCATGAGCTATACTCAGACTATAGTAAAGTAATTACAGTGAGTAAAGCACCCGATGCCGTTGATTTTGCGTTACTAAACCAAACCAATCCGAACGATATTGTAATTACGGGAGATTACGGCGTCGCAGCAATGGCACTTGGTAAAAATGCGAAAGCATTGCACCCAAACGGCAGAATTTTTACGAATGAAAATATTAATCAAATGCTATTTGAGCGTCATCTTGCAAAACAGCAGCGCCGGCAAGGGAAGCAAAATACCAGGTTGAAACATAATAAAAAACGGACTGCCCAAGATGACATCCGTTTTGAATTTTCTTTAGACGATTTATTAAAATCGAGCCCTGTCTGACTGCAGGATAGGTTCCCCACAACCTTCCTGCCAATCAGTAGCTAACGTATCCTATGTAGCACTATAGGTGCCAACGAATCTTATCCTCCTCGAAAATAACTCCTCTTCAAATTGCTGAATGTATCGTTGCCAAATAACGAAATTAGGATGGTTGGGATACTTTTCTGAAAACTGAGCTAGCATATCGAGGCAGCGTTCGATATAAGTGTTACCAACCGTAGATATTTCTACGTAATCCCCATTGAGTGTCTGCCACCGTGAATAGTCCAGCACTTCTTCCTTAAGTGCATCATTTGTAAAAATCTTAATACGCATTAAAAATCACCACCCAATAGCCTATTATATTCCGGTACCGGGTGGTTTATTACAATTTTTTTATTTAAAATCTATTTTGGTAGTTTTTCACAATCCAATAACACAATAATTAAATTCTTTCCTCTATAAAGCTTGATTGACTTTTAACCGGTACCATACCTGCTTCATTAAACCGTGGGAAAACAGTATTTTATAAAACAGGCCTATTTCGATGCGGTGAAAAATCGTACAGGAAACAATCTATAGCAAAGGTATTCTGTTATACATTAATTTCTGCTTTTAATCCAAGCAACTCTTCATTCTCCAAAAGAATTGGACGAATCACAAATTCTATAAATTCTTCTGTCTGTTCTTTTGCCCTTCCGGTATATCTTGATGGCTCCATTACCTTTTTTAAATCCTCTAACGTCATGTTAAATGCAGAATCAGCCGCGATTAACTCTAAAAGATTATTCTCTAGTCCGTATTCTTTCACATTACGTCCGGCCTCCATACTAAGTGCACGGATTTTCTCGTGAAGCTCCTGGCGGTCGCCGCCTGCTTTCACAGCATCCATCATAATGTTTTCTGTTGCCATGAAGGGAAGCTCTGACATTAATCGTTTTTCAATTACCTTTGGATAAACTACCAGACCATCTACAACATTCATATATAAGTCAAGAATACCATCAATTGCAAGAAAAGCTTCCGGTACACTAAGACGTTTATTTGCAGAATCATCTAGGGTTCTTTCAAACCACTGAGTGGCGGATGTCATGGCAGGATTTAAGGCGTCCACCATAACATAACGGGCAAGAGAGGCAATGCGCTCACTTCTCATAGGGTTTCTTTTATATGCCATTGCAGAAGATCCAATCTGGTTCTTCTCAAATGGCTCTTCAATTTCCTTTAAGTGCTGAAGTAAGCGGATATCATTACTAAACTTATGAGCGCTTGCTGCAATTGCCGCAAGTACGTTTAACACTCTGGTATCAACTTTTCTCGAATAAGTCTGGCCGGAAACCGCAAAACATTCCGCAAATCCCATCTTCCGTGCAATTAAGGTATCTAATTTCTTTATCTTATCATGGTCACCATCAAATAACTCTAAAAAGCTTGCCTGAGTACCGGTAGTTCCTTTCGAACCAAGTAATTTCATACAAGATAAGACATGCTCAAGATCTTCCAAATCAAGGACTAATTCTTGTAACCATAGCGCAGCTCTTTTTCCAACGGTTGTTGGCTGTGCCGGCTGGAAGTGAGTAAATGCAAGCGTTGGAAGATCACGGTATTCCATAGCAAATTTAGAAAGCTCCTCCATCACACAAACCAACTTTTTCTTAACTAGCTTTAACCCTTCCGTCATTACAATAATATCCGTATTGTCGCCAACATAACAAGAAGTTGCACCTAAGTGAATAATTCCTTTTGCATTTGGACATTGAACACCATAAGCATATACATGTGACATTACATCATGGCGAACCAAACGCTCCCTTTCTTTTGCCACGTCATAATTAATATCATCCTGATGTGCCCTTAACTCTTCTACCTGTTCCCAAGTTATCGGTAATCCAAGCTCATGCTCAGCTTCTGCTAATGCAATCCAAAGTTTTCTCCAAGTACGGAATTTCATATCTGGTGAAAAAATATATTGCATCTCTTTACTCGCATAACGTTCTGACAACGGACTTATATAGTTATCTTGACTCATTGTAATCCAACCTTTCCTATCTCTTGTTTTCATTCTCTACTGGAGATGAAGTTTCTACCGCAGACATTCGCTGTAATCATACCACCGTTTCTAGGGGAATCTTCTATGTGGTAACCACTTCATTTTTCCTTCCTACTATAAGAAAAAGCAATCCTCTTTACGCATCATATTCTCCGCGAATATCCCCTGTTGGAGGAGCAATCGGATAATGTCCGGTAAAACATGCGTCACAGTACCCTAAATCACCCTCAATTAGTTCACTAAGACGATTGACCGATAAATATCCCAAGGAATCCGCATCAATAATCTTACAAATCTGTTCAACTGTGTTATTATGCGCAATTAATTGATCATCCGATGGTACATCAGTACCAAAATAACACGGATATAAAAATGGAGGAGAACTGATTCTAACGTGAACTTCCGCTGCACCAGCCGCTTTTAACATTCCGACAATCCTGGCACAAGTGGTACCACGGACAATCGAATCGTCAATCATCACAACTCTTTTGCCTCTCACTGCTTCTTTTAGTACATTTAATTTAATCCGAACACTCGATTCTCGCATTGCTTGCTTTGGCTTAATAAAGGTTCGTCCAACATAACTGTTCTTCACAAATGCCATACCATACGGTATTCCGGTTTCCATAGCAAATCCCATTGCAGCCGCATTTCCGGAATCCGGCACCCCCACCACTAAATCAGCCTCAACCGGATGCTCCTGTGCTAAAATACGTCCAGCCATAATTCTGCTATTATAAACGCTTATCTCATCAATCTTACTGTCTGGCCTAGCAAAATAAATATATTCAAAGATACACTTTGCCATCTTTGGCTGGCACATAGAAGTATCTGATAAGATACCTTCTTTTGTAATTGTTACAATCTCACCCGGTAAGACATCACGGAGAAATGTTGCATTCACCGCATCAAGGGCACAGCTCTCGCTTGCAAGAATATACGTATTCTCTCTTTTTCCTATGCAAAGCGGACGAAATCCGAAAGGGTCTCTTGCCCCAATTAATTTTCTTGGACTCATAACAATCAGGGAATAAGAACCCTTTATCTTCATCATTGCATTCTTTACAGCACCCTCTACATTCGGCGTCTTTAATCGCTCTCTTGCTATATGATATGCTATCACTTCGGAATCAATTGTTGTTTGAAAGATAGCTCCTGTATATTCTAACTCTTTTCTTAGCTCAGGTGCATTCACAATATTCCCATTATGAGCAAGCGCTAAGGTACCTTTTACATAGTTTAATACAAGTGGCTGAGTATTTGCAATGTTACTTGCCCCCGCAGTGGAATACCGAACATGACCAACTCCAATATCACCACAAAGTGTCTCCAAACCTTCCGGCGTAAATACTTCGTTTACGAGCCCCATTCCCTTCCTCGAAGAAACCTTTCCCTTTGGGCCCTTAGTATCACTTACCGCAATACCGCAGCTTTCCTGCCCACGGTGCTGTAATGCGAAGAGGCCGTAATAAATCGAACCTGCCACATCCTTACCATCCAAATCATAAACGCCAAAAACACCGCATTCTTCATGGATTTCATCTAAGATCAATTCCTTGGTTCTATCTGCCATCGCCTTATCCTCTCTAATGCCAACCGCTGTCATTGCCCTAAAATGAGTAACAAAAGGGGATGTCGCCATTTTTTGCGTCAACCCCTTTTTACATCATTGTAAAATATTATTCCATTCCAAGTCTTTTAAATACTTCCTGATAAGCATCCTCGACATGACCAAGATCCCTGCGGAAACGATCCTTATCTAATTTTTCACGGGTTTTTATATCCCATAAACGGCAAGTATCCGGAGAAATCTCATCTGCAAGAATAATCTGATCATGATATCTGCCAAACTCAATTTTAAAGTCGATTAACTCAATACCAATACCTTCAAAATACTTTATCATTACTTCATTTACTTTATACGCATACTTAGAAATCGTATCAATCTCTTCTTGAGTTGCAAGACCAAGTGCTCTTGCATAAGAAGAATTAATCATTGGATCTCCAAGTGAATCGTCTTTATATGAAAATTCCAAGGTAGGACATAATAACTTCTTGCCTTCTTCTATTCCTAACTTTTTCGCAAAACTTCCTGCGGATACGTTACGAATAATAACTTCAAGCGGAACAATCTGAACTTTCTTTACAGCGGTTTCCCTATCACTTAATTCTTCAATATAATGAGTAGGTACACCTTCTTTTTCTAACTGTTTCATTATGTAGTTAGACATTCTATTGTTAATAACGCCTTTTCCTACAATAGTTCCTTTCTTCTCACCGTTGAATGCGGTTGCATCATCTTTGTAATCCACGATTAATACATCCTCAACGTCGGTTTTGTACACTTTCTTGGCTTTACCTTCATAAAGTTGTTCTAACTTTTTCATGTTAAATTATCCTCCTTGTGCAAACACCTTACCCTGCGTTCTTGGCAACCACTTTTTTGCTGCTGCAATTTAATTATATCGTAGCAAAAAAATAAGGCAAGGGCTTTTTCACACTTTAAGACCCCATAGCATAATTTCGGTTAAATGTACAAAAAGACAGTAGTTTTTTTGATAGTTTCTGTATAATAATTATCGCTTTTTTATCAGCAAAATCAATGCTTATAAGCATTCTTAATGTCATTTATCATCGGTATTAATAGACTGATTTTTTATTCCCAAATCAATAGTTGAAAACACTTTTTATCTCAGACGTCGATTTTCATACTTAGCCATCATTTGAAGATTATTTTTCACTATGTCAACCCGATGTTCGAGGCTTCCCTCTCCAACCGGTAAGTCGAGAGCTATTTCAATATTTCCCATCGTCCGTTCATCGATGCTCTTTCTTATGCTATATAAGATTTCAAGTTTCTCCTCGCAATCCTTTGCATCAAGAAACGCCATCAAATCAAGATTTGCTTCCGGATGTAATTCCTCTTTTTTGGAGCTGTCGATAGCTTTTGTTTTTTCTATCTTAACCTCATAATTCAAATTTTCACTATTGTTAGACCGATGTGTTGAAAAGCCTTTGCTTTGATTGTCTAAGGTTAACTCAGCTTCCGTTATCGCTTCCTTATTCGTATTGTGTCCGATATTATAGCTAAGTTCTTCTCTTAACTTTTGCACAAAACGGTATTTTTGTGTAACATTCGGATAGTTCTCATGATCTACCTCACTAAGAAACATAGCAATAGGTCTTGCATATGTCTTAAAATCTCCGTAAAGTGCCTGATAAATCACAAGTTCTTCTCCTGTCTCTGAATGCTTAGCAACTGTAATGATTTGATATAGCATTCCTTTAAAATGCTGGTATAATTGTCCCGGCTGCGGTATGTTTCGGTCTAAAATGGTTCATCCTCTCTTTCTTTATTCACCAAAGTCCCTGACCTATTTTTACTTATCAAATTAGAAATGATACGAATCCTTAAAATTTTACTAAACTTATTTATCCTGCTATTTCTGGTATGAATAAAAAATATTTCCTGTCTATTTCCTATACGAGATATAATACTCTGCATACTCTCTTGTAATAAGTCTCGCATTCACCATCTGTGTTATATACAATTGATGCTCATCATTACTAATATTAGCTTCTGAAAGCTGCTGTAACAGCTTTTTAATCCTTGCTTTAAACTCCGAAACTGAAAGTACACCATCCCTTAACATAATACTAAGCAAATAGGCTGCTTCAAAATATGGATTATGCATATCGGGATCAGCGAATCTGCCCTCATAACTTAAATCCAGTTTCAGCATATCCATAATGGTTCTTACTGAGGTATTTGTTACCTTGATATCCGGCGAAAGTACATATAAATTCTTTCGATAAACTTTGCTGCCGCCTCTTGTATCTTCGTAAAGAGTTGGAAGATAAGAAGAAAATATAATCCTTAGAAAGGATGGTTTTTGAAATCCTTCATAGTCAAGAAGTGCATTTGCTAACACACCCTTTTCATAGGTTATTTTTGTAACCTTCTCTAATGGAATTGCTATCTTTCTTGTTTCTTCTTCAAAAAGGAGTAGATTTAAGTCCCCTCGGTCTACCCAGAGATAAGCAGGACATTGCCTGATTTTTTCACTTTGACACAAATCGATCATAATAGGTTTATGATCTTTATTTACCTTATACCGGATAAAGATTCCTTTTACCGTTTCTTCGTCATACTTTTCATAGATATTCGCTTCTATCTCTTCCCTTTCCTGCTCCATATCTATATTATCTTCACTTAATGCAAGTTCTGCATGTGTTTTTTTCATAATTTGTTTTCCTGTTTTTTGAAACGAAAGTGAGGTAATAAAAAGAAACGCAACAAGAAAGCAAAATGACGCACTCATTCCCCACAACGGTGATTTAGTTGCTATCGTAAATCCAATGCTAACGCTGCCAAATACGACTAAAAATATCGTTGCAAGAATATATCCCTTTGTCTTTTTATTTCCATACCGTAATCCGTTCCAAATTTTATTATTCATTGAAAATTCCATCCCATAGTATAATATTTCCCGACTCAAGCGATTTCTTAACTAAAATGATTCTTTGGTTCTCAGAACCTCGGAAACGAAGATTAATATTTTTCTTTTCCTCCATGAATTTCCCATCCACCAACACATCCAGGTACGATAGCAATTCTTTAGTTTCTTCCTGTTTCACAGCCATCTTACCTAATATATCGGCATCAAAAAGATATCCGCTATAGCACCAGATATTTTTTGCCGGATACCTCTCCTTCACTCTTCGTAATAGCGGAAGCAGCCCAAGCTGATTTGTAAATTCAAGCGGCTCTCCACCAAGTAAAGATAATCCAGCAATATAATCCGGCTTTAATAAAGTAAGAATTTGTTCTATCACTTCGTCTGTCAATGGCTCGCCGTAATGAAAATCCCATGCAACTTCATTAAAGCACCCCTTGCAGCGGTGAGTACAGCCACTGACAAATAAAGATACTCTTACTCCCGGACCGTTTGCCACGTCAAATGGCTTAATAGTAGCATAATTCATGATGTCACCTACCCATATATCCTATTGATTTCTAATGTTTAAAGTAATGAGCTTACAGTACTATAACTCGATTTAATTTATAATCCTATCTGTAATTACGAAATTAATATTGTTTGGTATTTCTAATTTTAATATAATAAACTTAAAATGATTATTCCTAATTATTATAAAGAAGTACATTTTTAATTATGCCGTATATCTGGTTGGTTTGCAAGATTTTTGATAAATGTTAAATTCTGCCGGAAGATTATTTTTTTCTTCATTCATTGACTTTGACGTCGCGTCGTACCTTATAATCTCTAATAGAGAATGGAAGAACAGAGTGTTACACTCTGTTCTTCCATAATTGTTTGTCCATAGATAATGATTAGAAGAATACACAAATTTCTCTTATCAACTACAAAGAATCTTTAGATATGCAGTACTCTTGCATTAATTTCTTTTGTTTTTCCCTTATTCCAGAAATTCTCCCCTAAATAACCACAGGTTCTACGGGTTACATTCATCTTTGCATGGTCTTTGTTTCCGCAGCTTGGGCACTCCCATTCAAAGTTTTCATTAATTTTTATCTCTCCGTCGAAACCGCATACATGGCAATAATCTGATTTCGTGTTAAATTCTGCATATTGAATGTTATCATAGATAAATTTAACAATCTCTTTCAGTGCCTCCAGATTATGCCGCATATTAGGGATTTCTACATAAGAAATTGCACCGCCGCTGGAGATTACCTGGAACTTACTTTCGAAGGTGAATTTGCTAAACGCATCAATATCTTCACGTACATCCACATGATAAGAGTTTGTGTAATAACCTTTGTCCGTAATGTCCTTAATTTCACCAAAGCGTTCTTTGTCAATTCTTGCAAAACGATAGCAAAGGGATTCTGCAGGTGTTCCATAAAGTCCAAAACCAATTCCTGTTTCTCTCTTCCAAGTATCCGCTGCTTCTCGTAAACGGCTCATAACGCGAAGAGAGAAATCAGTTCCTTCCTTCTTTGTATGGCTGACGCCTTTCATAAGCTTGGTAACTTCATATAAGCCAATGTATCCAAGAGAAATCGTAGAATAACCACCATGTAATAATTTATCGATCGTTTCCCCTTTTTTTAACCTTGCAATAGCCCCATACTGCCAATGGATCGGGCTGACATCCGATATAGTACCCTCTAATGCTCTATGCCTGCACATAAGTGCTTCAAAACAGAGTGCTAAACGCTCCTCTAAAAGCTGCCAGAATACTTCTTCATCCCCCTCTGCAATAATACCAATCTGGGGAAGGTTTAAGCTGACAACACCTTGATTAAAACGGCCTTCAAATTTATAGTCCCCATTCTCATCCTTCCATGGAGATAAGAAACTGCGGCAGCCCATACAAGAAAATACATTACCTTCATAATTCTCGCGCATCTTCTTAGCAGAAATGTAATCAGGGTAGAGACGTTTTGCAGAACATTTCACAGCTAATTTTGTAATATAGTCATATTTACCGCCCTTTAAGCAGTTATGTTCATCTAGTACATAGATTAGCTTTGGAAATGCCGGAGTAATATAAACTCCTTTTTCATTCTTAATACCTTCCAAACGCTGACGAAGAATTTCTTCAATAATCATTGCATTTTCTTCAATGTACTCATCATCCTTATCAAGATTTAAGAATAATGTAACAAATGGAGACTGGCCATTCGTTGTCATAAGTGTATTAATCTGGTACTGGATGGTCTGAACACCGGAGCGAAGTTCATCCTGTACTCTTTCCTGTACAAATTTTTCAATTACTTCTTCGCTGGTCTCCCCGTTAAACAAAGATTCATAACGCTTTCTATATTTATTCATGCTATAGCGAAGATATTTTCCAAGATGGCGAATATCTACCGACTGGCCGCCATACTGGCTGCTTGCTACGGCTGAAATTATTTGTGTCATAACAGTACAGGCAACCTGAAAACTTTTTGGAGATTCAATCAGCTTTGCATTCATAACAGTACCATTTTCAAGCATATCCTTAATGTTAATCAAACAGCAGTTAAATATAGACTGAAGGAAATAATCTGCATCATGGAAATGCAGGATTCCTTCCTCGTGAGCTTTCGATATTTTCTCTGGCAATAACAAACGTTTTGTTAAATCCTTTGATACCTCGCCTGCAATTAAATCACGTTGAGTCGATGCAATCACTGCATTTTTATTCGAGTTTTCCTCCATGACGTCTTGATTATTGTGCCTGATCAAACTCATAATAGACTCATCCGTCGTATTCGCTTTTCTGACTAACTCTCTGCGATAGCGATAGATAATGTAGGTTTTAGCCAATACAAATTTACGCTCTGCCATTAACTTTTGTTCAATGATGTCTTGAATTTCTTCTACATACATCGTATCCTTCTTAAGATGCTCGATACTTAAAATAATCGCTTCAATCTTATCCTCGGTAACCTTTTCTTTAGGATCCACCTCATCGTTTGCTTTACGTATTGCAACTAATACCTTATTCCTGTCATAATCCGTTACCCTGCCATCACGCTTAACAACCTTCATATAACCTATCCTTTCTTGATTCTAAATTTTTGTCTTTGGTATGTCCCCAAAAGCATTGCCCCTTATTTTTCCCAAAATATAGGAAATAAATAAGAGGCGATTCTAAATAAATTATGCTTGTTTCCAAGTAAGCCCAAAGAAATTGTAAGCCTTGAGCATAGATTTTTATCACATGCTATTAATATAGCCTGCGATTAGTATAGCATAGTCAAAAGGATAAGTCTACTACATATTGTCTCTTTTTCACATTTCAATTACTATATATAGTGGTTTCAATTTTCTATTTATTCTGAATTATTCCTATGATACCGGTAGTTTTCAGTATTTAAGTGACCTAAGACCTATTATGATAACCTCATTTTAAAGTCCCCATAGCCAAATTGTTTGACAATTACAAGTCCTTCTTTTTCTGTATCTGCAAGAATTGACGGAAGATTAATTCCATTAAACGTATTATTTTTCACCATGCTGTAATGAGACATATCACAGAAAACTAAAACATCCCCTTCCTTTAAAGGTTCATCAAAAGAATATTCCCCCACGACATCACCTGCCAGGCAGGTAGGCCCGCCAAGGCGGTAAGTAAATCTTTTTTCTCCTGCCCGACCTGCACCAATAATTTCCGGACGATAAGGCATTTCAAGAACATCCGGCATATGGCAAGCTGCAGAAGTATCCAAAATGACACATTCTCCATGTTCTCCGCAGACATCTAAGACCTTTGACACCAAAAATCCTGTATTTAAGCCGATTGCTTCCCCTGGCTCTAAATAAACTTCAACTTGGTAGGTTTCTTTGATATGAAGAATTGCAGAAATTAAGCTCTCCACATCATAGTCTTCTCTTGTGATATGATGACCTCCACCAAAATTAAGCCATTTCATTTTCTTTAATAGGAATCCAAACTTTTCTTCTACAACTTTTAAGGTTCGTACCAGAACATCAGAATTTTGCTCACACATGGTGTGAAAATGCAAACCTTCCAATCCTTCCAGATCTTCTTCCTTTATCTTATCAAGGACAGTTCCTAATCTTGAGCCTTTTGCGCATGGATTATATAATTCTACCTCAATTTCCGAGTATTGTGGATTTACTCTTAAACCACAGCTTATTTTCTTTTCGGAGTTCTGAATTACTTCCTTATATTTAAGCCATTGTCTTGGTGTATTAAATACCATATGATCACATAGAGAGATGATTTCCTCTATTTCAGCTTCTTGATAGGCCGGGTTAAAGATATGTACTTCTCCCCCCATCTCTTCTTTTCCAAGCTTTGCTTCAAATAAGGAACTTGCTGTAGTTCCTGCCAAATAAGAACCTATCAGCGGATAATAATAAAACATGGAAAACGCTTTCTGGGCCAGTAAAATTTTGCAGCCTGTTCGATCCATAATACTTTTTAATAAAGATAGGTTTCGCTTCAATAAACGCTCTTCCACAACATAGGAGGGAGTTGGTATTTGACTAAAATCCATTTCTTTCATAATATTACCTCATTTCTGCACACCTAGGAACATACATATCTTCGTTTTTACCTCATTTTTAAAAATCCATGTGTAACAATTTTCCATATCTTAAAAAGCTGTTGCAAAGCATGAAAATTTGCAACAGCTAAATTGTTTTAATCCACTAATACAGGATTGAAATTTTCTACCCAAGGAAGACCAAAGCGGTTTAATTCTTCCATGAACGGGTCCGGATTAAACTCTTCTACATTAAATACACCAGGTTTTTTCCACTTTCCTGTAAGAACCATCGCCGCACCAATCATCGCAGGAACTCCGGTCGTATAAGAAATTGCCTGAGAACCAACTTCGCGGTAGCATTCCTGATGGTCACATACATTATATACGTAATAAGTAACTTCTTTTCCATTCTTTACGCCTTTAAAGATACAACCAATATTAGTTTTACCTACGGTACGAGGTCCAAGCGTAGCAGGATCTGGCAGCACTGCTTTTAAGAACTGAAGCGGTACGATTTGCTTACCTTCAAACTCGATTGGTTCAATCGAAGTCATACCCACATTTTCAAGACATTTAAGATGTCTTAAATAACTCTCACCAAACGTCATAAAGAAGCGGATACGCTTAATTCCCTTGATATTAATTGCCAGTGATTCTAATTCCTCATGGTGAAGCAGATACATATCTTTTTGTCCAACCTCATCAAAATTATATACTCTCTTAATCTCCATGGGCTTAGTCTCAACCCAGTTACCATTCTCCCAATAGCTTCCGTTTGCGGAAACTTCCCGGATATTGATCTCCGGATTAAAGTTTGTAGCAAATGGATAACCATGGTCACCCCCATTGCAGTCTAAGATATCAATCTCATGGATTTCATCAAAATAATGCTTCATTGCGTAGGCAGAAAAAACGCCGGTAACACCCGGGTCAAAACCACATCCAAGAACCGCTGTGATACCAGCCTTTTCAAAGCGTTCCCGATAGTCCCACTGCCACTTATACTCAAATTTTGCCGTATCTAACGGTTCATAATTCGCTGTATCAAGATAATCTGTCTTTGTCTCAAGACAGGCATCCATAATAGTTAAATCCTGATACGGAAGTGCAACATTGATTACAATATCCGGCTTATACTCCCTGATCAATGCGGCAAGCTCAGGTACGTTATCTGCATCTACCTGTGCCGTCGTAATCTTTGTTTTACCACCCTCTAACTTTTCTTTTAGGGCATCACATTTTGACTTTGTTCTGCTGGCAATACAGATTTCTGTAAACACCTCGGAATTTTGACAGCACTTGTGTACAACGACACTTGCTACGCCTCCTGCGCCGATAATTAATGCTCTGCTCATTATAGTTCTCCTTTACCTCTATCTAATCTGCGTCAACTTTTTCTTATTCCCATCAATATTAAGATATCCAAATATCCTGAAAGTCACCTATTGCTTGCTAAACTGTCTCTGGCTTACCTTTTCTACTTAATAAAGTTCCCCTGCTATTTCACCAGCATAAGCATCATCTCGCGAAACAGCTTACACGCTAAAGCCGTGGATGCTCCACTCTGATCATGCATCGGTGAAAGTTCATTCATGTCCGCTGCGACCACCCGCAGCCTTGATACTTTTTGTATGGCATCAAACAACTGAAGAAAGGTAACACCGCCGGCCTCCGGGGTGCCTGTTCCCGGAAATACCGAAGGGTCAAGTACATCCAAATCTACCGTAAGGTAAATTGGAACTTGCTTTTTTTCTAATTCCTTTACCACAAGGTCTAAGGTGCTAAAATCAAATTTACAAGTCGTAACATGCTCTCTTCCAAATAGAAACTCTTCCCTGTCTCCGCTTCGGATGCCAAACTGGTAAATCTTTTGATCCCCCACCAGCTCATGACATCTTCTCATAACCGTTGCATGGGACAGCTTTGCTCCAAGGTAATCCTCTCTTAAATCCGCATGTGCATCAAAGTGCAGGATATGAACATTCGGATACTGTTTTACCACGGCACGCACAGCCCCTAAAGTAACCAGGTGCTCTCCGCCTATCATCAGCGGAAACTTATTTTTCTTCAAAATATCTGCCGTATATTCCTCGATAATCTCAAGTGGTCTTGCCGGATCACCAAAGGGAAGTTCTAAATCACCTCCGTCAAAAATCTGATAATCCGTTAAATCTTTCTCCTGATATGGACTAAAGGTTTCAATTCCATAGCTCTCATTTCGAATTGCAGCACTTGCAAATCTTGTACCGGGACGATACGAGGTAGTCCCATCGTAGGGAGCTCCAAACAATACCATCTGGCTCTCTTCATAGTTAGCATCACAACCTAAAAAGGTATGTATGTTTTTATTCATAGCTCCCCAACAGCTCCTTTACGTAATTTGGAAGGTAAAAACATCCTTTGTGCAGATCTGTATTATAATATCTGACCGGCAGCTTAAGGCCGTTCCAGTTTTTTTCATTCAAATCCTTAATTGGATCGTATTGCTTGGAAGCAAATCCAAATAGCCAATGTCCTGATGGATAAGATGGAATATGACATTGATATACTGTACTTAATGTGAATACAGAGGTAATATGACGATGCGCTTTTTGCACACTTCCGGAATGCTCATTGTAGAATGGACTCTCATGCTGATTAATTAAAATCCCATCGCTGTGAAGTGCCTTATAGCAATTTCCATAGAATTCTCTTGTAAATAAACCCTCTGCAGGTCCGAATGGGTCGGCGCAGTCCACAATAATCAGATCGTATTCATCTTGTTTTCCGCGTACAAACCGAAGTCCCTCTTCAAAATGCATCGATATCCTTTTGTCATTTAGCTTACAAGCCGTAAAAGGCATATATTCTTTGCATACCTTCACGATTTCCTTGTCAACTTCCACCATATCAATATGCTCTATCGTATCATATTTGGTAAGTTCACGTATCGTTCCTCCATCTCCGGCTCCAATCACAAGAACATTGCGGACATTCGGATGCACAGCCATTGGAACATGAGTTATCATCTCATGATAGATAAACTCATCTTTTTCTGTTATCATCAATTCCCCGTCCAGCACAAGCACACGCCCATATTCGTAGGTTTCAATGATATCAATTCGCTGAAATTCACTTTCCACACTAATTAACTGCTCTTTCATCTTCATCGAAAAGCGTACGTCTTTTGTGTGCTGATCTGTATACCAAAGTTCCATTTTATTACCTCTTTCTCTGCTCATTGTCTTGCTTGCAGACAATACATATCCTTATGTTTGTGGCTGCAGCAGCACCAAGACCAACTTAAGGACTTACAGCTATAGTTTCACACTAAAAATATCTTATTTGGTAAGCCTGATATTTGTGGCGAAGGCACAAAATATCCGTGAGAAGTTTTCGTATTTCTCAGGCAAGGCCAATACCTTAGAAATTCTCCTCACACTTCAACAATATTGATATTTTCAATCTTCATATCCTGTGTACCGGTCATGAAGCAGCCCTTTTCCTTCGCGTACGCAATATGATTTAAAATATCTTCCGTAATGCGTTCTCCCGGAGCAAGAATCGGTATCCCCGGTGGATAACACATGACAAATTCTCCGCAAATCTGCCCTTTACTTTGATAAATTGGCACCTGGCGCTTTTTGCTGTAAAAAGCCTCCTGTGGTCCCATCACAATTTGTGGATTTATATATTCATGATCAAACATTCCTGCCTTATCTTTCTCATGAAGCCTCTTTATCTCTGAGAGAGCGGATATCAAACGCTCTATCTCAAGGTTTCGGTCTCCGGAAGAAATAACCGCCAGAATATTGCCAATATCACCAAATTCAATCTGGATTCCGTAATCATCTCTTAGTAAATCATACACCTCAATTCCTGCTAAACCGATATTCCGTGTATGTATCGAAAGCTTTGTTGTATCAAAGGCGTATATGGTATCCCCATTAATAAGTTCCTCACCAAAAGCGTAATAGCCTCCCAGTTTATTGATTTCCTCTCGTGCATAAGTTGCAAAATCTATCGTTTTATCAAACATACTCTTACCGTTTAAGCTTAAATTCTTTCTTGCAATATCAAGGGAAGAAAGAAGAAGATAAGATGCACTCGTTGTTTGTGTTAAATTTATGACCTGACGTACGTAGTCAGCATTCACTGAATTCCTGGTCAACAAAATAGAACTCTGCGTTAAGGAACCTCCCGTTTTATGCATACTTACAGCAGACATATCAGCGCCTGCTTCCATTGCCGAAACCGGTAATGCCTCATGGAAATAAAAATGTGTTCCGTGAGCTTCATCGGCTAACACAAGCATACCATGCTCATGTGCAAGTTTTACAATTTCTCTTAAATTCGAGCAAATGCCGTAGTATGTGGGATTATTAACCAAAACTGCCTTCGCATCCGGATTTTCTAAGATTGCCTGCTTCACATTTTCCACTGACATACCAAGTGGAATTCCAAGTTCCTTGTTTGTCCCCGGATTTATATAAACCGGAATTGCTCCGCATACTACTAAGGCATTAATCGCGCTTCGATGAACATTTCTTGGCATAATAACTTTATCTCCACTTTTGCATACTGCCATAATCATAGCTTGAACTGCTTGTGTGGTACCATTCACAATAAAAAATGCTTCATCTGCCCCAAATGCTTTAGCGGCTAACTCCTGCGCCTCTTTTATGACAGAAACCGGATGACAGAGATTGTCTAATGGTTTCATAGAATTCATATCAAGACTTAATGTTGTTTCTCCCAAAAAATGTTTTAGCTCTTTATTTCCACGGCCCCCTTTATGACCAGGCACATCAAAATGAGCCAGGCGATTCAGCCTTTGTTCCTCTAAAGCTTTGTGGATCGGGGTATCCTCTTGAGTTAATGCCTTCATACTTCTCCTACATCCTTCCTTTTGTCATAACAAAGAATTCCATGAAAATACTAGTAGATCCCTTCCATGTTTCCCCATGCGTCGATTTAGTATACATGATGAAAAAAAAAAATGCAAGAGTAATATTAAACTCCTTTCTTAGTATTACTGTTACTTTAACCTATGATTTTTGACTTTTTTAAAAAAGTAGAGGTTTTACTAACTACTAAATTTACTTATACTATACCTGAAATTCCTTATAAATCAGTACTTCACATTGTTTTCCGATATTCTCTGATCCATTTTAAAAAATACTCAAAAAATTTTTTTATTTTTTTTATAAAACTAGTGAGATTCAAAATTAATTACTATAATTTCCAACTAATAGCAGCTCTAATTGTTTGTATTCTATGGTTTTTAGAATCCTTTGCCGTCTCCATAAAAACAGGAATATTATGAAGTAGAATAGAGAAAGAGGAATTGCATAATTATGCAATTCCTCTTTCTCTATTCTACCCGCAGCAGATGAATTAACATGGACTTATAATCCCCCCATAGACCGGTAATATCGATACCAGCCTGCATATAAGCTTCTCCCGTTTGGATAAAATCTGTTCCTTCCCAAGTGTACAGGGCATCCGGTTCAAGACCTTTTAGATAAATCCGATAGGATTGAAAGTTAGGACGTGCGAACACTTGTACATAAGTTACCAAGGCTTCCGATTTGTCCTTTGCCACTACCATATAGCAATCCCTGCCGGAATCATCAAGAACAGAGGCTATTCGGTAATAGTCGCCGCTCCGAACAAGATCATTGTATTTATGATAGAGCGCTACCTGTTTTGGAATCATTTCCTGGTCTTCTACTGATATTTTCGTTACATCAAGTTCATAACCAAAGGTTCCGGCAAGTGCAACATGCCCTCTGGTCTCAAACGGAGTAATACGGCCAACCGTGTGGTTCGGACAATCACTCACATGGGCACCAATACAAGAAAGTGGATATATCAAAGCGGTACCTCTTTGAATCTTTAGTCTCTCCACCGCATCCGTATCATCCGAACACCATATTTGCGGGCTATAATATAACATTCCGGGGTCAAATCTTGCACCGCCTCCGGAACAGTTTTCCAGTAATAAATGAGGGAATTCAGTAATCAATCTCTCCTGTACTTCATATACACCAAGAACATAGCGATGACTTAATTCACCTTGATTCTTTGCTTCTAAGGAATAGCTTCCAAGGTCACAAAGAGGTCGATTCATATCCCACTTGACATATTCAATATTAGCACTATGTAAAATCTTACTTATTTTCTGATAAATATAGTCACGTACTTCTTTCCTGGAATAGTCAAGAACAAATTGCTGCCTGCACTGACTTGGCTCTCTGTTTGGAATCTGAATTGCCCAATCCGGATGATTTCGATAGAGGTCTGAATCAGGAGATATCATCTCAGGTTCAAACCAGATACCAAATTTCATTCCGAGTTTGTTTACCTCGTGAACCAAATACTCTAAACCGCCAGGCAGCTTATCTTCATTGACAACCCAATCGCCCAGTGCACAATCGTCATTGTTTCTCTTACCAAACCAGCCATCATCCATTACTAACATTTCAATACCAAGCCTCGAAGCATTTCTTGCTATATTAAGCAGCTTATCCGTCGTAAAATTAAAGTAAGTTGCTTCCCAATTGTTAATTAATATCGGTCTTTTCTTATCTTTGTACTCCCCTCGAATTAAGTGGTTTCGATAGAGGTCATGATAGGTCCTTGACATTGCACCGATTCCTTGTGCAGAATACACCAGAACCGCCTCCGGAGTAACAAACTCTTCCTTTTCTTTTAATTCCCACTCAAATTCGACAGGATTAATTCCCATCTGAATCCTTATTAAATCAAATTGGTTGCGTTCTGCCAATGCTGTAAAGTTTCCGGAATATACAAAATTTACTCCATATGCTTCACCCGAATCCTCTGTTGTATTTTCCGAAACTATCGCCATAAATGGATGTTCTTGATGACCGGATTCACCACGAATACTAGACACACCTTGAATACCATGGCCGATTGCTCTGCGCTCTATCTGTCTTTCTCGTGCCCAGGAACCATGGAGGGTGATTAGTTCATATCCCTTATCCGGTAAATCAAAGGACAGGGACAATGCCTTCGTAAGCAAAATGGAGTCTTTCGATTGATTTTTTATTCTCACATTCCTTGTAACTGCATCCACACGCTCAAAGACAGTATAGGAGAGTACTATCTCAAGGTTTAAATGCTTATCCTCACACAATATTTCAAGAGTAGTACAATTATCCTCACTACCAAAGGTAGCAGGTAAACCGGGCAGTCTATGTTTCCCGGAATAAATTTGATGACTTTTATATGTAATGCCGACCGCACGATGCCCGGATACGGTTTTAACCTCCAATGCCGATTGTCTGAAGTCACCTATTCCGTGCGTCGGATATTCCTGTGGAAATGAATCCATAAAAGAAACACGCTCTCTGTTTCTGCGGGATGGAAGCGGCCCCATCAGCAGTTGTTTCCAAAAACTTAAATTCTTATCTTTTAATTTCTTACCGTAATACACATGTCCAATAAATTGTTCCTCATCGATGAGCCCGATCATATAAGTCGTATTCGGGGTATCTAGTTTAAAAATATGTTCCTGCTCATAATATATAATCCCCATATTCTCCTCCTGAATATATATGTACAAAGAAAGCCTGAAAATCAGGCTTTCTAATGCCATCAAAGCTGCAGATTTTTATTTATCCCTAAGCGTGTTAGGTATCATAGTCTCTGCACAATATTGCATGATTGCCTTTCTGGTTACAATGCCAATGAACCGGTCGTCATCATCTAATACAGGCACAAAATTTTGATTCATAACTAAGTTAACCAATTCTTCAATCTTCTTATCTGCTCTTACCGCTGAATGGTTTTTTCTACGAACAATTTGTTTAATTTTCACCTTATTAAAATTTTCAGGATTGTCTTCCTTATGCTCTAGTACATACCATAAAAGGTCACCTTCTGTTACTGTTCCAATATATTTCCCATTCTTATCTATCATTGGTATGGCAGAATAACCTCGCTCCCTTAATGTCTCAAGCGCTTGTCTCACCGTAAACGTATCAAAGATATACGCTACCTCAATTTTGGGCGTTAAGAAGAATAGTATATTCATCGTATAGCTTCCTCCTGCTTGTCTTACATCATCCTGATTATAGCACTTATTAGAGAAACAGTAAAGGAAACTGTCTCGTCTAAATTCTTAAAATATACGAAACTATAAGTGATAACAATTAAATTTTTATTTCACTTCCAAATCGAATGCTATGGCTATTTTCTAATAAAAAAACGGAACAAATCAAAGATCTTAAAAAGTCTTTCGGACTTTTTAACCTTAGATCTGCTCCGCCTTATAAAATGATCCTTTATTTATTACTTAGGTGTAAAGCGTTTCATATTTTTTTATCTTATGTATCTATATTCCTGTATCTATATTCTTTTTACTAATTTGTAATATCTTTCAGCAAGTACTCTGCCAATAATAGCTAACACCAGACTTATATACACTGTTAGATTAAAATGCAATTGCTGGTCAGAATAACCACTCTTTAAATTGAAGAACGGATCAATAATTTTTAAGATTAAAACTGTAGATACTAATCCAGTAATAATTGTACTGAATGCCCTTCTAATGCTCTCACCGTGTTTCCACTCAAATTTCATCTTTAATCCTGTCAGAAAACTAGATATTGATAATATTATTCCTATTAGGCAGATTACTAATGGAATTGCCCCCATTATAACAAATGACCCACCATCTGCTGTTTCTTTAAAGATTCTAATGAGTAACTTCCAGGAGTTCCATAGATAATATTGCATATGGCTGTCAAGTACACTTGCTCCACGATATAAATCAATATAAATCAGCTTAAACAGCATTATGATAGGGATAACTAATGATAATACTAACAGCACATGATATACAACATTTAATGTTTTCATATTAGGTGCTTTCTTGTCAAGGCTTAAGTTATTCCATTCATCATCTTTGTTCCTTTTTGACATTGCAATTCCTCCAATCTACCTTACCATATAATGTAAACGCTTACATATATATTATACATAATTTCTAACTTATTTACAATATATTTATTGCATATTTTACAACTAAGTTCACAGTTTTCTCTATATTTTTAATCCTATTGTACTATTAGTTCCTATTTTCCGATCACTTTTTGTACGTTGTTATATTTTTTGAATGATTTTACAATAATAGGCAATAACTTCTTAAAATTTGCTATCTTTTTATAATTTTATAACAATGATTTTCCTTGCTGCAGTGCCTTTTTAAACCTCTTATTATTATTATCATTTTTTGACTCACTATACCCTGTTTTACATAACAATGAATTGACCTACCAAATTAATCTTGAAATAAATAAAAAAGAATAACAAGAAAGACACCCTACTGAACTTCTCTTGTCACAACAAAAAGGCAAGCTTACTATTCTTATTGATTGCTTATGCAATCTATCGAATAGTAAGCTTGCTCTTATTGTACTTAATCTATCAATTATTCTAATCTTGGACCCGCATTGCTGCCTGCATTTTTTTTATCTTTTCCTGTAATAATTCATATGCTTCTTTTGTATCGGTTACATTTAGTACCGTCTCTTCCATTGGACACATACCATCTCCGGTACGATTAACAATATACGGAACTAAAACCTGATATTCAAATCCAATGTTGGACTTTTGCAAACTTTCAATGGCATGCTCACTGATAATATCTGCATGAAGATAAGTGATTCCACCCTCAATTAGTAACATCGCTGCAGCCTTACCTATTATTTTATCAGCAACATAAGCACCTCTTAGTAACTCTTTGTTTTCTTTTAGAAGCTCCATAATTGGTGCTATTCCTCTTTTTTCTGACGTAAACCATTCCCCTTCCTTATATAAAACGAGGGAATAGCCTCCTTCCTTTAGCTTTTCTGTCACTTTATTTTTCTGATCCATAAAATAAACCACTCTTTCTACCTTGATAAACAATTGGAGGTATCAACACCAACTGAATAAGAATCCCTGGTATGCCTTGTATCGTCGCATTCACTGCTGCAACCGGCCCCAGCATCTGAAGATGCAGCAGCTTTGTTGCAGCTAGCAAAGATAGCGCATACACTCCTCTTCCCGCTATCATAGCAATCACCAAAGACAAGTAAATTTTAGAAAACGTTCCTTTTATTTTTAAGTTACGGTAGCATAGACCCGCCATAAGTCCATAGACCGCCAACTCAATTACCATAAATGGCAATCTTTGCATTGGAGGCATTCCGGTTAGTAAAGAACTGAGTGCCGGTGTTATACCGCCTACAAGTATTCCCCACCATGGCCCCATAAAGAACCCGCACAGTAATACTGAGATATGCATAGGCAATAATACACTGCCCGTATTACCTATTGGAATAAAATGAAATGCCTGTGGTATTACCACACCTAAAATTAAAAATACCGCACTATAAACCAGTTGTTTTGTTTTTGTCATATTTATTCTCCCGAGAAGCAAGCTGCTACTTTTTTCATCACATCACTAATTGGTATTGCTTGTGGACAAACCTTTTCACACATTTTGCAACTTCTGCAGGTATCTGCCTTATTTTCAATTTCTTCGTAGATTTCTTTTGCAATATTCATCCCTTTTGCCACAGTTGCATTATATGCTTCAAATGTTTTTGGAATATCCAAGCCAAAAGGGCAAGGCATACAATAAGCACACTTTGTACAAGATACCAATGCCATTGTATCATAAATACGCTTTGCATTCGCATACCTCTCTCTTTGGTCATCGGTTAACATGCCAATCCCAGATCTGCCTGCGTATTCAATATTATCCGTAGTTTGCTTCATTGTACTCATACCGCTTAACAAGAAGCTAACCTCTTTTCGATCCCACAAAAAATCCAATGCCCATTCCACAGGCGTTTTTTCCTTACCTAACGCCTCTAAGACATTCTTGGGAGGATTTGCCAGCTTACCACCCAGCAAAGGTTCCATAACAATAACTCCAAGCCCTTTCGATGCGGCATACTCCATACCTTCTATCGCAGCTTGGTTATAAATATCAATATAATTCATTTGAATTTGACAAAAATCCCAAGAATCATAACTATCCACAATGTTAAGAAAAGCTTCTGCGTTGTCATGGAAGGAAAAACCTATGTATCGTATCCTTCCATCCGCTTTTGCTTGTTCCATCTTCTTAATTAAATCAAATTTAAGAATGATATTTTCAAACCGCTCTTTTCCAATCGCATGCAAAAGATAAAAATCAATCGTCTCCACTTGCAGTTTATTTAACTGTTCCTCTAAGATTCGGTCAAAATCCTCCGGGCATTTTATTTCCCATACCGGACATTTTGAAGCTACATATGTTTTCTCTCGATAACCATCTTTTAAAGCCTTACCGACTAATACTTCACTCATGCCCTTATGATAAGGATAAGCGGTATCTACATAATTGACCCCTTCGTCAATTGCGTGACGTATCATTTTAATTGCTTCTTCTTCCTGAATCGAACCATCTTCTAATACCGGAAGTCTCATGGCACCAAAACCAAGTGCTGAAATCTCAACTCCGGTATTCCCCATTCTTCTATATTCCATGTAATCCTCCAATCCTGCGTTTTGCTTACGCATTATATCATCCTTCTAGAAACCTCTTTATAAAATAAGCAGCAATATTGAGACCAAAAGAAAGCTTATTACTTCTTATTGTAAGTCCTAGAGTTGGCTCTAAGTCAAGTACTTTAAGAAATTTTTTGCAACGAAAAAAGACAGTTTAACGACGTGTCCAGGTCAAATAATTTATCAATTTTAAGCTTTTAATAAATTCTCAATATCTAAAAGTCCCCATCCTTGTTTACTCTGGGGTTCTCCAAGATTTACACAGCTATCCCGTATCTTTATTTTTACTTCTTTTGGTGTCAAATTTGGCCTAATCGACAAAAGCAACGCAATTGCCCCGCTTACTATTGGAGTTGCCATACTAGTTCCACTTTTTTCAGTATAGAAATTACCGTATCGCTCCCTGCCGCCCTTCATAGCCGTAGTAAAGCGATTTATATTTAACGCACGAAACATATCAGACCCATAAGACCTTGCAAGTGCACAACTCATAATATTACTCGCTGGTGCAACTATATCCGGCTTCTTAATACATTCAAAAGTTGGGCCTCTTCCGGAGTAATTTTTCGCACGATTTCCCATTAAGTCAACCTCAATATTATCATCCGACGCACCTACCGTAATAATCTTTTTGCTACTGCCTGGTACTGCGACACTGCCTAAATTCGGTCCGCCATTCCCGGCCGCTGCCACCACAACAATTCCATTATCCCAAACATTTTCTACTGCTTGAATTAAATTTCTCCCATCCTGACTAATTTCTTTATTGCCCATACCAAAAGATAAGTTGACAATTCGGATACCAAGCTCCTCCTTATGCTTCACAATCCAGTCGAGTGCTATGAGTACATCTGATATATTGCCATCTCCTTTATAATTTAAGGTTTTCGCCATGATCAGATTACAGTTTGGAGCCACTCCCATATATTTACCACCAGAAGCATAGCCACTTCCTCCGATAATTCCTGCAACATGAGTTCCATGGCCGCAGTCATCGTACATTCCATTCCTCTGATGAATAAAGTCTTTAAAATAAATCTTGCGATTACAATTTTTTAAAAAATCCGGATGCTGACATATCCCAGTATCTACAATTGCTACCCCTATCCCGGTTCCGTATATTCTACGATCATGAGCGTACCTTAGCCGAATGGTCCTGCTCGCTAGGTCCATTACCGTCTCCACGCTATAAGGATTTCAAGAGTGACTTCCCTATATTTAATCTATACTTCTCTATTATCTTATTCGTATTCTTTTAATCGGCTACTCCTAAGATAGAGTTATGAAAGAATATCGGGGAAGAAGACCGGTTATATTCCTTCCAGGATTTCACTTCCCATATAACTTTTTGTAACAAATCAAATCATCAAACTCCTGCCAGCAGAATACAGTTTATCACTTTGTTACAATTATTTTCCTATCTCTATTCTTTCTATGTTCAAAATGTTGACAACATATTATTAATTTGTTATAATTCGTCTGTGTGGTGTAACAATTCTGTAATATTTAGCATCACAACTAATACCTACGCCTATTTTCAGCAGGCATACTTTGGAGGATTACAATGAAAAAAAGAGTCATTATACAAGCAGCAACCTTGTCTATTGCACTATTTTTATGGAATCAGACTGTAACGGAAGCGAACGCAGAAGGAACAAGTTTATCAAAAGTAAATAAGGAAAGTACATTATCCGGAGGCGGTATCGGCGGTATGTCAATGGCTATTGATAATTACTATGATGCTAGATTATCAGAAACCGGAATCTCAATAAACAACGCTACTACTACAATACTAGTTGGAGGAGAACCACTCGCACCCAGAGAATTGCCGCCAATTCAATTTCAAGGTATCGCAATTGCCAATGTAAATGACTATGTAAATATACGTACGGAAGCCTCCGTAGATTCAAGTCTTGCAGGACGTCTCTCTCGTGGTGCCGCTGCAACTATTATAGGAGTAAATGGCGAATGGACAAAAATTGTATCCGGAAAAGTAGAAGGTTACATCAAGTCTGAGTACTTAGCAACTGGGGAAAACGCTGTAAAATTAGCACAGAAATGTTATGTGCAATATGCTCAAGCTACCTGCACTACATTAAATGTACGTACGAAAGCCTCAGAAAACAGCTCTCGTCTTGGACAAATTGCCAAAGGGGAACAACTTGAAGTTTTAGAAATCCTTGAGGAGTGGGTGAAAGTTGATTACAACGAAACAGATGCTTATGTTAGTAAAAGCTATGTAGATTTCGTATATAATTTCAAATATGCAAAATCAATTGATGAAATCAAATCAGATATCAACTATATGGTTTGGCCGTTGCCTTCCGATCATAATATCTATACGTATTATGGATATCGTAAAGCTCCGACTGCCGGTGCCAGCACTTATCATAAAGGTCTTGATATCGGTGGTGCCTATGGTTCTTCCATCGTATCAGTACTTGCAGGCCGTGTTGTGGGAGCAGGTTATAGCAGCAGTGGGGGCCGTTATGTTGAAGTTGATCATGGTAAAGGAGTTGTTACAAGATATCTGCATTGTTCCAAATTATTAGTAAATGTTGGGGACTATGTTGATCAGGGGCAAACAATTGCATTGGTTGGTTCTACCGGCATTTCTACCGGACCGCACTTGCATTTTAGTTTATTAATTAATGGCAATAATGTAAATCCATATCCATATTTGAAATCTGCTCATTAGTGGAACTATTTTCATAGGATTCTTTAATAGAAAAATGTATTATTATTGTTAAAAATAAAAAGGTGTCTAGCTATGCTAGACACCTTTTTTTATTGTTTTATTGTATAGGAAAGTTCGTCTTATAGGATAAAATGCTCCGCAGAATGCACATGCCGCGATAAGTTTCAGCTAACTCGAATAGTTAATAGCTTGTGAACGAAATAGCTTGTAATATAAACTATCTTGTTTCTCCATTAATTTTGCATGACTGTCATAATCAGAAATCACACCACCATCGATAACTAAAATTTTATCACAAAACACACTGCTTGACATTCGGTGTGAGATATAAAGTGCTGTCTTATCACCCACCAAATGATTGAAGTTCTCATAGATTTCAGCTTCAGCAAGCGGGTCAAGTGCACTGGTAGGTTCATCAAGGATAATTAAGGAGGCTTCCTTATACAGAGCCCTGGCAATTGCAACCTTTTGACTTTCACCGCCAGACATTTCAATTCCCTCTTCGTCATATGACTTACCGAATAAAGAATGAATACCATTTGGTAAGGCTTCTACTTTTTCTTTTAACCCAACTTTGTCTAATAACTCCGATGCCTTTTTTGTATCCTCCTGCAGCTTTCTACAAGTAATATTTTCTTCCATCGTAAAAGCAAACAAGCGATAATCCTGAAAAACAGCAGCCATACTCTGCCTATAACTTTTATGTTCATATTCAAAAATATCATGCCCATTGATATAAATCTTTCCTTCGGTTGGACGGTATAATCTGCAAAGTAATTTGATTAATGTCGTTTTCCCGGCTCCATTCAACCCTACAATTGATATCTTCTCACCCTTTTTAATCTCAAAACTGATATCCTTTAATACCTGCTTCTCACTGCCCGGATACTGAAATGTCACATGTTCAAAACGGATTGATTCCACATTACCTTGAAAAGGTAACTCCCCTCCGATTTTTTCTTCCTCAGGCAAATCCATAAATTCCATAAAGGGATGTAAGTATCCTAAGAATTGGGTTACCTTCATGACCTCTTCTCCCAGTGACATAACCGAAGATGTAAATTTGATTGCTGCAGATACATACATTGTAAAGGAACCTATTCCAATTTTTGTTCCAAACCAGTTGGTAATTACTCTGATTCCAACATATCCATATGTTATTGCCGCCTGCAAGTCATTGACAATACTTAACAGTCCGACATATTTCCCTTGAGCCGTATAATACTTTGTAAACCATACGTTTATTTCATCATTATACTGTCTGACACGTTTGGTTAACATTGGGCTCATTCCGTATAATCTTATATCTTTTTGTAATTTATCATTATAGGCCAGCCCAACATAATATCCATACTTACGATTCACAGGTATAATCTCACGGAAGAAATTTTGCTGATACTCCATGAATTTCTTTTGTGCTATAAAGGTGGTTATTATTGTAACAAATAAAAATAGGACCAACCCTAAGCTTAAAGAAAATATAACTGCTAAAAGCCCTATTAATGTGACAATGCTGTTCCATAATTTACCAACACTGAGAATAAGATTCTCCATCGCCGATTGATTATTTGATGCAAATACTGCTCTTTCCTTTAAATCTAAATAATAGGGATTTTCCAGATAAGAGTATTCCACCTTCATAATCTTTTCTGACATTAGATGATTCATCTTTTCTCTCATAAAGATTCCTTTTTCGTCCATCACACGCTTCATTGTCATGGTTAGCCATACAAAGAATAAATTCGAAAGCACAATAATTCCACCAACGAGCAATAAGCGTTCCGTTTGCTTATCCCCCAGCAATTCATCTATTAAGAATTTTGGTAAAATCACATTAATTAATATCTGCCCGCTTGAAGCCAATGTATTAAAGAATAGTAACACAATATACAGAGGCGAGATCTTCCAAGATAGTTTAAAAAACATTTTAAAACACTTTACTGAGTCCATCTATCCCTGCCGAGAAGTCTTCGTCTCGACTTTCCCCCCCTTCCGTATAGTACTTTCCTTGCACAGAAAACATATGGCTGTATAAACCACCTAGTTTCATCAATTCTTCATGATTACCGTATTCCTTTAACCCATCTTTATCAAAAAGAGCGATTTTATCACAAAATTTTGTACTGGCAAGACGGTGCGATATATAAACTGCTGTCTTTCCTTTGACTAATTCACTAAAATTCTCATAGATTCCTGCTTCGGCAAGGGCATCAAGTGCAGCGGTTGGCTCATCCATGATTACCATAGCACTGTCCTTATACAAAGCTCTCGCAATGGCGAGTTTTTGACTCTGTCCACCCGAAAACTCCGTTCCATCCGCCTCAATTATCTTTAGCATCATCTGCTCTCTGCCCTTTGGTAATTCGTTGATTTTTTCCGTTAGTCCCACTCGGTCAAGAGCCTTGGCAACTCGAGTTTCATCGATGTCCTCGGAGGTACAGGCTACATTTTCATTCACCGTAAATGCAAGTATATTAATATCTTGGAACACAACAGCGAACATATGATAAAGTTCTTTTTTATCATATTGCTTGATTGGTATCTGATTAATCCGTATCTCTCCCTCAGTAACATCAAACAAGCCAATCATTAATTTCACAATAGTACTTTTACCTGCACCGTTAATACCTACGATAGCAAGACGTTCTCCTTTATGAATCTTAAAACTAAGATCTTTTATTATATACCGGTCTGTATTAGGATACTTAAAACTAACGTTGTCGAACTCGATTTCTAGTGTATCCTCTTTAATTCCCTTATTTTCACCGCCTTTTGCTCCCAGATCCCGGTCCAAAAAGTTGTAAAAATCATAAACATAATGTGTTTCATTGATGACATAGCTAATTTGTTCAGAGAAATTCTTTAACATCGCAGACAAGCTTACCACTGCTGCCAGATACATGGAAAAATCAGCGATGGACATGCCATCTACTACTTTTTTAATTAAAATACCATAGGTCAATGCATCACTTACCAATAAGGTCAACAGCCCTAAAAATCCCATGACATATTCCTTATTAAAAATCTGCTTCTTGACGGCGATATATCCATAAATCTCTTTGTTATAATTTGATAGAATTCTTCCTGACAAGCCATAGAGACGAATATCTTTTCCATAAGAAAAATCGTGGGTCGTCTGATAATAATAACGTTTTTTACGATCCGCCTTTGCTAGCTGTTCTTTTCGCTTATATTCATACTTATGTACTTTTCTGCTGATATAAACCGTAACAAAAAGGTTCACCAGCAATCCCAGTAAAATAAGAGGGTTTACCGTGCCGATTAAAACAACAAGTACAATAATTGATATTACAACCGCAGGAATATCAAATAGTTTGTGATATACTCCTTCTACACCATTGCCGTTCGAACTTGTCGCTTCCATTGCCCTGTCATTTTTATCAAAGAAGGTTGAGTCTTCCATATGCTGGTAGTCGGCACTTACTATCTTATCGAAAATTTCACCGATATAATCAATACGAAGCCTGGTAATTCTCGGATAAGCACAGTTTGAGGTATAGCTTTTTATAAATCCTACTATGGAAGCAAGGAGCAGATAGCCTATAATAATAAGGATGACTGTTTCAACACTCGCTAAATCACCTAACACAAGCTCCTCTATTAATAATTTTGGCAATACTATTCCAAAAAACGGATAAATTGCTGCTGCAATTGTGTAAACAGCCAGCCATACATAAAGTGCTTTATTTTGCTGTTTCACATTTGCAAGCATCTTACCAATTGTTTGAAAAACTGGATACTTTGACTCAGATTCCATTAGATCCTCCCTTAATAATATTTATTAGAAAGATTTAAGATCGATGTACTTAAACCCTCCAATTTCTCTTGATTCAGCTCATAATATACCTTCTTAGACTTTGATGCATCCACGGTCAGCAATACATATCCCTCCGATAACAAAATATTAATATGGTGCGATACCGTTGCCGGCGTTAGCTTTAGATTTTCCGCCATTTCTTGAATATACATACGTTTCCTGGACAACATATGAAGAATTTTTAACCTTGTTGTATCGCTGATTGCCTTTAAATCTGCGGCAAGCTGTGCATCATTAAATCTATTTTGATTTCCTCTCTTCACTAACTCTACCAAATAGATACCGACATAAAAATAGTAGGTTCCATCAATATATTCCATACCAAGTGCATTATATTGACTGATACTGGGTATTAAAATAAACTTTTTTCCATGTTCCATAGAAATACGAACGGATTCTTTTAAAACTTCGTCCAAATAATCCGGTTCCTTCATACGCACTAGTTCTGCTTCTACTAAATGATTAACAGGAAGGTAAGCTTTCTGTACCAAGTCCTGTACAATATCCTTTAATTTCATTAATTGATTCTTGATTAACTTACGGTCCATATATAAACTAATTAATCGCATCTTATATGCATCATCAAGATTTTGACCATCCAAAAAATAAATTAATCCGGTTACATCCTTAACATACACTTTCTCGTCTGTTATTGCCTCAGAATACTGGTCTCTATTTAGCATAGAAAGAAACGCCAGGTCCTCTCTGGTAAATTCCCCAAACTCCTGATCTATTCTTAATAAATTTCGATAATAAATCAACAAAATAGAACCTTCCTGCGTCTCTGTATCGGTTAATTTGAGCAAGGCTTTTAGTTTTGGAAATCCTTCTATCAAAACACTAAATTGATCCTGTACTTGTTTACAAAAATCTTGAACCGGTTGGATATAATCCTGCATTTCTTCCCGTGTCATACCAAATTTCTCATAATTATTCAAAATCTCAAACTTATCTTCTTTCATAGTATAGCAATGGATTGCTTCTTCAAGAAAGTCTGGTGTGGTTATGAAGTCTTTATCCGGCATTACAGAATTCCTCCTAAACTCTACCTCAAAACAGTTATCCACATCATGGTATTTAACTTCAAGTAGTATTCACAATTTTTTGTAATATATTTTACATTATACAAATACCTATCTATATTGTCAATTACATTAGATGTTTATCTAATATAGTTTATGACAATCAACTATTCTTCCTGAGAATTTATTATTTGATAAAGCGATTCCATAAATTATAACATTCCCATTAAGTAGTGAGCTCCAATACCCCAATCAGCTTAAAAATAATGTTAAGGTTGCAGCCAATCTTACAGAAATTACGAAAAAAAGAAAGTGAAAATCCTTTCCTAAACAAAAGAAAGGCTTCCACTCTCTCACTTTCTATTCTCATAAAATTATCTGCTGTATTTTGATGAAAAATACTCTCTCCCTGCATTCAGACCGTTTCCTCGGTATTCAAACATCTCTGAAATTGTAACCAATTGATAACCTTCCTTCGTTAGTCTTTGTATAATTTTTTCAGCCGCCGCTGCCGTCGTTGGGTAGATATCATGCATTAATATAATCGCACCGTCTTTTGCACCTTTCATTGCTTCTTTCACTATGCTATCCACATTACGAGTTTTCCAGTCTTCCGTATCTACCGACCATTCAATCATCGGATAATGAATAGCAGCCCGCACGGTTTGGTTTACTGCACCGTAGGTAGGCCGTACAAGCTTTGGTGTATATCCTGTACACTGAAAGATAGCTTCTTGGGTTCTTGAAATTTCTTGCTTTATTTTATCTACTGTGGAAGTAGTCAGCAATGGGTGAGAATATGAATGATTCCCAATTTCACTGCCTTCCTTTAGCATACGGTTTAATATTTTACTATGACTATTCACCCGTTTTCCTAATACAAAAAAGGTAGCTTTTCCACCATATTCTTTCAGGCTGTCTAAAATTCTCGCTGTATAAATATCATGAGGCCCATCATCAAAGGTTAACGCAATCATCGGTTTATCCGGATTGATTTTCCGGCGTGATAATAGTTTTCCTTGTTCATCCAAGCTCAGGTTTTCCGATATTGCGGTGATTGCCAGGGAAGTTGTAGGAGAAAAGGATAACCCGCTTAGCAGATCAAACTTTGGAAAGTATAACGTAATATTCTCTTTCGTCAATGTAAATTGCATACCATTTTGTACGGCATCCATAACCATGCTTTCTATCATATCTTCATCCAAATACTTTCCATAGATTTCTTTGGTTTTTAATTGATGAATTATTTGATCATAAAAGTCTTGCAAAGAAGCGTTTGATATGATATCACCTACATCTAAACTCTTGCCTTCCTCCACTTGAAAGCACAATGTTCGAATATAATCCCTCTTCTTCTCTTCCCAAGGCATCCCCTCCAAAATACGGAATTTAATGCTGCAGATATTCGGATAAGAAGCATAAGTTTCATATTGGACCGTAAGCCTTGGAGCATACTGAAAGGAAACTTCTCCCTGCTCTTGCTTTGACTTAATTTCGTTTTTAAAGTCAGTCACAATCGTATTCATATATTCTGAAATCTTTTGGTCAACTGCTTCTTGTCCTACTTTCGGGTAGTATACAGAGATGTTGGCTACTCCATTAAACTCCTTTATTACTTGAGTATTTCCTATCTCCTGATAAATAGAATCCGGAGATATTGCCTCTTCCTTATTTTTATCATTTTTTTTGGAACAAGCCATCATTCCAATAGACAGAAGAAAGAGAAGTACTAATTGCAAGTACTTCATTGTTATAGGATTTTGTCTATTCATATCAGCCTCCTTTCATACGACATTGGCATGAGATAGTAGAAGACCGGGCATCTTTTTATTATTATTCATAATTGCCAGATATTCTCTTGTTGAAATTGATATGTCTATGAAATACTATTAATAAATTCTATAGACATATTATTTGCAAGTTTATCATAATTATTGTTTGAGAATAAATTTCCTTAGGATTATCTACCTGTCCTATAGTATCTGGTTTTATATTTGTTTCATAAAACTTAAGATGCATAAAAAAACTCTTAAAATCCACAGATTTTAAGAGTATCCCGTATATTTCCTATTTTTTATTGCGCTATGGCATCTGTCTTTGACTCTTCCCCTTCACTTATTTCCACGATAATCTCATTTGGTAAACAAATAATCATCTCGTTTTTGTTGTGAATTGCTGTATGGTTTACACAAACCTGATCCGGACATTCGGCACTTTTCATTTTTGCATAGCCATCTTTTATTTCTAAGATGTTATCTCCTAGTCTTCCAGGTATGGTTACAGTTTGGTTTTTATAGAGGGAATACGTACCGAAGATCCTTCCCTCCATACTAACGGTAACCTTGCCATTTTTACCCACTTCACCCGACATCAACCAATATGCCAGAAAACTTACACCTGCAATCGCTAACAATACTAACAGTAAAATAATATCTTTTTTTTTCAAGACCATACCCTCTCAATCAAAGTTCATTTGCCGGACGCACATGTCATAAACACCTTTTTTTGTAAATACAACCGGCATTTTTTACTTTTCTCACTGATTACTAGAATAATAGACAAGCTGCTGAAAAGTCAATCTTTATATTATAAAATCACATAGATTTCCTACAAAATACTCCCATAGGAGATGAATTCCTATGGGAGTAAGTGAATAATTTGTTTATTATTCATTAATTTTATATGCAGCTTCTTCCGGAACAAGCTCGAATCCAAACTTTGCTAAGGACTGTTTTCCTGCTTCAAGATCAGAGATTTTAATTACCATCGAAGCATTCTCGTTTGTAGCTAACGCATACATGTATTCAATATTAACATCCTCCAATACCTTTAATAACTCATGCAGCATCCCAATTTTATTTGGCAGCTTAACTGCCAGTACATCGGTCAGCATCGCGGAAAAACCAGCTTCCTTTAAAACTTTCTTCGCTTGCGTTGGATTTGACACGATCATACGGAGCAGACCATATTCACTCGTATCCGCCAAACTCATGGAGGCAATGTTAATTCCATTTTCCTTTAGGGTTTCTGTAACCTTTTCCAATCTTCCTGTCCTGTTTTCAATAAATACGGATAATTGTTTTATTGCCAAAGTAAAACCTCCTTTAGACTAATTTACGCTTGTCAATCACTCGTTTTGCCTTTCCTTCACTTCTTTCTATAGTCTTTGGTTCCACTAGTTTAACCTTAACCGAAAGACTTAACGCCTGCTGCAATACATGTGCAATTTTAACGGTAAGGTGTTCCAATTCCTTAATCTCATCGGAGAAGAAACGCTCTTCTACTTCCACCCATACTTCCAGGATATCCTGATGATTTACTCTGTCAACAATCATCAAATAATGCGGACTTGTTTCTCCAAGCTCTAAAAGGGCTGTCTCAACCTGCGATGGAAAGACGTTAACTCCGCGTATAATTAACATATCATCGGTACGTCCTTTGAAGCGTGAAATTCTAGCAAGTGTTCTTCCGCATTCACACTTTTCATAATTTATGCTGGTTAAGTCCTTCGTGCGATAACGAAATAGTGGTAATGCTTCCTTTGTAATCGTTGTAAAAGCCAGCTCACCTATCTCTCCATGTTTGCAAGGCTCTAAGGTATCCGGATTTAAAATCTCCGGAATAAAATGATCTTCATACACATGAAGCCCCGTATGATATTCACAGTCTGCTGCTACCCCTGGTCCCATTACCTCACTAAGTCCATAGATATCATGTGCATTAATGTGAAGACGAGCTTCAATTTCTTTTCTCATGTTCTCTGTCCATGGCTCGGCACCACAAATTGCTGCCTTTAATTGAATGCGGTCAATCGCCCCCTCTTCTTCCAATCCCTCGATAATATGTAATAAGTAGGAGGGAGTACATGCAATTGCGGTACAACCAAAATCCTCCATCATGGTAATTTGTTTTTTAGTGTTTCCAGAGGACATCGGGATAACAGTCGCACCTAAATTTTCCGCACCATAATGTAATCCTAACCCACCGGTAAATAGACCATATCCATAAGAAACCTGTATCTTATCCTCTTTTCCTAATCCCACCATCGCTAATACTCTTGCTACGCATTCCTGCCAATTTTCAATGTCTCTTCTCGAGTATCCGACTACGGTTGCTTTGCCTGTTGTACCGGAAGAAGCATGAACACGTACAATTTCCGATTGAGGAATTGCAAAAAGTCCAAAGGGGTAATTATCACGAAGATCCGATTTTGTAGTAAACGGAAGCTTGTTTAAATCCTCGATTCCCCTAATATCTCCCGGCTCCAGGCCCATAGCCTGCATTTTCTTTCGATAGAATTCTACATTATGATACACACGGTCTACCATCTTTACCAGACGTTTACTTTGGAGATTTTGAATCTCCTCACGGCTCATACACTCCTTTGCCTCATTCCAAATCATTCGTGTTTCCTCCTGGCGATTATTCGATTACACACACATTATTTTCACGTAACACTACTTCCGCTTTCTTCATATCATTAAGGTTTAATATCATCAAGGGTGCCTTTTCTCCACGAAGTACAAAGGAATAAATATAATTGATGCTTAGATTATGTTCCGCCATAATAGCAAGAACACGATCCAAGTCCCCTGGTTTATCCATTAATTCAACAGCGAGTACCTCAGACACCTTTACTGCAAATCCCTTATCACTCAGCACCGATTTTGCTTTATCAGGCTCATCTACAATAATGCGCAGAATACTAAAATCCGGTGAGTCAAACACAGAAATTGCTCGTAAATTAATACCGTTCTCGCTAAGAGCACTTGTTACTTTTCTAAGACTTCCAACTTTATTTTCCACAAATACAGATAATTGTTGAATCATATTTTCCCTCATTTCTGCGCTTCATTTTGTCTTGCTTAAAAGACAATGCATACCTCAAGTTAAAATCTATCAATGCATCTCATAACCAATTAGGAAAGCTTCTTTATTGATATCAATAGTCTTAGGCGGTACTGTATTCTCAATTACCGTAAGCCAAGCTTCTTTTGTAAAATCCATATGGGCTGCTGCCATACCAAGTACTATAATATTAAATACTTTCGGATTTCCAAGTTTCTTTGCCTCCGCCATTGCATCTACTCGTAATACCCGATACTCTTTTTCAAGATTCTCAATAATATTCTCCGGATATGCAGCATTACCAACTACTACCGGCATTGGATCAATTCTTAAATCATTCACAATTAAAACACCGCTATCTTTTAAAAAATGGGAATAGCGCATTGCTTCTAAACGCTCAAACGCAATTAAGAGATCTGCCTGGCCTTCCTCTACGATTGGCTCGGTTACCTTTTCGCCATATCGAACAAAGGTCACAACACTGCCGCCGCGCTGCGCCATACCATGAACCTCGGAAAGCTTGACATCATAGCCTGCACTCATCGTAATTCCACCTAAGATTCGGCTGGTAAGCAGGGTTCCCTGACCACCAACTCCAACTATCATAATATTTTTTGCTGCCATGGTGACATCCTCCTATCGCTCCATCATTTCTATTGCACTAAACTTACATTTCTCAAAACATAAATTACATCCATTACACATGGTATCATTGATTACGGTGGTACCATCTTCTCGCCTTGTAATTGCCGGACATCCCGGTTTAAGACACATACCACACTTTTTGCACTTGACAGAGACCACTCTGCACTGTGTTTTACTCAATTTCTTAGTCAGAAGTACACAAGGAGCTTTCGCAATAATTACAGAAACTTCGTCCTTTGCAACTTCTGCTTTTACTATTTCTTCTAGAGCTTTTGTGTCAAATGCATTTACTTCCACCACATTCTTAATTCCAAGTGAACTGCATAACAAAGGAATACTAATGGCGGCGGTTTCCTCACCCATTAAAGTCTTTCCGGTTGCCGCATGATCTTGATGTCCCGTCATCCCTGTGGTTGAATTGTCTAAGATCATTACGGTTCCTGTTCCTTTGTTATAAACCATATTGATTAAAGAATTGACACCTGTATGCAGAAAGGTAGAATCACCTATGACTGCAACCCAGTTTTTAATGTATTCTTTTCCTTTCGCTTTCTCCATACCATGTAAGGTACTGATACTTGCTCCCATACAGACCGTCGTATCCACTACCTCCAATGGGGCTACCGCACCAAGCGTATAACAGCCAATATCTCCGGCCGCATGAATTCCTAATTTTTTTAATACGGAAAATACACTGCGATGCGGGCATCCCGGACAAAGAATCGGCGGACGATTCGGTACCTGTGCCGCAGGTTTTAAATTAATATCTTCGTGTTTGATCGCTTTTCTCAATAGATTAGCACTATATTCACCTTGAACCGTAAGAATTTCTTTCCCGATTGCTTCGATTCCCCAAGATTTCACCTGCTCTTCGATGACAGGATCAAGTTCTTCTACTATGTATAAATGTTCTACGGAAGCTGCAAATTCCTCGATTAATTTTCTTGGAAGCGGATTTACGATGCCAAGCTTAAGTACCGAGACTTCCGGTAATGCTTCTTTCACGTACTGGTATGGAATACCGCTTGTTATTACACCGATTTTTTTATCATTATATTCAATTTGATTAATTGGAAAATCACTTCCATCTTCTATCATCTGCTTTGTACGTGCTTCTACCACAAGATGGCGGGCCTTTGCATTTCCCGGCATCATAACATTTTTGGCCGGATTTCTGACGTAAGGTTTTTCTTCTGCCTCGGTCCTGTCACATAAATTTACCATCCCCTGAGAATGAGAAAGCCTTGTTGTGGTTCGAACAATCACAGGCGTATCATATTTCTCACTCATCCAAAATGCAAATTTTACAAATTCTTTCGCCTCTTCGCTATCGGAAGGTTCTAATACCGGAACCTGGGCTGCTCTTGCTACCATTCTGGTATCCTGTTCATTTTGTGAACTGTATAATCCGGGGTCATCCGCTGCGACAAGTACTAAACCGCCGTTGACACCGGCATATGAGATTGTAAATAACGGGTCCGCCGCAACATTTACACCAACATGTTTCATGGAAGCAAGCGCTCTTACACCGCTAATTGAGGCTCCTATCGCTACCTCCATAGCCACCTTCTCATTTGGAGACCATTCACTGTAAATCTCTTTATATTTCACCATGTTTTCACTTATCTCCGTACTTGGAGTACCAGGATAAGCTGCCGAAACTTTCACACCGGCTTCATACGCACCTCTGGCAATTGCTTCGTTGCCTAACATAATTTCAATCCTTTGCATGCCTGCCCTTTTCCTTTCTATGAATGCTTTTTCAATACTTTCATCTGTCATAATTATACATTCTGTATAAGAAATATACAATAGCTATCAGAAATTCAGATAACAAACGAATAATTGCAGTGATAAGTAAACGACTAAAAATTTCTATTTTTACACATGAATTAGTAAATATTTTATATTGCATTAGATTTTTATAAATGGTCTTAATAAATAATTAGAATTCCATTAGGCTTTCCTAACATTCATAGACACTTGGTTTTTATCATAATATAATACAAGAAAACCATAAATTCCCCATATACCGACACGTAGTAGCAAGCCTAGACGGAAGGAATTTATGAAAACTATGATGTATTGTGAAGGAGAGAGTCCCATGTGGTATGTAAATAGCATGATATGGCTGTTTATCTATAGCCTTTTTGGCTGGTGCTATGAAACAATTATTTGTTCGTTACAAGCGGGTGAGCTGGTAAAGAGAGGCTTTTTATTTGGACCATATCTGCCAATCTACGGTTTTGGAGCCTTATTGATTATCCTATGCCTGCATAAATGTATGAATAAAGCGAATCTATTCTTGTCTGGTATGCTGGTTACAACCGCTCTGGAATATGCCACCTCCTGGGTACTGGAGATGCTATTTCATCGAAGATGGTGGGATTATTCCAATTATACACTCCAGCTAAATGGGCGCGTTTGTTTACTGGCCTCCTTATTGTTTGGTGTCTTGGGTGTACTATTAGTAAAATATATTCATCCGCGGCTAAAACGCCGGACAGATCAAATACCGATGAAAATCCGAATAGTTTGTGCATCTCTCTTGTTTATTGGGATGTCCACCGATTTTGTATTTTCCATTTTAGGCAATCTTTCATTTTATCTATAAATGATATAAGGATATTATAATCTCTGTTTTCGTTTGAGTTGACATGGTTACCATAATTTGGTATCATCACTATAAAGCGTTACGCTTTAAAGCGACAAAGTATTTATCTATTATACCAAACGAAGGAGATTAATTTTATGATTGTAAAACTTGTTATGCTCTTTGTTTTCTTTGGAGTCATGATTTTTGTCGGCATCCATTCCAGAAAACATACCAAGAACATTAGTGATTTCGTACTTGGCGGCCGAAGCGTAGGACCTTGGCTTACTGCTTTTGCATTTGGTACCTCTTATTTCTCTTCTGTAGTTTTTATTGGATATGCAGGTAGATTTGGCTGGGATTTCGGTATATCGGCCGTATGGATTGGTCTGGGAAATGCTCTTATCGGAAGTTTGTTGGCTTGGCGCGTACTTGGGCGAAGAACCAGAGTCATGACAAAGCATTTTGATTCACAGACAATGCCTGAATTTTTTGGATCCCGCTATGAAAGCAAAGCAATTAAAATAGCCGCTTCTGTCATAGCCTTTGTATTTTTAGTACCTTATACCGCATCCATTTATAACGGATTGTCCCGTCTCTTTGGAATGGCATTTGATATTCCTTATGAAATCTGTGTGATTGCAATGGCAGTATTAACCGGGGTATATGTAATCTTAGGTGGTTATATGGCAACCGCAATCAATGATTTTATCCAAGGTATTATTATGCTTGTTGGTATTGCAGCTATTATCGCAGCGGTCTTGAACCAAAAAGGCGGATTTCTTGACGCAGTGAATCAACTTGCCGTATTTAATAGTGAAACTGCTGCTACCCTTGGACAGCCTGGTGCATACACCTCCTTCTTTGGACCAGATCCGGTCAATCTTGTTAGTGTAGTAATTCTTACTTCCTTAGGCACATGGGGCCTTCCACAGATGGTACATAAGTTTTATACAATTAAGGATGAAAAAGCAATTAAAACCGGAACAATGATTTCTACCTTCTTTGCTGTGATTGTATCCGGCGGCTGTTATTTTCTCGGGGGATTCTCACGTTTGTTTGATAATGGAAGTATACGCAATGCAGAAGGGAACGTAATTTTTGATAGCATTATTCCCTATATGATATCATTTTTACCGGATGTTTTAGTCGGAATTACTGTAGTATTAGTATTATCCGCTTCCATGTCAACGCTTTCTGCCCTTGTATTAACCTCCAGCTCTACTTTGACTTTGGATTTTCTGAAAGAAACCTGCTTTAAGAAGATGACGGTAAAAACTCAGCTAATCCTTATGAAAATCTTGATTGGTATTTTCATCATCATATCTGTCGTACTGGCACTTGATCCTCCAAAATTTATAGCAGAGTTAATGGGAATCTCCTGGAGCGCACTCGCCGGTTCCTTCCTTGCACCATTCCTATATGGACTTTATTGGAAGGGAATCACAAAAGTTGGTGTCTGGTCTGCTTTTCTCGTTGGTGTTGGCGTAACCGCTGCGAATTTAAAACTGGAGTTTTTCTCATCTTCCATTACCGCCGGTGCCTTTACTATGTTAATCAGCCTGATTGTCGTACCAATCGTCAGTCTGTTAACACCAAAATTATCAAAAGCCTCCTTACAGGAGATGTTTTCCTGTTATCAAGAAACCGGAATCATTTCAAAGAAAGAATAGAAAGAGGAATCATACCGAAACGAATAAAAATCTCATAGAGAAAAGAATCAGCTTCCTATGAGATTTTTCGTTCGCCTTTTTTATTCAGTCAAAAGTACCGCCTTGGTACCGTAACTATTTTTTATGTACGAAAGCTCTAAAACATTACATCTTTTCTTAAATCGATTACTCGCTTCGCCTTCCCTTCGAATCTTTGCAGACTTCCCGGTGCTACGAGTCTGGTTGCTGCATCCAGACCTAAAACAGTCTTTAACTGGTTTCTTATTTTTTTTTCCAAGCCATCCAGTAAAGAATAGGAATCCAGCAGAGTGTCATCGATTAGCTCAACCTGTATCTCCATAATATCCAAATGATTCCTGCGGTCAACCGTTATCTGATAATGCGGACCAATCTCAGGGATTTTTAACATTACATCCTCAATCTGGGATGGGAACACATTGACTCCCCGAATCACCAGCATATCATCGGTGCGGCCAAATAAATTAGCCATGCGAACAGTGGTCCTTCCACACTTGCAAGGCTCATACATTAACATCGTTATATCACGAGTACGATACCGAATTAATGGAACCGCTTCTTTTGTAAGGCAAGTAATGACTAATTCCCCCTTCGAACCTGGCGGTAATACTTCTCCGCTATCCGAATCAATGATCTCCGGTATAAAATGGTCTTCATTTATGTGCATCCCGCAAAGATATTCACACTCTCCGGATACGCCTGGCCCGCACAGCTCACTCATACCATAATTTTGGGTACAGAGAAAATCTTCTCCCCATAATTTGTACATTTCCTGCCGCATTGATTCTGTCATGCCTTCTCCGCCAAATAACCCGATTTTTACATTCAAATCTTTCTTAGGGTCTATTCCCATCGAAAGTGCGACCTCCGCAATATGTAATGCATAGGAGGGTGTTGCCACCAATAGGGTAGTTCCAAAATCCTGCATAAACATGATTTGCTTTTTTGTGTTTCCGGAAGATGTCGGACATACACTGGCTCCAATATTCTCTAAACCAAAATGCAACCCAAGCGCTCCTGTAAACATACCGTAACCAAAACAAATCTGTGCCGTATCCTCCTTCGTTGCCCCGCCCATACAGGCAATTCTTGATACATTATTTGTCCAAACTTCCATATCATTCTTCGTATAGCCAACCACGGTCGGCTTTCCGGTCGTACCGGATGAGGCATGAATACGAACTACCTCCTTCTTAGGTACGGCGAACATTCCAAAAGGATAATTATCACGAAAATCCTGTTTTAATGTAAATGGAAGCTTTTTTAAATCTTCTAACGATCTTACATCTTCCGGTTTCATGCCAATTGCATTCATTTTCATGTGGTAAAATGGTATCTTTTCATAGACATGCGCAACGGTTTCCTGAAGTCTTACCAGCTGAATTGCTTCCATCTCACTTCGGGATATCGTCTCTTCTTTTGCCCAAATCATGTTGTATCCTCCAATACTTTTCTTCCATAATTTCTGCTCAAATAAACGAAGTAATCCATTTGCAAATTAACCTACCGTAGGAAAATGAACTACTCCAGAACCATATTTATTGCGTCAAAGCTGTAATTCGCTAAACTATTGTAATTATATGTTTATTCCCTGCGTTTGTCAATGAAAACCCTAAAATCGAAAAAAGGGAAAAAAAAGGTGAAGAATTTTTTATAAATATTGGAAATAAGGCAAGCTGTGTTTCATAAGATACACTGTAAACATTTATTGGAGGAACTCATATGAGTGATTTAACAGCTACAAACTGCGGCGGATGTGGATGTGATAATAGCTGCGGATGCGGAAATGGATGTGGATGCGGAAATTCAGGCTTTGGCGGCGGTTCCTGGTGGATAATTATCATCATCTTATTCTGCTGCTGCGGTAATGGTTTCGGCGGCGGCAATAATTGCGGCTGCGGCAATAGCGGTGGCTTTGGTGATGGCGGCTGCTGGTGGATAATCATTATCCTTCTCTTCTGCTGCTGTGGCGGCAATGGATTTGGCTGCTAATTACATCTTGTAATTCCAGAAAAAAGCTGCTTTAAAAGCAGCTTTTTTTCTGCCGTAAACATTCGCAATCATATTCATAAATTGAAGTCTCATCAAAATCACAGCAAAAGCTATCATTTTCTGTTTCCCGATTCAGACATTTTTTCATCGCTTCTTCGCAACCACAGGGTTGCTTGTTTTTTGCTTCAAACCCTTGTATTTCTCTATTATTGTGATTGATTGAAGCTACTGCTGCAAACAGATTAGGCTGCCGAGAGTTACAGTACCAATTCATTCTTGCCGGATGTCTCATGGTTCTACTCCTTCCTCTCTTTAGTAACATCTTATGACATCAAACGCAAAAGGTGTCATTTCTTATGAATTATTTTACGACGTTTCCTTACAATTCGATTGAAATCCACAGTAACATACAGTATACTATGTTCAAGTAATCAGGGAATATTACTAAGCTCTCATAAAACCCTTTCTTAAAATCTTCGAAATTCCAGATAGAAAACAGGTAAACACGCTTTGGTTTTCTTGCTTGATTTGTTGTGGTTTTATAATCGGGATTAGTATAAGAATAAAAAAGAAGAGGTGATACTATGTCCGGTTCAAGTTTCGGATCTATTTTTAAAATAACAACCTGGGGGGAATCCCATGGAAAAGGCATTGGTGTTGTCGTTGACGGATGTCCCGCAGGTCTGGCTCTAGAGGAAGAGATGATTCAGGCTTACCTTAATCGTCGAAAACCTGGACAAACAAAATATTCAACCCCAAGAAAAGAGAATGATCTTGTAACTATCCAGTCCGGTGTCTTTGAAGGAAAAACCACCGGTACCCCAATCTCCATGATGATAGCAAATGAGACTGCCCGTTCTTCGGATTATAGTGAAATAGCAAGCTATTACAGACCCGGGCATGCAGACTATACTTTTGATGCAAAATTTGGTTTTCGTGACTACCGCGGGGGCGGACGTTCCTCCGGACGTGAAACAATTGGACGTGTAGCAGCAGGTGCAATTGCCGCTGCCCTCTTAAAAGAAATAGGAATCGAGGTTTTCACCTATACCAAGGCCATTGGTCCTATTCAGATTGATTATCATAAGTGTCAGAAAGAAAATATGCTTATAAGTCCTCTTTATATGCCGGATTTAGAGGCCTCTCAAAAAGCGGAAGATTACTTGGAACAATGTATTCATAATTTAGATTCCAGCGGCGGCATCATCGAGTGCATTATCTCCGGAGTTCCTGCTGGAATTGGCGAACCGGTATTTGATAAATTAGACGCCCTGCTGGCAAAAGCAATTTTTTCTATCGGCGCTGTAAAAGGGTTTGAAGTTGGTTCCGGTTTCGATGCTGCAAAACAGCTTGGTTCTGAAAATAATGATGGCTTTGCATACGACGCCAATGGAAAACTTATCAAATTGACAAATCATTCCGGAGGTATTCTTGGAGGAATCAGCGATGGTTCGGAAATTATCTTTCGTGCGGCAATCAAACCTACTCCATCCATAAAAAAAGAACAGCAGACAGTGAATAAATCAGGTGAAAACATAAAAGTATCAATCAAAGGCCGTCATGACCCAATTATTGTTCCAAGAGCAGTTGTTGTTGTTGAAGCGATGGCAGCATTAACTCTGGCAGATCTATTGCTGGGCGGCGTATCATCAAGAATGGAGGATGTAAAGAGGATCTATCAAAAATAATAGATTTAACCAGATAATCGGGCAAAGTCTTATTCTTATTTCAAACTGACGATTATATCCTTGGTTCTTTATATGTATCGATTCGCACTCAAATGATAGGCAGACAAAAGATGTAGAAAGCAAATAACTTTATGTATCTTGTGTTTGCCTATCATTTTTATGTTCCTACTTAATCCGATTTATTTTATGCATTTCCCCTCTATCAGCCATAGATATCTTACTCCATTTCAAATATCTCGATTTCTTTACTTAACTGATTGGAGTGACCGTTTAATTTTCTAGCACCATTTGCTATTTCGGATATGGTCGCATTGAGCTCTTCAATGGATGCCATTGTTTCCTCTGTCGAGGCTGCATTTTCTTCGGAGATTGCTGAAAGGTTTTGTATCGTATCCACAATTTCCTCACGTTTTTTATCAAGAACCTCCGTTTCTCTCGTTATCGTTGAAATACTATAGATTGTCGATTCAATACCCTCTTTCAACACATCAAACTCTTCTTCCGTTTCTTTAATACTTCCGCTTTGTATTCTCATAGCCTCTGTGATGGAACTCATTACCTTAACAATCTGATTGTAGTTTTCCAGCAATGTTACTAAGACACGATCAATTTCATTGGAGGAATTTGCCGATTGCTTTGCCAGACTGCCAACTTGATCAGCTACAACTGCAAAGCCTCTGCCTGCCTCACCTGCCCTGGCTGCCTCAATGGAGGCATTTAAGGATAACAAATTCGTCTGCTCTGCAATGTCTCTTATTACATGAATCGCGTTTTGAATTTCCTGGACGGAATGACTTGTGACAGCAACCTGTTCACTTGCACGGTCAACTTCTTTATTTACCTTATCCGCTGCAATGCTTAATTTTACCATATTATCCACTACGACATCTTTGGAGGCATTCATGGTATTTGCTAGAGTAACCAGTTCTTGGACACCTTCTCTGATTTGCAGAATACCATTTCCCATCTCAGTGACTGAATTCGTTGCATTCTGTGTATTTTCTGCCTGATCATTAGCACCCGTTGCTACGTCTTCCACTGCTTTACTGATATCCTGCACATTGCTATTTGTTATCTCCGCAGACTGATTTAGATAGACAGACATATCATTTAGCTGCACAGAGGTCTCCTTGACTGCCATAAGGATATTCCTTAGAACAAGAGAAAGGTGATAGGCATTATTACATATTTCACCGATTTCATCTGTCCTGTCCGTGGTACCCTCGTCTTCTGATATATTTAGTTTTCCTTCTGTGATCAGACTCACAACCCGATTCGCTTTTTTTAATGCCTTTACCATTTTTCTGGCAAACAGCGAGCAGATGATAATTGTAATAACAATCAAAATAAGACTTGCAATTATAGTGATACTGCTGGCTTGGAATAGTTCATTCACTATCACTTCATTTGATTTGCCTGCAAATATCATACCAACCACATGATCCCCTTGTTTTAAAGGAACATAATGACCGGAATAAGACCTACCATTCACTGAAACATTATTGGAAGAATAGCTGTTTCCTTTTAACACGGTATCAGAAACTATTTTCTCTGCTTTCGTTCCAACAACGTCTGGTATACTGGAAAGTATTCTTACATCACCTAAAAAGAAGGTAACGTCAACACCATTCTTTTGTTTATAATTATCTACAATATTTTGAAGCTTGGCTATCGGAACCTGCCCTTTATATAGCTCACCGTCAATTACCTGAAGCTCATCCTCATTTACATGCTCTAAAGTATTCTGTGCACCATTCACAACTGCCTGTAAAGTTAGCTGCATCTCATCTCTCATGTTGTTTATCATAGATAATGTGCTGGTAAGACATAGTACAATACTAATGATTAAGCATGGCGTAAATACAATCATAATCAGTCTTTTTGTAAAATTAAACTTAGTTTTCATTCTTTATCCCTTTCTCTTACACCTTAAAATCCTAACTAAATATCGACCACATCATTTCATTTATTAATATTTCTTTAGTAAATTAGTACCATATAATTTGAAATTTAAAAGGAGAGGATATCTTTTACCTTGTACTTATGAATAAAAAATAGGACCATGCGAAAGTACCAAGCCTTCCAAGCATGCATCCTATTATTGTCATCTTAAAGGTTATGTTATAATGTATTCTGCCAATTCTCTTTAAAAACTTAGTTTCCCGACTTTTAAAGTCCTTGCTTGCTAATATTGTCAATGGTACGGATAATGTGCTCATGTGCCAGTGTTTCTGCTCTTCCGCCGTCTCTTTGACGGATAGCTTCTAAGATAGCGGTATGCTCTTCATTTGATTTTTCCGCACGCTCAGGTTTTGACAGAGTTATTTTTCGTATGCGCTGTACATAATGATGGAAATCTGAGAGTACATGTCTTAGAATCTTGCTGTTCGATGCCTCATATATTAACTCATGAAACTTATTATCCAGTTCCAAAACCTGCTCATGATGCTGCTTCTTAATATGAAATTCCGACAGATAGACCACTTCCTCTAACTCTTGAAGCTGTTCTTCTGTAATATGCTCACATGCCCATCTGGCACATAAGCCTTCCAGATAAGACCTGATAACATAAATATCCTGAATATCTTTTTCTGTGATACCAGTAACATAAGCCCCTTTGTTTGGAATAATATTCACCAAACCTTCTAACTCCAATTGTCTTAAAGCTTCTCGAACCGGAGTTCTGCTTACTCCCAATTCATTTCCTATCGTACTCTCTTTTAATTCCTCTTGTTGAGCATATTTCCCCGATAGGATATCTTCCCGGATACGGTTAAATACTCTGCCCCTTAATGAATATTTGTCCGTAACCTCTTGATGCAGTTCTTTGCTATCCACGAAAATTCCTCCTGTGCACATCACACTTAACACTATAGCATAACGCAAGTATGACAACCTCGCTGTTCTTCACCTATATTACAACGAGATTGTCATTTATCCTATGTTACATTGCTTCAATTGTCTCCATAATATAATCGGCGAATTCTGCTCCGGTAGCTCCGGTATTACGTCCGGTAATCACTAATTTCTTCTCAGTTACAGTACAGATATCAAGTGCCTCATAAAGTTTCCCTGCTTCTTTCCCATATCCGATATGAGAGAGTAACATTGCCCCAGCACGTATTACACTGCAAGGGTCGGCATATTGATCTCTGCCTTCCTCTACCATTCTAGGTGCGGAACCATGAATTGCCTCAAACATCGCATACTGTTTTCCGATATTCGCACTTCCGGCAGTACCAACTCCTCCCTGGAATTCTGCTGCTTCATCTGTAATAATATCACCATAAAGGTTCGGAAGAACCATAACCTGAAATTCTTTTCTTCTCTTCTCATCTATAAGCTTTGCAGTCATAATATCAATATACCAGTCATCTGCAGTGATCCCCGGGTATTCTTTTGCAATTTCCCGGAAGATATCTAAGAATTTTCCATCTGTAGTTTTAATGATATTCGCTTTTGTTACTGCCGTAACTCTAGTTTTACCATTTGCTTTCGCATATTCAAATGCAGTTCTTATAATACGTTCTGTTCCCTGACTGGTTACAACGGTAAAGTCCACACCTAAATCTTCGGTAACATGAATACCTTTACTTCCAACCGCATAGGCACCTTCCGTATTCTCACGATAGAAAGTCCAATCAATCCCTTGTTCCGGTATTCTAACCGGTCTTACATTTGCGAATAAATCCAATTCCTTACGCATCGCTACATTTGCACTCTCAACATTTGGCCATGGATCACCTTTTCTAGGCGTAGTTGTAGGCCCTTTTAAGATTACGTGGCATTCCTTCAATTCTTTCAGAACATCTGCCGGAATTGCGGCGTGCTCTGCGGCCCTGCGCTCAATTGTCAGACCATCAATTACCTTAAATTCTACTTTACCTTTTAAGATATCATCTTTTAACAGGTATTCCAGAATTCTCTGTGCCTGGCTGGTAATCGCCGGACCGATTCCATCACCGCCACACACACCGACAATAATTTTATCGAGTTCTTGATAGTTTAAAAAATCACCCTGCGCCTTCATTACCTCAACACGCTTTAATTGCTCCTCAAGGAGCTTCCCGAATGCTTCTTTCGCAGCCGCTATCGATTCCCTAGTCATTTCCATATCCTCCTGTTGTTTATTTCGAAACAAGAAAAACACTTTGCAAGCTTCTCCTTGTTTTGAATTACCTCCAATGCACCTTAAATTTGCTCTCAGGTTATCCTGCAGGCAAGTATTGTCCTACCTGCATAAGGACCCTGCTCTTATGCCGTTTCAGAATTACTCTATTGTAATCTCCGGTAAATCTACCTTGCATTCTGTTTTGTACATATCAATCATCCCAACTAACTCGGCGTCTGTCATAACGGTGATACGTCCCTCTTCATACTCTTGATCTACTAATAACTTAAGCTTGTTTACCAAAGAGCTTGACTTATCCAACATCATGTCTCCCTTTAGTTTATAGTAGGTATTAATCCAGTGAGCAATTCCTGCCAGACCGGAAGTATTGGAAACCGAAACCAAGACAGGACGGTTTAAAAACTTCTCTGTATCAAATATATTATAAATCTCCTCATTTTTCAAGAGACCATCTGCATGAATTCCTGCACGGGTTACATTAAAGTTCTTGCCAACGAACGGAGTTCTATGGGGAATCTTATAGCCAATCTCTTTCTTAAAGTATTCTGCCAGCTCTGTAATGACGGTAGTATCCATGCCATCTAAACTTCCTCTTAGCTGAGCATATTCAAAAACCATAGCTTCAAGAGGTGTATTACCCGTTCTTTCGCCGATGCCAAATAGCGAGCAGTTTACTCCACTTGCACCATACAGCCATGCAGTCGTTGAGTTGGTAACCGCTTTATAAAAATCATTGTGCCCATGCCATTCCAATTGTTCGGAAGGAACACCCGCATGAGTAATTAAGCTATAGATGATCCCCTGAACACTCCTTGGTATTACCGCACCGGCAAAGTTCACTCCATAGCCCATGGTATCACAGGCACGAATCTTTACCGGAATCCCATACTCGATACCAAGTTTCATTAATTCAAAGCAGAAAGGAATTACAAATCCATGGATATCAGAACGTGTAATATCCTCCAAATGGCATCTTGGTGCAACACCAGTTTCCAAACATTCTCTCACTACACTTAAGTAATGCTCCATTGCCTGACTTCTAGTCATCTTCATCTTATAAAAGATATGATAATCAGAACAACTGACTAAGATTCCCGTTTCCTTCATTCCGAGGTCTTTTACTAACTCAAAATCCTTCCTACTTGCACGTATCCAAGAAGTAATCTCTGGAAATTCATAGCCTTGTTCCATACATTTATAAACAGCATCTCTATCTTTCTTGCTGTATAGAAAGAATTCACTCGCACGGACTATACCTTTGGGACCGCCCAGCCTATGTAAATAATCATATATCGTAACAATTTGTTCCGTAGTATAGGGAGCTCTTGACTGCTGACCATCACGGAAGGTTGTATCGGTAATCCAGATATTCTCCGGCATATTATGAGGTACGATACGATCATTAAAAGCGATCTTTGGTATCTCATCATAAGGAAATAAATTGCGGAAAACATTGGGCTGAACCACATCTACCAATTCATAAATATGCTCCTCAAGAGACAATAAATTATTATGATGATTCATGTAAACTTTACGATTCTCCATGGCGCTCTCTCCTATACTCAACATTTTTTGTTCCATTGTATACAATAATACCTTTTGTGTCAATGAGATATTTCCGAAATTATTCATATTTTCGCATTATATAACGAGTATTTATACATTACATAAAAAAGTTATACTAGCTATTGCTTCTAATTATCCACTATCTTTAACCATTGTTTCATACATTCTTAAATATAGTTTTGTAACTATATGCATCATATTTGGGATTTATGGATTGGATGATAGCCTGGGATAATTGACGTTTTTTATTGATGGTAATAGCTTTATAGAACTAGCGTGAGGGCTCCTGTGAGCGGTATAAAAAATAGGATGCTGCATGCCCAAGGTTAGATGCAACATCCCATGAAATTTCTTATTTTGAAAACTGATCAATACGCTGTCTCATCGTCTTATTAAAGTTTGTTACCTTACGATCATAAGTTTCTTCCATTAATCTGCTTTCTAAGAGGAAATCTGCTGTCGCAAGATTATTCGCAATTGGAATATCATAAACTACCGCAATGCGAAGTAAAGCTTTTACGTCGGGATCATGTGGCTGAGACTCCAGCGGGTCCCATAAAAATATAATAAAATCAATATTTCCTTCTACAATACGTGCACCGATCTGCTGATCACCGCCAAGAGGACCACTATTGAAAGCACGCACCGGAAGTCCCGTCTTCTCAGCTATTAGTTTTGCCGTAGTTCCGGTACCGCAAAGAAAATGTTTCTTTAATACTTCCTTATGCTTCTCCGCCCATTCTACAATTTCTTTTTTCTTACCATCATGCGCAACTAACGCGATATGTTTCGTCTTATCCATGGTAAAATAGATATAATCATCCTCTAACATACTGTTCTCCTTTGTTACTATTAGTATAGACAATCCGATTATGTAGTATTCTGTCCAAATACCGTGCTCCTGTCCATATCGATAGGAATCCTTCCTAAAGAAGCTACCCCTTAGTTCTTCTTTGACAGAAATACAATCTTTTTTCTATTTTATCATATCAGAGATAAAACATTGTTTCAAGCAGTATTTCAAATACAAAACTCTTCCTTTTTTTTATAAAAAATGATATGATAAAAATACTTGAAAGAAAAGAGGTAATGCGATGAGTCAGAATATTATTGTTGTAGCACTTGGCCGAAGTGCATTTGGTGAAACCTTCCCGGAACAGCATGCAAATGTGAAAAAAGCTGCCAGTGCAGTTGCAGATTTAGTTGATGCAGGATATCAGGTTGTTATAACACACAGCAATGGTCCTCAGATTGGTATGGTGCATACCGCCATGACAGAATTTAGCCGTCTTGATTCGAAATATACCGCAGCTCCTATGTCCGTTTGCGGTGCCATGAGTCAAGGATATATCGGATATGATTTACAAAGTATGATACGTACGGAGTTACTTGTGCGAGGAATATATAAGCCGGTTTCTACTATTATTACGCAGGTAAAAGTAGACCCTTTTGATAAGGCATTTTCTCATCCGTCAAAAATTATCGGCAGATACATGACAGAAGCCGAGGCTGCGATGGAAGAAAAGAAGGGTAACTATGTGGTAAAACTAGACAAGGGTTACCGCCGTATTATCGCTGCTCCAAAGCCTATGGATATCTATGAAATTGATGCAGTCAAAGCACTTGTAGATGCAAATCAAATTGTAATTGCAGGTGGCGGCGGCGGAATTCCGGTATTAGAGCAAGGACCTGTACTAAAGGGTGCCAGTGCTATTATCGAGAAAGATTTAGTGGCGGCAAAGTTAGCCAATCTATTAAATGCCTCAACTTTACTTTTCTTAACCGGTGTAGACAAAGTTGAATTAAATTACGGCAAAGAAAATGCCACATCTCTTGATACACTTTCGATATCCGATGCTGTAAAATATATGGAAGAGGGTTATTTTGAAGAGGGTGCGATGCTTCCAAAGATCGAAGCAAGTGTTGACTTTGTAAGCTCCGGTAATGGCCGCCGTGCAATTATTACACATCTTGAGAAAGCGCTTGAAGGATTGTCCCATAAGACAGGTACTATCATCGAGTAATACAGATAGCCTTAAAAGCCAGTGCTGGTTTCCTTGCTTCCCATAGCTTAAGTTTTAAAGATGAGGAACCGGCACAAATAGTCCGGAAGAACAAGAAACCAAAATGCATCTTGTAATAAAAAAGCAGAGATAAACTTTGAGTCCTTTTTTAAGACCTTTACGTTTATTTCTGCTCTATTCTTTATATCTTGGTAAACATAGTTAACTTTTGCTGACTATATAAAAACCCCATTTATTCGAAGCAATATCAGTTATCTATATTAAAAAACATTAATACCTTTGCTTAATTGCGACAGTAACGATAAAGAATTATAAAATCAACATTAATCCGCAATTTCGAATCATACCGCTTTTTAGATATCCTTGCTTAATTGCTATATAGCGCCTTTTAGCAAAGTTTGCTTGAAACATCTTTAAATAGCCTTTCACAATGAATTTTTGACGTCCATTTAAATCCTTCCGGAAGAAATGTAAAAATTCTTCCGCTTGCTCACGGTTTTTGATTAGTGTCTGTCTTTGCTCTTTCAATGACGCAATGCGTTTTCGGACATAAGAAGAAAAACTTATACTTCCTACTACATTGGAAGAATGCTGCCTATAATCAATTGTAGCCTCCGGTAAATAGCTGATATGACCAAACGCGGCCGCAATTAACGCCAGCCACCAATCATGATATCTGGCATTGTTTGGAATACGAGAAAGATAATAGTCAAACGCACGATTAATCATTACGGTACATCCAATGCATTTATTTTCCATTAAAAGATGTGCCAAATCAACCTTGTTTGAATTAAAATGCTGAGTTTTAATAAAAGACTTTGAAATCTCATTAAGATTTTCATCCGTAATTACCGCATCTGTAAAAACCAAAAGCGGCCGGTCGGCACCAAATCGTTTTTCCATCTGTTCCATACGCCTTAATGTTTTACTTACCTTATCCGCATGCCATACATCATCCTGGTCGCAGCACATAAAGTATTTTGCTTCTTCAAAATGATCCATTACCGTTTTTATTCCATGCAGAAAGTTCTTGGTAACACCTAAATTACGTTGATTCTGATAAAGATAGAATTGATCTTGATAGCGATGTTTGTAATCTGTTAATATCTTTAAGGTATCATCGGAAGAACCATCGTCAAAAACATGCAGTATTACCTTCTTATGATTACACGTAACTATAGAATCCATTTGCTCCTTTAAGAACTTTTCACCATTGTAGGTGCTCATAATGATATCTACCCTGCTCATTTTCGTCCCCATACCTTTCCATTAACTCCAATACGACTTATTCATACTAAGCCATACTTTGAATGGCTGCGGTAACAAACGATGTTTCTTTCCAAGAAGATAACCCATGTATTTAAACCCGCTTTCCAGTATAAAATCGACCAATTCTATATATTCTCTTTGATTTATCAAATAATCTGTTGTCTGTTTTGCCAGCTTTATGCCTTCTTTTTCAGAAGAAATGTTTTTAAATATGGATTGATACTCCTCCTGTGAAACACCCATATCAAAGTTTCTGCGAAGCTGCTGCATAAAACTATAATGATGACTATGAATTACAACTGCTTTACTGGCATAATAAATTTTATAGCCGGCATTAATTACACCTGCCGCATAAATCATATCCTCATTAAATATTGTTCTTGCAACAAAACCTCCCAGCTCCTCATAGACGGACTTGCGGTAAGCTGCACATACATTGGAACAAAAATATGTTTTGATTCCAAGGCGGTTTAAATCCTCTTTCGATTTTACCTGGTCTGTAGACGGATAATTGAATATCCTGGTATATTTCTCAACTAATATTGCATTCGGTGCCGCATCCTGTCTTCCATAAGTAACCGCAACCTCCTCTGACTTGAAGGGCTCTGTCAGGTATTCCAATACGTATTCGTTTTTAGGCACTGCATCCTGAGTCATATATACCATGAACTCAGCATCAGAAAGACTAGCGCCGTATGCTCTGGTACCACCGTGGTCAAACTCCGGCTGATGAATAGAAATCAGACGGATATTCACAGCTTCACTTCCTGCAATTTTCATGTTGGAAACCAATTTATCTACCCTTTTTTTAATTAACTCCGTTGTATAATCCGGTAATACTTCCGTATTTAGAAGCCATATATTTTTAGGCTTTATTGTTTGCTTTAATAACTGGATTAATAATTTATCAAACTTTTTGTCCGGTCGAAACAGCGGTATTATAACATCCAGATTTTTATTTTGATCCATTTGTTCTTCATCCCATTCCTTTGTTTATATTCCTGATTATATCCAGCCGGATAAATCTCATTCTTTTATTTTATTAAACATCAATTATGTATAATCCATTTTATTATATGCCAGAACAAGCAGCCCGTCAAGAAGCCGTGACAGCAGCTTCCCTATCCTACCAACACATAATGCCCCGGAGCCCGCTCTATCATTCCCTGAGTAATTCTCTCCTGATCCTTGTTTGAGAACATTTCAATTTTTCTCTCCCCCAAGTTCATTTCGCTTTGATGGCTACTATCTCCTATAATCGCTCTTCTTTTCTTTCTTAACGGATCAGGTATGGGAATGGCAGAAAGCAACCTTTTCGTATAAGGATGATATGGTGTTAGAAAAAGTTGATTCGTAGGCGCCAGCTCCACAATCCTTCCGTGATAGAGGACTGCAATACGGTCTGTAAAATACCGCATTACCGACATATCATGCGAAATAAACAGATAAGTTAATCCATGCGTGTGTTGCAACCTCTTCATCAGATTTAATATCTGTGCCCGTACCGAAACATCCAATGCGGAGATAGGTTCATCCGCTACAATAAATTGCGGTTCCATAATAAGTGCTCTCGCGATACCAATTCTCTGCCGCTGTCCGCCTGAAAATTCTGTAGGATAGCGATTTTTATATTCAGGCCGTAAACCAACCTCAAGCATCGTCCGATCAATCAGACTATCCCTCTGCGATTTAGTTAATGTTTGATTCCTTGCCAGAAGCCCTTCTCCAATAATATCGGAAACCTTCGCTCGTTCATTCAAGGAAGAAAGCGGATCTTGAAAAATCATTTGCATTTCATGGCATAGTATTCTTTTTTGATCTGCTGATAGTTTCCGATTAATTTTCATCCCTTTATATTTGATATCCCCTTCTGCTGTACCTATCATTCGCATAATTGCTCTGCCTATCGTCGTCTTTCCGGAACCGGATTCCCCCATCAGGCCAAAAATCTCACCTTTTTGTATGGAAAAACTTATCTTTTTAACGGTCAGATTTTCTACTCTTGCCCCCCATTTTCCGCCGTATCCGATGGACACTGTATCTAAACTCAATAATTCCTCCAAGATAATCCTCCTCACAAAGTCCAGATAGAAACAAACCTGCCTTATTTCCTGTACTCTGTATGCTCTTATAATTCTCCTAGTCGGTAATACTCTCTTAGTACTTTTGGCGGCTTAACCTTTGGTGCTCTTTTATCCATCAGCCAGGATTTTACCTGGTGTGTGCCGCTCACTTTATAATAAGGCGGAGCATAGATAAAATCCCTCCCTAAAGCATAAGGATTTCTTGGTGCGAATGCATCACCATTTATTTTCTCCTCAGGATTTGGCAAGGTTCCGCTAAGATATATTAACTCCTCTCCGGGTTGATAAAGCGCAGGCTGAGAAGCTAGCAATGACCATGTATACGGGTGTCTTGCATCCCGAAAGATGTCCTTACTGGTCCCAATCTCAATAATTTCCCCGGCATACATAATCGCAATCCGGTCAGCAACCTTAGCCGCCACTCCGAAATCATGCGTGATATAAACAATTGTCAGCTTATATTTTTGCTGCAACGCGATTAACAAATTGAGTACTTGCTCTTGAATTGTGACATCCAGTGCCGTTGTCGGCTCATCGCACAGCAAAACCTTAGGCTTACAGGCAAGCGCAATTGCGATTACCACCCTCTGCCTCATACCCCCGGAACACTCATGAGGATAATAATTCCTTGCTTCTTCGGGCTCACGGATACCAACCTCTGTTAAAAGTTTCATCACTTCTTCTTTTCTTTTCGCTTTGCTCAATGGCTGATGAATTGCAATTGCCTCCTCTATCTGTTTTCCTATCGTAAATAAAGGATTCAGGCTTGTCATAGGATCTTGTAGAATCATCGAGATCTCCTGCCCTCTAATGCTCCTAAATTCTCGCTCCGATTGATAAGCTGCTAAATTTCTTCCCCGGTATAAAATTCTTCCGGATACAAGCTTAGCATTCCGCTCTAACAGTCCAAGGATGGATTTTAATAAAACTGATTTCCCGCAGCCGGATTCCCCTATAATAACAAGACTTTCCCCTTTAATTACCTCCAGGCTTACGCTTCGAAGCACATGAAGCACCGCATCTCTAACTGTGAAATCCACAACTAAATTCTCAACTATTAAAATATTCTCCGTCATACAACACCCATTTCATAATTAAAACTATTGCAGCTATAAAACTTCCTAAAATTAAAGTGTGAAAAGGCATACTAAACCAAGAGTTACCTATGATTTTTCGGATCTGCCGCATCCGCAAAAGCATTTCCAATCAGATAAAATGAAACTGTAATGATAGAAACAATCAGTGTAGGAAATATTAACTGGTACCTAAGCCCCGGCATCATTAACTTCGCTCTCGCTGCCTGAATTAAATTACCCAGGCTTGGAATATTTAACGGAAGACCTAAGCCAAGATAAGTCAGAAACACTTCGCTTCCTATTACGGACGGGATTGATAGTGATATCCTCATTAGAATTACGGATATCAGGTATGGCATACAGTTCTTTCTAATTATTCTTATTGTGCTGGTTCCAAGCAGCTTAGACGCCATATTAAACTCCTTATCTCGGATTAACAGCATCTGATTTCTTATAAACCTTGCCATCTGAATCCATCCGGTTGCACAAAGAGCAAGAATTAACGTCGGTATCCCCGGTCTTAATATATAGGATATTAAAATTAGCACAATCGTAGAAGGAATATTATCAAGCAGATTATAGACTTCCGTAAAAAATGCATCGAGCTTTCTCATATATCCCCATATCAATCCAACTATAGTTCCTATAAGAGCTTCAAGCAGGGATACCGTAATTCCTAGAAACAAAGAAGTTCTGGTGCCTGCCCAGGTTCTGCTCCATAAGTCCTGGCCAATCGAATTAGTACCAAACCAAAAATCTTTATTTGGTGCCTGGTTTCTTATCTGCTGACCAGTTCTTCTGCTGTTATAGATGAGATTCGGATCCTTTTGCCTCGGTAAATACGGCTGTATTATAATAAATACAATCAATAGTAAAAGAATTATCAGCCAAAAACTTGAAAACTTATTTCTAAAAAAAGTTTTCACTGTTGTCTTCCAATAGCTATCTTCTTTTGTATTTGTAATCCTATTCTCCCTTGTGGTATCACTCGCAAACCGAAAGGAGTCAAGCTCTGTAAAACTGTTCGACCATTCTTTGGTTTTCTCTTCTCTAAACGACATCTAGACACCTCCCTTAGAAGTAAGCTTCACTCTAGGGTCGATAAGACAAAGAAGGAAATCTCCTATCAGCACTCCTAAGATCCCTGCCGCTGCAAACAAGATAACAATTGCTTGTACCATCGTATTATCCTGTCTCTGAATTACCTGAACAAGCAGCCCTCCCATCCCCGGAATACTGTATAAGGATTCGACATAGATTGAGCCTATCATTGTGTGAAAGAAAGCATTTGGAAGATACTGAACCATGGGTACCATCGCATTTTTAAGCATATGCTTCTTAAGAATCCGCTCAGAGGAAACACCTTTTACTTTTGCTAAGAGAACATAACCTTTGCTCTCTTCCTCTACCAGATACCTTCTAAGCCACGTTGTGTAAAATGCTATATTTCCAAGTGCCATAGAAACCACCGGAAGAATCCATGTTGACATATCATCCGCTTGATAAAGCATTCTAAGGTGGAGTTTTTCCGTGCCTATCGCCTGTATTAATAATATATAAACTGCCGAAGGTACTGCTTGCAATAGAACCAGAAAAAACGTTCCAAATTTATCCTTCCACGTTCCTCTATGAGCAGCCATCGTCATGCTAAGCGGAATCGATAGAAAGAGCGATAAAAATAAAGAACTTAGCCCCAATTTCATAGAAACAGGGATTTTTTGTTTTAGTATATCAGCTACCAAAACATTAGCCATATAAGTTCTGGAGTAACCAAAATCACCATGAAGAGCAGATTTTACATAATGGAATAACTGTACAGGTAAAGGCTCTAGTAAACCCATATTCTCAAGTCCGGTTTCAATTTGTTCTGCTGTTAATTTTTCATAATTGGGAAAGTACCCCTCAACCGGCATCAGTCTAAGAAGGGAGAACACAATAATAACTACAAGAAACAAAGTTATCAACGAGCGTACAAGTCGGTGTACTAAATATTTTCCCATAGCTTCACTCCTTTTTCTAACAAAAATGAACACGGTATATGACAGCCGCTATCGAATCATTTTTTTCTTCTCCCTCTCCCAAACTGCTTTATTAATTTCCACTACCCTGTTACTAAGGATTACTTTATAATATTTCATCCCCTTATATCTCGAGGTGGAAACACCAAAACTTGCATACGAACCTTCATAAATATTTAACTTAGTCATCTGGTAGGAAACCGGCGACATACTATATGGTATTACTAGCGCATGCTTAATCAGATAAGCTTCTGCATCAGCAAATGCCGCATACCGCTCCTTTATGTCCAGTACGCTTTCTTTGGCTTCAGACAGCAAATCATAATAGGTATCAAGCATTGACATTATGTATGGATTCTCTCCCTTAGCCGGCAGAAAATGCGAGAGCTTGACATGATCAAAAAACTCAGTAAACGTTTGCGGGTCTGCATAATCCGCTCCCCAGTTGCATTTTAGCATTGCATAATCGCCCCTCTCCCTAACCTGTGAAGTAAAGTTCTGGGAAGGCCCGGCTTCTACTATAAATCTTATAAAATCTGTTCCGAGAAGACTTTCTATCTGCTGTGCCAGGACAATACATTCATTTGCCCAATCGCTAGAGTTAGCGCGATATCGTAACAGAATTTTTATCGGGAAGGTACACCCTTCGGCTTTTAGTTCTTGCTTCGCCTTCTCTTTATAGACCATAGCCATTTCTTTTTGAAAGCTATCTCGCCTGGATATATCATAGAGCGCAGGGAATTCTATATAATCTTTCCCTTCAAAGCTTACAAAATTAGGCGGTGTGATTGTATTTAGCAAAAGCTCTTCCGGATGATTTGGCTCAGCTACCCGGAGTGCCTTCACCCGGTCCATGGCACTCATGACAGCCAAACGAAAACTTTCATTTTGGACTGCCTTGTTCCAATTTTCCGGTTCATACCGCTTCTCAAACTTTGGATTAAAGTTAAAGATATAAAAGTAAGAATAATCTGTTTTTTTCCTTCCCCTGCTTATCCTATCCTTAGTCTTTTCCTGTTCCATAAGGGAGTCTAATAAATCCGAATGTATCGCTGCATAATCAATTTCACCGCGCAATGCAAGGGCTGGTGCTAAGGCTGCTGCTTCTGAATTGTAAGTTTCTTCAATTCTTTTGATATAAACACGATCCGCATCCCAATTGTTTTCATTTTTTTGGAACATTCGTTTTTCCTGTGGTTTAAACATGGAAAGCCGGTAGGCACCATTGTAGTAGAGAGTATCCGCTCCTGTCGCTGCGCCAAACTGCTCTTTTCGTTCCTCCAACAAAGGACCGTAGGCCGGCATAAAACACCCATAAGTCAAATAAGAAAAAAAATAGGGACAAGGCTGTTCCAGCGTATAAACCAGCGTATAATTTCCAAAAGCCTTTACTCCAACTCTTTCAAAATCTCCTTGTCTTTCATAATAATCTTTTGCATTCTTAATTAAACCGAATAAGAGCTTTGCAGTCTCACTCTCGTATTCTTTTGTTAAGACGTATTTCATGGCACTTACAAAGTCCTTTGCAGTCACTTTTGCAATCTTTTTCCCCTTTTCATCCACCCAGTACTGCCCTTCTCTAAGCTCAAAGGTTATCGAAAGACCATCTTTGCTTGTTTTCCAGCTTGTCGCCAGGGAAGGAATCACGTTGCCAAAGGAATCATATTCTATCAGGGTATCAATCACATTTGCACCAATCCGGATCTCATGAGAAGAGGAGGTGACAAGATAATTTAAAGTTGAAACCTCAGAAGAGTACAGTAACCGGTAAGTCGCTTCTTCCTCACGAGAAGCCATTTTACTTGTCCCGAGGCATCCCGATGCAAGCAGCAAACTAAAACAAAGGAAAAGAAAAAGAAATTTTTTCCATACTCTCATTTACTGCCTCCCACTTCCTGTATAAGTTCATGCTACAATAGAAATCCTGTCTTATAACTTTATTTCCCACACACTAAAAATATGAATTACTAAATTTAAAATTTATCCTATTCTTAAAGAAGATAGAAAACGCCTTACTTGGAGAAAAGGAAAATCAGCGGCACAAAACAACAAGATAACTATTCGGAATTAATTAATCAGATATTCCATGAGTACAAAGGAAGATATGGATATCGCCGAATCACAAGAAGCAAGGGTAAATTAAAAGGACTGAATCCTGTATCAGTACAGGATTCAATCCTCGTTGTGATAAAATATATCCGACTTTTTTGGTCGGCTCCTTTTGAACTGGTTTCCGTTTATTATGAAAAAACCCGAATAAACATAGCCCGTGACTATATAATTATTGAATAAGCGGAATAATAATAATGCCACCAGTTAAGCACCTTTAAGTGTTTCCTTACTCTGACAAGATTTGGTTTGCATAGTCTATAAAGCTTATATTTAAATCAACATTTCCTTTAATACCTGGAATACTTCCTGAATCGGAATACTGATACATCTGAAAATTATAGGGAAATGTCAGATTATTACCATAATAAGCAAACCATAAATCATACGCTGATAATTGCTCTAAATCAATCCCCATAACCATCCATTTTGTGTTTGCATAAATCATCGGATGATATCCTGCACTTTGAATCTTCTTACAAAACGATTTGGTTATATCTGTTCTAAGCTGCCTTGGTAATTTATTCGCTCTTGCATCAAAGGTCGTTACATGTTCCGTATCAAAGATTACCGGATAGGAAATCTTATAATCTTTAATCTTTTCTAATACAAAATCCGCTTCTTCCAAAGCTTCTTCTATCGTGATTGCTTGCGAGAAGAAATAAACACCCACGGAGACTCCAGCTTTTGCAGCCCCTTCTATATTTTGAACAAAATACGGGTCAAGTTCTAACGTACCTTCATTAAATCCTCGAAAACCCAGACGGATGATGGCAAATTCTACCCCGGATTCCTTCACTTTCTGCCAGTTAATATCTCCCTGATATTTTGACACATCGATTCCATGAATGGATTTCTTAACCCCCTGCTCCAAGTATTCTAATCTGCCGTTTGACTGAATAAAGTTCTCTGCTTTGTAAGACAGACGCGGGATTTTATTCGATAAAGGTATTAGATAACGTTTGTTTTGATATCCCCATAACGCTATTCTCTCCTGTAATATTTCCGTACTTGGAAGAATCAACCCACCTTTTTCACTATCTTCCTGATCGGCAGCAGCGTAAGTACTATAGATCGTCTTACCTAAGGAAATTGCACCATCCTGAAAAATGAGTTGTGCAGATAATTCTCCTAAATATTCTTTCTCAGATAGTGATACTACGGTTTCTAAGGTGATTCCATCCTCTCCGATAATCAGATTAAAATTTTCATTAAACTTCGGTAAAAACTCATCATAGTAAACAGCATCAATGTAAGCCTCTTTCGTTATCGCATAGAGATAGGAGGCAGAGCCTACCTTCATCGTCATCCTCATATCGCCGTCTGGCTTGGCGGCACTATGAAGTTCCTCATAATCTAAGACAAATAAATCCTTTATTGCCTGCTTCATGAAAAATACAGGATATTCCCACAAAGTATCTGCATCCATTATCCTTACTTCCTCCGGGATGTTATTTTCCTCCCCTGCATAGCTTAGGAAAACAAATTGCTTCACTTCTTCTGAAAGGAAAGAACCATACTTTGGACATAAACCTTTTAAACCGGAAGCTAAATCATAATCCCAATTCATCTCCATCATCTTAGTTCCATTATCGATAAGAATACGGCGGCGTTCTTCCAACTCTTCCTCTAAAAACTCATTACGGTAGCATATCTTTACTGTACCATCACTAAATACCAGATACTCATATCCAAATAATCGTTCCGCTGTTACCACAAATGGTGCGATTTCATTTTGAAGCTCAGAAGTAATCAAATTTGCTAACTGTTCCACTTGCTTCACTGTTTTTACCGTTTGGACGACTTCCCCTCCTTGATTATTCTCCTCTTGAAACAGAGACTCTCCCAAAGTTGGTACTTCACTTTTCGTATCTAAAGTCAGATGAACTGCAAAAGAAATTCCAAGAATCAGCAATAATACCCCCTCAAAAAGTGCCAGCTTCTTAAATAGATTCCTTCCTCGTTTCTTTTTCTTCCTTTGTTCCAGCGATTGCATAGGAATGTTTTTTATCGGTTGGTCGTTTTGTTTTCTTTTGACCTCATCAAGCTCAGATAAGACAATCTCTAAATAGTCCTTCCTATCCTGAAGTTCTTTGTTATCTCTCTCTTTGTTATCCATTCTACTCTCCTGTTATGTATATTGGCACCCCTTGCATACGAAGCCCAGCAGTTTCAATCTGTCTGCAGATTAGTATGCATTTACAGTACTTTAAGCCTCTGTTTTAATCCTTTTGTAAACTAATGTTCCTTATAATAGGCGAAAGATTGCTTCGTGAATCTTCATAGCTATATATGAATTATTCATAGTGTACAAATGGACTCCATCCACTCCGCTGGATACCAAATGCATAATTTGCTCCACCGCATATGCAATTCCCGCATCTCTTAACGCTTCTTCCTGATGTTCGTAACGCTGCAAAATCTTAGCGAGTTTTGAGGGAATACTAGCCCCGCACATAGTGACCATGCGTTCAATTTGTTTCTTATTCACCACCGGCATAATCCCAGCTTCAATTGGAACCGTAATGCCTTTTTTCCTTGCTCTTTCTAAGAAAGTAAAGAAATAATCATTATCAAAAAACAATTGTGTAATGAGATGCTCTACACCACAATCCACCTTATACTTTAAGTGCTCTAAATCCTCCTCCATACCGGATGCCTCCATATGAATTTCAGGATAACAGGCACCAGATAGATGAAAATCTCCTCTGGCCTTAATGTATTCAACTAAGTTACTGGCATAAGTAAAGTCTTTCTTTGGCTCAAATTCCGGGTTTTTATCTCCCCTTAAAGCTAAGATGTTCATAATTCCTTGGCTTTTAAGATATTCCAGTATGGTATTCATATCTTCCTTCGTAGAATTAACACAAGTTAAATGGGTAAGTGCATCGATTCCATAATTGGTTTGAATAAACGATGCAATATCACAGGTAGTATGATCTGCCGTATTACCTCCTGCACCGTAGGTCACACTAATGAAATCAGGCTTTAGTTTTGTTAGCTCGCCTAAGACACGATAAATACCTTCTACCGGACTATCCTTCTTTGGCGGAAATACTTCAAAGGAAAATATCGTTTTTCCTTGTCCGAACTTTTTTGATATCTGCATTGGCTGGCCTCCCGGATTATCTCTTTTTTGAAATCTTATCAGACGCCGGCCTTCTCTGTCAATAACTTGCGATAGGATCTGTCCACAAAAATTGCTCCTAATGGTGCCGTGATTAAAATAGATATCACTGCCACTGTTAAAACAATCGCACCGCATGGCAATCCTATAGAAAATGGAATCGCACCAATCGCCGCCTGTACCGTTGCTTTTGGTGTATAGGCAAGCATACAAAAGATTCTCTCTTTCCTTGTCAACGGTGTTTTGATGAGGCAAAATAGTACTCCAACCATTCGAAAGCAAAGCGCACCAAGAACCAATATGATTACAATTCCTCCTGCCTTCACTGCGTATGAAAGATCGACAGACGCACCAACTAAAGCAAACAGAACAATTTCTGCAGCCACCCACAATTTATTGTATTTTGCTGACAGGCGTTCTGAAAGCATTGGATAAGTCTGATATAACGTTATGCCTAGACTCATGATAGCAAGTAATCCTGACATTGGAAGAAATGCTTCCATTCTTGTCTCCAGCTCCAACAGTAAAAATGATATGCTTAATAAAATAAGAATCTTCACCGAGTCTCGGTAATGAAACTTTCGAAAAATCCAATTTAATGCAATTCCAGTAATTACTCCAACTAAAATTCCAAGAACAATCGATATAGGTATTCCGGCAAATGCGAACAAGGACACACCTTCGCCTTGTGCAAGTGAGATAAATGCAGTAAATAATACAATTACAAATACATCATCCACGGATGCACCTGCTAAAATAAGCTCTGGGATACTATGTTTCTTTCCGTATCCCTCTTCCATAATACGGAGCATTCTAGGCACTACGACCGCAGGAGAAACAGCAGCAATCACTGCTCCCATAATTGCCGCTTCTAGTATAGATACCTGTAATAAAGCCGGTGCTAATAATACTACACCAATAATTTCAAAACTTGCAGGGACAAAACACATTAATATCGCCGGGCGCCCAACCTTTTTCAACGATTTTAAATCAAGAGATAAACCGGCACGCGTCAAGATTATTACCAAAGCTAATTTTCTTAAGTCCGGCGAAATCATAAGAATTGACCCATCTAACAGATCAAAAGCATAAGGGCTTAATATCATTCCTGCTAATAAAATTCCTAAAAGGCTTGGTAACTTTAACTTTTGTGCAATTCCTCCAATCAGTAAGGACAGTAAAAAAATGAATGCTAGACTTGTTAACATAAAACCTCCAAATATTAAAATATTTTTTCAATATCCACAGTTGTCATCTTGCATGCTTTCTTTGAGCTATGATGTTCTAAATGCATTGCCTTTTATTCCTGAGAAATATAAAGATTAGTAAAACCAAACTCCCTTCGTGAACTTCTTCTAAAACATAATAAAAAGCTGATTACCCCTGTGATATCTCACAGAAGTCATCAGCTTAATAAGCGGTTTAGGTTATTACCAAGGGAGAACTTCATTCCCGTTAGACAGTATACCAATTAACCTCCTAAATGTCAATGATTATTCCAAGTTAACAGTAAATAATCAAAAAAAAGAATCCCTTTATTTTAATTTTCCGCTTTTATTAATTTTAAGTTAGAATGGTACAGATTGGTAATACTAGAGCGTTACATTAGAACCGGAAATTTGAGTCATACTATAGACAGTAACAGCAGATACCATCCTATAATAAAAAAATATAGGTTATCCTCCTTTCCAATTTTATAATCAACGTATACGTCAACACTTAGAATCAATACAACTACTATAAAAGGAGTCTTATCTTGAAAACATTAAAAGATTTATACAAAATTGGGACCGGTCCCTCCAGTTCCCACACGATGGGTCCCTCCAAAGCAGCAGCCCTTTTCCAAGCGAAATATCCTGATGTAGATTATTATGAGATCGTTTTATATGATTCTTTAGCTAAAACCGGCCGTGGACATCGTACTGACCGGGCACTACGTCAGGCACTTGCGCCTAATGAAGTGAAAATCATATTCGATACAACAACAGAAGGACTTCCGCATCCAAATACCCTTGATTTCCGTGCAATGAAACATGGGAAAATGATCAGTACCTGGCGTGTATATAGCGTTGGCGGAGCCAGTATTCAAATTGAAGGCCGAAAAGATAGCGAGTTACCGGATATCTACCCGTTAAATAGCTTTACTGAAATTTCAGAATACTGCCGTACAAATAACTTGCGTATCTGGCAATATGTTGAAGAAATAGAAGGACCTTCGATTTGGGAGTATCTATCCGATATCTGGTTTCAGATGAAAACTTCCATTCATCAAGGATTATCTACACAAGGCGAACTTCCGGGAGGTTTGCATATCCAAAGAAAAGCTCACTATCTCTTAAATCAACGTCATATGGATGAATCCACAGAAACCAGAGAAAACCGTACGGTTTGTGCCTATGCCTATGCTGTAAGTGAACAAAATGCAGATAACGGAATTATTGTAACCGCTCCGACTTGTGGTGCTGCCGGCGTAGTGCCTGCCGTGCTTAACTATATGCAGGAAAAGAAGGGATTTTCCGACCGGGAGATTTTTCATGCTCTTGCTACCGGCGGAATCATCGGAAACTTAATTAAAACAAATGCTTCCATCAGTGGAGCGGAGTGCGGCTGTCAAGCTGAGGTTGGAAGTGCATGCTGTATGGCTTCTGCTGCTTTAGCCGAATTATTCGGCATGGGAATCAACCAAATCGAATATGCTGCGGAGGTGGCAATGGAACACCATCTTGGACTTACTTGCGATCCTATCAAAGGTATGGTTCAAATTCCATGCATTGAACGTAATGCAGTCGCAGCCATGCGTGCTATTAACGCATTAAGCTTAGCTAATTTTCTTGCAGAAACAAGAAAAATCTCCTTTGATATGGTCATAGCGACGATGTACCAGACTGGAAAAGATATGCTCCATCATTATAAAGAAACCTCCGAAGGCGGGCTTGCTAAGATGTATCCGGTTGATGAAAATGACAGGGACGAATAATCATTGCTGTTCTTATAAGAAGAGGAAAACTGCCAAGCGATCTTTCCCATCACTTGGCAGTTTACTTCCTGATCTAACCCATTACTAACTCTCTCATTAACTTTTTAACAGTAGTCATTTCTTTCAAACGATAAACTTCTGCACCGCAAAATAATAATGCATTGTCGATATTTCCTTTGACTGCATTAATCAATGCCTTAGTAATACAGTATGGTGTATTGCTTGGATTACAGCTTACGATACAACGTAAGCATCGATCGATTTTTTCTCTTTCCGTTTTTAATTTCTCCAGGAATTTATTATGAATTGCCCTTCCCGGCATTCCAACAGGGCTAACAACAATTTCAATATCTTCTTTCTCCGCATTCAAATACACATTCTTATACGCTTGCGAAGCATCACATTCTTCCGTTACCACAAATCTTGATGCAATTTGAACACCGTCTGCACCTAAAGAGAGACAATGTGTAATATCACTATGGTTAAAGATTCCGCCGGCTACAATTACCGGTATCTTAACCTGATATTTTTCTTCGTAGCTCTTCTTGCAATCAATAATTTTCTTTATTTCTTCTTCATAATCCGAGTGTTCAAAACCTTCTAAATCTTCCAGAGAAAATCCTAAGTGACCTCCGGCTTTCGGCCCTTCGATAACCAAAAAATCAGCTGTTCGATGATATTTTCTATCCCACATCTTTAATATTACATTGGCGGCTTTTACGCTAGACACAATTGGTGCAATCTTGGTATGAAATTCTTTCACATACTCCGGTAATGAGATCGGTAATCCCGCACCGGATATAATTACGTCTGCGCCGCATTTCGCTGCTCCAATCACATATTCTTTATAGTTTTGTGATGCCACCATAATATTAACACCAACAATTCCATTCTCAGAGATTTCTTTTGCCTTACTTAAATGTTTCCCTATCGCGCGAAGATTCGCATTCACCGGATTGGTATAAAAGTCTTCCTCTTCAAATCCAATTTGTGCGGTGGAAATAATACCTATTCCGCCTTCTTTTGCTACGCTGCCCGCAAGACGGCTAAGGCTGATTCCAACTCCCATACCGCCTTGAATGATTGGAAATCTTGATTTTAAATTACCTATTATCAGTGGCTTAAGTTCCATATTATTACTCCTTTTCTTCTCAATTTATATCCTTAAAATCAATATGCAAATAGGTTATCATTACATATTTACTCAAATCAAACCGGCAAATCTTGTTGCCGCACTATCCGTAAAGCTATAATATCTATTTAGATTCAATCTCTGTATACTTAAGTTATTTCATCCTCTATATATAGTTTTTATTACTACATTATGATTGCAATAGCCCTTCCGCATATCCAGGTTTGGACTGCGGCTAGAGTTTTTTCTTATTCCATTCTTTCTCCTCTCTTTCCTGTTCCTTTTGATAGACAGGATATTATTTATAAAAAATTTATAGCACTTAGTTGCTTCTCACACTCTTATACACTGTACTTAGAGAATTCTTGCGTTATCCTTTTCAATATTTATTCCGTATATTTAATGCATTGCCATTGGCAGCACACAATTTATGGGGAGATATTTAGATATTCAACGATATCTTCCGGTTTTTCAACTATAATCTGCGCTCCGCTACGAATTAATTCCTCTCTTGTTCGAAATCCCCAGTCAACTGCTAATAGCCTTAATCCGGAATGCTTTGCGGTTTCCACATCTACTTCGGAATCACCGATGTACAATGCTTCTTCTGCACTACATCCTAATTCCTTAAGAGCAATATTTACAGTATCAGGATATGGTTTTCTTCGAACCCCTTCCCGTTCCCCAACAGCAACTTCGATCAAATTTGAAAAATACAGCTGATTTAATTCTTTCACTGCTGCATCAAACTTATTCGATACAATGGCAAGACGATACCCCTCATTTTTAAGATGGCTAAGTAGTTTAAGAACCCCCTCATATGGCTTTGTTCTATCATTACAGTTTTCTGCATAATGAATTTTAAAAAAATCTAAAATTTCCTTTGTTTTCTCCTTACTTAGTTGTTCCGGTACTGCCAATTCCATAAGACGAGCTACCCCGTTTCCTACAAACCGGCGAACCTCTTCCAAGCTCCTTTCCGGATAACCATAGGCTAAAAGAGCAGCATTTACACTATCTTTAAGATCCTCTAACGTATCTAATAAAGTACCATCTAAGTCAAATATCACTGTCTTGATCTGTTTCATGTTTTCCCTCATTTCCATACACTCACTGTTACTACTGCTGCCACAGGCAGAATATATCATATCAAATCGTACTCCCTCACTGAAATACTTCTATTATAACAAGCCGTATAAAAAAATCAAATGCAAGGGGCATATAAATATAGCCCCCCGGATAATAACTCCTTTCCTGCTCTGCCGGCTCAATTGCTCTGCTGTATCATTTACATGTTCAGAAGTCGTTTTCAGTTCTCGGCTGTTGCAGAAACTTCCTCGGTAGATGCGGATATTTCTTCTCCGACAGCGGTGGCATTTTAATTTCCATAATAAGGTTGACCTTTGCTTCCTATTATGTTAGTATAATCATATCGATACTATTGCAATAGTACAAAGGAGTATTTACATGTCCGCAAAGTTATTTGATTCTGAATTAAAGGTTATGAACTTGTTATGGGAAAGAGGAGATATGACAGCAAAAGAATTATCTGATTGTCTAGTGAACGATATTGGCTGGAATATCAATACCACTTATACTGTTATAAAAAAATGTATTCAAAAAGATGCCATTGAACGAAAAGAACCTAATTTTTTATGCCATCCTTTGATATCGAAACACGAAATTCAAGAGCAAGAGACAAAAGCTTTCATTGATAAATTCTTTAATGGTTCCAGTAATTTACTGTTTGCTAACCTGCTTCATAAAAAAAAGTTAACCGATCAACAATTAGAAAAGCTCTATGAAATCATAGGGGAAAAAGAATAGGGAGTGACTCATGAAATATCTTTATATCCATATTTTAGGAACAGAATTCATCTTTGCCATGTTTTTTGTCCGAAAATTCATGAAGCAATTACTTCCCAAAAGGTATATTGTTATTTTGTGGGACTTTGTATTATTGTCTTTTATCCTGCCTTTCCTTTTTACACCTACGCCAAGGTCCGGTTTGCAGTCCCTTAATTCAATTGCTTTCACTATGAATGCTGTTAATAAAAATATAACCGAAGTTATGAAGCCTTATCTTACCCCTATGCGGGTAATAGGTTATATTGGTACATTGTTAATTTTATTATACTTTTTTTGTTCCTATTTATCTTCGGTCCATACCTTCAGAAAGGCTGGTAATGTGACTGATTTATACATATTAAACTGGTTAGAAGCTCATAAATTAAAACGTAAAATTAGAGTAAGGGAATCAAACAAGATATCGTCACCATTAACTTTTGGTATTCTGCGTCCTGTTATCTTATTGCCGGTTCCTATGAAAAATCGTAATCATCTGTCTTTAATTCTACAGCATGAATATACACATATTTTACATTTTGATGCACTCAGAAAGTTATTGATGCTACTAATTGTATCACTGCACTGGTTTAATCCATTTCTCTGGATTATGTGTTTTATGTACAATAACGACATTGAGTATGCTTGTGACGAATCCATCATCAAGACAAAGGGGGTGAATTATAAAACAGAATACTCTCTATTGTTAGTTCATTCTGCAAAAAGTATGGAAGGGCATGATTTGTTAAACAGCCATCTATCAAGAAATTCGATGGAAGAAAGGATTTCATTAATTATGAGTTTCAAAAAAAGGTCTCTATTATGTAAAATTATCTCGCCTATCGCTTTAATCGGATTACTTACAATTATGATTTTTGCACAGCGGATAAATGCGAATCCAAGTTATGAAAATGAAGTTGTAAACCAATCGAGTTATGACAGGGCTGAAGAAACCACTCCAGAAGATTTGAACACTGAAAAAATTACTTTCTTAACTATTGCGTACATACCGGATTCTATTAAAGAACAATAATAAATAAAAAGGAGAGTAATCCTATGAAAAAATTCCTATCATTTCTTCTCGTACTTGGAATTCTAACATTGTCTATGGCTCCAGCCTCAGTAAAAGCATCTGCTGCGGAGGAGAGCAATGTATATCAAGTAGGAGAATACATATTTACAGTAACGGACTATAAGAACAATGAGATATCAACTTTATCCTATACAACAACACACACCACTGGCGTTAACATTACGGATACTTCCGGAAATTATATTGCGACTGTCTATATGAAGACTACATGGGAATACCAAGATGGCAGTTATGTAAGATGTATTGCTTGTTATTCTCCTACCTATACCCCAACAACCTATCCCTTGACTTATGGTAATGCAGAATACTATACGGCATCTCCATATCATACTACGGTTTCAAGGCCAATGATTTTTGCGATTTCACCAACACAGATGAGTTTTTACTTAAATATAACCTGCGACACTTATGGGGATGTAACTTCCAGCGTAACTTCAAGCAGACCATTCTAATATTATTTTTTATCTTTAGGCCCCTTTTATATTATTAATAATAAAGTAAAGCTCTAAAATAGATGTATTATTTTAGAGCTTTACGCTATTTTCTCAAGGACTTGTCACTATTGCAATATAAACCCTTACCGAAAGCTAATTCCAGCTAAATTAATCTCCCTTATGACAGAGATCTGCAGAAAGAAGGACAAATAGAATTTATCCCCATAAACATAATTTTCACAGGTTATCCTCCCATTTGCCCTATAAAAAATTTAACAAATATAAAACTGCCGAATGAAACCCTCAAACATATAATCTGCCATCCTTAAAGCTTCTTCTTCAATACGGTCAAAAAGGGCTATATCCTCGGCATATTGACCATTTAATCTTAGCAAAGCCATCTGTTCCACCATCTGCAGATGACTGTATAAAAAATCTCTCCATTCTTCTATATCCCAGTAGGGATTAGTCTCTGCTAAAAATGCTGCTATTTCCTCCGCATTTTCATACCATTTACGGCGTGCTTCCTCTGCCGCCACAGTATCTCCCATTTTTGATGCATTCACTAAATCAGCCGCTATTAGCAAATGCTCGGTAAACAAATCCTCAAAATCTAGTCCAATCTGCCGCCCATAAAATAATCTGAGCAGATTTCCAAAGTCTGTAGCATTTCTAAGCAGCCTCCTTGTAACTGCATCTAAATCTCCCAATGACGCTGCTGTACTAATAATAAAAGAACGTGCCCAATGAACATGCTGCTCCCATAGTTTACGTAGCTCATTTGATAAATCCAATTGTTTTCTTGTGTACTCATAGTTCATACAATCCATATTATAACTCCTCGTAGAAGTTTCATAATAATCTATTGTATGCTTGAAAAAATAGTGGGTTACTGAATCTTATGAAATACTACTTGATATTTATCTACTCTATTTTCACACTCTTTTTTCCGCCAAATACGCTTAGAATTCTTTATACATTTCCTTTTTCGCACCGCAAACCGGACAGTTATCAGGGGCATCATCCAATACGGTGTGACCACAAATAGGGCAAATGTGAACAGAAGTAAATTCCATATCCTTACCCTCTTTTGCACATTCCTGTGCCTTAGCAAACATATCTGCATGAATTTTTTCCGCTTCTAATGCAAAGTGAAAGGAGCGCTGTGCACCTTTTTCTCCCTGGAACTCAGCAGCATTTAAATATACCGGATACATCTGCTCCACTTCGTGCAGCTCACCATTAATTGCTCCCTGAAGGTTCTCTACTGTTTTACCGGTGCCGAATACACCACCTGCTGTAACAGTTGCATCGGTTGTCTCCCCACCAATTTCATGGAAATGATTGTTCGCATGAACCAACTCAGCATAAGCGATTGCTTCAAATAATCTTGCAATATTCTTAAAGCCTTCTTTCTCTGCCATTTTAGCCCATGTTAGATATCTCATATGAGCTAAACTCTCTCCGCCATATGCGGAATGTAAAAAGTCACTTGTCATAGGGTTGTTAACTGCCATTTTTATGCCTCCTAATTTTTTGGGATAAAAACTTATACTATTTGATAGCTTCGCTTTGTTTCCCAGCTTTAATATTTAATAAGGTATCAATGAAAGCACGAAGTTATGTATACTTTCACTGATACCAATATCACATAACTTGAAAGACCTCTATACTTGATAATTATACCTTTGACATTAGCTTATTCACTTATAAATTTATTCCTTTGTATAAATTATTCAACTATACAAATTCATTCATGAATTGCTTTAAGACCGAGTTATCTCTTTTTCTTTCAACCAGAGGCTCTCTTCCTGCCAGAACTGGGTTTTTCTGATGAAAAGTCTGTTTTTGCTCTTGATATAGAATACCAATTGGTATTCTATCCTCAAATTCCATAGCCCGTTTCATAGCCTCTAACTTATCGTAAGGATCATAATCTTCCTCCAGACGATATACTCTGCTCTTGTAATAAGCAAATGTATTAACCTTATTAAAGCTAACACAAGGTTGCAGAATATCTACTATTGCATAACCAGGATAAATAATTGCCTGCTTCATAATCTCAGTTAAATGCTTAGTGTCTCCGCTAAAAGCCCTTGCCACGAATCCGGCTCCGGCTGCAATCGCCATAAGAACCGGATTAAGAGGAGTATTTACACTACCCGTCACTTGTACGCCGGTAATCTGTCCTTCTGATGTCGTAGGAGATGCTTGACCTTTGGTTAGACCATAAATCTGGTTATCGTGGACAAAGTGTGCAATATCAACATTTCTGCGAATATTGTGTATAAAGTGATTCCCACCCTCTCCATAAGAGTCACCGTCTCCGGTGTCTACGATTACCGTTAATCTCTCATTCGCTATCTTGGCAGCAACTGCTGCTGGCAATGATCTGCCGTGCAGCCCGCAAAAACTATTTGCGCTAATGTATTGAGGTGTCTTCGCCGCCTGACCAATTCCACCTACCATTAATACCTCATAAGGATTTTTCTGTAATTCTTCTAACGCGGTCTTAAGACATTGTAGAATACTAAAATTACCGCACCCAGGACACCATGCTGTTTCATACGTTTTGAATTCACACATACTACTTACGACCTCCTTTACGTACTTTTTCTACAATCTCTTCTCCGGAAATCTGCCTGCCATCGTATTTTAAAATACTATCCGTGCAAAGAATTCCTGTCTGCTCACGAATAAGGTCTTTTAATTGTCCCGTTGCATTTTGTTCTATATTAATAATATACTTTGCTTTACTCGCTTTTTCCTTTAGGCGTTTTGTCGGAAGCGGATAAACATCACCAAAAGATAATGCTCCATACTTATCAGGCTCAACTTCATTTAGAATTCTTACTGCTTCTGCAATCGGACCATAGGTAGAACCCCAGCCAACAAACAATGCTTCGCAGTTCTCTCCTCCGAAAAATTCCGGCTCTACTAGCTCTTCTTTTAATAATTCGAGCTTTTTCATACGTTTCTCCATCATTTTATTACGAATCTCCGCCGACTCCGTAATAAAACCACGTTCGTCATGCTCATCGCTATCAGCAGATACCAAGTTTCTTGATTTTCCAGGAATCAGCCTTGGCGAAATACCATTTTCAGTGAAACGATATCTTAAGTATTCTCCTTCTTTGCCTTCGTCATTCGCAGGCTCAGCAACTTTTATATCCGTTAAATCAAATTGCTCTACTGTTGCAGTCGAATCTCCTAAATATTGATCGCTTAATATAATAACCGGCATCTGATATCTTTCTGCAATGCCAAAAGCTCGAATTGTTTGGTAAAAGGCATCTTTATGGTTTTTCAATGCAATTACCATCCTGGGGAACTCCCCTTGAGCAGCAGAAATTACGAATTTCAAATCACTCTGCTCTGTTCTGGTAGGCAATCCGGTAGCAGGGCCAGGACGCTGTACGTCTACAACGACCAAAGGAATCTCAGCGATACCTGAAAGTCCCAGTGCCTCAACTTTTAAGCAAAATCCTCCTCCGGAGGTTCCTGTCATTGCCCTTGCACCAGCATACGAAGCTCCTATTGCCATATTAATAGCAGCAATCTCATCTTCTGCCTGTTCCACAACGAAATCTGCCTCCACACTTTTAGAAGCCAGATACTCCATGATTGCTGTCGACGGTGACATAGGATATGCAGAATAAAATTTAATTCCTGCCGCAATTGCCCCAAGGGCTAAAGAATTACCACCAGATAAAATCATCCAATTACTAAAGTTACCTGGTGAAAGTGAGAATCTTGTTTCTACACTTTCATAGCCAAGCTTCATTGCTTTTAGGTTCATATCAAGATATGCTTCTTTCACTAAGGTCTTCATAGTTTCTTCCACATGATCTGTAGGAATGCCAAATAACTTTAATGTCGCACCAACCGCAATACTTCCGGAAACTCGGAAATTACCAAGTTCTTTCGCCATACCAGCCATATTAATTTTAATTGCTTTGGGGTCTGTGGTAGATAATTTCGTATCACATAAAATAAAACCGGTTTCCGTTAAATTCTGTTTATGTAACTCCACAGTATCATCATCAAGAGCTATAATGCCGTCCACCTTATTGCTATGTGATGTGATTATTTCATTTCCAAAACGTATCACAGAAAAGTTATGTCCGCCCCGAACACGAGACATAAAGTCTCTTATCGTAAATACATAATAACCAGCTTTTTTAAGTAGAACTTCCAGGTTTGCAACAGTCGTATCGATTCCCTGCCCGGCTGCGCCGCCAACCAAAATATTGTACATATAGCACCTCCTTAATAAACTATTATTTTATTGTATTATATAACTTTTATTACCAAATAACAATTAAAATAAGGTGGTATTTTTATTATATTCTATACTAATTATTAATTTAAATTGTTAATTTAGATGTAAGTAATATATTGCTAGTCTTATTTTTATAATACGAATACTTGTTAAATAAATATCGGATGATTCTTAAAGTATAGATAATACTTATCAAAATCTTACACAATAATTATGAATTCACCTGATATCTCTTTATTTCTGATTCCAGGCTCTTCTGTTCTTACTAAAAATCAACGGAACCAATGAATAATATGAAATAACCCTGCTCTAAATGAGCAGGGTTCGCAAGGAAACAAATACATGGTATAAATAGCACGTTAATTTTACTGAATATCGGTAGCAAAAGATTCTTTTGTTCTTTTAATTAATACATTGATTCTTTCCAAAAGGGGTGCACATACAGTGCACAATCGTTGCAACAAAAAATCCCTTGAGAATCAAGGGATTTCGTAAGCACGAGACGGGATTCGAACCCACACCTGTCTTTCAAACACTGATAAAGAAAGGAGTTTTTTCACATCATTTAGCTTGGAACCAAGAATGGAACCAATCAATTTTATACCCTTTGAAAGGAACTTGCATTGGTGCAGATTCCTTTCTTTTTTACCTTTTTTCTAGGCATATAATTATTGTTTTATGAAACAGTTTTTAGGAATATCTTCTTCCATCTTGCTTATTATTCTATATAACCAAGAAAGGAGTTTATATGGATACATTAACCGTATTTTTAGAAATTAGAAAAAAAGGACTACATAAGTTGCTTCATTGTATCAATAAACAGGATGATTATATCGGGGCATTTGCATTCATAAATGATGATATAGAAAGCGAAGACTTCATTTCTCCGTTTAATCATTTTTATACCGACATAATTAGCTTAGGTAATCTTGCAATTAACAGACAAGAAGCACTCGTTATCTTTGTAAATGTAATCTTAGCTTATATTGAAAAAACCCAAAGTAAATATTATCAAAGAGTAAAATTATTTATTCCAGATAATGAGGTTGTAAATTATCTAATTGAGAAAAACATAGCTATATATAGTGAAAGACACTTAATTGAAATTGAAATCGTTTATGTTGAGCCAAGTAAAAATAAATTCACATCGGAACTGATTGAAAATTCATTTTTATTAGATAATCAAGATTACAAAGTCATTGATGAAAAACTACAGTTTTTAAGAACATTAACAAAATCTACACATAGCACCAAACAAAAGCAGATTGAAGCATTAGCAAAAGAGAATACTGAATTAACAATTCAAATCAGCAAATTGCTTGATTTATTACACTATTACCAAAATGAGAGGAGGGCTTCTTAATGGAAAAGTCCGTATATGAAAAAATCGTTGAGTTTGAACAATGGTATCAAACACACGAAAAGTTAGTTGAGCAAAAACTACAGGAATTGAAAAGCTGTGATTATATTTTAACTGACCAAAATGATACTGATATAGATAATATTTAAGGAGATAACATATATAAATGAAAGAAAATATTTTATTAGATAAAGCAACCGATTTTGCAGTAAATATCACAATGGTTGCAAAAAAACTTAATCAAAGTACCATAAATGCAATTTTTATTAACCAAATTGTCCGAAGTTCATCATCCGTAATGTCAAATATCAGCGAAGCTGTTTTTGCGTCAAGTAAGCGGGATATGTTGAATAAATTAAAAATTTCTTTAAAAGAAGCGAATGAGACAAAGCACTGGTTAATCCTTATGAAAAGAAGTTTGTTTCTTCCAGAGAAAGAATATAGGGAATTATTACCACAATGTGAAGAAATAATAAAAATGTTGGTTTCATCTTGTAAAACCCTTAGTATATAACCAGAGAAGCATTGTATTGCCAGAACTTAGGCTCTACAATGCTTCTTTTTCAATTTTATTTATTCTTTTTTATTTGCAGACTTTCTGTGCTTAATATCAAGAGAGGTTTTTAAACAATTTAACTACTTAGACTTGATTATATAAGTACCATAACCCTGTCCGTTAGAACTAACATATTTTACTTTACAAGGACCTATAGTTGTAAAAGATTCTTTGTTAATACCATAATTATTGTTTTCTTCCCAATGACTATAAATAGCATTGTAAAGAGTATTAACGTCATTTGTAAAGGCTGCAAGTAACAATTTTAAACTATTCTTATCGATTTCTGCTTGGTCATGTCCTTTTAACTTTGTCATTAGTGTAAGTTTATATTGATTATTTTCTTTGCTTAAACTCATTGACTGTCTATTAGTACTATCTCCATAAGGTGAAATTGAAATGTAATCATCTGTATAAACAACAGTTGCAACATCATCTAATAAGTCAATACCTAAATCAGACATAGCTTTTTTAATATAATCTTTTCCAAATTTTTGAGTCGCATCATAATAATCATAAATCCCATTAGTTTTATCATCATTTCCAAATGCACCATCGTTTGTATTACTTGGGTCTTTAAAACCTTCAGAAACCGTAGGAATATCAACTCCACCAATGTTTACTGTATCTCCACTTGGTTTTGGAGTAGGTGTAGGACTTGGTGTAGGAAAAGAAGTTGGAATAAAAAAGTCTTTTCCTTTTTCATCTAATACGCTTGTAGTTTTCGGAAGTTCTGAAATTTTTTCTGTATGGCTTAAAACAATTACCCCAGTATATCCATATTTTGAGTATTCTGTACCCTTTGTCGGAAAATATTTTACATTCAGTAATTTACTAAGGCTATTATAAGGAATCAAGTTATAGCTTGTACCATCAATTTTGGCTGTGTAAGGAGTATATGTATTTTTATATTTTTTATTGCTTGATTTTGTTTTGTATTGGTAATCTTTTGCTCCCTTTGTAAACGTTAATACATTGCTACCAGAACTTATAGTGAATTTTTTAGAATCCACCTTCTTATAGGTAAATCCCAGTTTTTTTGATATCGTGTTCGCCTTTAACATTAGATTATTTTCTGGACTTCTTACTACTATATTTTCACTTGCAACCCATTTCTTTTTATTTTGAATCAATACAAGTACTTTCTTATCTGCTTTGGCTGCTTTGACAGTAATTGTGTGAAAATTAAAAGTTCCAATCAACATAACAATCATCAGCAATAAGCTGATTACCCTTAATTTAGATTTCGATTTCAACATAAATGTTTCTCCCTTTTGTTTTTTCATTTTTCATAGTTATAGTATAGCATGGCAAATTTTAAATTACCATTCTTTTACCACCTTTTTCTGCTTTTTTAGTCAAACATTCTTTTAGAGGTATCAAACTCCTTATCCGTTGTTATTCCAAAATAAACTTTATAAGATAAAACATTACTATTTTGAAAGGATGTTTTATGATGGAATATAATCAAGAACAGCAAATGTTCTATAAAAAAATAAAGGATAAAATAAAAGAAGGTAGACAAAATCCCAGAGCAGTTCCAAAGGATTTTAAGGAATATGTCAAGCTTCTTACCGATTACATACCAAAACCTAGTATGAGAAAGTCTGAAATTAATGAAAAGATGGAAGAAAATAAGAATTACAATAAATTACTCTTTGTATTGGCATTTAGCAAAGATATGAAAATCCGTTCCAATAACATCATCAATATGAATGATAAAAAACTTCCCAGTATCTTATTTGCTTTAACAGAACTTGATGACGTTCATCTGTTTATCAGTATCTCTTCATTTTTTCCAGAATCAAATCTTGATGGTAAGCCTATCATTCGAAGAACGCAAAGGCAATGTTCACGGACAAATGTACTAATTGCTGACTTAGATTGCTACAACTCCGACCGTTGCAAACACTTAACCCCAGAACAGACCTTAGAGTTAATCAAAAAAGAAAGACCACAATTTTTTACAGATGAAATGCCCCTAACCATAGTAAAGTCAGGAAATGGACTGCAACTGTACTTAAATATTGCAAGTACTGACTTGGTTTCAAAAAGAGACAAAAACTTTTGGAGAGTGCTGAATCAACGCTTCAACGAAATTTTCTTAGAATATGGTTCTGACCCCAAGTGTTCTAAGGACATCACTAGAATTTTTAGGCTACCATATAGCAAGAATTGCAAGCACGATAAGTCCATATCTGTTAAATTTCTAACCGATATCCGAACATCTCCTATTGATATTGAAAAGTTATGCAGTATCTTAAACCTAACGAATGACGATTTTCAATGCCGAGATGATGAGGTATTAAAAAGAAAACGTATCAAGGAAAAACTACTTCATGACGAAAAGTTAGCAAGGGAAAAAGAACAAGAAAAAATTGATAAGAGAAAAAAGCATCTTGAATATATGGAATGGACAAAGACTGCAAGTGAAGAAGAAAAACTACAAATGGCAGAATGGAAAGCAAATGGGAAAAAGGGAATTGCTACACTTGTTAAAAAGAGACTGGATGACTTGTGGACATTATTGGAAGATAGGGATGGGGACGTGGAAGGGTGTCGGAATCATTTCTTATTCATCTATGGAGCAACCCATTATAAGTATTATAGTAATATAGAGGACACCACTAAGGCACTGGATGAAATGAATCGATTCTTTTCAGACCCAATTCCACAATCAGAACTAGAATGTACGATAAATAGCATCTATAAACATAATTATAAGAAATTCACGAATCAGTATATTATGAATGTACTTCAAATAACCGAAGAAGAATCGGAGAAATTATCCTTATGTTATACAAAGGAACAAAGAAAAGCACACATAAGCAAAAAAGCAAAAGCGAAATACAAAAGTAAGCTTCCAGAAGGTACTTTGACTTTAACAGAACAGGCAGTCTTAAATCATCAAGCTGTTTCTAAGCATATGGATATGCCAGCTGGCGAACTTGCCAAGATGTTAAATATGTCCAAATCCCATATCTATGCAATAAAAAGGAAGATAAGAAATCAATCAGCACCGTAATCGGTGCTTTTTATATTGAAATGCAGTATTAACTTTTATACTACATACATAAATACTAAATAACCTTGGCATTTAAAAAAACGAAGTTCTTTACATAGTTTTACATAAGTCATATCAAATTTACATAAATTTATCTTTCTCTATTCTATGCCGATAGCAAACAGGAGCTTTTCAATTGGTCATAATCTCCGCTTTCGCTTGCTATCTCTATTGTATAAGTTCTTCTAAACAGACACCTTACTTGCTCTACACCGCATAGAATCAGCAAATGAAACCTTCCCTTCGGTCGTTTTCAAATGCTTTATCTAATGCGTCAGCTACTTATTTCATTCGTGCTGATTCGTTTTTCCCGTCTAAACGGGCTACGCTCTATAAGCGTAGGTTCTTATTTTCGTTTCGCTTTGCTACACAAAAATTTTTTCTTCGAAAAACCAGAACAAAAACTCGTGTAAAGCGTGGTTCTCCTTTTATTCAACGAATTTTAATTATAGTTTATCTTACCTTTATCTATAATATAAGGAAAGGAGTGATTCACATAAAAAAAAAAGCAACAAAACCACGTTCCAAGACCAACTTTAATAATCCCAAAGTGAAAAACCTAATTCGTCATTTGGAAATCAGTGAAAACCGTTTAACCAAAGCCGATATCTTAGAGATTGCAAACAAGGACATTCTATACCAACTTAAAAATGAAGGGTATATCAAAGAAACGGAACAAAATTATTATAAAGCAACCAAGAAGCTTACTTCTAAGATGGAGAAAGACTATAACGAAAGTTTCGGTCGCTCATCTAGTAAAGCACATTCTAAACGGGTATATGAAAGCACAAAATTATTACCAAAACATATTGTTGCAGAAAGAAATTTTAAAACTGGTCAAGAATTGGAGAAGGAATTTAAACGTTATCAAAAGAGTATTTCTTATAAAAAATCCTATCAAGAACGTCTTACCAGTTTAATAACAACTAAGGATAATCTATATGAATATCATAAGCAAATACAACGTTCTGATTTATCAAATGCAGTAAAATTACAAGAGAAGATTGACTACAAATCAAGAAATGATGAATTAACCCGTTCAATAAGCATTTTAAAAGGGAATGCTTGCTTTGTTCCAGATTATTCCTTTGCTTGCACCTATGAGGACAGTATCGCCTATTGTAATTACTTAAAGAATTACCAATCCACCTTAGAAGAGAACACAAAAGAATACCGTATGTATCAAGAAGCAGTTTCTAAAATTTCAGATATCCTAACAATGTATTTACCAGAACAATTTATTACTTGGAGTATTGAGATTGTCACAAATAGTTATGCTTCTGTTGATATAGAAAGACACCGTAATTATGAAGTACTAACTGGACAACCAGTAATATATTTACTATAAAAAGGAGTAATTACCAATGAATTACATAGAAAACTTATTCAATCAAGAAACTATCCTCTCATCTAACATCACGAGGGTTTTAGAAACCAATCATATACTTATTAATTTAACCGATGCTACCAAAAGGCTTAATCCATTACAAGAAGCAATTGTTAAGACGATTTATTTAACTAAAATCTTCTTTTTAGAAGAACTTGTACTACTCTATAGTTTTCCATCTTGCAAACAATCAATAGAGAAAGCTGTTTTGGATTTAGAAAAGATGGATTACATCAAATCAATAGCAACGGAATGGGGGAAAGCACTTTGCTTAACTAGTAAAGGAGTTTTACAATTTAAGCAAAATCCCCTTCTATCTCATAGCAGTGAATACCAATTACCTATAATAAATGCCGATGAGTTTAACAGCCATTTACTAAAATACAAAATCTTGTCTTCGGAACTGTCTTATACGGTCTTCTTAAACTTTCTAATTGCTATCATCAAGCAATTTACTAGCGAGGACAGTATCTTTAAAAAGCAGTATGCAAAGATTCAGTTTGTAAAGAATTATCTATATAAGGACTTCCTAAAGCTATCCAGTACAGAAAAGAAAAAACAATTAGAGACTCTATTCACAGATACAAAGGTAATAGAACGATATTCTTCCCTAACCCTTTATAGCAACACCTTTGCAACTCAATATGCTGAAGCATACCTTACTACATGTAAAGAAACAATTGACACAATCGATGGATTTCAAGAATTTCGTTCTTACTTAAATACTCACTGTTTAAAACAATTAGACGATGTTATCACATCCTTTCATTTCTTAAGGGATTACTACAACAACCTAAACTATAATAAGGATTCTGTAATCAATCAAATATATCAGCTGTTATACCGAAGAAATTGCAATTTCCTTAGAACCAAGGAAATTACCATAAGGAGACAACTATTATCCAAGGAAGGTGCTACTACCTGTTTAAAAGCCGAAGTTTTATTTTATCAACAGAATCAAAAGTACAAATTATTAGATACCAAGCGAAGAAACCTGATAAAACAATATAAAAATAAGACCGATGTTCCAGAAGACTTACTAGAAACCATTAGCCAACAACTACAATCTTTAGAGAGTGAAATGGCTAAGATAAGTGAAAAACTAATCGCTTATAAGGAACATCTTTGTTTTTTGCTTTATGAAAAAACCAAAGAGAATGGTCTGGACATCTTTCAAGAATCGGTCATTACACTTGATAACTTAAAGCAAAGTGGAATCTATATAGGGCAAATATCAAACAATACCATATCTTTTCATATTGTACCCTTTGATTCGAGCAGTTTTACCTATGCTTCCTTATTTAAAAAAATCGAAAAGGCTTTTGTATTTAGTCGTTTTGTATTACCAAACTACCATCTTAGTATCAAAATATGTTGCTATGGAGAAGCAAGCGTAAAGGAAGTTAGGAAGTTATTAAAAAAGGTAAAGGATAACTATTCTGATATTAAGGAATACCAAATTCTTGCCACAAGCTTTGAGACAATCATTGCTGTACATAATATGGAATTTCATTTTAAGGAAAGATATGAAGTATTTCCGTTATAAAACAACCGTACAAAATAAAATGAATCCAAGTAATAATCATAGAAGCAGTAGCAAAATGCTACTGTTTTTGTTATAAGCATATCTTTTCACGAATTACCACTAAAAATTGAATAAATTTTATTACGTAAGTTTATGCAATATACCTTAGCAAATGCTGATGAAATATTATATTTTAATAGTAAAGGGTTTAAAATGTTGGATAAAATCCATTCCCTATACTATATTGCACTTTGACAATTAAATCAACGTAAAATAAAAAATAAAAAGGAGTTCTTATGAAAAAACACACAAATGAAACAATAAAAATTACTTTATTAGAGGTTTTTACACTACCACAAGAGAAGGATTTACTAATTGATTGTCCAGATGAAATCGTCGATTACTTAACTGCATTTCATCCAGAAGCTTTTGATATAATTACTGACTTTGTTGAGAGACATATCAATTATGGTTGTATTCTTAATATAACATTACCGTGCATCTCTTTTAATATTACAATACATATCAAAGATGATTATTACTCAAAAGTTCTACCAACTACTTAAACGAAGATAAACAATCCCAAAAGGGAAGTCAAGGCTAAAATGAATGCGTACCGCAGCCTTGACTTCCCTTTTTCTCTTGTTTCATAGGTAGTTAAGCAGTTGATAACATAATTTTGTTTTCCCTTTCGTCAAACCACTTTCTATTATAAGGTTTTAAAAACCACATAGTATATAAGGTAATCATACCTAACGCTTTCAAAGGAAAGTAAAAGGTAGCTAATTTTAACAGAATGAAGGTATTATACATCTTTCTTCCCTTGTTGCTTTTATGGTAAGGAGAGGAGAAAGCTTACAAGGAAAGGAGAACGTTATGTTTGTGTTTGTAGAAAATTTAGGTTATTACAATGAAGGTTATAGGGTTGGTGGTTGGATTCTCTTGGGGAAATCAGAAGAGGAACTACAACTTTTTTTAGAAGAGGTTGTTTGTATTGATGAAGCACACGAAGAGTATTTTATCAGTGATACAGAAAGTCATAAACTTTGCTATTCGGTCAATCCTTATTGCGACCTATTTGAATTAAACCACCTTGTATGTGAGTTTAATCAATTAACCGAAGAAGAGCAAATGACAATTCACGCATTACTAGAGACAGGTATTGTTGATAACCTAACGGGTGCATTGGATATGCTTGATAACTATCAACTCCTATCAGGTATAAAAAATGAATATGACCTGGGCTATTATTTTTTAGAGGATTTTAATTTCTATGAAATACCAGAGTTTATTCAAAACTATATCGATTATGAACGTTATGGACAAGATTTATTAATCAGTGGCGATGGCTATTTGACTGCTTACGGATTCTTAATGAGTGCCTAAATACACTATTTTCGTCTCTACGCATATTTTTCTTTTAAATACAAGGAAAAAACAAAAATAAAGTTATCAAAATTTTTGTAAACGAGCGGTAATTCTTTTTTTTCTAGGTTATATATAATTATCCATCAAAATTTGATGTTTCAATATATTAACCAAAAGAAAGGGGCAACCGCCTTATGAATACATACTTGAAAGAAGTAAGCAAAGAATTAGCAAGTAAGACAAACAATAAAATCATTAATATGGATGATGTGAAAAATAAAGCAGAAGAATTTATGAAAAAAGAGATTAAAGCATCGGTACTAGCAAACCACAAGTACAGAATATGGCAAGGGGAAGGAAAAGATAAAAGATGGAAAACCCACCTTCCTCCAAACCATCGTATTTTATCAAAAAGCACCAAAGAAGCATTAGAAGACGCTATTGTAGCATACTATCTTGATAGTGATGTTAGTAAAAAAACCACCTTGAAAACTTTATATCCAGAATGGTTGAAACAAAAGGAACTTGACAGTGCGAAAACAACCAGTATCAGACGTATTGACAACGACTGGAACAAATATTATAAAGAGGAAGACATTATCAATGTTCCAATTATTCAAATGACTACTTTACAGATAAACAGTTGGCTTCATCATATCATCAAAAAGAATAGGTTGAATAAAAAGCAGTTCTATAATATGCAAATCATCATCAAACAAATGCTTCGATATGCATATAGAACGAAACTCATTACTGAAAATCCTTTTGAAGAGGTAGAAATTAATAAACGTCTTTTTGAAGCTACTCCTAGAAAGTCTGCTGAATTTGAGGTCTTTAAAACGAATGAAGAACCACTCATTAAAGCAGAATCTTATAGGAATTATGAAGAGGGGGATGCGCTGGCATTGGCGATTCCATTATTATTCCAAACAGGACTTCGTGTTGGGGAATTAGTAGCTTTAAAAACATCTGATGTAGTAGATGGTTATCTTTATATCAGTAGAATGGAAAGAAAAATCTCCACCTTAAAAGAAGATGGAACCTTTACAAAGTATCAATATGAAGTTGTGAATCGCGTGAAATCACTTGCAGGCATTCGAAAGATTCTTCTTTCTCCAGAAGCTATGGATTTAATAGAAAAAATCAAACAGGCTAACAAGGAAAATGGGCTTTATGATGAGGATTATTTATTTTTAAATAAAAATGGACGTATCCATGCTAGAGCCATTGACTATCGCCTTCGCAAGTATTGTAAAAACATAGATATTCCAGAAAAAAGCCTTCACAAAATCAGAAAGACCTTTATTTCAGCCTTACTTGAAACTCAATTGAGTGTTGAATATGTTAGTAAAACGGTTGGACACGAACACACAGGAACCACCTATGACTACTACTGCTTTAACAGAGATACAGAAGACGAGATAAAAAAGAAGTTCTATCAAGCATTAAGTGGAACCAAGTGGAACCAAAAAATTTCTTAGTAAAAAAATCGGGAAGCCTTGAAAATCAAGACTTCCCAACCTTTTCATTAAGCACGAGACGGGATTCGAACCCGCGACCCTCGCCTTGGCAAGGCGATACTCCACCACTGAGCCACTCGTGCATGTTATGTATTTTATATTTCGTGAAGACAAGATATATGATAACTCATATTGT
>JAEWMB010000025.1 GCA_023457255.1 Bacillota bacterium | reverse complement strand
GAAGTGCCTCCTTGTTTTTCGCAACAAAATAGGAATCAAGAACAGAAAATTTTGCAACTTTCTAATCTTAATTCCTATTGTAAAGGTTTGGCAGTCCCATTGTACGGACTTAAAACGCTCCATTTTTTGAACATACATTTCTTTCTAAGCTATTTTATGTCATATCTGATGTTTAACGCTCGAATTTCATCCTTCATCAGTTCCACAACATCTTCCGGAGCAGTGATTACAACTCCATCTCCCAATGAAATAATCCAACTTAAGAACTGTCTGCTCACTGCCACGGTTACATTTACTACAAAATGTTCCTCATCAGTCTTAATCATTGTCACCGACTTTCCAAAGCGATCTATCATTACTCCTGCAAATGAGTTCACACATTCTATGCGTACTGTCTGTTCTTTTCCATCAAACATTCCAAACATCTTTTTTGCATAGATTGCCATATCAAATTGCCGAAAAAGTTGCTTTCCTTCTCTTTTTTCCTCAGTCTCCGATATGTTCAGCATTTTATCCACACGATAGTGCTTAATTATACCTGTCTTATGATCGTAACCTATGAGATAATAATTTTCATTATCCCAAGACAATGCCCATGGGCTAATCAGATAATATTCACCATCGTGTCGTAATTCTTGTTTCTTATCTACATTCCATTGAAAGTATTGAAATTTAATTTTCACATTACTGGCAATTGCGTTATGTATAATATCTACATTATAGTAGATACTTTCATTCATTGTTTTTATTCGTTGCGCAACATATACTTGCCTCTGTAATTGTTTAGCCTCATACTTACTTGCAATCCGCTCAATTTTCTCTATTAGTTCATTGGATTTTTTCGCTGTTATAAATTTTGATGATTGTACTGAATCAACTAATAATTTCAATTCTGCTAGTTCAAAATCACGCGAGCCTATATGATACAGATATGTTTTGCCAGACTTCTCACCTATGATATCCATCCCATACAATCGAAGTGCTTCAATATCATCATAAATACTTTTTCTTTCTGCTGTAATATCATAAGCTTTCAGTGATGATACAATTTCAGGCATCGTCATGCTATGTGTTTCATCTGTATTTTCCAGTAAAATCTTCATCAAATACAGCTGTTTTAATTTTTGATTTACTTTTGTCACATTCAAGCCTCCCCAGACATTTCTATAGTACATATTTTTTTTTCAATACCTCTAAATTATATCATATTGATCCAATTTTTTCTTTCTATTTAATTCTTATCTTCGATAATCATGACAAACAAAAAAGCACCAAGCCAGACCATATCCTATTCTAATCCATCTTGCTACTTTAATGTTCTTACCTGCTCGTTCCTTTTATATAGATTTTTCAGTCATTTTAGTCTCTATTGCATACTTATTTTTTTGCTCTGTTTCAGACAACATAGCTGTATCAAACACTGCATAATCTACATTTCAATTTTATCCGCACTTTTCTGCTCAATACTATAAAATGACCCGTATTAATAAAATTTTGCTAACTATCAAAAAAGGAGTAGATGTTCATCCCCATTCTCATAATCACAAATCAATTCTACTCTATTCATTATTATCCGTACCGCAAAAGCTGCAGAAACCCTCTGGGTAAAATTCATCTGATGTAGAAATACCTTCATTATCACATTCAATACATGCTTCTGCAGATACTGGAATCTCAACACCAGAAGCTTCTCTATATTCTTTTAACTTCTTTACCATAGGATTTAATTCTTCTTCAATATATTCTTTTAAGTTTGTTTTGAAATCAACTACTTCAGAATCGTCAAGTTTAGATTCACTGTTTAAAACAACACCACCTTCATTATAATCCTCATACCCTGAGCCATTATGATATCTAATTTGTGCTGTAAATAAGATTTTATCATTTAGATTCGCTTTTCTACAACTAATTGTCGCTGAGCTATCTGAATCCATATCGCCGTCTAACCACAGTTCAACTACTACTTCTATTTCCGATTCCTTGATTGCATTTGATGATACCATGAACAGAATTTGCTCATTTGATTCCGATTCAATTGCATATTGCTGACTAATATTAAAGCAAGGATTGAAGTAATATTCATCATCAATTTCAGAATACAATGAATTAAAAATTTCATTAAACTCTTCTAATATCCCCTTTTCTGTGAGTATTTCTACTCCTGTATCTCCTTGTATTCTATTCCTTAGATAATTTTCTTCCCAGTCCCTTGCCTCTGCTGCTTCCCGTTCAGCTTCTTCCTCAGCATCAATTGTCATATTTAATTCTTCCGACAAATCAGATTCTTCAAACTTTCTATCTGCGGATTCAATATTATTTTTAAAGAATTCTACATTCTGCTTAATTGTTTGCATACTAGACCAGTTTAAAAGTTTATTGTGTGCCACATGATTCCTATTTTTAATAAAATCCGTTATTATTGATAAGTCAAAATCGAAATATTGTTTAAAAATATCTTCCCAAATATCTATATTAATCTTTCTTTTCTTTTTTATATATCCAAGAACCGCATCTGCACTCTTATTACCTTTTTCATTTAATGCATTCCAGTCAGCAGATGACAAAGTAATATTTTCATCATATATTTTACCTTTTTTTATTATCTCCATCATTATTTCCAATGTCATGGAAATAAAGGTATCATCAACTCCGGAATATTGTGGTGAAATACGTCGAAAATCGCCCATCAGGTTTTCATGACTCAAATCATATTTTTCCATTCCTATTTTTTTAATCCAATTTACACCTACATAATGGATTAAGACTTTATTAACAAATGCTCTCATTTCATTCTCAGCTTCAAAGAGCATCGGATATAGCATTGTGCATAATGCCTCCGATTGTTCATCTGTTACCCAAATACATCTATTCCAAGCACCAATCATTTTATTCTTAATTGCAATTTTTAATTGTTCCAATATTAAATCATATTCACCTGTTGGCTCAATCTGTTCGAGTTTAACTTTCATTCGGGCTTTTATGTTTTCATATGTATCAATAGTAAATGTCACTCGATATTTCGATTCATCAATACTAAAATCAAATACTTCATTTGCAATTCTTTCTAAGCAGCCAACATATGATAAATATTTTGCTTCTTCAAATCCACCTACTACTTCAGTAAGAATTTTTTCACAATAATCCTTTGCAACATAATCTGTTTGAGTAATTTTTCCGAATCCTTCATCTTCAACCTCTTTGCTTATATAAAGCTTTGTAATATCTTTAATTCGTAAGCGATGAATAACCTACCGTATTTTAATGGGTACTTTAAGCAGGAAGCATTTTCCCGATTAGATCGGTATGCTCCCTCGATTTGCCGGTGTTTCGGTTTCTGTATCCATCACTCCAGAACATCGTTCCTTTATAAATTCACTCCACGGCATAAGCTGCTCTATGCCTGCGGGCTCATTTTTGTAGTCCGGCATATACAGTAGCAGAGTGTAAAGATATTGGAAGGCGTTCAATTGATTGGATTTTGCAGTCTCTATAAGACTGAGAACAATCGCACTTGCTCTGGCCCCATCCACTGTGTCATGGAATAAAAAATTCTTTCTACTCATAACATAGGTCTTTGCTTTACGTTCGGCCGAATTGTTAGAAATTTCGCATCTGCCATCCAGCATATAGTTCATAAGAGTCTCATGATGGTTATAGGCATAATTCACTGCTTTTTCCAGTTTACTACCACCGGTAGGGTTCAGTGTATCGAGCCAACACCAGAATTCATCCCAAATAGGAGTTTCTTGTTCCCTGCGCATTAACTTCCTATCCTCTGCTGAAAGGTTTTTATAAATTCGTTCTAGGAAGAACAGTTGGTTGCAGAATGCAACTCCTTTTTCAGCTGGGAGCAAGGTACTGTCAAGGGCAATTCCCTCTTTCGGTGCTGGAAGCCCCTGCTCGGAATTAATATCAAGAAGCTTCACTTTTTTACGCCGCTCCTTTGGTATCGCCTCATAGAATTTACGTCGGCAATGAGCAAGGCAGCATACAAGGATAACATCCTGTATCATTCCATATGCAGAGTACCCATCACAATGTATTATTCCGGTATATCCGGACAAAAATTCAATGGGATATTCACCACCTCGACCAGGCTGATAATCATATAGAACAACGGCTGGTTTTCCATCTGTTCCGCTTAGGTAGATCCACATATAGGATTTTGATGTTGCTTCTTTTCCTTTTTCATGAAGCACCTGACAAGGTACCTCATCCACATGAATAACATCACGTCTGAGTAGCTCCTGGTGTAAACAATCATACACAGGAAAAAGATATTCCAAGGAACAATAATTATACCAGTTAGCAGTTGTTTCTCTTGGTAGTGGAACTCCTTTCTGCTTCCAGTCAGTCTCCTGACGATAGAATGGCATATGATTACCAGACTTCTCATACATAACGTGGGCCACCATTGATGGAGATGCCGGACTATGTACCATAAGTGGAGTTGGAGTCTTGGCAGCAATGATTGTAGTATCCCCTTCCTCACGACAGATCGGACAGACAACTGTTTCCTCAAGATAGTGGATTCTTTCGACCTTAGCCGGTATGATATTCAATTCTTCCCGTACAAACTTATATCCAAGATGCTCCATAGGAGTATCACAGTCCGGGCAAAGTCGTTGTTCTTCTGGAACGTCACACTTCACATATCGGATTGGCAGGGAAGCATAGAGATCTTGTCGTGATGATTTTGGTTTTCTGGTCCGAGTATGTTCTGCTACAGTTGTTATCTTTGGTTCTGGGGCCGCTTCCTCTGCCTCAGGTAGTTCCTTAACAGCCGAATCGGAAATCTTCTCGCTAGATATACCAAAGAACTTTCGGCGGAATTCATCGAGGGTTTCATTCAGATTCGCAACCGTCACCTGCAGATCCGCAATTATAATACGTAAATTATCTATTGTTATCGCCTGTTCTTTGATGCGGGATTCCTGTACTTCATTTATCTTTTTTAGAAATGTGATCAGTTCCTCTGCTTCACCCGACATGTCTGTTTCCGCCTTTCCTTTTTATTACCTTTATTATAATGGAAGTAGAAAAAAGAGGCAAATTCGTGGTATATGCTGTACCGTCATTTTGACGAATACACCAAGTGTGGATATCCTTCTCGTATATCTGAAAACACATGCTTTTTAAGGGCTTTCAGGGAAAGATATCCACAAGACAATAAATCCTATAGGGTGGTATCCAGATAATTTTTTCTATAAAAAGTGGTGATGTGGATAACTCATTTTTATTTAGATGGGATTATAAAAAAATTTTTTTAACTTCTCTGTTTTGCACAAAAACTTAGTAATCCTTCTTCTTACTGCCAGGCTTTATCGCCTTTGGCTGTTCGATGGAGAGTCCTTCTAAGAGCCACCTAAATTCCTGCCGGGTGAGTGAGCGCACTTCGGAGGCATTCCGTGGCCACTGGAAACGGCCACTTCCATCAAGCCTCTTTAGTAGAAGAACAAAACCATCCTTATCAAAGTGCAGTGCTTTTATCTTTCGACTATCATGCCCACAAAAAAGAAAAAGGGCATTGGCGTATGGATCCATCTGATAGGTATCCCGAATAATCGCCATTAAGCCATCAAAACTTTTTCTCATGTCCGTCCTGCCCGTAATCACGTAGATTTTCGATACACCGGACAGATCTCCTAACATAGTCTTTGCAGTGCGGTGATGGTATTTGTGATAGTTTCACCAGCTGCAGAATTCGTGATCTCCATCAAAGCACCATGAATGGACAAGCGGATTGCTATATCATTGGAAAACCCTAACGACTTGTTCGGGACTGGAGAATGGGCAGGAAAGGAGTCCGTTTCCGAAATCTGAAGTTGAATTACTTCCTGCTTACCATGAACCACCGGAAGTGAAGCTTCTGGTATTGCACAGGCCCTATTTCGAAGCCTTCGGATATGATAGTAAAGGCTGCTTCGTTGAATATGATGCTGCTCACACCAAACTTTGTCACTCATTCCGCTGGTGCGGCATTCTTGTATGAGCTCCAGCCATTCTTGATCTGTACGCTTTGGCTGTCTCTGTTCTTTTTGAACCATTCTTGTCCTACTCCTTTAAGTGTACTAGAGTGAATAAGGACAGTGACCTAAATAGATTTGAACCAAACAAGTCCTAAGTCCTAAATCCCAGAACAGGAGAATTATCACTCTTGTATAAGGATTATCTCATGGATTTGGGTAATTGAAAAACCGGTGGGTTATTCATCGCTTACAAAGTATCTCAACAACCATTTATATTTCACCTACTTTCCATAATTTCTATTAATTTATCACTCACTGCACGACCTTTCCAATTACCATAAAACCCATTACTAATAATTACTCAATAATTGTTTCTATAAAATCAATGTCGAATTCACAACATGTACAATTTCCAGAGTTATCTCTTTTATCAGCACTCATTTTCTTAAATGTATCAATATGCCTATTAATGTTCTGATCTTTGAACCTACCCTTGCGTAATAAAATGTCCGTTTAATCATAAAGCCACCTCACAAATGGCTAAAAATGTATCTATAAACATTGTAATCATTTTTCAGACATCCGTAAACTATTTTTGTAAGTTTTTAGACACCAAAACACCCCATTTCTGGGGTGTCCCTAAAAGTATACGTTTAACATCATTATGTGTTTTCAAATACTCTTTCGCATCGTCCTTTGTGAACGTGAATGTAGCTATTTTAAAGAATTTTTCTATTTCCCCTGGTTGTTTAGCGCTGCCTGTGCTGCGTATGGGTGAAGGTTCCGGTTTTAAAGGAGTCCTAATAGCTATTTTTATAATACATCCCTATTATTAATACTCTTATCATCATAATTATCAATCGTTCTGGTATAACGTTCTTTTCTATAATTAAATTGTAAAAGATAATTTTGGTTGAATTATGAACAGGAGCATACCTTAATATAATTATTGTTGTGGCTAGTACATATAAATTTAATAACTTGGCATAATAAATAATGAAATTTATTATAAAGGAGTGTTTATATGTTAACAATGGAAACCAAAAAATATCAAACATGTATTGATGCATGTGCAAGATGTGCACAAGCTTGTTATGAATGTTTTCAGGCATGTCTTAATGAGCCTGATTTAAACGCAAGAAAGAACTGCGTTAGTATGTTAGTAGAATGTGCAATGATGTGCCAAATGTCAGTTTCTATGATGTCTATGAACGGAAAGTTTTCAAAAGAACATTGTGCTCTATGTGCTAAAATCTGTGATAGTTGTGCTAAAGAATGTAATATGTTTAAAGATGAGCATTGCCAAAAATGTGCTCAAGAATGTACAACCTGTGCTGACGAGTGCAGAAACATGGCTGGAATATAAATCATTTAAATTAGGAGGCGGAGCTCTTCATACCGTCTCCTGATTATTTCATTACAGCCTTATTCTTTAAGTGAAATATCTCCAAATTGATTGATGCTTAATATCTTTCCTCCGCCTTCTACCTTAGCCGGACCATAGGAAGTAGTTATGAATGGTACTTTTTGATAAGAATTATTCATAATAGTTTCCTTTTCCTTATTTAATTTAATCATATGTAAGATCCTTATCCGACATGATATTAATTAATAACCATAACCCATTAGAATATTAATACTAGGCATATTTTCGTAGGTAGATATAGAGCAAAAAGAGGATACTACCCTGTACCCTCTTTACAAGCTTTGTAATATTAAAATTCTTATCATATAATTGTGTTGCAATAAACTATTTTACGTTATTAATTATTATCTTCTTTACAATATCGCCCTCTAAATTAATCTCTTCAACCTTAACAAACCCTGCAGTTTTGATATTATCAATCGTTCTCCTATTAATATTTGCACCATATATATTTAATACAATCGGATTAATCATATCCATAAAAGCGCCAATTACTTTCTTCTCGCTTCGCACATGTTCTATCATAATAATCTTTCCGTCCGGCTTACATACACGTCTTATCTCCTTTAACCCTTTTACCGGATCTGGAACTGAACAAAAGACACAGGTGGTAAATACGCAATCAAAAGTATTATCAGGAAAATCCATTTGTTGTGCATCCATCAATAGAATATTAACTTTTTTGTTCAAATTCTCTGCTTTAATTCTTGCCCTCTCGAGCATTTTACTACTGAAATCAATTGCTGTTATATCGATATTTTCAGGATAATATGGAATGTTCTTACCTGTTCCTATACCGACTTCAAGAACCTTTCCCTTTAACTCCTTCATTATATCATTCCTATATTTTCTTAAGGTCATCAATTCCATCGGCTGTTCAAATAAATCATAAACGGCTGACACTCTATCATATCTACTACGTATTTTTTCATTTAAATTCAACCACAACACCCCTTTGTAATATGTTTACTCTATACCTACCTTATATTATTATCAGGGTAGGACTGGATCGGCTATAATTAACTAGACAGAATTTTTTATTGGGCATATATGATATTCTTAATGAAGAAAGAATAATGCCCTATGTCTGAAGACAATGAATCAAAAAACCATCGTACATTTACACCCAAATTCAAACAACAAATTGTTGATCTCTACCGTAGTGGTAAGAGAATACTACTGATACCATCATATAAACCGTTAAACATTTCCTCTATCACTGATTGAACTAATCGTTTGAGTCATAATAGAGTGATGTATCAAATGGAATTATTTCTACCGGAAACTCTTCCACCTTTAAATATCATTTTATTTCAGACGGAAAAGTTAATATAAACTTACTTCCTTTATTTACTTCCGATTCTACCGTAATTGTACCATAAATACTTTCCATATTTTCTTTTGCTATATATAAACCCAAACCATCTCCAGACAAGCCTAATGATTTGTCATTCTTATAATATGCATTAAAAATTTTAGCCAAATCCTTTTCAGCAATACCCGATCCGTTATCTTCAATTGTCAATCTGATCTTATCTTGATTGACCGTGTAAGATACATTAACGATACCAGTTGGATTTGTAAATTTATATGCATTTGTTAGAATATTGTATACTGTCTGGCTTAATCGAAACTTATCAGTCTTTACTGTCACTTTCTCCTTTGCGTTAAAGCTGAAATCGATATTCTTTATTTCAAATTGAGCCTTTAGGCCATTCATAATCTGTCTGACTAGCTGACTCAACTCAAATTCCTCGATATTTATAACGTTTTCTATTTTTTCAGCATCAATCATATTGCTCATATTGGTTATAATAGCGGTTATATTATCAATCTGATTTTCACATATTCGAATTTCTTCAGGGGCAAATTCAATGATACCATCCTCAATCCCTTCCAGATGGGTTCTTAATATCGTAAGCGGTGTTCTGGTCTGGTGAACCAATTCATCAATCAACGTTTTTCTGCTTTTCTGTTTCAATTTCAGCCTTGCCTTCAAGGATTCTAGACTTTGTTGTATCACTTGTATTTCCTTTACCTTTGACTTGCGAACCGGTGTGTTATTCCCAATATCAAGATCCTGTGCCATCTTGGAGGTATGGATCAAATCTCTGCTCATTCTATAACTGACAAGTATTCCAATCCCTATAGCTATGAAAAGAACAATAACAATTGAGATGATACTGTTTTTCAGAAGTGAGGATTGGAAAGCCCAAATCGTAGCTGAATTTTCAGCAGAGCTATATTTCGTTATATTAACCTGCCCAATTATCTTTTCATTACTTGTTATTTTTGCATTGTCTACCTCTTCGGACTGTGAATCAATCCTACTACCCATCATTTGGCTCATCATTCCATGCATAGAAGAGTTACCTACATAGGACCACGCATCAGCACTTATATCAGAAATCAGATTGCCGTCTACATCGTAGACTTTTATTCGTGTAATTGGGTCAACCAGATGTGTCTCCAAATCAATTGATATTTGACTTGACGAGTAGTTTTCATCCTTTAATACATTTGTTAAGTATTCCACGACTTGATTAAAATGTTGGTTGTAATTATCTTTGATATAATCTTTAAAGTACTGATTTGTCAGATTACTGAGAACAACGGTATTTATTACTACAGAGATGATTGCAATCAATATTAGAACAGACAGCCATTGCTTCTTTACCGTCATCCCTCATCACCTCCGAATATATAACCTGCTCCGTATTTCGTAATTAGAATTTTAGGGTTTTTGGGATCATCTTCTATCTTCTGCCGAATTCTCTTAATAAAGCTATCTATGTTTCTGTCATATCCTTCGTAATCATTGCCATATGCCAATTCAATCAATTGTTCTCTGGTAAGAATTTGTCCTTTATTTTTAAATAAAACAAACAAAAGCTTATATTCTGCTGCTGTCAGTATAATCTCATTGTTATTTTTTACAAGCTTCATCCCTTTTGTATAGAGCTTCAAATTGCGGAAGCTATATATAATTTCATCCGTTTCCTTATAGGTTCGTTTTATGAAAACCCGAATCCGTTTCATTAATTCCCTGGGGCTGAAGGGTTTGATGACATAATCATCTGCACCTGTTTCGAAGCCTTTCAAACGGTCGACTTCTTCCTGCCTTGCTGTTAACATGATTACTGGTACATCGGATATTTTCCTAATTTCCTTCAATACTTCATACCCACTGATACCGGGCATCATAATATCCAGCAGAACGAGATGAAATTCCTGATTACCAAACAGCTCCAGAGCCTCAAACCCATTACCAGCGACTGAAACACCGTAGCCCTCCTTAGCGATGTATTTCATTAGAACATCGCTTATTTCTTTCTGGTCTTCCACTACTAGAATCTGATAAACCATTTATTTCACCTCATTCCTCCTAATCTACTACACATTTGTTAACGATCCAGTAAGCTTTTTCTTCTGAAATACTCTTCTTCTGAAATCTCACCTTTTACAAATTGTAGCTTTAAAATTTCGAAAGCTTCAGAAGATGCCTTTTTCTTCTTATTATGAGCAAAAATATAAAAAAGTAAAGCCATTGTTATTATTAAGCCGATTCCGATGATCAAACTCCATCCACTATTAAAATATCCAAAACCGGGGCATAAACCGTTACTATTAAATCCTTGATTGAAATATCTGTACATCATAGTTTTACCTCCTTAAAATATCGATTTTTTCATTCTTTCATACGTTTCTTCATTGATCTCGCCTTTGGCATAACGCATATTTAATACTTCCTCTGCTGATGTCCCCAGCTTCCGTGTATCATTATAATAATATTTTTTATGTTCTCCAAAAATATAGAACAATGCTACGATTAATAAAATCCAAAAAAATATCATCATAAAAATTCTCCATTCTGTAAAAATTCAATAAGCGAAGTTGTCAGCTCAGTTTTGCCACGTGTTTTGTCTTCCATTTAGTCTACATAATCATTGCATCACTCAGATTACCTAAAGCAACCTGCCGAACCTCCCATAGCATTGTGCATTGAAATCATGTCATCTTTATCGTTTCGCTCCATCATAGAAGCCATATTACCATATCCATATTCCCTCATTAGATCTATCATCTTCTGATAGTCTTCATCCGAAAGATTATTCATAAAATCATCCATAGCAGCATAATCACCATCCTGAATGTCCTGAGCCAATTCTTTATATCCATATTGTTCCACCATAGAATACATTGTATTAGCCGAGGATTTGTTAACCTGTCTCTGATTATTATTTTCCTTAGCAAATGCAATAGTGGTTGTGCCCAGTGCAAGAACTAATACAGCTCCAAATACTAATTTTCTTATTATCATAATTATCAATCTCCTTTTAATTATTAAGTGGTTTTCTTTCTATGATCTTATTGTAAATGACAATTATGGTTGAATTATGGACAAAAAATAATCCACAAGGATTAATATTTGTTTACATTAATCCTTGTGGATATCAAATACCAGTGCTATTACGAATTGCTTTATCTAAATTTATTGCAAGATTTCGAGCATCATTTATTGGGATTACAACAGCTTCCTTCTTATGTATCGGGCTAGCCCATCGTATTATTTAATGCGATGGGCGTTTGATTATCATAAGCATCAAATGTTTCCAATCACTGCATTTGGTGAGTCTTTGTTTGAAGAATAATGGAGATCTTAAGTATCTGAATGTTTATTCAGACATAATATAATGTTAATATCAGAAGCGACTTCGAAAATACTGTCTTCTAAGTATATATGATGGTTGTAAACATACCACCAGATGCTTCGGTCATATTGTTTGACATATGGTGGGGTATATGGCAATGGAAGGGCCATATTCCTGGATTATCAGCTTTAAACTGGATATCCCAGGTTTCTCCTGATGCTACATTAATGGTATTCTTTTTTATGATACTGGTTGAAGAAATTGAATTTCCATCGGAAGCTATGACATCAAACTGGTGCCCATGTATATGAATCGGATGAGCATCCATCATGGCGTTTCCCAATCTTACTTTCACACAATCACCATGATGAATATATAAAGGAGTGCTATACGGAAAACATCTTCCGTTCATGGTAAAAAAGTTAAAGACGTGGTCTTTTGGGTTTATGCTATAAATACCTGGAATAACAGATCCCATAGGCATTTCCTCAATTTTGAATTCCTGCAGCATAATAAAATAGTCTTTAACTGTATCTTCACTGTTCTCAGAAAGAATAATAAATCCTCCTTCCAAACCCATCATCTGTTGTTTATGCGATATATAATGAGTATGGTACATATGGGTTCCGGGTGGATTATTAATTTTAAACCGATAGTCAAAGAAATAACCCGGATTAATTTTCGGTGAAGGTTCTACTTCAGGCACTCCATCCATAACATTGGGAACATTAAGACCGTGCCAGTGAACACTTGTAGGTTCCGGTAATCTGTTATACACCCTGATATTAACATAGTCACCAGGATAAACCTGTATTGTTGGTCCAGGGGTACTTCCGTTATATCCCCATGCTTTAATAATAACACCGGGTAGAATTTCCTGATACACTTCTTCCGCATATAACTCGAAATACTTAATGCCATGTATTTCTGAATGATTCAAATTATTGAGATCTGGCGAGATAACCATAAAATAATCTCCAACAATGTATTATATAATTACTTTATGAGCGACATATAATTATGTTATTTCTTATTTAAGCAATACATTGTTTCTTTTCTTAGTAATATCATGCTCATTAGGTTCATCATGGGCAACATGGGTACTAATTATGCTTGATTATTGGTTCCTTTCTATGAGATTGAATATATTTATTATTACTATGCATAATAAAGTTTGTACTTTAATCTTAAAATAAGGAGTGTTTATTATGTTAACAATGGCTACTCAGAAAAATCAAAAATGTATCGATGCTTGTTCACGCTGTGCACAAGCATGTTACGAATGTTTTCAGGCTTGCTTAAATGAACCAGATTTAAATTCAAGAAAAAATTGTGTTAGTATGCTTATTGAATGTGCTATGATGTGCCAGATGAATGTATCTATGATGTCTATGGGCGGACAATTCTCACAGGAGCATTGCTCATTATGTGCAAAAATCTGTGATGCTTGCGCTAAGGAATGTAGTATGTTTAAAGACGAACATTGCCAGAAATGTGCTGATGCATGCCGTTCATGTGCTGACGAATGCAGAAATATGGCAGGTATGTAAAGGTTCTGATATATGCCTAATAATACTACAAAGACATTTCATCAGACATACAACGGTAAAACAGCGAGCGGTATAGCTACGCGAATTTGTACTAGACTATAATAATAAAAATCTGATTCAGATATAAATAGATGATCCGAATCAGATTTTTTTACTGATATCTCCAGATTGCATGTAAAAGATATTATTTCTTACTCGATTTTTCTTTTGTTCTATTAAGGTCGCAACAATCCATTCTTCCACTACCGAATGTTTCTTTATTTTCCTTAGCAAGATCTTCAAGAAATTTATTTATTGCTCTTATAATTTTTTTGAACATACACTTACCTCCATATATTGCATAATTTTTTTTCAAATTGCACTTAATTAAAGTATATAACTTTAATGTGGAGAAATTATGTAAATCACAATTTAAATGTATAATCTTAGAATATTTACATCATACAGTTTTTTGAAGATAATCGATAAATTCTTTTAATGAATTATCTTTATCTAGCGCCTCAGCTAATCTTAAGTTTACATCATCAATAATTTCCTTAATATCCTCTGATTCAGCTACTTGGTTGATGAAATTATTCAAATTATCATCATTTGGAGAAATATTCAAAAAGAGTTTACCTACTTCATCCTTTACTACTGTTACTACACTCATTCCTGGTACCAAAGTCTCAATATTTTTAAGCTTAATGTCATAAGTTGTGAATACAATAAAGGAATTCTCTATTAATCCTGGTTTTATATAACTTTTGACATTTTCATAGGTTTGTATAATTTCTTTTCTCTTTTCAAATATTTCCTTTCTTTCATCAATTTGCTTTTGTGTATTTGAAAGTAGGATATTAGTATTAAAATCTTTTGTAACATCATAGTATGCTTTTATTAATTCATTGATATCTGATTCTACATTTTGGTTTACTTCAGTCTGTGATATAGACGAATTATTTATATCTTTTATATTGTCTACTGCAGATGTATTAGCAGCATTATCAAGGCTTTGATCAATCTCCTTATTAACAAACTCTTTAGTTTGTACACTTGCGGATTCAGTTTGTCCTGTCACTATATTATCTACTGCTTTATCATTATTTCTGCTATTATAGTAAATAGCTATAACTAGTAATAGAACCATCATGCTTGATCCTAAAAAGTATTTTCTTAATCGTGTCATTATATTTCCTTTCCTCAATTAACTGGCCAGTTAACATTAATATATATAAATTAGTCATTAAAATAGCTTACTACTCGATATGGCTGTCTATAATTGTACTTAGTTATTCTTATACCGGTTTCTGGACTACTTGCACTTATTACTTTCCCATTGCCAATATAGATACCAACATGATTTATTGTACCGTTTTTACCATAAAATATCAGATCGCCTGGCTGCATGTCCTCTATTGATATTCTTTTTCCGCCGATTCCTTGTGTTCTGGAGGTCCTTGGGATGCTTATACCATTATCTCTAAATACTGACTGGGTAAAACCAGAACAGTCTGCGCCATTTGTTAAACTGGTACCACCCCATACATAAGGATTTCCTTCAAATCGTAGAGCGTATTCTACAATTTTATTACGTATAGAAGATGTATTTGTATTTTCATTCTTGCTCACACTTTTCTTTGATGTTACGCTTGATTTATTATTAGAGGAAACATTTTTATTAGAAGTTTGTGAATTATTACTTTTATCTGCTTGTTCAGTATTCCTTCTTTGTTCAGCAAGAATAGCCTTCTGTTCTACCACTAAACGCTCTTTCTCAGCCTGTATAGCTTCCTGTTCGGCAACTAATCTTTCCTGCTCCTCTTCAATAGACACTGCCTCTTCATATTCCTGTTTTATTTCTACATAATCCGTTGAAACGAAACCAGTCTTATCCCCTTCTATTATTACTTTAGCCCATCCATCCTTTTCTTCTTTTACAATAAGCTCATCCCCATGTGCTACAAGAGTTAAAACAGCGGACTCAGTAGATGCTTTTTCTCTTACTTTTAATGTAGTAGTTGTTACAAGCGCAACACGCGAACCTAATTCTTTGGCTAATGTCTCTGCCATCTCTCCTGTAACAAGATACTCTCCTTTTATGTAACCGGTTACTGTACCCGATTTAACCTTATACCAATCATTTGATTTTTCTAATATGATAGCTGCTGAATTATTATAAAGCTTTCCAAGGATCTCTCCCTCTTCATTGGGAGTACTTCGAATATTTACATAGTTCGATACCTTTGCAAATGTAATATCTTTATAGGGATTAGCCAATTTATTAACTAAATAGTTTTCTAAATTTGTAATATCATTTTCATCATTCTGAAGAAAATTATGTAATACTAAATCTATGCCTGCTATTGGCGTCTCTTCAGCATTTATAACTGCCGTCTGACTTGCAAAAGCTAACGTACCTATTATGCAATATGTAATAATCTTATGTTTCTTTTTCATCATGTCCTCCATAGTTGTTACATCTTTATTAAATATGTTACAAATTTATTATATTTAACTAATGTGTAAATTTAATGGAGAATCTAAAAATAGTTTTTAGTAGTTTATGGATGTAATATGTCTGAAGATGAGCATTGCAAGAAATGTGCTGTAGAATGTAAGAATGTACTTCATGTGCTAACGAGTGTAGAAATATGACGGAAATGTAAAGTAATACTCCATACGTAAAAAAGGAAGCTATTACTAAACTTCCTCTTCTACGTATACTTCTATATTAAGGGATGTGGGGGCATGAATTTAAATTGTATCCGATGTTGGTTGGCTTAAGTTAAGACTGTATAATATAGAATATTATTATTGAGACGATAATCATACTTGCAACATATAGAAGATCCTTAGGCCAACTATCATTCTTATCTGTTACTATTTCATTACCTTCATTGTTATTTGATATAATCATATTTTTGTTATTAATGATTAATACTCTTATGATAAGAGCTATGATGATTAAACCAATACTTAATAAATGAGATATTGAAAACCATCCAATGATTGATGGATTATATCTAAATAATTCCACTACACTTCTATTAATGGCAAAGAAAACTAAATACCATACAAATAACTGACCGTTATATTTAATATTCTTTCTTTTTCTCCACAGAATGAAAAACACTATATAGTTTAATATGAATTCATAAACTTGCGTTGGGTGTAATAATTGTCCCTGACGTTCAATTCCCCAAGGAAGTGATGTAGTCATAATCTTGCCAAATACATCACAACCAACTCTACCAATTCCCTGACCCAAAATAATTCCAGGAACGATTGCATCAGCATAATGTAAAAAGCTTAATTTATGTTTTCTAAAATAGCACACACCAAAAATAAAGGCACCTATCAAACCTCCATGAATGGATAACCCACCTTCGCTGATTAATATAATATCAGCCGGGTTTTTAATGTAATATGATAAGTCATAAAACAGGATATAAAAGAGTCTCGCTCCCACTATAGCAGATATAATTCCATAAATCGCAAGATCCAATACTCTATCAGTCTCTAAGTTTTTTCTTTTCACTTCAATATGGGAAATGAATATTCCGGCAAGTAGCCCTAGGGCAATCATAACTCCAAAAAAGTATATTGGAAATCCCAATATAGTAAATAAAATTTTCATTTATTATTCCTCACTAGTATTATTTTTTGTATAAATAATGGTACCTTTTTCTTGTAAAGTAAATTAGTAATTAAATCCGACCGGTTGTAATTGCTTTATTAATAAGAAAACAAACATCACTATTATCCAGCATACTATCTTTATACTTAATTTTAATACTTTTATTTACCATATCTATATCAAGAAATTCAATCTTTTCAATTTTTGATAAAGCCCTAATCACATTATCAAAGCATTTTTGACAGTACATATTTGTTTGATGTATTGTCATACTTCTTGCCTTCATAAATATCGCTCCTTTTATTATTTTAAATCTGTTATTTATGATCAGTTATTATACTAGTAGTATAGCTGTAAAATATGTAGTTTGTATGGAGTTTTTAGAATTACTGAATAAATTAGAATTATTCATCAATATACCTATCGAGCCATTATGATAACATTTAGCCCTTATGAAAAGTAAAAAGCGTAGTTTTTTATCAAAGCCATATTAATAAGAAGCCATAAATAAGGGGAACTATCAGATTATCACGATAGTTCCCTTATTTATCAGGCTTTATATTTTATTCTATTTCCAATATTAATTAAAGTACTTCTATTTTTGTAACCTCATATCCTGCTTCATCAATAGCAGCTTTAATATTCTCTTCACTGATCTCTTGAGATGCCTCTATAATTGCATTTTTTGCAGCTAGATTAACTTCAACCTTTGATACTCCTACAAGTTCATTTAATGCTGTAGTAACATGGTTAACGCAATGCTCACAGCTCATTCCTTCTATTGATATTTTTTTCTTCATTATAAAATCCTCCTTAAATAAAATGTATTATTGAATTGGTTTAAATCTCTTTAATCTTAAAGCATTGGCTAGTACGGATACTGAGCTAAGACTCATTGCCGCCGCTGCAAGCATCGGATTAAGTAGTGGTCCTCCAAAAAGATGAAGAATTCCCATTGCAACAGGTATTCCTAATGTATTATAGCCAAATGCCCAGAATAAATTCTCTTTAATATTACGTATCGTGCTTTTGGAAAGTTGAATTGCTGTTGGAACATCCATTAAATCACTTCTCATTAAGACGATGTCTGCTGATTCCATAGCAACGTCCGTTCCAGAACCAATCGCTATACCGATGTCTGCTTGAGCCAATGCCGGAGCATCATTAATACCGTCACCTACCATGGCTACTTTTTTACCCTCTGCCTGAAGTTTTTTCACTTCATTCGCCTTATCCTGCGGTAAAACTTCTGCTAGTATTCGATCAATACCTACCTGCTTTGCAATTGCATCTGCAGTTCTTTTATTATCTCCTGTAATCATTGCAACCTCTATGCCCATACGATGCAACCTATCAATGGCTTTTTTACTATTTGCTTTTACCGTATCAGCTACTGCAATAATACCTGCTATCTTATTGTCGATCGCAATATACATTGGAGTTTTTCCCTCACCAGCTAATCGATCAGATGTAGTTTCTAAATTTTCTAATGAAATCTTACGTTCTACCATAAGCTTTCTGTTACCTGCTAAAATATTCTTATTATCTATCGTAACCTCGATGCCATGTCCAGGTATTGCCTTAAACGTATCAAGCTTCTTAAAGGATAAACCTTGTTCCTCAGCACCCTTAACAATGGCTTCTCCAAGTGGATGTTCGGAACCTTTTTCTGCAGAAGCAGCCAATTGTAATAGTTCCTTCTCGGAAATGCCATTAGTAACAACATCAGTTACTTTAGGTTTTCCCTCTGTAATGGTACCTGTTTTGTCAAATACAATCGTCTGAACCTTGTGAGTAGTTTCTAACGCAACACCGCTCTTAATTAAAACACCATGCTCCGCTCCTTTTCCTGTACCAACCATGATAGCTGTTGGTGTTGCAAGCCCTAAAGCACATGGACACGCAATTACAAGTACTGAGATAAATATAGTAATAGCAAACACTACAGTTTCTCCGCCAATGAAATACCAGGCTAAAGCTGAAACCAAAGCCAAAACAATTACAATCGGTACAAAATATCCGGATATAATATCTGCCATCTTAGCAATCGGTGCCTTTGAACCCTGCGCATCCTCAACTAATTTAATAATCTGAGCCAATGCAGTATCTTTTCCAACCTTTGTAGCCCTATATTTAATACTACCATTTTTATTAATACTTGCACCTATAATATTGTCACCGGTATTTTTCTCAACCGGGATACTTTCACCTGTTAACATGGATTCATCAACTGCTGTAGTACCTTCCACAACAATTCCATCTACAGGCATCTTCTCGCCGGGTTTTACTAAAATAATATCTCCAACTTCAACTTCATCAATAGAAATCTCAAACTCTTTACCATCCTTAACTACAATCGCCGTCTTAGGTGCAAGACCCATAAGCTTTTTTATGGCTTCCGATGTTTTACCTTTAGTAACAGTCTCTAAATACTTACCAAGCAATATTAGTGTAATGATAACACCAGCAGCCTCAAAATATAAGTTATTAACATATTCTTTATTGCCACCACCAATCTCTACGATTGCATATATACCATAGATGAATGCAGCAGAGGTTCCTATCGCAATTAATGAATCCATATTGGGGCTTCTTCTAAGCAAAGCTGAAAAGCCTACTGTGAAAAATTTATATCCTGCAATCATCGAAGGAATTACTAAGATTAGTTGAATTATCGCAAAGTTCATTGGATTCATCTCCGGATGTACGAAATCCGGTAGAGGGAACATAAGCATATGCCCCATTGCCATATATAATAATGGTAGAGTAAAGATAGCAGAAAAGATAAATTTTCTCCAAAGCATTTTCCTTTCTTTCTCTTTTCTATCCCGATCTGCATCTACTGCAACTTCATCATCAACCGCTTTATATCCGGCTTTCGTAACAGCATCTTTTATTTCAGAAATTTTTACTGTTGACGGATCGTAACTAATTATTAATTTCTCTGTTGCAAAGTTAACATTTGCATCTGTTACCCCTCCCAGCTTCCTTGTTGCTTTTTCCACTGTTTTCGCACAGGATGCACAGGTCATTCCCTGAATCTTTAACGTCTTGCTAACAGTATCTGACATTGCTTTATATCCGGCTTTTTCTACCACGGCTTGAATATCTGTAACGGAAACCTTTGCTTCATCAAAGCTTATATTAAGTTTTTCAGTTGCAAAGTTAACATTAGCTTCTTTAACTCCTTCCAGTTTCCTGGTAACCTTTTCAACCGTCTTAGCACAGGATGCACAAGTCATACCTTGTATTTGAATAGATTTACTTACCATAATGTCCTCCTTAGATCATTAAATATATACAATAAATTGCCCTTTATTACCCTACCCCCGTGGGGTGTATAAACATTATAAAATGGTGAATCTCATATGTCAAGTAATAATTTTATTTATACTACTTTTTTACTTATGATGTAGATACCAATTAATATGATATCCTTATTTTGATAATTTATTAATGATAGTCATAATTTCAGCAATTTTTTTACGTTGCTCATCTGTAGTAAACGCATCTTCAACACAACAACCAATGTGATCATGAATAATTTCTTTATTAACCTTCCGCAAAATGGCTTCTGTAGCTAATAGCTGATTGGATATATCAATACAGTATCTATCATCTTCCACCATTTTAAGTAAGCCATCAATCTGGCCCCTCGCTGTTTTTAGTAATTTTGTTATTTTTGTTTTATCGGATTGCATAGTATACCTCCAGTCTAACCCTACACCCCCAGTGGGGTAACAATAGTTACGTAAAAGAATATATGAATTGAGCTCACATGTCAATAGCATTTTTTACATTAATTGAAACCAACTGATTTTTTCCTTGTTTCTTCGCTTTTAATAAAGCAGTATCACTCGCTTTTAGAAGCTCATCAAATGACCTTGCATCTTCAGGCATAGTAGCTACTCCTGCTGATATTGTCATGTTAGAATATGGTGAGTTATCAAAGTTACGTATATTTCTCACAATTCTATGACCTATAATAATTGCTTCACTTTTTGTAGTGTCTCTTAATATTACCACAAACTCTTCTCCACCATATCGATAGACTATGTCCGCTGATTGAATAGAGTTTTTTATTATATTAGCGACATTTTTTAAAACTTTATCTCCTGTAGCATGTCCATAAGTATTATTAAAGTCGCTAAAGTTATCAATATCGAGATATATAACGGAATTAACAGCATCCGTATTGATACCATCAATATCTTTTTCAAATGCATATCTATTGTATTGTTCCGTTAAGTTATCTAGTCTTATTTGCCGTTCAAGTATTTTATTACTCGTTTTAATACTTTTATATTTTTTATAGCATAACAAAGCAAAAAGAGAATTTATGAAACCGAACATAATACCTGTAACAATACAATGTAATAAATTATCAATTGTTTTGAAAAATAATATATGAAATACATATCCGCTTATAGCACCCAACATAATCATTGCTGATATTAAAATAGCCGCATATCTTTTTTTCATAGTGGCCTCCTTTCAAATTTATTTAATAAATTGCACTATCTCCATAAAAGCATCTACTATAATATTGTCAAATTGAAAACCTTTGCAACGCACTATCTCTTCTACAGCTGCATCATGGGAAAGTTTCCTTCGATATGGTCTATCCGATGTCATTGCATCATAAGTATCAGCTATTGCTATAATCCTTGCTCCAAATGGTATATCCTCCCCTTTTAGTTGATCCGGATAGCCATTGCCAATGAATTTTTCATGGTGATGCTTAATAATAGGCAATACGCCTTCCAAAAAATCAATTGAACTTAATATATTAACACCCATTTCAGGATGTTTTTTAATAATTTCATATTCATTCTCTGTCAATTTACTATTTTTTAGTAATATATTATCCGGTATACCAATCTTTCCTATATCATGAAATAAAGCTGCGTATTCTAATCGCTTTAATTCTTCTTCCGATAGCTTTAATGCTTTACCAATTAGTATTGAAACCCTTGTAACCCTCTCAGAATGACCTGCCGTATAGGAATCTCGAGCATCAACCGCAGTTGATAATGCATAAATGGTATTTCGATATGATTCATCAATTTTTTTATATGCCTTCTCTGTTTCTTCTTTATGCTTGCCAAGTTCAATATTTTGTTTTATTAGGGTCTTTGATGCGGTGTAAATAATTCGTAGCAAAAGTAAAAAAAGTATTAAAAGACTTCCAGATATTGTTACAACTATAGCTTTTAGCAGCATATAAACATGTGAATTAATTACCACCTCCGGAATTTGTAAAATAAGTACACCCACATTATTATTTTGATATGCTACTGGAAAATAAATATCAAAAACGGATGATTTTCTAGACGAATTGTTACTCCACTTAACATTATAAATATCTGAAATGTAATATGCTTTATCGCTTTTCAATATATCATTAATGATATTAAAATCTATACTTTTAGATATTTCGTTGGGTGATTGATTAGATAAAATAACCTCATTTCCTTTATTAATTAATATTATTGATCTTGGCATATAGACACTCATTATTATATTAAGGTTATCTTCTACATTAGTCTTTTTAGTGCCTGTTATAATTGATTTAAAATCTGATTCGTCAAGTATATTTTTTGTAATAATATCTATGGAAGATTGAGTAGCTTCGATTAAATTTTTAAAATTCGCATCTTTTATATGAGCGGATATAATAAAGGATAATACAATTCCTGTAAATAAGAAGGTAATAAAACTATAATACGTAAAGGTTTTCACCAATGAATACTTCTTCATAATTCTCCTCGAGTAAAAAATCATGTCTAAACATGCAGGTACGGTACCTTAAGAATAGCGTTAAGCGAGCTTCCTCTTTCGTGGTTCAATTATCTTCCAATCGTATTTGTATAGATGAATAAACCTGTTGCTTAATTTTTTCACATTTGCCTTCGCAGAAGTTAAAATGGATACCTAAAGGTATCCCATTTTGAAGTATATTTAGAATACTTATTCTGTTGGTTTTTTATTTTTTAAAGCATTAATTCTAAAAAATTGTATCATCTTATTAAGCTTTTCTGTCATAGTAAGCAATGGATTCGTTATTGCACTTATTTCTTGTATGGCTGCTATTTGTTCGCCTATATTGTTATTTATACTATGGGCAGAAGTTGCAACATCTTTAGAATTTAGTACAGCTCGATCCATATGTTGAGATATTTCTTCAGCAGAATTTGCTTGTTCTTTAGCTTGTACTGCAATTTGTTGTACTTTTTCTGCTAATAGCGCAATGCGGTCCAATACTACTGATAAATTTGCATCAGCTACAGACGCAGCCTGACTTCCTTCTTTGACCTTCATCTCGGTAACCTTTATATTCTGCACTGCATTACTTGTATTATTTTGTACCTCTATGATTGTTTTTTCTATATCTAATGCTGCAATGGCACTTTGATCCGCCAATTTTCTTACTTCTTCTGCAACAACCATAAATCCTTTTCCATTTTCACCTGCTCTCGCAGCTTCTATCGAAGCGTTAAGTGCTAATAAATTTGTCTGAGATGCTATGTCCTTGATTACTGATATAATACTGTCAATTTTACTTGATAGTATATTCAGATTATCTATTGTATTATGTACTTCATTCGTGGACCTTGCGATGTCTTTTGTACTATTAATCAGTATTTCAACAGAGGTTCTCCCCTTTGTAGCTGATTCAATTAAAACATTGGAATCAGAATCGGCCTCTTGAGTAAGCTTCGATACTTCGTCAGAATTAATAACGATTCCTTTAATATTATTGCTAATATGCTCGATCGAAGAAACAACATGTTCTATATTCTCCGTTATTGTTCCAACGGAAGCTCCTATCTCATCCATAACGCTATTAGATTCTTCCGAAACTATATTAAGTTGCTCCGTACTTTCCTCTAACTCTTGAGAAGATATTTTTATTTCTGAAACAATTTCACTTAGCTTTTCACCTGTATTATTTAGCGCTTTTACGAGTAATCCAATTTCATCTTTAGGGAGCTTTATATTTATTCTGCTATCAAGGTATCCATTCGCTATATCTTCAGCAAATTGAACTGCTTTTTTCAAAGTATTAGTAACTGAGGAAGCCATTCTTGCAAATATGAATGCTCCTGCAATTACGGCGAATATAATTATACCTATAAATACTAGAAATGACCGTTGAAAAGTGTTTTTACTATTTTCATAGTTTATGTTTGCTTCTTCTAATTCATGTTGTGAGAGTTCTAATATAATATCCTCCACAACATCAAAGGCTTCGATACTATCTTGTGCCAACACTTCCGCTTCTGCCTTATTGCCTTCCATACTTAATCTCAATACTTCACTTTGAATGGATTTTGCTTCATTGACCTTATTAATTAACTCATCAATCTTTTTATAATTTTCTTCACCATGCATTAATATCATGTATATATTTAAGTTTTCAATTATTCCTTCACTATATATTTCTTCCAAGTGCATGACATGTTCCATCATTTCTTCTTTTGTTTTCGCCAGTAGAACATTTTTTTCAGCTCGTTGTGCTACCACTAAATTATATTGGGCATCTTTAATATAATTTAAACCTTTTAGCCGAATATTGTACATGTCTTCTACACTATTATTAATCGTGTTTATTTCATATAATCCAAAGGATCCAAGGAAAATCATAATAGTCATAATTGATATAAATCCGATTAAAATTTTACGTTTAAAGCCCATTTTATTATACCTCCAGTGTAATTACCTTTATAGTTGTTCTAATTCTTTATTGTATAATAACCTTTATTGTAATATTATGATTTTATTCCTGTTACCTCTTTTAATGTTTTTTGATAAATTCACTTTTGCATGCTTCACTGCAAAAATAATATGTTTCACCATTTAATGTATAGCTTAACGCTGTATTTTGATCAACTTCCATCCCACATATTGGGTCCCTAGCAGTGAAGCCCGTTGTATCTTGATCTTGTGTTAGGCTGCTATTTGAATCACCTCCACAGCAACCTCCCCCATGGGAATGCCCATCTTGTGTATTATCGCTGACAGAATGACCGCCGCAGCAACCTCCCCCTTTTACCATGCTAAAAATCATGAAACCTGCTATAGCAAGATATAACCAGTTATTCGTTAAGAATTCGATCATTATAATCACCTTTCTTTTTAAATTTTTTCTTTATATGTGCAGTATATATTTTGATTATGGAGAAACCATGGAATATTATTATTTATTACGAAAACCAGATGAATCGCCGTTTCACTTGTTACATATAAAAAGAAGGCTATCCAAAATAGAAAGGATATCCTTCTACTATTTACTTTTGTTTATCTTCAGACCTTGCCTAAATAATCGGAAATTCACAAATTACTTTTGTTCCCTTCCCAACTTCACTTTGTATACTAATTTTACCATTATTTGCTTCTACTAATGATTTGGTAATCGTAAGGCCAATACCGGTTCCACCAGTACCACGGTTTCTTGAGAGATCACTTCGATAAAAACGTTCAAACACAAGTTTAATATCCTCTTTCGGAATTCCTATTCCTGTATCCTCCACAATGACGGCAACTTTGTTGAAAGATTGCTTCAAAATAACATTGATTTTTCCGTTTTCATTCGTGTATTTATACGCATTGGAAATTATATTACTGAATATGCGGTTGAAATGTTCTTTATCCCCTATAATGGAAATACTATCTGAAATACTTTTGTTTAGTGTTATATTCTTATTCAAAATCATAGGTTCAAAGCTATCAACTATCTTATTCATTAAAGTAAATAAGTTGATCTCCTCTAGATTAACCTTAATTTCATCACTCTCAATAATGGATAGATCTGTGAGTTCATTAATAAGCTTAGTTAATCGAATTATCTCTTCATATACTATGGTAAGTTTTTCTGTGTCCGGTACCCATATTTTATCCATAAATGCTTCAATGTGACTTTGAAGCGTTGAAAGCGGTGTCCTGATTTCATGAGCCATATCAGAGGTCATCCTTTTACGTAGGGATTCCTGATAACTCAATCTCTCGGATAGTTCCTTAATAGAGTCTGATAATTCTTGCAGCTCATACGTATTGGTTTTTGCATCCTTTAATCCTTTATATTTTCCTTCCTTCATAAGCTCGGTATTATTAATTATCTGATATATCGGCTCCAAGAAATTTTTAGAAACCCGTGAACTTGATAGTTTTGCTAATATGATTGAGAACATAAAGGCAATTGCGAAAACTGTATTAATTGTAAATATAAATTGCCGATCCTCTAAGGATGAAATGATACTTTTCGGTCTGCCTATATCGATGGTTCCGATTTGTTTACCTTTATAATTCATAGGATAGTTTTGAAAAGACAGACTAGTCTCATTAACTTTTTCTCCACCCATATTGGATATCATGTTGTCCGTACTGCTGTTCCAGAAAATATCATTCTTCATATCTCTTATACGTACTGTAACTGCTTCACTAAAGGTATAATGTAAAATACTCATCAGTCCTTGGGAACTAAATCCATCAAAATCCTCATAAGTCTTTTCCACATATCGTATCACCTTAATATCATCTCTGTTCCGAACTTCTTTTATATAATTTGAAAAAAGGAAGGTAATACTAATATTTGCTATTATTGTTATAAAGGCCACGGAAAGCATAGATATAAAAATAAAATTTCTTCCTAACTGTTGATTTATTTTAATCATGAGTTTTATCGCCTTTCATTTCTTATTATGTTTTTCTATTGATCTCCTTCCACCTCAACTACATCTGCATCCGAATATTTTAGCTCCCTAAAAAAGCTTACTAATATATAGACTACCGCACCTATTATCATAGCTCCTGTGAACCCAATTAGCATAGATAACACAGTTGATAGTACGGATCCAATCACAGAAGTTATTCCATTCACACCCCACATAACAGGTACTAATTCGTTTTTACCACTTTTACCCAATAATTTAATGCCCCTAGGAAATGGCATTCCCATAAAGAAGCCTTGGAGCATTACCAAGATAACAGCAATAGAGATTCTTCCTACTATATTTAGGGTAGCAGTACTCTGAAAAATAAACTCCAGTGATAACAGTAATATTATATTTATGAATGCTACCATTGCAGGAGGTAAATAAAAGGTTTTCAATTTATTAAAAATTTTAATATGACTGTAATATCCCCCTATTCCGCTTCCAACCAGCAACGCAGCAAGTACAAATGTAAATGCTAATGTGGGATGACCAAGATACAGAATAAATTTTTGAATCAATGGGATCTCAATCATCATATACCCCATACCAAGAAGACCAAAATAAGTAGTTTGTTTGATAGCTCTCTTCTTTATTACAAATGGCGTAAACATAACTAGACTTCCTACCATTACTACAACTAAAATAAAAATAAGAATTGTGGGTACGCCTTTGTTGTAATTATAAAAGTATGGGTTGTTATCTGTAGCGGGTGTTACATTAATCCCAAAATTATTAATAAATTCCTTCAGTGAAAGTTGTCCTTGCTTTATATAATTTAAAGGTCCTTCTTCATATACGAGTGGTGCATATATTGTCAAGCTACCATTTTTTGTAGCCAGACTTTTTAGCGCATTACTCTCTTCTTGACTATAAGCAGTGTTTTTAATAATAACTACCGGGGAATGCATTTCAATACTTCCATGCCCCTTCATGACATCTGAAAATACAGCTATATAGTTTGGGGTTTCTTTCAATGGAATACCTCTCTCTTCCAATGCTTGTATTGCAGTAGCTATGATTTTACTTAGATCACTCGAATCATGCGCCAGAAAAGCAATCTTACCATTATCACTTATGTGGTCCAAGTAGTCGCCCATAGCTTCTACAGTGTAAATATAATTCTCTGATAATGAATAACCAACCCCTTGGGTAGTGTTCGTCATAACAAGGGACATGAAGATTAAATCATATTTATCCTTTGATTTTCTAACAAAGCTTCTACCATCTTCACCATATACCTTTACCTCCGGTCTATTATAAATATTACCGTTATATTCTCCAAATGCTTTCACAGCATCTATACTAGCAGTATTGATTTCTACAGCCGTTATATCCTTACTACCGCCTGCCAGAGCATATAAAACGTCGCTACCTCCACCTGAGCCAATTAATAAAGTTTTATTATTCTTACCGATAGAGAAGGGTAAAAAACTGATAGAACTTTTATATCTTTCCAGACTTTCAATATTGCCATCAAACTTATACATAGGAGCATTGGCAGATCCATCTATAGTTACAATCATTTTTTCTTCATCATCATATTGAATCACATCCGTACGGGAAAATGCATTCCACTTCGAATAGATAATTTCTGGTGACATCCCATTCCTCTTTAGATTTCCATATGTTTTATGAGCATTCTCCGTGATTCCCTTAAAGCTTTTTTCTATCGAATTAATATATTGATTAGGTAACAGTAACCCTCCTATTAGGATAATCGGTAGAATATAACTTACAACTCTTATCTTCTTAAATGATGGTAATATCAATGTGGGTATAAACGCTACAATACTTAATGTTAATACGGTTCGAAACATTCCTGTTTGATTTAATAGAAGTATTACAACAACACTTCCAATCCCGGAACCGATAAGATCAATAAAATAGAGCTTACCGCTTATATCCGTAAATGTAGTAAATAAAATAGAATATATTAATCCACCGAAAATAAATGGTGCAATACCTAGAATGATATAGATAACTACATTATTTGTAAAGGATAAGAAATAAATCATTACAAATGATGTTATAAAACTTAAAGATAATAAGGTCGATAGCATTTCTATACTATCCTTCCATGACTTAGCTTTATTACTTATTTGGAATGCAAATTTTTCGTATTTTCTTAGAACGTATGATATGATACTTCCAATACCCAAACCAAAAACTGCCAAAGAAGTAATTAAAAAAACATAATGATAGGATAGAATTGTTGAATATATTCTTGTTAAAATTACCTGATATAAAAACAGTGATATTGATGTAAAGAAAATACTGAGTAACATGTATATTTTAAGCTTTTTAGTTTTTGCCAAATCAAAATCTCCTCTCAAATGACATATTTATCTGTTAATATACTATAATTATCTGCAGAATTGATGGAGAAATACAACTTATTCAAAGGTCTGCATTTCACGTATTAAAAAGGGATTGATTCTTTCTCTTAAGAACCAATCCCTAAGCAATATACTTATTATATTAATGAAAGCCATTCTAGCCAGCTTTCATTAATCATGTATTAAAATTCTCTACTTTCCTTTTCTCTAATCATCATTTCTTTTTGAGCATCAGTTTCCTTTTTGTTTTTATTTCCCTTAAACATCATAAACATCATACCGCCCATCATGAGAGGACATATAAATGGTGCTATGACTCCTAATAATGCGGCAACAGCCGGATTAAATTTTGCAATATAAGGTAATGCAAGTATTATTACTATAGGTAATCCACAGCATAAAATCATATGAAGCATATGCTTGATTGGACTGTGATTATTTTTATGACATCCATTTACTTTACCTTTACCATCTGTATTATCTGTGTTCATAAGAAACCCTCCTTGTAGTATGCCAATAGTTACTTTATATCTGCAGTATAATGTTGCTATATGAATATTTAATGGAGAACCATTATCCAAACAATATTTTCTTCGTTTAATTTTCACTGCCAAATTTGTAGCCGATACCTCTTACCGTAATAATATATTTAGGACTTGCGCTATCATCCTCTATTTTATTCCTTAAATTCTTAATATGAGAATCAATGGTCCTTTCATATCCTTCATATTCATATCCGAATGCAATCTCGATTAGTTCCTCTCTTGTAAAGCTCTTTTTTGGATATTTTATTAGAGTAGATAGCAATTTAAATTCATTCGGCGTTAGTTTAGCATCAATTCCATTCTTTCTCACTACTATTTCGTTAAAATCAACTTCCAAATCTTTATTATTCCAGCTCATTACAGTAAACAGTGGTGAAATGCCCTCAGAACTCCTTCTTAATAAACTACCTACTCTGACAACTAGTTCGCGTGGGCTGAAGGGCTTTGTAAGATAATCATCTGCACCAATATTAAATCCATTGATGATGTCATTCTCTTGTGTTTTTGCAGTTAGCATAATAATAGGTATTCTGGATTTCTTACGTATTGTTTGGCAGATTTCTTCTCCTGTAATCTTAGGTAGCATTAAATCCAGGACTACCAAATCTGGACTTTCCTCATCAAATAATTTTAATGCCTGTTCCCCATCAAAAGCAGTGAATACAATATAATTATTATTTTCTAAATATGCTTTGATAGCATTTACTATTTTGGGTTCATCATCAACAAGTAATATCTTATGATTATTTGCTTTCATTTTTCTCTCCTAATGTGTTTTGATATCAATACTTAGAGTTTAGTTGTTAAATATTCAAAAATACTCCAATCCCATGGGATATCATATTGACTTATTATATATCTAAAATGTGGATATTTTGTGAAAGCATTATCAACATAAGATGTGGACTTAATGAATGTTTTATTCTACAATCGTAATTCCATTTGGTTCCTCTCCAACAGTAACAGTACCAACTACCTTATTAGTAGCAACATCAACTATTGTTACACTGTCAGAACCTGTATTGGTTACATAAACATTTTTTCCATCCTTAGATATTACTACACCATGAGCTTCCTCTCCTGCAGGAATTCCAGCTACCACAGACATTGAGGTAGTATCGATAACACTGATATTAGCTGATTTATTGTTAGCGACATATACGAATTTACTATCGGATGTTGCAAATAGTTGTATTGGTGCTTCACCTACCGCTATCGTTTTGGTAACTTTCATAGAAGACAGTTCAATAACGGCAACACTGTTATCCCCACTTAGGGATACAAATACATATTTTCCGTCCGCTGTAGGTGCTACCTGGACCGGTTTTTTACCTACCTCGATCTTATTGGTAACCTTATTAGTCGCTGTATCGATTACAGATACCGTATCTGAATCAGTATTTGCAACAAGGACATATTTATTATCCGGTGTCATTCTTAAACCATGGGGCATGAGACCAACCGATATTTCTTTTACTTCGCCATTTTCCAAGTTAACAACAGATACATTACCGACATCTTTCTCGGTCATATCTGCCATGGTTTCAGCAACATCCTCTTCTTCCTCCATCATTCCTCCAATTGACACATAAGCAAATTTTGAATCAGGTGAAAAAATGATATGGCTAGGACCCTCTCCTATATTTATAGTATTGACAACCGAATTTGTAGCAGTATCAATCGCAGATATAGAGGCTGCTTTTCCTTCTACAACATATACAAATTTTCCATCAGGTGTTGCCTGAACATTATGTGGACCTTTCCCTACAGGTATATCCTTGATTGTTTTCATATTTTTCGTATCAATTACTGATACTGAGGAGCTGCCCTCATTAGCTGAGTATACAAGATAATCAGCTACCTTAGTACTATCATTGCCCGTATCATTACTTTCCACATTTCCGATATTCCCAGTATCAACATTATTATCTTCACTGGTTGGTTCCGTAGTAGGACTTATTTGCGGTATTTCCGTCGGTTCAGGACCATTGCCCTCATTTTTTGTGCAAGAAGCAGCAAAGACTATTAAAAGAAATGAGTAGAAAATTATTACTATTTTTTTCATACCTAACCTCCAGTTTCGTTATTTATTGTATATTTCCTCTTATTATCTGCTGTTACTTCATTAATAATCCATACGAAGGAAGAAAGATCATTTTCAGAGTGTAAATGTAAAAATCAAGTATTTTGTATATTTCATTTGAACTATACAAACTAAAAATGAGCAATATATTTAAGGAAGGATTCATTCCGTTCCAAAATATAATGCTCATTATTTACTAAATAAATTGCTCAATGTAGAACTATACTTTTCGCAAATTAATTTTTATACCAATACCTCCAGCAATTACTCCGACTATTTAATTGTTTATCATTTTATTTCTCTTTTTTTAAGATACCGAGATATCAAAAATAAAATCAAACTTCCAATAAACACAAATGATATTAAGAAAATTAATGAGTGTAAGAAAAATGTGTCCGGTAAAATAGTTATCACTGGATCAGTTGAAGGATCAAATAACCAAAAATCATTACGAAAAAACATTTTATGGAAAACAACAAAGGTAGCATCAAAATTAATAATACTAGCTATTGCTGCCATCGCTGGTATAAGCAATACTGCTATTGAAGATACAAATAAGTAGCTATAATCTTTTTTTACTTTTTTATAGATTATAATAGTGCCACATAAAATCAGTGTAATCCCAGCAATATAATAAAAGGTAGTAAATATATTTTTGACATCGACAAAATGCTGTAATCCATCAAGAGATGATGATAAATCAGGAAGCTTTAAATCACCTTGAAAGAATGGTGAATTATAATCTATTAAAGCATTATAATTATCAATAATAATTTCCTTACTTATTCCAGAATCATTAGCTATATTCAGATAGTCAATATCAAAATAATACAAACTTCTAAAGTTAACTGTTGTAATTACTCCTAACGAAATTATAAATAAAGTAAATAAAATTCCTATTAAAACATCTGTTGCTTTAGGCTTTTTCATGAATTCTCCAATCCCATGTTTTCAGAGCGTATTACTACTTCCAATTTTGGAAAATAACCGTAGCCTCAGCTAAAAAGTCTTTTGAAATGGTAATTGAATCATCACTAACTGTTTTATACTCCTCAGTAATAGGAACGGGATTACATCCTCCTCTGGTTACTTCCACATCATCCATCGCGAAACGATTACCACAGTTTTGGCATACTAAAACATCCCCCTCCTGTACGTAGTACCCACGCCCTGATGAATAACAAACCTGACAGGTATTAAATGCAGTTCGTATTGAACCATCTGGTGCTTTTACTGCAAGGGCTTCAAGTTCAATACCATCAATCTCTGCCGGATAAAACTTAGCTGTTTCGGAAATCTCACTGACAGGAATTACGATATCACCATCTATAACCTTTTCTGTCCTGAGATCATCCTTCTTTGAGCTGTTATCTGACGAGGATCCAGGTACTTTAATAGAGAATGCTACAGCTAATAATGCAATCGCAGATAAAGCAATAATAATTAATTTGTTCATATTATTTTTTTTACTAGTTTTATTTGTTTGTTTACTCATAATTTAATCCTTCCTTTTTATCCTGATATTTCTTATAGTTTAATGACATGAAGGTAATCCTCCACCTCCGGCAAAATAATCGGTGGGTCTATATTCAGAAATCTCTTTTATAATTGCTTCTTCATCTATATTATTAATATCATCAACGACTTTCACATAACCATATAAGTTCGTATCTGAGGTACAGAAGTCAAAATCTCCATCAGGATACAATCTGATTGGATTTTCTCCTTCGTAAACTTCAAGTTGAGCTCCGTAGTATGGAAATACAAGTATATTATTTGGCAGAGCATCGACATTCTTACCATTGATGGTCCAAACTGTTTCTAAATCCTTTTGAACAACGATTACCGCAGGGGAAAATCCGTTTTCATCAAATGTTATTTCTACCGTTTGTTTATCATCAGAAACTTTAGCAATAGATAATTCGTCGGTTGGAATTTCATAATCAATTAAATTATCCACATTTTCAAGTCCATTATCTTCCGAATTAATTGTACTACTGTCCACTGCATTTAAATCATCAACCACAGTAATTTTACTTCGAATCATACCCATCCAGCAGCTGAAAGGAAAGCTACCACTGCTTGTAGGTGTAAATTCAATCACAGTGTCTCCTTCTGATAAATCCTGTTGAATATTAAATTTAGGAACTACAATACTGTTGTTACATCCGTTAATATCACCTGCTTCTGCCTGAATAATCCATTTTACAGGTACACCTTTTTGTACAACAATAGGTTCATAGCTACCTGGGTTAAGACCAGTTGTCACAGTTTGTACTCCGTCCTTAATCTTTGCTATATTAGAAGCCTGCACGGTGCTGGTTACAGAAGGGAATATGGGCAATGTAAATCCGGAAAGAACCGCACCACTATTGAACATAAATACTCCTAAAGCTAGAACTAATACTGCACTTGCTTTCATCATCTTTCCGGTAAATTTCTTACTAAGGAAGGAACTTAATGCTCCAAAAGCAAACATTAATGGAAATGTTCCTACACTGAATAAAAACATAGAAAATGCACCTTTAAGAGGATCTCCTGTTGACAACGCATAGAGCTGCATAGCTTGTAATGGCCCACAAGGCATGAGTCCATTTAGTAGTCCAATAAATAAAGGACTATTATTTTTTGCTCTTTGCTTATAGATCTTTTTTGCAAATATTTTTGGCATTCTAGGGTTAAGCTTACGAAGCCAAGGAAATACATTAAGCATGTTTAACCCCATAATAACCATAAATACGCCAGCCAAAATCTGGACAATTCCCTTCATCGTACCGGAGAAACTGACCACAGAGCCAAGTGCTCCTACAAGTCCACCCATCACAGTATAGGAAATAACTCTACCTAAGTTATAAAGTAAACTTGGTCTCATGGCTGCAAATTTACTGGTTTTAACCGGATTGTTACTATCCTTTCCGGCGCATTGGGTAATGCATATGCCACCGCACATCGCCACACAATGTACAGAGGTAAGTAATCCGATTACAAATAGCATACCGTAGCCCATTCCCTCTTTCGCAATTGGGAAAGCGTTAAAAATATTCGTAAGCCCAAAACGTCTTACTATCGTGTATATAGTAAAAATTATAATCCCTATTCCAACGATATTAGTGATGTCTACTGATTTTTTTGTTTCTTCTTCCTGTGTTTCTCCTTCCTTTGTTCCTTTTTTTTCTCTTTTCACATGATAATCATTTTCTTCAATCAATTCTTCAATTTTCTCCAGTTCAATATCATCTGGTTTGTAAGTTACGATTACTTTTCCTGACGAGTAACTGGCTTTTGCATTTTCAATTCCTGCTATACCTGTTAGGGCATGTTCTATTGTAGTTTCACAATGGGCACATGTCATATTGTCAATGTATAGAGTAGTTACTATAGCATTTGATGACATAAGTATCCTCCCTTATCTTACTTCCTTTCAATAATATCAATTGAATGTGGAGAGAATATGGAGAAGCTTAATTTCATAAAAAAATCACATTTCCTTGGGTAAAGTAACCGTATTTTGCATTAGTGGATTGAATGATTTGAATCTTCAATTGCTGCTGCCCTATGATATAATCAGTAAAATGACGAATGCTAAAAAAGTTTGATAAAAGCTAATAATCGCTACTGTGAGAAGCACAATTATCAAAATGGCAGATGATAATTTTGTTATTAGGCTCTTCTTCAATTACTCACCTCCAAATTTGTAACCTACTCCATGTATTGTCTTAATATAAATTGGATTTTTTGGATTACTTTCAATTTTCCGTCTTAGGTTTTTAATATGGCTATCGATTGTTCTGTTATAACCCTCATAATTGCTTCCAAAAGCAGAAACTATTAATTCTTCCCGTGGATAAACTTTATTCGGATGTTTTACTAAAGTTGAAAATATTTTATATTCATTGGGAGTCAGCTTTACCTCTATCGATTGCTTTGTGATAAATCTACTTTTAAAATCTACAATCAAATCTCCGCCATTAAATGTATTTTGATGCTGAAGATTATCATCACAGGATCTGCGCATCACTGCTTCAAATCTGGCATATAAAGCTTTTAAACTGAAGGGCTTTGTAATATAGTCATCCGCTCCGTTTCTTAAGCATTTAATCATATCATCTTCTTCTGATTTTGCTGTCAGCATGATGATTGGAACTCGAGATTTTTTTCTTATAGCTTTGCATACATCTTCACCTGACAACTCAGGAAGCATTAAATCTAACAGTATCATGGATATACTTTCTCGGTTAAATATCTCTAATGCTTTTCTTCCATTATCAGCAGTAATTACAGAAAAACCCTTGCTTTCCAGATATGATTTTATAACACTTAAGATTTTTTCTTCATCATCTACAACCAAAATCCTTTTTGTTTGATTCATATTCCACCTCCCTGTTACTGATCCAACCCAGTAATAAAGTAATAACTCAGATATCACCATAGGCAACATATGAGTTATCGCTAATCATTTATTATTAATCTTATTATTTATCATTGCCTTCAAAGTCAAAAGGCTTTAGCAATTTATCAACTTCAATATCGTTACCCTTCTCATCCATGGTTGGAACCTTTGCGAATACCCAACCTTCAACATTATTCGGGTCAACGCCTGCGTTGATGAAGACTTCCGGATTTAAAACAAATACAATGTCCTTATCATTCGTCGTCATGTCCTTCGCCCACTCGAGCATATTACCATTCTTTAAATCAACGCCAAAATGGTCAAGTGCCATATGATAGGTGATATTATTACGATATAACTCAACAATCTTTTTATAGGAAGCCAAAGGTGTAATCTCTCCATTATAGGACAAGGCATCACTTCCGAAGTCTGTTCCAAGTATGAGCTTATCTCCTACCAACATACCATCAGGCAGTTTACTAGCATCTAAACCTGCATCAATAAAGGGCTGTGTATCCAATTCTAAATATGCATCATAAGTTGTTGTCTTACTAAAGTCTTTGCTCCAAACAAATCTAACAGCTCCATCAGGAGCTTCTAAGGACCATCCACCAAATGAAGTATCTTCATTAACGTTATCTCCAACTTCATTTAACACTGCATCAAAGGATTTAATGGATTGTTCACCAATCACGTCTAATTTGTTGCATGCTGTTAAACCTACCAGTGCTATTGCTGAGAATGCTGCCAATATTATTTTTTTCTTCATCCTATTTATTTTCCTTCTCCCATTCTTTACTTAGTTTTTATATAAATATCAGAATAAATTGCAATTAATTTAGTGATATGCTTTAAATCTCTTTAGTCTTAAAGCGTTGGTTAATACAGAGACTGAACTGAAGGCCATAGCTGCTGCTGCAATAATCGGATTAAGTAACGGACCGCCGAACAGGTAAAGGAGGCCTGCCGCAACAGGTATTCCGGCGGCATTGTAACCAAAGGCCCAGAACAAATTCTGTTTGATGTTACGGATCGTACTTTTACTTAAGTGTATTGCAGTTGGAACATCCATTAGGTCGCTTCTCATAAGAACAATATCTGCCGATTCCATCGCTACATCTGTACCGGAGCCGATTGCAATACCGATATCTGCTTGTACCAGTGCTGGAGCATCATTAATTCCGTCCCCTACCATACATACCTTTTTACCTTCTGCTTGAAGCTTCTTCACCTCATTAGATTTATCCTGGGGAAGCACCTCCGCAAGTACTCGATCGATTCCTACTTGTTTTGCAATTGCTTCTGCAGTTTTCCTATTATCGCCTGTAATCATCGCAACCTCAATACCCATGGATTGAAGCTTTTTAATTGCTTTCGCACTGCTTTCCTTAACAACATCAGCAACTGCTATGATCCCTGCAAGCTTATTCTCCATCGCCACATACATCGGAGTCTTACCTTCACCTGCCAGTTGATCGGACTTAAGCTTTAATTCCTCTAAGGAAATACTTCTGTTATCCATAAGTTTTTTATTACCGATTAATACATGAATTCCATCAATAACTACCTCAATTCCATGACCCGGGATTGCTTCAAACTGCTCCACTTTTTTAAATTCCAAGCGTTCCATCTCAGCACCTCGAACAATTGCTTCTCCAAGAGGATGCTCGGAACCCTTTTCTCCGGAGGCTGCAATTTGAAGAAGACGTTCTCTTTTCACACCTGCTGTCGTAATAATGTCGGTTACTTCCGGTTTACCCTCAGTAATTGTTCCTGTCTTATCAAATACAATGGTATTAATCTTATGAGTGGTTTCTAATGCCTCGCCACCTTTAATTAAAATACCATTTTCAGCTCCCTTACCGGTACCAACCATGATTGCTGTAGGTGTAGCTAGACCTAATGCACAAGGGCAAGCAATAACCAGAATAGATATAAATATGGTTAATGAAAAGGCTAAGGATTGTCCTGTTAAGAACCATGCCAAAAAGGCTATTGCCGCAATAACGCAAACAACAGGTACAAAGTATCCAGATACAATATCCGCCATCTGAGCAATCGGAGCTTTGGAGCCCTGAGCATCCTCTACCAGCTTTATAATCTGTGCTAAAGCAGTATCACTTCCGACTTTCGTTGCCTTGAACTTAATCATACCATTCTTGTTGATACTTGCAGCAAATACCTTATCTCCAACTTTTTTATCTACAGGCATACTTTCTCCGGTTAACATAGCTTCGTCAATGGAGGTATTACCTTCTAAAACAACACCATCTACTGGGATTTTTTCACCTGGTTTTACTAATATGATATCTCCGATTTCGACTTCATCAATCGGTACTTCAATCTCTTTTCCATCTTCAATTACGATTGCTGTCTTAGGAGCAAGCCCCATCAGTTTCTTAATAGCCTCCGAAGTTTTACCCTTTGATACCGCCTCTAAGGATTTACCAAGTAAAATCAGGGCAATTATTACACCAGCTGTTTCATAGTATAAAGATTCTACTGCCATAAAATCACCTTGAATAATTCTATAAGTATTATATAAGCTGAATAATACGGCTGATGTAGTTCCAATCGCTACCAAAGAATCCATATTCGGACTTCTTTGGATTAAAGCTTTGAAACCGACTGTATAAAATTTATATCCTGCTATAATAATTGGAATAGTGAGTGATACCTGTAATAAAGCAAATCTTAATGGATACAACATCGGATTTAATGCCATAGGTATCGGGAACGGCCACCAGGATACCATAGGAACCATTGCAAAGTACAATAGAGGAAGCCCAAATACAGATGCTATTGTAAACTTAATCCAGAGTGTCTTAATCTCTTTCTCCTTCCGAAGCTTATCTTCATCCACAGTATTTTTCTCAATCTCTAATGCCTTATATCCGGTTTTTTCAATACATTGCTTTATAGCAGAAAGCCTGAGCTTCTGTGAATCATATTCTACCGTTGCCTTTTCTGTAGCCAGGTTAACAGATACTTTATTAATGCCCTCCAGCTTTGTGATTGCTTTTTCAATTCTCTGTGCACAGGCTGCGCAAGTCATTCCGCCGATGGGGATTGTTACTGAATTTGCTTTACTTTCTTCAATTACACCATATCCAGCGTGTTCCACCGCTTCTTTGATCGTAGGCATGGATGCTTTCTGTGCATCAAATTCTACGGTTAATTTTTCTGTAGCAAAATTCACATTTGCGTTCGCTACACCCTCTAGCTTATTGACTGCTTTCTGTACTCTCTGAGCACAGGCTGCGCATGTCATTCCGCTAATCTTTACAGTTTCTTTATTCATTTATTTAATCCTCTCATAAATATTTTTTATTTAAAATCAGTCTCACAAATATCTTTCAAAGACTCATTGGTAAACAGTTAGAAAATCTAAAATTTTTATTCAATAATATCTTGAATATTATTTCCAATTCGCAAAAATCGTTGTTGCTTCAGCCAGATAGTCTTTTGAAACGGTTATGGTTTCATCATCTACTGTTTTATATTCCTCTGTTATAGGAACCGGGTTACAGCCACCTCTGGTTACTTCCACATCATTCATAGCGAAGCGGTTACCACAGTTCTGGCAGACCAAAACATCTTCCTCCTGGATATAATAACCACGACCAGACGAATAACATACCTGACAGGTATTAAATGCAGTTCTTATCGAACCATCGGGTGCCTTTACAGCCAGAACCTCAAGCTCTGTACCATTAATTTCAGCAGGATAAAATCTTGCAGTTTCCGTAATATCAATAATTGGAATCACGATATCACTATCCTTCACTGTTTCAGCTCTGTTAATTGTTTCATTAGCATTTTCAGTCTCAACACTGTTGTCTGCCTCAATGCTGCTGTCCGTTTCATTACCGTTGCCTGCTTTAGCGCTATTGTCCGATTCTACATTGTTACCCCTTACCTCGTTGTTGCTATTTGATGATTGTTCTGGAACTTTAATACTGAAAGCTACAATTAAAACTGCGATAGCTGCCAGGGCGATAATTAGCAATTTTTTTATATTAGCATTATTGTTGTTTTGGTTTCTCATTTCTATTTCTCCTTGCATAATATTTAGTTAAGTGGTTTGGTGTGTTTTTGGTCTACTTATCTTTACGATAATTTCACTCCTTCATCGATTTTAATTTGGTATTTACCTTCGGGAATCTTTTATAGAAGAATTCCATATGTAATCTTAATTCATGACAATTATATTCTATGAATATGAAGATTTTATGGAGCTTAATAAAAGTCATTAATTTCTTGAATAAATAAATGAATAAATAAAACATATTCTAGCGACAATTTATCAGATGTGAATCCAAACTCTTGATCGTGTGAGTAGCGTGAAAAACATCCTTTAACTTATTACAGCTTTACCTACAAATAATAAAAATGCCACTTATACTTGGGACTACCTCACGGCTGCCCCAAGTTATAAATGTAATGTGTTATTCACTGTTGATTCCATACACTATACCTATGAGAACACTGCATTACCTACTCAAATCATCATATCCTGTATGATAATTATATTCATGTTCTGCCACATGACTATCTGGCACGTCTTCATTTCTATTAGCCGCCCCACCTAAATCCAAATCCTCCACCTTACCATTCTCCAGGTCCAGCTGTGCATTCAATTCAAACTGCCTAGCCAGCTTTTCCTTCAGCTCCTTATCATAAACAAATGGTTTTTCATATTCCTGCTTTGACTGCTCCATATCACGTTGATATTGGTCAATCTTCTTCATCAGGAATTCTTCATGCTCAGATAATCCATTGAAGGTGTTCTCAAGCTTAACCATATTTCCGACCGGGCTGGTACTAAGTTCAACTTTGTATTCCGTCTTGCCACGAAGAATCATATAATTGGTTCCCATGTAGTTCTTCTCAACAAGCAGCTCTAAGCCTTTAAATATACCAATTGGATTCGTATCACCTGTTCTACATTTACTGATTGCTTCAAGCATTGCAGTACCACCATCCACTCGCTCCGTAAGGGTTGCCTTCCCAATGGTAATAGAAAACTGTGGCGCAGTAATTAGCTGTTCATCCCTCATTCTGATATCTTCAACGACACAGGAAAGCTTTTCTTCTGCTGCCTTGATAAGCTTGGGAAAACGGATCATAAAGTTATCCTGCAAGCCGTATCTTTGGCTGTCATAAGATGCTTTTAATAGCTTTAATCTCTGGACATCGTTATCTAACTCCATCTTCTCACGGATAAGAGGATTGCCGGTTGCTACTGCCTTAATCTCGGCATAGGATAGCGTTGCTTCATCGATATCCTCACAGGTTCTTGATACTGATTTGCTGGTCATTACCTGGCTGATAAACCGTTGCTTATTTTCTACTAGCGACCAGGAATAAGCATCGAAAGTTCCTTTTGTTACATAGCGGTATATTGCTATTTCACTATTCTCATTCCCCTGTCTGATTCCCCTTCCTTCTCGCTGCTCAATACTAGAAGGCTTCCATGGACAATCAATATGATGCATCGCAACCAGATGGGTCTGAACATTGACTCCGGTTCCACATTTATCTGTAGATCCAATTAGAACTTTCTTTTTACCCGTTCTCATGTCCTTAAACAGAGCTTCTCTCTGGGCATCACTTTTAGCATCATGGATAAAAGCAATCTCATCCGCCGGAATAGCGCTCTTTACAAGCTCAGTTTTTACATAATTGTATATATCAAATTCTCTAACCTGCCCGTCCTGAGACCAGGAAGATTTCGGTGTACCGATATCGGAAAAGATCAGCTGACAGCCGATCTTACCTTCCTCCATTGCTTTTTTATACTCATAGACGACATTCTCCACCACCTTATTAAGCTTTCCTTCCGGATTATTCGGTGCATCCAACTCAAGCAGTCTTGCATCCGTTCCAAGTAACCTTGCCTCATGGGTAATTTTGAGAAAATTGTCCTCACTCGGTTCAATGCCACCATTACGAATACGCTCCGCTCTTACTACAAAGTCCTCCATGACCTGCTTCACATACCAGTCCGGTTCACTATCCACAATATAGTACTTTCCATCCCGAAGTTTTGGAACCTCCAGATCAAGCATATCTGCCGTCTGTACATCTGCCACTTCACGGAAGATATTCATCAATTCTGGAAGGTTCGTAAACTTATTAAAACGGCTCTTAAAACGGAACCCACTTCCCTCAACAGTTAGTTCCAGTGCAGTTGTAACCTCACCAAAATTAGCAGCCCAGGAATCAAAATGATAGATACCCATACGTTCCAGTGCACTTTTCTGCAAATAGGACTGCATGACATAAAGCTCGCACATGGTATTAGAAATTGGCGTTCCGGTTGCAAATACAACTCCTCTTCCATCACTGATTTCACTGATGTACTGGCATTTCAGCTGCATATCGGTAGATTTCTTAGCACCGGTACCGGATATCCCGGATACATTATTCATCTTTGAGAAGATAGCAAGATTCTTGTAGCCATGGGCCTCATCTACCATAAGGGAATCTATACCCAATTCCTCAAAGGTAATGAGATCATCTTTTCTACTCTCATCGGTAAGGCTTCGAAGCTGTTCTTCCAGCTTCTTTTTCTGGGATTCCATCTGCTTGACTGTCCAGCGCTCTCCATTCTGACGTTTTGCTTCATCGATGGCATAGTTAATTTCCTCGATTTGTTCATTAATCATCCGTTCTCTGCGTTCCGAAGATATCGGTATTTTCTCAAACTGTGAGTGGGACATAATGATACAGTCATAATCTCCTGTGGCTATTCGGGAAATGAACCGCCTTCTACGGCTCTTTTCAAAATCCCTTTCAGTTGCTACCAAAATATTAGCCGATGGATAAAGTCTTAGAAATTCTCCTGCTGTCTGCCCGATTAAAGCTTTTGGAACAACCATAACTGTTTTATTGGCAAGTCCAAGGCGTTTCTGTTCCATACAGGCAGCCATCATTTCAAAGGATTTTCCGGCACCGACACAATGTGCAAGTAAGGTGTTTCCTCCCATAAGAATTCTTGCAACTGCATTCCTTTGGTGATCTTTCAGTTTGATTTCCGGATTCATGCCTGGAAACTGCAGATGAGACCCATCATATTCCCGGAGTCTGCTGTTATTAAAGGTCTCATTGTAATACTCGACATACTTTGCCCTGCGCTCCGGGTCTTTGAATATCCACTCCTTAAATGCCTCCTTGATCTGATGTTGTTTCTCCCTCACAAGCATGGTCTCATTCTTATTCACGACATAATGATATTTTCCATCACCATCATCAATACGATCTTTGATTGTTACTGTACGCAGGTTCAGAGTGTTTTCAAAAATAGAATAGGCATCCATGCGGCCAGTACCATAGGTCTTGGTAGCTGCCACAGAATGCCTATCCATTGATTTATTCTCTATAAACCATTCCATCGTATATTTGTTTAAATGAAGCTGTACCCCAGAATTATAAAACTGACTTCTGTATGCCCTTGCTCTTCTTGGAGTATTCAAAAGCTCATAGATAAACTGTTCATAATCCTGAGCTTCAATCCATGTGGTACCGATACGCACATCAATTTCCGAAGCATCCAGATTGACCGGCTGCACCTGCTCCAATGCTCTTACATTTTCTGCGAAAAGCTCCGGATTTGTTTCAGCAAATGCTTTTGCGATTCGATACTTATCTCTTACATTACTTGATAAATATTCATCTGCGCTCTCCCAGCCTGCATTCAAGTTATTCTCATTATAGGTCATAGGATTTAAGAATATTAGCCCTTTTAATTCCTCAAGCATAATACCACGTTCCAGCTCTGCCTGTGCCTGTTCTGACAAAACACTGCCCGATGGCAATCCCACCATTGCATTTGTAAGACTTGGGTGATAAATACTTAGCATAAACGGGATATTGACTGCTCCATATTCATTCATGGATACATTTAATGCCTCCACCGCAGTCTCAACCCGTTCAATTATTATCTTTGGTTTAATGGTCTGCTTATAGAACATATCTGCTTTCTTAACATTGCCGTCCTCATCAACCACCTCAAGAGAACAGAGCAATGGATAGTCTGCGTCATTTCGGAAGGCTCTGTCATTTTCTCTATCTGTTATGTAGCCGTATTTCTTGATAAAGGTATCATAGGTATCATTTAAATCCCTCTGCTTACTGACTAGTTCAACCTCACTGCATCCTTCTGTCTGAATTTCAATCAGCTCTCTGGTCACTGCCCGGATATGATGCATTGCTCTAATGCGCTCCTCCATGATGGGACTCACTTCTTTCCGAAACATTCGGGAATTTTCTCTATAATACAGTTTCCCATCCAAAAAGGCGTAGGTGTAATTACGCACATCAGGATTGGCAGGAATAATATCCTCCTGCTGTTCCTCCGACATTTCCTCTGATTTCTCATAATCTGTAATAGTTGCTGACAGATTTCGGATTGCCTTTTGCAAGGAAGCATATAGATTAAAATCCGGATTATGGTTTACGCAGGTAGTGTATTTGCTACCTTCTCCGAACATCCTAGTATCGTATTCCATCTTTCCAAGCATCATTTCTGGATGTTCTAAAAAGTAAGAGTTGATCGCAATTCCATCCTCTGTATAACCCAAGTGAACCCAGTCTGGCTCCACAGCGATGGTACGCTCTCTCTTCTGTAGGAATAGTATATCTGCTGTAACCTCAGTCCCGGCAAATTCCCGAAAGGCAGTGTTAGGTAATCTGATAGCACCAATCAATTCAGCGCGCTCAGCAAGATACTTTCTTATAGACGGATTGCTCTTGTCCAGAGTTCCCTTCGTAGTGATAAAGGCAATAATTCCGCCCGGTCTCACCTGATCGATTGATTTTGCCAGAAAATAATCATGGATGCGGAAATTAAGTTTGTTGTACTTTGGGTCATAGAGCTTATAATCTCCAAAGGGAACATTACCGATAGCTACATCAAAGAAGTTATCTGGAAAGGAAGTCTTCTCAAAGCCGGTAATTTGAATATTGGCATTTTGATACAGCTGTTTTGCAATTCTGCCTGATATGGAGTCAATCTCTACCCCAAACAGGTTACAATTTTGCATCTGTATCGGAAGTGTTCTAAAGAAGTTACCAATTCCCATAGATGGTTCAAGTAAATTCCCTGTCTGGAAGCCAAACTGGACAAGTGCCTGATTTATACAGCTAGCGATTTCCGGTGAGGTATAAAATGCATTATTAACTGTCGCTCTTGCTGCTACATAATCATCCTCAGAAAGAAGGTTCTTAAGTTCCATATATTCATGATTCCAGGAACTATCATCAAGATTGAATGCCTGGGATAAGCCGCCCCAACCAACGTACTTAGCTAAAACCTTCTGCTCCTCTGGAGTAGCAAGCCTACCTTCCTTCTCAATTAGAAGTAAAGTGCGAATTGCCTCTGCATTCCATTTGTATCTGGTCTTTGCTCCACCAGTTTCCATCTCCCGTAGGTTATAATGGAAGTTGCTCTTGAGAACATTAGTGGTACTTTTTAAGAGTTCAAGCTCATCAACATTTACTTCGATGTCAGCCTCATTCTCCGCTTCCATATTGGAACTATCTTCATCGGAGTTTTTATTTTCAGTACTGTCTTCTTTAAATTTTCCCTCTTCAGATCTTTCTTCTCTAGTTCTCTCATCTTTAGTTCTATCTTCTTGAGTTCTTTCTTCTTCATTTCTTTCTTCAGCTATATCATTCTCAGACAATCCATGGATATCATCAAGTTCGTCCGGTATCGAATATTCATCAAGTTCCGGCTCTTCAATAAGCTGCTCCTCATTCTCAACGGATAATAAGTCTTCTCTATCACTATCCATGCCAATCTCATTTAGGCTTATTCGTTCCTGAGTATACTCGCTGGTTAAGATCAATGCTCCGATTTCCCGTTCAACGGAAGACCAGCTTACATAACCTTCCTTATCTCCTTCTTCATCTCGCCACCGTAAACGAAGTCCATTAGATTTGAAGGAATCATATCCATACAGGCCATATTCTTCAATTGGCCAACTTGCACCACCAAGACCATATTCCTCTTTTATAAGTTTGGCTCTCTTAGATGGCTCATTTACATTCTGATAAATGCTTGCTACTCGGTGCTTCCCACCTTGAAAACCGGTACCACGTTTTAGCACCTCCACAATATATTCATGAGGTACCACCAGTTCTTTCTTTTTCTCCACATAGAAATACTGCAATGGTTTGGCATCGGTAAAATCTGCATCAAAAAAGGAAGCCTGATGGTAATTGGCTTCCTCACGCTTTACGAATGAATTGATTTCGTTCAGCTCTTCATCAATTTCTTTGATGATATGTTCCTGTTCTAATGAAACTTCAGTACGATATGCTTCAGTACGATTTCCTCTGCCTGCATCTTCGCCTGTTCCCTTATCCTCCACATCTCCATCGTGGAATTGGGATCCTCCGGTTTGTTCTTTGCCAGATAGCTTTCCATCAATGTATCCAGAAGTTGATTCGCTTCCTCGTCCACCTCGTGCATCTTCTGTGCCAACAGTCCGAATCGGTAAAGTGTCTTGTATCTGGCTGGTTCGTTCTCCTTCAGATAATTTAATGCCATCATTCCGTATTTCCCGAGATTCAGAAGATTCTTCTCTTCCTCCTCCGGTAATTCGAGGTCCGGGTATAAGATCCCTTCCCTCTCTGAATAAGTCAATGCTATCTCTGCCATGTACAATACCCCTTTCTTCCACTTGTAATCTCTGTTTCTCAATCTGTTTCAGGTTTCTTGAAAACTCTCTTAAAACGTTACAGGAAATATCACTGATCAGTGTTCCGATCAAATACACCTCTTCATCACTCTGATACCGGAGAACCATACTCAAATCCTGCTCATCCATATTCAATGAAAAACCACATCTTGTTCCAATTGCATAGAATGTACTTTTATAAATAATTTCAGCAATCGGGCTATCTGGCACATCTTCCGTTTCACTCACAAAGCTTTCTTCATCCATGTTTATATCACCGGTCATTCTCGAAAGCTCATTCATGCGTTCGGAATAATCTGCTTCTATTATACCTCGAACATATGTTCTTGTAAAGTTTTTTAGCAGATTTATCAAAAATTCTCGATTATTCAAATCGTCCTTATCAAAATCTGCTTCCAGTAATCCCTTTGAATTTAAAAATGTTACATAGTCAGCTAGATTTTCACCTTCCAGGCTCCAGGTTAAGTTCTGCTTCTTTCCACCGGTATCGCTGATGTCAAATACATATCTCATTCTTGGGCTTAGAGCTCTTGAAGGATAGATTGCAATTCCTTTGCTACCTCTCTTAACATAACGATTTACTTTCTTCCATGTATCAAAATCAGCGACCAGAGTTGCATGTGGTCGCTGAGCATATATCATCAGAATATTATCAAACTCATAACGGTAAAGTTGCCCCATTAACCGGCAGATATCACGCCATTTTGCTTCGCTTGTTGTAACCTCCCGAATCATCATGTCATAGATTTGCCTTACCTGATAATCAACTCCCATTTTAACACCTCCACTTTCATATCTTTATCCTATTTTGCTAATAACCCAATATTAACCTTCCACCGGTTGAAATAAATCTTTAAATATCCGGTGCTCTTCCTTATCAAGGACTACTGAAAACTCACGGTCAATTCCTTTTTTATTTGATCTCTGCTCTTTGCGTAGTATCTTTTTTATTAACCTTAACAAAATATAATTCTGTTTGGTAAGTTGGATACTTTGCTCAAAGGTCATTTCTTCATCATTCTTTAATAATTCCTGACGATCTGCGATTTCCTGCTGCAGCTTTCGGTTTACTTCATGAACTTCCTCTATTTGAAATACAACAGTTGCACTTGTTTTACCACTGCTTTCCCATTCCTTCTGAAGTTCCACTAATAGATATTCCATATCCTTCTTTAATACCATTGTTGTATTGTTCGTCATATACGTTGTATCCTCCTTATTATCCTGTATCGTAAAAACTTGATTCTGATGGTTTTACTGCAATAAAGCTATATTTTCCGGACTCATCATTTCTTCTAGCAATTGAACTTCTTCTGTATCAAATCCATAAAATGAAATCATATCAACGTAAGTTCTTTTTGTTACGTTTACATTTAAAATTGAATAGTTCGTAGTGGTACCATCCTCATTTTCAACGGTCTCGGATGAAACCGATGTCTGGAATCTACACATATCATCAAATACTCCCTTCAGCTTTTCTCTTGTCGTGCCATTCATGACAGATGCTGTATCCCCAACACCATACTTCACCATATAAACCACCATGATATCATAATAGTTATCTGTCACTGAACCTGTATTAGATAAGCTTCCACCATCATAACCGGCGTGTTCATTGGCAAGAGTTGAAACTTCACGATTAAAATCCTGAATATAGGCACTTGTCACACTCATCACGGTATCGCCCTCTTCTAATGACGGAAAAAATATTGCCAAAGGAGAATTGTATATCACAGCAATAACTAGCATGACCGGTAAACAGGTAATCGCAATAAGTAGAACTAAATTCAATAGTAATCCTCCGATGTATCCCGCAATATATTTCACCACCACAGACACACGCATCATTACTAAATCCTTTAATAGTGCTCCTATGTTGTCTCCATTATCACTCTGTTTTGATTTATTCATGAAGTTATGGAGCATTCTGCTTCTCGTGCTGTTTTTTATTGCTGAACGATTAAAGCTATGTCCCGTTGCTTTGCCAATCGCTTTACTCGTAGCTTTTCCATTCACTGTACCGATATCTTTGACGGCATCTTTTCCTACTGACGTTCTGCTCGATATGCCTCTTGCCCCAGTTGCTACCGAATTAATAGATGCTCCTCTTAAAGAACTCCATGCTTTACTTTTTATCCTCGTCTCTTTCGTATATTTACTACCAGCCATCCTAATCACCTTTTTACCGGTACTGCTACTCGTTTTATTTCTTACTCGGTTTCCTGGATCCACTCGTTTCAACTTCATGGCTAGCCTTTGTTCTTGTGATTGATTCCGATATAAGTCTCTTCCTTTGGAAACAGCTCCGGAGAAAGGATATAAGGCTAAACCTGCTATACCTACACTGTCACATAGCTCTTCACCTCCTTCCATCTGCTCTGAAGCAACAGAGGCTCCGATTATTCCAATCGTCTGAGCAGTTGTTGAGTGATACTGATTCCTTATAACAGGTTTCATAGTATTTGCTGTATCGGATGATTTCTGAATGCGTTTGTTTCCCTGTACCTGAAAGCTTTTACCATTGAGTTTTTTATTGATATTTCCTTCGATACAATTGTACTTATCTGATTTTGCATTCCTATACAGACTTCCCTTATATCTTCGTATAACATCAACTGGAACTGTTATATGTCTAATACTTGGTCCGCGTCTTAGACTCAATTGTTTCATTGCATTCGATGGTTTGTTCCTTTTCCTAATACGATGAATATTGATTTCTGACTTTCTATGAATCCGCATCGGGTTCGCTTCAACTTTATTAATCTTCGTCGTTCTCACCTCCTTTAGAACCGGTTAGGCACCGAGATATCCCGGTGCCAACTTTCGGCTCAACTCCTTACTCCTGAACTGCTTTCCGTTTCTCCGCAATCTTTTCATGTAGGTTAGTATTATATAGCCGGTATAAATCCGTATCCTTTGATATGGTATTATCAAAAGGTATGACAACATTACCGCATTTCAATAAACCCATTCCACTCATTGAATTCATGACAAAACGTAGCTGAGCATCGGATATACCAATCACTTCCGCTAACTTTGAACTGTCAGTATTCGCTTGCTTAAGAATTGCCACAAATTCTGAATTAGCCAGCATGGTTGTTGCGACATAATTCTGTAAAAGGTCAAGTATATTCTGTGTTATGCCTGTGCAAAGCCCTCCCTGCTTTCGTACCTTTTTCCAAAGCTGTTGCAGATATTTAGCACTGTATTCACGGTTCAGTAACACATGGAATTCATCGAGATAGAGCCAGGTTGCTTTTCCTTTCTTCGCATTCTCCATGATCCGGTTTTGTATATTCTCCATCATCACTAACATGGTAATCGGGGAAAGCTCCGCACCCAGATCTCTGATACCATATACTATAAACCGGTTATCAATATCAACGTTGGTCTGATGATTGAAGATGTTCAAGGATCCATTTACAAACAGCTCAAGAGACAGTGCAATATCCTTGGCTTCCTCCTCCGGTTGCTCTAAGAGCAGTTCGTAAAAGTCCGTCATCACCGGAATATACTTCTCCGTTCCGTAATTGTTGGGTTCATTTCTCGCGATGTCCATATACAGCTTTCTGACACATCGGTCAATTATGGATTTCTGCCTGGAATTTAAAGAATCTCCCATGCACTGTTCGCAAAGTCCCAGCATGAACTCCCCTTTTTCACGGATCATTCCTTTGGAATCATTCAAGTCAAGATCCCATACATCGATCGCTAATGGATTAATGTAGTTATCCGTATAGGTTGACATGTTCACTACTGCTCCATGAAATGTCTCAGCAATATCAAAGTACTCATTCATCGGATCCACAATAATCACATCATCCTTTGTATTAAGAAAAACGCTTCCCATCTCCTGTTTGGCAAAGAAGGATTTTCCTGAGCCGGGAACACCAAAGATAAAGCCGTTGCCATTGATCAGCTTCTTCCGGTTTCCGATATTAATATTCTTGGATACCTGATTCATTCCGTAATAATTACCGCCAATATCATTGAGTTCCTGCACATTAAAAGGCATCAAAACCGCAAGGCTTTGGGTAAGCATGGTTCTCATCGTTTCAACCTGTCTTACACCAATCGGCAATGCAGTATTTAATGCCTCTCTTTGTTTTAGATAATGAACATCAATGGTACAGCTGTTCCGTTTTCCAATCGTTTGAACCGTCTCGCAGATGCTCTCCAGTTCTTCCTTTGATTTAGCCATCAGGATAATCGTCACGGCAACATAGAATAAACATTGATCATTCTCCCGGACATCATCCATAATATCCTCAATTTCCTTCTTCTCTGTTCGCTTAGTATAGGAAATCTCAGATGAGAAATCGTTATTCTTATTCCTCACCCTCTGCTGTTTGATGATATCGCTTTCAATGCCTAGGTACTTTTTCTGGAGAGTCTTTGTCGTTAGACCCTTAGGAATTGGAACGGCATCGATACTTACAATGCTATGTACCGGAAGACTGGTAATCTCATTCAGAAAGCGATCCGATAAGCTGGATGGATATTTCTTGATAAATAATGCCCGGCAGCATTTTGATTCTTCCTCATAATGCTCTGGGAAATACTTTACCATGCCATTGCAAAGATCATTCTTAAAATCCGTTCCTAATGCAGTACACTCCTTGATATCAAAGCTTTGTTGATCTTCCTTTCCCAAATGATAATAATCATAAAGAACCTTCAATCTCTCATTTCCACCAAGGGGTACAATCTCTGAACCAAGTTCATTGAATGCTTTATGGAGAGTCGCCTCCAACGTGGCAAACTGGGCTTTCGCTTCTTCAAAGTTCTTGCGCTCAATCGTTATTGTTAGAAATCGTTCCTGCTCAATTCCCTGCCTGCCTTCCTGAATCTTGTCCTCAATGATATCATTATAGATTTTACGAAAATAGTCAAATCCATCCTGTTGATATTGGAGTAGCACCAGTTTTCTCAACGCTGCCATATCCTTATTCTTATTGTTAATTGATATCTTAAAATTAAAATCCAAGGAATTTAAGAATTTGCAATATTGTTCAAAAATCCCCATTTGCTCTTCTTCCTTAGTGGTAGAATAATTGATATCCTCAAAACGATAACATTTGGAATACCGATTTCTTGCTACCTCAAAGATTCCATTCTCAGCCACTGCCATGACTTCAATCGTTTCCTGAATGGATTTCGGAGTCTTATAAAGCGGTTCACTTGCTTTCTTTAACTCCTTAAATTCATCTGTAAATAATCCCATTGTATACCTCACTTCCTTTCGCCATGTAAGTCGCTGTCAAAATCCCCATTCTTGGCTGTACTTCCATATGCCTTTTTATATGGGTTTTTATCTGGTTTTCGTTTTCGCTTTGGCTTTTCGTATAGCTTTTCACCTAGTATATCCTTTGGTCTTTCCTTTGGTCTTTCCTTTGGTCTTTCATACAGCTTTTTTGTTGACTTTACGCTTCCTTTATTCCTACTTTTCTTTGTCCCATTTTGAGTACTGTCAAGCTCTCTTAGGTATCTCTTCAATTCTACTTCCGATTCTGTTGAAATATAGGTCAATGGTCGATTGAAGAAGAGCATCTGAATCTTTCGTTTCATGACCTCATTGAAGCTCATGCCATTATAAGAATAGAAACCTCCCAGTGCAATTGGGGCTACGACCGGTATTGCAACATAGGCACTGGACGTCAATCCTATATACTGATACAGAAACAATACCAGCCCTCCTCCGATTACGACTGATAACAGAGAATAAATCAACTGCTTGGCGGTTAATCCCAATATAACGGATTCCTTATACTGTTCAATGTCTCTTGATATTTCGATTACCATGATTTCTTACCTCCCAGCCCGCTGCTTTTCTTCGACTTTCTCATCTTTTTTTAGGGACTTCTCATACTCTGCAACTCCCTCTGGGCAAAGTTCCTCCAAACGTTTCGCATTGAACACATAATATGGATACTCATTGAAACCGCTTCTTCTTGTAAATCCGGTAAACTCGCCGAGTCCATTCTCAGTAATGAAAGTCTCTAGCTCCGGAAGATTACTGGTATCCAGATACCCGCAGTAATCAATGGCACTTCCACCAAGATTCAATGTAATATCGACAAATGGTTCTACTATCGCTCCACCTAGCGATGTTAAACCGATATAGATACCACCGTTTTCCCGGTAGCTACTAACTTCAATCCTGACTTTTTCAATAATTCCCCTGCTTGTTTTTAGTTCTAATGTCGTCCTCATTGTGACTCCTTTCTGCCACCTTCTGTGGCAATCATTAAGTTTATCGTATACTTCTACAATCCAAGTGCTTTACTCGTCAAGCTCTGGGCTCCTTTCACGGTTCCAACAGTAAGTGCAATAGTAAATGTCATCTCACACAGATAAATCAGTGTCTGTGCCCACGCTGCATAATTCCCAGTGAATGCGGGAAGCCCGGAATTAATGAATGCATTACATACCATAATTGCTAATACCATTGTCACGGCTTCAAATACTACCGATAAAAAATACCTCGAATAGCTTAATGCCGTATGACTCACATTCCGATTACCTGCAAGAGTTGTGTATGCGATTGCTCCCATTGGCACGATAATCAGTATCTTCAGGAAGCGGAAGTACACTGTGTAAATCAGAAAGAACCCACAGATAATGATAATGATGGATAATAGTGCTGCCAAAATGAGCATAATCAAGCTCTCACCAAATCCTAGATTCTTAATCACATCTGACTGAGTACTGTCTATACTGAGGTCCGTATAACCATCTGCCGATATCAAATTAACCAGATTTCCAACGGATAAAAAAACTGCTTTCATGATCGTCACATTATTTGACACCAGCCATACCGCCAGACCCAATCTCATCAGCATCCGTAAAATAACTTCAAATCTCATCTCTTCCTTGATATCCACACTTTCTGCACAGAAACCTATTACAAAGAACAAGACAACCAACGAAGATCCAACTGCCACAAATATGGGCTCTAAATTCTGAATTACTCCCCATGGCCCGCCATTCTTAAAATCAACAGGGGACTGTCCTAACAGTGAAAATACCAGCGACACCTGATTGTTCCAAAACCCAAAAACTACTTCAAGAAGTGCCAGAATCTTATCACCTAATTTGAAGATATCCAATCTTAATCACCTCTTTTCTATCAAGCAGTGAAGCAGTTATTCCACTTCACTGCCGACCTGCTTTCCTCTTGAAGTGTCTAAAATCCAAGGAATGTTAATACCGCTGAAATACCTGCCATCATTACACCTGCTACAATGCCCTTTAAGGCAGAGTTCATTGTGGAGGAGTCCTGCTGCTGATAAGCCTGGGCAAATTCCATAACATTCTTAGCCAGGATAATGACACCGACTGCACCGATTACTGCAATGACTAAGGTCTTCAGACTATCAAGTGGCTGTGTAACTGCACTGGTACCAGAAGAAGCATAAACTTTAGTTGTCAATAGACTTGATGCCATCATGGCACCGGACACACCGGCTGTCACCTTTTTCTTCAATTCGCTCCAGGTTCTATTCTTATTGGTCCTCTTTGTACTCATAACTTTAAAAATTCTCATATTCTCAATCTCCTTCATATTGTGTTTTATAGTCGGAGATTAGCGATATAAATGAATCAACATCATTCATATCCGGCTAATCTCCAAGATGATGAATGATGCTCATTCTCTCATATCTGCTTATAGTTACTTGTTATCTATCGAAACGGGTTACCCCGTAAATAAAAATAAGCCAGGCTTTCCCCGGCATGTGTATGTTATAATCACCTCCCAAATAACAAAATCATAATTAATTCTCAGGAGACAGTTTCATAAATTCTAACCTTATTCTTTGCATCTCCTGTAAAGTCGTATCAGGATAAAAGTAATTCAATATGTCATGTTTAGGGACTCCTGCATTTAATGCCAGTTTCAACTCGTCCTTTTGACCTTCAGAATAACTCCAGCGAATCAGGCGGTTAGTTATCGTATCTGCTCCTCTGATTGGTGACTTTCGATTAGAAAAATAAATCTTATCCTTATCTGTCTCCATGTTACTACGTTCATTATCTATTGCATCTTTTCCTGTAACCAACTGCTCTTCAATGGAAAGATCTTGTGTATCTGCATTTTGATCCCGGTTAGAAGCTTCCATTCGATTTGTAAATCGCCTTCCAACTTTGCCAATCATCTGTAATTCCTCGTATTTCAAACTATCAATATAAACGTTATCTCCATTTGACTTAAGCTTTTCATAGTACTCTACTGCATTTGGACTCAAAATCTCAAATTGTGATCCTACGATTCCAGATTTTGATATCGCTGTATGTACATATGCCTCGCCTTTTCCATCTGATGTCTGCGAGAATGCCGGATGAGTATATGGAATAAACTTTGTATCGATGATTGGATCAAACCCACGGATAAAGATGAGACATTTCTTATTATCCAGCTTTCTCGCTTCATCCGGTGTCAACAGCTCCCTACCAAGTACATCATAATTTCTGCTACTGCTGCCTTGCCTACCCTTTGTTTCACCACTTGATTTCTTATCAATGGTGCCCTTTCCAAGCAGTTCGGAGATATACTTATGGGTACTTTGCTCGTTGCCACCAAGATAAACTAAGGTATCGCAGTTACCCGGAATCGTCTCCCAGGTATCCTTGAATAACGCTTTGATCTGTGCCAGATTCTGAATAATGATGACCGAACTGATTTCCCTACTTCGCATGGTAGAGAGAAGACTGCAGAAATCATCCGGCAGAGCAACATTAGCAAACTCATCAAGCATGAAGGTCACATGGATCGGTAGCCTTCCACCACAGTTAAAGTCTGCCTGATAATACAGTTCCTGAAAGATCTGCGTATAAAGCATTCCTATAATAAAGTTATAGGATTTATCGCTGTCGGGTATTACACAGAAAAGAGCTGTTCTCGTCTCTCCGTCTCCGTTTATACCAATACCCAGCTCAGCAAGATCCATTTCATCCTTTGACAGCATTCGTAACACCTGCTTGTTTTCAAGAAATGCTAGCCTAGAATTGGCACTAATTATGATACTTCGAACGGTATCCCCGGCACCACGCATGCATTTGTTGTACTGTTTCACCGCTGGATGATTACTCCCAAGTACTGAGCTTTCTTCAAGGACTTTCATTCTGACGTCCAACTTTGATGGCTTATTTGGTTCAGTTACCTCAGCTTCTCCAAGTAGCTGCAACACTGTCTCAAAATTTCTTCTGGCAGGAGGTTCCTCCAACCAGACATAATAGAAGATTGCCTGCAAGAACAGACCCTCAGCTTATGACAATAGGTAAGGTTTTGATATTATCTCCACCTTTTCCCCTGTCCCACACCGGACATGCGACTTTCACCGCATCCGGCGTTCCATCGGTGGCATTCGTAAGCATTTAATCAAATCTCCAATCG
>JAEWMB010000024.1 GCA_023457255.1 Bacillota bacterium | reverse complement strand
GCTGTAATTAAATAGATACAGATCCACAGTGCCTTTTCAAAATATATCAGAGATGGATTAAAATGCCCAGAGAATCTGGGAGAAAGGAATAATCCAATTACCATCTAAGATAATTGGATTATACGTGACTTATGGAGAATAAAATATCTGCTTGGGAACGTGTAAAGATTGCAAGAGGAACTCAACGTCCTACGAGTATAGATTACATTAGCCATATATTTGATCGGTTTTTGGAGTTGCATGGTGACCGTTACTGCAAAGATGATGGTGCAATTGTCGGTGGAATCGCTACAATAGACGGAATACCGGTTACTGTGATTGGGCAGCAAAAGGGACGTAATATCAAGCAAAATATGAAACGTAATTTTGGTATGCCAAATCCGGAAGGGTATCGAAAGGCATTGCGCTTAATGAAGCAGGCAGAAAAATTCCGCCGTCCTGTTATATGTCTTGTTGATACACCCGGAGCGTTTTGTGGTATTGAAGCAGAAATGAGAGGGCAGGGGGAAGCCATTGCGAAAAACCTATATGAAATGTCTTCCTTAAAAACACCAATTTTATCGATTGTGATAGGCGAAGGCGGAAGTGGTGGAGCTTTAGCCTTAGCCGTTGCAGATGAGGTATGGATGTTAGAAAATGCAACATATTCTATTCTTTCTCCGGAAGGCTTTGCCTCGATATTGTGGAAGGATAGTAAAAGAGCGGACGAAGCCGCAGCTATTATGAAAATAACAGCAGATGACTTATTGAAATTAAAGATTATTGATCAGGTAATACCTGAGATTTCCTTAGAAGAGTCAGCAAACGAAGCAATAACACTTTTAAGTGGTGAACCGGAACCTGTTTCTGAATTCATTACGGATTTAGAGGATAAGGATGAGGAGACTGAAATTAAGGTTACGCTAAACACCGGAAATATGGAGCATGTGGCCTGGTGTTTAAAACAAGAAATATTGGAATTTATTAAACGCTGCTCAGATAAGGGAGAAGCTCTTGTAGAGGCACGTTATCAAAGATTTCGTAAATATTAAAGATATTAAATGATCGGAATAAGTACCTGTTCCGATCATTGGATTGGCGGTGCAAAACCGCATCTTTTACCAATTGCTGCAAGACTTCTTATAGTAACCATTCTACCATTGACATACGAATTTTTATCGGTTAGAATAGTTTTATGAGATTTAGTAATGATTATCATTATAATATCAATAACGCAGGAGGGATGGTAATATGGCAAATTTAAAAGGTACTAAAACAGAAGCGAACTTAAAGGCAGCATTCGCCGGAGAATCCGAAGCAAGAAACAAATATACTTATTATGCAAGCAAGGCAAAAAAGGAAGGATATGAGCAGATTGCGGCTCTATTCTTAGAGACAGCCGAGAATGAGAAAGAGCATGCAAAGTTATGGTATAAGTTATTACATAACGGTATTGGTGATACGGCACAGAATCTAAAAGATGCTGCTGCAGGTGAGAACTACGAGTGGATGGATATGTATGCCGGCTTTGCGAAAGAAGCAAGGGAAGAGGGCTTTGATCATATTGCAGACTTATTTGAGGGTGTTGCAAAGATTGAGAAGGAGCATGAGGAAAGATACCTTAAGCTTCTTGAAAATGTGGAAAAAGGTCTTGTGTTCTCAAAGGATGGGGATGCTATCTGGCAGTGCAGAAACTGTGGTCATATCGTGATTGGCAAGGAAGCTCCGCAGCTATGTCAGGTTTGTGCACATCCACAGGCTTATTTCCAAGTAAAAGCGGAAAACTATTAAGACTTGTAAGGAAAGAGTTAAGCTAGGTTGAAAAATAGAAGTCAATTTTCCAACCTCTTGATTTTTATGCGTGCTGCAGTACACAGCCGGAGATAAGAGGAGTTAAATTAGTCAAAAGGAAGAAATCTGGAAGACTAATTTAACTCCTTTTTTATAATTCAATTAACTTATACAAAAACAATATAAAATACTACATTGTAAACAAAATGGATTGTGTTATAGTACCATTACAAACAACTCTCAGGGTTAGATTATTGATAGATAGGAGAATCACTAAGATGATTATTGGAGAAAATCTACCAAATATTCCATGGCAGGATAGACCGGCTGGTTGTACAGATATCGTATGGCGTTATAGCAGTAATCCAATTATTAAAAGAAACCAGATACCGGGTGCAAATAGTATATTTAATAGTGCGGTAATAGCAAAGGAAGGTAAGTTTGCTGGAATATTCCGCAGTGATAATACGGCGATGGAACAGCATCTTTTCCTTGGGAAAAGCGATAATGGTATTGATTGGGACATTGAACCGGAGCCGATGCCTCTCTATGATAAACTAGGAAATCAGGCAGGGGTAGCCTGTGGCTATGATCCCAGAGTATGCTATATCGAGGATCGGTATTATGTAACTTGGTGTAATCAATACTTTGGAGCCACGATTGGTGTGGCATATTCGTATGATTTTAAAAAGTTTTTTCAACTTGAGAATTCATTTCTTCCCTTTAACCGTAATGGGGTATTATTTCCGAAGAAAATACATAATAAATTTATAATGCTGTCAAGACCTTCTGACAATGGCCATACTCCCTTTGGTGATATGTATCTTAGTCAGAGTCCGGATATGGAACATTGGGGCTACCACCGGCATGTAATGAAAGCGGAAGGATGGGCTTGGACTAAAATAGGTGCGGGGCCAACTCCGATTGAACTTACGGATGGCTGGCTGCTAATTTTCCATGGGGTAGGTACTACGTGCAACGGAATGATTTATAGTATGGGTGCCGCTATTCTTGATAAGGAGGAGCCATGGAAAGTAACTTATCGCTGCAAGCCATATATTTTTCATCCAACGGAGCTTTATGAGTGCGTTGGTGATGTTCCTAACGTTACTTTTCCTTGTGCAGCATTACATGATGCGGCTACAGGGCGTATTGCAATATACTATGGAGCAGCAGATACCGTAGTTTCATTGGCCTTCACTCAGGTGGATGAGTTGGTGAACTTTATTAAAAAGAATGCATTATAAATAATTATCGAAGCCCAATATAGTGAATGGGGCTTCGATTTTTTTATCGTAAGGAAAGTCTGTTCTACGATAAATGCTCCGCAGGCTACCCATGCTGCGCAAAGGAGATGCTGCCTGAAGGCAACTGCGCGGCAGCGTAAGAGTCCGTAAGCAGACTCTTTCTTTTAGGAAAGAAGAAAGAGAGGATATGGTTTTAGTAGTAGGATTAAAGAAAAGAGAATATACTAAAAATAAGAGGTATATTCAGAGGATCGGTTGAAATAGAACCAATTTTTCAATCTTGATTTGTATGTGTGCCAAAGCACGCAGACGGGAGACTGTATGAATAGCGGAAAAGCAGATAATCAACTGAATTTAGCACTGGATACATCAAATCGTGAGCGAGAGCAGACACAGGATCTTGATGTTGGATATGATCCGGAAACGAGACAGTGGGAGCTGATTGTTAAGTTTAACAGCAGTTTGCAAAGAGTAGCAGATGAATTAGGTTTTTTATTCGTGGAATTATTAGGCAGATATGCGATTATCACAATTGACCAGGATAAAATTGACCGGTTAGTTCAATACAGTGAAATTGAATTTGTAGAAAAACCAAAGCAGTTAACATTTGAAGTTACCGATGGGAAGGCAGCCTCTTGTATTTCGGCAGTACAGGTTGCGCCCTTTAATCTCGAGGGAGAGGGGGTGATTATTGCTGTTATTGACTCTGGGATTGACTATGCGCACCCGGATTTTCGAAAAGCAGACGGAAAGACCAGAATTATTGGTATCTGGGATCAAACAATTCCAGCTACCGGAGACCGCCGGCCTCCGGAGGGTTATGTAGAAGGAACCTTTTATTCGGAAGCAGACATTAATGCAGCCTTAGCGATTAATAATATGTCTGAAAGGATGAGACTTGTTCCAAGTACTGATTTATCAGGACATGGTACTCATGTTACGGGAATTGCTGCCGGAACAGGCAATCTTACCGATGGCAGATATCGTGGGGTCGCACCAAAAAGCGATATTTTGGTTGTAAAATTAGGAAATCCTGTAAGCAGGTCATTTCCAAAGACATCACAGCTCATGACAGGAGTAGATTTTGCTGTAAAGACTGCACTTACAAGAAACCAACCGTTAGCTATTAATATAAGCTTTGGCAACAACTATGGCTCACATGACGGCAATGCGATTGTAGAGACTTATCTGAATACGGCAGCAAATTATTGGAAAACCAATATTATTGTTGGAACAGGAAATGAGGGAAGCAGCAGAACTCATACCTCGGGAATTTTAGGATCTAACGAAAATGCCGTCATTGAGCTGGTGATCGGAGAAGGGGAGACTTCAATTAATGTACAGCTTTGGAAAAACTATTTTGACGAGTTTGATATTTCATTAATTCATCCAAATGGTAATGTGGTCGGGCCAATACCGTCCGTTCTTGGGTCACAGCAATTTCAGTTAGGGCAGACCAAGGTACTTCTCTATTATGGGGAACCTATTCCCCTTAATAAGGCTCAGGAAATCTATTTTGAGCTAATCCCTGTAAATCAATTTTTAGTTTCTGGAATATGGAAAATGGTACTTACCCCAAGAAGAATTGTCGTGGGCAATTATAATCTGTGGCTGCCTTCTTCGGGAGCCTTGAATGCGCAGACAGGATTTGCAAGACCGATACCGGAGACGACATTGACAGTTCCCTCCACTGCAGCCGGGGTTATTAGCGTTGGAGCGTATGATTCTAATACGAATAGCCTTGCTTATTTTTCCGGACGTGGATTTACCAGAGGAGATCAAATGGTAAAACCGGATTTGGTTGCGCCCGGTGTTGATATTATTTCTGCCTCTCCGGGAGGAGGGTATACGGCTCGCTCGGGAACATCGATGGCAACCCCGTTTGTTACAGGAGCTGCCGCACTATTAATGGAGTGGGGGATAGTCCGGGGGAATGATCCGTATCTCTATGGTGAAAAAATGAAAGCCTATCTAATCAGCGGAGCAAAGCGGTTGCCGGCCTTTCGGGATTATCCGAATCCGGTAACCGGGTGGGGAGCTCTTTGTGTTAGGGATAGTTTACCGGTGTAAAGAGGTGGCTTATATAGGAAAATTTATAAAACGTTGCATAAACCAGCAGATAAATCAATATTTCCGACAGCAACAGATTATGATTAATATAATCATATAAGGTACATCTTGAGCAGCTAAGAGTTGATAACTCCTTTTTTATGTACTGAATAATGTATGCTATGGATTGACCTTTCAAAACTAAGGGAAAATCAAATGGTAAAGTTGCTGTACCTCCTGGTGGCTGGTTTACGAGACCGACACCGGGAGGTTTTTGGCTATAAAATAAAAATACCGAACTTCTAATTATAGCATTTTCTCAATTTTGTTGGCGTTACGCCAATGATTTTTTTAAAGCAGGTACAAAAATAGGACTGGTTTTGAAAACCACATTTTTCGGCTATGGCTTGAATAGAATGCGGTGTTGTCAGAAGTAATTTTTTTGCAAGCTGAATTCTTTGTGATAAAACATATTCACTGAAACTTTGGCAGACCTCCTTTTTAAACAGATCACATAAGTAACATTTATTGATATTGGCTTCTTTACTCACCATATCAAGTGTTATGTTTTCGCATAGGTTCTTATGAATGTATTCCAGTGCTTTTCTAATATGTTCATTTTTATGCCTTTGTATGACATATTCATAACAATAGCCATACGAACGAATGATATTTTCACCGATTGCTAACAAAGTATCACCGGTACATTTCAAAATCTTTTTTTCATTCTTCAGACAGCAGGAGTGTAGAGATACATTTTCCTGAATTAATATATAATTGTAGATTCCTTGATTTAAAGAAGTTAGGTAACAGGTACGCTCTTGCGGTGAGGTAAAGCTTAAGGAGCGTGTTTTTACAATAAATTCTTCAATCGCTTTCTTTGTATTTCCAGTATAGAGCTGGGAATAAATCTCAAGATGATTCAGATAAACTTCCGTCATGGCGTTCACCCTTTCTAAAAATAATGATAAATAATCTAAACAAATCAAAACATGTAGCTATTATATCATGCTATACTACAAAGCAGTTAGTTAAAACTAACTAATAATAAATTTTATCAATTACATCCTATCTATCATAGTTTGACAGGGGGAAAATACCAAAGATAAAAAAGATTTCTAAGAGGCCAGGACATTTTTTAAGGAGGAAGGAAGCGTGAAATTAAAGAGAAATATGGTATTAGCATTAACCTTAGCGGTTGGTTTGATGGTGGTAGGCTGCGGAAAAAAAGATTCGGCAGAGACTGATGCAAATAACAGCGCGAGCATAAAAGAAGGTGTGGAAAGCAGTGCAAATGCGGAGAATAGCAATGCAGGGGCTGACGATGCTACAGAAAACAAACAAATTGGAGAAAAAAAGGAAGATACAAACACCAAAGAGGTTGAATTTACAGATAAAGTGGTAGCTTCTTCTGTTGCAGTGGTTCAAATATTAGATGCTCTCGGTGTTCCGATGGTAGGTGTACCAACAAGTAGTTATGAACTGCCGGAAAGTGTGGCTGGTGCAGCAAGAATCGGCAGTGCAATGACTCCTGATTTAGAAGTAATTGCATCCTTAAATCCAACTGTTATTGTATCGGTAGATTCTTTATCTGCTGATTTAAAAGCACAGTTTGATACGCTTAAGATAGAATCTGCCTTCGTTAATTTAGCCAGTTATGATGGTTTAAAAGAAGCAATTTCTTCTCTTGGAAAAAGATTTAAAGTAGAAGAAAAAGCAGAAGAATTGGCAGCTTCTTTTGAAGAAAGAGAAGAAAAGATAGCCGGTATGGTAGAGAAAAAAGAGGGGCCGTCCGTATTGATTATATTTGGAGCAGGAACCAGCTTTATGGTTGCTTCCGAGTCCTCTTATGTAGGAGATTTAGCAAAACGCGTTGGAGCAAAGAACATAATTGAAGATGCGAAAGCAGGCTTTACACCGGTTGATATGGAATATCTTGTGGATAAGAATCCGGATTATATTTTGTTTATGGCTCATGCCAACCCAGAAGAATCTTTAGAAGCATTCCGTAAGGAATTTGAAACGAATGCGGCATGGCAGAACTTTGATGCTGTAAAAAATAATAAGGTTTATGCACTTGAAACAAGTTACTTTGGTATGAGTGCAAATCTATTGGCTGTGGATGCAATGGAGAAATTAGTTGATATCATATATGCGGAGTAAGTTTGAATGAAAAAAAATAAAGTTGCATTCGGTATGGTAATACTTTGTCTTTTCGCTGCGATTGTAGGTTCGGTTTTAGTAGGAAGTGTTTCCGTATCAATAAAAGATATTATCCGTGCAATTATGCATGGAGGTGGTGGAAGTGCCGGAATTATACGAGATATACGTATTCCCCGGATTATAATGGCAGCTTTGGTAGGTGCTAACCTTTCTGTTGCAGGAGTTTTGCTGCAGGGGGTTATGAGAAATCCACTGGCTGATCCGGGCATTACGGGGATTTCTTCCGGAGCTAGTGTAGTTGTAATGATACTAATGTTATACATCCCATCTGCAACTAAGAGTATTCCATTGTTTGGGTTTCTAGGCGGGATGTTAGCTTGTATGATGATTTATACTCTGGCTTGGAGAAAAGGAATCTCTGCAGTACGAATTATATTGGCAGGCGTTGCAGTCAATGCAATGCTTGGCGGTGTAACGAGTATGATATCAATACTTAACAGTGAAAGCTTATCTGGTGTGTTAACGTGGTTAAACGGTGATCTAGGTAAAAAAAGCTGGCCGCAGGTTCAGATGATAGCGATCTATACTATCCTTGGATTAATTGCTGCAATGTTACTTTATAAAAGTTGCAATCTGTTGGCACTTGGAGATAAAAATACAAAAAGCTTAGGTTTTAATCCGAATCTGCTTCGTATTCTAATTTCGGCGGTTGCAGTTTTTCTGGCAGGAATTTCTACTGCATATGTTGGAGTCATTGGATTTATTGGTTTGGTAGTTCCTCATATAGCGAGAATGCTGATTGGGTCTGATCACAAGGTGCTGCTGCCTTTTTCTGCTCTCCTTGGCTCCTTTGTACTTCTTTTTGCAGATACGGTCGGAAGAGTTGTGACTGCCCCATATGAAATTCCGGTTGGTATCGTTATGACCGTAATTGGTGGGCCGTTTTTCTTATATCTGCTTAGAAAGGATAATAAAAATTATGGAAGTTAAGTCATTAAGTTTTTCCTATGGAGAGAAGGCATTTATAAAGGAATTAAGTACAACAATTGAAAAAGGAAAAATCACAGCCATCTTAGGTCCGAATGGCTCCGGCAAATCTACCTTGTTGAATTTACTGGTCAATCAGATAAGACCTCAGTCGGGAAGCATCACAATGGATGGTATTTCATTAAAGAATTTATCCATAAAAGGTATTGCGAAAAGAATGTCAATTGTTTATCAGCAGAATTCAGCGCCCAGTGATCTGACCGTAGAGCGTTTGGTGAGTTTTGGAAGAACCCCATATCAAGGATTTTTCTCATCGAAAGATGAGGAGGAAGAAGAAGTTATTGCATGGGCATTAAAGGTTACTAATTTAGAGCATATGGCAAAAAGACTTGTGGGAGAGTTATCCGGCGGTGAGAGACAGAGGGCTTTTATAGCGATGGCGTTGGCTCAGAAGACGGAAATGCTATTCCTAGATGAGCCAACCACATATCTTGATATCTACTATCAATTGGAAATCCTAAATTTAGTAAAAAAATTAAATCAAGAATATGAGATGACCATTGTGATGGTATTACATGATATTAACCAGGCAATGCAGTTTAGTGATAATTTAATTATTATGAAGCAGGGAAAAATTTTATATCAAGGTTTATCCAGAGACGGAATAACAGAAGAACGATTGCATGAGGTTTATGGAATCAGGGCACAGATTCGTTGGTGTGAGAATAATCAGTGCCATTATATTGTCCCGATTGTTTCAGCATAAGGGATTCATAGAAAAAACGCCGGGCAGAATAGATAGCAAATAGGAGTAACTTTAGGTCTGTAATTGTAATTAATAAATAATATGGTAGTAAGTTAGAAGACAGACAGTAAATGAAAGAAATTTAGAGAAAATCATAATAGGCAGCGGAAAGAAAACAGAGACAGCTCAAAAAGTGACAGGAAGAAAGAAGAAAGAAATAAATAAAAGTTGCAGAAAGGGAAGGATTCCATATGAATATATTAATAACCTATTCCAGTAAGACAGGAAACACGAAAAAATTAGCAGAAGGCATTTATGAAGGGCTTTCTATTGAGAATAAAACAATTTTACCGATGAATGAGGTCCAAAGCTTAGAGGAATACGACATCGTTCTAGGCGGGTATTGGGTTGATAAATCTGGTCCGAATGAGGAAGCAAAGAAATTCCTTTCTACAATAAAAGGAAAGAAAGTCGGACTTTTTGCAACTCTTGCATACTGGCCGGATACGGAGCATGCATGGCAGTCCTTGGTGAATGGAGAAAACTTAGTAAAAGAGGACAATACGGTAATTGCTAAGTATATATGCCAGGGGAAACTGGATGAAAGGGTAATTGCAATGTTTGAAAAATTACCGGAGGATAATCCTCATTCCGTCACTCCGGAGAAAAGACTTCGTTATGAAATTGCTAAAAAACATCCAAGTAAAGCAGATATAGAGTCCGCAGCAGAGTTATTTGAGGAAAGGTTATCTTTATATGTTTCAAAATAGAATAAAAACACATCACAGTGCAATGGCAGACGGAAAGAAGTATGTCATTGGTCCAAAGGCTATGGTAGAAGTATTGTCCGGACATAGAGGCAGTGATGACAAACTATCTACTATCTATATCCATGTACCTTTTTGTACAAAAATTTGCAGTTTCTGCAACATGAGAAGAAGTTTACAAAGTCCAAACAAAGAATATGCAGATCATATCGTTCGTGAGATAGAAAATTATGCGAAACTTCCCTACCTCAAGGACACAGTATTTGATGCAGTGTACTTTGGCGGAGGAACACCAACAACCCTTTCCTCTGAGGAGTTAAGAAAGATTCTTAGAGCTTTAAAGCGGTATTTTCACTTTACCGCAGATGCCGAGTTTACGGTTGAAACTACAGTGACACAATTAACAGAGGAAAAGATGAATGTACTGATAGAGGAAGGAGTAAACCGCTTCTCCGTGGGGGTTCAGACCTTTGATAATCATGGAAGAGCATTGATGGGACGTATCGGTAGCGGAGAGAAGGCATATGATTGCTTAAGAAAACTTAAAAGCTATACAGGCGTTATCATTAGTATGGATCTTATTTACAATTATCCAAACCAGACGATGGAAAGTCTATATCAGGATCTAAATAAAATTATCTCACTTGACCTGGATGGTTTTTCAATGTATTCCTTAATTAATATGAAGGAGACCTCCATTGATCCTGCGCAAGAGGAAGAGAACGATAAAACGATGTTCTATGCCATTGCAGAGCACATGGAAAAAGCGGGATATCAGTTCTTAGAACTTACGAAGATGGTGAAGAAAGATAAGTATAAGTATATTATGAATCGCCATCATGGTGCGGATACGTTACCTCTTGGTGCGGGAGCAGGTGGTTCCCTTGGGGGACTTGCAAGGATGAATCCAATTAATTTAGTGGAATATGAGCAAAGTATTAATAACTTTCAGGATAGAGTGGCAATGTTATTTCAGCAAACCTATCAAGATATTGTTTGTTTTAAAGGAGATATTCAGACCGCTATTTTACCAAAGAATGAGAAACTTTATGGAGATCAAGAGAATTATCAAAAGTTTTTAGAAGAGTTAATTGAACATAAGATGGTAGAAAAGTATGGAGAAATATACCGGTTAACAACGAAAGGAATCTTCTGGGGAAATACCATTTCGAGAGAACTTTCTTCCCTCCTTTCCTAAGGAATCAAATCAGTGGTGAGTGTAACTTACTAATTCAGAATTAATGATAATTTCAGAGCACATATTTTAATTTAGAAAGCAGATGGATGTGAATAAACAACCTTCTGCTTTTCTTTGATTTATGGAATATACTCTAAAACTATGTATGTAAGAGAAGAGGATTGGTATAGAGGCTATTATGAATTTGGCAGCGACCTGCTTTAGGATGATAAAACATCCTCTTAAATGTTTACAGTCTAAAGAAAATGTTATAAAATGGATTATAAGGGAAAATATGCTCTGTATAACAAAGAAGGGGGAGATTTGGTGATCAGGATCGCATTATGTGATGATGAACCATTATTTTATAATGAGATTAAAGCCATCATCCAGGTTTTTTTAGACGAGCAGCATTATAGCCATTCGATAGATCTATATGAGGATGGAGAGCCGTTACTTGAGCAAGTAGAACAGTATGATTTGATATTCCTTGACATTGAATTAGGAGGAATGACAGGGATAGAGGTTATGGAGCAATTACAGATGAAAAATTCGAAAGCGTATATTGTGTTTATTTCAAGCCATACCGAAGCTATGCAGGAAGCATTCGGCAATAGAGTAATAGGATTTGTAGAAAAACCAATAAGAGAAGAGCTTGTAATAAAATACATAAATAGAGCAATTAGGCTATTAGGTGTAAATCAATATGTTTATGTCGAAAATATGGCGATTGATAGTGGAGATATATGTCTTATAGGAGGAATGGGGGTTTATACCAAGCTATGTGTAGTAAATAATGCTTTCACTATTGAGAAATTGCTTCCAGCAGATAATTATATTGAGCAATATGGGATGTTGATTCGAAAAACGCTGAATGAGTGGCAAGTTAGTTTGGGAAGATGTGGTTTTATCAAGGTACATAGAAAATATCTTGTGAATATGAAATATATCAATAAATTTAACGGGGAAACGCTTATTATACAGAATAATGTCTGTGTTCCGATAGCAAAACGGATGAGAAAAGAAGTCAAAGAAAAATATCTTGATTACTGCAGAACGATAATAGGGAGTAGCGAAACTAAAGAGGTATGAAGAATATGATAGATACTCTTTTTATTGAAACTATAAAATGGGCACTAATTTTGTACGGAATAATGGGAGCTAGGATAAGAAATGACAAGTACACAATAGTAGGAGTATGGATGGTTGTAATAACCCTTTTGTTGGCTCATAATAGCAGGATTGATTATGTGACATTCGAGATATTAGCGGCTGCAATTTTTCTTATCTCCTTTACTCGGGGTAGATTTAAGGAAAGAACTTTGAAACTACTTTGTACAATTTATATCATTAGTATTTTGGATATTATTATTGGAATAATAATGCCGGATCAACTATTTGAATACCTCATTACTATGACCCACTTAACAAAAGCTAATCTTGTAAATATACTTGGAATGATAGTGTGTCTTATAATATTTTTTGGCTGTAAAAAACAATCCTTTCATTTGGCTAATTATATAGACACCTTATCTAAGGTGCAGTTCCGCCTATTTATCATTGGCATGATCAGCTCTGGTTTAACCATTGGATTTTCACAAGCGGTATTAGATAGCGATGCTACGCAGAATATGAGATATGTAATGTTTATTCTTTTAGTAATTGAAGCCTTAGTATTTATTGTACTTACGATTTTATTAACTGCATTAGTAAAGTCAAAAAAAGAGTTGGAGTATGAGAAGCGTGTTCTGAAGAATTCTATTATTCAGCAAAAGGAATATTTTATGGAGTCAGATAAGCAGAATCGGGGTATTCGTAAGTTTAAACATGACTATAATAATCACTTATTATTATTACAAAAATATTTAGAAGATAATGAAGTGGAAAAAGCGAAAGAATATATCGTAAAAATGTCAGTGGTATTGCAAGAGGTTAAGCATATCAACACTGGAAATAATATCGTGAATTCAATTGCCAATCATTATTTTTCCAGGATACAGGAAGAAAACATCCGGGTTTTTTGGGAAGGAAAAATACCAGAAAACTGTGGAATTGAAGATATTGATTTGTGTTTGGTTTTTTCTAATATAATTTCTAATGCTTTAGAGGGGGTTAGAAAATTAGAAAAATCACAACGAGAGATTAGCATAAGCAGTGAGATGTTCCAGAGTATATTAATTATTTGCGAATCGAATCCAATAAATGAAGAGGTTTATATGAATAATGGCTTACCAGTAACGAGCAAGACGGATAGAGTTAATCATGGATTTGGGTTAGAAACGGTTAAAAATGTTGTGAAAAAATATGATGGTGAGATCAATATAAAAATAGATACAAGGTATAAAATTGAATTGCTCTTTCACATCTGAACTATTGATATTCGTTATGCAGCAAAATAGGTATTGTATGTGCAATACCTATTTTTTTATTGCAAAAGAATAGAGAAAAGAAGTAGAAATGTTATATAAAATGCCCGTTCACATCACAAAATGCCCGTTGGCAACATGAAAATTGAAAAATTTGTAAGAAGAGATTAAAGTAATATTAGAAAAAATTTGTTGGAAGGGAGGAAAAAATATGAACATATTTTTTGATGTTAACTTTTGGAGAGATATTTTTATAAAATTATTTGGTTAAGAATAAGAAGATTTATGTAAATTTGATGTTAACTGTGCGGTTTACATAGAATGAATTTTAAAATTGAGGGCTTTCAATCACAGATAGAATTGGTGACGACTGGTTCTATGAAAAGAAGGGAGATAATAAAGATGAAAACAACAAGAATGAATCCGGTTTTAAAAAACAAAATGATGCTTCAAAACGACTTAATTGTAGGCGATGTAATGGAAGAAATCGAAGGAAATGAAGTTGCCGGTGGTTTTAAGTGGGGAACATTATTAACTACATCTATTTGCTATGTAGGTAGCTATGCATTAGGAAATCCAGGTCAAGTTTGTACTTGGACGGTTGAGTGCCAAAATAACTGTAGATAAACATTCTTTAGTGTTAGCGGGTAAGAAAAAGATACCCGCTGGCACTGATAAAAAAGATGAGGAATTGTATAGGATGGTACAAGATATGTTTATATCAAAAGAAGATGTAATAAAATATTGGCTGACGTTATTTCCTGAAATTAGTCAGATGGAATTATTGGAAATTGTGCACCGAATGGATACTGTTCAAGTAGACGAGATTGTTACTAAGATGAATAAGGATAATAATGAAGAAATAGATTTGATAAGATACCTGGATTTTGAGTTTTGTGAATACTTGGTTATAAATTGGAAAAAGTACAGTGCCTATATTCCGTATTGGAATTTTTGTGCGCCGTTTGTAAATAAAGAGTTAAAAGCGATAGAAGCAATGATAAAAGAAAATACATCAATAGCAGATGGGAATTGTATATATGACACGCTTATAAAAATCGGTATCCACAAAATTTTTGAACTTGCGTGCCGTGTACTTGTTGGTGAAATTAATGAATTAACAAAAGAGAATAGCTTAAAGGGAACAAATGCGAAAGAGAGGATGGAGTATTATTGCAGTGAGATACTAGCGGACCGGAAGTATTTGCGCAGTATGTTATCGGCATATAAGGTTCTCCCGAGGATTCTACATACTGTGTTATCAAATACCTATGAATTTGTAGTAGAGGTATTAGAACATACAAAACATAATATGACCGAGATAAAGGCACAATTTGGTATGAAGGATACCGAAGGGAAGATTACGGGTATTGAAATTGGAGCAGGAGATACTCATCAGAGCGGGAAATCGGTTGTAGTCCTTACCTTTGATGAGAGAATAAGAATCGTATATAAACCTAGAAATCTCACCCTGGATTCGGGAGTGTACGATTTATTAGATTGGATTCATGAACAAATGCCCGCCAATAGTCAATCTTTTCGAAGACTTAATATACTATCAAAAGAGAATATGGGATGGACCGAATATATCGAAAATGAGCCATGCCATAGTGAACAGGAAGTAAAAGAGTTCTATCTGCGAATCGGTCAACTACTTTGTATTTTATATACGCTAAATTCTGTTGATTTTCATTATGAGAATCTTATTGCCTGTGGAAAATATCCAATGCCGATTGATTTGGAATCTGTATTTCATGCAAAAGTAGCGCGAACGGAGAAAGAAACCGCCTCCGCTTATGTAAAAGCGAGAAAGTTAATCAATAATTCGGTGATATCAATTGGATTACTGCCTACAATTTTGGGGGAAGACGATGTCAGTTGTGATTTGAGTGGACTTGGGGGGAACAAAGAACAAGAAGTTCCTTTTAAAATCTGGTATGTCGATGATTCCAATGAAAAGGAAATAAAAATATCGTATAAGAATGCAAGAGTATCCACAAAAGTAAATAACCCGATCTACCGGAATGAATTTGTTGATTCAAGAGAATATGTAAATGAAATGGTGGAGGGATTTAATACCTATTATACCTGGATTCTTGAACAAAAAGAGGAGTATCAAAGTAAAGTTCGTGCGTTGTTTGCCGACAAGGTAAGTAGACTGATTTTTAATCCCACAATGTTTTATGATCAGCTTTTAAAAATATCGACACATCCTGACTTTATGCATGAGGAGTATGAACGGAAAGTATTGTTTCATCGTGTTGCGTTGGAACAAGAGGAAGAGATTGCATGGATACAAAAAGCAGAATTAAGGGATTTGATGGATGGAGATATCCCGATGTTTATGTCAGCGATAGATGAAAATAGAATTCTTGATTCGAATGGAAACTCATGTGTTGGGTTACTTGAGGATACACCAATGAATCAAGTGTTATTAAAAATAGAAGCTATGGATGAAACCGACAGGAATAGACAGACGGAATTTATAGAAATGTCGTTTTTAAACCGTTTATCCCAACAGGACTTCACCCATGTTCAATATAACACTATGGTTAGAAAACTCACTCCGGAAAAATGGCTTAAAACAGCATCGGAGATTGCGGATTATATCATTGACTCAGGAATCGTTGGCGAAAGTGACCGGCTTGGTGACATGATGTGGATTAGCACTTCGATAAAAGGATTTGAGGAGAATATCTGGAAACCAGATGTATTAGGCTACGAATTGTACAATGGGAATGTAGGAATTGCATTATTTTTAGCGTATTTATCGAAAATTACAGGCAATACCAGTTATAAAGAAGCAGCATATAAAGCAATTGAAAGTGTTCTTCAAAATATCCCCAAGGTAAATATGAAGGAAGAGCAGTCTGTAGGTGCATTTCGCGGGTTTGGTGGAGTATTTTATGTTTTTCATAAGCTTACGGAGCTTTTCTCGAACAAGAGATTAGAGGAGTTTCTTATGAATAACAGCGACAGTATGATTAGGCTTATGCAGTTAGATTCCGTCTATGATATTGTTTGCGGAAGCACAGGATTATTGGCAGCATTTTTATCGCTCTCAAAGAGTTCGAATGCAATCATTCGTGAGTTAGGAAAGCGTTTGGCGATACAGGCAGGTGACTTTTTAGTTGGAGAAGCCCTTGTTGAGAACGAGATGGCAGTATGGCCATCTGTAAAGGATGTTAGATATTGCGGTTTTTCTCATGGAAATTCTGCGACAGATGCATATTTGTATCAGTTGTTTGAAATGACCGGAGAGGAACGGTTTAAAGAAATCGCACAGAAAGGAATGGAGTACATAAGAAGCTGTTATGATCCAAGGAAAGAGAACTGGGCAAGTGCGGATTCTATGAAGGTTTATAGTAAGGGCTGGTGCCATGGAGCTCCGGGAGTGCTGCTAGGCAATGCCATGCTTATGAAGAGTGGATACCATGATGACAAGTTATTATCAGAGATCAACATTGGTATTAAAACAACGAAGAATCACTGTTTTGGGTTCAATCCAACCTATTGCCACGGAGATTTGGGGAATTTGGCAATTTTAAATTATGTGGCAGATGTGAGGACGGATACGAAATTAAAAAATGAAAATCTATTTACCTATCAGGAGCTCTATGAAAAGGTGTTGTCAAAGGAGTGGAAGAAGAAGGACATGAAATGCTGCAGAACATTGGGACTTATGATTGGTATTTCAGGCTTTGGATATTCTATGATAAAAAATTATGAGCCTAGTTTGGTTCCGGAGTTTTTATGGCTTCAGTAAATGGAAAGGGCAATGAGATGGAGCGTATTTTAGAGTTAAAGAATGTCACGAAGATCATTAACCATAAAAAAATATTAAAGGATGTCTCATTTGAGATTAAACCCGGAGAAATTGTTGGGTTTTTAGGGCCTAATGGAGCAGGAAAAACAACAACACTTCGGACGATTTTAGGATTGATTCACGTAAGTTCAGGCGATGTAATAGTCGCTGGAAATACAATGAAGACAGAGAGAATAAAAGCGTTACGAGAGGTTGGTGGGATTATTGAGACTCCTTGTTTTTATGAATATCTAAGTGGCATGGAAAATCTATATATCAATGCAAGAATTTATAGAAAACCTAATAAGGAAAGAATCGATGAATGCATTAGGAAAACGGGATTAGCAGAGGAGATACATAAAAAAGTAAGTTCCTATTCTTTAGGAATGAAACAGCGTCTTGGTATTGCGAGAGCAATCTATAATAAACCGTCTTTATTGATTTTAGACGAGCCAATGAATGGATTAGATCCCATTGGAATTATACAACTTAGAGATATATTGAATGAATTATCGACTAAGGAAAAGATGGGAATTTTCATTTCAAGTCACTTGTTAGACGAGATGGAAAAGGTGTGTACACGGTATATCTTTATCAATAAAGGAGAAATTCAAACAGAAAATACGATGTATGGCTGTAATTATAATGTTTATCAGGTGAAGGCGAATACACTTAACATGGAACAATTGTCAAAGCTATTAAAAGAAAAATATCCGGATAGTATTCTGCTTATTCGAAAGGAAGAATTGTTGCTTAGGGCAACGCAGATACAATTACAAGAGTTGATAAATGACATGAGAGAAACAAGGATAGAAGTTGATAGTTTGAAGCTTGAAAGAAGTGGATTTGAACAGGAATTTATCAATCTGAGTATGGAGAGGAAAATAGAAGATGATACTGCTTCGCTTGGTACAAAATGAGTTAATAAAATGCTTTAAGAAGAAATCGGCATTGTTTATATTTCTATTTATTTTTGCAGGTTCAGCCCTGTTAACGATAATTAATGCTAAAACATATGGGGCAGAGTGGAAAAAATCGTTAGAAAATGAGAATCGATCAATCAATGAATTGATCAATAAAGCAGAGAATCTAAGTAAACGAACGAAAGGGTATTATCAGGATATCATTATTTGTAATGAGTACCGTATACAGCATGATTTGAGGCCTAGTGCAGCAATTGATAATATTAACTACACAATGAATTTGAATGTATTCTTACAATTTTTGATTGTAATTTTAGTATCTAATCTAGTTGCGTCAGAATATGCAACGAAGAATATTAGACAATATGTATCCTATCCGATTTCGAAAATCAAGCTATCCGCTTCAAAATACATAGCTTGTGTCATAGCGATGGCAGCCTTTACGGTGATATTATTACTATCCTCAATTATGGTCACAGGGGTTAAATATGGATTTGATAGTCTAAGCGGCTTTGTAATTGCCATAAAGAATGGAAGCATTACGGCGATTCCTTTATGGAGGCATCTTTTCATTTCCTATTCAACTTTTCTGCCAGAATACATATTTACTATGACCTTAACATTTTCTATTGCAATTTTTACTAGAAATATTACGTTATCTACAGGAATACCAATCTTTTTATCCTTTCTTGGAACAATCGTAGCAGATGTCTTAAGCAACTATAGGTGGGGCGTACTATGGCCCTATATTCATACGAATATGAATCAGTTCAAGACAGGCACCTTATATTACAGTTATCTAAGTATTGAAAAATCCTTGGGGATCCTGGCAATATATATAGCTATTTTATATGCTGCAGGTACTGCTACCTTTAAGAAACGAGATGTTTTAGATTAGTAAATAAGCGAATAAATATTTTATCTGTTCCATTGTAAAAAGAAAAAGAAACATTAGAGAACAGAGAAAGATTTATTAATAAATTATTGATATAGAAGGAGGTGACAGTATGAATAAGATGTATAATGAGGTTGCTGGTTTTATTCCAGAAGAAGAACTTGATCAATTAGTAAAAGATAGTAATGGCGGTGGAACACCAACTATTACAACATCATCTGTTTTATGTGTTGGTATTATTGCCGCTACATATTTAGCAGGATTTTGCCCAACATCTGCATGTACAAAATCATGCAATAAATAATCTGTAATGATTATGGTCTAGTAGTAGTATATGCAGTGCATATACTACTACTAACTATTCTTTGGGAGGGGAGAAAGGATGAATAAGCTAGCGGATGACGTAATAGAGTTATGCAATGAATATAAAGAATTGTTTGGTAACTTTTATATAGGTTTTCTAGAAGAGTATAAAACTAAGATTGAGCAGATTATATCAAAGTATGAGAAAGATTTTGTATATGATCAAAAAGCAATAAAAGAAAGCCTATTGCATGAGATGGTTAACAGTATTGCAGCATTATCTATCCGGACATTAATTGTTGAGATACATAGAATGAAAGAAGCAGGGAAATTAGAAGGAGAAGATGAAGTTACCAGATATGATTATTTTAATAATCAGCTAAAAAGTCAAAAGTATTTGGAAGAAGTATTTTGTATGTATCCTGTATTAAAAGAATTAATTAAAGGAACCATTGATGGAACATTGCAATTATTAGAAGAGTGTTTGCTACATCTTACAAAGGATATAGAACAAATCAGATCCGAGTTTCATGGGAGTTATCATAAAATTGAGAATATCAAGATTTCCTCTGGAGATACACATAATGGTGGAAAAAAGGTTATCATTATAGAATTTGAATTAAGTAAGCTAGTCTATAAACCACACGGGATGTCACCAGAAAATATGTTTAATAATATGCTTGACCTCTTAAATGAGGAGAAACAACTGGATTGCCGGCTGCTTGGAGTTAAGTGTATAGATTATAGGAATTATGGATGGCAGGAATTCATAACAGAGAAATCTTGTTCTAATAAAAAAATGGTGGAGGATTATTTTTATCGGATTGGGTGTTTCTTATCCATTTTCTATGCGCTAAATTGTGATGATATGCATTATGAGAACATCATAGCAGGTGGAGAGCATCCCTTCTTTATTGATCTTGAGACGCTTGTCAGAAATCAAAATTTTCATAAGCAGGAGAACTTAAGTCTATTGGAATTGGTTGCGAAAGAGGTGAATGAATCAGTATTAGGAACGATGCTGCTTCCTTGCAATATGATATTTTCACTGTTTGATTGTGATATTGGAGGAATATCAGGCTCTTCAAGTGAGTCATCAAAAAAATGGATGAAGTTTATGGTAGAATATCAGGGGACTGACCGTATACATCTGGTAAAAAAAGAATGTAATATTGCAGATGCCAATAATATTGTGAAATATCAAGGGCAATCGGTAGAATTATTTTATTTTCTTGAGAATGTTGAAAAGGGTTTTTTAGAGTGTTATAAGCTAATTCTAGCAAAGAAAAAGAAATTTCTTACTCTGATTCGGCAGTGTGATGCTAACGTGCGCCAAGTACTCAGAGGAACCAGTGTATATGCCAGATTTCTTGAGGCAGCATCATTTCCGATGTATCTTAGCGGACAGGAAAAACGGCTGGAATTATTCTCTAAAATGTATGCCGGGATGCAAGTTGATAGTGAGCTGGAGAGGAAAAAGACACGTCATGAGATTGCCGCACTTATGAGAAATGATATTCCATATTTTTCTCAAATGTTTCAATCTACGGATTTAATATGCAATCAAACCGATATAATAACCGGTTTTTATGGGAAGAATCTATATGAACAAATTGTTCATAGGATGGAACAAATGAACGAAGAGAATCTTGAGAAACAGTTATATTATATACGGCTTTCTTTTTCTACGTTAAAACTCAATGAACAAAAAGTGAATTTTGGGAGGAAGAAAACAGTCGTACCGTATTTTCATGAGACATACGAATTCCTCGATTGTGCGAAAGAATTAGGAGATAAGATTACAAAGTATACGGTATGGTCACAAGATCATTCCACATGTACATGGCTTAGTGCCACGCAGACAGATCAAGAATATAAAATTACTTGTATTAATGATAAATTGTACGAAGGGGGAGGGGTTATCTTATTTCTTGCGTTTTTGGGCTATATTTCCAAAAATGACAGGTATAGTGAATTGGCAAGAAAAGGAATTGCGGGAATTGAAGAACTTGGATATCTGAAGGAAATCGGAAATATGTCATTATTTACGGGAATCGGTTCAATGATTTATCTATATTATACATTTTATATCCTATATGATAGCAGGAATTATAAAGAAAAGCTCATGCAATTAATCGATAGAGTAGTAGAGGTTATGGATGAGGAAAAGATAGAAGATGACATTATCTCAGGAGTTTCCGGAACAATAATTGTATTATGCGAAATTCACAGTGAACTTAAGGATAACAAGATAGCAGAATGCATTCAAAAGATGGGAGAAGTCCTATATGCTCATCTGTCATGGGAGGATGAATCTCATCTGACCGGATTTTCGCATGGATATTCTGGATATGCAGTGGCTCTAACCTGGCTAGGGGAACTAACCAAGGATACAAAGTATACCAGTTTAGCAGAACACTTACTGGAGATTGAAAACAGATACTTTGATGAAGCGCGGAAGAATTGGAAAGATTTACGGGAAGAAGGTTCCTTCTCATCGTATTGGTGTCATGGCTCAGGAGGAATTGCATTAGCCAGAACATTGCTTCTAAACTTGCAGAAGAAGAATAAGTATAGAAAAGAGGTAAAAGCGGGCGTATTAGATTTAAAAAGAAATGGTTTTGTACGGGATGAGAAATATAATCATAGTTTGTGCCATGGCTCCTTTGGAAATATTGATATCTTATTAAAAATTGCAGAAGAGACCGAAGATAATGAGCTTGAAACATTTGCTAAAAACAAGGCACTGGATGAGTTAAAGTACATAAGAGAGGTTGGATTCTTGGCAGGAACAAAAAATATTATTGATAATAATTCGTTTATGCTTGGTCTTAGCGGCATAGGTTATGAATTATTACGGCTCCATGACCGTAGAGTACCATCCATTCTTTCGTTAGAGGTTATCAAAAATCAGTGTGAGAGGTAAATCGTGTGAAGGAAAATAAATTTGCTGGAATTGGTTTGGTATTTGGTTTGATTATAGGGGCAAGTATTTCTTCGATTGGACCGGGTGCCGGATTAGTTGTTGGAATGCTAATTGGTGCTGCAGTCGATTTGGTAAACAAAAAAAAAGATAAATCGGTAAAAAAGTAGTTTAGATACCCTTATTCATAAGTGGTGGATTGGAGTATTTTATGAAACATAAACAAAAGGTACCGTTAGTAAAACAATTAACACAAACAGAGTGTGGATTATGCTGCTGTGTTATGCTTTTAAAGTACTATAACAGTAAGGAAACATTAAAAGAAGTACAAGAAGAGCTGGATATAGGACGTGATGGTATGTCGGTATCTAATATAAAGAGTTTTTTTGTAAGCAAAGGATTTGATTGCTGTATTTATAAAGTAACGGATGTTATGAATTTGACCAATATTAAAGAACCTTTTATTGCTTTTTGGGAAGAGAAGCATTATGTCGTAGTTGAAAAACATAAGAAGAATAAATGGTACGTAAATGATCCGGGAGAAGGGCGTAGAGTCTTATCGGATAACGAATTCATACAGGGGTTCTCCGATATTGTATTAACGATGAAACCGACTTTTTTGTTTCAGCCAAAGGAGAAAGTAAAATATAATCCATGGGTTGATACCTTTAAGATTCTATTGCAGCAGAAGTGGATTATGCTTCAATTAGTTGTTTTTTTGGCTTTATCGTATGGTTTAACGTTTATAGTTCCAATGTTGGTTCAAAAACTAATTGATAAGACAATGATTAGTGAAGGGGTGGGTTATTTAAAAGTTTTTCAACTGATTACTTTGCTAGGATGTGTGCTTTATTTTTCCATCATAATAATTAGGGGATTAAAGTTAGTTGCTCTGAATGTATCGTTAGGAAAAAGCTTAGAGGCAAAGACGTTCAAACATATGTTAAACCTAAACTATAAATTTTTTGAGATTAGGTCATCGGGAGATTTGCTGTTTCGATTGAATAGCACCAGTGGTGTCAAAGAATTAATAGCAAGTCAAGTACTAAATGGTATGATTGATGTTGGTTTGGCTTGCGTCATCTTCTGCTATATGGTAAATAAATCTATTCTTCTAACTATAATATCCTTAAGTGTTTTTATTCTAAATTTTATGGTTATGATGTTCATACAGCCAAAATTAAGCCATGCAATTAATAATGAATTGACGGAAAAAACCAAGTCCCAGTCTCTTCAAGTTGAAGCGTTGTATTCTATAGAATCGATTAAAATAGCATGTATGGAAGAGGAAATCTATGAGAATTGGTCCGAGAGATATAAGCAAGTGATTGGGGCCTTTATTAAAAGAATGAAGATTAACAATGCCTGTTCCTCGATTACCTCAACGATTCAGCTATTTGCTCCGATTGTTATACTAATCTTAGGAATTTATCAATACCGAAAGGGCAATATGACAATTGGACAAGTTTTTGCGTTTCAAACGATATCTTCAACGTTCTTTGGATTAAGTACCAATATATTTAATACATATACACAGTTTTTATTAGCATCGGAATATTTAGAACGTATTTCAGATATCTGGTATACGAAACCACAGGGAAAATCAAAAAAATCTCTTACAAAGGAATTAGAAGGGGCAATCCGATTAGAACATATTTCCTATTCCTATTCCAAGAATTCAAAAAAGGTGCTAAAAGATATTTCATTAGAAATTGAAGCAGGAAGTAAAGTCGCAATTGTCGGTTCTTCCGGGGCAGGAAAGAGTACATTAAGTAAACTTTTAGTAGGCTTATATGAGCCAACGGAGGGAGAAATCTTGTTTGATTCTATTCCATTTAGGGATTACGATAAAAAGGTATTATGCAGTCAGATGGGAATTGTTCCACAAGATGCGCTATTGTTTAATAAATCTATATTTGAGAATATTGTCATGAATCGGGAGAATATTACGATGGAGGAAGTTGTTAATGTCGCTCAAATAACTTGTATTCATGAAGAAATTGTGGCAATGCCTATGGGATATAATACAGTGGTATCTGAGATGGGACTTAATTTGTCAGGCGGGCAAAGACAAAGAATCCTTTTGGCAAGAGCATTAATTCAGTCTCCTAGAATCCTTATTCTCGATGAAGCTACAAGCAGCTTGGACTATGTCAAGGAAAAGGCAATATCGGAATATCTCTCGCAAAGAGGAGTGACTCGAGTTATTATTGCGCATAGATTATCTACTATTATTGATGCGGATTGTATCTATGTATTTTCGAATGGAGAGATTACGGAAAAAGGAACACATGAGGAACTCCTAGAACTTAATGGGGAATATGCGGCATTATATTCAAGCGGAATCACAGAAAGAAAAAAAGAAAAGGCTAAGAGCCAGGCATCTGCATAGAGATTCAGTACTATATAAATCCGTTACAGGGCAATTAGCAATGAATCCTATAATGATGAGGCAGTAAAATACAGAGTAAAATAAACTTTTTCCATTGCCCGTTATCCCTTTGCAGACTGTATCATGGTACCAAATGCCATATATGTAAAGAAGTGTTCCTTGCTAACGTTCCACCGCCATAATATAATAAATACAGTTGGTGAAATTACACCACCATACCATTACTTAAAACGCGTATTTACTATAATAGAAAATGGAGGAAATCGTGTGGAATTACAGTATGACAAAACAAAAGATAGTAAAAAAGAAAATCAGGGGCGGTGGAACTTTGTTACATCTGTAAAAAAAGAAAAACGGCTTATTTTTGAATCTATCCCACCACAAGCTATGGATGTGATTTATCCAAAGTTTTGCAATTCTAGGCAAAGTAATATCCCCTGGGTATGCTTTATTTCAGAAGCAAAGAAGGGAACAGAAACCGGTATGAAAAATTACGCGAGTCTGGCACAATTTGCAGAGCGCGGATATATAATAGTTATTTTACATAATGATTCGCTGCTCCAGGATATGAAATCTTTGAATCAACGTCTACTTATAGTCACAGAGCTTTTAAAAGAGAAGAAGTATTCTTGTGATATAGAACGTATGGCATTATGGATGGAACAGATGCCTTTTGAAGTGCCAAAAAACATCCAATGGAAAGCTTTTGTAGCTTACCAGGAGAATCAAGACAATGAAAAAGTTTCCGTCTTATTAAATAAGACCGGCGAAAATTCAAATGATATTTTATGCCTTAGCGGTGGAGACGGTCTATGGACTGAGCGTATTTTCGATCTTGTAGAAGACTATATTGTTTCTCATTTTGAATAGAGAAATAAAGAAAATATATTAATTTGGGACAAATGAAATATCCCTAAAAGAAGGAAAGATTTCTTTTAGAGAGACTTCTTTCGTCCCTTTTTTATATTCCTGCCCTTGTACATGGTATGAAAAAATTATATAATGACAATAATCGTTAACCTAAGGTAAAAAGGGAGGATGGAAGCATTGAAGAAAACAATATTCCTTGCAGTACTATGTTTATCGCTTGTTATTAGTGGCTGTGGTTTAAGTAAAGCAAATAGAAGCTATAGCAAAGCATTGTCTTATTATGAAGAGGGAGAATATGAAAAGGCGGAGCAAAGTTTTATAACTGCAATAAAAGCTAATCCGGATAAAGCAGAATATTATCTGGATTATGGATTTACACTGATTAAATTAGGAAGATATGAGGATGCTGTTAAAGAGTTTCAAAGTATTCTTATGGAGAAAGAAATTGCTATTGTAGAACAAAATAACAAGAAAGCTTATCGTGGCATTGGTATCGCTTATTTATATGCACAGTCCTATGAAGAGTCTATAAAAAATTTTGATTTAGCTCTTAAAATTGCTGAAAGGAAGGATTTAGATACTGATATTTTATATTACAAAGGGAATGCTTTAGAGAGAGGCGGAAATCTTTTAGAGGCATCTAAAATCTATACTGAAATACTAGAAATTAAGAAAGAGGATGCTGCCATTTATAATGCGAGGGCGAATATCCACCGGATTCTTGGTAATTATGAAGAGAGTATTCATGATTATGAGAAAGCGATAGAAATTTCCAAAGGAGATTTTGGCCTTTATTTTGGAAAATTTGCCGCATTGAAAGAACTTTCTCGTACCTCTGAGGCAGAAGAGGTGCTAAAGATTGCAGCAGAACTACCGGTTAATTCAGAAAAAGATAGTTTTGAGCTGGCTAAAGTTTATTTTTATCAGAAAAATTATGATCATGCCAAGATTCAATTGGAGCAATCTTTAAAAAATGGCTTTATAGAAGCAAATTACTTTCTTGGGGAAATCAGTATTGCAGAAGGAAATTATAAGCAAGCAATTGAGTATTTTGAGGCTTTTGAGGAATCGAACGGTATAGTTTCCGCAATGTTTTACAACCAGCTATTGACCTGTTATCTTAATGAGGAAGAGTATGATAAGGCAACCAGCACCTTGAAAAAAGCAAAAAGATACTCAGATGTATCGATAGAACAGCAGCTTTTAAGAAATGAAATTATATTGTTAGAAAAAACCGGTGATTTTAAGGCGGCATATGAGAAGATGGAAAAATATCTGAAACGGTACCCGGAAGATGCTGATGCGAAAAAAGATGCTACCTTCCTAAAGACTAGGGTGGAAGGGGCAAATAATGTGACAGATACAAGTAAGCCGGAGAAGAATGAAACATCAGAAGCGGTAGGCAAGCCATAAGGAGGACAACCATAATTATGTCAGAATTATATGAAATAAAGGAAGAGAAAGAGAAGGTAATTCTTGTCGCTGTCAGCGATAATGATAATGATGATACCGAAGAATCAGTGGATGAACTTATGGAACTGGTAGAGACGGCCGGTGCCGTAACGGTGGGAAGGGTTATTCAGAATCGAGAGAATATTCACCCTGGAACCTATGTAGGAAAGGGAAAGATGGATGAAATCCGTATTCTGGTGGAACAGTTAGGCGCCACTGGAGTTGTCTGTGATGATGAATTATCACCTGCTCAATTAAAAAATCTTGAAGATGTACTGCAAGTAAAAGTAATGGATCGTACCATGATCATATTAGATATTTTTGCACAGCATGCGAGTACAAGGGAGGGTAAAATTCAAGTTGAATTGGCACAGTTAAAATACCGGTCTACTAGATTAATTGGCATGAGAAATTCGCTATCAAGACTTGGTGGTGGCATTGGTACCAGAGGACCTGGTGAAAAGAAACTTGAGATTGACCGCCGTTTGATTAAAGATAGAATAGCGCAGTTAAATAGAGAACTGGAAGATATCAAGAAAAATAGGGAGGTCGCACGTTCCCTGCGTAAAAAGAATCCTATTCCGGTTGTAGCAATTGTTGGATATACAAACGCAGGAAAATCGACATTGCTAAATCGCCTTACTGAGGCGGATGTATTAGAAGCCGACATGCTATTTGCTACACTGGACCCAACTACCAGGAATCTTTCCTTAGAGAGCGGGCAGCAGATTCTACTTACTGATACGGTTGGCTTTATTAGAAAGCTGCCGCATCATTTGATTGATGCCTTCCGTTCCACCCTGGAAGAAGCAAAGTATGCTGATATTATTATACATGTGGTGGATGCATCAAATTCTCAAGCTTATAAACAGATGCATATCGTTTATGAAACATTAAAAAAGCTGAAAATTACAGACAAAACCGTAATTACTGTCTTTAATAAACAAGATCTTGTTAGCGAAGAAGAACCGATGAAAGATTTAAAGGCAGATAAAACGGTAAAAATTTCTGCAAAGCAAGGAGATGGTATTGCAGAGCTTCTAAATCGAATGGAAGAAGTGTTAAAAGAAGCAAAGGTTTTAATTGAGCATACATTTTCTTATCAAGAAGCAGGAAATATACAAACGGTTCGTAAGTATGGGCAGCTGCTTTGTGAAGAATATCAGGAAGACGGCATTTTTGTAAAAGCTTATGTGCCAAAGGATCTTGCCAGTCAATTGCTTCAAAATAAGTAAAGCAAATCGAAGGAAACTGCTGTAATAACTTCGTAATATTATTTAAAAAATAGAATATATTGTGTTTAGAAAATAGTCCGGCAGAAGCGAAACATCACGAAAACCGTGTGTTTAAGCTACTTTCCGGACTTTTGATATAAACACAATATGTAGTGGTAGGACTAAAGACATAAAATATATGTAGTAGTTTACCTTGACGTTGCTATTGCTTTCTGATAGAATTTATTATTGAACAATGTAGGTAAGAAGGGAGAAGTACACATGATTAAAGTTGTGAAACGGGATGGTGAAATAGCCGAATTTGCGCTTTCAAAAATCAGTAATGCCATAGCGAAAGCATTCAATGCTACGCAAAAACTTTATAATGAGGATATCATTAATTTGTTGTCCTTGCGTGTTACATCAGATTTTCAAACCAAGTTGAAGGACGGTACGGCTACGGTAGAAGATATTCAAGACAGTGTGGAGCATGTACTTGAGCAATCCGGATATACCGATGTAGCAAAAGCCTATATTCTTTATCGTAAGAATAGAGAGAAAATACGTAATATGAAATCTACTATTTTAGATTATAAAGAAATTGTAGATACCTACGTTAAGGAAGAGGACTGGAGAGTAAAAGAAAATTCTACCGTTACCTATTCTGTTGGAGGATTAATTCTACATAATTCCGGAGCGATAACTGCAAACTACTGGTTGTCGGAGATTTATGATGAAGAAATTGCAAATGCGCATCGTAACGCTGACATACATATTCATGATTTATCCATGCTAACAGGTTATTGTGCAGGCTGGTCGTTAAAACAACTAATCAAAGAAGGCCTTGGCGGTATTCCTGGTAAAATCACCTCATCTCCGGCGAAACATCTTTCTACATTATGTAACCAGATGGTAAACTTCTTAGGTATTATGCAGAACGAATGGGCAGGTGCCCAAGCTTTCTCCTCATTTGATACTTACCTGGCTCCATTTGTGAAAGTAGACAACCTAAGCTATGAAGAAGTAAAACAATGCATTCAATGCTTCATTTATGGAGTGAATACTCCAAGCCGTTGGGGAACACAAGCACCCTTCTCCAATATTACGCTGGACTGGACAGTGCCGAATGACTTAGCGGAACTGCGATGTATCGTCGGTGGAAAAGAGATGGACTTTCAATATAAAGATTGTAAGAAAGAGATGGATCTGGTAAACAAAGCCTTTATTGAAATTATGATTGAGGGTGATGCAAACGGTCGGGGTTTCCAATATCCAATTCCTACTTATTCCATCACGAGGGATTTTGATTGGTCAGATACGGAAAATAATCGATTATTGTTTGAAATGACAGCAAAGTATGGCACTCCTTATTTCTCTAATTATATTAACTCTGATATGGAACCAAGTGATGTTCGTTCCATGTGCTGCCGTCTAAGACTTGATTTACGTGAGTTGCGTAAGAAAACCGGTGGCTTCTTTGGGAGCGGAGAAAGTACCGGTTCGGTGGGTGTTGTTACGATTAACATGCCGCGGATTGCATATGTATCAGCAAATCCGGCAGAATTTTATCAAAGACTTGACCGTATGATGGATATTTCAGCAAGATCCTTAAAGGTAAAGAGAAAGGTTATCACGAAATTGTTGGAAGAAGGGTTATATCCATACACAAAACGTTACCTTGGAACCTTCGGCAATCATTTCTCTACCATTGGTTTGATCGGTATGAACGAAGTCGGATTGAATGCAAGATGGCTTGGTAAAGATATGACAGATAAGAAAACAAAACAATTTACAGTGGAAGTTTTAAATCATATGAGGGAGCGTCTGGGTGATTATCAGGTAGAGTATGGAGACCTATATAATCTGGAAGCAACACCGGCAGAATCCACTAGTTATCGTCTTGCAAAGCATGATAGGAAACGTTGGCCGGATATCTTAACAGCCGGAAAAGAAGGAGATACACCTTATTATACAAATAGTTCTCATCTTCCGGTAGATTATACCGATGATGTTTTCTCTGCACTTGATGTTCAGGATCAGTTGCAAACGTTATACACTTCCGGTACCGTATTTCATGCTTTCTTAGGGGAGAAATTACCAGATTGGGAAGCTGCCGCTAAATTAGTTCGAGCGATTTCAGAAAACTATAAATTACCTTATTATACGATGTCACCAACCTACTCCATCTGTAAAAATCATGGATATATTAAAGGAGAGAACTTTGTATGTCCGGAGTGCGGCGGGCCGGCAGAGGTTTATAGTAGAATTACCGGATATTATCGTCCGGTACAAAATTGGAATGAAGGGAAATCGCAAGAATACAAAAATAGGGTGGAGTACAACCTATCCAATGCATTGCATGACGGTCATATGCTTAGTAATTCCAGGAAGGGTTTCGAAGAAGCTGCAATCACATTAAATCTGGATGATAATGAGGCAGAGTTATCTAAGGATGGATGCTATTTGTTTACGACAAGGACGTGTCCAAATTGCAAGCTGGTGAAGGGATATTTGGATGGTGTGGATTATCAGGTAATTGATGCTGAGGAGAATGTAGAATTAGCCAAGCAGTATCATATTATGCAGGCACCTACCCTATTGGTGGTAAAAGAAGGAATAGCGACAAAGTATGTGAATGCATCGAACATAAAGCAATTTTTAGATACTGAAAGTACCTGTGAAATACACGGAACATTAACAACATAATGCTAAAACATATCTTATTAAGTTAAGAGATATCGATAAAAAAGATACAATCATTCATGAAAAGGTTGTATCTTTTTTTGCAGCGCAAGGTAGCTGGCTGAATAATTTTGGTTAGTCACTAGGTCAAAAGTCATAGAAAAATTTGATTTTTAATTTTAGTATGCTATAATAGGAAAGTATATAGAATGAAAATCCCCGTGCTTTTGCCTACAGATTCGATACTGAAGAAGTTAGCTTGGTGATTTTGTAATCGAACTTATTGATATCAATATCTCTAAGAGGTGAGTAAATGGATGAAAATAAAATACTGACAAGAGCATATGTAGGATGTGCTACCTTTGATAGTGATTTTCGTATTAGAGTAGGGGATGAAGGTATTTACCAAATTATTGATGAAGGGAAGTGCTATCCCTATTCACTTCTCCTGTTAATACAAAAGGAAGATCAGGAAGCGTTTTGCCAAATGGTTCGGGGGTTACAGGAAAACGAAACACAAAATGGAGTTTTTCATATTCAATTAGAAGATGGACAGTTTTATATTACATACTATATCGTGGAGAATCGTGGCATTCCCTATATGGACGGTGCCTTATATCAAATACGGCTTTATAACATCAAGGCTTTCCAGCAGGTGATAACGAAACAAAAGTACGAGATTATGGATTATCGAACTATTTTAAGCCTATCTCATAATCTCTATTTTACTTATGATGTGAATACAACGATTTTTACATATTATTGGATGAGTGGTAATCAAAAGGTAATAGCAGCACAGCAGCCCCTGATTGAGTGGAAAAAAGAAATATTGGACAATGGGTATGTGAGAGAGAAGGAACAAGCTATCCTTGGCAGTATGTGTGAAGATTTAATGGAGGGCAAATCAAACTTTTACTATCAGCTTATCAATAGCATCTTAACAAAGGGAAAAGAAGTTGTCCGTTGGATTATTCGAGGCAGTGCAGTTCATGAAAGGATGAAGCTGGCTAGAATCGTTGGACTTATTGAAATCGAGAAATTAGCGAATGATGAAAAAGAAGATTTCTTTTCTGATTTGATGAATCGGGATGCTCTGACGGGCCTATTAAATAAGAGAGCGATAACTCAGCTTGCAGAACAAAAGATTCAATATGCCGGTAAGGATAAATTTCGATTTTTAATTTTAGATGTTGATAATTTTAAAACAATAAATGATACTTATGGTCATATGTTCGGTGATGAGGCTATTGTAAAAGTAGCGAATATTGTAAAAAAGATGGTTGGTGACCATGGAGTAGTCGGAAGAATAGGCGGAGATGAACTGTTTGCCATCTTAGAAAATGTGGACGATGAAAAGAGCTTAAGAAATGTATTAAAGGCGATAAGAGAAAATGTTGCTTATGCCTATGTTGGTTCACAAAATAATATTCATGTTACATGTTCCATGGGCTGTGTAGAATATCCCACCGATGGGATATCATATAAAGAACTTTTTCAGAAGGCAGACTATAGCTTATATCTTGCAAAGGAAAAGGGAAAAAACCGGTATATTATTTATAATCCTGCAAAACACGGGGAGATTAGCTGCAAGTTTTTAAATCCTAATCTTTTATCCATGGATAACGTTTATGCAGGATGTAATAATACAAATATTTTTTCTGAAATGATACAATTGTTATTTGAAAAGAAAAAAGCTGGAATAGCAGAGGTGCTTAGTAAGTTAGGTGAACTATACCAGTTTGAAAAAATCAATGTTTATTACGGAAAAGAATTGCGGTTAGCTATGCATTGGGGGACAACCTATTCTGAAGATAAAGATGCAAAATATTTGCTGGAGCAAGGATATCAGAAAAACTTTTCTGCAAATGGTGTTATCGTACTGGATAACATGAATATCGGCAAATCATTGCAAGCTTATCAGATATTTACAAGGCAAAAATTAACGTTTGTTATGCAGACAATGGTGAGGAAGGACAATAGAATCCTTGGTTTGATCTCTTTGGAAAGAACGGTAAAAAAATCAAAGATGTCTGCGGTTGACATTAATAATTTGGAACTGTTATGCCATCTGATAGGAAATATAATTCAAAATGAGCTCTGTTATCCGAATTAAAAAGTTGAAATTAAAGCAAATCGGTGGGTTTTTTAAAAAATACTTGAAAATTAATGGATGAAAGACTAATATATTACATAATACGAACGTGACCTAGGCAAAATACAAAAATCCTCAGATTCTTTCTTTGCACCGGGTTGTCCGTACGAGAAGTAATGTGATGAAAATGTGAGTTTAATACATGCTACTTAAGTGGTTGCCGCCTATATGGTATGCCGCAGTACAAAGTAAGGGAAATTATGTAGAAAGAAGGATGAACAGATGCTTGATATCAGATATGAAAAAACAACTGCACCTAAGAAACTTCCTGCAGCTGACGATCCACTAAAGTTTGGAACTATCTTTACCGATCATATGTTTCTTATGGATTATGAAGAAGGAAAGGGCTGGCATGATGCCAGAATTGTTCCATACGGACCACTTTCCTTAGAACCATCTTCTATGGTGTTTCACTATGGTCAAGAAATGTTTGAAGGGTTAAAGGCCTATAAGACAGAGGAAGGAAGAACTTTATTATTCCGTCCAAATAAGAATGCAGAACGTGCAAATAACAGTAATAAGAGGCTTTGTATTCCAACGATGCCGGAAGAGGATTTTGTTGAGGCTGTAAAGGCTGTGGTTAAGGTGGATGAAAGATGGATTCCTACAAAACCGGGCACTTCTTTGTACATTCGGCCTTTTGTAATTGCAACAGACCCCTTCCTTGGCGTACGCCCATCCCATCGATATCTGTTTGCCATAATCTTATCTCCGGTTGGTGCTTATTATCCGGAAGGATTAAATCCTGTGAAGATATGGATTGAAGATGAGTATGTAAGAGCCGTTAAAGGGGGTATCGGTGAAGCGAAAACAGGTGGTAATTATGTGGCTTCCATGGCTTCACAGGTAAAAGCTCATGAAGAAGGATACTCTCAGGTATTATGGTTAGACGGTAAGGAAAGAAAATATATTGAAGAAGTTGGTGCAATGAATATCTTCTTTAAGATTAATGGTAAAGTGTTAACTCCAGAGCTAAATGGCAGTATTTTACCAGGTGTAACCAGAGATTCGGTACTTTCGTTATGTAAACACTGGGACATTCCGGTTGAGGAAAGAAAAATATCGGTGGAAGAACTTTATGAAGCCAGCAAAGACGGTACCTTAGAAGAAGTATTTGGTACAGGAACGGCTGCAGTAATATCTCCGGTAGGGCATCTTCGCTTTGAAGACCATGTATTAATGGTGGGAGACGGCGGAATCGGAGAGTTTAGTCAAAAAATATATGATACGATAACAGGCATTCAATTAGGAAAAATCGAAGATACTCTTGGATGGACCGTAGAAGTCTAGGATAAGACGGCAGTTGATTATTTAATCAACTGTCTTTTTTATGGAATGTTATACAAAGCATATAGCATAGATTATAAAGTAACAAACGATTCGGAGCCTAATATGAAAGACAAGATTATTATGTTAGTATTGTTCCTAATTTTCCTATCCCTTATCGGAAGGTTATTCTATGATAAATCAAAGGAGGAAGCTACGGCAGGTATTATTGGTAAATTAGAGTATGAATCACTGGATGAATTAGCTCTTTTTGTTACACTTGAAAATGAGGTACAGCTAAACAAGCAAGGAATGGTATGGAGGGAAGGCAGCAGTATTTGGGATTATGACATTACTGCCAGTATCACCGTAGATAGTGGTTACGTGAGTGATGGTGATTTGAGCAGAGAGCCGGACTATGTTCATCATTATTCGAATTTATATGCAAGTTCGCAGGCGGAATATAAGTCTCCGTCTGATGGAAGGAAGGTTTGTTTTCTAACTTTTGACGATGGACCAAGTGCGAATACCTTAAAGGTCTTGGATGTCTTGGATGAGAAGGAAATAAAAGCAACCTTTTTTGTTATCGGAGAAGAAATCACAGATAAGAATGCCGGCATATTAAAAGAAGTTATCAATCGAGGACATCTTATTGGTGTACATACTTATGTGCATGATTATGATAAGGTATATAAGTCGGTGGATTCTTTCTTAAAGGACTATGATAAAGCATTTCAACGAATTGAAGAGGTAACCGGAGTTCGTCCATATATTTATCGTTTTCCTGGAGGAAGCTATAATCATTATCTAAAGAGAATAAGAAAAGAACTGGTTGCGGAAATGGATCGAAGGGGGTTTATCTATTATGATTGGAATGTTAGCGGAGAGGATTCGGTTGGATCTCCAACTGCTTACTCTATAAAGAAAAATATCAGCAGGGATTTAAATCGATATCAATGTCCGGTAGTTTTATTGCATGATGGTCAAACCAATCCTTTAACAGCAAAAGTACTAGGAGGTATCATTGACTATATCGCATCCAAAGGATATGAATTTGACACGTTAGAGCATAGAGAACCTTGCCAGTTCCGGTGGTAGTGGAAAGTTACATAATATAAAAAGGGCTTTGCAGGGAAAGGTGCCGCCTTTATGGCAGGTATCCATGCAATGCCCTTCTTATATCAAATGGAGTCACTGGTATATTAAAATGGAAGAAGTAGGTATGATAAGTTTATTGATATTCAGCAATTCTTGAGATTGCAACATAAATACCGGATATTCTATACCAGGTTGGAAGATCAACGATACCGGTTTCAGGAAGACCGAACTGTTTTTGGAATGCTCTTACGGCCTCTGCTGTGGCAGGACCAAAGACACCGTCTATGGCTATATTAGGAATTGGATAGTATACATCAGCAATTTCATTTAGCTGTTCTTGCAGCTGCATAACGCTGGAACCGGAGGAACCTATTGTTAAGTTGTAACCCGGGAAGGAGACTGGAACTCCGGAGACTTCGTACGTTGAATTAATATAAATACTGTCACCATAATAGTATCTAAGAATTTGAATTGCTGTATATCCTTGATCTCCAAGGGATTTTGAACCCCATTGAGACATTACCTCCGGGCAAGTTACACGTTTACCATCACAATATTGTGTTAGTATTGGTTGTTTCACATTTGGACGGGATAAAAAGTTATTAAATATCGTATCTACTACTCTGCTGATTGGATCAAAGAAGTTTCTGCCCGGCATAAATTTATGATCGTAGGCAGTGGAAGAGGTAATCGTAAAATTATATCCTCTATTACGATACCACTCCGTGAATACACGGTTTAAAGTAAAGGATTGAATCGCTAATACGTTTGCATAAATCGTAGCTTCCGGCCAAGTAGCATAGATTTCGCTGGAGGCTACATTTTTAATATAATCCCGATATCGAACCCAATGATTTGTTGCTGAACTATCGGAAGGAGGCCCATCATGGACGATAATGAATTCTGGTATAACAACATTTGGAAGTACAATTTCAGAAGATTCATCGATTGGTTTTATTTCAGATTCCAGAATCTTGGGAGGATAATCTCCATATAAGGTATGTGGCGGTATCACAAAAGATTCTGCTGTATCCATGACTCCTTCTGAAGGCGTAGGGTCTAATGTGATATTTTGTCTGGCATTTACAGTCGGCAGAATCTGTGCTCCGGTTATGACGACAGGTTCAAATCCAGGAGCTCTTATTGTCAAAGTATATTCGGAATATGGCATAGGAGCACTTGGTTCTAAACTGTAATCCAAAGGGGGTGCCGGTAATTCTATCATGCCTGTTCTTCCTGTATCATCAGTTGTAACTTCTTCTAAAGGCTGAGGAGACGGATCACCGGTAAAGTTAATATCAACGGTAGCGTTGCTGACAGGCCGGTTATCTCTGGCAGAGATTACATCGACGGAAAGACCGCCTAGTGGCTGTGTCTCCACTTGAGCAGGATATACCCTGTGATCAATACGCGGCATCATATTCGTTCGAAATATTTGTTTCTCCCTAGTAGGTAAATATAAATCTTTCTCTATGCCCAATCCTTGATGAAAGGCTGAGTAATGAGAAGAGTGCGGATTGTATATCATGATTTACTACCTCAATATACTGGTTCAAGATATGGTATGCGATAAAATCCTGATTGGTGCAAGTACATGATATTCTAAGTTCTTGCTGTCTAAACAGAATGGATACCGGCTTCCTAAGCTGCTGTCGTTAGCAGGAATAAGTAAATTTGCACAATCGGTCTATGGTTTTGGAGTGCATTTTCTATCATAAATATGAATAAATAGTGCTTGTATTTTTGCAGCTGGTATGGTATCATTTTAACAATTTGAGTATTTATTTGCAAAATTTAAGCCTCAGGACTTAAGATGTATCCCCTTAATTTTCATGGTCACATGAAATAAGTGAAGAGGCGATATATCTTATTTTTTTAGACAGAAAATGGGAAAAATATACACTCAAGTGGGGGAACCAAAAAAACATAACATAAAAAATAGGAGGATTTGTATGAAGGCTTTTCTGATACTGGAAGACGGACACATTTTCGAAGGTAAGCATATTGGTTCGAAAAGAGAGGTTATTAGTGAAATCGTATTTAATACCTCAATGACAGGTTATCTGGAGATATTAACGGATCCATCCTATGTTGGCCAGGCGGTGGTAATGACATATCCACTCATTGGCAATTATGGTGTTTGTTCATCGGACATGGAATCCTTAGAGGCATGGCCGAATGGATTTATTGTAAGAGAGATATCCCGTGTACCTAGTAATTTTAGATCTGAGTTTAGTTTGGAGGAATTCCTGATTAAGAATGACATTCCTGGAATCTCAGGTGTGGATACAAGATGCTTAACGAAGATTCTTCGAGAAAGCGGTACAATGAATGGTATGATAACTACGAATGAAAATTTCGTAACGGAAGAGGTAGTAAAAGCGTTAAAGGAATATAAGGTAACGGGGGCGGTTGGCAGGGTAAGCTGTAAAGAGAAGAAGGTTACAACCCATGAAAACTTTATTCCAACCGACTTTGAGATTGCAAAGATGACCTACATGGCATCTCCTGAAATGAAGGAGGCAATTGAGAAGGCGGAAAAAAGTGGTGTTTGTTTAGGCGAAATAGCAATGTCTTGTATGCAGGGAACTGCAGGAATCGCTTATTTAAATAAGTTAGCAGAAGATGAAAATTTAATAAAGGTACATTATAAAGTAGCATTAATGGATTTTGGTTCAAAAAAGAACATTGAACATTGTTTATTAAAGAGAGGCTGCGAAGTTACGGTTTATCCGGCGGATACAAAGGCTGAGGAAATCTTAGCAGCGAACCCGGATGGAATTATGCTGAGCAATGGACCTGGAGACCCGGCAGAGTGTGTTGGAATTATTGAAGAAATTAAGAAATTGCATGAATCGAACATTCCAATCTTTGCAATTTGTCTGGGACATCAGTTAATGGCGCTTGCAAACGGCTTTTCTACCAAGAAGATGAAGTACGGGCATCGTGGAGCGAACCATCCTGTGAAAGATTTGGAAACTGGCCGTGTATATCTATCCTCCCAGAACCATGGCTATGTGGTAGTGGAAGACAGCATTGATGAGGCAAAGGCAGAAGTCTGCTTTATCAATGCAAACGATAAGACAATAGAGGGACTTAAGTATAAGAACAAAAATATCTTTACGGTACAGTTCCATCCGGAGGCGTGTGCCGGTCCGCAGGACTCCGAGTTCCTATTTGATGAGTTTATAAAGATGATGGAGGTAAATGCGTAATGCCAAAGAATAAAGACATTAAGAAAGTTTTAGTAATTGGTTCCGGTCCGATTGTCATTGGCCAGGCAGCAGAGTTTGATTATGCAGGTACCCAAGCATGTCGTTCGTTAAAGGAAGAAGGGGTTACCGTTGTATTGGTTAATTCAAATCCGGCAACGATCATGACAGATAAAGATATTGCAGATATGGTTTATATTGAGCCATTAACTCCGGATGTAGTAAAGAAGATTATTTTAAAAGAGAAACCAGATAGCGTACTTCCGACCCTTGGAGGTCAGGCAGCGCTAAATATTGCTATGGAGCTGGAGGAATCCGGATTTTTAGCTGAAACCGGAACAAAGCTTATCGGTACCACCTCATTAACGATTAAAAAGGCGGAAGACCGTTTGGAATTTAAGAATACAATGGAGAAAATCGGGGAACCTTGTGCCGCCAGTGTTGTGGTTACTACAGTAGCGGCTGCAGTCGATTTTGCTGAGACCATCGGATATCCGGTTGTAATTCGTCCCGCCTATACCCTTGGAGGTTCCGGAGGTGGTATCGCAGCGTCAAAAGAAGAGCTAATCGATATCTGTACCAATGGATTACGCCTTAGCCGTGTTGGACAGTGCTTAATTGAGCGCTGCATTGCCGGATGGAAGGAAATTGAATATGAAGTAATGCGAGATAGTGCAGGAAACTGCATCACTGTATGTAATATGGAAAACTTAGACCCGGTAGGTGTTCATACCGGAGATAGTATCGTAGTTGCTCCATCCCAAACCTTATCCGATAAAGAATATCAGATGTTGCGTACCTCTGCCTTAAACATTATTACAGAGTTAAATATTACAGGTGGATGTAATGTACAATATGCGTTAAAGCCGGATAGTTTTGAATACTGTGTAATCGAAGTTAATCCTCGTGTCAGCCGTTCCTCCGCACTTGCTTCTAAAGCGACCGGATATCCTATAGCGAAGGTTGCCGCAAAGATTGCACTTGGCTACACCTTAGATGAAATTCCAAATGCAATTACAGGAAAAACTGTAGCAAGTTTTGAACCGGCACTTGACTACTGTGTAGTAAAGATACCAAAGTGGCCATTTGATAAGTTTATTATGGCAAAGAGAACTTTAACGACTCAGATGAAGGCAACCGGCGAGGTTATGAGTATCTGTACAAACTTTGAAGGTGCACTTATGAAAGCGGTGCGTTCCCTGGAGCAAAACATCTATAGTATGAATTGCGGTAATTATAGCAAAGACAGTGTGGAAGATATTCGTGAGAAGCTGCATTTGATTGATGATAGACGTATTTTTGTTATCGCAGAAGCTATCCGCCGTGGAATTACACCAAAAGAGATTAATGAAATTACGAAGATAGACTTATGGTTTATTGATAAAATTGCGATCCTTACCGAGATGGAGAAACGTTTAAGTGAAGAGCCATTAACAAAAGAGCTGATGTTAGAAGCGAAACGCATGGAGTTCCCGGATCGTGTGATTGCACAATTTAGTGGTAAGACGTTAGAAGAAGTGAAGAAACTTCGTAAAGAGGAATATGGAATTCATGCAGCCTTTAAGACGGTTGATACCTGTGCCGCTGAGTTTGAAGCACAGACTCCATATTACTATTCCTGCTTTGACAGTGAGAATGAGGTAGACGCGGTTAAAACAAAGAAAAAAGTATTAGTACTTGGTTCCGGCCCAATCCGTATCGGACAGGGTATCGAATTCGACTACTGTTCCGTACATGCAACATGGTCTATGAGCAAGAATGGTTTCGAGACAATTATTGTAAATAACAACCCCGAAACGGTTAGTACCGACTTTGATATTGCAGACAAGCTTTACTTTGAGCCGTTAACCCCGGAGGATGTAGAGAATATTGTAGATCTTGAGCAGCCGGATGGGGCAGTAGTACAGTTTGGCGGCCAGACAGCGATAAAATTGACAGAAGCACTTCTTAAGATGGGAGTACCAATCTTAGGCACCAGTGCTGAAAATGTTGATGCTGCGGAGGACCGCGAATTATTTGATGAAATTCTGGAGAAATGCTGTATTCCCAGACCTGCCGGCAAGACAGTATTTACAACGGAGGAAGCAATTGCAGCAGCGAATCAGTTAGGCTATCCGGTGTTGGTTCGTCCTTCCTACGTGCTTGGTGGTGCGGGTATGCAAATCGCCATTTGTGACGATGATGTTTGTGAATTTATGGAGATTATCAATCGTAACGTGCAAGAGCATCCAATCCTGGTGGATAAGTATCTGATGGGAAAAGAAGTAGAAGTAGATGCGGTATGTGATGGTGAGGATATCTTGATCCCTGGTATTATGGAGCATATCGAAAGAGCTGGAATCCATTCAGGAGATAGTATCTCTGTATATCCGGCACAAAGTGTAAGTGATAAGGTACAGCAGGTAATCGTTGATTATACAAGAAAATTAGCGAAGTCCTTAAATGTTATCGGTTTAATCAATATCCAGTTTATTGTATATAATGAAGAAGTATATGTTATTGAGGTTAATCCGAGGTCTTCCCGTACCGTACCATACATTAGTAAAGTAACCAATATTCCAATTGTTGAACTTGCTTCGAAAGCTGTACTTGGTGAAAAGATTGCAGATTTAGGATATGGAACCGGACTTGCCAAGGTTGCAGATTATATTGCAATTAAAATGCCGGTATTCTCTTTTGAGAAGCTGCGTGGTGCGGACATCGGTTTAGGACCGGAGATGAAGTCGACAGGAGAGTGCCTTGGTATTGCAAAGACTTTTAATGAAGCATTATATAAGGCTTTCCTTGGTGCTGGTATAAATCTGCCGAAACATAAGAAGATGATTCTTACCGTAAAGGATGCGGATAAATTAGAAGCGGTATCGGTAGGCAGAAGATTTAAGGCACTTGGATACGAGATTTATGCAACAAGAAGTACTGCGAGGGTATTAAAAGAAAATGGAGTAGAAGCAATTCCGGTTCAGAAGTTAGACGGAGAAGCTCCAACCATTCTTGACTTACTTCTTGGGCATGAGATTGACTTAGTGGTAGATACTCCAACCCAAGGCCGTGATAAATCCAGAGATGGTTTCTTAATCCGTCGTATGTCGATTGAAACCGGGGTTACCTGCTTAACTTCTCTCGATACAGCGAATGCATTGCTGACCAGTTTAGAAAATGTGGCGGATAACGAGTTAAGTTTAATCGATATAGCAAAGATTTAATTTGAATTATAAAAAGGGGTAAACTGCAAATGCGGTTTCCCCCTTTTCTTCTTGCTATTTTAACCCATATTCACTAAAAAAATATAGATTGCATAACTTGTTTAACTCCTTTATACTGTAATAGATTAAGAGAAGGGAGGTTCTTATCGTGAAGATTGGAATCATCGGCTATGCAAAACCAGAGCTGGAGAGTCTTTTGCAGGCATATGCAGTGAAAAAAGTGTTAGAGGATCAAGCTGTTGATTGCTATTGGTATCGTAAGAGGGATAATGTTGCATACAAAGCCGCTAAAACCACTCATAGAAGGAGCTTATTTGATGCCTTAGTTCAGCGCCAGCATGTATATGTAGACTTAAATGAAGTAAGAGCCGCCATGGAAGGGTTTATTAAAGAGCAATTGTCTTTGAATCCGGATAAATCAGAGAAAACAGATAGTTTTGTGATTATCAATCATAAGTCTACGATTGATACAACAAATTCCAATGCGAATTACATAGATTTTTATCAAAGAAGTTTCGAACCAAAGACTGAGATTTCAGAAGCATTATTGTTTTGTGGTCTGGAAGATTATGAAAAAATTATGGAGGAGACGACAAAAGAGAAGACCTATGTATTTATGGACTGTGAAACGGACAAAGCCGGAATTATTCCATCCATACGAAGGATTGCAAAAGCAAATAAGCTAGAAGTAATATCAAAAGCCTATAACCGCACTTTTTACGGATTTGAAAAAGTTACTGAGATTTTCCTTCCGTCCAGGTATCTGGCTTATATCCGAGATGCTAAATTAATAGTTACTGATTCTTTTGCAACGGCTTATTTTGCAATATTAATGAAAAAACCTTTGATTTGCTTCGATCAGGGAATGACACAAGGAAAAATCAAACGTTTCTTACAAAAGCTGTCTTTAATGGAACACTATTTTCAGGGAAGGCCTTCAGAAACCTCCTTGATGGCATATAACATAAAACATCCGCATAAAGTTCATAAACAGTTGGATAAGTACCGCCTGGATTTGATAGAACGTTTATTTGATTTGCTGGGAGTGTTAAACTTAGACCAGCCGGTAAATTGTCCGACTAAAATAACACGAGGTGAGTGTTGTGGGTGTTATGCATGCAAGGAGGTATGTCCAACCGATGCTATCCGGATGATACAGGATAAGGAAGGATTTTATTATCCAAATGTGAACAAGGAAAAGTGTATTCATTGCGGTCTTTGCGAAAGAGTCTGTGTAAAAAGAGAGAATTCACAGATTGTATCTTATGAAGCAGATTATCCGAAGGTTTACAGTGCAATTAATAAGGATGAAGGTGCCAGAATGGCTAGTACTTCGGGTGGTGTTTTCCATGTATTATCAAAGTATGCAATCGAGCAGCAAGAAGGTATTGTTGTTGGCGTAAAATTTGATAGAGATATGAATGCGGTATCAGCATTAGCGAGCACAATGAAGGATGTGAAAGCCTTCTATGGTTCTAAATATGTAAAGAGTGAAATTGATGGAGTATATGCAAAGGTGAGAGAGCAGTTAAATACAGGAAAGTTTGTTTTATATTCCGGATTGCCATGCGAATGTGCCGGTTTAAAAGCATACTTGCGTAAGGACTATGACAATCTGTTCCTTTGCGAAATCTTATGTCATGCGGCACCATCCCCTAAGGTATTTAAGACATATCTTAAGTTCCTTTCGATAAAATACAAATCTCCGATTACCAATGTAGTGTTCCGTGATAAGAGAAATGGGTGGTTAATCCATAAATGCAGTATGGTGATAGAGTTTCAAGACCGCAAGCCGCTTGTAGTAAATTCCAGAAGAAATAATTACTTCAGAAATTTTTTATTAGATAACATAGGACGTCCAGGCTGTTCGAAATGCAGTTTTGTTGGCAGAAAGCGTGTGGGAGATATTACCCTTGGAGACTTCTGGGGAATCCATCACATTGATGAAGAAATGTTTGATGATAAAGGTACCAGCGCTATCATGGTAAATACCAAAAAGGGCGGGAAGATTCTTGAAGAAATAAAAGATTCCTTCTATATGAAAGAAAGAGATATAAAAGAATTATTTAAATATAATCATAACAAACCTTGCCCGTATAAGCCGGAACGGGAGGAATTATTTAAACGTTTAGGAAAGGAAAGAATTGATCCTTTATTAGAAAGTTATAATGACCTTAGGAACAAAGCAAAGTAATCGGATGACATCGAAAAAGAAGAGGTGGTTTGCATTAGTTGTAAAAGTATACTGAAACATAGACTAATGCAATACGAAATAAAATAATAAAGAAGTAAGGACAATACCTTTTTAATGTGAAACATTACGAATCACAGCAGGAGGCTTTAGTTCTTACTTCTTTTTTATAAGTATTGAGGTAATACTAATCTCTCATTAAACTCTTCCTAAAAAATTCATAAAAACATAAGCCTGAAAGTAGAGATACGATTTTGTTTTCTGCGAAGATTTTTAGGGGTTTATCATCAAATTTAATAGGACCGGACTGTAATTCATAATGGTTTCCAATATAGGCAGATACATACTACAAAATACTTTGGGGATAGTAATACAAAAGTATAATCTGTGGCAGGGAAAATTGACAGAAGCAAGTTTGTGTCTGTACTGCAATCACAAGATTTAACTGTGCAGAAATGAGGTAAAGCATGAAAATAGGGATTGTAGCTGATTTAAATAGTATGAATCTGGATGCTTGGTTGTCTACTTATGCGTTACAAGAAGCATTAAAAGAAATGGAACATATGACAGTTGTAATTCATCATTCCTTTCCGAATAAGGAGGAAGAAAAACTGGGAGCTAAAGAAATTGCTTATGAGTTTTATACTGTGGTGGAAGGAAGCTCGCAGCTTAATGAGGACACAGGATATTATAAGTTATTTGATGTTTATTTGGTGGCAGACGAGAAAATATGGCAGAATGTGAAAGATGCCAATCTCAAGGAATATTACCCAATCCATTATTTACGGGACTCTGTCCTCTTAATCCAACAAAAGAGTTATCATCATCTTGCAAAACGGAAATTAATAAATGAAGATTTTTTACTTTCCTATTACGAGCGTCCTACGGGGGAAAAATTAGAGTTTCTGAATTATCTTGCCGAGGAAAAAAAACTTAAGTTAGTAGTGAACGAAATGGCAGATATGAATTTTTCCAGTTTACGAAGTTATACAGATCAAGATATCAAAGAATTCTTATCTTATCTTCGGCATGCTAAGATAGTCGTTACGGATTCAGGGTTTATCGCATTCATGGCTCTTTTATATGAAAAACCATTTTTATTAGTATCGGAAAAAACACAAGAGGTCTTAGCAGCAGGCATATTAATGGAATTGGGTTTGTCAAATCTGATGGTATCTGATCTTTCTGTAAAAGACATTAGTTATTATGACACCTTACTGTCTACTTATGAAAAAGACCAAAAAGAATATAGAAAACGTATCAGAGCGAACAGAGAAGAGCATAAGAAGAAAGTACGGCATTTATTAAGGTCGTCTGGCTATGAGATGTATGTTGATTGTCCCACGGATATTAAAAAGATTGAGTGCTGTGGATGTACGGCTTGTAGAGAAGTATGCCCTTATAACGCCATTGAAATGAAGTCGGATGAGGAAGGGTTTATCTATCCGGTCGTAGATCATAATAAATGCGTCAAATGTATGCTGTGTAAAAAAATCTGTGTAAAAAGGGAAAATCCGCAGACAATTTCCTATGCAAAAAGTTATCCGGTTGTATATGCAGTAAATAATAAAAAACTAAAGGTAAGAACAAATAGTTCTTCCGGCGGTATCTTTCCGGAATTGGTTCAATATGTCATTGAAGAATTAAAAGGATATGTAGTAGGAGTTAAGTATGATCAGGATATGAACGCAGTATCTTCGATTGCACATACCATGGAAGAAGCCAAGGAATTCTATGGAGCAAAGTATACCAAAAGTGATTTTACCGGTATGTTTCGAAAGGTTAAGAAACTTTTAGATAAAGGTGAAACGGTTCTTTTTTCTTCTTTACCCTGTGAAGCGGCAGGACTTCGTGCCTTTCTAAGGAAAAGTTATGACAATCTAATTGTAAGTGAAGTTCTTTGCCATGCCGGACCATCTCCGCTTGTCTTCCGCCGGTATGTTCAGTATTTAGAGTCACGTTTCAAATCAAAAGTAAAAAAAGTTAACTTTCGAGATAAATCAAAGGGATGGCTTGCCCTTGATAATACTATGGTCGTTGAATTTACAAATCGAGGCCCACTCAGGGTAAGAGCAAGAAGAAATAATTATTATCGCAGTTTTATTAAGGACAATATAGCACGGCCTGCCTGCAGCCAATGCTCTTTTGTATATACGAACCGGGTAGGTGATTTAACAATGGGGGATTTTTGGGGGATTCAGTATGCAAAACCTGATATGTTTGATAATAAAGGTACAAGCATATTAATGATTAACACCAAGCTTGGAGAGGATATTTGGAATAAGATTTCGTATCGATTTGAATTTGAGGAAAGCAACTTGGAAGAAGCTTTTCGTTATAATCACAAAAAACCTATTAAGTTAACGGAAAAAAGAAGTGAATTTTTTGAACGATTTGAGAAAGAGGAAGTCAATTCTTTATTGCAGGAATTTAATGATTTAAAATAAACTTCTTTACCATTTGGACAGATTAGTGATATAATAATTAAGTTGAGTAGATGTTAGTTACGTTCTATTTAAGCAGGTAGATAGTACCTGCTTTCAGTACTTGAGTCTGTATGCGGAAGGAATCTGCCGGCAGATTGGATTTTCATGGGGAGAAGAGTAAAGGAAAGGTATGATGTTAATGAAGAAGTTAGAAGAGTATGTGAGAAGCATTCCGGATTTTCCAGAGGAAGGAATTATTTTTCGTGATGTAACCAGTGTTTTACAAGATAAAGATAGCTTAAAGATGTCTATTGAGCAGATGCAGGAAACTCTTGTAGGACTTGATTTTGATGTAATTGTTGGTCCGGAATCCAGAGGATTTATCTTTGGAGTACCGATTGCATATAATTTAAATAAGGCATTTATCCCGGTTCGAAAGAAGGGAAAACTTCCTTGTGAAACTGTTGAGATGGAATATGCATTAGAGTATGGTACCGCAACGATAGAAATGCATAAGGACTCCATTAAGCAAGGACAAAAGGTTGTTATTATCGACGACTTAATCGCTACTGGGGGAACTATTGAGGCAATCACAAAGCTAATCGAACAATTGGGTGGAAAAGTTGTAAAGATTGTTTTCCTTATGGAATTAGAAGGCCTTAAGGGAAGAGAGAAATTAAAGGGCTATGATGTTGCTTCTGTAATAAAATATGCTGGTAAATAAAACAGCATACTTGGAGGGTGTACAAAATTACTATTTCAAACTGAAGGGGGTCTTTCTTTAAGGGAAAGATACGGCCTAAATGTGTGAAATAGATTTGTACACTCTTTTTTCGTTCTATTCTTTCTAAAATCGCATGAATTAGTCATAGAACAGTCATAGAATGTCAAAAAGATTGATTTTTTCAACTTTTCTTATTATAATAAGAAGATAAGCTTAATTGCCCCCGAAACGAAAGGAATGGTTCTTATGGAGAAATCGATAAAACAGAGTATAGACACAAACTTAGAGCCGAAAAAACTTCATAATGTTAGTGGCATCTTACAAGATGACACTGCCGTTCTTCAAGATGGAAGTACTGACTTAATCCGGATGGAAACTGCGATCAAATATCAAAAAGACCGTAAAATAGGTGTTGTTCCATCTGATTTTACAAGTCCTGAGGAACTCTATGAGATTTTGCTTAAGACCATTCGCGCCTATCATCCATCCACTGATTTAGAAATTGTTGAGAAGGCTTATAAAATTGCGGCTTTTGCACATAAAAAGCAGATGCGTAAATCAGGGGAACCTTATATTATACATCCTCTTTGTGTAGCAATTATCCTTGCAGAATTAGAACTTGATAAGGAAACAATTGTCGCAGGTATTCTTCACGATGTTGTGGAAGATACCATATTAACGACAGCAGAGCTGACGAAGGAATTCGGAGAAGAAGTAGCTCTGTTAGTAGATGGTGTTACAAAGTTAACCCAATTAAATTATTCAAAGGATAAGGTGGAAATCCAAGCTGAAAATCTACGTAAGATGTTTCTTGCAATGGCAAAGGATATTCGTGTTATTCTAATTAAATTGGCAGACAGACTTCATAACATGAGAACGATGCAGTATCAGACGTCAAAAAAGCAAATAGAGAAATCCAGGGAAACAATGGATATCTATGCTCCAATTGCACAGCGTCTTGGTATTTCAAAAATAAAGATAGAGTTGGATGATTTATCACTGCAGTACTTAGAACCCGAGGTTTATAAGGAACTGAATGAGAAGATTGCATCAAAAAAAGAAGAGCGGGAAGCTTTTATTAATAGCATCGTAGAAGATGTGGGGAAGCATATTAAAGAAGCAAACATTTCAGCAAAGATAGATGGCAGGGTAAAGCATTTCTTTAGTATCTATAAAAAGATGGTAAACCAGGGGAAAACCCTAGAGCAAATCTATGACTTATTTGCGGTACGAATTGTTGTGGACACCGTGAAGGATTGTTATGCAGCTCTAGGAGTCATTCATGAGATGTATAAGCCGATACCGGGGCGTTTTAAAGATTACATTGCAATGCCGAAACCAAATATGTATCAGTCACTTCATACCACTTTGATTGGTCCAAATGGACAGCCGTTTGAAATACAGATTCGTACTTTTGAAATGCATCGTACGGCAGAATATGGTATTGCTGCTCATTGGAAATATAAAGAAGGTCAAGATGGTAAAAATACAAGAGATACAGAGGAAGCGAAGCTTACCTGGCTTCGGCAGATACTTGAGTGGCAAAGGGATTTATCGGATAACAAAGAGTTTTTAAGTTTGTTAAAGAATGACTTGGATTTATTCTCAGATAGTGTTTACTGCTTTACACCGACCGGAGATGTTAAAAACCTGCCGGCTGGTTCCAATCCGGTAGATTTTGCTTACAGTATTCATAGTGCGGTCGGAAATAAAATGGTCGGTGCAAGAGTGAACGGAAAGCTTGTACCTATCGACTATGTCATTCAAAATGGTGACCGTATTGAAATCATGACATCGCAAAATTCAAAAGGTCCAAGCAGAGACTGGCTAAATATTGTTAAGAGTACTCAAGCGAAAAATAAGATTAATCAATGGTTTAAAACTGAATTAAAGGAAGACAATATCATCCGCGGTAAAGAGATGCTGGTTGCATACTGTAAAACTAAGGGTATTACAATGAGTGACTTATTGAAAAATGAGTTTATGGAAATTGTAATGAAAAAATATGGTTTTCGTGACTGGGAATCCGTTTATGCAGCAGTAGGGCACGGCGGATTAAAAGAAGGTCAGGTTATTAATAAACTGCAAGAGGAATATACCAAGAAGAATCGAAAAGAAATGACCGATGAAAAGGTTCTTGAAACGTTTGCAGATGTGAAGTTTGACCGGCCCGCAGTTATGAAATCCAAAGGTGGTATTGTAGTACAAGGAATTCACGATGTTGCAGTGCATTTTTCGAAATGCTGTTCACCGGTACCTGGAGATGAAATTGTTGGATTTGTTACAAGAGGGCGTGGAGTTTCCATCCATCGGACCGATTGTATTAATGTGATCAATCTTCCCTCCGAGGATAGAGAACGATTAATTGATGCAGAGTGGAATATTCCGGAGGATAAGCAAAATACCGGTTTATATACTGCTGAAATAAAAATCTATGCGAATAATCGGAATGGAGTTTTACTTGATGTATCAAGAATCTTTACAGAAAATAAGATTGATGTTACCTCAATGACGGTAAGAACGAGCAAACAAGGAACGGCAACGATTAGTGTAGGTTTTGAAATTAATGGAGTGGAACAGTTACAATTCATTATTGGTAAACTTCGCGGTATTGAGAGTGTAATTGACATTGAACGTACTACTGGTTAAAAATAAGGTAAAACTTTAATATAGGAATGTGAACAAAGACGGTATTCCTTTTTAAAAAGCATAAATGCATGAAATAAGGTAATAGCAAGTATAGGTGCCTATGCATGCAAACGTAGATGCTTACATGAAGATAAGTAAATAGTAAGTATCGATGTCTAGGAATGCAAGCATAAAAGCAGGATATGGAGGAAGTTATGAGTAAGATAAGGCTTGATATGCTTACCTTGGGTGGAATCAGAACCAATTGCTTTATCGTTAGCAATGAAGATACGAAGGAAGCGGTAGTTATTGATCCGGGAGATGAATGCGAACGTATTTTAGAACACTTGAATCATAATGAACTCAGTGCAAAGGCTATTTTATTAACACATGGCCACTTTGATCATATCATGGCGGCACAGGAGCTGGCGGCACTTACGAGAGTTTCCATCTATGCACACGAGTCGGAACGTGAACTTCTTGCAAATCCGGGTCTTAATTGTTCTTCCATCTTTGGGAAGCCGCTTGCTTTAGCACCTGTAGAGAGCTTACAGGATCGGGAGAAAATTCAATTTGCAGATATTGATTTTATCGTGGTTCATACACCGGGACATACAAAGGGTTCTGTTTGTTATTATATTCCGGATGAACAAATACTCCTAAGTGGAGATACTCTATTTTTCGAGTCAGTGGGACGCACCGATTTTCCTACTGGAAATAGTGAAGTACTAATAAAATCCATAAGGCAACGTTTGTTTGCCCTGTCAAAGGAAATCAAGGTATATCCGGGGCATGGCTGCAGTACCAGCATTGGTTACGAGATGCAAAATAATCCGTATGTGAATGAAGAGGGAAGTTTTTAATAGATGATACAGTTAACTATGATCGGGGAGGACTACGAGCAGGACATAGCACCTTTGATAAAGTCGTTCTATCCGAAAGAAGAAATCAGTATAAAAAAGTATTTAACAGAACCGGAACAAGCGCTGTCTGCAGAGACAACGCTTGTCTTGCGGCTATTTGGGGATCGGTTTGCGGTATTTTTATATGAGAAGACCGATTTAAGAAACAGAGAAGAAGAAGTTTTACCAGATCCTTTGCCGACAAGAAGCATATATCGGAATGCACTGCTGCGTGCACTTTACCGGCTATTATCCGACTATACCAAAGGATTCCTTCCTTGGGGTATTATGACTGGAATACGTCCTGCCAAACAAGTGCTAGAGAGGCTTGAGGATGGAATAACAGAAGAAGGCATTATAAAGTTTCTAGAAGAAGAGTACTATTGCTCTGATGAAAAGGTTGCATTAAGCCTTAGTGTTGCAAAGCGAGAGCATGAAATACTGGAAAGCCTTGATTATCAAAATGGATATAGTATTTACATCGGTATTCCATTTTGCCCTAGTACATGTCACTACTGTTCCTTTACCTCCTATCCGCTGGAACGCTTCCAGCACTTAGTGGAGCCGTATCTTATGGCTTTAACAAAGGAAATGGAGTATGCCTCCACATGCTTAGAAAAAAACTTAAGTACCCTCTATGTTGGAGGTGGTACCCCAACGACATTAAGTGCAAAGCAACTGGAGTATTTGTTAACAAAAGTCGATCAGTATTTTGGCATCAAAGGGTTACAGGAATTAACTGTGGAAGCAGGCCGTCCGGATAGTATTACCAGAGAAAAATTAGAGGTATTAAAAGACTTTGGTGTATCAAGAATATCAATTAATCCTCAATCTATGCGACAAAAGACCTTGGATTTAATCGGAAGAGGACATACCGCTGATCAAATTGAAGAAGCATTTTACTTAGCAAGAGAGATTGGTCATAATAATATCAATATGGATATTATTATTGGTCTTAGCGGGGAAAACCCTTCGGATGTTTTATATACTCTGGACCGGATTAAGTCAATGAATCCGGATAGCCTGACTGTGCATACGCTTGCCATAAAAAGAGCAGCCAGATTAAATACGCAGAAGGAACAGTATAAGGATATGGAAGCAGTCCGGGTAGGTGACATGCTGGAAGAAACAGTGAGATTTGCAAAAGAAAATGGCTATCATCCATATTACTTATATCGTCAAAAGAACATGGCGGAAAATTTGGAGAATGTTGGTTATGCTAGATATGGAAAAGAGGGAATCTATAATATTTTAATTATGGAAGAAAAACAGACGATTCTGGCACTTGGTGCCGGCGGCTCCTCAAAGTTTGTATTTCATAGGGAAAACCGAATCGAGCGGGTGGAAAACGTAAAAAGTGTAATAGATTATACCAAACGTATTGATGAGATGATTCAAAGAAAGAAGGATTTCTTACAAAAATCCATAAAGGGCTTATAATGGGGATATTAGGATTTTATCGAAAAGAAGAATTAAAGCCGATTCAAAAGGAAGTTTGTTATGCTTTTGGTAATCTGTCAGCACCTTCTGAAACTGGTATTGCAATCATTCGTGGATTAGATTATCCAGGCTTATCCGAGGAAGAGAAGGAAGAAGCGATCTCTCATGGAATTCTAGTGAGTAACCTCGCCTACTCCTTGGCGAAGGAACTTAGATTATCAAAAAAGACCTGTGCAGAGCTTGCAGAAGCAGGAATTGTTCATGATATAGGAAAGCTAAGACTTGGCGAATATCTTTACGGCAGAGAAGATGAGACCTTAAAAATAGAAGAAATGAAGTATATAAGGCTCCACCCAAGGCTAGGAGCTCAGATTCTAAAAGATTATCGCTGCCATTCGATGGATGTTTTAACCTCCATATACCACCATCATGAAAACTTTGATGGGTCGGGATATCCGGACAACTTATCAGGGAATGCGATTCCTTATGGTGCAAGAATTCTTCGTACCTGTGATGTGTTTGCGGCGTTGGTTACGGAACGGCCTTATCGTTCTTCTTTTGAAATTGATGCAGCGATTGAACTCATGATAGATGAAGTAAAAAATTTTGATATGGAGATTTTTTTAGCATTCTTACGTTTTGTCCATTCCAAAGAATTTGAGCCGATACGTGATTATGTTATTTATGTAAATGATAACTCTATGACTAAACCCGCTGTATAGTGTGAAATAAAAAGCAAATTCACACTTCTTATATGGGCAGTATTCAATCAGCAGGCAGATTGAATATGCACGGGTATAGTGTGAAATAAAAAGCAAATTCACACTTCTTATATGGGCAGTATTCAATCTGCAAGCGGATTGAATATACAAGGTATAGAGTATAAAGGCGCAAAGCGCCGGAATGGAGGATAAGATGATTACACAGCGTCCAAAAGGAACTCTTGATTGGTACGGGGAAAGTATGTATAAAAGAACAATAATTGAAGAGCTGGCAAGAAAGCTATGCAAAGCTTATAATATCAAGGAGATTATTACTCCGGTATTTGAGCATACGATTCTTTTCCAGCGTGGAGTGGGAGAGACAACGGATGTTGTTCAAAAAGAGATGTACACATTTCTTGATAAGAAAGACCGTAGTATAACACTAAAGCCGGAGGGAACCGCCGGTGCCATTCGAGCTTATTTAGAGAATAATCTATATGCAGAAAGTCAGCCGACAAAACTCTTTTATGTAACTCCGGCCTTTCGTTATGAGCAGCCTCAAAGCGGCAGATTACGTCAGCATCACCAGTTTGGTGTTGAATTTGTGGGTTCTAAAAGCCCTTTGGCAGAGGTTGAATTAATCACTTTGATTACTACCTTTTTAAGAGAAATTGGATTAAAGAAAGCAAAGCTTCATATCAACAGTATCGGATGTAAGAATTGCAGGACTACCTATAATGAAGCACTTCTTTCCTATCTAAGACAACGCGAAGACCACTTATGTGCAACCTGTAAAGAACGTATGCAAAAAAATCCGCTTCGTGTAATCGACTGTAAAGAAGCTGCCTGTAAGGAAATAATAAAGGATGCACCTAGAACAATTGAATATTTAGATGAAGAATGTAAAAACCATTTTGAGGAACTACAGAAGCTTCTTAAGACATTAAATATCCCGTATGAAATTGATACCGGTATTGTAAGAGGTCTTGATTATTATACAAAGACGGTATTCGAATTCGTAAATGAAGACGGTTTTACCTTATGTGGCGGCGGTCGTTATGATGGATTAGTACATGAAATTGATGAAAAACAAGACATTCCAAGTGTTGGATTTGGTATGGGTATCGAACGTATTCTTTATTTCCTTGAAAAAGAAGAAGTATTGTTACCGCTACAACCGGCGATAGAACTTTATATAGGTATTCTGGGAGGAGAAGCAAAGGCTTCTGCTTATGAACTTGTAACCAAACTTCGCAGTGCAGGAATCATAACAGAAACAGATTACATGGATCGTTCTGTAAAAGCACAGATGAAATATGCAAATAAGATTGGGGCAAAAAATACAGTAATTCTTGGAGCGGATGAGTTGGCAAATGGAAAGGCTAATGTAAAGAATATGGAAACCGGAGAACAGACAGAACTCCCACTAGATGGAATAGCAGATTTCATTCTTAAGAATGCAAACGAACTATCGCTTTGATAGAAATAAGATTGGATACAGGAGGATTTGACATGGCAGAGTCAATGAAGGGATTACACAGAACTCATCGGTGTACAGAGCTTAACGGCGGTAATGTTGGTGAAGCGGTAACAGTAATGGGCTGGGTACAAAAGAGCAGAAATAAGGGCGGAATTATCTTTGTGGATTTAAGAGACCGCTCCGGTTTATTACAGATTATTTTTGAAGAAGGAGATATCGGAACAGAAGGCTTCGAAAAAGCCTGTAAACTACGCAGTGAGTTTGTTATCGCAGTAGTAGGTAAAGTGGAAAACCGTTCAGGGGCTGTAAATGAAAATCTTGCGACAGGCTCCATTGAAGTTAGAGCTACAGAATTACGTATCTTATCGGAATCTGAAACACCTCCGTTTCCAATTGAAGAAGATTCAAAAACAAAAGAAGAGCTGCGTTTAAAATATCGTTATCTTGATTTAAGGAGACCGGACTTAGTACGAAACTTAGTGCTTCGCAGTAAGGTTGCCACATTAACAAGACAATTTTTATCAGACGAGGGATTTCTTGAGATAGAGACTCCAATGTTAACAAAGTCTACACCGGAAGGTGCCAGAGACTACCTTGTACCAAGCCGTGTGCATCCAGGAAACTTCTATGCACTGCCGCAATCACCTCAGATTTTTAAACAGTTATTAATGGTGAGTGGTTATGACCGTTATTTCCAGATTGTTAAGTGTTTTCGTGATGAAGACCTTCGTGCCGACAGACAGCCTGAATTTACTCAGATTGATATGGAACTTAGCTTTGTTGATGTAGATGATGTAATTTCTGTTAATGAGCGCTTACTGCAGAAGATGTTTAAAGAAACGATTGGTATTGAGATTGCCCTTCCAATTCAAAGAATGACTTGGAGAGAGGCAATGGACCGCTATGGTTCTGATAAACCGGATACCAGATTTGGCATAGAATTAAAGAATGTATCGGAACTTGTAAAGGACTGTGGTTTTGCAGTATTTACCGGTGCCTTAGAAAATGGAGGTTCTGTTCGTGGTATCAATGCGAATGGTCAGGGGGAGATGCCTCGGAAGAAGATCGATGCCTTGGTTGAATTTGCAAAAGGCTACGGAGCTAAGGGATTGGCATACCTAAGCATCAATGCAGACGGAACTTATAAGTCCTCCTTCTCTAAGTTTATGACAGACGGAGAATTATCCGCATTGGCGGAAGCGATGGATGGCAAGCCGGGTGACCTTTTATTCTTTGCCGCAGATAAAGACAAAGTAGTATTTGATGTTCTTGGTAATCTTCGGCTTGAGATTGCAAGGAGTCTTGAATTATTAGATAAGAATACTTATAACTTCTTATGGATAACCGAATTTCCATTGCTTGAGTACTCAGAGGAAGAAGGAAGATATACGGCAATGCACCATCCATTTACGATGCCTATGGAGGAAGACCTTCATCTCTTGGAAACGAATCCGGGCAAAGTGCGTGCCAAAGCATATGATATTGTATTAAATGGAACCGAGGTTGGTGGCGGCAGCGTCCGTATCTTCCAGAATAATGTTCAGGAAAAGATGTTTGAAGTTCTGGGATTTACGAAGGAAGAAGCCTATGAGCGATTTGGATTCCTATTAAATGCATTCAAATATGGTGTTCCGCCGCACGCAGGGTTAGCTTATGGTTTAGACCGCCTTGTCATGTTAATGGCAAAAGAAGATTCTATCCGTGATGTAATTGCTTTCCCTAAAGTGAAAGATGCCTCTTGTTTAATGACAGATGCTCCTAATGTAGTAGATGACAAACAGTTAGAAGAGCTTTCCATTGCACTGGCAAAGGAAGCTGTGGAAAAGTAATGGGCAGCATGGAGTACACATTGTTTGGCTATCTTTTGATTATTAATCTGTTAGGATTTTGTAGTATGGGAATTGATAAAAAGAGAGCCAAAGCTAGAGAGTGGAGAATTAAGGAAAGTACATTATTCTTAATTTCCTTCCTTGGAGGGAGCTTAGGCTCTCTTCTTGGAATGGAGGTATTCAGGCACAAAACGAAACATAGAAGTTTTCAGATATTAATTCCGGCTTTTTTAATATTGCAAATTATAATTGTAATTTTTTACGTTGTGAAAATGTAAAAGCAGGTAATTAAAATGTGTAGAAATGTGTCATAATTTAGCAGTTAACAAATTTTTGTTTGACAATATTAGAAATCAATGGTATTATAATGGTGTTGCATCTAGCCAGTCGGCAGAGTGATTGTAGCAATATTATATTTTTTTTGGAGGATTTTCTCATGAACAAAGGTACTGTAAAGTGGTTTAACAATCAAAAAGGTTTCGGTTTCATCTCTGATGAGCAGGGTAACGATGTATTCGTACATTACTCAGGTCTTAACATGGAAGGCTTCAAGTCCTTAGAAGAAGGACAGGAAGTTGCTTTTGAAGTTGTTCAGGGTGCTAAAGGACCTCAGGCTACTAACGTAACAAGATTATAATTCTTTTATAATGTAGCAGATAACTGATTCGTCTTGTTCTAGACATAGAACCGTTTGATTTCAGACGATTCCATGATCGTGGAATTACTTTCAGTGTACCTTTTTCTATTATATAAATGTAATATTTTATACGGAATTAGCTATATTGTAAGACAATTATGTAACGAATCTAAGGAAAGAAAATAAAAGTTGTTTGAGTAACAACTTTTGTTTTCTTTCTATTTTTTATTCGGAAAGGGAAAATATGTAGATATTATCCTTAAATTTCATTTGCTATCTTTGCCTTAACGATATTAGTCAGAAGGTTTTCTAAAATTCATGCTTACACTTCTTTTTTACTTCACAGATTTTGGAATAGATGATATAATAACCCTAGTTTTTAGAGAATAGAGGGGCAAAGATGTTATAATAGGAAGAGAAGTCCCTTATGCGTGTTAAGGATACGCAGGAATGGAGGTAACTATGAAATTATCACAAAGACCTTTTGGAAAAACCAAACAAGGTGAGAAAGTAACACTATATACGATTACGAATGATCAGGGAATGATAGTATCGGTAAGTGATTATGGAGCCAACATTATCAGTATTATAGTCCCTGATAAGAATGGAAAATTTGCAGATGTTGTACTTGGATATGATAATGTAAAACAATATGAAGAGAATAGCCCTGGTTATGGTTCTTTTATTGGCCGCCATGCAAACCGTATAGCGGATGCCTCTGTTGTTATTAAGGGAAAAGAATATAAATTAGAAAAAAATGATGGGAATAACAATTTACATAGCGGTAGTAAAAGTTATAATAAATACTTTTATGAAACGGAAGTATTTCAAGATAAAGATGAGGTAACAGTGGAGTTTTCTCGCTTAAGCCCCGATATGGAACAGGGGCTGCCAGGCAATCTTGATCTTGTAGTTTCCTATACACTGACGAATGAGAACGAATTGGTGATTGAATACTATGGAGTATCAGATAAGGATACAATAATTAATTTTACTAATCATTCCTACTTTAATTTAGCCGGCCATGATAGCGGCAGTATTGAGGGGCATCAGGTAATGATTGATTCGGAGGAATTTACATTAACAGATGAAGCCTTAATTCCTACAGGTGAAATTGCAAAGGTGGAAGATACCCCAATGGATTTTCGAGAACTTAAGAAGATAGGAAGAGATATTGAAGCGGATTATCCGCCGCTTCGTGCCGCCGGCGGATATGACCATAATTATATTTTAAAAACCCCAGAAGAGGAAGCGGTTAAGGTTGCAGAGCTTTGGGAGGAAAAGAGTGGACGCTTCATGGAAGTTTTTACAGACGCGAAAGGTCTCCAGCTCTATACCGGTAACTTTATTTTTGGGGATGAAAAAGGGAAAGAGGGATATTGCTATCAGAGACGAGATGGAGTTTGTTTTGAAACGCAATATTATCCAAATTCCTGCAATATTAGTGGTTTCCCGTCCTGTCTTAGAAAAGCAGGAGAGCCATTTGAAAGTGTTACTATCTATAAGTTTTCGGTAAAAAAATAAAAGGATGGGGCTGCTGCAACCTTAAAAATTACTCCTTGTCTTACTGACCGGGAGTGGAAGATTGGTTGCAACAGTCCATTCTCTTTTTTCTATTACAGAAAATTGATAATATAGATAATATACGCAAGATACATAAGAGGCATTTCTTTGCACCGTAACTTCGATGAAAGTTAAGAAATATTATTTTGTACCGTAAATACGGTCACCTGCATCACCTAAGCCAGGTAAGATATACCCTTTTTCATTTAGGCATTCATCAAGAGCACCAATATAAATATCGACATCCGGATGAGCATCTTGTAATTTTTTAAGTCCTTCCGGAGCTGCAATCAGGCAGAGAAAGCGAATCTTATCAATGGCACGTCTTTTTAGTAAAGTAATTGCCGCAATAGCAGAACCACCGGTAGCAAGCATTGGGTCCACTACAAAGATTTCACGGTCGGGAGCGTCAGATGGTAGTTTACAGAAATACTCTACAGGTTCAAGAGTTTCTTCGTTACGATATAATCCTATGTGACCTACTTTTGCATTCGGTGTCAGAGTAAGAATTCCGTCTGCCATATGCATACCGGCACGTAGAATTGGAACGACACATAATTTCTTACCTTCGATTTCTTTCACAATTGTCTTAGTAAGCGGAGTCTCCACTTCCTTATCGGCAAGCGGAAGGTTACGGCTTGCTTCATAATAGATAAGCATAGCGACTTCGGATACTAAATCACGAAACTCTTTGGTAGATGTGGATTTCATTCTCATAATACCAATCTTATGTTGGATTAGAGGATGATCCATAATGCAAACATTTGACATAATGATACCTCCAGAATATTTATGCATTTTTCATGCATTTAAACTTTTGTTGCAAGATTTTCTGTGTACTGCGCAATACTAATATCCAATAAGGAAGTTCACAGAATGATATTCATGGCAAGAACGCCCGCGATTGCGTGCGTCTTTACTTCAATTTTTTTCTTATCGACTATTATAACAAAAAGTGATAGCAAAATAAAGAAAAGTTTTAAAGAAAAAACTGGAAGATGTTGATTTTATAGCTTAGATTTGTTAGGATATGGGAGACAAAGTGAATGAATGTAAAAACTATAATATAGTAATGTGTTAGACAATGAAAGTAAAGGAGGATATTGTGTGACTGATACACTCTTTCATAGGGACGGAAAAGGGGCCACAGCCTTAATCGTAGATGATAATCCGGTTAATCTGATAGCAGGTGGAATGATGTTAAAGACTTATGGCCTTTCGGTCGATACTGCAGGAGGCGGAAGAGATGCCTTGGAAAAAGTGGCAGAAAGAGATTATGACTTAATTTTTATGGATCTCATGATGCCTGAAATCGATGGGGTAGAAGCAGCGAAAAGGATACATAATTTAGAAGGAAAATCTAGTCAGGTGATTATAGCAATTTCAGGAGCTCTGATTGGTGAAAATGAACGAGTAGCAACTGTAAATGAATTTTATGATGTATTAGAAAAGCCAATTGAGGCGGATAAGTTAAGTCAATGTTTAAAAAAGTGGCTGCCAAAAGAAAAATTGAGTGAGGATGTGGCAGGTAATAGAATCGAAACTCAGGAGAGTACAGACAGAGTAAGTGAATTTATAGAAATATTTCAACAAGTTGCTGCATTAGATTGCAGATTAGGGCTACATTATGCCCTAAATCAAGTGGAGAATTATATTCGCATTGCGGAAGCATCGCTAAAACAGCTAACTCAATCGATTCAGAAGTTAGAGCATATAAAAGCGGATGAAGATTGTGGTATTATAGAAGTACAATGTCACTCTTTAAAAAGTGTATTGAATCATTTGGGCTCAAGAGAATTGGCAGAAGATGCAAATGTTCTTGGAATGAAAAGAAAGGGAGAGGAACAATTCGTTAATCCTATTCATGAAAGCAAGCAGGAGCAATTAAAGAGATTTCTCATGCGTCTTAACTTATTTTGTAGTGAACTCGAACAAGCGTTAGCCGCATATAATAATAGAAGAAATCCTAAGAAGGAAACAGTGGGGATTTCAAACTGTTCTAAAGAAGTAATCACAAAGCAGCTGGAAAAAGTATTGCATCATATCAGTCATTATGAATATTTTGAGATTATAAATGGATTAAGACTACTAGTAACGATGGTGTCGAAAGAGAATCAAGAAAGAATTCATCAAGCGATGGAAGCAGCGGAAGAATTTGATTACGAAAATACTGCAAGGTATGTGAAAGAAATTAAGCTCTGATAGAACAATCAGGAAGTCTAAGTGTTATCTATAAAAGGACAGAGGAGAAGCCCGGTAGAGGGGGAGGGTAACTGCCGGGCTTTGTTTTATGAAAAAAATTATCTTGTAAACAATGTTATGTTGTATCTTATATTAATATTATAAGATATGAATATGATGATAGTATGGCTAACTTATGAACATTTTGTGAATTTATCATTTGTTGTTCATGACATGTGAACCATGTTTTATCGTTATAATTTTCAAATTTTATAAACTAACCAAAAATTACAAGACTTTATTAGAGGACTTAGCAAATACTAAAGACAGATTCAATTCCACCGAAAGGAAATGGGGATATGATGAGTGTATTCAAGAAATTAATACGCAAAGAGTTAGGAGAAGTCAACTACAATAAGTATTTCACATACGTTCAAAAAAATCTTAGGAACAAATCACTGGAGAGTAAAGAGGTTTATGAGGATATTTATACCAGACTTAAGGATAAAGATATTGAGTCAATTGCTAGAATGCATGATAGATTAAACGATGCGATGCTATTAGCTTTTCGAATCAGTAAAAATTATATGTTTGCCTTGATATTCTATATTGCTGCCTCTGCATTTATTCTATTAAAAGGATTAGTACCATTGATATCGATTATGGCGCTTGGTACTATGAGTGTTCTGTTTCTAGTAAAGACTTATGAATTTGTCATTAATAAATATTGTTTTATTGATGCTCAAATCGTTTTAGTATATAAGTCCGTTTTAGAAAAGATTATTTTGGGTCATGTGAAAAGCCGTAACTTATGATAATAGAAACATTCATAAAGTGTATTCTTTAATGGTGATATTTAAAAATCGTATTTCAGGGAACTATAGCTAGTTTTCCAATAAGCTGTAAAATGAAACGGAATAAGAAAGACTGTCATCAGATTTTAATGTGGCAGTCTTTTTTGACGGGTGATTACCATCCATGTGTAATCTTGTTGTAAAATTTTCCTTGTAATATACTTTAGTTACAGGTATAATAATTGCGTCCATATGGTGCTTCGGCATGAAGATAAAAGGGAATGTGGTGAAAGCCCACAGCAGCCCCCGTTACTGTGATTGGAATGAAAATTGCAACCGTGTCATTGTATCTTTTTTGTGTTAAGATATGGCTCCTAACCTTAAACAGCAAAAATTGATATGAGAAGACAGCAAGGAGTAAAATGACCATTAGCCAGGAAACCTGCCATATGAGAATAAATCATCTGCACTCGGAGGGAGCTGCGGATAAAAGGAGTATTTATGAAATTGAGTAAAAAAATATTGACACTTGGCTTGATTCTAACCATTGTCATGTCAGGTTGTGGAACAAAAGCAAGTAGGGAGAACAACAATATTACACCTACGAAAGAAGCTGAAATTACTGCACAACCGACATCTAGTGCAGAATCAACGACTTCTCCAAGCATCTCACTTGAAGCTGCGGCAGACCATGTAACTACGTATCCGTTTACTATTACGGATTCTACAGGAGCGGCGATTACATTTGAAAAAGAGCCTCAAACGATGGTATCGTTTGCTCCTAATATTACTGAGATATTATATGCGCTGGAGCTGTCGGATAAGCTGATAGGCCGTACGGATTATTGTGATTATCCTTTAGAAGTAACCTCCATTGAGTCCATTGGAGATTTCTATAATCCTGATGTAGAAAAAGTTGTAAGTCTAGCTCCGGATGTCGTATTAGCTTCTTCTTTATGGACGGAAGATATAATTCAAAAATTTAAAGAGGTTGGTATTACGGTTGTAGTACTAAATGAAGATAAAAATGTTGATGGTGTCTATGAAATGCTTGATCTAATAGGTCAAATATTTAATTGCCGGATTAGTGCAGCAAAGCTTGTTGAGGCGATGAAAGTTCAGATAGAAGCTGTTACAGAAAAGATTTCTTCACTGCCTAAGAAATCGGTGTATTATGTAGTTGGTTTTGGTGAATATGGAGATTATACAGCAGGAGGAGATACCTTTACCGGAGGTTTATTGACTCTGGCGGGCGGAGAAAATATTGCAAAAGATGTTAGTGGATGGTCCTATACGTTAGAAAGTTTAGTGGAAGCAGATCCTGAAGTCATTATAATAGCTTCTGTTATGAAGGATAGCTTTATTATCAGCGACAATTATAAAAACCTTAGCGCTGTTAAAAATAATCAAGTCTATGGTATCGATAATAATTTATTGGATCGTCAGAGTTATCGTATTGCCGAGGGAATTTCTGAGGTAGCAAAGATACTGCATCCGGAAGCATTTCAATAAATCACTAGGTTGTAATTATAGGAGTTTGCAAAGGGTGTCGGTGTGAAAATGAATTCAATTTCACACGCAAGTTTTGTGATGCGCACCACAAACTTGTTAATACGTATTGTCTTGCAAGCAGGATAATGAATGTGCGCAAGATTGGGATTGGTATGAACAAAAGAAAGACATCATTTTATTATCTAGTATTTACTTTATTTTTGCTTCTAACGATTGTCATCACCGCGTCAGTCGGATCAGCCAACATTACAATATACGATAGTTTTAAGGTTCTTTTTAGTAAGATACCATTGTTAGGTAAAGCGATAAATAGTTCGGATATTCCTGAAAATTATACAATGATAATATGGAATATCCGAATACCGAGGATTTTGCTTTCCGGTTTAAGCGGGGCCTCTCTTGCATTGGTAGGTGCTTGCTTTCAAGGATTATTTCGCAATCCTCTGGCGGATCCGCAGATTCTTGGAATTTCCTCCGGTGCAGCACTTGGAGCTACCTTGGCTGCATTAAGCGGGATTACAATGTCATTTTTTGGTTTAGGTGTAATTGGAGCATTTGCCTTTGCAGGCGCTTTACTTACTGTTTTTCTTGTATATCGAATTGCTTTTACGGGCAGTACAGGCTCGGTCACGCACATTGTATTAACCGGAACGGCTATAAGTTCCATGCTATCTGCAATGATATCCCTGCTAATGAGTATTCGAAGAGAGCAGATAGAAAAGGTTTACATGTGGACCCTTGGAAGCTTTTCAGCAGCCAGTATGAGGAAAGTGGGATTTCTTCTTCTGTTTTTTATTGTCTGTGCAGCGGTCATTCTTATTCACACAAGAGATCTAAACATTATAGCGACAGGAGAAGAAACTGCGGAAAGCCTTGGTATTGATACTATAAAAGTGAAGAGGATGCTTATCATCTTTGCTTCACTTTTGGTAGCTGCCTGTGTCTCGGTTTGTGGTATTATAGGCTTTGTCGGATTAATTATACCTCATGTGATACGATTGTTACTTGGTCCAAGACATGAGAGATTACTGCCTTTTAGTTGCATCTTTGGTGCCTTTTTTCTAATTATCTGTGATACCTTGGCAAGAACGCTCAGAGCACCTGGGGAATTGCCAGTCGGAGTGATAACCGCTTTGTTTGGAGCACCATATTTTTTATTGTTACTATATCGTGACAAGAAAAGGATGGTGTAGGATGGAGAAACTGCAGTCGATACAAATAAGTGAACTTAGCTGGCAGCCACAAAAAGGTGAGGAGGCAATTTTAAAGGAGATATGTGCGACTTTCCGGCAGGGAGGATTTTACGGAATCTTGGGGCCAAACGGATCCGGAAAAACCTCATTTATTCGTCATATTCTAAGATTGTTACCAATTGAGACAGGAAGAGTATTGCTGGAAAATAAGGAAATTACAAGCTATAAGAGAAATGATATAGCAAAGAAAATGTCTTTAGTCCCGCAAAACACTAACATTGAGACAAAGTTTACAGTATATGATATTGTTATGATGGGGCGGGCACCTTATCAAAAGCGATTTCAGGCACCCAGTGAGAAAGATAAAGAAATTGTGAGCGAAGCGATGAAAATGACAAATTGTTTTACCTTACGTGATGCCGTATTCTCAAGGTTAAGCGGCGGAGAAAAACAAAGAGTTGTTACGGCAAGAGCAATTGCCCAGCAGACCCCTTGGTTGTTTTTAGACGAGCCGGTGGCTCATCTGGATGTTCGTTATCAGATGGAATTGATGAAATATTTAAAGAAATTAAATGACACAAAGCATACTTCGATTATTACAGTGCTTCATGATATCAATTTAGCTGCGAGATATTGCAAACAGATTGTCTTGATGAAAGACGGAAGAATCATGGCGGCGGGAGAAACGAAACAAGTATTAACGATAGAGAATTTAACTAAAGTGTTTGAAATTTCCTTCTACGCCTTAGAGAATGAAGCTTTAGGGGGGAATTATTTCATTCCGATTCCATCTTAGATTTAAGATAAAATTTACCCATAATCGAATTAAAAAGCAGGAGCAAATAAAAGATTCCTATTTAAGGGGATTACCTCTCAGGGAATAGTTTTTGAACCTGCTTTTATTTTTTACATGTATTATAAGTTTTCATAGCTTTTTACCTAGCTTATTATTAAACATGTCTTTATCGGCAAGTTGTATGGCTTGTTCAATTCGAAACCCTTTCGTAACTTTCCCAAACCAAGTACCGATACTGATGGATACCGTATATGCATTATCAGAGGTCCGGTTATAATGATCAAGGTATTTTTTTATCTGCGCTGCTGCTGCCGATAAGATATCGTTATTGGAATCTTCAAGTGCAAGTAACACAAATTCATCTCCGCCAAAACGAAAGCATTTGCTAGAAGGAAGCCCCAAGGATAGAAAGGCTTTGGCACAAACCATAATTGCATTATCACCTTCTAAATGTCCGTAGGTATCATTTATTTTTTTCAAGTCATCCAGGTCTCCAAGTACTACAAGAAGATTTTTCTGCTGAAGGATTGCTTGTTTTAGAAATTCGTGGATATAAATACTAAACCCATTTCTATTATAAAGCATTGTCAGGCTGTCTATTTCTGCTAATCTTTCTAATTGCTTATTGGTCCATTTCAGATTATTTTTTACTCTTAGATTTTCTAAGGCAGTATTTATATTGCGAATCCAATCACGAAAGCACCGTTCATAGGTAGCTGCGCGGTTATGATAACCTAAGGTAGCATAACCAAAACACCGGTCATAAAAATGGAGAGGTACAAAATAATAGATGGCCGGCTTGTCTCTTTCTTCCCATAAGGCAGGGAGCATGAGCGAGGTGGAAAAAGTTTTATTAAGATGACAAAAAGCTTCCTGTTCCTTTTCAAAGCATAGGTTCATAGTCTCTGTATAGCCATCAATTAAGTAAGGTTTTGGTGAGTTTTGATCAACACTAATACTATCCCAGTTTTCGCACAAGGAAATATAAAACGAGTCATAATTTCCAATTTGAAATACATACCAACTTATTTTTTGAAGGCAGTCCATTAAATCTTCGGAAGAAATTAATTCTTCCATCATATAGTTATAATTGCTATAAAAGTCAGTCAGGTGATCATAGTCACAGCTTTTAAACTCAGCTGTTTCCACAACTTTTTTGGAGGGGTGGCATCCGCAGCTATCCCCAATAAGCAACTTAGCGGTATCCGAGGTATCGGCAGGAAGGGGAACGCCCTCCATTTGATTCATTAGAGTTAGCATTGCCCTGATACCAAGCTGTTCATTTTTAAGTTCGGTAGATGTGATGGCTGGATTATGAAGAATACCCTCTAATATAGAATCATATCCTGTTACAGCAATATCATTCGGTACATGAATTCCCTTTTTTTGCAGCTCGGAGCAGATATTAATTGCCATAGCATCAGAGGTACAGACAATCACGTCCGGCCTTGCATGCTTACTATGCAGGATGGTATCGACGACGGTCTCGCCCATCTTATACCAGAAGTCCCCATAGAAAATATAATCTTTGATAATTGGAATATTATTTTTTTCTAAGGCATTAAGGCATCCTTTTAATCGGCGTATCGCATGCTGATGTTCCTTAGGTCCGGTCATTAAGGCAAAGTTTTGATAACCATGGGTGCTGATGAGATGAGATACCAATAATTCCATTGAGGCTTCATCGGGATAACAAACACATTCAATTTCCGGGAGTTCCCAGTCAATAGACAGGATAGGGCCATAGAATTGTTTTTTTATTTTTTGTACCAGCCTTGATACGAGCCCAGGATTTCTTAGAGTATCAGGTACTATTATTATTCCATCCAGTAGTTGATATTGAATCATATTAAAAATATTGATCTCACCCGTTTGGTATACTTCTTTTGCATATTCCTTTGTAAAGGTTGAAAAAATCAGAACGTCGTATTCATATTTTAAAGCAACAGTCTCGATGCCAGTAAGCAACTGCTGTTGATATACATATTCAACTTGTGATGTCAAGATCCCAATCCTTTTACGTTGCTTTGGCATGAAAATCCTCCTTATTATTAAACAGATTGATGGTGCAGAAAAGCGCATCTTTTATCAAATCTGCCTTGCGGTTTCTGATAAATTTATTATACTACGGTATAACAAAATTTGGAAGACAATGATTATAAAATTAGCATGGCATGACACAGTAATTTATTTAATGATTTAATAATTTTTTTATCGTGAGTCGTAGAAACCTATGATAAAATAGTACTAAAAAATGGAACAAAAGGAAATGTGAGTCGTCTAATGCATAGACCAATGATTTTGATAATATATAGGAGGGAAAACATGAAAAGAAAGAACTTTTTAGCACTTATGTTAGCAGGCGGAATGATTTTTACCAGTATTCCGGTCTCAGCAAGTGAGGTATCAACCGCAGCAGAGGCAGTTCCGGTAGAAAGTGTACGGAATAATTCTACAGAAGATGTTAAGCTTCAAGAGAAGCTTTCAAACATAATAACAGAGATAAAGAAGAAAGTTACAATTCCATCGGATTGTACAAAGTTTGAATCTAACTATTACGGCGATAATTATGGAAGAGGAAGGCAATGGAACTTAAGCTGGTATAGTGAGAAGGGCTCGCATTATTTTACTGTTGTGTGTGATGATAATGCAAATATTACTTATATCAATAACAGGGATTATGAAAGGTATGAGAAGCAGGAACCGATAAACTATCTGATCAAAGAGCTTCGTCCGGCAGCAGATGCCTATATTAAGAAAGTTGCACCAAAGGCTTGGGGGCATGTAACATTTCTAACTGCATCTTATGTGGGATATTACAACAATTGTTATCAATTTGAGTATGTTCGGACGGAAAATGGTGTCACAATGCCTGATAATACCATTACAATACAAATCAGTGCGGCAGATAAGGAAGTTAAGCAGTATAATGCAAATTGGCTATTTCAATTATCGATACCGTCAAAGGATATCAAGATAACCAAAGAAGAAGCTGCAGAAAAGATAAAAAAACAGGTTACGATGGAACTTAAGTATCTAACCAAATGGAATACGGACGGTAAGACCAGAAGTGCTTATCTTGTTTATGCTCCTAGCAATAATTATATTGCGGTTGATGCAAAAACAGGAGAAGTTTACACAACGAGAGAGCAGTGGATAGAAACTTCGAGAGAAGCGGAAAAGGCGGTGCAGGATACTGCGGTAAATAATAATGATGCCGGTTCAACTTTTACGAAGGAAGAATTAGCTCAGATCAAAGAATTGGGCAGCTTAATAACAGAAGAACAGGCAATAGAGAAAGTAGTAAAGAATAAACAGTTACTTATTGATGCGAATGTAAAAGCGATAACAGCTTCTCTTTCCGGATATCGCCTGTATGGTAATGATAATAAGAAGCAATACGTTTGGAATATCTCTTTCACCGATCCTAGAGTTCCGGATAGCGGTAAAAATGATTATTACAGAGCCAATGCTTATGCAATGGTGGACGCTAAGACAGGGGAGATTTTATCCTTTCATTCCAGTGTGAAAAATGCGGATCAGATGACTCCGGAGGAATTAGAGAGAGCAAAAACAAAGCTGTCTAGGGAAAAATGTGCGGAAGTTTTTGAAACATTTGCAAAATCTCAAAATAGTAAGCAGTTTACAGATACGAAACAGTCCTCTGTAATTCCAAACTATATTTATGACTATGTAAAAGAAATCCCGGTATACGGAGGATATGCCTTTGGATATGAAAGAGTAAAGGAAGGAATTCCTTATGCAGATAATTATTTTTCGGGTAGTGTGGATTCTATCAGCGGTAAAATATTTGAGTACCGTAAGAACTGGGATGAGGAGATAAAATTCGAGTCACCAAAGAATGCGATGACACCAGAACAGGCATTTCAAGCCTATATCAAGCTAAACGGTTATGAGCTAGTTTATGAGCTTAATACAGTTCACAAACTTGTTAAGAGCGGGGATATGAACAGTAAGACAGAGAACTCATACTCTGTGGAGTATCAGCCAAGGTTGGTATACCGTACCAATATTAACCCATATACAATCTCACCATTTACAGGAAAGCAGCTTGATTGGTCCGGGGAAGTTTATGTACCTGAAACCAAAAAGATGGAGGATTATACAGATATCAAAGGAAATCCTTATGAACGCAGTATCCTATTATTACGTGACCTGGGAGCAGGAACCGGAGAGCTTAAATTCCGGCCGAATGAGGTGATTACTGAAAAGGAATTACAAAGTCTTGCTGAAAAGCTATTCTATGAGGCTTCAAGAGATGAAATTAAATTAAAGAGTAATAGTGGAATAACAAAACAACAGTTGGCAAAATACAGTGTTCAAATACTAGGATATGAAAAATTTGCAGCGATAGGAGATATCTTCCTTTGTGGCTATACCGATGATGCAAAGATAGGAAAAGATTATTATAATTATGTAGCAATAGCCAAAGCACTGAAACTATTCGGAAGTGGAAAAGAAAAGACATTCCAGCCTACCGCTAAGATAACAAGAGGTGAGGCGGCAGACATCCTTATTAAAGTACTAAACAGCAGTTCACGTTAAGGATAATAAAGAATTTTGTCGAAATTGCCGGTAAAATGTTGACAAATTAACTTTATTTGGATAGTATATAATTACTTTGTGCAAAAGCAGAAAGAATAATAGGTTAGGGAGGACTAAGGATGAAACTTAGAAAAAGAGCAGTAGTATTATTATTAACCTTAGTGCTTGCGCTTTCACTCATTGGATGCGGTAAGGGGAAGAGTGGTCTTGTAGGTACTTGGATTGGTGAAGAAGAAGGAATTACTGTAGAGTATACGTTTAACTCCAATGGAACAGGTAATGTGAAGTTAATGGAGATGAGTCTTGAGACATCTTATAAGACCGATGGCGATAAGTTATTATTAACCATGAGCTTACTAGGAACAGAGCAGACTCAAGAGTACACTTATGAAGTGAGCGGAGATACTTTAAAATTAGATTTTGAAGGTTCTGTAGCTGAATTAAAGAGAAAATAGAACATAGGAAGGGGAGTGTCATCAGACACTCCCTTTTTTTAATTCTTAACTAGTGAGATGCTTTGTCCGATAACCGAAGTTTTTATACTGGGATTATGATGGCAGCTGGAGGAAATCTGATTTGTATAAAGTAAATATAGTACGATGAAGAGATACTTGCATAACTATGGGGACTTGACGTATAATAGAGAAAAGTTTAAAACCTATATCAAACATATGGAATGAAAGCGAGAATATATGGAATTCAAGAGAATAGATGAGGAAACGGTTCGTTGTATTATAAACGAAGACGATATGAAGGAATACAATATAGAAATCGACGATTTCCTTAAGAATAAAGGTAAGATTCAGGAATTTCTACATAAGATTGTAGAAATGGCAGTAGATGAGGTCGGTTACAATCCTAAGAATGGGTTGTTAGCGATGCAGGTTATGCCATTACCAAGGAATCGTCTGGCAATTACTTTTTCTGAAAAGGGTGCTGAGGGCATGGATGATATCCTGCATCAGATTAACGATGCGTTAGGCGGGAATGGAGAAATTACTCCTGAAAGTATGATGAGCCGGTATGAGGATCTATCCAGTATGGAAAAAGCAGAAGCCTTTGATAAGTTTATCCGAAATCTGATTCAGGATGTAACAGATGAGTATGAGGAGCAGCAATATAAAAAGAAGCAGGATGGGAGCAAAGGAAAGGAAGGTAAAACAGAAAAGCATAGTAAAACAGAAAAGCATAGTAAAACAGCAGAAGCCTCTGTGCAGATTTATTGTTTTACGGCACTATCCGATATTGAGAGGTTTTCCGCCATACTGCCGGAATCTTGGGTGGTGAAAAGTACACTTTTTAAAAGTGAGAGGGAATCCTTATATTATCTTGTATTAGAAAAAGGCAGATTATCGAAGGTGAATTATCAATTTGTATGTGACCGGGCAAATGAATATGGTATATTTCATTCGGAGAATCCTTCCAGAGTGGCTTATCTAAAGGAACATGCCTCGTGTCTTATTGATAGAAAAGCAATAAAAGTAATGAGAACCATAGGGAACGGTTAATCTAAGGACTGTGATATAGGGACAGGGATTGTTGCAAAAAGAAGAATAAGTACTGGATATTGCATGGAAACAAAGGTGTTATATGCGATATCTGGTATGAAGTTTTTTTGCGGCAGTCCCTGTCTTTTTTCAAATTTAAGTAAAAATCAAAAGATTTTTACACGTTTACAAAACTTTATATAAGGATTTTAATGTATTTAAGTCTAAATATCAACGTACAGTAATTAATTTTTTTGCAGTAATTGTCTTTCCTGCCAGGGTTGTCGCACTTAGGGTTATTGTTGTTGTTCCTGCTTTTTTTGCGACAAATACGCCTGTATATTTGTTGATAGTACCAACGTTAGTATCACTGCTTGACCAAGTATAGGATGCTATCACACCGGAAATTTTAGGTAGGAATACAGCGGTTTGTTTTACTTTAAATGTTGTTTGCGGTGCTGTGATAGAGATTGCAGGAGCTTTCATAACAACGATAGTAGCAAGTAGATAATAAGTCTTCTGATTTTGATGTATTGTTATATTTAAGAGTGCTGCCCCCTCTTTTTTGGCAGTTAAGATACCATCGGAAGAGATTGTCACAAACTTCTCGGGAATCAGTTGATAAGTGATATCTGCATTTGTTGAGAGCCCTTGTACCTGCAGGGACTTTTGGTCTCCAAGCTCTAAGGTATATAGCGTTTGGGAAAGAGAAGGAATTAAATTACCTACAGTTACCTTACAGGCTGCAGTTAAACCATGAAAAGTAGATGCTGTAATTGTAGCAGTGCCGGCTTTTTTTGCTGTGATAAGTCCATTGCTATCGATGGTGGCTATGGAAGTGTCAGAGCTTTGATAGAGGATATCAGTATCACATTCTTCGTCATTTAGGTAGGCTTTTGCTGTGATACTTAATTGTTCCTTTGGAGTTAGTGAAATCTCTTCGTACGGCATTGATATCTTATCCGGAATTGCAATGGAAAATCCGTAATCAGCTTCATTCATGGCATAATCAATCAGTATGAATGCAAGATTTACCTTAGAACCGATCAAATAGTCGGTAATGTCATAATCAAAGGCAGTAACAGTTCCCTTCATAGATTCATTTACCGGTGTTATGGATAAGATAGTAAGGAGCTCGTTCTTCTCATTCATTAAACCGAGTAAGCCTCCTGCAAGAAAATGGTTGTCGGTTCCGGTTAGCGTAAGATGAACCCTGCTGTCTTTAAAAGAAAGAGAGGCATCTATTGCAGAAGGGGATTCCATATCGATGGTAACAGGAAAGGAAAATGAATTTCTAAGCGTATTGCTTTCGTGGCCATCATAGACGATAGAACCTTCTACAAGATAGGTGTAGATATCGTTATTCACCGGATTTTCCGGTGCCCAGTTCATGGAATCTGTCAGCACTCCCATTTGTTTTATGGAAGAGTGGTATAGGGTCTTTCTTAGATAACGTTCTGATACAGAAGATTCGATGGAACCATCCGGTGCAATTATCCTGGCTGTAATAAAATCTGCATTTCTTAACAGGCTTATGTTTGCCTGATATAAGGTATCCATATATCCGTCACCATTTGGCGAAATTGCTATTTTCTCCGGACTTAGGCTTAGCATGGATCTATAGTAGGAGGAATAACTATAGGGGCTATAATTATTATTTAACAGTGTATAGGCCATGTCATCAAGAAAGTTTACTCCAAGGTAATGATTTTTACTTAGCAGCAGGGTTGGAGCTTGGGAGTATACTTCCTTTGCTCCGTTTCCAAATAATTGATTATCATATAGGGAAGATTCATCAAATAAACCAGCTCTTGTCCAGTCACCAAAGAAACCCAGGAATGGAAGAGAGAGAGTAACACCAGATTGCGGAGCAGTACCGTTGGGCAAGGATATCGTATTCGATATTGTTGACCTACTATCAGAAACCGGTGTTAGGGTTACATATCCTTCTATAAATTCACCATTTATAAAATAGCGATTCAAGTATTGCTTTATTTGCTCTGATAAGGTAATGGTAAGTGTGATTGTGGCTTCCTCATATGGTTTTAAGGTGACAGTATTTGCTGGCTGCCCATTTATTGTAGTAACTGCAGTTACAAATCCCGTGATGTCAAAAGGCGATTCTGCAATTAAGTCACCATAGGAGGAGGTAAGCACCCGTTCTGTTAAGGTAGTAGTATTCAGGTGATAAGTTATTTCTGTATCAGAAATTGAAGATATTTGGAAACTATGGGTAAATACCCCTGACTTATTTCTATCATCACCAAATTCTAATTTCGGGCGATTAAGGCTTTCACTATGATGGACGGAGAGGTAGGCTTTGGTATGAATAGCGTTATAGATGTTTACAATACCGGCTCCTTGTTTTCTCGGAAAATATGGGACACCATTTTTCTTACTTGGAACTGCAGTACTCATTAACAATTTTGTGGCAAGTTCCTCTAGTTCTCTTGGATTACTTTGAGAGAACAAAGGGGAAGAATATAGATATTCCTTCACTAACGCATAACAACCTGCAATATGAGGCGCTGCCATAGAAGTACCGCTCATTGATGTATATCCATCGAATGGGACAGTAGAATAAATATGTTCTCCCGGTGCAGCAATTTCTGGTTTTAATCTCAAGTCTGGTGTGGCACCAAGAGAGGAAAAGGCAGAGGGCTGTTTTGCGTTAGCATTTGGAAATTCACTATTCCCTGCCTGTGGATTGATCATATTGACGGAAGAATTACTGATTAATAACCCATCCTCGGAGGTAATAGAGACCGCAGGAATTAAATAATCATTGATTGCCATACCAAAGGTACCAGCCTGGTTATTCTTTACCACGATAGCAACCGCACCATGGCTGGCAGCACAAACTATCTTTTCATTAAAGGAAATACCACCCCGTGATACTACGGCAACTTTTCCTGTGACAGATATGTCATGATAATCTGTATCCTCACCATAGCCTGGAATCAGAACTGCTTCATAAGAGGTTTGTTCTTTGGACGCAAGATCAGAAAACTTAGGATCGGCTGCTGCAGCAGTTTCCGTATATGGAATCGATAGGTCGCCTATTGTAAAGTATGCAGAGTGGTAGGCACTATTAATTACACTGGCAACGGAGGTTGAACTTTTATAGGTGGAGGGAGAACCAACCGCCGCGGTATCGGGATTGCTTGTTTTGGCATAACCATCCAGTTGATTCTGATAAGCGCTGCTATAGTTATTCCCGGCAGATACCGATAAGGAGATACCGGCAGCAGTCATTCGCTGATAAATTAATTCCATAGTTTCACTTTCTGCGTTAGAGAAGCCGGCCGGGGCACCAAGACTCATATTGACCACATGAACCGAAAGATCGGCTGCGTCATCCAGTGCCGCAAGAATGTATTCACTTGGAATGCCTTCGTAATAATCGGAGGCAACCTTTAGTATGACAAGCTGGGACTTAGGTGCAACACCTGTAACCTCACCAGCGCCGGCACCAATGGTACCTGCAACATGAGTGCCGTGTTCATTGCCATAGAGTGTGATGGAATCGGCGGTAGGAGAGACATCGGAATCCATGTCTGCGTAGTCATAAACGTAAGGAATCTTATCACTTATGTATTTGCCGTTTGCAATCAAGCCGGAGGAGATTTTTTCGTTTACGATACTCTGAGTTAAGGAAGGAGCTGCCGGCAATACAGAGAAAGCAGTATGATTAACATCAAGGCCGGTATCAATAACCGCAATTACCATGCCTTCTCCCTCATAATTTAAATCCCATGTATTGCTTGCACCAATCATATCAACACTGCTTGTCATTTGAGGTTCTTCAATCTCATAAGTAGCTGAAATATAGGCATTTTTCACACCTTCCAGTGCTTGAATTGTATTTAGCAAGGAAGCATTACAGCGGATTGCAAAGCCATTCATAACTGTTGTATATTGATACAATAGCTGAGGGGATACTTTATTTTGTTTCGTCATCTTAGATGTTTCCCCGGATGAAATTGAGATTGCAGATATTTGATAAAAGATTGACTGCTGTGAAGAAAGTATCTGCTCCTTTTCAGTGTTTACGTCAGGTGTGTTTAAGAAATTATTGAGTTTAGAATCATTTTCTAGGAAAGAGTACTTATCATAGTGATATTGCATGTTATAATAATCAAGCAAGGAAGCTCCCTCTAATTCTACAATGATTGTCACATCTTTTAGAATTTGATTATCCGCAGGTGTAGTTGATAGTTTGTTTTGATTATTTAAAAGTTGCAGTGCACTTTTTTCCAGAGAAATTTTTTCTAATTTGTATGGGCTTTCGATACGTGAAATGTTTGAATTTTCTGTTGTAATGGAAAAATTTGTACTTAATGGTGCCGCACTTACTGCTATCCCTTGATTAACAGCAGAAAGAGCAAAAAGAAAAGCAAGCAAAATTGCGATACCTCTTTTTCTAATGCAGCTAAAATTTTTCTTACTCATGCACATCCCTCATTCTTTCTAAGATAGATTCGCTTAAACAAGCTGTAAGAATTATACAATTATCAAATAAGTGTGTCAATTTTTAAATGTAGTGTAAAAATAACAAATTATTCAATGTTATGTCAGAATATATAACAAGTTGTATGAAATAGTTATTTTATAGAATTATATCAATAAAAAAGGAGAAAGATGCGGATGGAAGATCGAAGAATGTGCAAGCGGTGTTTGCTTTCCGATATGTCGGAAGATGGACTGAGGGAACGGGTTTATGAATACATAGAAAGTCTTAGTGGAGATATCAAGGTGGAACCGGGGATATATGAGCAAAGATTAGAGCAGTGCCGTGAGTGTGATAAGCTATTCAATGGTATGTGCAGAGCGTGCGGTTGTTTTGTTGAAATGAGAGCTGCGATAAAATCGAATAGCTGCCCCGATATTTCGCATCGCTGGTAGACCTGTATTTTCAATTTTTGCTATTATAAATGAGGGCTGCCAAAAAAGAAAATTCATACTAGATATCGTATACAATAAATTCATATAATATCTGATACTTCTTCTTTTTGGACAGTCCCTCTAAATTGATTGATGGAAGTAAAGAGAACGATTAGTTCACTTCTCTATTTATTTTTTATCAAGGTTGTCAGTAATTTCCTGATACCAATTTATTTCACCGTTTTTTAATGCATCTTCAAAGTTTGTAATGGCTGGAGGTGTTCCACCGTATTGCTGATACCAGCTATCCGGATAAAGAGGTGATTTGTTCTTTGTTACGGATTCCCTCGATAGTTCTTCGGATTCTCCCGGTCTTAATTTCTTAGCCACGATAACCGTTCGGTAATTAGGAAGTTCATAAGAACAGGTTGATAATAAAAGTATTTGATCCTCTTTTGATATTTTTAAGGGGATATTAAAAATTGAGCGCACTTTTATTTGATAAACAAAATTTAAAAAGTCGGAAGAATCTAGAAAGCTTCCGCGCTGATAATCAAAAAGTTCTTCTTTTGCAGAGGAACCATTTGTTTTTAAGACAGAGAATATCTTCCAATAACTCTCCTCATAAAGTGTATCAAATTGAATCAATGGATAATTTATCAGAAAATCGAAATCATTATAATTCATTAATTCATGAAACATAGTTCCGGAGGTTGACATATTATGGCCATGGATTAGCAGTGATTGTGTCGGTGTCTCAATATTTGTATTGATATCAAGAAAAATACTGCCGAATCGGTCTTCTTCCTTTTTTATATTTCTGGTAAGATAATATTCCGGGTCTTCTTTGGTTGATTGCAGAACCGGATAGTTGATATTGGTCCCTTCTATCTGAATCCAACCTTTCACATCTGGATTTAGCTCTAACAGATGACTGAATTTTTCTAATGGTAATTCTTCTTCCGGTGCAACTATTACTGGTTCCTTAGTTACCGGTGGAATAGAAGGAGTTATTGTTACTTTGGGAGTTATTATGCTATTGTCTTCATAAAGATTTTGAACTTCTTTTAACGTATTGCTTGAATTAGCAGGACTAATCCATAGGATATCTGCCAGTAGATAAATTCCTGTCATTAATATAATAAGAGAGAGTACATGGATAATCTTATAAGGTAGTGCTTTTCTATTGTTTTGTAGTGAGTCGGTTTTTGAGTTTGTTTTTTGTTCTTCTTTTTTTAGTGCCGGTGATTTCTCACAATCCATAAGCATACTCCTTCCCTTTGATACGATTATGAAGATTATATCATATGTATATAGAAAATGATAAGAGATTTCTATTCGTACGTTAAGACTTTAAAGATGTAGTTATTTTCGGATGAAGTACTTATTTTCTTTAGAGAGTTTATTTATTGGAATTAAATCCCTATTATTAATTGGGTAAATCGGTGAAAAGTTTTAAAAGAACTTAAAATATAGATTGACATAATAAGGAACAAATGATAGTATTTAGTTAAACGTTAAACTATACAATATATACAATATTATTCGATGAATATTTTTAGTTTTACGTTAAATTTAATAATATGAGGAGGTACTTACAATGAAAAAATTAAGAAAATCTATTGCAACATTTTTAGCAGTGCTTGCGGTTATGGCTTTGTTCTCTGTGAATGTATTAGCTGCTACGGATTTAATGAAGGATGGTAAGATCTTAAGTGGCGGATTTGTGAATGCAGGGGAAGAAGTGGATGGAAGCGTACAGGGACCTGGTAACTGGACACAGCTTAATATGGGCGATTACGAGGTAAATGCGAAGTACTTACATATTGTAATGAAAGCAACAGGAGATACTGCTGCTGCACAAATTGTGGTTTCTGATACGGCAAGCTTTAATTTAAAGGATTTAGGAATCACTTTAACAGAAGAATATCAAGACGTTGTTCTTCCGGTAGATGAGAAAGGCGTTGCGGTAATTTCCTGGATTAACTTTACAGGACTTGATGGTGGAAGCAGTATTTATTCCATCAAAGATATGTTTCTATCAGATGACCAAGCTTCAAGCCTGGGAACTAAAGCGGCAGCAGAAACACCTGCGGCAGAAACAACAAGTACCGTATCCGAAGAGTTTCCAAAGACTGGTGAGAATGTGATGCCGGTTGTGATATTACTTGCTATTGTTGCATGTGCAGGAGTAGTATTTGTAGTTACAAAGAAGAGGGAAAGAGCATAGTTTTATCAGAAGCTATTCGAGGATAAGCTGATAATAAATCATATTCGTATATAAGGAAAAGCTGCTTTATAGTAATTTAAATATAAATAGCCTTTCCTTATTATTTTGATTATTCCTTATTTTTCTAATGTTCCTATTTCTTACGATTTTAGTTTTTCTCTACATATTGATTCGTCTTGAGCATATAGATTCTTCTCTATATGCTCTTCATCTTGAGCCTATATCATACTTCACAGTATGTAAATCATCATTTCATAAATTTCTATCTTATTGGGGCATTTTTCAAATTTCTTTGTAACCTTTTTTAGCGTTCGATATTGTGTGTAATATCATAAAAGAAAACAAATAACAAAATTACAGGAAATTATTCCATTAAAAAAAGGATGTGGTATACTAGGGTTATATCTTTAGACTGATGCTGTTTATCACATAGGGTTTATTAATGGGGATCGTGGTAAATGGCAGTCTATCGTTTCATAGATAAGGGGGATGGCAAATGAAATTGAAAAGCATGCGGGAAATTTCATGGGAAGGAATAAAAGGAAGAAAAAAGGCAAAACGATTACTAATGGTAATTATAACGTTAACATTTGCTTTCATTGTTTTATCCACAACATTAGTTTCTAGTATGGAGGAGAGTAAGCAAAGACAAAGAGAAGAGTTGTACGGTTCGTGGCATGGGGCAATTATGGATAGTAACAATGAAATTATGGATAGATTAACAAGTCAAGAGGTTGTGAATCAGATAGGAAATGTGGCTATCTTAGGGGAAGCTTCCAATGCAGGTGTTTTAGCGACTGCGGATGAGAATTTTTACCGGATGGCTAACTTAGAATTTACGGAGGGAGGACTTCCGCAAAAAGAGGAAGAGATAGCACTTGAGGTAACTTCTCTGGGTGGGTTTGGAAAAAATATCTCGGTTGGCGATACGGTTACTCTTGAGATAAGTAAGAAAGTTGTAACAGAGTTTAAGGCAGAGGATTCTTATATTAATTTAGAGATACCGGATACCTGGGAAGAGATGATTCAGCTCATTCAAAATAATTATGAAATAGAAGAAAGTTTCACAAAAGAACTTTATAGTTGGGGTGAAGGGCCAATAGGAACGGAAATTCCATTCCATGACGAACGGATTTTTCAGGTTAATGGGCCGGATAATCTAAGGATAATGTTAATTCCCTTTAGCGAAAGCATGGGAGAAGTATATGGCACGGTGCTGTCATGTTCTAAGTATCAAAAAGCAGATGGGGAAGTAGGAATTTACTATCTATTATTAGATAGGATAAGAACTTTGGAAGAATATAAGGAGTGGGACGGAGCAATACATAATCTTTTTGAAACTGAAACAATAAACGGTGCATCCGTAACAATAAAAAGTCAATACATATTATTAGGGAAAAAAAGCGGAGCACCAGGGGAATTTGAGAGGGACGGAATCTTAGCGAATCAAACCATCTCGATTCGTAAAGACTACGTTGTTTCCGGCATCTTTCAAAACTATACCGGAAAATGGGCAATTAATGAAGCAGGTATATTACCCAATGCGTTCCTTTCCGATGCGGGTGGTACTTTGTTCCGGGAAGCATTTTATGGACAAACTGTAGCCAAGGTAGAAGACTATAGATTTCCGGTACAAAGCTTTTTCACAGTGAATGGGGGGATATCGGAGGCCTTCCGTATGCTGGAAGCCACAGATATAAGTTCTCAGAAAAATATATTTGCCTTCCCAAGTTACGGTAACAACGAAGATGTTATGGCTATGGGATTAGTTTGCGCCATCTTTATTATGGAAGTTCTTGCATTATTGCAGGTTTTCTTAACACAGGTAAAGAAACGAAGACGATACATTGGTTTATTAAAAAGTATTGCCTACTCAAACCGTCAAGTTTGTGCAATGCTGCTGTGGGAAATTCTATATATTTTAAAATCAGCGTTTCCTCTGGGGCTTATGGCCGGATTCTTATTATCCTGGATTGCGAAGTTTATTTTATCTGAATTTGTAACTTATCCTATGTATTTTTATATTGATATGAATAAGCTTAGTTTTGGTGTTGTCTTTGGAGTAATTTCTGTATTCTTAGGGATTATGATACCCACGATACTTGCTATTAAAACACCATTATTGCTTTCCATCACTGCATTAACAAAACATAAGAAGAAAAAAGTTGCAATAAGGGAGCATAAAGAGTCTGATCTATTGCTAGAGGGTAGAGAAGTAAAAGATAGATTTTTAAGGAAAGCTTTGAAACGGCACAGTGCATCCAGGATTTTTTACCGTTATTATACTTATAACAAAGGGAAAACCTTATTGAACTTTGGATTAACTTGTTTAGCGGCTCTTTTATTAGGCATCACAGTTTTTCTAAACTATCAGGCACATGCACCTTATCGGGAAGCAACTTCCTATGGGAACCCGGATTTCGAGTATGTAATTCCGTATACCTTAGGAAAATCACAAATGGTTCCATTTCTTGAAAAGCTTCAAAGTACAAATAGGATTCAGAATATTGATATTCAGTTAAAAGGCTATCATTTGGAGATTATATCAGGGGATGATGACTCTATTATTTCTAATCTATATTCTCTTGACACACAAACAATGAGATATCAAAAATTTCTGGAAGCAGTAACTGTAGGAAACGTGGACACTAAACGGTTTGAAGCAGGGGAAGAGGTAATTGTACTAAACCCTTTAAGATCAGAGGAGGGGAATACCACTTATCATAAAAGGTATGCCGATATTTATCAGCAAGACGAATGGGTGAAACCAGGCGATAAGATAAAACTAAAGACAGTTACGGAAGTGATCAATGTAGCTACAAATCAGTTTGAGGAGATTGTGAAAGAAAAAGAAGTTACCGTTTCCGGAGTAATTTATTATTTTCCGAAGGAGAATATATGGCCATTTGCAAAGGAGGTTCAGGAACATGTGGTAATGGGATCAAAGCAGCTGACCACTTACCTGCATCCGTATATGACCGGAATAGGAAATGAGAGCCCTTCTGAAGTAGTATTAAAAACAAAGGTCTACCGTCTGTCCCGATATGGAGAAACACAATTTTATATAACACTGAAGGCTGGAGCGGATAGCTCAGAGGTAGAAAGGATATTAATGAATCTATCCGGAGAAGCCAATGCTGCAGTTTATAATTATCATGCGGAGTATGAACCTTTAAAGAGTAAAGCAATCGGAAAATCTATTTTATACAGTATCTTTGGAATTTCCTCAGCCGCGCTTATTGTTGTTATATTATATAACATTTCTTATTCAAGGGTGGAACAGGAACGCAGCAGAATCGGTGTGCTGCAAGCGATAGGTATAACAAGACGGCAATTTTATAAGGGTTATATAATAGAAGGATTTCTCAGTGCCCTCTTATCCTTATTGCTGGTAAATCTTATTCTGATTCTTATTGCGATGATAACAATACCTGGAATTAGCGGAGCTGAAATCACATTAGTAGACGTCCTGCATGATTTTTTTTGCTATCGGATAAAGGGATTCCCTTATGCCGGATACGGAATTTTACAAGGGGCATTTGTTCTTATTATGACTGTGATTTCCTATGTTCCAATTCGGAGAATGGTAAAACAACAACCGATTGAAAATATTCAAAATAGGGAGATAAGATAATATGGTGGTATTAAAAGTGGAACAGTTATCGAAAACTTATGGAGCGGGGGAACTTCAGGTACATGCCCTGAAAGAGATAAATTTTGACATAGAGAAAGGGTACTTTTATAGTATTATTGGTAAGAGCGGCTCTGGAAAAAGTACGCTAATGCATCTGATAGGAGCGCTTGACCAACCAACAACAGGAAAAGTTTTTATCGATGGTGTAAGTGTCTTCGATCTAAAAGACAGTGAATTAACTATACTTCGCAGAAAAAAAATAGGATTTGTATTCCAAGCCTATAATTTGTTACCCGAATATACGGTATTAGAAAATATCTTACTTCCCCTTTATGCAGATAAGCAAGTGGTAGACGAGGATTACTTTAATCAGATTGTATCAAAACTAGGAATTAAAGAAAAGCTTAAGTTTTATCCAAATGAATTATCGGGAGGTCAGCAGCAGCGTGTTGCAATCGCAAGAGCAATGATTACGAAACCTGCTATATTATTGGCAGACGAACCTACAGGAAATCTAGATCCTGCGAGTGGAAACGAAGTCCTGGAGTTGTTAAAAGCAACGGGAAAACAGTTTCATCAAACGATTGTAATGGTTACTCATGATATGGATATTGCTGATATGGCGGACCGTGTTGTAGTTATTGAAGATGGCATAGTAAAAGAAATAAAAGAACATTAATTTTAACCGAAGAGATGGTAGAGATAGAACTTAAAAGAGATAGACACATCTGGTGGAAGGAGTAAAGGGCCGCTGCAGAATAAATCTGCGGCAGCCCTGATTATTGTACGTAATTAAATAGAAAGAAGTTTATTTTCCGTTAAATTCTTTTAATACCTGTTCCACATTGAGTTCCTTTGCTTCTTTTTCGTACATTGCAATACCTTCTTCCACTGTCATATCGCCCATAACGACTTTTGCAAGGATTTCTTCTCTGACCAAGGTTAGGTCGGATACTATTTTGTTTAAGGTATCGGATACCGGAAAACCAGGCTTTTGCTTTGCAAATTTGTCCAATACGCCTAAGGAATAGCTTACGGCTTCTTTTAATTCGACTTTTTTATCAGTTAGCTCCATTGGAGAGATGGACATCCAAGGAGTAATCCATGCTTTGTTGAGCACTTCGTCAGGGTTGGATAAGGTTGGAAGTGGTTTTCTGTATTCGCCACTTTGTTCCCAATGAAGACCTTCCACACCACTTTCAAAGAGTACTTGTCCTTCTTTTCCATCATGCATATAATCGAAGAAATATTTAAAGATCTGCTTTTGCTTTTCTTCTGAAACGTCAGAGGAAATACATAACACGGAAGGGGTTGCGTACCAATAAACTGCACCGTCAATTGGATCCATAGCTAAAACTTCTGCTTCCGGTACATTTACCTGAAGACGCTCTGTCAATGTTTGTCCCCAGAGACCACCCCAGTAATTAAATACTCCAACACTGCCGGAATACCACTGGTCACGGCAATTAGAGGTTGTATTGGTTACTACTTCCAGATCAATTAGACCCTCTGCATAAGCATCGCGCAGTCTTGTTAGGGTTTCGGCCATGTTATCCTGAGCAAAGCCATCGATCCAAGTGCCGTTAACCTTCTCGAAATCAAAGCCTGCCCCCTGATAAAACTCAGGAAGGTTCATTTTATTCTTTAGGCCAGGAGAGGTTAACGGTACTTTACATTCCTCAATATTATCACGGAATTGGCGCAGTACTTCAATAAATTCATCATAAGTTTTTGGGGCGCTTAAGCCAAGGCGGTCTAGCCAGTCTTTTCTGATGTATGTAACCGCACCGCTTGCAACTTCCATTGGCACACCATAGATTTTTCCATCGATTGTAATTGCATCCCAGAGCGATTTATCAACCTTGTCATAAAGGCCAGATTCTTTTATTAAGTCTGTCAAATCAGCAATAGCGCCTTGCTTTGCATAAATTGAAAGTTTCTGCTCTGCCTCTAAGTCAAATACTTCTGGAACGGTGTCTGATGCAAATGCTAATTCAAGTAGGGTACCATATTCATTGTTGGATACAATTTCAATATCTAAGTCGATTCCTGTGAGCCTCTCATATTCTTTTTCCCACTGGGGAACACCATTTTCTTCGTTCATGCCGGAATGTACCCACCAGCGAATACTAGCTGGTTTTTGAATATCGGAATAATCGGTTGAACTTACTGTTCCCGGATTATTTGCTGCCGGATCACTTGTACCCGGAGTTTTCTTGTTACCACAGCCAGCTCCTAAGCTTGCCAGCATAGTAATGCTTAGGAATAATGCAGTCAGCTTCTTGCTCTTTCTCATAATCATCATCCTCCAATAATAATATATTTTATATCAACCTTTTACTGCTCCTATTGTAACGCCTTTGACAAAATATTTCTGCAGAAAAGGATAGATAACCAGAAATGGGAATATAACAACAATAACAACGGCACTTTTTAACATATCTTCCGAGATTGTAATACTTGTTCCGGATAATCCGTCGTTTAGGATAAAGTCTCGAACTTTTACCTGGAAGTTCTTCCATCTCGTGTCGGTAATATAAAGAATAAAGTCCATGTACTCATTCCACATTCCGACAGCGATAAAAAGTCCAATCGAAGCAAGTGCGGGTTTTGATAAAGGAAGAACTATCCTCCAAAAAGTTGTCAACGGTGTACAGCCGTCAAGTTCGGCAGCTTCATATAAAGTAGCAGGAATTGATTCAAAGAAACTTTTCATCAATATGATATTATAAGCGCTCATACAACTTGGAAAGATTACTGCAAGTAGGTTGTTCATTAAGTTTAAGTTTTTGATATTTAAGTAGGCGGGAATCATACCGCCGCTAAATAGCATGGTAAATAAGATAATTTTAATGATAATTTTATGTCCTGGCATTTCTTTTTGAATAATGACATAGCCTGCGAGGGTTGTTAGCAGCAAGCCTAATCCTGTTCCCAGAACTGTTGTTAAGACAGATACTAAAAATGGCCGGTACAGACTTTCTTTTGTTATAATCTGCTGATACGCAGAAAAATCAAAAACCTTTGGCCATAGCCGGACTCCATAGGTCGTAGGGTCGACAGAATCCACAAATACCTTCAGAAGTGGAATTAACATAAGAAACATTAATAGGATCTGTAAGGTATAATTGAATAATACAAAGAGAGTTCTGGCTCTGCGTCCAGATTTGAATGACAATCGTTCTTTCATCCTAAGATACCCTCCCCTTTTATCTTTTTGCTTACCTTATTCGCTAAGGTAATTAAAACTACGGATATCACAGACTTAAACAGACCAGCGGCAGTGGAAAGACCATAGTTAGCACTCGTAATACCCAATCGATAAACATAGGTACCGATAACATCTGAGATGCCAAGGACACTGGAATTTTGTAATACCCAGACGGAATCAAATAAATTCAATACCTTCGCCAAATTTAAGATAAAAACAGTTAATATAGTGACAGAAATAGCAGGAAGGGTAATATACCAAATTCTCTGTATATGCCCTGCACCATCAATTTTTGCAGCTTCATGCATCTCCTGGTCTACACCGGCAAGTGCGGCAATAAAAATAATAGTGCCCCAACCGGTTTCTTTCCATAAGTTAACGATATAAAAGACAGGCCGCCACCATTTTTCATTTGCCAGAAAGTAAATAGACTCTCCGCCAAGGCTTTGAATCAATTGATTAATAAAACCGTCTTTCGGCGACAGAAAGATTGTAAAAATAGAAGCAACTACTACCCAAGAAATAAAATGTGGGATGTACATAATTGTTTGTGTTAATTTTCGAAATTTTCTTGAAGATATTTCATCGATTAACAAGGCAAATCCTACGCTAAATACCAGGCTGATTACTAACTTAGTTAAGCTGATCTCCAAAGTATTTGTGAATGCACGCCAGAATTTTGGACTGGAGAACAAAGTCTTAAAGTTTTCAAATCCTATGTAAATTGGATCATGAAAAGGGGTATAATCTGTGAATGCATAGAAGATACCTACCATTGGAAAATAACAAAAGACTACTAATACCAGTAATACCGGCAGAAACATAAGATAAAACCATCGATAATGATAGATGCCGACAAGCAATTTTTTTCTTTTATCCATGGATGCCTTTTTTATTCGTTTCTCTTTTAATGTGTCAGATTGCATCGTATTCCCTCCTTCGTTTCGTTTATTCTAGCACATGAATAATTTTCGCCTCAAGGTACAAAACTTTCGATAAAGAATTGTGCTTATAAAACGCACTGGAAAAAGGTGCTTTGTCAAAACTAAGAAAAAAGGAACAATTTTTCTACAGTATACATTAGAAAAATTGTTCCTTTTATACAACCTGTAAAGAATAGGCGTTCTATGCCTATTTTAGTGCACGATGATACAATTACTCTTGGCGAAACTCAGTAGGTTTAATACCAAGTACCCGCTTAAAGGCTCTTCGAAAAGACTGCACACTGTTATAGCCCACCATTTCTGAAATTTCAGCTATTTTATAAAGATCTTCCTTTAATAACCGGCAGGCTTTTTCGATTCGGAGCTGCTCTACATAGTCGGCAAAGTTAATGCCATCCTGCTCTTTAAAGATGGAAGATACATAACCTTCTGAAATGCCGAATACAGAACTAATTTTTGCAAGACCTAAATTAGAATCCATATAATTTTCATTGATATAGCTTCGGATGTTCTTTACTAATTTGCTTCTTTGGATATGGATTTTCTTTGTAGTTTCCTGACAAAGAAATTCACATGTGGTATTTAGGTGCAAGAAATACTTTTCCTGCATACCTTCTTCGTACTCAATAAGGATTTGGTTCAGTTGCATGATTTTATTCTTAAGCTCCGGTACGCCATCACAAAACTCCGAAAGCATTGATACGATCTGAGAGTTTAATTTAAGGAAACGTTTGCGGCTTAGACTCCTCTTTTCAAAATTTTCTTTCTGGATAATATCTAATACGTTGTGCATTCGAGTGACATCACCATACTGAATGCAATTCTTTAAGCTTTCCTTTGCCATATCGGGGAAATAGTATTCTTTCACATTATCAAAATGGGAGCTATACTGTACAATGTGGTTATTGGAATCACAGTTTTCAAGAGCTGTGGTTGCTTCTTCGCACATCTTCCACACATTGAGCAAGTCATTGCTGATGTTACTAATTCCCCAACGTGTCTCTACAGAATAGGTGTTAGTTACCCAATAAAATACTTGTTCCAATAAAGCGATGATTTCAGTAGTAGTTTGATTTCCAAGAAAAACTGCGAATGTGGTTAAGTAGTCTTTTTTATAAAACCAAACTTGAGTTTTTGACAATTCTTCTAAATGGCTGGTTACTACTTGCATAAGAATGCGGACATCCTCAATTGTCTGCTTGTCAACTTCATAAAAATCATTATTTGCAAATAATTTTAGGGCGACAATCGTGTAATTCTGGCTCGTAATTGAAAGACCTGCTTTTTCAGCCATATAATTAATTTCAGTGGTATTTACAAATTCTGATTTGATTAAATCATGAAAAAAGGCTTTTTGTAGTAACGGTTTATCTTTTTCTAAATTCTCTATATAATTCTGATTGCTTCGTATGATATCGGTTACAAGCTCACCAAGTTTTTCCGAATTCCTTGGACTATTTTCCTTCTGTTCTAGGTGGCGGAAGATATCGTTAATTGGACGGCCTGCACGGATGGATAGAAATAAGGAAAAGATTTCACCGATAACAACCGCTAAAATAAGGAAAGAAAAAATAAGAATTTTTAATATATTTAATTCTTTATATACTTCACTTTCCGATACGATGACGTAATAACGCCACCCATTTCTCTGAGATTCCAAGTTGATAACCTGTGCATCTTTATTCTTAATGGCGGAAGCTGCTTGCTGTATCAGTAATTTATCAAGGGAATCCTGATTTAAATTATCTGAGCTTTCCTTTGGATTGTCTTTCCCTTCCTTTAAATTCATATCGTCTGCAGCATTATCTTCGGTACTAATTTCACTGATGATATCCTTATATCGGAGAGTTTGTGCAGGAGTATCCTTATAGCTATGCTCTTTCCATATAGTCTGGCTGTCAGAATTCAAGATAAACACAGCATATTCTTCGAATTTTCCTGAGAAATCCAGCAAGTATTGCAACTTTCGGGAATCTAACAGTAAAACAATAAATCCCTCGCTATCTCCCTTCAAAGTATTTGAAAATGGAAGTACATATAACAGAGAATTATTTCCGGTGGGTAGATAGAAAGGAAGACGACTGGTATTATTAATGCAAAGGTCATACCAATCCACGATATCAATACCCCATTTCTTCACATATTTCTCAAAGCTTGCTGGTTTATAAAGTGTATTTTCAAACATAATATAATTTGAGTTGCGGCAATATACATAAGCCTCATCGATTAGATTTACTCCATGAAAGTTAATTAAACTAAAAATTTCATTCATGACTTCGAGTGAAAGCAATGCATTCTCACTGTTTAATTTCGTCGCTTTTGAAAATTCCAGAAGCTTATTGCTTTGAGCTGCCTGAAATGCCAGGGACTCAAAGGATTTAAGTTCGCTGTCAATTAAATTAATACTGTGTTCTAGCATGGTATTATTTGTTTTGTTCGCATCAACTTTTACTACGTGGAAAACATATTGAAAACAGACCAATACTATGATGAGCGGAATAATAAGTACCAATAAGTAGGAAGTCCAAAATTGAAAAATTGAATTATTATTATATAGTCTTTTTATGTAAAGCATCCCTAAATCCCCCAATAGATTTGTTTTTATGATATGGATATCCATTGCATATTTCTCTGCTGCATATGTGATACTGCCTGAAATAAACAGACAACCTTTATCCTTTAAACTAAAAAGAGAAGCTTATGAAATTGTGAAATTATGTAGTATAGATATCAGTTTATATGAAACTACTTACAAAAGCAAGAGAAAAGGCTAGAAAAAGTTAATCTACCGTCTTTCCATTGTGTCGTTAGCTGCCTGAAATAAATTTTTTAGTATTAGTACAATATTCTTATAAAAAGATACAAAAATTAGATAGAAAGATAAAGAATTGTTTCTTTCTTTTCCAGGTGTAACTGTTATACTGAACCTGTAAGCGCTATCATGAATAGCACTCATGGTAACTGTACTAATGAAACACTTAAGGGTGAGAAAGAGGTGGCGGAATGAGTGGGATTTATATCCAGAAAACAAATTAATAAAATACTTGGGAGGAAAGGATAACGAAATGAATCAACAATTAAGAGAAAGACTATGGTACGATAAGCCTGCTGCAGCATGGCAGGAGGCTTTACCGGTAGGAAATGGACGTATGGGCGGTATGGTATTTGGCGATGTTTTTCAAGAGAAAATTCAACTTAACGAAGATAGCATCTGGTATGGAAGACCACTGGACCGTATTAATCCGGAAAGTGCTGAAAACTTACCTAAAATCAGAAGATTGATTTTTGAGGGAAAAATCAGAGAAGCCGAGAGATTATCTTTATTTTCCTTATCAGGAACTCCTGCTTATGAAAGAATTTATCAAACCATGGGGAATTTAGAGCTCCGTTTTGATGATACAGTGCGTGAATATAATAATTATGAAAGAGAATTAGACTTAGAAGATGGGATTGCAAGAACTTTTTATCAGATTGAGGATACAATTTATGAGAGAGAGGTGTTTGCTTCTTACCCCGACCAAATTATTGCAATTTACCTAAAGGCAAAAGGGAGCAGGAAACTAAATTTCCATTGTCATTTTAATAGAAGAAAATTTATCAATCATGTATGGCATGAGGGTACGGATACCATAGGGTTTGGTGCAGATACCGGAGATGGTGGAATTAATTATTGCGGAATGCTGCGAGGAACCTGTCTAAGAGAAGGCAAGGTTAAGACGATGGGAGAATTCTTAATCATAGAAGATGCAAGCGAAGTCATATTATATTTATCGGCAGCTACCACCTTTCGTGTACTTGATCCTGCGAAAGAGTGCAGGATGAAATTAAATGAAGTACAGAAGATGTCGTGGGAAGAAGTGAAGACAAGACATCTTGTTGATTATAAAATGCTGTATAACCGTGTCTCCTTTACGCTAGGGGGAAATAGCAAACGAGAGACACCTACTGATGTACGCTTAGAAGATTTAAAACAAAAAGAGGACAATGACTTATTAGCGCTTTATTATCAATATGGCAGATACTTAATGATATCTTGCAGCAGACCTGGCTCTCTTCCTGCAAACTTACAGGGAATATGGAACGATCGAATGGATCCGCCCTGGGACGGCAAGTACACAATTAATATTAATACAGAGATGAATTATTGGCCGGTAGAAACTGCGAATCTGTCGGAATGCCACCTTCCTTTGTTTGATTTGTTAAAAAGAATGGTGATTAATGGTTCTCGTACTGCGAAAGAAATGTATGGATGCCGAGGCTTTGTCGCTCATCACAATACTGATTTATATGCAGATACCGCACCACAAGATCAGTATATTCCGGCTAGTTACTGGGTAATGGGAGGTGCCTGGCTATCACTTCACATCTGGGAACATTATTTATACACAGAGGATCTAGAGTTCTTAAAGAATCACTATGAGATACTGAAAAAGGCAATATTGTTCTTCCATGATTTCCTGATTGAGAATGAAGAGGGGCAGATGATTACCTGTCCGTCGGTATCTCCTGAAAATACTTATATTATGGAAACAGGAGCAACAGGGTGTATGTGTGCCGGTCCTTCGATGGATAGCCAGATTTTATATGAGCTATTTCATGCCTATCTAAGTGCTTCTCAGCTGCTAGAAGAACACGAATATGTGGAAGGAACCAAAATTCTATTAGATAAGCTGCCAAAACCTCAGGTTGGTAAATACGGCCAGCTAATGGAATGGATCAAAGATTATGAAGAGGTAGACCCTGGACACCGCCATATTTCACATCTTTTTGCAATTTATCCGGGTTCCATGATTACAAAAGAAGAGACACCGGAACTTTACCAGGCGGCCGAAAAAACGCTTAGGCGAAGACTTGAGCATGGGGGTGGACACACCGGATGGAGCAGAGCATGGATTATTCTATTATGGAGCCGTTTTTATAATGGAGAGAAGGCGTATGAGAATGTATTGGAACTTTTAAAGCGTTCTACTTTTCCTAATCTATTTGACAATCATCCAGGAAAGCCGGATCCTGTATTCCAGATTGATGGTAATTTTGGCGCAACTCAGGGAATTACCGAGATGTTAGTTCAAAGCCATAATGGGCGGATTCATCTGCTACCGGCACTTCCCAAGGCTTGGAGCGAAGGACATGTTAAGGGGATTAAACTAAGAGGGAATATCGAATTAGAGATGAGCTGGGAAAACGGAGTGTTAAAAGAAGCAGTTCTAACACCAGGCAAAGATATTACAATAATGTTAAGCTGCCAGGGAAAAAAAGAGGAGCTTAAGTTAGAGAAAGGGAAAGAGCATAAGATTAACGGACAATAGCGATTTTATTGCCAGGTCGAATCTGACAGCTTTATACAGAACGGGAAAGTTTTTATAATCTTATCATAACTCGATGTATTTTCAATATAAATATACTAATACATATTATATTGAGGTAGTACGATGCAATTTGAGATTGACAAAGAGAAACTGGGAAGATGGTGTAAATCCGGAATCGTAGTACTTTCCGTTATGTTAGTAATAGCAGCAGGGATTTATTTTGTACCAAAGATTATTGCAAGGGCGGCAGGAGGGAAGCGGGAATTACCAATTTATTGTGTGAAAACTGAGAAAAATCAGGTTGCTCTATCCTTTGATGCGGCTTGGGGAAATGGTTGGTTAGGCTAAAAATAAAAAGAGAAAATCTGCGTGTTAATATTGGAAACCTTCTAGATCAAAGAGAATCTAGAAGGTTTATTTTTGGTCCTATTAACTATATAAAGTATTCTTTAAATAGATCTAAAACACTGATTAAGAAAAAACCATTAAAGTTTGTAAATAATTGCATAATAATGTAAATAATTATTGATGAAATATGGAATAAATGGTAATATTATGATATTACTGTAAATACTAAAAATCTATATGAAATGGCTAAAATTACAGTTCCTATCCTATCCATTATTATTGGAGAGGGAGGTAGCGGAGGAGCTCTGGCCTTAGGGGTTGCGAATAAGGTAATTATGCAACCGCATTTTTTGAAGCCTTAGAGCAACCAGAGACGGTGATGTAATAAAAGGCTATATGTACAAAATAATTATTTTGAAACATTATATAATTATAAGCTGACATACGAATGATAATAAGAGGTAGAACATGCTGGTTATAAATTGCATAAATATAACGGATATTAATAACGATAACTATCAGCTGCTTAGAAATGCAGTTTCAGAAGAAAGACGCATCAGAGCAGATCGTTTTCATTTTATCAATGATTCCAAAAGAAGTGTTTGTGCAGAATTATTACTTCAATATAGTCTGTTTCAGGCAGTTGGTCGATTGGTAAAGAGGGTCATTGTCTACAATGAATTTGGAAAGCCGTTCATGAATCATATGTATGGCTTTTCATACAATCTATCTCATTCTGGAAAGTGGGTAGCAATTGCGTATGGGAGCACTGAAGTTGGAATCGATATCGAGGAAATCCAGACAGGAAAAGAAGATATTGCTGATAAACTTTTTACAGAAGAAGAAAAAAGTTTTATTTATACGGTTACAGGCAAGGAGCGGACGAAAAGATTTACACAGATTTGGACACTCAAGGAGAGTTATATCAAATACCTTGGAACAGGGCTTTCAACCAGACTAAATTCATTTTCTGTAAATGCCTTAGACGGTGTGGTAACCAATCAAAATGGCAAAATCCAAAAGAAATTGAGATTAAAAAGCTATCTGTTTGACACAGACTATTACCTGTCAGTATGCAGTATGGAGGAAGAAGTTATCCTTCATGAAATCAGACTGGAGGATTTGATTCAATTAATAAATAGAAGTAAAGAGGAAAAGAAATGAACAAACTAAATAGTGATTTAGAGACTCTTAGAGGAAGAGGCTATATTGAGGACTATGATATAAGCGAATTTAAAGAGCTTAATAGGGACGCCCTGATAAAACTACTGGAAGATAAAGACCCGGTTCATCGTTCGGCAGCAGCTAAGGTCATACGTTTAAAGTGTGATGTATGTAACGTAGAAATGGCAGATATTTTATTAAAACATCTTGTTAAAGAAAAGAAGCTGTATACAAGATTAGAAATCTGTACTACCTTAGAAAGCGGTAATCAGGTTACTGCAAAAGAAATGGTTCCTTATATTGGAAAGATAGGAAAGAATCAGCATAAAGTTCTTCCAGAAAGACCATCGTTTAAAAGTAGTTATCCGCTACCAAGAGATTTGATTGTACGAAGTCTTGCCAGAATGAGGAGGGAAATTCTTCCTGTGCTGATGGAAGTATTAGATAGCGGTGATATTGATAAAATACAGGAGGTACTTGACGCCATCGGCTTTCTGATATTTTATAACAGACAAGCAGGCAGTCATGAATATATGAATAAAGTAATCAATACAATCGAAACGTATAAAGAGGACGATGTCATTGTATGGAAGGGAATTCTCTGCTTATCTGCTTTTCCGCATGCAAAAAGCATAGAGTATCTTAGAAATGTTTCTAAAACGAGTAAAAAAGCTTTGTTTCGAGAGGAAGCTAAAAGAGCTTTGAAGGTAATGAGATAAGGATAGAGAAGAAGGCAGTTAAATCGATTATGAAATACAGATTAGAAGAAGTAAGAGCGTTTACAGTATGTGGAATGGGCGTGGAGATAACGAAATGGCAAAATCGGAATATCGAGATTTGCCGAAACCTATGGATTGAGTTTAATAAAATACTAAAAAAAAATCAGTTAAATCAACAGGGAAACTGGAGAAAATATGCATTTACCTATAAGGAAAATGATAAATTATATTACTTTTGTTCCATACCGGAGCAATACAAAATTCCCAAAGAATTTGAAGTGAAAAATGTTTCCAGACAGTGTTATCTTATATACGAACATGAAGGCGATATGGTAACGATAAAAGATACGATTAATGAGTTGTACAAAGAATTTCTTCCCAAACATAAGCTTGCAATCGATAAAAAACAGTTCTTTCATTTTGAACGATATGATAAGAGATTTTATTGGGATTCGCCGTCATCCATAATAGACATATACGTACCGGTAACGAAACAATCGGTATTAGAAGAGGCAGGTGAAGTAGAATATGGGAACGACATATGACTTATATGGCATTAAGGATCAAAGTGCAACGAAAAACAATGTATATGTCATTGTTGATAAAGAAACAAAAAGGACAGCAATTATAGATCCAGCATGCAGCATGAAGCAAATCGAGGAAATTGTGACTAAGCTCGATTTGAAACTGGATATAGTTTTGGTTACGCATACACATTTTGACCATACACGGCGTATTCATGATTTAGTGAATCAATACGCTTGTAAGGTATACGTCTCAAGGGTAGAGGCAGATTACTATTTTTATCATTGTAAAAATCTTCAGTTATTTGAGAATGAAGAAGTTATAACGATTGGAAAAACGTGGATAAAATGTATGCTAACACCAGGGCATACGGTGGGAAGTACCTGCTTTTTATTAGAAACCAGCTTATTTACTGGGGATACCATATTCATGGAAGGGTGCGGATTATGCACTGCTAATGGAGGTTCTGCTTCCAGTATGTTTCACAGCATCGCAAGAATCAAGCAGCAGGTAGATGATTCTGTGTTAGTCTATTCCGGTCATACATACAATATACAGCCTGGAAAGTCTTTGTCCTATCTGAAGCAAAATAATATTTACTTTATTATGGAAGATGAAAAACAGTTTGTAGAATTTCGTATGAGGAAGAATCAAAAAAACCTATTCAATTTTATTTAAAAGATAATAAAAGCAGTAATGATGAGATTAGAATCATAAATAAAAGAAAAATGAGGTGGAAAAATATGATAGCATTTGTTTTTCCCGGACAGGGAAGTCAAAAGAAGGGAATGGGAAAAGAACTGTTCAAAAAGTATACGGATCATGTTGAAATTGCAGACCGTATATTAGGGTGTTCCATAGAAGAGCTATGTTTAGAGAACCCGGATAATAAACTAAATCTAACAGAATACACTCAATCAGCTATATTTATAGTCAACGCATTAACATATCTAGACTATATAAAAACTGCAAAGATTAAACCGGATTTTGTTGCAGGACATAGCTTAGGTGAATATAATGCGCTGTTTGCAGCAAAGGTAATCGATTTCGAGACTGGCCTAAAGCTGGTTGGTATGCGTGGAAAACTTATGGGAAAGGTAACTGGCGGCGGAATGGCAGCAGTTCTTGGTTTATCAGGAAAACAAGTAAGTGAAATATGTAGTCAGCATCCCGAATTAAACATATCTGTATCAAACTATAATACAGACACCCAGATAATCATTGCAGGAGAAAAGGAAAATGTGATGAAAAGCAAGGAGTTCTTTACAGCTATTCAAGGTGTCGGATTCTCGCCCCTAAATGTCAGTGGGGCTTTTCACTCCCCCTATATGACCCAACCGAAAATGGAATTTGAAAGCTATATATCGGATTTTAAATTAAACGAACCAGAAATACCAATTATATCTAATGTGACGGCAAGAGAATATGAGGGTAATCATTTATCACGCTACCTGATTGAACAGATTGATTCATCGGTAAAATGGAGCGATACCATAGAATATTTATTGGATAAAGGGGTAAGGCATTTTGTTGAAATCGGTGAGAGCAACATACTCACAAGTATGATTACCAGTATCAAAAGTGCCTATGTTCCGAAAACAACTCCCCAGCAATTTGAGAAACAAATCGAAAAAGTGGAAGTAATCAAGAGGCCTGTCATTCGAGCTGAACAATTGGGGAGTAATGCATTCAGAAGCAGATATAACCTCAAGTATTCTTATCTTGCTGGTGGAATGTATCAGGCTATTTCCTCGAAAGAAATGGTTATATCCTTAGCAGATGCAAATATACTAGGCTTTTATGGGACGGGCGGCATGAAGCTTGAAAAGATAAAAGAAGAGGTTCAATATATAAAAGCTAAGCTCACGGCAGATAAGCCGTTTGGTGTTAATGTTGTATCAAGTATGGAGAATGAGACGAAGGAAAACAATTTAATTTCTTTTCTGCTAGAAGAAGAGGTAAAAAAACTGGAAGCCTCCGGGTATATCTATATTACAAAGGCATTAGTCAGATATCTGGCACATGGATTATATCTGCAAAACGGAGAAATAAAGAGGAAAAATCATATTATTGCGAAAGTATCAAGACCAGAGGTTGCCGAGCTTTTTATGAGTCCTGCACCCAAAAATATAGTAAACACTCTTTTAAACAAGGAAGAAATCACCACGGAACAGGCAAATTGGCTCGGAGCTATTCCAATTGCCTCTGATATCTGCGTTGAAGCCGATTCAGGTGGACATACGGATCAAGGTGTAACAGCTATTTTACTGCCTACTGTCAAACGGATGCGGGATCAAAAAATGAAAACTCACAAGTACAAAGAGATGATTCATGTTGGAGCAGCGGGCGGTATAGGTACACCGGAAGCAGCTGCGGCGGCATTTTTGCTTGGGGCAGATTTTATTATGACCGGCTCCATAAATCAGTGTAGTGTAGAAGCAGGTACGAGCAGTCTAGTAAAGAATATGCTTGAAACCGCAGCAGTGCAAGATACAGAGTATGCGCCGGCAGGAGATATGCTTGAGTTTGGCTCTAAAGTACAGGTTCTTAAAAAGGGAACTTTTTTTCCAGCGAGAGCAAATAAGCTTTATGACATTTACAAGCACAATTCATCTTTGGAAGAGCTTGATACAGCAATAATACAACAGTTGGAAAATTCCTATTTCAAAAAGAAGATCGATCAGATTCTGAGTGAGGAAAAGGATTATATGATAAATTATCATCCTGAAGAGCTTGCCAAACTTGAAGCGGATGAGAGGTACAAGCTGCTTATCATTCTGAAATGCTATTTCAGAAGCAGTACCAATTATGCAACTCAGGGCTTGGAAGCTAGAAAGGTGGATTTTCAGATACAATGCGGCAAAGCAATGGGGGCCTTTAATGAATGGGTCAGGGGTACTGGACTCGAAAATTGGAAAAACAGGACAGTCACAGGAATTGCCGAGTTACTTATGAAGGAAACTGCAGTATACATAAACAATAGGATCGAAGAAGTAATATAGAAAATTTTAAGGAAAGGATAAATGCAAGCACTAAACTTTAACTTTTGTGCTTGCGTCTCAAATGAACCTGCAAGCATGCTCGAATGGGACTTGGTATTAAAATATGGAATTTAAAAGATGTCAGGCATGTATTATGCCAATGGTAGAAGGACACATAACATTAGATGAGAATCAGGTATGTAATAGTTGCCTGGAAGATAGAATATTTCAGGGACAGACCAAAACAGAAAAGGACAAATATGGAATTGATGCGTTAAAAAAAATAATTAACGATATAAAGAAGGAGCGGCCAGAGCAAAAATATGACTGTCTGGTAGGTGTGTCAGGCGGAAAGGATAGTATCATGTGCCTATACATAGCAAAGGAGGTATTAGGACTGAATCCTCTTGCTGTATTTATCGATAATGGCTTTGGTATTCCCGAAATGTATGAAAATATCCATCATGCTGTTGATAAGCTTAATATTGATTTCATTGCATTTCGGACAAATAAACTCAAAAGTGTATTCAAAGAGCTTCTTTTAACAAAAAAGCCGGTTTATTATTGTCGAATCTGTCATGAAATGCTGGATGTCTATTTAAGAGAAATTGCGCAGAAGTACAATATTAACCTGTTGCTTGGAGGATATACCAAAGGGCAGGGATATGCGCGAACCTCCGAATTGTATTGGATATTCGAGGAATCGGATAAAAATATAATCGAGACTCTGATACAGAATCCCGAATTTGAACAGATTGCAAATATTGTTAGTAACCATGCAATGTACTTGTATGAAAATTTCGACAGTATCAATCAGATTAACCCATTTGAATATATGGATTATGATGAAAAATCAATTATTGAATTTCTACAGAAGGAATATTATTTTAAGCTGCCGCAAAAAAGCTGGCCAAAGGCTTCAACGAATTGTCTGTTCAATTATGTATCACAGTTTCTTGCACAAAAGAATTTTGGCTATTCACAGCATGAGGTAGAATTGAGTACTTTGATAAGAAATGGGGAAATGACCAGAGACAGGGGAATGGAGATTATTGAAACACCGATTACAAAAGAAATTCTAGATGAAGTACTTGAAAAGCTGGAGCTTACATATGATGAGGTGGTTTAAGGAATAGGAGGGGTTACAATGATTCCAGAGCAATTTAGCTGTTGTATTATCGGAAATGGTTCCTTAATAATACCTTGCGGTGAATACATATTGGAAAGTAAAGGGGATATTTTGTGTGTTGTTACTTCAGAAGAAGATGTTATTACCTGGTGCAGGGAGCAGAAGATTCGGGTAATACCAGAAGAACAATGTAATGAACTGAAACATCTTTCGTTTGATTATCTGTTTAGCATTGTCTATCTAAACCTGATTCCCAAAGAAATCATAAGCCTTCCAAGAAAGCTTGCTATTAATTACCATGATGCACTGTTACCTGTCTATGCTGGTATCCATGCTACTTCGTGGTCAATTATGAATGGGGAGAAGCTTCATGGTATTACATGGCATATCATGCAGGAAAGATTCGATACAGGGAATATACTGGTACAAAAGCATATAGAAATAGAGGAAGCTGAAACAGCAGTTTCACTGAATCTGAAATGCTTTCATGCAGCTGTTGAAGGCTTTTATGAATTAATTGATGGAATACGAAGCGGCTGTTTAAAAGAATTTAAGCAAGAGCTGCATAAGAGAAGTTATTATGGAAAATGGAAAAAGCCTTCTAAGGCAGGGCTGATTGATTGGTATAGAACGACAGATGAAATAATATGCTTTGTAAATAGTCTGAATTTTGGAGAATATGAGAATACGCTGGCAACTGCCAAGATATATTTTCAGGAAACACTTTATATCGTGGAGGGAATTGAAAAGGGATGTGAAGTCTTTCAGGGGAGACCTGGTATCGCGAGGAGAAAACAGAATCAGCTCTTAGTCTTAACAAAGGATTCTTCGGTAATTCTTCATACTATAAGAACACTTACAGGCAAGGAAATTGCTATTTCAGAAATATTTGGAGAAGCAGATGAAATTGATTTGTTAGGTGATACTTCAATAGCGAAGAAGCTGGAAGAGGAAATGAATGATACAAGTAAAAGTGAACCGTATTGGATAAAAAAGCTACTGGAAGCAAAAGAAACAAATAGCGAGTTTACATATGTATTAGAAACGGAAGAACAGAATTTTGAACACATAGAGCTGAATCTACTTGAAAAGACGCTTTTTTCTATAAGACATGAGATGCAAAGAGCAGGAAAGACAGAAAAGTACTTCATTGGATATAGTAACGGAAAACATAGAAAAGACAGTCTTTTGGCAGACCTTGTGCCACTCAAGCTAAATTTGAAAGATACATTAGAAGAAACGGTCATTGCTGAACTTAAGGAAGAGATTTGTCAGCTGCATGCCAATGATACGTATGTTCAAGATGTTTATTTCCGGTATGAAACATTAAAAGATCAGGTTTTTCAACCTAAGATAGCCATTTATATTCAGGGAGCATTACCATACTCAGAGCTGGAAAGGGCAGATGTATGTTTCTTGCTTTGTGAAGAGGAAGATACGATTGATGTGTTATATAGTAACAGCAGATATGAGCATTTTATAGATAATGTAATAAAAAAATCAGGAAAACGAGAGAGTAAGGGTATGAATAAAAAAGATGGACAAATGCAAGAGAGCTTTATTTCAACATATCAGTTAATTTATAAACAAGCGAAACTGCATCAAAATAAAATAGCAATTATTTCTGGTGATGACAAAATCACCTACGAGGATTTAGTCAAAAAAGTAAATAAAAGAGCTGGAACCTTTCACAAAATGGGAATTGCAAAAGGAATGAACATCGGTGTTCTGCTTAAGCGCTCCTATGAGAATATTGTTTCCTTCCTTGCCATTATGAGGCTGGGAGCAGTTTATATTCCGATGGATTCTACCTATCCACAGGAAAGACTGGATTACATGGCCCAAAACGGTGAAATTGAATATCTGGTTACAGAAGCAACGCTTCCAATGAAATTATCAGTGGGAAGCTTTATTACCATTGATATTGAACAGGAAAAAGAGGAGGCGTTTATTGAAACACAAACAGTAGAATTACAGCCCAAGGACCCGGTATACATTCTCTATACATCTGGTTCTACCGGAAAGCCGAAAGGAGTTATTGTTAATCATTTAGGATTATCCAATTTTCTTTTGTCTATGCAGCAGGAGCCAGGATTTACGGCAGACGATAAGCTGTTGTCAGTAACGACAGTGTGCTTTGATATTTCCGGACTTGAAATGTATCTACCACTGATTAGCGGTGGACAAGTTAAAATTGTTCCAAGTGAAACCATTCATGACGGTATTTTACTGAAAGAAATGGTGGAAGCGTCTGATGCAACGGTCATTCAGGCTACTCCGGCAACTTGGAATATGCTCTTGATGGCAGGGTGGGAAAATAGGCTGAATATCAAAATCCTTTGCGGAGGAGAGAATCTTTCTGTCGAGTTAGCAGATAAATTATTAAAGCGCTGCAATGAGCTTTGGAATATGTACGGACCAACGGAAACAACCATCTGGTCCACCATTAAGCATATTGTAGATAAAAATGATATAACGATAGGAAAGCCAATTAAAAATACAACAATTTACATTCTGGATAAGAACAATAAACAAGTAAGCGATTCTCAGGTCGGAGAATTATATATCGGTGGAGATGGAGTAGCCAATGGATACTACAAGCGTGACGATATTACATCAGAGAGATTTATCGATAATCCTGTTAATCCGGGAGAGCTCATTTATAAAACAGGAGATCTCGTTAAAAGGAAGGGTAACGGAGAGCTGGTTTATCTCGGTCGTGTAGATAATCAGGTAAAATATCATGGCTTTCGCATTGAGCTTGAAGAGATTGAGAAGGTTATTCAAGAGAAGCTGAATCTGGATAAGGCAGTCGTGGTATTAAGGAAGGATTCTCTAGGAGAAGATGCACTTTATGCATTTGTTCAGTCAAATGTGGAAATCAATCTGGATAAGGATTTAAGCGTATTAAGCGAATTTCTTCCACATTATATGCTGCCAAGTGAAATGATTGCCGTGAATAGCTTTCCTCTGACAGCAAACAAGAAAATCAATAGAAAAATGCTTGTATCCATGCCGGTGGAGGACATAGTGGATAAATTCAGTGGAAATACAGTTGAGTTGGAGCAGGAACAGCTTATAAGCTCTATACCAAAAAATGAAGGAATTTCAGAGCAAAAGCCGGTTCCTGCGTTAAAAGAGACGGCTAAAAGGGAAGCAAAGCCGGAATATTTACCTGTGATACAAAAAATTGCGGCAGAGATAGTCAAACGGGATGCGGGAGAGGTTGAAATCGATAAGAATTTAAGTACCTACGGTTATAATTCCATTCGATATACCGTATTAGCAACAAAAATAAATAAGGAATTAAATGTAAAGATTACACCTGCAATCTGTTATACCTACAAAACGATAAGAGAGCTTACACAGTATATCAGCTCTATCAATGGTGCAATTACGCCGGCAGAGCGAAGCCAGACAGCTACGAATCAGGTACAGCTTGATATCAGAGGACTGAAAGAAAAACTGAGAGCCATTGTAGCAGAGGTCATTAAAAAGGATATCAAGGCAATTCAGTTTGAGGAACCGCTTAGCATATATGGCTTTAATTCAATTCGGTATACAGTATTATGTACCAAGATAAATAAGGAATTAAAGACGTCAATTACACCGGCCATTTGTTATCAATACAGAACAATAAAGGATTTAGCAGAATATCTGAATAAAGATAGCATTCGTAAAAATGCTCCCATTAAGACAGAAACAGCAGCAGCTATTGTAAAAGAATCTGTGATAGAAACAGTGGTACAAAAGGAAAACGAATTATCCAAAGAATGTCAGGCTGAGAACGGGCAGAACGAGGATGTAGCGATCATCGGTATCGGTGCTCATCTGCCAAATGCAGATTCTCTCGAAACTATTTGGAATGTCTTGAAAAATGGGGAATGTGTGGTTGGAGAGATTCCAGAGGACAGGTGGGATATCAAACAGTATAGGCAGTATGACAGTAAGTATCCAGGCTATGGTGCCTTTATGAAGGATATCTGGTCGTTTGATCCCGACTTTTTCCAGCTAACGCCGAGAGAAGCGGTGCAGATAGACCCACAGCAACGGTTATTTTTGACAACTGCTTGGGAGGCATTCGAAGATGCAGGCTATAATCCAGAGGAAATGGCTGGAAGTAATATTGCGGTGTATGTTGGGACGGTGGAAGCAGATTATTATAACAGGCTTTCTAGAAATATCGAACAAGCTGACATTTTTACCATATCAGGAAATATCCAATGCGGAATTGCAAACAGAGTCTCTTATATGTTGGATTTGAAGGGAGAAAGTGAAACGATTAATACAGCCTGCTCCAGCTCCTTAGTCGCAATCGATCATGCGGTCAAAGCAATACGCAATAAGGAATGCAGTCTGGCTATCGCAGGGGGAGTCAATGTCATATTAAATCCGTTTATGCATTATGCCTTACATAAGAATGGGATGTTAAGTCCTGACGGCAGATGCAAGGCCTTTGATTCAGAAGCAAATGGTTATGTGCGAGGGGAAGGCTGCTGTGCTATTTTACTTAAATCTTTAAAGGAAGCCGAAAGAGACAAGGATCATATCTATGGAGTGATAAAGGGAAGTGCCATTAATCATGATGGAAGAACAAATTCTTTTACCGCACCAAACCCTGTCATGCAGGCAGAACTGATAAAAAAAGTATATCAGACCGCCGGAATCAGACCAGATTATGTTTCCTATATTGAAACACATGGTACGGGTACTAAGCTTGGCGATCCGATTGAAATAAATGCTTTAAAGGAGGGATTTGAACGCTTATATTCCGAATTCGAGCTTCCTAAGCAGCACAACTATTGTGCGATAGGAGCCGTAAAGGCGAACATTGGTCATCTGGAAGCAGCCGCAGGTATTGCAGGCGTAATCAAAATACTCCTTTGTATGCAGAAAGGAATTCTTCCGAGAGTAGCAGGACTTAAGGAGGTCAATCCATATATTGAACTTGATAATAGTCCGTTTTATATCCTAAAAGAAAATGAAAAGTGGTCAGGAATTAAGGATGAGAAAGGAAACAACCGCTTCATTGCTGGTGTAAGCTCTTTTGGCTTTGGAGGAACCAATGCCCATGTTGTATTAGAAGCCTATCACAAGAGTGAAGAAGTCAGACAGACTCGTACCAGCCAAGGAATTTTTATCCTGTCAGCAAAAACCAGAGAGGGACTGAAACGATATGCAAAAGCCCTATCGGAATATGTCAAAAGAGAAAGGGCTCTTCATGGAGAAAATAACTACGAGAATATAGCCTATACATTACAGACTGGTCGTAAAGCCTATGATTTCAGAGTAGCTTTTCTTGCAAAAGACCTTAAGGATTTGTCAATGCTTTTGGAGTCCTATAGCTCTGATAAAGCAGACAGCAGAATCATGGAGGGAAATGAAGTCCAAAATAAGGCTGTTAATCTGCTTTTGGAAGGCAGTGATGGAGAAGAGTATATCACAAACCTACTGAGAAGTAATAAGCTGGAGAAGATTGGCTGGCTATGGGTACTTGGAACGGATATTAACTGGAATGCATTTTATGAAGAAAAACGTAGTAAAGTTAGTCTGCCGACCTATCCTTTCAACAAAGAAAGAAATCGTCTTAATTCTATTGATTGCTTTTACGATGGAAGCAATGCTGTTTGTGAAGCTGTTGATAGAACTGTAATCAGGATAAACCCAGAGGAGGATTATATCAAAGAGCATGTTATTGACCATAATAGAGTGCTACCTGGAATTAAATACATAGATATTGCAGTAAAATCCTGCTTTGAGAACGGACAAAAGGTGATGCACCTAAGAGAAAATAAATGGCTTTTACCGAAAATTGTTACGAAAGAGGACCGAATCGAAATCGAAACGGAGCTTTGTAATGGAGAAATACAGTATAGGCTTTTTAGCAAAAAAGAAGATCAAACAATCCTTTATGCAAGAGGAAGGGCAGTAACTGAAACGGATAAGAGAAAGGAAGAGGCCGAACATATCAATATAAAGCAGCTTAAATCTTCCTTTACCAGAAGATTAACAAAGGAGCAGATTTATCATAAATATAAAGAGCTTGGGTATGATTACGGAATAATGTTTCAGCCCTTAGAATATGTTTCCTATTCAGGAAAGGAAGCATTATCTAAAATACATATAACAGAGGAAATAAGAAGAAAGACAGAAAACGGAACAATTAATATCAGCTTGTTCGAGGGAGGAATGCAGGCAGTTATCGGTTGTTTGTATCAGGAGGACTTCAAGCAAAGCTTCCTGCCAAGCTGTATTAAGGAATGTTATATCTATACAACTGAAGTACCGGAATATGCTTATGGCTATGCGAGACTTGTCCGTCATATTCAGACTGAGCATGGTATAACTAAGGAATTTGACATCTATATTATGGATGAATTGGGCAATGTCATGATAAAGCTTCTAGGCTATGTGTTAAGTTCAGTTTTTTCGAAAAGGGACAGGATTAAGGATAAGACGGGCATAGACAGCTTTCTGATAAATAAAAAATGGATAGAAGCTAATATTGATACAGCAAAGGTGGAAACACTTTCTCCTATCAAGATACTAGCTATCAATAGTGAATCAGCTGGAAGCAAAGCTCTTCTTGACAAATTGAACGAAACAGCACAAGTCACAAGAATTACCCAGCCAGATAGGAACAATACGAAGGGATTGGGTGAAATGGCAGCTGAGGCAGATATTGTTTTGCTGTTTTCTGACAGCTCAAACGGAGAGGATACCTTAGTCTATCAGCAGATAGTTGCATTATCACAAACCCTGTTTCAGAAACATTTCAATGGAAGAATGGTGTATCTGTTTGAAGAAAAGGACGAATTCCAGTGCTATGAAAAAGCAGTGGAAGGATTTGCAAGATGCTATCAAAATGAAACGCTTCAATCCGTGATGAAGGTGATACAGATAGATGATTTAAAAATTAATTTACAAGCTATAATTTCGGATATTCTGTCAGATAATAATGCTTATGTCATATATAGGAACGGGGTAAGATATATTGCACAATATGAAGAGGCGAAAGCGTATCAAAAGGGAGAGCTGATTCAGACACAAAACGGAGTTTATATCATTTCCGGCGGAACCGGACAAATCGGATTCCGATTAGCTCAAAGACTTGCTGACAGATATTCTGATATCCAGATTGTTTTATTAAGCAGAACCGGACTGAAGGAAGAGCAGAAAAAGCTTTTTATCGGAATAGACAAACAGCTACATATAATAAAAGCTGATGTGTCAGACTATACACAGGTGGAAGAGGCTGTTGAGGAGATTTATGAGAAATACGGAACTGTCAAGGGCGTTTTCCATGCAGCAGGTACGCTGGAGGATTGCTATATCAAGGATCAGGCTGGTTTTGGTGTAAATAAGGTTCTTGGTCCCAAAATAGCAGGTATCCTGAATATTGACAAGGTATTAAAACATCAAAACATTGATTTTTTTGTATTGTTTTCCTCGATATCAGCTATAATCGGAAATGCGGGGCAGTCAGCTTACTGCTATGCAAATAGCTTTCTTGATTCCTTTGCTGAATTTCGTAATTCACTGGTGGAAAAAAAGCTCAGAAAAGGGAAAACCATATCAATCAACTGGGGTATTTGGGAAGATGGCGGTATGAAGCTGTCTGAAGCAGAAATGCAGTCTCTATGGAAGCGTACTGGTATTGCACCAATTGAAACAGAAGAGGGACTCTCCCTTCTTCTGGATATGGATATTTCCAAAACAGAGAATATCGGTATCGTGCGCGCTGACAAAGCAGTACTTATGGATTATATTAATAAAACAAAGCTGGTTCATGTTCATAATAGCGTGAGAACAGTGCAAAGCGTAAGCATAGAAAAGCCCTTAATGGAAAGATTGATGGACTGCTTATGTAAGGTAATTGGTATTGATCGAAGTAAGCTGGTGGAGAACAAGGAGTTCGGAGATTATGGGTTTGATTCGCTTACCAATACGGCGTTTGCTGATGAGATAAATGAAAAATTAGGTTTGGACATTACTCCCATAACCTTTTTTGAGTATACAACGCTGGGAAGTCTGACAACGTATTTGAAAGAAGAATATAAGGATATTCTGGAAAAGCATTTTGCTCCACAAAAGGTAGAAGCAGCAGAGGAGAAACAGCCGGAAAGCATAAAAGAAACAGTACCAGAGGAGAAAGCACAAGAAGAAAAGGAAGAAGAAACGGAAGAAGCAGAGGAATATTACACTATGACTTCTGATATGCCATATGTTTTAGCGCATACCGTATTTGATGAACCGGTTATTCTTGGTGTGACCTATATTGGACATTTCTGCCAGAGTATGCGAAATAAAGGCATCCATATCGGTGAGGGAAGCTTCAAAAATGTACTTTTTCATGAACCGGTGGTAGTAAATAGAAAGGAAGCCGTTACCTTTAAGACCACTTACCGTAGAAAAAACAGTACACTGGCATTAGAAGAGTCTTATGAGAAAATGGGAAAGAGTATAACCGTAGCAACCGCAAGCTATACAACGAATACAACAGCAAATACTGTTACAGAGGACTGGAACTTTGTGATAAATCATGCAGACCGTGTAATAGACGGAGAACATATATATGCACATAAGTGGAAATACGACGTGAAGTATTCCAAGGTTTTACAGTCGGTTGATAAGCTATATCTTAAGGGAGATATTGCAGTTGGAAAGTTGAAGCTTCATTCAGAAATAAGTAACATGCCTTATGAAGTCAATCCGGGTTTGCTGGATGCTGCCATGATATGCGGCTTGTATGCATTTCTAGAAAATGTGAAGGGGAGTTATATCCCATATATGATTAAGTCTGTTTGGGTAAATAATACCCTTACCAATGACTGCTACTGTATCTGTAAGAAAAATGTATGTAACGATGAATTGCTCTACATGGATATTACGATGGTAGACGAATATGGAAATATATTATGTATTATGAAAGACTTTATCTGTAAGAAGGTTACGCTGAAGGCACAGTTTATTAAGACACATCAGGAACAGCTTAAGGAAAAATACGAAACGGTTTACAAAGAAGATATCGCAGTGATCGGGATATCAGCCAGCTTCGCAGGCTCAAAGACATTAGAAGAATATTGGGATAACCTGATTCAGGGGAGAAATCTGATTGGGGAAATACCGTCAGACCATTTTGAATATCAGAAATATTATGACCCTGACTCCAAGGGGGATGACAAGATGTATACAAAATGGGGTGGTTTTCTTAATAATGTAGATAAGTTTGATGCGCCCTTTTTCAGAATCTCAAGAAGAGAAGCACAAGTCATGGATCCACAGCTAAGACTTCTGTTACAGCATATTTATCATGCTATGGAGGATGCTGGATATGCGGGTACGATTCGAGGAAGCAAGACAGGTATGTATGTTGGCTGTTGTTTCCACGATTACCAGCAAAAAATGGATCGAATGGGTATGCCGGTCTCTCCGCATGATGCAACAGGTAATGCTCTTACTATGCTTGCAAATAGACCTTCCTATTACCTTGATTTGAAGGGACCAAGCGTCAATGTAGATACGGCTTGCTCATCCTCATTAGTAGCACTGCATATGGCTTGCAGAGGTCTTATCCATAAGGAGTGTGACATGGCTTTTGCAGCAGGGGTAAATTTGTTATTGGATTCATGGCATTATCGGTATTTCTGTAGTATCGGAGCCTTATCTAAATCAGGAAGATGTCATACCTTCTCGGATCAGGCAGATGGATACATTCCAGGTGAGGGAGTAGTAGTTGTTTTACTAAAGCCGTTGCAAAAAGCAATCGAGGATCATGACAATATTTACGGTGTCATTAAAGGCTCTGCGATTAATCATGGCGGACTGACCTCTTCCATCACAGCTCCAAGCATCAGTCAGGAAGCACAGGTCATAGAGGACGCATGGAGGGATGCCAGAGTCCAGGCGGAGGATATCAGCTATATTGAAGCACATGGAACAGGTACGAAGTTGGGGGACCCAATTGAAATTAATGCCCTTAAGCATGTAATGAACCAGCAAGGCAAGCGTTTAGGACAAAACTGCTACATAGGTTCGGCTAAGGCGCATATTGGACATACCGAAGGAGCGGCAGGTCTTGCCGGACTCATCAAGGTTCTTTTGTCCATGAAGCATAATACGATACCGGCTATGCCATATTTTGATAAGCTGAATCCGTATATTAATCTGGACCAGAGCAATATCTGCATCAACAAAGAGCCTATAAAATGGAGTCCTTCGAATGGCAGAAAAACGGCGGGAATCAGCTCGTTTGGCGCTGGCGGAGCATATGCGCATGTGGTAGTAGAAGAATATACAGAAAAGAGAAGAGAGTCTGCCATAAGAAAACCACGTCTGATTATTCTTTCTGCAAAAAGTGTGGACAGCCTCAACAGAAGATGCAGGGAATTAATCGATTTCATTGAAAAAGAAAAAAATCAGCAGGCAGAGGAGGTATTCCTTAAAAATCTTGCCTATACTCTTATGGTAGGAAGAGAACAGCTACATGTGCGTCTGGCATTTGTAGCAGAGGATATCAATACGATGCTCATAAGGCTGAAACAATATTTGGATGGTAATACTTCAGGCATCCATTTTCACGTGTTAGATGAAGATCAGCTGTTAAGCCTGACGGATATGGATTGCACAATGAATTTAGAGCAGATTGCTGCCAGTTGGGTACAGGAGAGTAATCTGGATCCACATAAACCAGTGGGCTTTGAGCAGGAGGAATCAGGAAGAATTTCATTGCCGGTTTATCCGTTTGAAGAGCAGGCATATTGGATTACAGAGCAAAAGGAACCGGATCTGGTTTATACCGTTTATTCACATGATTTTTATATCAAAAATCACATTATAGAGCAGACTAAGATTATGCCGGCAGTTGCATATCTGGATTATGTTATTCATGCTGCACCAGACACGATTAATAAAGAGGGTTTTAGCTTCATGAATGTCAATTTTATGGCACCACTCAAAATCACAGATAACAGCCAAGATATTAAAATTGAATTTCAGAAGGACAGCAACGACTTTGTAATAAAATCAAGGCAGGAAGCCGGTGAACTAATTCATGTACAAGGTAGTATCTGTACTAGTATGAAGCTGGAGGAACAATTCGAAAGAATTCATGAATTCGATGGTCTCCCAAATGAGATTCTGTTCATGGAATTCTATGAACAGTTAAATCAATATGGACTTCATATAGGAAGAGAATTTCAGTCAGTTCAAAAGCTTACATATAATAATAGCAAGGTAAAGGCATATATTATTCTGAATAATGCATTAGCTAATAGTTTCGATTCTTATATACTTCATCCTGCGGTTATGGACGGCATCCTTCAGGCAGTTATTTCAAGAGATAACAAGGAGAACTTGCATATTCCGTTTGAAATCAAAGCAATTCATCTTGTCAGAAGGTTACAAAAGGATATGATAGCATATGGTTCCAAGGATAAGCTATCTGGTAAATGGGATATTACAGTTACTGATAGGGAGGGCTGTATTTTGCTTCGAATCATAGGACTTCTGGCAAAGGAAGTAAATAACAATTATGAAAAGAAAAGGGATGATAACATTGTCCATATTTTGGAGGAGTTAAGTAAAGGTGAAAGCACAATTAAGGAAGTAAATGAGCGATTAGAAGGATTAGAAGGATGGTCATAAGCAATGAATAGAAAATTCGAAATATTAGAAGCTGTTCGCTCTGGACAGATCAGCCCAGAGGAGGCTGCTTCAAGATTAAAAGAGCTTATCGCACAGACAAAGCTTTATGTAAGCAGGTGGGTTGATGAACCGCTGCAGGATAATTACGCATCAGGTGAAAACTGTCTTATATTGTGTGGGGAGACAGAGAAAAATGCTATACTGGATGAGATTATGCCAGAGAGTACGATATATGTATACAAAAAGCAATGCTTTGAAATAATCAGTGATACAGAAATCTCTATTAATCCAGACTCAAAAGAGGATTATAAAAAATTATTCGATTACCTGCAAAATGAGAACAAGCCAATCCATATCATTCTTCACATGTGGAATTGGAGTATGAGACAGACAACCGGAAAGGAACTATCCACAACCGGCATATCCGTTCTCCATTTATGCAAGCAGCTCATATTAAAGCAGCCAAAGGAAGAGCTTAAAATCTTGTATGTATATCAATCGGACAGAGAGGAAGGAAATCCTTATTCGGAAGCCGTATATGCTATCTTTAAAAGCATTGAAGAAGAAACAACAAAATTATATGGAAAGACGATTTCTTTTGATTCTACTACATCAAAGAAGCTTGGAACCTTTCTTTTGAAGGAGCTGGCAGATCCTAAGACAGGTGAGATCCGCTATACAGGTAAAAGTAGGCAGGTCAGGGAATATCGGACAATGACAACAGTCGGCGAAAAGGAGCCTATCAGACAAGGAGAAACTTATCTAATTGCTGGAGGGGCAGGAGCTCTTGGCAGACAGCTTACAATTGATATCCAAAAACAGAATGCCAAAGTAATCTGGTGCGGAAGAAGACAGGCAGATGCAGTGAAAGCGATACCACAGAATGTAGGCTATTATTCCTGTGATATGGCTGATAAAGCAGACGTTATGAAGCTAAAGGATAAGCTGTTGGAGGATAACTTATCGATTAAAGGAATATTCTTGTGTACAGGTATGATAAAGGACAGCCTGCTTAAGGATAAAATAATTGATGCAGACAGCAATGTATTCCGCTCCAAAATAAATGCTGCAATAAATATGGATGAAGCGTTTCAAAATGCTTCTCTTGACTTTTTCATTCTGTATTCTTCAATTACATCAGCAATAACATGCATGGGACAAAGTGACTATGCTTATGCAAATGCTTTCCTAAATGCCTTTGCAAAACACAGGAATTATTTAACAAATCTAGGAAGAAGAAAAGGAACTACTATCAGTGTAAGCTGGCCGTTTTTTAAGGACGGTGGTATGAAGGCAGAGGAAGCGGCATTGACTTTCATGAAAAATACGAAAGGAATATTGCCATTAAGTGCGAAACAACAATATGAACTTCTTTGCAGGGTATATGCAACAGGAATGGAGCATGTGGTTATCATCAGTGGTAATGCAGGGGGCTTATTGGATGATAAAGAAATGATGTGCTGTGATAAGGAGATTAAGCAGGAGGTAAAGGCTTGCAGTAGTGAGATACTTTCCTTTTTAAAAGGGGAGGCAGCCAAAATCCTTAAAGAAGACGAAGCGGTATTTGAGGAAAGTGGAAAATTCAGCCGTTATGGTTTTGATTCTATTACCACGATAGAATTTATTAATGCAGTAAATCAATTTTATCATATAAAGCTGCTTCCCTCTGTACTTTATGAATATACAAAATTTCAAACGTTAGCAGAATATTTGTTGAAAGAGTATCCAGATGCAACAGCCGCAAGACATAGCCTGGCAGATGAGAAGGATACAAACAGAAGGCAGGAGAATAAAAGTTTTACTGAGGCCCTATCAGCTGACAATAAAAAAGTTGAAAGCCAAATGCAAGAGGAAGGGCTTGCAATTGTAGGTATGGCTGGACAATTTCCAAAGAGTAAAAATGTCTTAGAATTCTGGAAGCATCTAAAAAATCAGGAAAGCCTTATCCGTGAAGTACCTGCCGATCGATGGAATTGGGAAGATTATTATGCGGATGATACGTTCGGGAAAAATAAGACCAGTGTAATCTGGGGAGGTTTTCTGGAGAATATTGATACTTTTGATGAAAAGCTTTTCAAAATATCACCGAAGGAAGCGGATTATATGAATCCACAACAAAGGCTGATACTTGAAAATGTCTGGACTACAATTGAGGATGCAGGCTATAAGGCATCAGACCTGGCAGGAGAAAACATAGGTGTATTTATAGGAATTGCAGGCAGTGAATACAATGACATATGTGTTGAGAATAAGGTAGAAATCAGTGCATACAGCTCGATGGGCTTACAGCATTCCATAGCTGCCAACAGAATTTCCTATTTCTTTGATTTTCATGGTCCAAGTGAAGCTATTGATACGGCATGTTCAAGCTCACTTGTAGCTCTGAATCGAGCCGTCAAAGCAATAAGAAATGGTGAATGTGATTCAGCAATTGTTGGGGGTGTGAATGTGATGCTTACTCCCTCATTGTATATTGCGTTTGATAAAGCAGGGATGTTGTCCAAAACGGGAAAGTGCAGGGCCTTTGACAAAGATGCAGATGGCTTTGTAAGAGGAGAAGGAGTGGCTTCTATCTATATTAAGCCTTTACAAAAAGCGCTGGAGGATAAGGATCATATATACGGAGTAATCAAGGGAAGCTGTGTCAATCATGGAGGGGACGCAAGCTCTCTAACCTCGCCCAATACGCAAGCACAGGTAGCTCTTTTGAAAAAAGCATACCAAGAGGCTGGAATTGAGTTTGACAAGGTGACCTATATCGAGACACATGGTACAGGTACGGTACTAGGGGATTCTATTGAGGTCAACGCATTAAGAGCCGCCTTCAAAGAATTACACGCGGCTGATATTGGATTTGCTGCCAGATGTGGGCTGGGTTCTGTCAAGACAAATATCGGACATCTTGAAACCGCAGCAGGTATAGCAGGAATCATAAAGGTTCTGCTAGCCATGAAGTACGGCTGGATTCCGGGAAACGTAAACTTTCACGAGCAAAGCCCAATGGTACAACTTGAAAATACACCATTTTATATCGTGAATCATAGGACAAAATGGACACGAATACAGGATCAAAACGGAACTACCATACCTCGTATTGCTGGAATCAGCTCCTTTGGCTTTGGTGGAACGAATGCACATGTGATTCTTGAGGAATTCATAGAGGAAAAGTCAGGGCATGCAGAGAATGAAGCTGTGGTAATTCCAATCTCAGCTGCAAAGGAAACACAGCTTGCAGCAATGATTCACAATTTCTGTGAATTTCTAAGAGAAAATGACGAGGTAAATATTCAGGATGCTGCCTTTACGATGCAAAACGGAAGAGAAGTATTTCCAATACGCTATGCAGTATATGGCAGAAGCAAAGAGGAGCTAATCAGAAAGCTGGAACAATATTCTGCTGAAGCAATCAGAGAGCAAAGTGATACGAAGACAGAGGATAAACAAGTCAGTATTTTATCAAATCAGCCGGAGGAATATGATCAGAGTATTTGTGACAGCTTCATGCAAGGAAACGAAATCAACTGGATGAGCTATAGTAAGAATCGTAACGTGCATAGGACTTCTCTTCCGACCTATGAGTTTGCGCCAAACAGACATTGGGTAGAAGTGGAAAAGGAATCTTTGATATCTGCAAAAACATGGATTCTTAACAGATGCTGGGAGCCGCTTCTAGATACAAATAAAACGAAATACAGTGACCAGGTTCTGGTACTTGCCGCGGATGAGGTAGCAGGAAAGCAATATCAGGAATTAATAGGAACTAATGCCAACATTGCCTTGGCAGAAAACTGGGAAGACAGGATCGGTGAGGATACGAGGCTGATTGTAGATCTACGATGCAGAGAAAAGCAGATAAGCCAGATAGAGATAGATAGGCTTCTCATGGTATGTAAGCGGCTGCTCACGATCAATTCCAAGAATACAGCCGGTTATCTGTTTGCCTATCCGGTCGCGAATCAAGAACTGGCAGTGTATGCGGCGGCTTTGGAAAGCTTTTTTCAGGCATTAAGGCAGGAAAATCCTGGGTTTTCTTATCAAGTGATTGGTTATGATAAAGAAGATAGCGTTTTCAACAACTTAGTATTAGAGAATTCCCATGTGAAGTATGAGAAGGAAAATCGATACAGATTAGTTGTAAAAGCGGAAGAATTCAAACCAGACCAATATGGAAAAAAAGACAGGTTAAAGGAAAACGGGGTTTATATCATATTTGGCGGCAATGGAGGAATCGGAAAAATTACAGCGGAAGTCATTCTTGAACATTCTGGTACAAACGTTGTATTAGTCGGAAGAAGTAAGAGTTCAGACGCAGCTTTACAACTTAACGTCATATACAAAGACCGTATTCTTTATCAGACATGTGACATCAGAGATAGGAGTAGCTTAGAGAAATTAAGGCATACGGTAATTCAGCAATATAAAACCATCAATGGATTGATACACAGTGCGGGACAGCTAAAAGACAATGTCTTTGAAGAGAAAACAAATGAGGAATTTCACGATGTAATTGATGCAAAGATTCAGGGTTTAATTAATATTGATGATGTATTTAAGGATGATAGACTGGATTTTGTATTGATCTATACTTCGCTCGCCGCCTATTACGGCAGTCAGGGACAGACGGATTATTGCTTTGCTAACCGGTTTGAAGAGGAATTTGCGGCATATCGAAATCAACTAAGCCAAAGGGGAGAACGTTTTGGTGAGTCAGTCTGCATTGGCTGGCCCTTCTGGAAAGAGGTAGGCATGCAAATGCCAGAAACAATGGTAAAGCGACTTCATGTGAGATTTGGTATGCTTCCGATTATAAAACAAATTGGTAAAGCTATACTGAAAACAGTATGGACTACCAACATCGGCAGTTATGCATACTTTTATGGTGATACAATTGTCTTACCAAAGACAGATAGGCTGAAGGAGGAAGGCATGGCAGAGTCTGCCAATGCTTCCATAGAAAAGCAGCTTGAAGCCTATATGAAAAATCTTTTCGCCGAGCTGACAGGAGTTTCTGCAAAGGAGTTAGGCTTAATGACTACCTTTGAGGAATTGGGTATTGATTCCCTGCTGACAACGCAATTTACCCAGGCAGTCCAAAGGGATTTTGGAAAGGTTGAAAATACGATTCTTTTTGAGTGTACCACAATAGGCGAGGTTGTTGCGTATATGCAGGAAAGACATAAAGCGGCAACAAATAGCTATTTTGCAAGCATCCATACTTCTACAAAAACAGGTGAAAATACAGAAATTTTTTATAATGAACCGGTGCGGAAGGAAAAGAATTACATAAGAGAAGAAGAGGACATTGCTATTATCGGCTTTGATGGCAGATATGCCAATACAGATAATTTAAGCGTTCTTTGGGACAATTTAACAGCAGGTGTCGATATGGCATCTACTATTCCGAAGGATAGATGGGAGCATAGCAAATATTATTCTCCTAATCCGCTGGATAGTCAAAATGGCAGATATTATTGTCAGAAAGCGGGCTTTTTAAAGCAGGTTGATCAGTTTGATCCACTATTCTTCCACATTTCTCCCAAGGAAGCAATGTTGATGGATCCGCAGGAGAGGATGCTTTTGGAAACTGCGTGGAATACAGTAGAAAAGGCAGGTTATAATAAAAAGAGAATTAGCAAAATGTTTCACAATCAGGTGGCGGCCTTTGTGGGTGTAACAACACATACCTACAATTTGCTGGGAAATGAAGAATTTCTGAAAGGTAATACAGAGATTGCAAAGTCTGAAGCCTGGTCACTGGCTAACCGAATATCCTACTTCATGAACTGGAAGGGACCTAGTATAGCTGTTGATACAGCATGTTCCTCCTCCTTAACAGCCCTGCATATAGCCTGTGAAAGCCTGAAAAACAGGGAATGTCAAATGGCTTTTGTAGGAAGTGCGAACCTGTACCTGCATCCTACCAAACTGATTTATATGAGCCAGATGAAGATGCTATCAGAATCAGGCGTATGCTCTGCTTTTGGTGAAAACGCAGACGGCTTTGTACCTGGTGAAGCGGTAGGAGGCTTGTTAATCAAGACACGCAAGCAGGCAGAGGCTGATGGGGATAGAATATTCGGAATCATAAAGGCAGCAGCTGTTAATCATGATGGAATGACCAATGGTTACACGGTGCCGAATGTAAAGGAGCAGGCAAAGGTTATAAAACAAGCTATCGAAAAATCGGGAGTTCATCCGGCAACTATTTCTTATGTAGAGGCTCATGGTACAGGAACGCGGTTGGGTGATCCGATTGAGATTGCAGGACTTACGAATGCTTGGTCAGAATATACCGATAAGAGGCAATTTTGTGCAATCGGCTCAGTGAAGTCAAACATCGGACATTCTGAGGCTTGTGCCGGTCTTGCCTCAATTACAAAGGTTTTGCTTCAAATGCAGCATAGGCAGTTAACGCCATCGATTCATTGTGAGGTGTTAAACAGCAGAATTGCATTTGAGGATTCCCCATTTTATGTACAACGAGAATTATCTGAATGGAAAACCGTGACGGATGAAGAAGGATACGAAATACCTAGAAGAGCTGCAATAAGCTCCTTTGGAGCAGGTGGTTCTAATGTACATATCATCATGGAGGAGTATCAGAATATAAGAAAAAGAGATAAGAAAAAGATGGATTCGGAAAATAGAGTATTTACGCTGTCAGCGCGAAATGAAAAGCAACTGAAGGCTTATGCTGACAGCATTTTAATATATCTGGGTGAGCATGAAATATGGAAGAAAGCAGAAAATGCACAGAAACGTGACTGCAAAGTTCTAATTACACAAGCATTGTCTGATATCCTGTCTGTACCTGCTCAAGATGTAAATTCGCAGGAAGCCTTTGAAAATTATGGAATGGACCGGATACAGCTGCATGAGCTTGTTGAAAGACTGGAAGACGCATATGAGAGCAAGGAAGAGCTTCGTACAATCCGTTTAGACTGGACGATTGACAGAGTAGCTGATTTGCTTATGGATTCGAAGCAAATAGCCGATCGGCTGACTGTCTACGATATTGATTTGGATGACTTAATCTATACCTCTCATTTAAAAGAAGAGTTTAACGAGAGACTGGCGATTCGATGTAACAGCATCAGGCAGCTTATCAGCGGATTGATATCCTATATCGAAGGACTAGAGGACGGACAATATATCAGCGGTCATGTGAAGCAAGGCAGAGAATGTGAAGAGCATCAAGGCGCAGACATAGTGCGATTATGGGTTGAGGGAGAGGAAATTGACTGGGAAGAGTATGATTCGAAAGCGGAAAGGATTGATTTTCCTACCTATCCATTTGCAAAAGAAAGCTATTGGATTGCAGGTACACAAGATATTAATAAAGGCAGGATAAGCAAAACTCTGGATGAGAATCTTTCAACCTTGCAAAAGCAAATCTACACGAAGACGATTGATAAGAACGATTTCTATTTAAGAGATCATGTAGTTAATCACAAGGAGACTCTACCAGGAGTATTCTATCTTCAGCTTGTCAATGAAGCCGCAAAGTTGAGCTTTAACACTCAAAGGATTGTCATGAAGGAGGTAACCTGGCTAAGACCGATTCAGCTAGAAGGCAGTAGTCAAACCATACGGGTTGAAATAGAAGCCGCAAAAAATGGCTGTGAATTTAAAATATGGACAAATCAGGAGATCCATATGCAAGGAAGAGCAGAAATTGCAGAGAAGGAAGAGCGAAAGAATATCCCTATTCATGAGCTGGTAAGCGCCTGCAAAGATATGCTTTCAAAGGAAGACTGCTATCATACCTTTACAAATCGAGGAATCAGATATGGAGAAACCTTTCAGGGACTTCAATATGTCAAATATGATAACCAATCGATAGCAGCGAAAATCAGTCTGCCGCAAAGCATAAACAGAATAGAAGAATATGAATTGCATCCGTCTATTATGGACGCAGCACTGCAAGCAACGATCGGACTATCCAGCTTGTATGGCAGTCAGGAGGAAAAGACATTTCTCCCATTCGGCTTCAAGGAAATGAAGCAGATGAAAAGGCTGGAACAGGAATGCTTTGTATATATTCATAATCCAAGCATAGAGCAGAAAATGATTTTATGCGATATTACAATTACGAATCCGGCTGGAGAAGTATTGCTTACTTTTGAACAATTTGCTTTTCGGGTGTTGGAAGAAGCGACTGAAAAAGAGTATGAAAAGCTTCAGTATCATAAACCAGAATGGGTGCTGTTTGCACTGCCAAATGTTATGGGGGAAAAGAAGAACCATGTGCTGGTTCTTTATAATGGAATGAAGTTAAGCGGCACAATTGCAAAGAATCATGCGCTAATCTACGTACGAAGCGGCAATGCTTATTATAAGCACGCTTCTGATGAATATACAATAAGACCAAACAGCATAAGCGATTATGAAACCTTATTGGCAGATTTAGAAGAAAGCCATATCCATGTGAATAAAATCATTCATCTATGGTCAAACGATTATGCAGTAAATATTGCTGGTAATATAGATGATATTATAAAGCATGCAGTAGAAGCCGTTTTTGATTTGTGTAAGGCAGTACTGTCCAGAATACAGGAGCAAGAGGTAGAAATCATTGTTGCAAGCATCACCAAAGACGGAGTCAGTAATCCCTTCTTTTCCGGTATCGGTGGTTTTCTAAAGAGTGTACACCTAGAGCATGGTGCTATCCGGCCTCATTTGATAGAGCTTGAAGGCGGATTGGATATGTGCAATCTGGATATGCTATCAGAGGAGCTTGCTTTCAATGAAAAGGCATTCGAAATCCGCTATGACAATGGTAAACGATATCGAAAAAAAATCACAGCGATACCTATGAAGCTGACAGAGGAAAAAGGCTTTCAAAGAGACGACATGGTATATCTGATAACAGGTGCACTGGGTGGATTATCGAAGCATATGCTGGATATGCTTTGCAGCTTTGACAATCATGCCAAGTTCATCCTGACCGATATTCTTGCACCGGGAGAGAAAAGCCAGACATTGCTTGAAAGAATAAGGACTTCTGGAAAGCAGGCAACATATATTCAGGCAGATTTAACGAAGCCAGAGGATGTCTCTTTTGTGGTACAAAAGGGAAAAGAACAGTTTAATCATATCAACTGCGTGATTCATACAGCCGGAATCATCAAGGATCAAATATTTGTCAAAAAGGATTTTGAAACATTTCAATCCGTACTTGCGCCGAAAGTGATGGGAACCTTGAATCTGGATGAGGCGGTTAAGAGTGAGCCAATCAGGTGGTTTATCTTGTTCTCCTCCCTAGCGGCATTTGGAAATGCCGGTCAATGTGATTATGCCTATGCAAACGAATTTCTTGTTAAATTCGAAGAGGTAAGAAATCAGCAGACAAGGCTTCAGAAGAGAAGCGGAAGAACCATTGCAATCAATTGGCCTTTGTGGGATAACGGAGGTATGAAGACGGATAAGGAAACCGAAAAGCTTTTTGAGCACTTTGGTATGAAGGCACTTGATTCCATACTTGGAATGCAGGCATTACAAATGACAGTATGCAACGAGCATCCGCAGGTTATTGTGACACAGGGAGATAAAGTACGCATTGAGAAGAAGCTGCAAAGCATGTTTGAATTACGTGAAAAGACTGTAATCCGGCACGAAAAAACAGCCGACATGCAAAGTGCTGTTAAATATTTTGCAGGACAGATACTTGATTTTATCAAGGATATCCTAAAAATACAAGAAGATATCGATACAACGGCCGAAATCAGTGAGTATGGCTTTGATTCAATTTCAATTACAGATTTAGTGAATAAGCTAAATTCATATTATGAGCTGGGAGTATTACCGACGCAGGTATTCGAATACAATACCATTGAAAAGTTTATAGAAAATGTTTACGCACAAAATGCTGAAGTAATTGATGTGTTCTATCAAAAAAGTATGCTTAACAAGGAAACAGAGCCGCTGGAAGAAACGCCTCTAAGAGAGATTCCTTTCGAAGAGAATAATTGGGAAGTGCGTCACCACAAGGGTAATGTAGCAGAAAACAGTTGTGATAAAGACAACATAGGTAATAAAGTTAGCAGAAGAGATAAAGAAAGCAGCCTGGAAAGCCATGAGCCGATTGCTATTGTTGGCATGAGTGGGGTAATGCCGGGTGCGGATGACCTTGATGAATTCTGGGGTAATCTGGTTATGAAAAAGGATGTCATAACAGAAATTCCAAAGGAGAGATGGAATTGGAAACATATCTACGGCGATTCTGCATTAGAATCCAATAAAACACTTGTAAACAAAGCAGGCTTTGTTAAGAAGATTACAGACTTTGATGAAGAGCTGTTTGCTATTTCCAACCGAGAGGCAAAATTTATGGACCCTGTTCAGCGTATTGTGCTTGAAGAAAGCCATCGTGCCTTGGAGGATGCAGGAATGAAGAAACAGGACATTTATGGTACAGAAACAGGCGTCTATATCGGGCTTGTATCTATGGAATATTATGAAAGGGTCACACAGTGCAGTGATGATATCGATCCTTATCTGTCAACCGGCAATTCCAGAGCCGTTACTGCCAATCGTTTATCCTATCTGTATGGCTTGACTGGACCCAGTGAGGTAATCGATACGGCATGCTCTAGCTCTCTTGTAGCAATGGAACGGGCGATGCAGGATTTAAGATTAGGGAAATGTAGTATGGCCATTGCAGGCGGAGTAAATGTCATCCTTAGTTCTAAGGTACATATTGCATACAGCAGAACAGGAATGTTAAGCCCGGATGGACGATGCAGAACCTTTGATCAGTCAGCAAACGGATACGGACGCGGCGAAGGCTGTGGAATCCTCATACTAAAACCTCTTCATAAGGCTTTGGAGGAGGGGGACTATATCCATGCATTGTTACTTGGAGCCGCAGTAAACCATACGGGGCATGTCAATACCCTGACTACGCCTAATCCAAATGCACAGGCACAGGTAATAACAGAGGCCATAGAAGAAGCCAATGTACCATATCAATCAATCGGCTATATTGAAACACACGGTACAGGAACGAAACTCGGAGACCCGATTGAAATAACCGGTCTTAAGAAAGCAGAAGAAATGCTGAATCCAGCAGGATTTCCACATCTTTGCATCCTTGGAGCTGTTAAAACGAATATTGGACATTTGGAGGGAGCCGCAGGAATCGCAGGAGTCATAAAAACAGTGATGGCACTAAAACAAAATCGAATTCCTGCAAATCTGAACTTTACGAAGCAAAATGATTATATTGATTTAACCGACAGTGGCTATAGTCTTGCAATAGATACGCAGACATTTCCAGAGCTTTTGGATCAAGAAGGGAATTGTTATCCAAGAAGAGCCGGGGTAAGCTCGTTTGGCTTTGGCGGTGTTAATGCTCACGTAGTACTTGAGGCGTACGCAAAGCAATATAGGCAGATCAGTGATAACCCTGCACTTCATGTATTAGCGTTATCTGGAAGAACACCAGAGCTCTTAAACGATTATGTGCATGTAATCAATCGTTGGATTACGGAGAACAAAGAAGAGCTGGTTAAAGATATAGGTAAGCTGCAAGGCTTTTTGTATACATTACAATGCGCGCGAGACACACATCCTTATAGGCTGGCCATTGTATTTGAAACCTTTGAGAAGCTTATTGATAAAATGACAGGCTATCTAACGGTAGGGGAGGGGGAACCTGCCAAGGGAATCTTTACCGGAAACGTAAGTCCAAAGGACAAATCAAATGCTGATATCAGTGGGGCCGAATCAGCAAGCCAGCTTGCTCAATATTTTGTAACAAGTCAGGAAATGAACTGGATAGCTTGTTACTTGGAAATACCAGATAAACTTTCACTTCCACATAGAAAATTAAAGAAAAACAAACACTGGGTTGATGTGACGGCAGAGGAAAAAAGCCAAAACAAGGAGGAAGTGATACCTCCTGTAAATATGCTTGAAGCTATAATCAGGCAAAGAATTATGGTGGCGGAAGAAACCTTTTCCAAGAAACAGCAATTCGAAATGGATATGCTAATGCTGGAACAATTAAGTGCAGCCATGCTTCTGCATGAATTCCAGAAAATCGGTTATTTCATCCGATATGAGGAGCGGTATGATAAAAACGATATTCGAAAACAGCTTGGAATCCTATCTAAATATAACCGCTTATATGAGCAACTGATCGAGGTGCTGTGTAAACAGGAATATCTGTTAAAACGGGGAACTGGAATCGCAGTTACCCAAAAAGCGGAGGAATCGTACCAATCCGATATTGCAAGGAAGATTCAAGACTTTAAGGAAATGGCTATTTGTATTCCGCAGCATATCAAGCTGCTAGAGCACTGCGTACTACATTTGATTCAAGTACTGACTGGAGAAATTCTGGCGACGGATGTGCTCTTTCCGGATTCAAGCATGGAGCTTGTGAAGGATATCTATGCAAACAATACAGGCTCGGATTATTACAATGAGCTAGTAGCAAAAGCGGTAGAAGCTTATATTCAGGAAATGCGAAGTATAGAGCCAACGAGAGAAATTAAGATTCTGGAGGTAGGTGCCGGTACAGGTGGAACTACGCATGCAGTGGTGAAAATGCTGGATGAAAGGTTTGGACAGGTAGCCTACACATATACCGATTTATCCAATGCATTTCTTCGATATGGTCAGACTATATATGGAAGAAAACATTCCTTTATGGAATTTAAGCAGCTGGATGTGGAAAGAGACCCTGTTATGCAAGGATTCCATGAAGAGGAATATGATGTAATCATTGGCGCAAATGTACTTCACGCAACAAAGAACATGCAAAATACAATCAGGAATCTAAAAACGGTTTTAAAGCCAAAGGGCTGGATTATCGTAAATGAGATTACCATGATACAAGCCTTTCTAAGCCTGACCTTTGGGCTTACGGACGGCTGGTGGTTATTCGAGGATGAGGCTGTGAGACTACAGGGTGGACCGTTGTTAAGTGTTAAAAACTGGGATACGGTTTTCAAAAGGGAAGGCTTCGTAAGTATAGTCGGAGTAGATACTCTTCTTTCTAATCGCAGAGTACCACAGGACGTTGTCATTGCAATGAATCAGGAAGAAACATCCAAAGCGGTTAGAGAAATACTGGAGTCAAAACCTTCTGTTCTGCCAAAACCGGATGATTTGTCAAAGCATAAGTTGTCAACAGAGCACGAACAGCAGGGATTGCAAGCATATGTGCAAAGCAAGATAGCAGCGTGTCTGGCAGATACGTTAATCGTTGATGTAGATTCGATTGACCTAAGCGTACCATACAGCACATACGGCGTTGACTCCATCCTTGGTATTGAATGCATTAAGGCAATCAATCAAGAGCTTGGAATCAAGCTGAATACAACAGACTTATTTAATTATACGGATGTATGGAAGCTGTCAGAGCATATTGTGAAGAGTTGCCAAAAGGAGCTGAAACAGGATGCAAAAGCGGTTGAATATTGCAGGGAGTATGAATTAAGTATTTTATTAGATCAATTTGAGAAGGGTGAAATCAGTATAGAGGATATCACGGAAAAGCTGGAGAATCATAATGGGTAATGAAGATATAAGAAAAATACTAGTAGGCTTTAAGGATAAAAAAATTAGTAAAGATGAAGTATTAAAACAAATCAGTAAAAAAGCTGTACCTGTCAACCAGGCAGATACAGCAGCTTCTAATCAGGAGAGTAAGATGGATGTCTGGAACCAGACAGAAGCCAGAAACGGCAAGGAGACAGAAGAAGAGGACATTGCGGTTATCGGTATGTCATGCCGTTTTCCGTTTGCCCAAAATGTTAAGGAATTCTGGCAGGTAATTCAAAACGGAGTGAATGCAATTACGGAAGTTCCCCAAGATCGATTTGACATTAATGCGATATATGGGGACCCTGCTAAGGAGCCCAATAAGACGAATTGCAAATGGGGAGGATTTTTAAAGGATGTTGATAAGTTTGATCCGCTCTTTTTCAATATTTCACCAAAAGAAGCAGAATTAATGGATCCACAGCAAAGACTGTTTTTGATGGAGGCATGGAGCGCAATTGAGGATGCCGGATACAGTATGCAGGAAATGGATGGAAAGAAATGCTGCGTATTTGTAGGACATGCCGATGGGGATTATAAGATTAAGTTAAAAGAAGATCGAGTAAAGCAGGACGCATATTATTTTATGGGAAATTCGGGTGCGATTCTCTCTGCGCGAATCTCTTATTTACTAAATCTGAAGGGACCAAGTCTCTCCTTAGATACCGCCTGTTCGTCCTCTCTTGTAGCACTGCATTTAGCCTGTGAAAGCATAAGAAGTGGAGAAAGCGATATGGCTGTTGTGGGAGGTACCAGTGTATTTTTGACACCACAGCTGTACCTGCTGGCAGGAAATGCGGGAATGCTATCATCTGACGGACAATGTAAGGCCTTTGACGATGCTGCCGATGGATTTGTTCCCGCGGAAGGGGTTGGCGCGGTTATTTTAAAGCCCTTGTTAAAGGCAAAACAAGATAAAGATCACATTTATGGTGTTATTAAAGGAAGTGGAATCAACCAGGATGGTCGTTCTAATGGGATTACAGCACCTTGTGCAGTATCACAGACTGCATTGGAGCAAGAGGTATATGAGAAATATAAGATTGATCCCCGAAGCATTTCCTATATGGAAGCACATGGAACAGGAACGAAATTAGGCGACCCAATTGAAGTAGTCGCATTGACAGAAGCCTTCAAGAAATATACGACAGAGGAAAATTATTGTGCATTGGGCTCGGTTAAAGCTAACATAGGACATGCACAGCTGGCAGCAGGCGTTGCTTCTATCATCAAAGCTATATTAATGCTGCAACATAAAAAACTTCCGCCTCTGGTTCATTTCAAGGAGCTAAACTCGCATATTGATCTTTCTCATACTCCATTTTATATTAATACAGAATTAAAGGAATGGAAGGTAAATCAGGAGAAGAGAAGGATTGCAGTAAGCGGCTTCGGTTTTAGCGGAACCAATGCCCACATTGTTCTTGAAGAATATAATCAGCCAATGGAGCATTATGAAGAAGGAGACAGAGGTTTTTATGCAATTTGTATCAGTGCAAAGTCAAAAACGGCGCTGATTCATGAATTAAAGGAAATAAAACGTTGGATTCATGAATACAGAAGTGATCTGACGACGGAAAGAATATCGTACTCCTTACTGAAATATAGAAGTCACTACCATATCCGTACTGCGTTTGTAGTGTCAGACATCAAGGAACTTTTGGAACAAATTGACGGCTATCTAAATAATCCTGATACGTTAGAGATAACGGATACTAAGGCATATAATAAGGCCGGCATGAAGGAGGACAGAGATATTCAAGGTAAGATAAGAGTTGTTATGGAAGAACTATTATCTGACAGTCCGAAACATCAGAAGCAAAATACTGGTTATCTGGTAGAAGCATATAAGGCCGGTTATTTGTTTGATGCCAATCAGTTATATAAAGGGAAAAACTATAGACGTATGCCAATGCCGAAATATTCGTATGATTTGGAGGCATTTTGGTATCAGACGAAGCAAAAGCATGCTTCCTATGAGGTTTTGGGTCTGGATACTATGCTTACAAGAAATGTATCGACTCTCTGGAAGCAGGAGTATGAAACGGTATTTAAGAAAGAGGATTTCTTTATCAGGGAGCATGATGTAAACGGTACTAAGCTATTACCAGGTGTAGCGTATCTTGAACTTGCAAGGCAGGCAGGACGGGCGGCCGCAAATAAGGAAGCAGTAATATTTGAACATATTGTATGGCAAATTCCTGTAGAGGTAGAGGGGGCAGAATATACCGTTTATACACAATTGACACCGATACAGGACAGCCTGAAATTTAGTATTTATAGCAATAACAACGTCATTCACTGCCAAGGTAGTATGCGCTTTGTAGACAGCATAAGCAAGAAAAAGGAAATCCTTGCGATCGATGAGCTTAAGAAAAGGCTTCTGGAGGAAAGAGAACCAAAGGAGCATTACCAATACTTTGTGGCAAGAGGCATGAAGCATGGTGAAGGGATGCAAGGAGTGCAAAGACTTTATGTAGGAGAAAGAGAGGCACTGGCATATATCAAACTACCACAGACTGTAAACGATACAGAAAAGGATTTTCGTTTACATCCTGCCTTATTTGATAGTGCATTACAGTCTGTCATAGGGGTAAAAGAGGCAGTAAGTGAGGATAACAATGTGATGTTCCTCCCGTTTTCAATTCAGAAAATTACCATATACCAGGAACTTCCTACTTTTCTTTATGCATATGCGATACAGACAAAAAAGCGAGAATTTACAGTCAGAATTATGGATCAAAACGGAGTCGTATGTCTTGATGTAGAGGGACTAATCATGCGAAAGCTTTCTAAAACGGAAAGAGCACAGACGGCATATTTGGAACCGGTATGGCAAAAGCAGCGGATACCAGCTGAAAATTCTGTTCTTTCAAAAGCCATAATCTTCGATGCTATGACAGGAAATAAAGGGATGTGGTCAGCTGCAAAGGACAGCATCAGTAATATCATAGAAATTGATACAGACGTATTAGTCTATTGTAAAGACTACATTTATATTGTTGGAAAAGCAAATGACAAGGAGAGTCTGCTGCAAAAGGGTGTTTACGATTTCTTTACTTTTGTCAAAGAGCTATTACGTTCTAAGGAAAAGAAGGATTGGAACATCCTATATGCTTATGACAGAAATCAGCCAGAGATTGAGGTGTTAGATGCAGTAAGAGCTTTCAGTAAGACTGTTCTATTAGAGAATCCGTCAATGCACTTATCTACAGTAGGATATGACGCACCTGTATTGACAAAACAGCTGGTTAGTGAATTGAACAGCCGTCAGAACGCCTTTATCAGATATGAGAAGAATAGTAGATATGCAGAGGTTTTGGTTACCTACAATGAAATAAGGGAAAAACAAAGAAATGCAATCCCGGAGGGTGCTGTCTATCTAGTGACAGGTGGTAGTGGAAAAATAGGAAGTCAGGTAGCAAAATATTTGGCAAAGGAAAAGCAGGCGAAGGTTATTATCCTAGGAAGAAAGGATAAGCAAACGGAAGCAGAGTTAGATAAGTACGCAAACATTGTTTATTATCAAGCTGATTTATGCAAGAAGGATCAGCTGAATGAAGTAATGGATAAGATTGATAAGGAGCACGGATTGATAGAAGGCGTTTTTCATTGTGCGGGTATCCATCAGGATTCCTTTCTCTGGAATAAAAGTCTGGAGGAATTTAAGACAGTTATAGCGCCAAAAGTGACAGGTACAGATAACCTAATTAAGTGCTTAAAGCAGCCTGTTTCCTTTGTGGTATTCTTCTCCTCCACAACCTCCATCTGCGGGACTCCGGGGCAGTGTGATTATGCTTATGCCAATGGATACCTGAATGATTATGCAGCGAAATACAACAAGGGAAAAACCAGATATGTCTCTGTAAGCTGGCCCTACTGGGAAGAGGGAGGAATGCAAATCAGTGTTCAGGGTAAAGCCTTTATGAAGAATACGATGGGGCTGGATGCAATCACTACCCATGAAGGAATTGAAGCTCTAGAAGCAATCCTTTCTTCTGATAAGAATCATATTGTTTTCATAAAAGGAAATGAAAATAAATTCAAGGAATATTTAAACAAGACAAATAATTTTCAAGTACAGACCAATGTTACAAATCGACACAGCAATGAGGGAGGTGTAAAGTTGAACAATCAGCTATATCAAAAGGTACAAAAAGAGGTATATGACCAGATTATCCAACTGATTCGTATTGATCGTAATAAATTAGAGGATAGTCATGAGTTTACCGATTATGGTTTTGATTCGATTCTTTTAACAAGTCTTACCAATCAGATGAATGAAGCGTTAGGTACTGACATGATGCCGACTGTATTCTTTGACGCCAACCGAATCGGAGAATTCATTCAATATTTATGCGAGGAATATCCAGAAAAGTTGAAAGACAAATTCGGTCTTATAGAGAAAGACGATAAGCAGCCAGAGGTATTGAATACAGCTGTGCAAAAGTACGAAGAAGAGGAAAGCAAGGAGGAATTGACAGAAGCACTGCATTTTGAGGCAGTACGGTTTACAGATTCCTTGAAGGAGGAATACAAGGCATTTCAGGAGAAAGAGACAAAGTACAATAGCAATGATGATATTGCCATTATTGGTATGAGCGGTAAAATGCCGCAAAGTGACAGCCTAGAGGATTTCTTTCAGAAGCTTGAAGAGGAAACGGATTTCATCACGGAAATTCCGAAGGAAAGATGGGATTGGAAGGAATCAGGTAAAGAGGATATGCGCTGGGGTGCGTTTATGAAGGAGATTGATACCTTTGATGCCTTCTTTTTCTCCATTTCTCCAAGAGAAGCGGAGCTTATGGACCCGCAGCAGAGAATTCTTCTTGAATGTGTATGGCATACCATTGAGGATGCAGGTTATAAAGCATCGGAATTGCAGAAATCGAATACGGGAGTCTATATAGGTGCTTCTACCATGGATTATACAGATATTTCCAAACGAAAGAAGGTTGCGGTATCCGGCTACACATCAACCGGACGTGCGCATTCCATATTAGCGAACCGTATTTCCTATGTCTATGATTTGCGTGGCCCGAGCGAGCCGATTGATACTGCATGCTCAAGCTCTCTGATAGCCATAATACGTGGAGTAAATGCAATCAGAAGCGGTGAGTGTGACATGGTAATCGCAGGTGGTGTCAATGTCATTGCAAGTGATGATTTATATATAGCCTTCAGCAAATCAGGAATGCTGGCGAACAATGGAAAGTGCAAGACATTTGATAAGGATGCAGACGGCTATGCAAGAGGGGAAGGAGTAGGATGCGTACTACTGAAATCTCTGTCCAAAGCCAAGAAAGATGGTGATAGGATCTATGCTGTGATTCGAGGAGGTGCTGTTAACCACGGAGGACACGCCAATTCTCTGACAGCACCTAATGCTAGTGCTCAGGCTGATTTAATCATGAAAGCATTTCAGAACGCAAAAGTCAATCCTTTGGAGGTATCTTATATCGAAGCCCACGGAACCGGAACGAAGCTTGGAGATCCTGTGGAGCTGGAGGGGTTGAATAAAGCCTTTATGCAGCTGTATCAAGACTATGGTATTACAAATACGCAGGAAGGATATTGCAATATCGGATCAGTTAAGTCCAATATCGGACATTTGGAGGCGGCTGCGGGTATTGCAAGTGTATTCAAAGTAATATTGTCCCTGAAAAATCATAAAATACCTGCAAGCATTCATATAAAGGAGCTCAATCCATACCTTAAGCTGAAAAATTCTCCTTTTCATATCGTTCAGAAAACAACGGACTGGATTACCGGTGTGAATAAAAAACGAATTGCGGGAATTAGCTGTTATGGATATGGCGGAGCCAATGCACATCTTGTTTTGGAGGAATACCCGCAGCAGATAGCTTTTGATAAGGAAGAAAACACCATGCGACTTTTTCTTTATTCTGCGAAGGATCAAGACAGACTACAGGAATATATAAAAAGGCAAATAGCATTTTTAAAAGAAGCAAATAAGGAAGATTCCTTTTCCCTTACTTCCTATGCTTATGTTTTACAGACGGGCAGAGAAGAAATGGAGGAAAGACTTGCAGTCACGGCTGATAACAAGGAGGACTTATTAAAGGCCTTGGAAAGCTATTACGAAGGCGAGACGGCATCAAACTGCTTCCTTGATAATGTACAAACAGGAAAGGAATTACTTAAGATTTTACAGAGTGGAGATTCCTGGAACAACTATATCTATACTGTCATAGGTAAGAAGGATTTCAGTACGCTTGCGCAGCTTTGGGTGAAAGGAGTCTTTATCGATTGGAAAGCATTTTATAAGACAAAAGCTCCTGCCAAAATATCGATTCCGCTCTATCCGTTTAAGAAAGACAGATATTGGCTTCCAGAAGGAGAGACAGGGAATTTAAGAACGACTCTTCATCCATTGGTGGATGATAATATTTCGACAATCGATCAGATACTTTTTAAGAAAACACTGACGCAGAAGGATTTCTTTATTAAAGACCATAATATTCAAGGCGTAACCATACTGCCAGGAGTAGCATATCTCGAAATGGCAAGAGCAGCAGGTGAACTGGCCACGAAAAAGACAGTTAGTGCTATAAGTGACATCATATGGGCACAGGCGATTGAAGTAGGAAATACAAGTAAGGATTCTTATATCCAGTTTACAAAAGGTAATAATAATCTTTCCTATCATATTTATTACACGTTACAGGGAAGGAATGTAACAGCTTCACAGGGCAAGATTATAACCAAAGATAAATCGGATGAAATTCATGGAAAAAAATACGATATTAAAGAAATTAAGACTCGGTGTCCTAACAGAATGGAACGAGAGGAAGCTTATAGACTGTTCAAAACGTTAGGATTCCAATATGGAGAGAGCTTTCAGTCAATTCAAACGATTCGAAGCAGCCAGACAGAAGCAATCGGAGCTTATAGACTACCCAATATAGAGGAAGTAAAGAATCCGAAATTTAAACTATGGATCCCTGTTATGGATGCGGCTTTGCAGACAATTATGGGAACTGGGTCAAGCGATGGTGACGGAGAAGTTAAGCAGTTTATACCATTTTCCTTAAAGCGCCTTACGGTATACGATGCGATTCCAGAAATCGGCTATACTTATATCAAACTGCAATCGCAAAATGAAGATGGCAGTGTGCGCAAATTCGATATCAGCATTTTAGATGAAAAGGGAAATGAAGTCGTAGGCTTTGAAGAATTTACCTCCCGTGCACTTAAGGCACCTGTAAGCAGCGGCGTAGATAGGATGCATCAGGATAAGCTGTATTATACAAGACGTTGGATACAAGCAGAGTTGGATACTTCTGTAAATAAGATAAATGAAAATGAGCTGTTTATCGTGTTTGGTAACGAAGATGTAATTCACTTGTATCAAGAGGAATTAGGAAAAGGAAAGAATGCAGGCTGTATTGGCGTGCAGAGTGGATATACCTGTCAAAAAGCCAATAATGGTAATGCTATGCTTCGCTTAGAGGAGTATGAAGACTATGTTAAACTGTTAGAGGAGATGAATCTGAATCAGTATTCCGAAATAACCATATGGCATACCTATGCTGCGGAGGAAAGTATTTCCTATACAAGGCCATTAGAATTCTTAAGTGCAAAAGAAAGGTTGGCAAAGGGTTTTTACTCGATGAGCTATCTATTGAAAGCACTTGCGGAATGTGCTGTACATATTCCTGTTAAGCTGGCATATCTGTATGGTAAGACAGAGAATGGCATTCGTCCGGAATACGAAATGGTAAATGGTATGATTAAGTCTGCCGCATTCTTAAACAGTAACGTTATCATAACTACCATAGCTGTGGACTGCAGTTTATCAGACAAGGCTTTACTGTTGGATATCATAAAGGAAATGACCGTATCTGCTGCTTATGAAGGAAAACAGATTTGGTTTTGTAACCAGAAACGCTGGGAAAGACAGTTGATCGGTAGAGAGATGCCTTCTGTTAGTGAATTGAAGGAGATTCGGGAAGGAGACCATGTCATCATCACAGGTGGTCTTGGCAAGCTTGGCAAACTGTTTGCCGAATATCTGGTTAAAAAGAAGGTTCATGTAGTTCTTATGGGCAGAAGAGCTGTGGAGCAAGAAAACAGCTGGCTAGCAAGGCTTAAGCAGGAAAAGGCAGATATTTACTATGTGAGAGGCGATCTTTCCAATTATATAGAAGCAGAAAAAATGTTTGAGGAAGCAAAACAGCATTTAGGTACCATTGACGGAATCCTCCATGTGGCAGGGCTTAACGGTATGGGAACTCTTTTGGAGGGGGATTGGAAGACTTATGAAGAGCCATTAAAGCCAAAGGTGAGCGCAACGATATATCTGGATTACCTTGTGCGTAAAGAACCAATTCGCTATATCATATGCTTTTCATCTGTCGCTTCTGTTATGGGAGATTACGGTGCCTGCTGCTATGCCTGCGGTAATGAATTCCTGAATGCGTATGCAGAAGCAAGGAATGTACTAGCTGATAAGCAGATGTGCCAAGGAATGACCTATTCCATTGACTGGGGAATCTGGGCAGAAGGAGGCATGGAACTTCCGACAGAGAATAAGGAACAATATTATGCCATGACAGGCATGCTTCCGTTATCCAATCAGAATGGACTCGACATGTTCCAAGATATTATGGGACAGAAAGAAAAGGTTGTGATAGCTGTCATAGGAGACAAGGCAAAAGCGGATCGAATTCTGGTTAAGGAAATAAGGCAGATGGAAAGTTTTACACCGTCAAAGCAAGAACAGGCTTTCGTGAAAACAGAGCCCAAGAATACAGCGAAAAAAGTTATCAAGAAGGTTGTAAAACGGGTGAAAAAACCCGTACAGGGAGTTTCAATACAGGATAAGGCTACCGAATATTTTAGAAAAGTAGTTGCTGATGCAGTAAAAATTGATTCCTCCCAGGTGGAGGCAAAGACTTCCTTTGAAAAGCTGGGTATCAATTCCTTCATGGTAATGGAAATACACGACATTCTGGATGGAAATTTCACAGACCTTCCAAGAACATTATTCTTTGAATATCAGAATCTAAAGGATTTAGTCTGTTATTTTGTAAACGAGCATATGGAGGAGCTTCAAAGAATGTTCCAGACAGACTGCTTTGAGGAAACAGAGGAATATGAAGAGATAGAAGAGTATGAAGAGGTAGAAGAGTATGAAGAGGTCAAAGAGGTAGAGGAATATGAAGCGGTTAAAGGAGCAAATAAAGCAGAGTCGCTTTATTCAGCCGACGAAGATGATACCATAGAACAAGCACTCGGACAGCCAAAAGCTGTAAAAGAACAAGATAGAAATGACATTGCGATTATTGGTATCAGCGGAAAGTATCCTATGGCAGAAGATCTGGAACAGTTTTATGAAAATCTGAAAATGGGAAAAGATTGTATCGAAGAGATACCGCTAGAAAGATTTGATTACCGTAAATTTTATAATGAACAAGGCGGAAAGGGTAAAATTAGCTGTAAATGGGGTGGTTTTCTTAAGGATGTGGATAAATTTGATGAGGAATTCTTTGGTATCGTTCCAAAGGTAGCCGCTATAATGGACCCGCAGGAACGAATCATGCTTGAGACTGCATGGCAGGCAATTGAGGATTCCGGCTATACTCCGAAGGGGCTTACGAATGCAGAAGGCAGTTCTAGAGCGAATGATGTAGGTGTATTCATTGGAATGATGTATGATGATTACAAGCTGATTGAGACACAGGAGCTTATCAATCATAACTATGATTCTTTAACAGAATACTGGAATTCGCCAATTGCCAACCGGATTTCTTTTATCTTTGATTTTAGGGGTCCTAGCATTGTAGTAGATTCTGCCTGCTCTTCCTCACTTACCATACTTCATATGGCATGTGAAAGTATTAGAAATGGTGACTGTAACTACGCTATCGCCGGTGGTGTCAGTCTATCCTTACATCCAAGTAAGTATATAAGACTAACTGATTTCGGAATGAGTTCACCGACAGGTAAATGTAAAAGTTTTGGAGAGAATGCAGATGGTTATGTACCGGGAGAAGGTGTAGGTGCTGTATTACTTAAACCGCTTGCACAGGCAGTATCGGATGGGGATAACATTTATGCGGTCATTAAAGGCTCCAGCATCAACCACGGTGGCAGAGCAAATGGCTTTACAGTTCCGAATCCGAATGCACAAAGCGACGTGATTCTTCATGCAATGGAAGCAGGCAAGATAGACCCAAGAACAATTTCCTATGTAGAAACGCACGGAACTGGAACCGCATTAGGTGATCCAATTGAAATTACCGGTTTGACAAAGGCTTTTCGAAAAAATACGAAGGATAAGCAGTTTTGTAAGATTGGCTCGGTTAAATCTAATATCGGACATTGTGAAGGTGCAGCCGGTATCTCACAGGTTACGAAGGTAGCATTGCAGTTAAAGTATAAACAGCTTTTCCCATCCCTTCATGCAGAGGTTGAAAATCCGTTGATTGATTTCAAGAACAGCCCCTTTGTAATTCAAAAGAAACTGGAGACTTGGGAACAACCAGAAATCGAAGTAAATCAGAAAAAAGTAAAAATAGCCAGAAGAGCAGGTATCAGCTCCTTTGGCGCGGGCGGCTCCAATGCACATGTCATTATGGAGGAATACATTCCAAGACATGAAATTCCAGAAACGGTATATGCATCTGAACTGATATTCATTTCAGCAGAGGAAGAGGATTCCTTGAAGGAATTGTTGAAGCAATGGTCCTCTTATCTTGAGAAAACGGACGAAAGTCTGCATGATATTGCATATACTTCAATAGCTGGACGTATCCATAGGACCTATCGCATTGCAATAATTACAAGTAGTAAAGAGGATGCCAAAGGGAAAATCAAGGCATATCTGGAGAATGGTAAGGCGGGTCAGCACTTCTATTATGGAGTAGTTGAAAAGGAAAAAGAAGGTGCAAGTCAGCAAGAAGAATTTGCTGCATTGCTTAAGAGTCGAGAGCTGGAAGCGATTGTTGCTAAGTGGATAGAGGGATATGAATTAGATTATTCTGCGCTGTTTGAAAAGGATACTAAGAACAGAGTATCCCTTCCAAAGCATCCATTAAGAAGGAACCATCATTGGATTAAAATTACCTATGATAGTAATAATATTTCAGAACAGTCTGATTTCATATTTGCCCAAAAGGAAAGCTATGAACAGCTGGAAGCTGCAACAACGCTTGAAGAGAAAGTAGAACGCACCAAAACGGTATCAGCATCAGAAGGTGTAGATGGGAAAGAAAAGATAACGGATTATCTGGTGGAGATATTATCAGATGTCACCGGTATGAAGAAAGAAAAAATTAATAAAAGGAAGGATTTCTCCGAGTATGGCATTGATTCTATTGGTATTACAAGCTTTGGAAATCAGATATTAAAAGATTTTCCCAGTATGTCAGAAACAGCTCTTTATGCTTATCAGACGATTCAAGATCTGGCAGACTATATGTACGAAACCTGTGAAGAGGAGATTGCTGATTTTTTTGACTTAGGGGAGCAGAGTGTTCCCCTAACCAAAGAAAATATAGAAGAAACTTTCAGAGAGGCTGACATGCCTAAGGAACAAGAGGGTGAAGAAGCACAGGACAGTAAGATAGCAATAGAAAATATGACAGAGCAAAATGATATTGCAATCATTGGAATCAGCGTGAAGCTGCCGGATAATGATACGATGCAAGAATTCTGGAGTTACCTTTGTGAATATAAGGAAGCAGGTAAGGAAATAACCAGATGGGATATGGAGGAGTATTACGATCCGGAGGCTGGCAAAATCGGAAAGACTTATTGTAAAGCCGGGAATTTTCTGGAAAATATTGATCAATTCGATGCACCATTTTTCCATATCGCTAAGGCCGAGGCAGATACCATAGACCCACAGGAAAGAATGTTTTTACAAGCAGTATGGAATGCTATGGAAAATGCCGGATATACAAAGGATACCATTGCAAGAAATACAGGAGTATTTGCAGGGGTTACGACCTCCAGCTATCGATACGTTGGATATGAGGAAAGCCTAAAGGGAAATTTATCCCATACGGCAACTTCCTTTGCATCCATAGCGAATCGTGTATCCTATGTACTTAACCTGAATGGACCAAGTATGCCGGTAGATACGATGTGCTCATCAACCCTGACTGCAATCCACATGGCGTGCAAAGCAATTCAGACATGTGAATGTGAAATGGCAATTGCCGGAGGAGTCAATCTTTACAGTCATCCAATGGCTCTGGTCAATCTGTCACAGGTGAAACTTTTATCACAGGATAATAAAACCAGAAGCTTTTGCGAAAATGCTACAGGATTCCTACCAAGTGAAGCAGTAGGTGCTGTTATATTGAAATCTCTCAAGCAGGCAAAAAAAGATGGGGATTATGTCTATGGTGTGATTAAGGGAAGTGCAGCAGGTCATGTCGGAAAAACGACGGCATACTTTTCCTCTAACCCATTAAAGCAGGCACAAATTATAGAAAATGCAATTCAGAATGCAGCTGTGCCAAAGGAAAGTATAGCCTATATAGAAGCGATGGCAGTGGGTGCAGAAACAGGTGACAGCATAGAGGTTGAAGCACTGAAGCAGGTATTTCCCGCTGAAGGCAGTGAACGACATGCAATCGGTTCTGTGAAACCAAACATTGGACATGCGGAAGCTGCATCAAGTCTTGGACAGCTGTTAAAGGTATTATTGCAATTCAAGCATAAACGGTTTGCACCTACCCTGTTAAATGGAAGCATTAGCAGTAAAATCAAGCTAGAGGGCTCAAGCTTGCACATTCAGACGCAAGAGGAAGAATGGAAGCAGATGTCATATTACGAGGAGGGTGAAACAAAATATTACCCGAGAAGAGCAGGAATCAGCTCCTTTGGTGCAGGTGGATATGGAGTTCATATGATTTTAGAGGAAGCTTACAATCAAACCAACAAGAAAGTTACCTCTAACCGCTTTCATGACAATGTGGTAATTCCTATTTCCTCCAAGACCCAAAGAGGAGTATTGCGAAATGCGGATCATTTATTAAAAGATTGTAAAGGGTATTTCTCAGATAACAGTCTGCTAGATATAGCCTATCAACTGCAATATAACAGACCGTCTTACCCTTATCGAGCTGCTATTATCGTAAAGGATATGGAAGACTTATGCAAGGCACTTGAAGAGCTTATCAAAGGCAGGTTCGAAGCGGAAAATATCTATACAAATCTTATGACCAAGGATATGGTAAAAGAAGAAAGTATACAACAAAAGTTAGCCATTGGCTGGATAAAAGGTGAAGAGATAGAGTGGGAGAGCCAGGAGCAAGTTAATGGCAGGAAAATTCCACTGACGGGATATTCCTTTGAACCGATCCATTGCTGGATTGACAGCAATAAAAATGTACAGAAGATTCTTGCTGCCATACAACAAGGAAATGATACGCTGGCTCCGTTTTGGAACGGTATTGTATACAAATATCTAAAGGAACAAGACTTAAAGCAGACAGACAAGGTAAAGGATTTATGCAGTGAAGCGATGTATCACTCACTTGATACTCTGATTCAGATACTTCTAAAGAATCAAATAATAAAAGTAGAAATGGATACATACCAGGAAACAGAGTTAGCAGAGAATGAGAGCTTTCATTCAGTAGTCGAAAATCCAAAGCGAAGATCTGAATTTCTTATGCGGGTATTTCCGGAATTAAGTGCCCATCTTCTTTTATTAGGCAGTATAAGTGAGCATATGGAGGATATCCTAAAAGAGAAGAAAAACTTCTTTACGTATCTAGAGGAGAAAGAGGAGCTTCTTTTGGAGGTAATTAGAAACGAAAATCGTTTCGACAAGCTACTACTTGCTCTAACAGCTAGACAAATCGAAGAGAAATTAGAAAGCTTTATAGGGAGCATAAAAATTGTAGATGACCATACCTTTACGACGAATGTCTCTGAACTGGTTCTTGAGATTTGTAAAAAAAATAATATTGCACTAGAATATTATTTGATTGAGGATATACCGGATATCAGGAGGGTAAAGGAACGAATTCTTAGAGAAAAGCAAGTCAAGGTTATTACTATTTCGAGGGAACAGGCAGCAGCCATGTCCAATATACAGATAGTGATACAGGGCAGAAAGAATAATTGTTATGGTGGGCCGGATACCGTATGCATAAGAAGCCTGCCTGCAATTAGGGAATACTACGCAGTTCTTTATCTGCTTATGAAGGATTCCTTTGCTTTTGATACAGTTTTGAATACAGCGGCTAAGGACTTGACTAAAATTGGTGATCATATAAGCGGAAGCGAAGAAACCGAGGATGTTACAAACCAGATATTAAGTTTGATTGCGAAGGAATTAGGCGTCGATAAGTGTAATATTGAACTTGATGTAGAGCTTATTGAGTATGGTATGAACTCCATTCTTATGGCAAGGCTTTATACACAGTTAGCCGATTATTACGGCAGCAAAGTTGAGCCGAAGGAAATCCTGCAAAGCAGATGTGTAAAGGATTTGATTCATACAATTGAAAATAAGCAAAAAGGAGAAAACGAATCCACGGTACAGGCAGATCAGGAAGCAACTGATTCGACAGCAACGAAAGGAAACGGTTTTACTGCAAAGTCTGGCAGCTACTATGAATATACAATAGAGGGAGAGGGTGAACCGCTGTTGATTTTGACAGCACTTGCCTTCACCCCAACAATCTGGGAGTATCAGAAAGAAAAGTTGGATAATCATTATAAAATGATTCTGCCAACCCTTCCAGCTCATGGGGATAGCAGCTATCAGGGGCAAAAATTATCCTTTGATACTATCGTTGAGGATTTGAAAGAATTTATGGAGTATCTTAAGATAGAATCTGCATATATGATTGGCTGGTGTATGGCAGGTAATATCTTGCAGAAGTTAATGGCACGCTATCCACAGCTTGTTAAAAAGGCATGTCTAGTATGTACGACCCCAGAGGATGCAAGTATTCGAGGTGTGAATTCAAAAGATCTGCAAGATTATTCAAAGAATCCACTTGGAACCTACGAACTGGAGTTCATGAACATATATGGTGGAGATACAGGTATGGCAAAGAGGATACAAAAATATATGGAATTGATTCAACGCTCACATTGTCAGGTAGATTCCATTGCTCTCTTATATTACATTGACGAATTATTTAAATTCAATATAGCAAAGGATTCACAGTATATCGATATACCAACCTTGATTATCGCTGGTAAATGGGATATCACTTATCCAGCGGAACAGGTGGCATTACTGACAAAGGTATTTAGGAATACAGACTTTGAAGTATTTGAACATTCTGGTCATATGCCGTTTGTCAGTGAAGGAGATGCTTTCAATGAAAAAATCCAGAAATTTTTAGATTAACAGGAGGAGCTAAATTACATGGCAGCTGGCAGTAATAAAAAAACAGAAGGAGAGAGACCAAAATTAGGCCCTGATATCAGTCTGGATGATTATCTAAACTATTATTGGCTAAAATCTGAACTGGTAAGCTTTTGCAGGGAAGTAGGAATTAATCCGGACGGTTGGAAATTGGAAATACATGAAAGGATTGTTGAATATCTGACTACCAGAAAAATTGTCAGAAAGCGTGTAGCGACAGCAAGGGCTCAAAGTAACGAGGATATCTTAAATATAACGTTAGATACTATAGTTTTGTCAAGCTTCAAAAGAAACCCAGAGACTACTGCATTCTTTAAGTCAGTGGATTCCAGATTCCATTACAGCGTAAGGCTGAACAAGTATATCCGTGATCATATTGGAGAAATAACCTATGGTGACATAGTAACCGAATGGAAAAAAGAATATAACCAGAAGAAAAGAGGAATAAAGACCACACCAGCACTTCCACAGTGCGAATATAACCAGTTCATTAAGGACTATCTCGCAGATAATAAAGATAGAGGCTTTAAGGATGCAGTAGCTGCATGGAATGTCAAAAAGACGATGCGGGGAGATAATGTTTATCATAAAGAAGAGCTAAGTCTTTATTCCCTGAAAAGCAAACAAATCATGAAGGAGTAGTAAAATGGAATGGAATGAAATCAAAAAGATTGCGATCGTCGGCTCCGGCAGTATGGGAACGCAAATAGCAATTCAATGTGCACTTTTTGGCTATGAAACACTGATATATGCAAGAAGTGAAGCAAGTAAGGAGAGGGCAAATACGCAAATCCTTAAGTATTTTGATATAATTAACAGCTCTAAGAAATGGAAGGAGGAAAAACAGTCTGCTGCTAAGAGTAGACTGCATATTTCTTCAAATCTCGAAAAGACGGTGGCCGATGCCAATATCATAATTGAAAGTGTAGTGGAAGAGGTAGAGGTGAAAAAGGAGACGTTTCAGAAAATCAGCGCTGTATGCAGACCTGATGCGATAGTCGCTACGAATACCTCAACCTTTGTTCCGTCCATGTTTTTAGAGAAAATCAGATATCCAGAGAATTTTGCAGCGATTCATTTTCATTCCTATGTCTGGAGTTCTACAATTGTAGAACTCATGCCTCACGAAAAAACTAACCAATCTACCATAAAGACCCTTCAGAAATTTGCTGGAAAGATAGGACAGATACCGATTATGATGAAAAAAGAAAGTCATAATTATGTATTCAATTCCATTATGACAGAAATAAACAAGGCAGCTTTATCTTTAGTGGTGAATGAGGTATCTACGATCAAAGATATCGATTTGGCATGGCGCGGTATACTAAAGATATCCATAGGCCCCTTCGGTTTAATGGATATGATAGGACTTGATACCATATATCATGTCAATGAATATTGGGCAGAAAGAACAAATGATAAGCAGCTGAAGAAAAATTCGAAATTCTTAAGAACCTATATTGATGCAGGCAAGCTTGGCATGAAAACAGGGGAAGGATTTTATAAATATTAACTAGTAGGAGGAATTATCATGCAGTACAGGCGAATCGTACATATCGATATGGATGCCTTTTTTGCCTCTGTTGAGAAAAGGGATAATAAAGAACTGGAAGGAAAGCCTGTAATCGTAGCAAGAAGTCCTGAAACGAGAGGTGTAGTTGCAACCTGTTCCTATGAAGCTAGAAAGTATGGAATTCATTCGGCAATGCCCTCTAAGATAGCAAAGCAGAAATGCCCTAACGGTATATTTGTCGAACCTAGATTCGATAAATATAGGGAGGTATCCAGTCAGATTCAGGATATATTTCTTCGCTATACCGAACAGATGGAGCCAAAGGCATTAGATGAAGCATATCTTGATGTCAGTGAAAGCTGCGAAACAATGGAAGAGGCTTATTCCACAGCATTGAAAATAAAAGATACCATATGGAAGGAATTAAAGCTTACCTGTTCAGTAGGAGTATCCTATAATAAGTTTCTTGCTAAGTTAGCCTCTGAATATAATAAGCCGAATGGTATCTATATGATCAGAAGGGAGGAATCACAGAATTTTCTTGATAGTCGACCTATTTCCGATTTCTATGGTGTTGGAAAAGCCACAGAAAGTACACTTAAAAATTTCGGTATTAAGAATGGCAGAGACCTTCGAGCACTTTCGCTCGAACAATTAATATCACATTTCAACAAAAGAGGTTATATTCTGTATCAATGTGCCAGAGGTATTGATGACAGACCCATTGTCAGTAACAGGGAATTCAAATCCATCGGTCATGAAATCACCTTTGAACAGGATTTAAGCACAGAGTATGACAACGTGATCCAAAAGCTTGAGCAGATAGCCAGTTATCTTGAAAATAAACTGGTTGAAAACAAAAAGTGTGGCAGTGTTGTAACGCTCGTTATCAAAAGTGATGATTTTGTAGAAACTACAAGGCAGATGGGGGCAGACAAAGGGATATTTAAACAGGCAGACATGATAAGTATATGCAAAAGCCTTATTGCACAGGGAGAACTGCCTTCTAAAATAAGATTGTTAGGAATCAGGATATCAAAGCTGGAGGATCAGATAGGACACTATGAAAATCTGTCTTTGTTTGATGGATTTCTTACCCAATGAGAATTGGTTATTGCAGTAATATATCAACATAAATATTTTTTATTAGGTAAAGGAATTAAACGAGCACGAATTTTATGTGCGTATATAAAACCATGTTAGGAGGCTGCCTTTTATAATGGAAAGATAAAATAATCATATTCAGATTCAAGATTGGTCTTGGAATTTAGCCAACATTTATGGATTGAAATAGTATACTTTTAGGGACACTCAAAGAGTGTCTCTTTTTTACGTCCTAGAAAGTGGAAAATGTAATTTAAAACATTAAAAATAAATGACAGATTTGTAGACAATTACTGCGACAATAATTTCTTCCACAAATAAATTATCTTTCTTTTAATTTATGTCAGGAGTTTGGGCAATTTTTTATCAATATCAAAATCCTTCTTGCAAATCCGGTCTAATTATGATAGACTATAATCAGTCTAATGAGTTTAGATTGGAGAAAATGCTATGATTAAGGATATAACGCTTACTGCCGCAGAAGAAAAACTCGCGGCTTTGATTTGGCGGGCCGCGCCGCTGGCCTCGCCGGATTTGGTCGCGCTTGCGGAACGTGAAATGGATTGGAAAAAATCAACGACTTACACGGTGTTAAAGAAACTTTGCGACAAGGGCGTATTCAAAAACGAAAACGCAAATGTATCGGTTGTGCTTACCCACGATGAACAAATTGCCCGCCAAAGCCGCCGCTATGTAGAAGATACTTTCGGCGGGTCGTTGCCGAAATTCATTACTTCATTTTTCGGCGGCAAGAAACTAACGCCGGAACAAGTGGCAGAATTAAAACGTCTGATAGAAGAACACGAGGGGGGCGGTAATAATGGATAAACTGTTCCTTACAATCCTAAACATGAGCTTGACCGGGGCGTTTGTTATCGTGGCGATATGCCTTGCCCGTCTGCCGCTTAAAAAAGCGCCGAAAATAATCTCCTATTGCCTGTGGGCAGTAGCGGGGTTAAGGCTTGTGTTCCCGTTTTCAATTGAGAGCGTTTTCAGTTTGATACCGTTCAAAGCACAGACGATACCGTCAGATATAGCTATGCAACAAGTACCGCGCATTGACAGCGGCATACCTTTTGTAAATAACGCTGTCAGCAGTATTCTTCCCGCCGCCACGCCGACTGCAAGCGTAAATCCGTTACAGATTTGGACAACAATCGGCTCGTTTGTTTGGCTTATCGGCGTTGCCTTAATGCTTATTTACGGTGTAGTGTCTTTTGTTATCCTCAAACGAAAAATGAGGGAAGCGGCTCACATCGAAGCAAATATCTACGAAGCGGAAAATATTAAATCGCCTTTTGTGTTGGGCGTTTTCAAACCGAAAATCTATCTGCCCATTGGCTTATCCGTGCAGGAAAGAAGCTATATTCTTCTGCACGAGCAAACGCATATCCGGCGGCGTGACCACATCGTAAAATTCGCGGCGTATTTCATTTTGTGCCTGCATTGGTTTAATCCGTTGGTTTGGGCGGCGTTTCTGCTGATGGGCGTAGATATGGAACTGTCCTGCGATGAGTGCGTGTTGAAAGAAATGGGTGAAGAAACAAAAAAGGATTATTCTCTGTCGCTTTTATCTCTGGCGACGGAACGGCGTATCATCGGCGGCAGTCCTCTTGCCTTTGGCGAGGGCGGCGTGAAAGGGAGAATAAAAAACGTGCTGAACTTCAAAAAAACGTCGCAGGTGATTATCGTGGCTGCGGTGGCGTTAGTTGCTGTGTTGAGCATTGGATTTGCGGTGAATCGGATTGTCAATGCGCCGCTCATTGAAATGAAAATGGTTTATGAAGAAAATCCAGCTTTCTTTCTCAAAGATATGAAGCTTATTTGGGACGATACCGTCTATTACGCAACATCGATGAACCGCACCGAGCGGGGCATGGAAATTGGGTACGCCACAGATGAGTACAGCACTTGGCACATTTATGAACTAAAGGGGTATGACCGCAACTATTTACTGGCGGTCGAGAGTGAGGATGTATGGCGGGTAATGAGCGTTCATCTGCCCGAGAAGCCCTTACAACAGTATGTTCTTGAAAACGCAACCGAGAAACAAAGGGCGGAGCGTATGCTGTCCGTGACGCTGTATGGCGACGGCACCGCCAGGCTTGCGACGCCGCTAATTAGCAGTTATATGCTGCCGAATTGCACTTACGCCTTTGCAGACGATGAATTGTTGATTTACTCGAGTATTGAAACGGAAGAATCAGAAAATGCTTTTGGTGTCAAAAACGGTGAAGTTATAGCGAGATTTACGGTTGCTGATGATAACACATTGGTATTCCAGTCGGCAACTGTGCCGCTGTTCGCAGCCGAAGGAGCGCGGTATGTGTCTGCGCCGAATACCGACTCATACGAGCCGCGCAAATGGTTTAATTACTACTTTGACGAGCAAATGCCTTGGGGGCGCAGCTTGGAATTAGAATTGCCGGAGTACCCGGACACCGTGTTTCAATGGACCCCATACGAAGTGAAAGCCATCGATGCAGACGGCGAAAAAACACTCTTTAGCGGGATGCCTATTTGGAATGTCTATCTTGCGGATATTACTGGCGACGGGCTACCCGAATTATGCGCGACGGTAAGCCTTGGTTCCGGTATCATCGATGAGCGCATAACTGTCTTCGATTATGCGACGGGAAATGTCTATGACCTAAACGACCGTATGTATTATGATTACGCGCTCTATCTTGATAACGGACGACTAATGGTAAAACAGACAAAGTACCCTGACCCTCAAAGTGACACGCTTGCGACAGGAGAATTGGCTATTGTGGGCGGCGAGCTAACCGCCATCGGCATTGACCGAACAAGACCGGAGACTAATTCGGGAAATGACTGAGCAGTATTACCTCTCCATATCCTGCGCCCTGCGCGGCTGCTGCTCCCGCTGTTCCTGCCGCAAAATACTGTAAACGCTTTTGCGGATTTGCTCGGCTTCTTTTACCTCGTCTTTGAGCGCGATATACCTTTGATTTAGGCCGTTCCGCTCGGCGGTCAACTTGGCATATTCCGTTTTCCATGCCTTTGTCGGCAGGGTGGTCTTGCCGTTCATCACGCCTTTCAGGTAATTTTGCGCCGCCGTAAACAAGATTTGCTCCGCTTCGGACAACGATTTTTTACCCTTTAGTTTGAGGTAAATATCGGCTTGCTCAATATGCTTTTTCAAAACAGGTAAGCGCCGTTCAATGGGTTTCAGCTTATCCCGAATGTCCATCTGCTCCCTAATCATAGACTCAAACTTTTCATCAAGCCCCGCCTGTCCATGATATGATTTTGTTGCAGGAAATTGAGCATATGCGCGGCGGCTTCCAGATTACCGATAGCTTGATAATGGTCTGATTTGCCCGTCTGCTCCCGCCGCGACAATATGCCTTGTATCACATCTGCAAGTGTAGGCGGCTCGTTGTTCCCGTCTTCTTCTTTCAACCAATTTTGCAGTTTGGAAATACGCGCTTTAAGTTGCCGCAATTTCTGATTTGAAACTTCAATCTCCCGATTGATATTGCCGCGCTCGGTGCGGATACCGCGCCGCTCCATCTGGAAAGCATACCTAGTTAATTATCAAAGCATAAAAAAGTTGGAAGTAATCTGCTCAATATTTATTGCAGTGATAGATTTTCAAGCCTCGTTGAATAAGAAAGTGTTTTTGTCTCTTTGAGTGTTGATCGATTAACAGTAAAGCTTTGCATCAACAAGCAATATGAATAAAATAGACGAATTATCTTAATTAATTGATAATATATATCGATACCTTAAATATCATAGAAAACGAGATAATATTCTTTGGAACAGAGAGGAGCTAATGGAACGGTCAAACACAATGGATGATATATAAAAATTGTGTAAATTTTCTTTTGGCAAAGTAAACATCTTAAGTCACCATAGCGGTGGCTTTTTTTCATTATTATACGTAGGTCTTATATTTTTGATGAATTTTGTGTTGTGACAGTCAATTTACATAAGGATGTTATCTTTCAAATATCTAATGTTGTTATCTATCATAATTATGTTATCTGAAAAATGAAATTTGTTTGCAGTTCTTAAAAACTTCAAGCGCAAATAAGAAAGGAATGATATATCACATTGATATTCAATACTACATATTTAATATGCATTGTAGATGGTCTAAAGAAAAAGAAACAATTTATAATGAAGAAGAATATATAAATGCAATGAAAAATCATCAAGAATGTGATAGTGGACAAATTATGAATAAAGAAAAAAGTTCATATAATGACAGTAAAAAGATATTAAGGGGAAGTATGGAAAAAAAGAAAGATGCTGACCAATATAAAATAATAAGGGAGTACAAGAAATTAATTTCCTGTAATGAGTTGATTGAACGTATCATTAGATATCATTTGGACGAAAGAAATCTGGTTGGTAATACAGTATGAAATATGAAAATAAAAGTTACTATAATGGTTAATTTTTGTAAATCTGTGGGGTATAATATATATGACACGCAGATTATATGAGGTAAAAATGCGTAAAATATATAGTAATAATACATACAGTGTAGCTCTTTACATCAGATTATCGAGAGAAGACGGTGATAGAGAGGAAAGCAATTCTATTACAAATCAACGTATCTTGCTCCAAAAATATATTGATGAAAAAGAGGATTTGTCATTATTCAATGATTACTGTGATGATGGTTATACAGGTACCAATTTTGAAAGGCCAGCCTTTAAACAAATGATTCAGGATATTGAAAACAATTTGGCTAATTGCGTTATTGTCAAGGATTTATCTCGTTTTGGAAGGGATTATATCGAGGTGGGAAATTATCTTGAAAAATATTTCATAGATAATGATATTCGATTTATATCTATTAATGATAACATTGATAGTTTACGATCACCATACGATATGCTATTGCCAATTCGAAATGTATTTAATCAGCAATATGCATTAGACATTTCTAAAAAAGTACAAAGCTCTTTTAAAGCCAAACAAAGAGATGGGCAGTTTATCGGAGCATTTACTAGTTATGGGTATATGCGCAGCACAGAGGATAAACACAAGCTTGTCATTGATGAATATGCAGCTGAAATAGTTAGAAGAATCTTCCGGTTATATGCGGATGGTATTGGTAAAATCAGGATTGCTAATATCCTAAATGAAGAAGGAATATTGTGCCCAAGCGAGTATAAAAAGCAGACCGGTCTAAATTATAAAAACAGTAATAAGATGGAGAAGACCAACTACTGGACCTTTTCCACCATAGACAAATCCCTCAAAAATCAAATGTATCACGGAGACATGGTACAAGGAAAAACAAAACGGCGGATGAAAGGGAAGGCAAAATATCTTACCAAAGATAATTGGATTATTGTGAAAAATACTCACCAAGCTATTATTGATGATGAATTATGGAACCGAGTACAAAAGGCATTAAACCGTGAGACTCGTAACATTAGCTTTGACCAAAATGTAAGCGTTTTTGCAGGCTTTTTGAAATGCGGCGACTGTGGGCGGGCTTTATCCAAAAATGTTAGTATTGGTCAAGTTCATTATGTTTGTGCAACCTATAAAAATTATGGTAAGGGCAAATGTACGTCCCATAGGGTAAATCATAAAGATTTGGAACAAATTATCCTAAATGATCTGAATACGATTATTTCTTCTGTGAAAGACCTTAAGGTCATAGTAGACAAACAAAATAAATCCAAACTCATTGATAAGGAATCAATTAAAAAAGCAATTAGCAATTATGATTCTCAGATATCAAGAATCATGAACAATAAAAAAGAATCCTATCGTGACTATCGTGACGGATTAATTTCAAAAGAAGGTTATATTGAATATATCAGTGACTGTGAAAAGAAGGTTAGTTTGTTAACAAAGAAGAAGGATGATTTATTACAAAAAATGAATAAGGAAAAGACATATACTCCATGGATTCAAAAGCTGTTGGAAATTGGTAAGGTTGAAATCTTAGACAAAGAGATTCTTGATGAGATGATAGATATCATTTATGTTTATCAAGATAGAACAATCAGGATAGTGTACAACTTTAGTGATGAACTGGAACTTTTGTTTGCCTATCAACAAGATGATAGCAATAAATTAGCATAAAATACCATTACCCTGGGGAAATGAAGATACCACTAAGATATTAGAAATATTAAAGAAGCAAAATGTTAAGGTTACCTTTTTTATGACCGGTGGCTGGATTGAAAAATATCCGGAGGATGTCAAAGCCATAGCGGCAGCAGGCCATGATTTGGGTAATCACAGTGAAAATCATAAGCAGATGTCAAAATTATCGAAGGAGCAGTCGGTAAAGGAAATCATGACACCGCATGATAAGGTGAAAACACTTACGGGTAGGGAGATGACGCTTTTCAGGCCACCCTTTGGTGACTATAATAATACGTTAATTGAAGCAACAAAAGAATGTGGATATTATTGTATTCAGTGGGATGTGGATGTAAACGATATAGGTTAGAATATTGATAATTAAACTCTTAAACATTTATTATACAAAAATTTTATCTACGCGCAAATAAGTATTTAGAAGATGACACCATCTTCTAAATACTTATTTTGCTTTATAGAATTCTACTTAAGACATAATGAAAATCTTTTTATTACTACTTTACGCCTACTGTAGAATTATCGTCATCATCCATTATGAATTACCTTCCTTTGTTTAGTGCAAAATAAAAGTGTAACATTGTGCAGCCGAAAAGTGTAACACCCGGAAATGCAAAAATCCATTGTAACATCCCTGCCATATATAGAAATCATGTCAAAAAGGCCGACAGCTCTTAAATATACCGGCTTCTATGATGATCTCCCGGATAACTGGAAGAAGTATCTTAACGGCCTGGGTGCGGAAGAAAAGCGCAAGACCCTCCTCACTTTACATACGACGCTACAGAGTCATGGTATGGGTACGGCATTACGCTGTCAAGCGGGGTAAAGGATGCAGACAGCATACTGGCCAGTTACCGCAGGCTCACCTCTGTACATCAGCAGATGCAGCCGATGGAACTACAGCCGGGTGTCATAAAAATGCCATCCTTCAGGATAAACAATCTCAGATATGATGATTTCTTCCGGAAGGAGGCATCACATACATGAGAGACGATATATACAAGTGCTGCAAGGAACTGCGCTTAAGTACGACACTGGCAGAAAATGCTGTCACAATGACAGGCAGCACAAATCAGGAATACATGCTAAACATACTGAAAGCAGAAATAAAGTATCGTAGTAGCAAACGGAGGAACCTCTGTTTGCGACAGGCAGGATTCGATAACGTAAAGACCTTTGAGAACTATCACTTTGACAGAATCACCTTCCCGAACACGCTTACTATTGACCTTCTAAAGCAGCTGAACTTCATGAACCGACAGGAGAACCTGGTCTTATACGGAAGAAACGGATCGGGTAAGAGCCATATGGCTACAGCAGTTGGAGTTGAAGCCTGCATGCAGGGTAAGACGGTAAGGTTTTATAAAACATCTGCTCTTGTTAACGAATTGATCGATGCAAAGCAGACCGGCAGGCTGGGACGCTTTCTGAAGAAACTCAGTAAGCTTGACCTGTTTATATGTGATGAATGGGGTTACCTTCCCTTTGATGCAGAAGGTTCCCAGTTATTATTCCAGGTAATTGCAGACTGTTATGAAAAACGCAGCCTGATTATTACAACAAATATAGAGTTCAGCAAGTGGAACGGAATTTTCTATGACGACCAGCTTACGGCTGCACTGATCGACCGCCTAATCCATCACAGTCACCTCATAGTATTTGACGTGAAAGCTGGAGGTTTGAACATTCCTTAATGAAGGAAAACCGCAACTAAATAACCCGGAGGGGTGTTACACTTTTGCATTGCATTTCCTTACACTTTACTATTGCAAAAAACACCTTCCTTTAAATTTATTGAGTAGAGCTTAACATTAATCAGTTATGTATTATTGCCATTGATGTTAGGAACTGTGACCAGAAATTATCCTCGGTATTAAATTTCAGGTACTCATCTACCATGTAGCAAGCAAAATCTTTTATTATTTTTTATTAAATTCAAATTCATATTTAATACCTTCATATCCTGTAGTACCTGTAATCCAATGAACAACATTATGTCTTTACTGATAATGATTATTACTATATGAAAAGGGAGACAGCATATACAATTTATACTAATTATATGGTAATTAATATTTTAGAGTAAATCTTAGAAGTTCTAAAATGTTAGGTAAGATTCTGTTAACAGGAATATTCTACTTGCAAAATCATATCAGGGTTTATGCAAACGCCCTAATCGCGGAAATGATAATATTCGATATTGTGCCATTTCAAAGGAAGTGTTGAATAGAGAGTTAGAGGATTAGTATAGGACATTCTATCACATTCATAGAATTTACTGGAGGTGTTGATATGACTATAAAAAATACTGTTCCTTTTTATAAGACCGAAAATGAACGACAGGATAAGCTTCGTGAAACTTATCTTACTGTGTTTTGTAAAGTAAATAAAATTCATGGTGGAATAGTGTTACAAAAGAAATAAAGATTGAGATATAAGGGAGAAAGGAGGGCGCTTGAATGGAGAAGACAGTTGCAATTTATACTAGACAGTCTATCGATAAAAAAGACAGTTTATCCATCGAGGGACAGGTTGACTTATGTAAAAAAGAATGCTTTGAACATGAAAGCGTCCAAATTTATTCCGATAAAGGTTTTAGTGGAAAGAATACAAAGCGACCAGACTTTGAGCGAATGATCAATGATGTTAAAAGTGGGAAAGTAAACAAGATTGTTGTCTATAGATTAGATAGATTTAGCCGTTCTATCACAGACTTTAGCCGTATTTGGAGCCAGTTAGAGGAACATGGTGTTGAATTTGTTTCTGTTAATGAACGATTTGATACATCAACTCCAATGGGAAAAGCAATGCTTTATATAATAATGGTATTTGCTCAGCTTGAAAGAGAAACTATCGCAGAACGTGTAAAAGATAATTATTATCAACGTTCTAAGAAGGGAAACTGGCCGGGAGGGCCTGCACCCTTTGGTTTTAAAAATGCGCGATTCATTGATAATAATGGGAGAGAGACACCGACACTAGAACAAAGTCCTGAGATGGAAATAGTACAAAGAATATTTGCAATGTATTCTGAAGATGATGTTTCTTTAGGGAGCGTTGCAAAGATTCTAACAGAGGAAGGTGTACAGTGTAGGAAAAGAAGTTTTTGGGATAATGTTGCATTATCTCGTATACTACATAGTCCACTCTATGTACAAGCTGATGAAGAGGTTTACCTTTATTATAGTAGTAGAGGAGTTAAACTATCTAATTCAATTGAGGAGTTTGATAAAACTACCTCATTACATATTGTTGGAAAGAGAATTGCATCTGAGAGAAAGTATACAAAACTAAAGGATCATTTAGCTTCTTTAACTAATTTCGAAGGAGTGATTCCATCAGAGATATGGTTAAAATGCCAAAGGAAGTTGGAACAGAATTCACAGATTAAAAATAGTGGAAAGGGAAAGTATACATGGCTTACAGGCTTAATAAAATGTGGAAAATGTGGCTATGCGCTGACCGTTAAAGGAACCAAGGAAGGAAAAATGTATCTTGGATGTTCAGGGCACCAATCACTTCATATTTGTGATGTAACCAACTTTTCTATTTCTATTAAAGATATAGAAGCTGCTGTTTCTAATGAGATAGAGCATTTAATGTTGGATTCATCAAAGCAAAATCCAGAAGTAGAGGAGTATTGTATTGAGAGTGGTGACAAAGAGACATTGGTAGATATTGAGAGGAGGATCCAAAATTTATTGGATGCAATATCAAATGCGTCTCCTGTGACAATGAACTATGTTAACAAGGAACTGGAGCGGCTAGATAGTGAAAAAACTAAATTAATTGACTCTCATGAGAAAAGACCGATTAGAGATGGTAACTATAAAGATATTAATTTTAAGGCATTGGATTTCGATGAGAAGAAATTAGTGATTAGTTCTTATTTAAATAAGATATTAGTGTTTGATGAGACTATTGAATTGATATGGAGGGTCTAAAAGTATATTAGTTGGGGTTAAAAAAAATTGTATAAACTATTAAAGCAATTCTCTTGGATTAATATTAAAATAGTTATTAATCTAGAAGCATCCTGTTAAGAGTTGATATTATTGCAGAAGAGAATCATTTTCTTTCTCTGAAATGGTTGGTATGGTTCAGGTGGCTGGCTCTATAAGACTATTCTAGCAATAGTGATATCAGCTAATAGTTGTAGTCCTTAATAAGGAAAACATAACTGGGGACAAATGTAACAAAGGAACTTTTCTATTTTAAATTCAACAGTTGATTCACGTTATCTATATAAAATAACACGTTATTTAAATAAAATATAATAGTTGATATGTTGTGGAAGTTGATTTATAATACTTCCATATCATAGATATGAAACTCGTCTACATTGGACTTGTGTCTACGTTATTAATACAAGTCCAATGTAGATAAAAATAAAAAGTGAAAGTGGACAATAAATTGCAATGCTATCATTTTAATAACTTTTATAAATATTTGCTTGTAAAAACTAATACTGAGGAGGGAGTTTATGACTAAAAGCGCCTATGAGGTTGCAAAAGGATGTATCGTTTCTTACAAACAATTATATGAACCTTTACTTTTTAATGAGCTTAATGAAAAGTGTGAGAATATAAAATTATATGAAAGAGGAAAGATATCATCAGCATTCATAATTCATAATTATAATGAGATAGTTAAAGTTATAAAGAAAGATGGATTTATTTTTATGCAACATATTCATCCCTTTATATTGGATTGTACTGTAACAGGAAGCGTAGATGATTTTTTAGAAATTATTAAGATGCTAAAGGAGGTAGTGCAATATATTAAAAAGGACGATGATCTTGTTGTCCAATGTAGGATTGATTCAGATAAAATTATGGAATTTTCCAATAGAGAATTAACTAATTTAATATCTGATGATCTTCGAGTCAGTGGATTTAACGTTAATCCGAAAGAAGCAAAGACATGCGTTTCTTTGACAGTTTTAAAAAATAGGGCTTATATAGGGATTTCTAACTTAGATGACAATGTTAGTACATGGACAGGAGGAGTTTTATTCTATTCCAACAACGAAAATATTTTATGTAGAGCAGAATTTAAGATAGAGGAAGCTTTTGAAGTATTTAAAATAAATATTGATAGTAATTTACTTGCATTAGATTTAGGCGCAGCTCCAGGAGGCTGGAGCCATTTCCTTAGTGAAAAGGGCATTTATGTAGATGCTGTGGATCCTGCTTGTTTAGATGATAGAGTGTTATCTTGTGATAAAGTTAAACATTATAGGATGACTGCACAAGAATTTTCAAAAAATTATCCAGACAAATGTTATGATATTATAGTCAATGACATGAAAATGGATACGAACGAATCAATTGATATTATTTGTGAAATGAGTAAACAACTTAAGAATAATGGAGTATGCATTTTAACATTAAAATTACCAAAACAAAATGTTCAAAGAAGAATAAATATAGCTAAAGCAGTTTTATCAAAGAAGTTCGCAATTGTTAAAATGAGACAATTATACTATAATCGCTCTGAGGTAACGATATACATGAAGAATAGAATTGGATAACGCTAGGATTAGTTAAACGCGGAGGATTTGATAAAAACAATAAACTCCAAAATTATTGGATGGAGGAAGGCCCTCTGACAGAGACTTGCAGGAAGACCGATACCTTAACATTAATTATAGAACTTTTTATTTTACGATGCTGTCTAAAAAGTGCGTTTCCCATTTGGGGGACGCACTTTTTGATGTGCCGTGTGTCCAGTGAAACTGGATCACGCCAATCGGTGTAAGTTTGGCCACGGTAATCGGTAAGCGATACATAAAGTAACGTATTACTTATTTTGATTTCTTCCTATTTTAAAAAATTAGATGTTACCATTATTCAAGCTACAGGATTGTTGCATTGCTTCTGACCATGGCATCAGTTCTTCAAGAATGCTTTCGGGCTCATTTTTGTAGTCCAGCATCTTTGCCATAACGGTTTCCAGGTAGAGGCGGATATTTAACCCATTCGCTTTTGCTGTTTCTGCAAGTGTATAGACAACTGCACTTGCTCTGGCACCTTTTACTGTGTCATGAAATAAGAAGTTCTTTCTTCCC
>JAEWMB010000023.1 GCA_023457255.1 Bacillota bacterium | reverse complement strand
TTAAGCAACATTTATGTTCAGTTTATTGATGACGTTGCGGGAAACACGCTTTGCTCCGCTTCCTCCATGGACGCCGAGATCAAAGCCAAGTGCCAGGAGGCAACAAAAACCGAAGCCGCGAAGATGGTGGGCGAGCTGGCTGCACAGCGTGCAGCAAAGGCTGGCATCAGTGAAGCCGTCTTTGACCGCGGGGGTTATCTTTATACGGGCAGAGTAGCACAGGTTGCGGAAGGCGCCAGAGCTGCCGGCCTCAAGCTTTGATAAGGAGGTACGGAAACATTGCAGAGAGATAGAGCAAATGATGCAGGCGGAGTCGAATACAAAGAAAAGCTGGTTTCGATCAACCGTGTTGCGAAAACCGTAAAGGGCGGCCGTAATATGCGTTTCTCGGCGCTGGTGGTAGTTGGAGACGAAAATGGCCACGTAGGCGTTGGCATGGGGAAAGCCGCTGAAATTCCGGAAGCGATCCGCAAGGCTGTTCAGGCTGCGAAGCATGACATCGTTACGGTAGCGCTGAAAGGGACGTCCATTCCGCACGAGGTCATCGGCAAATTCGGGCGCGGCAGGGTGTTGCTGCTTCCCGCTTCCGAAGGTACCGGCGTAATCGCGGGCGGCCCGGCGCGTGCGGTTCTGGAACTGGCAGGCATCAAAGATATCAGAACAAAATCGCAGGGTTCAAATAACCCGATCAACTGCGTGAAGGCTACGCTCGAAGGCCTCCGCGAGCTGCGGAGCGCCGAGCAGGTGGCACGCCTGCGCGGAATCAGCGTAGATCAATTACAGTAAAGGGGAGGCCAAGGCTTATGAAACTGAATATTAAACTTGTCAAAAGCCCCATTGGTTACGCGCAGGATCAGAAAGACACCGTAAAGGCGCTCGGACTGCGTAAGATCGGCCAAGTGGTACAGCGGCCGGACAATCCGCCGATTCGCGGGATGGTTTTCAAGGTAAAACATCTGGTGTCGGTTGAAGAGACGAAATAACGAAGGAGAGAGCTTATGAAACTTCATGAACTTGGTCCTGCGGAGGGCGCCAGAAAGTCCTCGAAACGCGTGGGCAGAGGATGTGGCTCCGGTGTAGGCAAAACTTCAGCAAGAGGCCAGAAAGGCCAGAAATCCCGTAGCGGCGGCGGTGTCCGTCCCGGGTTTGAAGGTGGCCAGATGCCGCTTGCAAGGCGTTTGCCGAAGAGGGGTTTCACCAATATATTTGCGAAGGAATATGCAACGATTAACGTTTCTGACCTCGAGAAACTCGAGGACGGCGCAAGCGTAGACGTTCAGACGCTGATTGACGCCGGTATGATCAAAAAGGCATATGACGGCCTGAAGATTCTCGGGAACGGAGAACTGAAGAAAAAAGTTACTGTAAAAGCTGCGAAGTTTACAAAAACGGCTGAGCAGAAGATTACAGCCGCTGGCGGCAGCATTGAGGTGGTATAATGTTTAAAACCATTGCGAACGCATGGAAAATGCCGGACATCAGGAAAAAAATCCTGTTTACGCTGCTGATGCTTCTCGTATACCGTATCGGTGCGTATATCCCGGTTCCAGGCGTGAATGTAGAGTTCATTGCAAATCAGGTTGCAGACTATGATGTGCTTGGCTTTCTGAATCTGTTTTCGGGCGGTGCGCTCGGCAATATGACGATTTTTGCGCTTGGTATCGTTCCGTATATCAATGCATCCATCATCATGAACCTTTTGACCGTGGCGATCCCGAAATTGGAACGCATGGCGAAGGAAGGCGATGATGGAAGAAAGAAGATCGCTTCCATCACAAGATACCTCGGCGTTATCCTTGGCCTTGTACAGGCGATCGGCATCTTGCTTGGATTTGGTTCGCAGGCGGTACAGAATCCGGATAATCCGTTTGACTATATCACAATCATCATATGCCTCACCGCGGTACGGCGCTCATCATGTGGATTGGCGAACGTATTACAGAGAAGGGAATTGGCAACGGGATCTCCCTGCTGATCTTCATTTCCATCATTTCGCGCGTACCGGCGATGATCCAGGACATTATCACCAAGGTAGAACTGGGTACGATTAGCTTTTGGTCTGTCCTGATTGTGATTGCCCTTGCGTTTATCATCATTCTCGGTATCACGTTTGTCGATCTTGGCGAACGCAGGATTCCGGTACAGTATGCAAAACGTGTCGTGGGACGGAAAATGTATGGCGGACAGTCCACACATATTCCGATGAAAGTCAACCAGAGCGGCGTTATGCCCCTGATTTTCGCGGTAACGATCCTTATGCTTCCGGGCATGATCGGCCAGTTTTGGCCGGAAAGCGGATTTTACCAGTGGTACCTGCAATATGCCGGGCCGGACACATGGATTTATGCCGTTGTGTACGCGCTGTTGATTCTGTTCTTCTCTTACTTCTATTCGCAGATTGCTTTCAATCCGGTGGATGTATCGAAGAACCTGCAGCAAAACGGCGGGTTTATCCCGGGCATTCGTCCCGGCAAACCAACCTCTGATTATCTGGCCAAAATTTTGTCGCGGATTACGCTTTTCGGAGCGCTCTTCCTTGCGGTCGTGGCGGCGGTGCCGACACTTGTTACCGGCCTTACAGGGGTCGCAAGCGTATTCGGCGCAACGAGCCTGCTGATTATGGTCAATGTGGCGCTCGAAACCACAAAGCAGCTTGAGTCACAGATGATGATGAGGCATTACAAAGGATTCCTCAATTAAGATGAGTGGGCGCGCACAGTGCCGTCTTTGGCCGGCACTGTGTACGCTTGGATAGAAACGCTCCTGAAAGAGCAGAGAGGGAATTACCATGAATGTAATTTTCTTAGGCCCTCCCGGATCGGGC
>JAEWMB010000022.1 GCA_023457255.1 Bacillota bacterium | reverse complement strand
GTTACTAGACATGATTTAATTATACCACTAGCGGGTGCTTTGCACCCGCTTTTTATATTTTAGAACAAAAAAAGGGAGCCGTTGCTCCATAACTGATTACTACTCAGTTATTTTGCAACAGCCCCTTTTTACTTTAAATATGAACTATTATCTTTGCATTACTTTCGTTAAATTCCCGCCTTATGCGAAAAAATACTTTCCCTTAATTCGCATATGTGTTTCAACTATTTCATCATCTCCCATAAAGATACTCTGTGCTAAGCGTTATCTCTTCCTCTCTTAACAATTCTCCTGATTCAGAATAAAAGCACAGCCGAATAGGATAACTCTCGTTTGAGTTCGTTCTGATATCTGCAATCCGTCCCAAAGTCTCAATCAGGTGTTCCAAATTGGCATCTCTTTCCGATGCAAACTTGGGTCTTTCATTTAGATTCTCTATATGAAAAAAATATACTCCCTCTGCTTCTCTTATCCCTTCATATGAAAATATATTCGTAACTGTCTTCTCATTATTTCCCACATATTCGAATTTAATTGTTATCTTAGCCCTTAGCGGTTCCTTCATATCTGTTATTACAAAAATTGCGGCACTGTCAAAGCCCAAGGTATCATATGGAATCACGGTGATATCACCATGACTCTTGTAACTGAATAAGTCTCTGCCCTTCCACATATGATAAGTTTTGTAAACTGTTCCAACCTGTATATAATCTTGAAAGGTAGCCAATACGATTTTTGTATCATAAGAACTTGGATCTTCTCTTATCACTAAGAGATCTGAGGGACCGCTTATGTATGTCTTTTCCAGCCTTCGAAATGCTGCCTTAGGGGAAAAACTAGCGAAATCTACGATAATAAAACATAAGAATAATAGGAGTGATATAAGAATTAAATTACGGATGATACGCTGTTTTCTCTTTAATTTTGGTAATTTAATCATAGCTCGCCTCCCTCAACTGTTGGAATACGAAGCCGAAAACTTTTCCCTAAAAAATCATATTGCAGTTCTATCCATCTTGCCTCCGGAGCTAAATCGTTCACCCACATCTCAAACTGACTGCTAAATAGTCGCTCCACTGTAGAATTCCCCACGATACTAGGTTCCATTCCATACCCTCTAACATCCGTATAATAATTTCCTAGATTATCTATTGCGGTCATACGGTCTATAATTCCTTTGGGAGCATCCAAAAATGGGCTGTGCTTAGCTTTTATAATAAACTTAAAAATGTCACCTTCATAAAACTTATCCTCTTCCATATATTCTACCTTCCAATGAAGCACGTTGGGAACAGAAAATTGATAACCTTCTACCGTTGCTTCACAAGTCGGAGTCAAATCAGCAATTAACTTATATCCACTGTACGTATTATATAACTCACGATTTTCTTCCCAACTGCCCTTTTGTGGCTTTAGCTCCTCTATCATATTTCCAATCCCGCCGGCCTGCTGACAGACAAAAAGTATTAAGAGAAAAGAAAACATCAGCAGCACCTGAGTGATTCTCCACAAATAACCCCAATATGGTCTATGTATTTTTCTCATCAAAAGGCCAAGCTCTGTTGCATCTCCCCATCCCCTCAATGGCTGCTTTCATTGCCTCTTCACGCTTCCTACCATCGTTTCCAAAGTCATTTGCTTTATCATACAGATGTGCAAGGAATTCTTGGTATACCTGCTCTCTGTCTGGTTTAAATCTAATGGATCTGCTCGCTTCATGACTCCAACGGTAGATGTCCGTAATAATTGTTTCCTGCCTCTTTTCCTTCATTTAGCCTCCTAATACAACCAGATTGACTTTCTGCGCAAAATACTCCCATTCCTGCGTTCTTTTTGCTAGAAGTTTTCTTCCCTTATCCGTGATTTTATAATACTTTCGGTTTCTTCCATTCTCTGCTTCCATCCTACGGGACGTTACATACTTTTCTTTCTCTAACGTGTGAAGAATTGGGTATAGTGTTCCTTCTTTTAGTTGAAATGCATGTTCTGACTTACCTGCAAGCTCAACAACCATTTGATACCCATACATCTCTTCTTCTTTAATTAGAGATAGAATTAATAGAGTATGGCTTCCACTTAATAAATTCTTATCAATATTCATCGTGCCCCTCCATTTATACCTTGATTATCTAGGTATGTTATACCTAGACCGTCGAGGTTAGTCAAGAATAATTATATCTATAACTATGGTACCTTTTAAAAACAAAACTTATGTAAGTATCTTATTATCCATCGACGAATCTAAATTGAGCTTTTTATATTAAGATAAAGTTATATATAATAAATTTATGGCTGCCGATAAGTCATGGTATGCCAAATACCAAAATAAAAATAATATCTTCACCATAGGTATGCTTTGCGCAAGGATTTTCTTATTCTCGTCTGTTACATTCATGATAGAAAGAGATACAGTATGATGTAACCGCAATTGATTCCGTTAAGTAAAATACCCGATTCTATTTCTTGATTTTCTCCTACCAATAAATTTTGCAGGTATTAACCTGGTACGCTATTGGACGATTCTTTCGAAGCAGGAGCAAGGACCTTGAGTGATTTCCAGGTTATAAAACCTTAGAGGAAATAGATTCTGTGGTCTTCGCTTTGTTTAATTTCGATTGATGATAGTGCTTTGTAAAATATAATAAATACAAAATGTCCAAAATATAAAACTGTACCATGGAAGTTGATGATGCACCTCCATCTAAAGGTCCTTCATTCGAACCACATGGAATGACAACATCGGATAAACTTGCAAGGTGTGAGTTTACATATCTCGTTATACTGACTACCTTGCAGCCATTGGACTTTGCGATATTGGCTATTTCAATGGAATCCTTCGTAGAACCGGAGTAAGAGAAAATAATCGCCAGATCACGGATTGATAATAGAGCCGCAGACATAAACTGCATATGACAATCCGCAATATGTTCTACCTTCGGAAGAATTCTCATAAACTTCATTTTCGCTTCCAGCGCGATCACGCCTGAAGAACCCATACCAAAAAATTGAACTTTGTTCGCACCAGATATCATATCCACAACTTTTGTTACAGCTTCGAAATTTAAGCCCTCATATGTTTGCGTGAGTGCAGCAATGTCAACAGCCAATGCTTTTTTGCATATGGTTTGTATGTCGTCATCCTGACTAATTGAGCCATTAATGGCATAATCAGAGCCGGTTCTCACTGCAAGATCCTGAGCCAGAAACACCTTAAATTCCTGATAACCATTTAATTTAAGCGCTTTACAGAAACGAAATACCGTAGTATCTCCTACCCCACATACTTCGGCTAAATCTGTGATTGAGGTATATAATACCTTCTCTGGGTTTTCAAAGACAAAGTCAGCAACTATTTTCTCTGACTTTGTAAACTTTGAATATAAACTTTCAATTCTTGCAAATATTCCTTCTGTCATAAGTACCTCTCCTTATTTTTTAATTGCTTGTACATAACGTTTTGTAATATCCATTGGCCTGGTAATTGCAGTACCTATAACAACTGCATGTACCCCACATTCCATCGTCTGTTTTAACTGTTCCGGAGACCAAATACCCCCTTCTGCTATTACTGGAATTTTACTGGTTTTTGCAAGCCTTTGTAACAAATCGAAGTTTGGTATTGCCACACCTTTGGTTTGCTCTGTATACCCACAAAGGGTTGTTCCAACCAAATCAAATCCTATCTCACTCGCATGGACTGCTTCCTCATAAGTAGCGCAGTCAGCCATAAATAATTGATTTGGAAATTCTTCTCTTACTTTTTTAAAAAAGTCATCCAGCAAAATTCCCTGTGGGCGTATCCGGTCTGTTGCATCGATTGCAACAATCTCCGCACTTACAGCTACGATATCACGAACAGCTTCCATCGTTGGTGTTATGTAGACATCACTGTCTTCAAATATCTGCTTATACAAGCCGATAACGGGAAGATCCACGGCCTTTTTTATTTCGGTAATATCTTCCGGTGTATTGGCACGAATACCGACAGCCCCACCAAGCTGTGCGGCATATGCCATTCTGCTCATAATATAAGAACTATATAAGGGCTCTGTTGATAATGCCTGACAGGACACAATCAATCCCCCTTTTATTTGGTCCAATACCTCTTTGTACTGTTTCATAGCAAGTCCCCCCAAGATTTTATCGATATGATACCATAATGTCTGTCTCAAACATACGGTGCCATGGCATTTTTACTCTTCAGTCAGAAGGTGCGTTGCAGTTGAAGTAAACTTTGTATCTGCAAAATTCTGCAAATACTTCTTTCCCGGTGATTTCTTTTCTAAGGCATCTATTCTCATCATATAATACACCTAATTCAAAAAGAAGAGCTCCATTAAAGTATGGGCTCCTCTTTGAGTTTGTACGGATAATGTCAGTCTCTGTACTGGTTAGAAATTATATTTCATTTCCTCTTACAAAAACTTGTTTTAAATTAAACCCATTATCCACAAGCAGTAAATCTGCTTTTCTTCCTACAGCAATAACTCCTGTGGTGTCTTCCAAATGAAGCGCTTTTGCGGGATAATAACTTGCACTAAGAATCGCTTGCTCTACCGGAATACCAAAGGATATCGCATTCTTAACTGCATCAAATAATGTAATGGTTGAACCGGCTAGCGTACCGTCTCTTAAGAATGCCTTACGGTCCTTCACAGTAATCGGCAATCCACCTGCTGTATATTCTCCATCCGGCAAACCGGTTGGATTGATTGAGTCGGAGATTAAAATCATCTGCTCCGGCACAGCCTTAAACATCAGTTTTACCACTGCAGGGTGAACATGGATTCCATCACAGATAATTTCTGCATTTAAACCAAATTCACTTACCGCACCAACAAGGCCCGGTTCACGATGCAGCATCGGTCTCATTGCATTAAATAAATGAGTAACGTGAGTCGCCCCCGCTTTCACGGCAGCTTCCGCCTGATCAAAGGTGCTCATCGTATGCGCTAAGGATATTGTAAAGAACTCTTTATTTCTTTGAATAAATTCTACGGCCCCATCCAACGTCGGGTCAATGTCTACCAAACGAATTGCATTTCCGGATAAAGAATGATATTCATCAAATAGATCCTGGGAAATTCTTCTCAAATACTGAGGATCATGTGCGCCCTTCTTTTCTATACCAAAGAATGGTCCCTCCATATTAATGCCTTCAATAGCAGCTTCCTTCGCTTCCGGGTGCTCCTTCTGCTCATCCATAACTTCTTTTAAGTAAACCATTGCCTGGTGATACTGTTTTTCCTCGTTAGTCATTGTTGTAGCAAGTACTGAGGTTACACCATGCTTCGCATAATACGCACACATTTTTTTAATTTCTTCCGGATTTGATTTCGAAAAATCATAAGATAAGCATCCATGCGTATGAATATCAAAGAATCCAGGTATAATACGAAGACCGGTACAATCGGCTTCCTTACCATTTCCGGTTATAGTATCCGATATTTCCTCTACAAAACCATCTTCAATAAGGATATCCTTTCGTTCAAACCTTCCATCAATAAATACTTCCCCATGTCGTAATCTCATAGGACACCTTCTTTCTATTCAAAACAGCAGATAACGGTTAAGTCCGGATGTAACTGTAGAATAGATGCCGGTACATTTGGTGTTATCGGCCCATATAGCGCTTTTTCAATGATATCTTTTTTATCCGGACCATTTGCAATTAAAAGTATTTTTTTTGCCTGCAGGATGGACTTAATTCCCATTGTAATTGCTTTACTTGGTACTTCCTTAATGTCTTCAAAAAATCTTGCATTAGCCTGAATTGTTGATTCACCCAGAGAAACAATGTGGGTATCCTTTTCAAATGCATTGCCCGGCTCATTAAAACCTATATGGCCATTGTGTCCAATGCCAAGTAGCTGTAAATCAATACCGCCTAAGCTTGTGATTAAAGCGTCATAATTCACACACTCTGCTGCCATATCCTTAGCCATTCCACTTGGAACATGGGTATTCTCAGTCGGAATATTAATATGCCGGAACAAATTCTCGTTCATAAAATAACGGTAGCTTTGTTCATTCGTTGGTGCCAAACCCACATATTCATCTAAATTAACGGTCATCGTAGTTGAGAAATCAAGGTCTCCCCTGTTATACCATTCAATTAATTGTTTGTATGTACCGATTGGTGTAGAGCCGGTTGCAAGCCCTAATACACTCTGTGGTTTTAAAATGACCTGAGCCGAAATAATATTTGCTGCCTTTCTACTCAAGTCGCTGTAACTTGTTGTATGAATTACTTTCATAATTACCTCCAAATCTTCAATTCTGAAAATATTTTTCAAAAAATGACAAGATTAAGCAAAAACAATAAAAATATTTTTCATTTATACTTTCATTATAGCTTGAAACAAAGAAAAAGCAAGAGGAAAATGAAAAACCTTGAGTGTTAATCTGAAGTGCTTAATACTGCAGAACTCTATAAGGCAAGAAGAGATGTTCTTATGAAAACGCTAGAAGTCATTGAGATCCACCAGCATAGCTGATGTTTTTTTAAAAGACTGCTCTATAATTAAAAATAACCTTGAAAACTATTGTTTTCAAGGTTATTTTTAGCTGGGCTACAAGGATTCGAACCTTGAGATGCCGGAATCAGAATCCGGTGCCTTACCGTTTGGCGATAGCCCAATATTTATTTTCCATAGCTTGTCATTTTATCAGCCACGAATGATATTATAACTCATAGCTTTATATTTTGCAAGTCCTATTTTTCATTTTTTTATACCAAGTTGTACCAAAATTGTACCACATGCCAATACTAAGAAACCCCTTACAACGAACGGCAGAAATATACTTTAACCTGAAACACTTATTCAGGATAGAACGTACTTTGCAGTATTTTTATCCTGAATAAGCATGGGGATTCCATCATTAAATAAAGTTATTCTTCAGCAATAAAACTATTCTCTATTGTAATTACACATTGATATCGTTCATCAAGTTCCTTAATTCGCTCCAACAGTTCTCTCAATAGTTCTTCTTCCTCGTTCGGTTTATAATGGTGCGGTAACACCAGATCAAAGATAAGATTAATTTGAGTTTCTCCGCTGACCATACGGAAATCATGAATGGTTGCCTTTTCTTCTAATTCTTTCACCTTTTTTGTTACCTTAGCACGTATTTCTTTTACCTTTTCGTTATTAACTTCCACCGGGTCCATATGAATAACTAAAAAGATATTCTCGTCTCTTAACATATCCCGTTCTATCTTATCGATTACCTCATGAGCATCTTCCATAGAAATATCATTTGGCACCTCGCAGTGAATGGTTGCCATTGTGTGAGAGGGACCATAATTATGTGCCACTAAGTCATGGGTACCGATAATATATGGATATTCCATGACCTTTTTCACAATCATCTTATATAGTTTCGGGTCTATTGCTTGACCAATCAATGGTTCCAAAGTATCCTTTGCTATATTAAATCCAGAAATCAAAACAAAAATAGAAACCGCAGCACCCATGTATCCATCTACTTTAAGCCCTGTAAAATGCCCGATAAATAAGGAAAGAACTGTTGCAGAGGTAATAAGTACATCACCTAATGCATCTGCTGCCGTTGCTTTCATAACAGAGGAATTTATCCGTTTTCCAAGGTTACGATTAAAAAAAGATAACCAGGCTTTTAAAAAGATTGACAGCAACAGAATAAGAATGGAGATTACTGCAAAGGAAGTACTTTCCGGATGCAATATTTTATTCACGGAACTCTTAACACAGGTAAAGCCTACCTGTAATACCAGAAATGCTACTACAAGAGCAGAAATATATTCGTATCTTCCATGCCCAAACGGATGCTCTTTATCTGCCGGTCTGCTAGCCAGCTTTACACCCAGCAAGCTAATCAAAGAGGATGCTGAATCTGACAGATTGTTAAAGGCATCTGCTGTGACTGAGATACTATTGATAAGAAATCCAATCGCAAACTTACATAGAAATAAAATCAGATTACAGACAATTCCGACAATACTAGTAAGTATCCCATAGGAGGTGCGCACTTTTTGTTCCTGAATTTCTTCACTGTTTTTTACGAATAGCTTGACTAATAAATTTGTCATCTCTGGTACTACCTCCATTCCACGAATAGTAATTATTATAGTATGCTATGTTATAGCCTATATTATCGGAAGCTAAATATTCGTTCCGGTAATCAGATTGACGGTGCATAGTTCGCAGCTTCTGATAAGTTATATTATTGAGACAAAGTCATGTTTCAATAATTAAATTGACGGTGCAAAAGGCGCACCTTTCCTCTGGAATATTACTCTCTGATAAAATTAGTAATAACCGGTTCCTCACGAGTTGGCAGTTCTACCCCCGCCCTCTTGCCGGCTTCTTTGCATTTTAAAAGAAATGCCATGTTCCTGGCCAATACTCTCATCGTATATAACCCCTCTTCATCCTTTAATACTTCCTCCGGCTTTGTACCATGTACCATATTCCAGTATCTTGAAGAAACAACGGGCATCTCTTTAATTGTAAAATATTTAATTAGCTGATCAAATGCTGCTGTAGTTCCTGCTCTTCTTGCTGAAATCACCGCGGCGGCAGGCTTCATATAAAAAGTCTTATTTCCTTTTCCTAAAGAATCACAGTAGAAAACACGATCCATAAAGGAGGTAATTGCACCGCTTGCAGCAGCATAATGAACCGGTGTACCAAAAATAAAACCATCTGCCTCGTCTGCCGCATGAAGAAACTCATTTACCTTATCCTCAAATACGCAGTGCCCTGTTTTTGCACAGCTTCTGCAGGCAATGCATCCAGCCAATGGTTTTGTACCCAGCCAGAAGAACTCTGTTTCTATTCCTTCCTTTAACAATGTTTTCGATACTTCCATCAGTGCCGTATAAGTACAGCCTTTTTCATGCGGGCTTCCATTCACTAATATCACCTTCATAATATTAACCTCATTTCCGGCGCTGTCACGCCTTCTTAATCACAGATTGGATTCCATGGCAAATCCAAAGAACCTCTGATGTATGCCATATGCTCTATCCTATCTTAACTCTTATAACTATGCTTTTGCAACTGAAACTATTACAAATAAAGCAAACAACATAGTATCTGCAAACCACCTGCCTTCCGTAGAAAAAGGCTTCTGCAGGGTTAAGTATTCGAAGATGAAATACTTACCTTGCAAAAGCCCCGCTTACCTACTTTGTTGATTCTTTTAAGATAACTTCATATTTTAGTAACGTCTTTTTCTCTATCTCAATTCCATTTAAATAATGAATCAATACTTTACAAGTCTCCACACCCAACTCCTTAACATCAAATTGTAATGTAGTAATTGAGATATTCCGATTTTCTAATATCATACTATTGTAAAAAGAAAGCAGCTTCACATCCTCCGGTACTCGAATACCTTTGCTGTAAAATGCTTTTAATACATAAGAACAAATCGTATCATCCATACAGATCACTGCATCCACGTGCTTATCTACAAGCTCCAAGGCTGATTTCTCGGCTACTATACTGGTTAGCACATTAAGATGTATTATTTGCTTATCTACATGAATTCCTGCCTCTAATAGGGCATCTTCATATCCAGAATAGCGGCTTAACGTAACCATATGAGATTCATCCCCTCCGATTAAACCAATTCTTTTATAACCTTTCATCAACATTAGACTGGTCAGTTCCTTACAGGCACTGCGGTGGTCATTGTCAACTTGAATTACATCATCATTTAATGAGGTTCCAATCACAACAAAAGGAACTCCCTTTTCTATCAAATACTTTTCCGGCTTATCATCTACCAAGGTTCTTGTTAAGATAACTCCATCTACCTTGTGATTATCAATGATTCGCTCCAATTGAGACAGGTCATTTTCATAACACACACACATTAAGACATCATAATTGAAGGTAGATGCAAATTCACTAATCCCCATAAGGCATTTTTGAAAAAATGGCAAGTCCACCAAATTATAGTCACCCGGTATGACTACTGCAATATTAAATGTCTTGGATTCTGCTAAGCTTTTGGCAATAAGATTTGGCTTATAGTTATTCTCAGCAATATAATTCAGCACACGATTTCTTGTACTTTCTCCTACTCTTCCCTTTCCGGATACCGCTCTTGAGACTGTTGTTTTTGATACCCCTAATGCGTTTGCTACATCATCTATTGTTATTTTCTTCTGTCCATATCCATAAAATGAATTCTGCCCCACCAATAAACACCTCTTATCTTTACATTTAATCAAATTTTTTCTAAGTAATATCTTATCTTACTTTTTCCTATGATTCAATAGAGAACTGCTCCATTGTACTCATTAACTCGTTTGCCTGCCATACCATCTTTTCCGACATTTTAAATAAATCCTGCGCTGTTTCCGATTGACTAAGAGTTTTTTCACTCACAAAAGCAGCAGAAGAAACAATTTCTTCTATGACCGATTTTATCCTAAAATTTATTTTTTTCAAAATAACCTCCCGTCCAGCGCAACCCCCGGCGCAATTGAAGTTTTTGTTATGATATCGTTTCGCAGTTCCTTTCATTTATCCTGTGACTTTCTATATTTCCATTACTTTGCGCAATCGGTTGCACATCTTTATAGTAACAGCTTTTCAGTAAAACGTCAACTTATAAAAAAGGTGATTAGACAAAGGAAAATCAGTAGTATAAAAGCCAAGAATTATGAACCTACACCCCCGCACGTCCATATTCCTGGCTTTTCATAAAAGTTAGTTGCTACCACTTATTAATCAGAAACGATAAAAAACTCTAACCTGATGTAAATCTTTAATTTACGATTTCAAGACTCCACATCTGATTCCATGCATTGGTATCTGTTTGTTGTACCAAACTAGCACCTTCTTCTGTGGAAGAATTTCCTACAGCCAAGAGTTTACCACTTCTACGATTGATCATCTTATAATATCCGTCTCCTGTAGAAACCAAACTCCATTGTTGGTTATTACCATTATTTAAGGTATATTGTATCACGCTGGCTCCATCACTCGTGGAAGACCCTGATACATCCATCACTTTGCTGCTTAATACACTTTTTACCGTATAGTAACCACTGCTGTTTAATGAGAATGTCCACTTTTGACTACTCCACGCTCCATAGCTGTATTGTTCTAGAACAGCGCCATTGCTGGTTGAGCCGCCTCTGACATTGATTGCTTTCCCGCTAAGCCGATTGATAATCTTATACGTTTTGCCGGTATCTAAGGATGAACTGTTATAACGGCAATCATAAAAAGCGTCAATTGCTGTTGTGAACTTTAATTTTTTCCCGGAAACAACACTGGTTGCTCCAAGCTTATAGCTATCCGGAAGTACGGAAGAATTGGCTTCTGGTTCCCAGTAAAATACACCTAACCCCTTTCCGTTTGGAACCGCCTTTACCTTCTCTATGGTTGCTTTTAATAAGTTATATGTATTGGTTGGATTCGTTTCAATTCCTCCTACTTCACAAACCATTACTTCTTTATTATAGCGAGATACCATATCATTTAAATTATTTTCCAGATAGTTAATTGATTGTGTATAGTCACTTCCTATCCAGTATGGATAGTAGGACATACCGATAACATCCGTCTTTCCGCCATATTTTGTGATAAAGTTATCAAAGAACCAGCGAAACGTTGTGTTATTATTACCATCGGCAAGATGGGTCACCACTTTAGTTGAGCTGCTTACCGCCTTCACGGCATCATAACCGCTATTTAGCAGTTCTGCCAACTGACTAAAATTGTTACTGCTCTTCCCATATGGCAATAACATACCGCTGTTAATCTCATTCCCAACCTGAACCCACTCAGGATAGATTCCTTTTGCAGCAAGCTGAGACATTATGTAATATGTGTGGTCATATACATCTTTCTTCAACTGAGTGAAATCATGCGTTGACCACGCAGACGGAATATCCTGATAAGCAGGGTCTGCAAAATGATCACTGTAATGGAAATCAACCATGATTCGAAATCCCATCGACTTTGCACGTTCCGCCATGTAGAGCAACCCGGCAGTATCCGCATAGCCTAAGATACATATTGTCCCATCCTTCTTTGTCCAGGTAAAGTTTGTGGGAGGATTTACAAACAAGCGCAGTCGAATCGAATCAATTCCATGATCTTTTAGAATTTGAAGTGCATCCTTTGTGTAGCCATAATCGTCAACCCAGGTAACCCCTGAGTTTTCTAGCTGATTTAACCACCCCACATCAGCACCATAAGCAAAGCTAGCTGCTGCTTTAGTCTCTTTTGTATTGATCTGAAAACTAGTTAACATCATAATGAAGCAGAGAACTATGGATAATACCTTTATTTTTTTATCCACAAGACTACCTCCTTTTTAATTTCTCATAATATTTTCTTCATTTTGTAACATTACTTTCCAGTATATTTATACGGTTCCCTTTTTCCTTCGTTTTTCCTCTTAGCCTTTTTTCATTTTGGGCAGCAACAATCCCTTGCGTTCGCTAGTTAAACTCTGTTATGCGTTCCAGCATTTTGCGGTATCGAAATCTCGCCATCTCATTTTTTTCAAGCACATCCCCTTCACTTCCTGTGTACTGGCAGCGAAGACAATAATATTCCTTTTTATCCTTATCATAAAACATATCAATATCAATATCTCTCATAAAACAAGAAGGACATCGATAATTTAGTCTTCCTTTTCCAGCTTGAGCCATGTTGCATATACCTCCTTCTCATTTAGTACCGTTTGATAACCCAGCGTGAACATAGGAGAAAATGCATATCCTTCCTTGATGTATCCCGTCGCTTCCTCTTTACTGCTTCTTAAGGACACCTTTGTTCTAATCTGAGGAACAACGGCAGATACCATAACTGCTTTCTCTAACTCTTCCTCCCTGCATTTATACTCGTAAGTTATAAGCTTTCTTTCATCCTCACCAATACATTCCAGGAGAATTCCGGTCATATCCTCAGAGTATTCTGTTGTACCATAGCAGCAAACCATATATTCATTGATATTCACTTTTGCCTCCGGATCTGACATACTTAGAATAGCTCGCTCTATCTTAATCTCTGAACTCCCCTCCTCAAAATAATACCTTGTCTGAAGAGTGACCGTAAGGTCATAAAATTCTATTTCCACCGGATTAAGGGTCAGGATTCTAGTGTTTCCTTCCTGGGAAAATGCTGCTTTCGTTCTGCATAAACACAGGTCTACTTCTTCCCCCTTATAAACCAATTTGGCACTTCGTATCGTACCTTCACCCGCATAATGTGTAAAATAACCTGCACGATATTTTTCTTGTATCAAAAATGGATAAGAAGCATCGGTTATATGCTTTGTCCCTATGCCTACCGGCCATTCAAGCTTTGATACATACGGACGTAAATCCACGAGAGCTCCTCCCTGATCCATGTTTACACAAACACGCATAAAGGGATCACAATACCAAAAAAGCTGCTTCTCAGAGCCATATAGAATATCCTTCCATAATGCACATTCCGGTTCGGTATATGTCTTCTTCTCACGGAAGTAATCCGCAAATTCTGCCATCGTCATATCCGTTAGCTTACCGAGCTTTTTTAGTTCGCCATAATAAGACATGCCGTCATCATAACTCTTAGCCAAAAGCTCATATGGTGCTTCCCATCTTCCCATCTTATTTAACCAGCCGGGACCAACAAACATCATATTATAAGCATAACCATTGTTGTATTTCTCCAAGGAACGGTATTGATCTATTATATTAAACAGATAAGGATATTGATTGTCACGATATATCATTCCTCTTAAAACATTTTGTGGATGAGTACCAAAATTTGAGCCGTTTCCATCATAACAGGCAATCAAGTCTCTTGACAAATGAGGGATGGCAACAATACCACTATCCTCTTCTTCCTTTGCAGCGGGAGCATGGGTGTTTTGTTTTGACGGAATCCAAGGATTCCAAGGTCCCCCGTCCATAAAGGTGTACCATGAGTTATTACAGGTATGGTAAGCTTTCGGTCCTTCCTCAAAGCAAGTTGCAACAGCACACCTAACGGTTGGATACTGCTTCTTTATGTAATTAATTAGATCTGCGTCCATGTAATAAGAACCTGTCGATTCCGGATAGAAACCAAAAGTATCGTAGAACTTTTGAAATACGTCATTGACAATTGAAATCTTATCCTCCATAGAAAACATCCAGATACAAAAGTCTTTTGTCTTATACTTGTCACGAAATTCTTTGCAGGGAAGCCCTAATAAAGATAATGCTATTTCATCTCCATATACCTCACGGTGCTCCTTGGCTATTGCTATTGCCTCTTCGTTAAATAAACTGGCATAGGTCATCTGTATTGTCGTCTTTAATCCGTGTTTGTGAGCTGTCTCCTGCTGAAATTTAAAGATATCAAGAGATTCCGTTAACAAATCTTTTCTGGCTATGTCTTCTTCCTTTCCATGTCCGGTAACCTTTTCCGCATATTCCGGTACCATCTCAGGACGATGTATAATATTAAGTACAAATTTGTCCATAACAACCTCAATTCCGGCGCTTAAGCACCTTTTGATAACATAAGTATTTTTTGACGCACTTCCCCAAAGAGATGGATTTTTTCCTTCTCCTTAGTTTCAAAGTATTCATCTGCCATTTTTATTTCACGGCTCCGGTAATACCTTCCGCAAAATTCTTCTGTAATACGAAGAAAATAATAATGGTTGGCAACGTACTAATTGATACCGCTAACATTAATACTCCATAGTTAATCGTATAACCCGAAATCAAATTGGATATTAAGATAGGCATGGTTTGGCTTTTCTTATCCTGTAAGATAACCAATGGCCATAGATAACTATTCCAAGCGTTCATAAAGGTAACGGTAATTGCTGCTGCATAAGTAGGTTTCATAATTGGTACGAATATTCTGGTAAAGATTCTTATCTCCGACATTCCTTCCAGTCTTGCGGCCTCCACAATTTCATAAGGAAAATTTCTGGAGCTTTGACGAAATAAAAAGATAAGAAATGCGGTAGATATGGACGGTAGCATAAATCCCGCAGTCGTATTGATGAGATTCATCTTACCGAACCAAGTAAATAACGGTATCATAGTTGCTGCAAATGGTACCATCATAGATAGGAGCAGGAGTTTCATAACACCGTCTTTCCATCTGTCATGATAAATCTCAAATGCATATCCTGCAAGTGAGCATACTATTAAACTTATAATAGTAAGACTAGCCGCATTACGAAACGAATTTATCAATGCCTGACCAATTTGGGTGGTTTGAATAAGCTGTTTAAAATTATCCACTATGGCAGTACCAAAACTCATCTTTCCACGTATCACATCAAGACTTGTATTGGTTGCTGAGATTAACATCCAGAGAAGTGGAAAAACAGAAATAAACGAAACAATAATTAAGAAAGCATAAGCAAAGAAATATTTAATTTTAGTTTTAGTCACGTTTATCACCTACTTTCATCTGAAGGAAGGAGAGAACTGCAACCAATAAAAATACCACAAAGGAAATGGTTGTCGCATACCCAAATTGCGGAGAATATTCAAACGATAATTTATATATGTATTGTGAAATTGAAATTGTCATGTTAGCTGGTCCACCATTGGTTAAATTCTTTGTTTCATCAAATAACTGTAGTGTCCCATTGGTCGACATAATCGCAGTCAATAAGATAATCGGCCTTAACAACGGAATTGTGATTTTTCGAAATTGCTGTGATACACTTGCACCATCAATTTTAGCAGCCTCATAGACCTGTGGATCAATATTTTGTAATCCGGATAAATAGAAAATCATATTGTATCCGGTCCATCTCCAGGTAATTGCAAGTACAATGATGATTCTTGCCGGCCAAATCTCTCCGAGCCAGTTAATTGGCCTGCTGATGATATTTAAATTCATCAATACCGAGTTTGCAAACCCGTCGAGTGCGAACATGGAACGAAATATAATAGAATAAGATACCAAAGACGTTGCACATGGTAAGAAAATCATGGTTCGAAATAATCCCTTACATTTTATCTTCGGATTGTTTAACAACGAAGCTAAAATCAGAGCTAAAAAAAGCATCAATGGTACTTGTAAAATCAAATAGATAAGGGTATTCCCAAGTGACGTTTTAAAGAGGGAATCCTGAAATAGTCTTTGATAATTGTAGGTTCCAACGAATTCACTTGTCTTTCCAAATCCTTTTGTAAAAGATAGAAGAAAAGCCTTTATCATTGGATAAAAACTCATGCCGGCAATCAAAAGTGTAGCAGGTAATATGAATAACCAACTAACTAGCTTTCGTCTCTTTTCCATGGGTAAGCGTTTTTTCAAAACCTGCACCTCCTCCTATTTCTTATAGGGGGTGCTGTAAGAATCCAACCCCTCACTCTTACAACACCCTCTATTGCTTTCCTATAGAAAGGTCTTATTGACCCATCTGGAACTCTAACTCTTTCTGTGCTTCTCCAATTGCACTATTATAATCCGCTCCTGCTACAATCTTGGTAATCGCTGAACCAATCGCATCTCTTGCTTCATAGTTGTATACACCGTAAGAAACCTGAGGCACGTTAGAAGCATACTCTGTAATTTTTAAGTAAATAGCATCTCCTCCAAAAAAGGCCTGTGGATTAGCATACGCAGCACTTTCACCGGCTGGTAAGTAAGTTGCTAAGGCACCGGAGGATGGAAGAATCGTCTCGTATAATTCAACACTACCGCCAAAAGTTGCACCTAAAAAGTCTGCCGCGATATCTTTGTTTTTAGAATTGGCACATACCAGCCAGGAAGAACCACCCTGGCTACTGTAATTCGTAGCTCCTGTACCGGATAATTTAGGAACGTTTGTTACTCCCCACAAACCGGATTGGTCTGCCGCACTAGTTACGGTCGCAACAATCCAGCATCCGTTCATTGCACCGGAAACTGTTGTACTATTAATACTGCTTACATACTGATCCCAGTCATTTACTTCAACAAGAACGCCCGATTTTACTAGTTCTACATATGTATCGATAACTTCTTTTAACACCGTGTTATCTTTAAAATTTGCTTTTCCATTCTCATCAAGCACCCAGGTACCCGCACTCTGCATCATAAGCATCAAAAGGTCCGGGGAACCTGCTTGATTCGACAATAAAGGTTTGCCTGTCTTCTCAAGAACAACTTTACCTTTTTCAATAAATTCTTTCCAAGTGATATTTGTAAAATCATCTAAGGTATACCCTGCCTGCTGCAAAATATCTGTTCTTAAACAAGTGATTGCCGCACCATTATCAAAAGGCACGGAATAGTTTTTGCCATCTATGGTGCCTAGTGCTGTCTTAAATGACGCGAACTGATCAAACTTAATACCGGAATTAGTTAAGTCAGCAAATGCATCCGGGTAGTTAATGATATTTTTAGCTAAAGCACTATCCTGCATAAGTATAATATCAGGTAACGTATTCGTCTGACCAGAGGTGACTGCCGTAGTTAACTTTGTCTGGATATCATCCCAGGCAGTTTCAATTACTTCGACTTTTACGTTTGGATGAGTCTTTGTATAAATATCACCCGCCGTATTCATTGCATAGCAGTTAAATTGTGGATCCCAGCACCATACGGTAAGTGTCACCGGATCTTCGGACGACTTTGAACCCTCCGCATTGTTACTTCCTGTCTTCGACGAGTTATCCGAATCCTTGGAACATCCCGTGAATAGACAAGCTACCATTGCAATCATTAGAATTACACTTAACAATTTTCTCTTCATACCTAATCCTCCCAATTTGTTTTAAAGAACTGTTTCTAAGTGCGCAATCGGTTGTTCTTTGTTATTAGTTTAATCTTAATGTTACTTATTGTCAATGTATAATTTTTATAATAGATTCTAATACTTTTCAGTAATACTATACAAAAATACTCAGTCATATGGTCTTGTTACTATCTATTATTGCAACCGCTAAACCACTTGATTTATCTCAATTTTATCATATTATTTTGATTTATATAATCTGATTACCGACTTATTTCTATGATTCCTCTAAAACTCATAGTTTAACATGTATTTTAACCAAAAATCAATCCTTTTTTTAGTGATTTTTATATATTTCTTAAACCTTTATAAACTATTTTATACTTTATCAAATGACATATAGCGCCACAGACTCCAGGACAGAAATAAGTATTTTAACCTAAAGGAGTTCCGGCAAAATTGTATACTCTTTACAAAAAAGAGACAAATAAGAGATATTTCCCGATTCGAATTGCTGCTGCACCCGCTCAAAAAACATCTCCTATTTTGTCTCTTTTACTTATTTCTCTTATTAGCTTCTCTTTCTTTTGTCTCTTTTATTTACCTCTTCCATCTATTTCTTTTATTTATCTATTTCTTTTATTTATCTCTTCCCATTTATCTTGATTCCTCTATATTGTTTTATTTTCTCTGCCTATCTCTATTACAGCACATTACGATTTAATTTCTTCAATCGAAAATTGTTCTAAAGTCTTCATCAGTTTGTTTGCCTGATTCACCATTTCCTCAGAAGTCTTATATAAACCATTCGCAGTTTCCGACTGGCTTAAAGTCTTTTCTCCAACCGATGCCGCAGAAGATACAATTTCTTCAATTACTGCCGATATATTCTCCATATCGCCTAAAGACTCCTGTTTTTTATTTTGCATCCTATTCACTTGATCAAATATATGATGTATGGTTAATATTAAATTCTCAACCTCCAATTTAAGTCCATCAAATGCACCCTTTGCGCTTCGGACTGCCTGCTCTTGTGAAGTTATTGTCTCACCGGCCAATTCTGCACTGGATACAGCAGAAATCGTTTTCTTGTTAATCCTATCAACGATTACTTTTACTTCGTCCGTAGCTGCTATGGATTGTGCGGCTAACTTTTTAATCTCTTCTGCCACCAGCATAAAGCCCCGTCCTGCTTCACCGGCTCTTGCTGCCTCGATAGAAGCATTGAAAGACAGAAGTGTCGTCTCGTCTGCTATCCCATTAATTGTTTTGATAATCTGCCCTATTACGCCGGATTGACGATGCAATTCCTTTATGGTTTCTATGATTGTCTGCGTAATGTGATTCGTCTTGGTTGCCTTTTCTCTTAATGCTTCCATTTGATTTAAACTATCTTCAATGGATTCCTTCGTTTTATCAGCAATCTCCTGCATTTTTCTTGTTTCATCATCTACTAAGCCTATCTGGGCTGCCAAATCATCTAATTTGTTCCTACAGGATATAGAATCCGCTGCCTGACTTGATAACCCATCTTCAATGTCATTCATGGCACAGGAAATCTGAGTTGTCGATTCCGCAAACACTTCGGAAGATTTTGAAACTCTTACAGACATCGCTAAGACTTGATGGCTCACCGATTTTACCTCTGATAACAGGCTATGGATCCCATCCATCATACTATTTAGGTGGCCGGACAACTCCATAAACTCATCGTTATGCTTTCTTTGAAATCTGGTACTAATCCTTCCTTCCGCTATTAGTCTCATATTTTTAATCATATATTTCATTGAGCCGCTTATTCGAAGATAAATGCTGCCTCCGATAAGAACTACGAATACACTTGCTGCAAACATCGCAAGCATCGCAACATATTTAATACTTGTTGCTTGGCTTAGCAGCTCACTATGAGGAATCAGTGCACACACCATAGTATTGGTATCACCGACCATTTCATATAAAAAGATATAATCACTCCCAAGGAAGTTTACTTTCTTAAACTCTCCTTCCAAAATTCCCCTGTCTCTGGCCATCTTGTAAAATTCAGTATCTATAAGCAATGTTTCCCATGTTCCATCTTGATGAAGCTCCATTCCATCTGAGGAAATAAAACTTAGATACCCACCTTCTCCAATGTCAATTTTATTGATGATATCTAAGATAGCATCTGCTTTGATATCAATTGCTATAAAGGCATCTTTTTCCTTAAAGGCTTTTACCAAACGTATCGCATAAGATTCTTTTTTTATTTTAAGCGATTCATCAATCACGGAAGTACCCTTCACCCATCCGCATGAATTACTGCTTTCTAAAACCGTTTTCCCTTGTTCACTATTTTTATAATTAGAATACATGCCAAGGGGTAATTTTCTATTTGTCGATAAAGGATTTACGCTATCACTGAATAAGTAGATATTACTGATAAAATGGTTTGCGGATGCCTTCGTTAGTATTTCCGTTTTCATACTATTGTAAAATTGACTTTGCCTGTCTTTATCCGATTCATAACCACCACTTAAATAGGTGTTTAAGTCCACATTCATTATGTATTCCGTTGCCGTTGTTTCTACTGAATCAAAACCATACTCAATATGCTCTCTTAGCAAATCCAAAGATTGCTTGGCTGCTTTTTCATAATTTTTTATTATAGTTTTTGATGCGTTCAGATACGATAATATTCCTACCATAATGACTAGCCCAAGCAATAATAGATATGAGCCTAACACCTTAAAACGAATGCTGCTAAAATTAAAAAAATGTTTACCAGACTTCACTTCTTTCATATTAACTCCTATCCGCGTGCCACAGCGCGCATATAAATCAAGATAAGTCCCATGCTCTTATTCGTTTGGATACAACGAATCTCCCGCAGCAATATGTACTTGGCTGCCTCTATAAGCTTATCTTTATTCCCAATTATAGTCAATGTATATACTTGTGAATTTTTGTATATATAGACCATTATTTGTATTGTAATAGGAGTATTTTTTAGTAATAATTATTAAATTATATACCCAAGTAAACCCATGAATGGGATAATTTATTATTTATAGAACTTTTACTTTCTTTTTTCATGAATTCGCATTATAATGAATAAATACCATAGGAAATGACAGATACTGATATTTGTAAATGAAAGGAGTTCTACCATGAAAAAATTCTTTAAATTCGTAGCGGGCGTAGTATCCCTTGGTGCGCTTGCATGTGGTGCATATTATTTTTGCAAGAAATATGTCTGTAAAGAAACACCGGATGAATTTGATGATTTAGAGGATGATCTAGATGATTTTGACATGACAGATTCTTCTGGCTCGAATGATAACCGCGAATATGTTTCTATCAACATTACAGGGGAACCTGCAGAAGCTGTATCTTCAACTGAAGAAGAATCTCTCAAAAAATCTACAGAAGAATCTTCTGAAGAAGGGACTACAAAGGAGTAATATTGTCCGGCTTGTAGTACAAAAATATACCTTCTATCAGAACCTGCTTCGCAGCCTCTGATAGTTCTATTTTGGATACACAGGAGACAGTAAGTTCTCTCACAACATAAGAAAAGGACTATAACGGTAAAACCATTTCTGGCCTTTACCATTATAGCCCTTTTTATTATGCATTCTCTTATCTCTTAGCAATCTTAATTTATGATACGCTCAATGCCTTGAATCAAATCATAACCCTTATCCACCTCATAAGAGGTTGAGGTTACAATCCCTTCCTTCCCATAAGTCTTAATTAGAGCTTCCGTATTATTTAAAATATATACAATCACATCCTCCTCTGACAAGGAAATACAAATAATATTGGTTATCGCAAGAGCAGGTTCTTCTGTTGTCAGGTGCAGATGCTCCGATGCCATAAGGAGCATAATACTTTTACTCTTCTCCTCCTCACTGCCGTCCAGATGAACATATTTCGTACCGTCATCAGCCCATGTATCGATATCTTCCATAGCATAATCATATGCTTTCTTTGATACTCCATCGGAATTTGGATTGGCACCGTTCTCTTGTTTGTCTTTTACCATGTCCGCATCACTAACTAAAGCATCCTGAACCGTTACGGTTGTCTTTCCTTCCGCTCCTATCCCCTGTTCCTCAGTGCCATCTTTTAAATCATCTGCGGTAAAATCTTTTCTTAGCTCTTCCGGAAGACTCTGCTTTTCATCCGAAGCCTCATTTTCTAAAACAGCAGCCTCATTTGCCGCTTGTTCAGGGCTCTTAGGACTAGCATCCTCCATATATATAGAATCAAAACTTGTCTCACTGCTCGTATTAGAAGCACCCGAACCGGAGTCTTTTTTAGATGCAAATTTCCCTTCTATAAAATACGAAAATAAACTCTGGCTTCCCAAATAACAGATAATTATACTCGCAGCAACTACAGTTCCCCATGTTCCTATATACTTTATAACTTTTCTTTTATTTTTGTCCTGTTTCTTTTGTTTTTCTTCTTTGAGTTCATCTATGGATACCGGTTGTTTTTCCTCTTTAGCACCTGCTATTTTTTCCTTTGCAGCTACACTGTTATTCTCATGAAATACTGTTTCTTTCTTTATTTCAATAGCCCTTAGAGTGGACCGGATTAAATCCTCACTCACCGTAATATTCTCTGACTCTAATGATTCGTCTACTTTCTTTTTTAGCGAATCCAGGAAAGGGTCTGATATAAAATCAGATTGATCCATAGTATTATTTTCTTTTTCTCTATTCTTTTTCATACTATATCCTCCCTTCCATGAATTCCTTTAATTTTTCTTTTGCCCGTGCCAGGCGGCTTTTTATGGTTCCAATCGGCAATTCTAATGCTTTTGCTGCTTCTTCCATACTGAGTTCATCATAATATACACAAAGGATAACCAAACGGTAGTGTTCCGGCAAAGCCATTACAGCATCCTTTACCGTTTGAATGGTTTCTTCTCGCTCTACCGCATCAAACTCACCCTCTGACACAATGGAGTCTTCTATAAATTCCTCCATCGGAACCATTTTTCTATGGTATGCACTCTTTAAATAATCTTTGCAGGTATTGATTGTAATTCTTAAAATCCAAGTTTTAATGCTGCTATTCCCCTGAAATGTATGTAGATGATTATTTACTTTAATAAATACATCTTGAAAGATATCCTCTGCTATATGAAGATCTTTCACATACATATACGCTGTTCGAAGTACATCATTACCGTAGGTTCTCATGAGAGCTTCTATCTCATAGCCATTCTCGGTCTGCATCCTGCCTTCCCCCCATACAATATTTTTACGAAACTGCCTCCGTAAATCTATTCTATAGTATAACTTATAAGAAGCTACGAAGCAACTTCTTATAAGAGGTGAATTTATTGCACCGTAAACCTATGGTTGAAACCTTTTTGTTTCAATCATATACCCTAAGCAGTGCCATAAGGCAAGATTCTGCCGCTTCTTCCTTGGATACCTTAAACTATCTTAACATAGCGCTGCGATTTACAACCTGAGTGCTATATAAAAATAAAATGTCCTGATCTGTAAACTCCATAACCTCACCCAGGTACTGTGCGGCAACGAATCGAAGATCAATTAATGTAATTTTTTGATACGCTTCTAAAAGAAGCGGTGCAAGGCTGCTTGTAAAAGAGTCTCCGAAGATAATAAGTTCTCTTCCATTTGTAACAGCTGGATTTTCTATCGTTACTAACGGATTAGGTCCGGACAAAAATACGTTGTACCAAACATCGGTTTTAAAGGCATCAGTAAAATAAACACCGGTTTGCTCCGCCACCTCATAAACAGAAACTAAGGCATTTTGAGTATAGTCATTTGTCAGATAAGTTAAAGTCTCTGAGTTCGCATCAATTCCATACCCCTTATAAACTCCATAGTATCCTTCAACGGTATGTTCTTTAAAGTTCTTTGCATCTATCTTGAAATTCATAGCTTTACCAAGCTTATTTACCACCGGAAATAAATTTTCCTGTTTCCAGTGCAGGTCTGTCTTATAATAATCATAGATACTCAGCGTATCAAATAAATCAGCATATTCAATTCCTTTTACTTCTTCCTTAAGAATCGCAAGCATAGAATCATAATTTTCTTTCGGATAAACATCATTTTCAACAAAATAGCTTTTATCGGGTACGATGGAATAGTATTTTTTCATATTCTCATTTAAGTATAAACTTGTGATTTCATTCAGCTTCTTACTCATCTGGTAAGAGTATTTTTCCTCATACTTCTCCATTTTCAAGATATAATAGTCTCCCGCTGTAAACAGCCCGTTTTCCCCAACTTCCCCTGCAACTAATGGTTCTTCCTTTTTTTTATTATCCTTCTTTATCAGCACTGCAAGACTTACGAAAAGGCATAGTAAACAAATAATCGTTATCCCCAGGATGCCCTTTTTTTTCATCATAGTTCCTCCGCCTATATTTCTCATTTCTATTTTATATTCCTATTCTCTCTGTAAATTAGACGATACTGCTTTGTAATAGTTCCAAGGAGTATCATAACCATTTATTGGAATCCCTTTTATAAAAAGTTATCCTCTCTTGAAGAACTTTTCTCTATAGAAAATTGAAGGCTACTTCTGATAAAAAGAAAAAAGTTCGGAATAATATAACACTATTCCGAACTAATTATCCAAGTTCTATGAGATTTAAACTTATAATAAAAATCTTTACCAGCTAAGTTTTGAAATAGGTTACCATTTTCATTCCATCTCATAATTATTTAAATATAGATTATTCTCTTTTCGCTTCAATTGTCATGACCAAATTCAGAAAGCTTTAAGCCCTTATTGCGATCAAGTACCGTATTGATACTCCAAGCATGAACAAAGAGGAGAAGCGGGCTTCCCTTCATATTCTTGATACGCTTTGTATCTGAAGTAAGGCTTAAACTAGATACATCAATGTCCTTATTTTCTACCCAACGGATATGTTCGTAAGGAAGTTGTTCCATACGAATTTCAACACCATATTCCGACTCAAGACGGAATTTAAGCACATCAAACTGAAGAACCCCTACAACCCCTACAATGATTTCCTCCATACCGGTATTAAACTCCTGGAATATCTGAATTGCACCTTCTTGCGCAATCTGCGTAATACCCTTAATAAACTGCTTTCTCTTCATCGTATCAACCTGACGAACTTTTGCAAAATGTTCTGGTGCAAAGGTAGGTATTCCTTCATATTCAAATTTCTCGCCAGGCATGCATAAGGTATCCCCAATAGAAAAAATACCAGGATCGAATACACCTATGATATCACCTGCATACGCTTCCTCTAAGATTTTTCTCTCTTGAGCCATAAGCTGCTGCGGTTGTGAAAGCCGCAGCTTCTTACTACCTTGCACATGATAAACTTCTTTATTTGCATCAAACTTACCCGAACAAATACGCATAAATGCAATACGGTCACGATGGGCTTTGTTCATATTTGCCTGTATTTTAAATACAAAGGCTGAGAAATCACTTGTTAATGGATCGATTTCTCCCGTATTAGAAACTCTAGAAAGCGGGGAAGTCGTCATGGCTAAAAAGTGCTCTAAAAATGTCTCAACACCAAAATTAGTTAATGCGGAGCCAAAAAACACCGGTGTTAATTCCCCTTTATTCACCAATTCCTGATCAAATTCTGCACTTGCCCCATCTAATAACTCAATTTCCTCTGAAAGAATGTCATGGCGGTCTTTTCCTATTAAATCATCCAGACTAGGATCACCTATGGTAACTTCTACCGTCTCCACTTCCTTCATACCGTTATTAGCAGCAAAGAATTTGCTGATTGTCTGTGTGCTTCTGTCATAAACACCCTTAAATTCTTTTCCGGAACCAATTGGCCAGTTCACAGGACAAGTCTTAATCCCAAGAACAGTTTCAATATCATCTAATAATTCAAACGTATCTCTGGCTTCTCGGTCCATCTTATTGATAAAAGTGAAGATTGGAATGTGCCTCATAACACATACCTTAAACAATTTTTTCGTTTGATTCTCAACACCCTTTGAAGCATCAATTACCATGACTGCAGAGTCTGCTGCCATCAAGGTCCGGTACGTATCTTCAGAGAAATCCTGATGTCCCGGTGTATCAAGAATATTAATGCAATAATCACCATAATTAAACTGCATTACGGAGGAGGTAACGGAAATACCACGCTCCTTCTCGATTTCCATCCAGTCAGACACCGCATGTTTTGCTGTTTTCTTACCCTTGACAGAACCAGCCAAATTAATGGCTCCTCCGTATAAAAGTAATTTCTCCGTTAATGTCGTCTTACCGGCATCCGGGTGAGAAATGATTGCAAACGTTCTTCTCTTCTTTATTTCCTTAACATGATTTGTCACGGCTAGTCCTCCATCCAATGATTACAGCATTCTATTTTAATTGTAATTTTCGAACATTTTTACAAAACCACTTAATCATATAATGAATTCCTATTCTTTGTCAAGGGTCTTACTTGTGTTTAGACGGATTTTCTAAAAAAGCATCATAAGTATCTTTTCACTTAAGAGATGCAATCTTCTTTAATTACATCCCTTCGATGAAATTGCTAATACTTACGATGCTTCCTATTTTTTAAGCTTCGCCTAATATGAATTTATCATGAACTGCTTTGATTGCCTGCTCTGTATACGCTTCGTCAATTAACACAGTAATCCGTATTTCAGAGGTTGCTATCATTTTGATCGTAACCCCGATATCATATAATGCTTCAAACATCTTTGCCGCTACTCCAGGGTTACTCATCATTCCGGCACCGACAACAGAAACTTTGGCTACTGCTGTCTCCACTTCGATATAATCACAGGAAAGACTGGTATTCTTATGACGTTTCATAACCTCTAACGCTTCGTCTACGACATCTTCTGCTACGGTAAAACTTACATCCTTGGTTCCTTCGCGAGCCACCGACTGTAATATAATATCAACATTGATATTATGGTTTGCCAAATGCTGAAAGAGCTTAAATGTTACTCCCGGATTATCCTGTAACCCTATGACCGAGATACGGGCTGTATTTTTATCTCCTGCTACGCCGCTTACTAACATTTCTTCCATTTTTGCCTCCTCCTTAACAATGGTCCCTTCCGATGTATTCAAGCTGGAACGCACAACAAGCCGTACTCCATACTTTTTAGCCATTTCCACGGATCTGTTATGAAGTACACCTGCACCAAGAGACGCTAAATCAAGCATCTCATCATAAGTAATTTCTTTAAGCTTTCTGGCATTCTTAACATATCTTGGATCAGCAGTATAAACCCCTTCTACATCGGTATAAATTTCGCAGGAATCCGCCTTAAGCGCTGCTGCAAGAGCTACCGCCGTCGTATCCGAGCCCCCACGTCCGAGTGTAGCATAGTTATCATACTTATCAATTCCTTGAAATCCAGTAACAATTACAATTCGCTTTGCATCAAGCTCATTGCGGATTCTTTCCGTATCAATGTGCTTTAGGCGGGCATTTCCATAGGTGGAGGTCGTGTGCATTGCCACTTGAAATGCATTCAATGATACCGCAGGAACACCGAGAGCATCCATTGCCATTGCCATAAGAGCTACCGAGGTCTGCTCTCCTACTGTTAACAGCATATCTAACTCACGCTTCTGTGGATTTGGATTGATGTCTCTTGCTTGTGCAATCAGTTCATCTGTCTTTTTTCCCATGGCAGATAAAACCACTACTACATCGTGACCTTTTTTATAATCATCTATGCATCGCTTTGCGACATTTACTATTCTCTCTTTGCTCCCAACAGAAGTACCACCGAATTTCTTTACAATTAGCATAGATGCCTCCTAAACCTAGCTTTTCCATAGAAAGATATTTCTTCCTCTGTTAGCCTGTTGCTTTATTTTATTAATCTTCTTTTCTTTCGTGCATGACTAAGCACATATTTCCTATGCTAGCGAAACAGAAGCAATTTGTCAATGAGCCGATATCCTTCTTTTGTAATATTACCAGTTGATTCAGCTTCTTTTTCATTGTAAAAGGCTACTTTTCCTAACTCTTTCGTACTGTCATAAAGCATATATGGTACCGGTTCAGAAGTATGGGTACGAATACGAAGCGGTGTTGGATGGTCTGGCATTACAAGCATCCGATAGTCATATCCTCGTTTTGTCATTTCCTCTTTTATTATGCGAATAACACGTTGATCCAAGGCTTCAATAGCTTGAATTTTATGCTCTAGATTTCCCTGATGTCCCATCTCATCGGGTGCTTCCACATGCACATATGCAAAATCATAACCTTCATCTGTCAACGCCTCAACTGCAGCCATTGCTTTCCCTTCGTAGTTGGTATGCAAGGTACCATCTGCACCGGGCACTTCAATCACCTTCATCCCCGCTCCTACCGCTATTCCTTTTAACAAATCAACCGCGGATATCATTACTCCGCGTTTTCCGGTCTTCTCTTCAAAAGAAGATAATGCCGGCTTCGTACCCGCTCCCCAAAACCAAATGGAGTTTGCTTTATTTAGACCTTTTTTCTTACGTTCTATGTTAATTGGATGATTATTTAGAATAGCATAGCTTTTTTCCATCATCTCTCTTAATTTCTTTTCCTCCGGAAGATATTCGCCAACTACTTTTCCAAGAATGTCATGAGGGGGTGTTAATTCTGCCACTTCACCTTTCTCCCAAATGAGGAGATGCCGATAACTTGTGCCTAAATAATAGGAAAATTCTTCAGTACTAAGCTCTTTTCTAACCGCCTCTAATAAAAAGGCCGCATCCTCTGTTGATATTTCACTTGCACTATGGTCTATCATTGTTTTCTGTTCATAAGGTATCTCTTCCTCTGATATTGTAACAATATTACAGCGAATCGCAATATCGGTCGGACTTAACGCAACACCTATACTTAGTGCCTCAAGGGGAGACCTTCCGGTATAATACTGTTTCGGATTATACCCTAATACAGCAAGATTTGCCGTGTCACTTCCCGGTTTCATTCCCTCTGGTATCGTGTGACATAACCCTATTTCTGATTTTCCTGCCAGTTCGTCCATAGTTTTTGTTTCTGCATATTCAAGTGGTGTCATCCCGCTTAATTGATCGATTGGCTCATCCGCCATTCCATCTCCAAGTACTATAATATACTTCATCTTAACTCCCATCCGCATGCTTTAGCACACATAAAAGTCAGGAGGTTGAAACATTGACTTTATTTTCAACCTATCCTCCATTTCCAGTTGAACAAAATAACATTCCACAACCTTATGTTCTTTTCTATCTTATTTAGTTGCTTCCCGTACCATAACAAAAATATTAATCCATATATTTCTAGGTGAAGAATGTAAACATCCTTCACCTAGCATTACATCTGACAAGCAGAAAGAACCTGCCTCTTATCCCATTCTCTATACGTACAATACATCCCCTCATGAATGCAGTCTGTAAGCATTATTCCATAACCTGTTACTATTGTTCCTGAACCAAAATATAATTGGAAGAACAAATAAGAGCTGTTCCTTTATTAAAATTCTACACGAATCCGATTGATAATTAAGACCTTCCCTGCCGCCTCGGTAAAGGCTTCTTCGGTCATCTTCTCTGTGATAAATGCAAATTCTCCTGCTGCATCAGGTATCGATACAACCTTTGAAATCCGGAAAATCTCCTTTGCAAGTGCTTCTTCCTCTAAAGGGATACGGACAAAGAATTTACTCTCATAGGTATTCATATCCGCCGGAATCAGGTGCTTGCTGCTCCATAGTGTCATAATGTTAGTGCCCATGTGCTTGGTAGCATCTACAACATCGGAAACAACTGCACTTGCGGTTGGAAGTTTTCCGGCTCCACTTCCATAAAACATGACATCACCCAGTAAATTTCCCTTTACAAGGATTCCGTTAAATACATCATTCACAGAAAATAATGGATGCTTATCGTTTATCATCTTGGGTGCCACCATTGCATACACCTGACCATCTACATTTTTACTAGTAGCCAATAATTTAATACCGGCTTCTAACGCATTGGCATATTTAATATCCTCTGCTGTTATTTTCGTAATTCCTTCCGTGTAAATCTGTTCGAAATCGACATTCATTCCATATGCCAGAGAGGTAAGTATCGCAATCTTACGGCAGGCGTCATAACCTTCAACATCAGCCTCCGGATTACGTTCCGCATAGCCAAGCGCCTGAGCTTCCTTAAGTACGGTTTCAAATTCAGAACCCTGTGTTTTCATCTTTGATAAGATATAGTTTGTAGTACCATTTAAAATACCTGTGATTTCTACAATCTCATCCGCTGTCAGCGACTGATTAAGAGGACGAATAATAGGAATACCTCCGCCGACACTAGCTTCAAATAAAAAGTTAATCTTCTTTTGTTTTGCTATTTCTAACAATTCTGCTCCATGTCTTGCAACCAACTCTTTGTTAGAGGTACATACGGACTTACCTTTTAATAAGGCTTCCTTTACATAAGTATAAGCAGGCTCAACGCCACCCATAACTTCTACAACAATCTTAACCTCCGGATCGTTTACAATTACATTAAAGTCATGAGTTATAACATCCTGAACCGGATTCCCCGGAAAGTCTCTTAAGTCTAGTACATATTTAATATCAACAACTTCACCGGCACGTTTTGCAATCGTTTCGTAATTTGTTTTTATTACCTCATATACTCCGGAACCTACGGTTCCAAATCCTAGCACTGCTATCTTCATATAAACTCCTATCCGCGTAATTTTGGTACGCATAAAAATCAAGATATTAAAAATTTCCGTTTCCTATTCAACACGTTCGTTATATGTATCAAAACGTTCCGTATTACTCTCTGCCTAAAATCTTTAGGTAGTGGATTCCATCAAGCGCTTCTATTGATTCTAGCATCTGCGATAATTCTAAGGTCTGAGGCAATATCTCAATGCCTAGTGTTAGAGATGCTATACCGCCAATTGGTATCGTCTGATGAATGGTCAATACATTTGCATTACTTTTTGCTATCTGGTTTAAAACCATTGACAATAATCCGGGAATATCATCCATCTGAATCATAAAAGTAATCGTTTTCCCCCGATTATTTTCATGAAACGGAAGAATATCATCCTTATATTTGTAAAAAGAACTTCTGCTGATGTCTACCGCATCGGTTGCTTCCTGTATTGTCATAACCCGCTCGGAATCCAGCAAGCGCTTCGCCTCAACTACCTTTAACAATACTTCCGGCAGTGCCTTCTTCTTCACTATATAGTATTTTTCTTCATCCATAAGATCCCCCATAATACCCGTTGCATACCAATGCATAACAGAAATAAGGCTTACCAATTCCATGTGTCTCCAATCTGCTCGCGGATTGGAGTACTACAAATAGAACGTAACTACCTCTAATCTCAATTACTCCATTGTATGCAGCACTTTGTGTTTGCACTACAAACACACATGTCCGTACTGAAAAGATATCTTACCACAATTTATTATTTTGTGCAATACATTTTCATCAAATTATAGATTTTCCTTTAAAACGTCAAGACTCTCCGTTGCATGTCCAATAGAAAACGCTTATAATAATAGGATAGATGTGTCTTAACTGGTAGATGCACTTAAAATTTTAATAAGTATAATTTTATAAATGACGAAAGGGTTATTTATGTTATATATCACTACTGCTCTCTATCTAGAAGCCTCGCCATTTATCAAAGAATTCGGATTAAAGAAAAATCGAGCGCATACAAGATTCGAGGTTTTTGAATCAGAGGATATTACTCTTGTTATTACAGGAGTTTCCGAATTACAGGCTGCAATAGCACTTACTTATGTTTTTACCATAAAAAATCCAACTGCTGCCGATTGCTTACTAAACTTTGGTTTTTGTGGTTCTCTTATCAACGAATTTACTCTTGGAGAGCTGGTACTATGCAATAAATTAATCTCTCAAGGCAGTTCTCGTGCATGCTATCCCGATCTTCCTCCAAGACATCCGTTTCAAGAAGCCTCCATCCTAAGTTCTAAAACGATTATAACGAAAGAACTTACTCCAAGTCTAACTGCTTCTCCCCGAACGGAATTAATTGATATGGAGGCGTATGGCATTTATCAAGCTGCCCTTCATTTTCTTTCTCAGCATCAAATGTTCTTTCTTAAGATGGTGTCTGATTATCCTAATGAGGGGTTATCTGCAAAGGATGTAACCGCCCGCGCTCCAGCTCTTTTAGCAGAAGGCATCCGACCTCTTCTTTCCTGGTGCAGGGACTTTTTGTTAGTTTCCCGCCATATCGGTGTTTGGAAGGAATCATATACTCAAGATTTTGAAGGATTTTCCGAGGAAATATGGCACTTACTCCATCAAATAGAAGAAAGGCTATCCCTTACCACAAGCATGACAGCTTCTCTGCGGCAGCATCTTTTATATGCTAATTGTTTAAAACGTCCGATTAAGATACTCCTTCAAGATTTTCTAGCTCGCAAGGAGGTTAGCAATTGCAAATCCAAAGTGGAAGGGAAACAATATGTCTGTGAACTCAAACAATTACTTAGAAAATAATTATTTCACTCATATTTATGTGGAAGAGGAAGTAAAAGACCATCCTCGTACGAAGCAAATACTTCTTCGATTTCCGAAGGCAAAGATAATCTCTATTACACATTATAAGGATGTCTTTAATCGTACTCACCAAAACTTCCTTAAGCAGAAAAATTCCCCCAATCTCATACTTGCTAAAAAACAGGGTGAATTTATCTTTAACGGAGCACCTGTTTGCCAAGGCTTTGGTGAAGAATATTTTTACTATACCTCCAGTATCATGAACTGTCTTTATGATTGTGAATATTGTTACTTACAAGGAATGTATCCTTCCGCTAATCTAGTCGTATTCGTCAATCTTGAGGATATCTTTTCTCATGTCACAAGACTGTTAAAAAAGCATAAAGCATATCTTTGCATCTCATATGATACGGATCTTTTAGCACTGGAAGGACTCTTTGGTTTTGTTTCCGCTTGGTGCGATTATGCAAAGCATCATACGGATCTGACGATTGAGATAAGAACCAAAAATGCTAATAAAGAGGCTTTAAAAGCACTTCCCGTGCTTTCTAATGTTATCTATGCCTTTACACTATCACCAGAAAGTGTCATTAAAAATTATGAACATGGAACACCGAGTCTTTATACCAGAATCAAAGCTATCAAAACCGCATTATCCTTAGGGCATCCTGTACGCCTGTGTTTTGACCCCATGATATATATTGCGGATTATCAGGAAGTTTATGAGAACTTTTTTAACTTTCTATGGACCCAAATCTCTCCAAAAAGCATTAGGGACATTAGTCTTGGAGTATTCCGGGTCTCCAAAGATTATCTGAAACGAATGAGGAAGCAACGTCCGGGGTCCGCTATTTTACAATATCCTTATGAACCAGAAGATGGAGTCGCACATTATGGCAGGGAGACTTCAAAAGAAATGATGTTCTTTGCTTATCAAAAACTTACGGAATATTATGATAAGGAACGTATCTTTTTATGGGATGAAGCTTTTCCTATTATTTTATCATTATGAAACATCATTGGAGGTAGTTAAATGAAAACAGCTATTGTAACTGGGGTTTCCTCCGGTATAGGGCAAGCGATTGCAAAAAAGCTGCTTACCTTGGAATATAAGGTATATGGACTTTCAAGGACTGCCAGTAAAGATCATTTACTTTACACCTCACCCCATTTTCATGAAATCCTATGTGATTTAACTGATATCCTTAAATTAGAACAAATCATCACCGGGATAAAGCAGCAGGATCATATCAGCTTATTAGTAAACAATGCCGGCGCCGGCTACTATGGCCCTCATGAAGAACTAAATTTAAAGAAAATTCACGAAATGACTACAGTTAATATTGAAGTACCGCTTTTGCTTACCAATCTTTTATTACGTGATTTAAAAAAATCATATGGAACGATACTAAATATCTCATCCATTACTGCGAAAAAATCAAATCCGCATGGTTGTGCTTATGGAGCTACAAAAGCAGCCTTAAGTAATTTTTCTTCCTCTCTTTTTGAAGAAACCAGAAAATACGGAGTTAAAGTCGTCACAATACAGCCTGACATGACTCAAACAAATCTTTACCGTAATGCAAACTTTAGAGAAGGAGTCACACCCGATACTTATCTAACTCCGGAGGAGATCGCAGACGCAGTGGAGTACGCCCTCTCCCTTCGCGAAGGAATCGTCCTTCGGGAAATTACCCTTGCACCACAGAGACATCAAATTACCAGAACATGATTAGAGATCAATTCTTTCATAAAAAAAGCGTTACTTCATAACCTCTTCTAACAGTTATGAAGTAACGCTTTTTTTTATTTTATTTGTTTCTTTATGATTTCGATAGCTTTCTGCAACTGATTATCTTCTTCGTGAGTAATTACTACTTTTTGTTTTAATTCCTCATCTAGCTCTACTTCCACATCCGGAGTAATTCCGGTCTTATGAATACTTCTTCCATTTGGTGTAAAGTAGTTGGATACGGTTACCTTGACCGCGCTGCCATCAAATAATGGGAAAAGAGACTGTACGATACCTTTACCAAAACTCTGAGTACCCACGATAGTCCCCTTCTTGTAATCCTGTACCGCACCTGCAAAAATCTCGGAGGCGCTTGCACTATTACCATTCACAATAACCGCTAACGGTACCTTTAACTCTTCTTTTGTCGTCGCATAATCTTCAGATCTGGTACCATCTTTCGTCTCCGTATAAACTAATAGTCCTTTTCCTATAATACGATCAAGCATCTGAACTGCGGAATCGTATAAACCACCCGGATTATCACGAAGATCTATGATAAGTCCTTGCATTCCTTGAGACTCTAAGTCCTTAATTGCTGCCATGTACTGATCTATTGTTATTTTATCAAATTCAAGAATACTGATATAACCCAATTTATCTTTTAACATCTCATATTCAACGGTTGGAATCTCAATCTGGCCTCTTGTAATTGTAATCTCAATCGGTTCACTTTTACCTTCCCTCATGACAGTGATGCGAACCTCCGTATTCTCTTCCCCTTTCATCTTACTAACAACCTTTGTAAGATCAACTCCTGTTACTTCTTCCTCTTCCACCATATAAAGGATATCTCCCGGAAGGACACCAGACTGATAGGCAGGTCCATCAACAAATGGTTTTACAATGGTAATAATACCGGTATTTACATTTTGGCTAACAGTAGCTCCGATACCATAATAAATACCATTGGTAGTTTCCATTAAGGCGTCATACTCTTCTTTCGTATAATAGCTGGAGTAAGGATCATTTAAAGCACTCATCATGCCCTTTAGCATACCGTTTTGATAATCACCTTCATTTACGTCCCATAAATAAAAATTATTTACCAGGCTTTTCATATACTTAAGTTTCTTCTGAAAGGTTGCTTCATCAATTACTTCTTCATCTCCGGTACTATTTTGATTATCATCCGTGCTTTGCGAGGATTCATTGGTGTTTCCATTGTCTCTTTGCGCTAATGCATTTCGATACAGAATACCAAACGAAAGGCTACAGATTACTAAGGTACAGAGTACTCCGGATATTACACCGGTTACAAATCTATTTTTCATTCTACCTCCAATCCTGCGCTGGTTCTTTGCGCATACTAATTTTGTGCTTAAGATGACGCAGGTACTATATTATTTCAAATCCTACGCATGTCTCAGCGTATAATGAGATTTTGTTCCATGGTTTTTCAGGCACAAATCTCGATAGAAATTAGACATGATACAAGCACCTCGAATATTGAGCCGTACCATAGGCTTACTATTATCTTATTATCATTAATTGTAACTTATGTATTTAAGTGGATCAACATAAGTTCCATTTAACACTAAACTAAAATGTAAGTGAGGGCCGGTAGAAATACCGGTAGATCCGACCTTTGCAATAACCTGCCCCTGCTTAACCGTATCGCCGGCACTAACTAATAGTTTTGAACAATGCAAATACCTTGTCTGAACACCATTTCCATGATCAACTACTACATAATTCCCCCCGGAAAGACTATAGGAAGCAGTTACCACTTCTCCAGCTAAAGATGCCACAATACCGGCTCCCATTGCACCGCCGATATCAACCCCTCTGTGATAAGTACTTGCTCCGGCAGTTGGTGCATTACGATAGCCAAATTTACTATAAACATTAGGATCTCCAGGTAATGGCCATATCATCTGGCTTAACTCCTTATAATCGGTTTGTTCTATACTTGAAGCATCAGAGTTCCGATTCGCTTCTTCTTGCTTTCTTCGCTCCTCCTCTTCCTTACGTCTTCGCTCTTCTTCCTCTTTTCTCTTCCGTTCTTCTTCCTCAATACGCTTTCGTTCTTCTTCTTTAATATCATCAATATTCTTTTCTTGATTTGCTATTTCATTGGAATATTCCGCAAACAACTCTTCGTTTGCTCCGATTGCTTCCGTATATCGAATGATTTCATCACCCTTTTGAGCAGAAAGCACAAGCAAAGTCTCCTGTTCATAAAGAGCACTTGCTTCCAGTGCTTCCAACTCTTGAAGCTTCGCTTGCTGATATACTTCCTGTCTAATGATTTCTTCCTTGGTTTCAGTGTAACGCTTTAACAGATTATTATCATATTCCGTGATTTTTTTAGAGTATTCTACTTGATTTAAAAATTCAACAATACTTCCTGAACTTAAGAAAACATCTAAGATATCCTCTGAACCATTCTCATAAAGATATTGTACACGTTTCTTCATTGTCTCATACTGTTTCGCTTCTGTTTCTTTTGCCACCTTTAGATTAGCTCTGGTTATCTCAAGTTCTGCCTTTGCATCTGTTATCGAAGTCTCTAATTCCTCTAAATGCAAGGTAAGCTCATTTAACTGAATGTCTAATGCCTCAATGTATTTTAAGATATCATTTTTATTTTTTTCTAAATCTGCCAGTTTTTTTTCCGTATCTTTTTTATTCTGTTCTAACTCTTTTTTCTTTTGTTCTGCTTCTTTTAGCTTTTCTTCGTAAGTTTTATTAAAAAAAATAGTATAACCTCCACCCAGTACCGCTAGTTTGGGTGTAGACGAAGCCTTCGCAGCTATATTATTTCGTTCTTGAAAGCCAATACTTATAAAAGGTACGGAAAGTGCCATAACAAGTCCGCAAGTGACCATTCGATATACTTTCTTTTTCCTTATTTTCATTACTCCTTGTTTCTTTATCGGCTTCTTTTGTTTCATCACTACTCCTATTCCTGCGCTCGCCTTTTGCGCATTGGTAAATTAACTGATTTTTCTAAGCTGCTTTCCTAGAGTAATAAAACTACCTAAGAAACCTATTCCCACTCCAATTAACAGACATACTGGGACTAGCGTCCTAAACATTGTACCGGTTGCTAAAAAGTCTGCTTTCTTTAAGGGGCTGCTAAAGCTGGTCATGAGATAATTAACTCCCTTATTATAAAGCACATGCAGCAGACCCAAAGGAAGTATAGCCCCCACCAATCCTATTATAATACCTTCCACAATAAATGGCGCTCTTATAAAGAAGTCGGTTGCACCAATCAATTTCATAATTGAGATTTCCTGTTTCCGTACAGAAATACCCATAGTAACCGTCGTGCTGATCAAAAACACCGCAACACCTAGTAGTATTACAATAATTGCTGTTGTTCCAAAGGCTAAGCCTTTATTTACTCCGGACAAGACATTGGCAATTGCTTCTGAATTATTAACCAGTCTTACTCCCGGTATCGTTTGGAGATACCGTACTAATACTTCTTGCATCTCCACGTCATTTAAGTACACAATATAATGAGCAGAATCCTCAAGTGGATTATCGTCACCAAAGCTGGCTGCATGTTCCGGATCAATCCTGGTATTCTTATATTCCTCCCATGCATCTTCTGCCGTTACAAAATCGTATCTCGCAACTTCTGCTCTCTGCCCTATTTTCCCACCTATCAGTTCAATTTCTTTTGAGGTAATTCCTTCCTCAAAGAAGACAGTGACACTGACACCTTGCTCCGCATTCTTAATAATATGTTCAAAGTTCATCAAAATACAATAGAAAATTCCGAACAAAAACAAACAGGTCGTTATCGTTCCTATGGACGCTAAAGAAAACATACGGTTCCGTTTTATATTTTTTGTGCCCTGTTTCACACTATAAGCAATTGTACTAATTTTTGGCATGTGCATACCCACCTTTTTTATTATCACTGATGAGAACACCATTTTTCATCGTAATAACTCTCTTTTGCATCGCATCCACAATTTCACGATTATGAGTAACTACCACAACCGTAGTTCCGCGCTTATTCACTTCGTCTAGCAATCGCATAATTTCCCAAGAATTTTTTGGATCAAGATTACCTGTCGGCTCATCTGCAAGCAGCATTACAGGATTATTCACAAGTGCTCTCGCCAGAGCAACTCTTTGTTGTTCTCCACCGGATAGCTCCTTAGGATAAGATTTATGTTTTTCAGATAACCCTACGATAGAAAGCATCTTTGGAGTTTGCCTTCGTATTTCCCTTGCAGGTGATTCAATCACCCTCTGAGCAAATGCAACATTCTCAAATACCGTACGGTCTGGCAGCAAGCGAAAGTCTTGAAACACTACTCCAATTGTTCTTCTATATTTACAAACCTGCCAGCGTTTTAATCTGGAAAGCTCTCTTCCCGCTACAAATACTTTTCCACTGGTTGGTTTGATTTCTTTCAGCATTAATTTAATCAAGGTCGATTTACCGGAGCCGCTTGACCCAACAATAAAGACAAATTCACCTTTACGGATTTCGAAGCTTATGTTATTTATTGCGTGTGTTCCCTTTTGATAATCCTTACTAACATTCTGAAATAGGATTACCGGAGTTTCTATGTCTCTTAAATCATTATTAATATCATAAGTTCCGGTCATAATAATATCCTTTCCATGTATCCTAATATTGCCGCTGCACCAGCCTATCGTCAGACGAAGCTTACCGGAACAGCGGCAATAAAGCATTCTTTTGTTGCTGTGAATTAATATTCCATACTCTCCATATACTTCATGTATTTAACAACCATTAAGGCAATCTTGAAGGTAATCGCATCTTCAAAAACACGAAGGTCCAGATTTGTACTCTTTTGAAGTTTATCCAAACGATAAACCAAGGTATTTCTATGAATGTATAGCTGTCTGGAAGTCTCGGACACATTCAAGCTATTCTCAAAGAACTTATTAATTGTTGTCAATGTTTCTTCGTCGAAATCATCCGGAGATTTACCATCAAAGATTTCACGGATAAACATCTTGCATAGCGGCATAGGCAGCTGATAGATCAAACGTCCGATTCCAAGGTTGCTATACGCAACTACATTACGTCCGCTATAAAAAATCTTACCTACATCTAAAGCCATCTTTGCTTCCTTATAAGAACGGGAGACATCTTTAATCTCATTAACGATGGTACCAAATGCTACATGAACTTTTGTCATAGCTTCGGTATTTAACATATCTAGTATAACTTTGGCAGTCTTCATTAGGTCATCATAGTTTTCATTCTGCTTTACTTCTTTTACTAAAATGATATTCTTCTCATCTACGGCAGTAATGAAGTCTTTTGTCTTAGTGGAAAACAAGCCGCGAACAGTTTCTAAGGCATTCGTATCCTTCTCATTCTTTGTCTCAATAATAAATACAACTCGTCTGACATCCGTCTCAATATGAAGCTTCTTAGCACGGTTATAGATGTCTACAAGTAAGAGGTTGTCCAGAAGAAGATTCTTGATAAAGTTATCCTTATCATATCTTTCCTTATATGCAACCAAAAGATTTTGTATCTGGAAGGAAGCAATCTTACCAACCATATACACATCATCACTATCACCTTTTACTAAAATGACATATTCAAGCTGATGTTCATCAAACACCTTGAAAAATTGGTATCCCTGTAATACTTGACTATCCGCAGGGGAATCCACAAATGCAAGCACTGCATTCTCATATTCGTCAGCATTACTGATAGTACTTGCCAACGCTTTTCCTTCTGTGTCCATTACGCAGATATCAATTCTTGTAATGGCTTTCAGGCCTTCAATCGTATTTTGAAGGATTTGATTAGAAATCATACATACACCGAACCTTTCTTATTCTTCACTGCTTCACCAGGGAGTGAATTTATGGAGTAAAGCTATAATTTTATTAATTTTGTGTCAGTATATCAATTCATACTGCTAAAATCATTATCTTGCTTTCCATTTTAACACTCATTTCGTAAGAAGTAAACTAAAATTCTTGTAAAATTTTTAATATTTTTATCTATAAGTGTTAATTTTAATGATAAAATAATTTATTTAGTCATTAAACTAAATGTTTCATTTGTAAAATCAAAGTTACAAGATACAGAAATCAAGGTTTGAATACTATTCTTCTCTTTTTTCCTTCAATCAAATCCGGTGACAACCGCCGCAATTATCTTTCAATTAACCAAGGGTCACTTAGGTGTTTTTATATAAACGGAGGGTGTCCCTTGAATCATTTCATGACTCAAAGGGCACCCCTCCGTTACTTATGCGAGAACTCTAAATCTCGTTTTCCAAACATCCTTATTTTTTTACTGTTATCTTAATCTTCTTTGTAAGTGTTCCACAAGTAACAACTACATAATCTGTTCCAGCAGATACTGCTTTGGATTTTCCAGTAGTCTTGGCAATTACTACGACAGATTTTTTGGCAGTCATATATTTTATCTCGGATTGCTTATATCCATAACTTCTTACTTTAAATGTGAATTGATCCCCCACCTGCATAGTTCCGGTCATGTCAAGGATTTTAAGTTGTGCAGCCTTCACTGTGATCGTATTGGAAAGAGTCACTGTCACATCTTCGATTGTCACTGTTGCCGTGATTACAGTTCTTCCTTTCCCTCTTGCTGTAATCTCCCCGTCAGCGGTTACTGCTGCAACTGCATTATTTTCCGTTTTATATGATACCTTAACTTCAATAAGTTCCTGGTGAACAGCTTCTTCTACCGCCTTTGGCAACTTAAGTTCAAGTTTTGTCTTATTATCTTGGTTTCCTCCAAAATACAAGGTTCTTGCGGCTGCTTCCACACTGATATCTTTCATTGCCTCTGTAAATAATACTTTTTCATCCAGAACAATAATATATTTGGATGCATGTGTAAAGTTCAAGTCAGCGATACCTTTTCCATCTACCCTGGATACGGATTGCAGCTGAAGCCTTCCGGTTATCGGATTGTAATAGAAAAGATTTGCTATCTTATCGGTATTGTACTTACTTAAATCAATAGAAAGTGTCGCCGTAAGACCGAAATCCCCATTATGTGAAAGCCCAATCGGAAGGGTAGATTTCTCGTCCGCAATTCCATTGATTGCAGTATTTGGAATACCCGTCACATTCCTTTCGATGGATAAGTTAATATCATTAAGCTTATTACCTGTAATATTCTTACCCTTAATAGACCAGCTATATCCTTCAAATTGAATCTTAAGTTCAGTCTCCTGGCCGCGAAGAGCATGGAATACTTCCTTAGGAACAACGGAATTCTGACCCAGAGTAATCACTAGATTATTACTGCTCTGTCCGTTGTCCGTAGTATTTTCAAGATAATCGATGACATCACTCCAACTTATCGCATTATTAAGCCCCTCAACTTCAAACTTATCCTTTGATTCTTCCGTAGGTCCAGAGACCGGCTCCGATGTCGGGGTTGGCCCTTCAGGGGTCGGAGTTACTGTTACCTCCGGTGTCGGGGTTGGCTCTCCAGGGGTCGGAGTTACTGTTACCTCCGGTGTCGGGGTTGGCTCTCCAGGGGTTGGAGTTATTGTTATCTCCGGTGTCTCTTCTAATGATATTTCTTTAATAATGATCATATTCATACGGGGTGTATTTCCGGAAAAGCTCATTTTCATCTGGCCATTCTTCACAGCAACACTGGAAACTTTCCCAATATTATAAGTATTCGCTGCATTGCTAACAGAAGCTGTGACTGGAAATTCTCCTCCATCTACTGTCAGAACTACACTGCAGCTATACGCAGAACCTGCGGAAAACTCCAATTGATAGGTTCCGTTCGGCACATCTACTAAAAAGGTCTGACCAGCCGGAAGAACAAAGTCCCTATATACAGCAGGAGATAAAGTTCCCTCCTGAGTATAGTTCTCATTTCGTCCTTCTACTATTGTGGAAGGATTCTCGAATCCAAATCCCTTCTCCTTAGTGTACTCAATGTTAAGATCCTTTGCAGTTTTTGTTCCTCCCTTTGCATTTACAGTAACCCCGTTCCAACCGGATGCTACGTCATTTTTATTAATACCAAAGTCGAATTTCCAAACTGCCTTATAACCAATCACAATCTGTATCGTGATTGCTTGGGAATATTGCTCCACTGTTCCGATTAGCACGAAATCCTGTCCTGCTGCAAGCAATTCTTCCGCTGCATCGGTATTCCAACTTACCGTAACCGGTGCTTTCTTACCAGACTGATATACCGCTTCTGCGGTAACCGGCAGCAAACTCCTTAATTCTTCTGCCGTACTGCCTGTCGCCACCTCTATATTTGGTAAAGTTTCAAGAGCAATAATAATATCCTCTTTTACAACGACCTTCATCTTCACTTCTTGTGTTCCAAATCTTCCGCTATGAGCAGCTGGATTTGCAGTACCCAATACCACATAGGTGCCTTCTGTCGAAAGATCTACGGTCTGTGTATCCCAAGTAACCTCTGCATCCTCTGATCTTCCATTTAAATATTGGAAAGTTACTGTAATCGGAAGCTTTAAGTCTCCCGAATTACGAACCGCCTCTGCCGTATAGTAAGGCTCCTCGTTACCAGTCTTGGTATACCCCGCAAATTCATAGGAAACAATACGGTTTGGAATTACCTTGACACTCTTTTCGATTGGCTGCGTAAGTCCATCCAGCATAGCCTTTACTACATAATCACCCGGTACTGCGATATTCAGACTGCTAATATCCCATACGGCCTTAGCCATTGTCTCGTTGCCACCCTTATCTATTACTTTAATTTCTGCCGGGAGTAAGCTTGCTGCCGTACTTCCTTCCGGTATGAAAGCATCTTCTACGATATCCTCTAAGGTAAACTCCGGCACTTCTCCTATATCAACCGAAGTCCTTAACGTAACCGCCTCCGACAAGAATGAGGTCTTCCCATTAACTACTGCAGCTATTTTATAATAATAGGTCGTATCAGCCTCTACCGTTTCATCTGCAAACCCATAGAAGGTTCCTTCCGACGGCTGTGTCTCTTCTACAATTCGTTTTATGGTCAAACCGTTAAAATAAATAGCCGGATTGCCTGATTTACTGGATTTATTGATGACATCAATCGTACCGTCCTCTACCTCAACCGCTACAGAATGTACTATTTCCGTAATGGAAGAGGAACCCCGTCTGATATCCGGTAAATTCTTTCCTTCCACAGCAACCTGATTGTATTGTGAGCCCGAACCATTATAAGTATAATAAATAACCTCATAGGTTCCATTTGGTACCTTCACCTTAAATTCATAGGCTTCTATATCATTCCATCCAAGGACACAATCATTGTACATTGCCGCCAGCTCACTTGTATTTGAGGAATATGCCTTATCAGAATAGCCTAGTGCTTTTGAAGCCTGCGTAAATCCATACGTTCCATGTTCTTCATAAGCAGGGCTGTTAGCATTGATCGGTATCCAGCCCTCCTGCAGTGCTTTAGAACCAAAATCGAACTTATATTCTACCGGTTCTTCTATCATTTGGCCGCCTTCCGTAACTTCGATAAGCTCATCCAATTCCAGCATATCAATCTTCTCATACGTTCCGTTTTCTTTCGCTCTATAAACTTCATAGCCGGTAATCTCATGTCCGTATACTCCGTCAGAAGCTTCGGTAAAGATAATGGTTGCTGAAGTTGATGTTACCTTCCCAGCCATAAGCCGTGAAGTCATCAAACCTTCAGATAACAGATAGCTTAAGTTTGCAGGCTGATTGTAACCAACATTCTGCCATGCAATACCGATTCGATATGCATCATTCTCCATTAGGCATGGAAGCATATAATCCGTCTGTATCGTTGAGGTATAAATACGGATTTTGCTATTATCTGCTGAGGAACGTGCTATAATTTCTTCTCTCCAGTCACCCAGAATATCTGCAACCAACCCCAGATTTCCTTTGGTACCATTGCTTGTTAAAATCTCACTGCTTTCCAAAAGCTTTTCAGAAGATTTTACCGTATAATTCCACTTTGTAAGATTTACATTAACCGGTTCATAGCGAGTACCGTCGTCTATAAACTTATGATCCTGCAGCTCACTTAAGAGATCTCCATCCCAAAATAAGGAAAAATTAACAGATGGTGTTTTATCTGCTATCTTAATAAATTTCTCTAATGTAGAAAGAGAAGAATACAAACCTCCGTCTATTCCATTCCATGCGGCATTGGCCCACATCTCAGCCCCCGGGTAATTCGGATCTACATCGGCTGCAACACCTCTTCCGGTATCCTTGCCGGTGAAATAACCCCATAGGATCTCTCCGGTCTCAGCATCATGCATCTCCACCTGGTATTTGGCATTTGTATGCTCGTGAACAGAGAAGATTTCAAGTCCCGGACGAGAAGGAATAAAATCCGATACGTGCATAGCATCCCCATGACCCAAACCGGTTGAGAATTTTAAGCTGCCGTCATGATCTAATACGATAGCACCATAGATGATTTCATCCCTTCCGTCTCCATCTACATCGTTAACAGACAAGCCATGGTTGCCTTGTGCTTCCAAGTCTTTTCCATTTGGTTCGTTTTTCGTATCAAAAGCCCATCGAACCTTCAGCTTATCACCGGTTCCATCGCCATTGATATCCACAAAATCATAAGCAGTCACACAGGTTCTTGTGTAATATCCCCTTGCAAAAATTGCAGTCGGATTCTCACCGTCTAAATACGCTGTTGCCGATAAGAAACGGTCTACACGGTTACCATACGCATCCCCCCAGGCATCTACAGAGCCACGGGCAGGAATATAATCCGTTGTATCGAGAATTCTACCGGTTTCTCCATCAAATATAGTTAAATATTCCGGTCCCGATAGTACGTAACCGGAAGCATTTCTATAGTCATTTGCTCCGTTTCTCAGATTCGTTGGAAGCTCCGATGCACTGCAGGCACCAACATATCCTGTTTCTTCCAACACTCCATTGATATTTTGGTATGAGGTACTGCCATCCGCAGTTTTACACATTACTTCCGCACTGCCGTCACCGTCAAAATCCCATACCTGGAACTGGGTATAGTGTGCTCCTGAACGGATATTCACACCCAAATCGATTCTCCAAAGAAGTACTGCTTCTCCGGTTGCGGTATCAATATCATAGGCATCCAAAATTGTAGTTCCGGTATATCCATCCTTGGAGTTATCCTGCCCATTGGATGGAGCCCACTTTATAATCAGCTCATAATCGCCGTCACCGTTTAAATCTCCTACCGACATGTCGTTTGCCGTATAAGTCGCAATTTTTTCATCCGGCATAACCTGATCAGCCGGTTTATCCAACTGCATCTCGATATAGTAATTTTTCCAAGTCCTGGTTTCCACCTGCTTCAACACTACGCCCAAAGAAGAATCAGAACTTCCGATTACTTTATAGAGGTCATTTGCAGTTCCGTCAGGGTCCACACAATTCGTAACCGTTAGGTTGGATGCAATCTTTGTATTATTCCGGTAGATGTCAAATGTTACATCCGCAGGGTCTGCTTCAAACAATCTCCAGCTTAAATATACGCCGGAAGTCAACTCGTTTCCGTTCATATCCTTCGTGGTTACATTAATTTCGCCGCCTTTATTTCCCGATAGGTCAACCGCTGCCAACGCCCTGTCTGTTAACTTTTCGGCTGCCTTTCTTACCAAGGTTTCTGTAACCGGCGTTGTCAGTACTGCAGACAACTCTCCGACACCCCCGCGCCCTGTCGCCTGCACCTTATAATAATAAGGAATATTGACAGTAAGACCTTCTTCCATATCTGTATAGAAAGGTTCTTTTGATACGCCAACTTTTTTATATCCGGTATATCCCTTGGTTCCCTCAAGTCTTTCGGAACGATAGATATTATAAGTAATTGCACCTTCCACAGCGTCCCAGGAAATTGCAATTTCTTCTCGATTGGTAGAAACATTTTTCAGATTTACCGGCCTTCCGGGAGGAAGAGCGCTCGGATCTATCATCTCGATTGATATCGTATTGCTCGGTGCCGTTTCGGTACCATCTGCCAGAATCGCAGTGACATAATATTTCATGGTTTCACCAATACTTGCTGCCATTGCAAGAGCATTAAGATCACCTATGTCGGCTGCATTGATTTCCTTCACAAAACGAAATGCTTCATCTGTACTGGATTTTTGATAAACCTTATAGGATACCGCACCCTCTATTCCTTCAAAATTAATTAAAAAATTAGCATTGGTCTCATTAAATTGCAGCTCCTGATAAATCAAGCCCTTTGGAGCAAGCAGTAGCGGTGTAACTTCCATTCCATTAATATAAGCATTTGTCCCTCCAACACCTATATTAAGCTGTCCGTCCACAACACGTACGATAGCAGCAACCGTTCCGATTGCTGTCTTTACGGAAATGGTCCCGATTGCAATTCCCTCCGCGGTGTAGGAGGATTTAGTCGTACTGGTGCCGGATAGCAAGTCACCGGCATAAATTACTACTTCATAATCACCGTTCGGTAAATCCAGAGCAAATTCTCCTTCGCCCATACAAAAATCATCCGCCATTGCACTAGAGTCAGCATTTCCATTGTTTCCTCTATAACGGCCATTCCCCGGAGCTTTTAGCCATCCGTAGCCTTTTGAAACATCGTACATCTGGTTCTTGGTAACCTGAATCCAACCATCCATAACAGGATTTGACGACGCATCATCAAAATCATACTTATACATTGCTGATTTTGTCGTAACCACAGACTTTAAGGAGAGTTCTCCAAGTCCCTTTTCATTGAAGGCTCTTACTGCATAAACATATGTTTTACCGCTCTTACAGCCCTTGTCCGTAAATTTTTCAGCAGAGCTCATCGAATATTTTACCGCACTGGCAAAATCCACGCTGTCAGGGTTTTGTCCTTCCATTAACTCCATACGATAAATATAATATAATTCCGCTCCTTCCGCCTTTGCCCAGCTTAAACTTACACTGGTGGACCCTACGGTAATAACTTCAACACTTTCAACCTTTTCCGGAACTTCTGCCGGTATCTTAAATTCAAGATATGTCTTTAATTGTTCCAGTTGATCGTCCTTTTCATAATCTTCTATTAACTTTGCAACGCATTGGGCAAATTTATAAGCCCCGTAACGTTGCAGATGCGTAGAATCTGCTACCCCTCCGGCATAAGCCCCCGGATATTCACCGGCAGCCAGATGTAAAAACAAGGCTTTTGCGCCCTCCACACCGAATGCTTCACACAATTCTATGGAGGCTTTTGTCAGGTCCAGAACCGGTACGCTCATTACTTCCCCTAGCTGGAGCGCAGCTTGTCGGTAACCTTCAAAATTACTGGCAAACGTACCGTTTGCATTCGGGCTGTATCTTGCTACCGGAGTAACCAAAACCGGTATTCCTCCCCTTTGCCTTGTTCCCTCAATATAATACTTCAGTGCCACGTTAAATTCCTCTATGGAAGCATACCTGTTCGGTCTGGAAGTTGTAGCATCATTATGCCCCCATTGAACCAGAACATAATCCCCAGGCTTCACATCCTCCAAAAGGTCATCTAGCTTTCCCTCTTCAATAAAGGATTTGGAGCTGCGCCCTCCAATCGCACGGTTTTCAATTACAACCTTCGTTGTTTCATAAGTCTGTGACTGACTATAGCTGCAGTTTTCACACTCTCTTTCCTCAACAAATTCTCCAAAGAACTGATATAACGTTTCTCCCCATCCCGCCTGTGGATAATAATAACTGTCATACGTCTGTACCGTGGAATCCGATGCCAAAAAAATCGTAGGTTTTTCTGTAACTGCATTTGTTGCCTGACGTACGATGGATACCGAGCTTACATACACTTTGTCAACCGAGGCCGATTTTTCCTCCGTTGCAGTACTCTCGGCAAGGAACTTTAAATCCATCCGTCCATCCACCAAAATTACAGCAATTGTTTTTGTTACCGATTCGTTCGGTTCTACCGTTATATTATTCTCCTTTGTGATATTTTCCCCCTCAAGATAGGCTGTATAAGCCTTATCCGTAGGATTCACTAAGGTAATTTCCACATTATAATCCGCATTTGGAAGATCAACATGAAATGCGGAGGTATTTTCATAGGTATACACACCATACCCGGTACTCTCTGTCTCCGTCCAGACCTTACTGCCAATTTCCAATACTTCTTTTCCGGTTGCCGGATTCGTAACCTTCTTTACATAAGAAGCTCCTTCTGATTCCACAGAAACACGAGGCTGGTAAATACCGCCGACCCAGCCGGCAGCCGGATTTGGATAGTTTACATCACCAAATCCATGCCCGTTTCCGCCAGAGTACAAGGTATTTTCCGTCACCTCCTTGCCGAAATCATATACCGCTACTTGTTCACTGGTCGGATAATAGGTGTATCCAGCCGCTTCATCCAATGTCTGATAAGCCGATGCAGACGCGGAAACCCCTGATAAATTGCCTATTATCATAGACACTACTAAGGATAAGGCATATATTTTACTTTTGCTTTTTTTCCTCATGCGTTTACTCTCCTTTTTAATTTCTTCCTACGTTTTTGTTTTAGAGGATTGAAACCCTGTCCAAACGGTTCACAGCTACAATCTTTGCTACTACAAAATGGCACCTTAGAAGTATAATCCGATCTCTTTGATGAGAGAACGGTACAACCATTCTTTGGTTATACCGTATCTCATCTGCTTCAAAAGGGTTACCGCAGGAACACTCTTGATCCTATCTACCTATTTTTCTTTTACTATGATTCCTTTTTTAAAGGATTGGTAATGCCCCACACCATCAAGCACCCTTAGAAAAACATTGTCGGTTCCCGCAGTTTTTCCACTCACAGCTACGGTTAATTTTCCTTGATTTTTTCCTACTACAGCTATATTTTTTCTGCTTGTAAACCAACTGATATCTTCTGCTTGAAACCCGTAAAGTTCTGCCTGATAGATTACCTTTTGTCCGATTAAAACTACCCCCGGGCTCTTTACAAACTTAACATAAGCTTTTTCAACAGAAACCTTAGTATTGTAGACCAACGTGTGATCATTAATCGTCAGGATGGTTTTTATCATTGCATCACCATCTGCTTTTGCAGTTGCTACACCAAACTTCGATATAATTACTGCTTTTCTGTTTTCTGTCTTGTAAACCCTTCTAACATCAACCAGATCCTTGTCAACAGCTTCCTGCAGACCTTCCGGAAGCACAATATCAAATTGTGACTTATTTCCGGCAGTTCCGCCGACATATAAGGTAAGCTTAGAAGGTTTCTTTGTTCCTGTTCCGTTAACAGTAATAGAATTTAAGGAAGTATCATCTACGATAAGCTTTTCTCCAGCCGCTATCACATAATCCGAAGCATGCATAAAATTAAACTTCATCCTGCCATCTGCATCTACCCTGCTTGCAGACTGCAATACCAGCTCTCCTGTTTTCTTATCATGATAGTAAAGTCCTGCAATAAGCTTTTTGCTATCCTTTTCTTTTAGCTGCCGTCCAAGTTTTGCTATATCAAGAGTAAGCACTGCCTTAAATCCAAACTCACCATGATGAGCCAAAGAGATTTGGCTTGTTGTAACCTCCTCTTCTTTCACTAATTGGTTTATAGTACGGTCAGAAACTGATGCTGTATTTAAAGTTACACTAAGATCAACGTCCTGATACTCTTTCGCTTCTAATTCCTTTCCGTGAATCGTCCAGATTGCACCGGAATTCAATACGAAGCTTACCGTGACATTTTGATTTTGAATGGTTTCCAATAGTTCCTTTGAAAGGACGGTAGCGGAATTCATCTCAATTTCAATACGGAGCGGAGCTGACTCTTCCCTGTCTTTCATACCGTTAAACTTCTCAAGATTCTCGTTAATTACCCTATTTACGGTATTCCAATTAACAAAATCCTCGTTCTTAGGTACTGAAATATGAACAATCTCTTTCGGATTAAACGGCACTTTAGTAGGCTCTGGATCTGCCACAAGGGTTGGTGCCGGCGTTGCGGTCGCTTCCGGCATCGGAGTTACCGTTGCTTCCGGTGTTGGAGTTACCGTTGCTTCCGGTGTTGGAGTCACCGTTGCTTCCGGTGTTGGAGTCACCGTTGCTTCCGGCGTTGGAGTCACCGTTACTTCCGGCGTCGGAGAAGGTTCTTCTCCCTTATTGTACGGCGTAAACTCAATGCCGTTCAATCTTGCCGTTATCGCATCAGCAGTAGTTACGGTATCATCAAATAAGGTAATAGAGAAGCGTCCCATTTTCACACCATTGATAACACTTACTGTTTCAGACTCTGCTACGTCTACGATATAGATACAGGTTGGTGCCGGGAACTGGCCTCCGGCATTGGAAACTTGGGTATAAACCGTACGTCCGCCGGCATTTGATACCAAAAAGCTTTCCTCGGCTTCCTCTGCCATCTTGATTGCACTTCCGCTCGCTGCTTCTGCATCATCAGCAACCTCCATTTTTAAGGCACTGCCACTCACTGTTTCTACTGCGGTATTCGTTGAAATAACCGGTTCTCCATCATAGAAATAGAATTTTGTCGTATTGTTTGATAATTTATCTCCGGTATATACATAGACATAATAAGTACCTACCGGTAGATCCGCATAGAAGGTGTAAGCTGCTCCGCCCGGACTATATACATAATCCCTGAAATAGCTGCCCCCGGTGGCGGTTTCATTTGCTGGCAATACACGTTCGAAACCAAAATGCTGGCCATTATCTAAAGAATTCTCCGCATATAACATGGTACCAAGGCCTTGCAGCACCGGAGTACCTAAAATATCAATTTTACCGTCTCCGGCAAGCTTGGAACTAACATCTACCGGTGAACTTTCCGTTCCAAAGTCAAGCAGAATTTCCCTGCTTACTTTTCTTACCGTCAAACCTTCATATGCTTCCTTTAAGGCCTTTAACACTGCTTCATATTCCTGAACATAGGATGCACCCTTGCCGATTACTTCTTTTGCCTTTGTTAGGGCATCCATTAATGTCCGGTAGCTTGAAATCGTGTAATCTGTCTCAATAATTCCTGCCATTTCAACAGTATCCACGAGAGCCTTCAAATCGCTAATATCAATTTCGCCCACATTGATACCGACAAGCTGTTCTATAAGCAGGACATTAAGTCTGGCACCATTTCCTGTAACCTTAATCTTAATCTGGGTATTTTCCTTCACTTCGAAGCTCATATCAAGATAGGAAGCCACTCCCTTTGGTGTACTTAGTCTCGCATTTTCCACCAGCACCGTACCGCCGGCATCCGTAATGTTAAAAATAGATTCATTACTTGCGGTATTTAGTAAATCACCGCTATATGCCCTTATCAGATAATTCCCTGCCGGAAGGTCTGCTAAAAAGACAGCATTTTGAACAAAGTCATCCAGCAGACTGTTTCCCGTCCCTCTGTTTCGTCCTGCTGCAGTTGCTGCCTCCAGACCATAGCCTGACTCAGCGGAATAAAGAGAGGTATTCTCCATGCTTATATAGCCTTTTGTCAAATACTCTACTGTTGCAGACGGTACATCCACATCCACATATAAGCTGTAAGGTTCTGTAACACCTTCTGTTTCCACACCTTCCAGCCAGTGGTCAATCGTCAGCATTGCAGAAATAACACTCTGATTTACTCCCTCCAGGGAATCAATGACTGCCTGATATTTTGCAATGGAGCCTAACAGCCTTTCCATTGATATTTCTGTATACAAGCCCTTGTTTTCTACCGCTTCTTCAGCCTTTTCCATCGCTGCTTCTCCGGCTGCATAGTCAGAAACCGGCATACCTTTCACTACTTTTAAGGCACTCTTTAACGTAAGCATCTTTGAAACTAAAGATGCATCAAAGTCTAATGGCGTTACATTGCCATCCATCAAACCTAGCTTGATATTTACTCTGGCAGCCGCATAGCTTACCGCCTCCCATGCCGCCTCCTGGTAAACCTTTTCCACAGGTACGTACTCACTGATTACAAGAGTATTAAAGATTGCCAGCTTGCCAGCCGGTGCCGAGCCTTTTATTACAATCTGACCTGGTTCGGTTAAACTTACTTTCACATTCTGTACCATTTGTTCCGGCAATAGAGAGGCTCCGCTTGGATCAACTGTTCCCTTTACGGAATACCCATTAATACTATACGTACCCGCGCTATACGCAGCTTGGTTCCAGTTTACATAAGAATAAAAGGATACCATATACGTTCCTGCCGGTACATCAACGGCAAACTCCAGATTCTGAGCTCTTACCGCATCCGAAACAGCTGCTGAAAGTGCTATTTCCTCCTGGGTTGCTCCCTCCGGTGTTGCTGAACTTGAGGAAAGGGAAGCGGAATTAATGGAACCGACATCACTGGTGAATCCATATCCCTTTACTGCATCATAAGCTCCGTTTGAGATTGCTGTGAATCCGGATGCCCAGCCTGACTTATTACCAAAATCAAATTTCATAATTGGTTTCGTCTGCATATCCTCAACAGCCACATTTGGATCTACCGTTACACTTCCCGTCATTGAAAATAGAGAAAGTTCCTCCGTACTCTCTGCTGCAAAACTCTGTGCCGCAAAACTTGATATCGGGGTTGACACTGCGCTGTAATCGAGAGAATAACCTTTCCCTTGCTCTCCGCTAACCCCTACCAGACAGTAGTCCGTATATACTGTATAATCAATGCTATTAACATTGGTACCACTGGAAATGCTGATTGTAATGATTGCCGTTCCTTCCTTGATACCGGTAACATTTCCACTTGCATCCACAGTTGCTACGGAAGGGTCCGAGGTATAATAGCTTACCTGCTTTCCTTCTAAACCAACCGTCTTGTGCGTAAGCGCGGCAGACGTACCCTTTGGTATGCTTGCCACCGGCTGATCAAAGACAACGGATGTGCTTACATTTTTTATTACAGACTTTAAGTCCTCAAGCTGCTCATCTTTTTGATAGGAGTAAATCAGATTTGCAAGCAGCTGTGCATACATGAAAGCCCCGTTTTTTTGTAAATGTACCGTATCACTCATATACATTGCCAGCGCATTGACAGCACTTTGACCCATATCATTCACTAAAGAATAGGTTGCTCCCATTAGGTCAAGTAACGGAATATTTTCCGAAACACTAAGTTCCATCATAGCCTGACGATAGGATTCAAACCGATGATCCCAAACACCGTTATCTACAACATTTAAGGTAATCGGTGTTACTAGCACAAAGGTTGCACCCCGCTCTTCCACTGCCTTTTTATAATTTAATAAATAGGCTTTGAAATCTTCTGTATTTAAATAGCGGTTTGGTCTCGCCGTATTGGAGTCATTATGAGTAAATTGTGCCAATACAAAATCGCCTTCTCTTACATTTAACAAGACTTCATTCAGACGTCCCTCTTCCAGGAACGACTTCGCACTTCTTGCATCCCTTGCGTAATTCTTTACTACAGCAGAACCTGTCTTATAATAGGCATACCCTGTTTCGGTTTCTACTTTACTTGCCCCATCCAGCTCTCCGTTAAGGATGGTATAAAATTCCTGACCCCATCCGGTTCTGTAGTTGGCTCTTGTATAAGTTTGAACCGTAGAGTCTCCCAAGATATAAACCGTAGGAATACTTTCCGTTTTTTCGGATGCCAGTGCAGAAACACCAATACTCTTTACATAAACCGTCTTTGTGGCTGCACTGTTTGCAGATGTGTCCACGATAGCCTGCTCAAAGCGAAGGGTCAGGGAATCATCCGTCAAAGCAAGGTCAAACGATACCGTCTTAGTCTGTCCTGCTAAAAGCTCTGCTTGTGCTAATTCTCCGCCTGTATGATCTCCGCTTGTGTAACGTGTCATGTTTTCCGCTTTCACAATTACAGTCATCGCTGTCTTTGTCGGATTGGTAAAGGTTACATTTACCTTATAATTGCCATGTGCAAGGTCTAAGTCAAAAGCAGAGGTGTTCTCATAGACAATCAAGTCCTCGTCTCTGTCTCCTCCCTTTTCCGACCATACAATACTCTTGATTGCAAGGTAATCTTCTTTTGATGCTTCTTTGTCCAGATAGCTTGTGCCCGGCTGCTTTGTCAATTGTCTCGGATAATAGATGCCGTCAACAAGCCCCTTCGCCTCTGTCTTATAAGTAAAATCATGAAATCCGATTCCATTTCGATAAATAGAATCTGCGGTAATGCTCTGTACATTTCCAAACAGGTAGGCATTTCCTTCTACGGTTACCGGAACTACCGCAGTTACGCCCTTCGCACTGCTAACAATAATATTTACAGTACCGGCTTTTCGACCAGTAATTACTGCAATTTTTCCATGATAGGAGACTACTGCTATAGATTCATCCGCACTGCTCCAGATTAACTCTTCATTTGCATCTGCAGGCTCTAAAACAGCAGTTACTTCAAACGGTGCGCCTGCCATTATCTTTAGGTCCTCAGGAAGTGTGAGTTTTGTTACCTCTAAAATACTAGGAACAAGTGCCTCTGCGTTATTTAATATGCCTGCTAAATAATCTGCATCTGCCTGTGTAATAAATTCTGTTGTCTGCTCTGCAAGTTTCAATGCAAGGTTAGCTTTTATGAATTCTTCTGCCACCAGGATATCCTCAGAAATCCCTGCAGTTTTTTCCATATAACCTAGTTTTGCAGCCTCTAACGCTGCCAAATCGGCTTCCGGTTTTTTTACAGTATAATAGATTGCAAAATTATCCAGATAAGTATTCCATAATACGGATAAGGAATTAGTCGTTCCATTGTCCTGCTTACCGCGCATACATAAGAAATTCATCTTTGTAACCTGATTTGCCTTGTCGGAAATCGCAATTCCTGTCACTGTCTTAGACGGAAGCGCCGCATCATCTCTTGGAATGAAAGATAAATCGGCAGTATGGTGCTTATAATCAAAAACGATTCTAACATTATACCAAGCTTGATTGGAAAGTCCTAAGTCGGTAGCAAGCTTATTGCCTGTATGAAAACCATCCCCGGTCAAATAATCCGTAGCAAGAGAATCATATGCCCCAACCACATAACCGATATGCCCGTTGTTGGAAGTCTTTAAGGAAAAATAAACCCCATTTGCATCACTAAACTGAATCTCCGTACAATTTCTTACGTCCGGCTGTCCCGGATACCATTCAAACTCTACAGCAAGAAGCTCCGAAGTTACTCCTGCAATGGTCTTCGCAATATTTCTTGTTCCGGCTGCCTCTACATAAGCATTTCCCAAACGGTTTCCATCCTCTTCCATTATAACGGAAAGCAAGGTATGTCCGGACATTCCCCAGGTCGAACCAATAGATTCTTTCTGGAAATCCTCTTCCATTACTACATCGGTAACACGGTCGAGATTATGAATCGCTGCCTTTACTTCACTAAGCAGTCCTGTCAGCTCCGCCTCGGATGCACCTGCTTTCAGCGTATTCGATGACTTATGGAAAGCTGTCATTAAGTTCAGATAAGATTCTGCCGTATAATGAGTGGAATCATACATCTGCTTCTCATATTGTTCCATAAGCTCTAATAGCTGATAGGTGGTATCCGGTATGAATTTATTCACAGTAATACTACTTGATTTCGGCCCTTCTCCAAATAATCCGACTACACTTACTGCATAATCATAGTCTTTTGCTTCCGGCACCTCAATGCTTGCCTGTAATTTCGGTGCGGTCATGGAAGCTGTTATATAGGCACGTGACTGGCTTACCTGTTTATAAGTACTATCCGCCGCACCTCTCTCTTTTCTGTATATATTAAATCTGGTAATCAATTGCTCCGGATGGTATAAAACCGCCTCATCAATGTTCCAAGTCAGGGTCACACTGCTGGTAGTCTGTGTCTTGACACCGAGTCCGGTTACCGCTGCGGTCGGAGCTTTGCCGCCAACCTGCACCGGCCTTACATATCCGGTAATGGATAGACCTTCTATCTGTGCTAACTGATTTGCTACAATCTGTGCTGCCAATACTGCTCCGCCTCTTGCCAAATGGGTTCCATCCACGGTCAGATCCCCCTGCGCGATGACAGTCATGGTATCTTTATAGCTGCTAAACTGCCCCAAAAGATTAATATAAGTCAGCTTATATTCTTCTGCAAGTTTCTCCATTACCGCAGTATAAGTAACTGCGGAACTTGTTCCGGAACTGATTATCACATCAAGCCCAAAACTTAAGCAGGAATCAATATAGTAGCGAAGGTATTTCTCATAATCAGCCGCATCCGAATATCGCCTGCCGGCAGCACTGTCATTGATTCCGCCTTCGACAATTACAGTATCCCCCGGTCTTGCCGTCAAAAAGAAGTCATTGTAATAACCGTCTGCCAAATAACTCTTGACCGAACTACCGGCTACTGCTTTGTTTACCAACATTACTTCCTCACTCATAAAACGAGCCATCGCAAAATCGGTTCCCCAACCGGTACGCTCTGGAATCGGGGTCCATACACCGTCATCCTCCGGAGGATAATTTGCTACCGTAGAATCACCAATAAATCGCAGCGTCGGTTTTAAGGATTCTTCCACATTGGATGAAACTCTTCTTACAGAGATGGAACGAATCGCAGTTTTTCCGGATTCTCCTTCGTTCGTAAGAGAGGTTGCCAACTGAATTGCTAATGTTCCGTCCGCCACTGCAGTCTTTACTGTGTTGGTCTTTACTGCTCCTTTTGGTGTTACAAGATAGCTGGAAGCCTGCGGCTCTTCAAATGCGGTAGAAAAGTTTTCCGTACTCCACCTGACAGAATACATATTTCCTTCTACATAAGCTCCGTTTATCGTATCCTGTGCTTCAGTACCCTGTTCTATCGTTACTTCATAGAATCCAACCGGGACATCCACAAGGAAGGTCGGATAATCATAAGTTACATTATTTCCGGCTGCTGTTCTCACATTATTGCAAAGGATTGCATCCGCTTCCTGTGCTAAAATAATGGAAGGAACGTTTTGCCATCCATATTTTGCTTCCTTGGTATATGCTGCCATGCCGGTCTTGATAGCTCCTTCGGCTTCCGCATTTCCAAACGTAAACTTCTTGGTTTCTCCCAAAGGAAACTCTTCTAAACCGGCTTCACTATATCCTTCTTTTACAATTACCTTACAGGCTGCCGTCTTTCCGTTTACAGTGCTTGCTGTTATAATACAAGTTCCTTTTTTTACACCGGTAATCGTTCCGTCCTGACTTACTGTCGCTATGGTATCATCGTTTGATACAAAGCTAAGTATCTTATTGCTAGCTTTGCTTGGAAGCACTGTTGCATTAAGCTTTTGCCCGCTTCCTACTTTTAAGGTAAGGGAGGTCTTATCTAACACAACTCTGGACGGAGGAATTTCTGCCGTTCCCGGCTCCTGTGCTTTCTTTGCATTAGGAACCGGAACATACTCCCAATCCATATCGCTTGCCAAATAAAAGCTGACATACGCCGGCTGATTATATCCTGTGTTTTGCCCTGCAACATGCGAGCGGTATTGGATATCGTGCATTAAGGTATATAGTTTCGTTGCAGAAACTTCCGTATTGCTATAGATACGAAGTGAAGAATTATCATCGGTACGAACCACTAATTCTTCTCTCCAATCCCCGAATACATCAGCAATTAAACCGGCATTACCTTTCGTACCGTTGTTACTGGAGGTTCCCGCAGCGTTAAGCATAACGGTTTTATTCATTCCGTTTGCCTTTTCAATATTGCCGGTATAAATCTGAGTGGTACGGTCTGCTGCCCAATTGATATTTTGATTGGTACCAATAGTACCAACAGACACAATATTACCTTTTGCATCTGCAGTATTGACACCCCAGGATTCATATCCTCTGACATTTGGAAGCAAATCACCAATCATACAGCGTCCGGTATCCGCTCCGGTATAAGCTGAAAATGCTCCCTTAATCGCAATATTTAGCTCCGCATCACGCATTGCGGTTCCGTATGGCGCCCATGCTCCGCCTTCGTAACAGGAAAAAATCTCAAGACCTGGTCTGTCCGGATCAATATCTGTGATATGAATTGAGTCACCATGCCCAAACTTCGCCCAAGTACCTGCATTTTGTCCGCTGCTTATGATATCTCCGCCGCTGCTGTAAAGGTCTCCGTTATGGTCCACAATTGCTCCGCCATAAACAATTTCGTGAAATCCGTCTCCATCCACATCGGCAGCAGCCATATAGTGATCTCCTTGACCAGTAAAACCGGAAAACGAAATCCCATTGCTTCCCACATTCGTATTATTTCCATCCATACCATGTGGTGCATCATTAAATGGGTTAGTCATTACCGTCCAGCCACTATCAATAGTCCAATACAAGTGTAACTTTCCGTTTTCATCAAGAGAATAAGCTGCGATTGTTGATCTTGTATAGTAGCCTCTTGCAAATACCATGTAAGGATTTTCTCCGTCAAGATAAGCAACGGTAGAAAGGAAACGATCATTACGGTTGCCCGGCTCCATAAAATCCATTGCATAATCGCCCCAAAGCATACCATCATCTTCTCTGGAAAACTCGTACATCACAGTGTCCAGTTCGGCTCCGGTCTCCCCGTCAAATACAGACAGATACTCGGAACCTGTTAATATATAACCTTCATAATAATTTAAGTCATGCTTTCTCATGCGGTATTGATACCCATTTAGGAAGTAATCCACAAGAGCAGTTGCTTCTTCTTTGGTATAGCCGCCGTTATGATTCATCGATGCCGTCAGTCCGGTAGCAGGGTCGTCAAAACGTACCGTTTTCATATAAGCATTCACGGCACCGGCACCTGTATATACAACATTACCGTTCGTATCACGTACCGGAACATTGACAAGAAGATCCTCCTGCGTATAGCCCGCTTCTTCTCTGGTCTTCTTTGTTACGGTATATTTGCCATCTGCTTCTGTCACGACAGTAACCTTACCGTCTTCCGGTCGAAACAGCTTGATTAAGTTCTTATCCCAGCCTGCTTTTGCAGCTCTCATGCTGTCGCTGTCATTTGCCCATACTCCCCAGTCCATAAAGAGCTGAATCAGGTAATCCCGGTACTCTTTATTAGTAAACACATAATCCGCATTATCGGATTGACCGTCCGGGGTTGTAATATAAGTTTGGGATGCAATTCCATCCTCCTGATTATTGTTGTTAAATTTAATAATCTTAGTGCCCGGCGCTGTCTTTAACGAAATCTCTGCCTTTCCGTCCCCATTAAAGTCATACACCAAAAACTGTGTGTAATGTGCTCCTGCACGGATATTAATACCTAAATCGACACGGTAAAGAAGAGTACCATCCAGTTTGTAGCAATCGATGTACTGTTTTCCCGTAAATCCTTGCTGGCTCACATCTTTTGCCAAAGATGGGTCCCATTTTACAAAAAACTCATACTCTCCGTCTCCGTCCACATCACCGACACTGACATCATTTGCAGAATAAGTGATTTCTGTTGTAGTATAAGTATCCGTTCTCGGACTCGATAAAAGCTTAATTTCGTCTCTGGTAATCCCATATGTTTCTTCTATCGTAGTATCCTTTGGTTTCTGTAATTTAATGTCAAGGTATCCGGCACCCTGTGTTTGAGTCATCGAAACAGCAGCCTTGCTCCTATCGCCTGCTTCGGCCCCATCCTTTACCGGTGCTACATAATAATCCGAATCAATACTGCCTCCGGCTGCCACATAGTTCGTACTGTCTGTTACTGTAGCAAGAAGCGTATTTCCCTGATATACATTAAAATCAACACCGGTAAGACCAGTCTCATTAAATCCTGTGACTTCCGTGCCTAGCAATCTCCAGCTTAAAAAAACACCACCGCTGACCTGGACTTTTATCAAACCCCTGTCCAGATTTTCCAAATATGAGTTAAACTCATTTGCCGTCGGGCTTTTTATAACCTCCGACTTTGAACCTTCTCCCGTATCAAATACCGGAGATACCTTAAAGTAATGGTTTACATGAGTTGATTTATGGTATGTAAAAATTGTCGTATTTCTCCCTACCGTAATTACCGTACTGTCTGTTGTTTTGCCGCCACTTCCGGTTAATTTCATGAACTCTTGGGTTGATGTATCCTTATCTGCCCAATATACGTTATAACCCAGAAGATTATCTGCCTCAAACGGCTCCCATTCCATCGTTACAGAGTCTTTCTCCAGATTGGTTACCATCAGGCCCTCCACACTGGCGGCTCCTTCCAAACTATTCAGGCTGCTATTCAATTCTTCAACTGCTTCGTCATATTCTCCCTTTTTGTTCATAGCCTCCAGCACATCGGAGATTGCATTCTGCATATCAGTTTTAAATGAACTTGATGCATATGCAGTTCCCGGCAGCGAAAAACTACCCGCTATTAATGCTGTTGCTAAGACAAGTGCTTGAACTTTTTTAACAAGCCTCTTATTTTTTTGTCTTTTTGCCCATCTCATTTGGATATCCTCCTTTCATAGACAAATATAACCTGCTTTTTACGTCTTTTTCTTATACAGTTCTGATATACTGATTTTCTCGTATCAAGTTAAAAGAAAATATTTTATTTAATTATATCCGCCGGACGAAATAGCTGCCTGTTTCTCATCGAGTATTGCTTGATACCCGGCTGCCAAGTATTCTTCACAAGCTTCTTTATATACTGATTCAAATTCTGCTTCAGCCGCTAATGCACATTTTACGTATAATTCTTTCCAAAGATCATTTAGATCGGACTTATAGTCTGCAACCGATTGGATGGTATCTAAGAAAATCGCGTCTGGAGTCATATACTCTAAGTTAGTAATATAGTCTTTATATGCATCTTCAACTATGTACTCGTATCCTGCCGGTGCCCAGTTTGCAATATTTGCTTTGTAATTTAACTGTTCGTCCGCATACTGTGCACTCTCTATTACTAAGCACCAGTAATCTTTATTATTATTATTGGAAAGTTTTGATTCCCCTGTAAAATCTGCATTCTTAACTGCCAAACCTTCTGTGTTTAACGTATAGTTCTGACCCTCGGCACCATTTTGGAAGAAAAATAAATTCTCTGGCTGGCTCAACCATTCAAGATACATCCAGACAGCAATTCTCTCTTCTTCCGGAGTTGTAGAATTGATTCCCATAATCATACCAAATGGCCAGTAACCGCGCTGCTGCGGAACGCCGCCTTCCGGAATACCTGCAGCCATAGGCAGCAAGGATACCTTAGCCTCCGGATTATTTGCAACCAAGGACGATAACACATCCGTGGAACTTGAGATATAGAAACTATACACACCGCTGCTACCAGATACAAAGTCCGCTTTTGTTGACGCATCGTCTGTATTCAAATAAAATTCCTTATCAATTAAGCCATTATTATATTGATAGTTTAAGTTTTTTAAATACTTGTGTGTTGGTTCCCACGGAAATGCAGCGACAGAAAGATCGGAGTATAACGCTCTCTCATCCGTATCAATTGGCCAGGAGCGGAACCCATAGTCATAAGTAAAGTTATTCTGTACTAAAGTACCTCCGCCATTTCCAAGACCGGCATCCCTCCATGCAGCATATAATTCATTCAATTCCGTCAGGTTTTTCGGCATTGTCTTGCCAACCTTGTCAATCCAGTCTTGTCTGATTAAGGTAACCCAGTTATAAGCGGTTGGTCTTGATGCGAAGAAGAATACCTTCTCCCCGTTAATCGTTCCGTAAGAATCGATGGTTGAAGCAAGATTCTTATAGTAAGTAGGTGCATAGTTGGCAATTTCATCATAATTAAGTTCCTGCATAGCTCCTTCCTCGTAGTAAGCTATTGCTTGTGGCATATCATAATGGAATATGATATCTGGTGCTGTTTTGGCTGCTAACATCTGTGTAAAGTCCGTTACCTCCGTAGATCTGCCGATTGCAACAAATTCTACCTTAATATTGTACTTATCCCCAAATTCTTTTTGTACCCATTGAGTATAATAGTTATTAGTCGGATTCCAGCCCTCAAAGGCTCTGTCATAAACAGGGACTTGAATGGTTACACTCTTGTCAAAGCCTTTTGAGTAATCCTTAAAGGTATTCTCTGGTGCTTTGGTTGATTCCGGGGTATTTTGGTTGTTATCAGCTTCCTTGGTCGGAGCCGCGGTCGGAGTCTTAGGTTCCCCTTCTTTTCCTTTGTCCTTGCAGCCTGCCAATAACACTGTTGACATAGCAAGTGTTAAGACAAGTGCTGCTGCTTTTTTCATTGATTTTTTCATGTTGCTTGTACCTCCCTTTTCAATACATTTCTATAGTATCTAGCCAATTTCACCAGAATAACTACCCCTATACCAACCAACTCTATGTAAATTTTCAACAAATTAATTACTTTTTTTCTACTATTTTGTGCCTTTTATCCTTATTCATGCTCACATCATATCTTGAGTTAGTTCTAACGTAAATCTTATTTTTTGATACAGCATATCATTTTTGATTCTCGAAAAAGCCTTGGTTTTAATTGCGTTTAACAAAATTTATCAAAAAAAGAACATCATTCCTTTTCTTAGAATGATGCTCTCATATCAATTTTTGTATCAAATTTGATAGCTAAAATCAAAATAATATATAAGTTTTTCCAGTTATTTAAGCTTAAAAGCATACAAGTTTCCTATATTATACAAAACTTGTATGCTCTATAATTGCAACCTGCCGACTTTTATTCTTCTTATTATTACTTTTCCTACTGTACTCCCCTTCTTATCCTCACTGAGCCTTAATCTCAAAAATCTGTTATCAAATACTTTGAGCCCTGGAATTTAAGCAGCATTACAAAGTTCGTCTATGAAACATTGTCATAAAAAACTTTTAAACTTCCTGCTGCCTCTTTGTTTAAAAAAGAGCCGTCCTATCGGACGGCTCATATCGTACATAATTAGTGAGTAATAACCTGCTCTGTTTCCTTATCAAAAATATGAATCTTAGTTAAATCAAGAGCAATCTGAATTGTATCGCCAGGTCTAGCCTTTGTACGTGGGTTAACACGTGCTGTAATATCGAATTGATCAATTGTGAAGTATAAGAATACTTCTGCACCTAATAATTCGTATACTTTTACAGTAGCATCGATTGTGCTGTCCGGGGACTGGCTGATAAACATCTCTTCATCCTTAACATCTTCCGGACGAATACCAAGAACTACAGTTTTATCAATATAGTTACCATCTACAAGCTTCTTAGCCTTAGCTTCCGGAACTTTGATAGAGTGAGAACCGAACATTAATCTAACATCATTGCCACTCTTAACAACCTTAGCATCTAAAAGATTCATCTGCGGAGATCCCATGAAACCGGCAACGAAAAGATTGTTTGGCTTATCATAAAGATTTTGAGGAGTATCTACCTGCTGAATAACACCATCTTTCATAACAACGATTCTTGTACCAAGTGTCATCGCCTCTGTCTGGTCATGTGTTACATAGATAATAGTTGTTTCAAGTCTCTGATGTAGCTTAGAGATCTCGATACGCATCTGAACACGTAACTTAGCATCAAGGTTTGACAAAGGCTCATCCATAAGGAATACCTTAGGATTACGAACAATCGCACGACCCATGGCAACACGCTGTCTCTGACCACCGGAAAGAGCCTTCGGCTTACGATCTAATAAATGCTCAATATCAAGAATTCTTGCTGCCTCACGTACTAACTTGTCGATCTGATCCTTTGGAGTCTTTCTTAACTTAAGACCAAATGCCATGTTATCATATACGGACATATGTGGATATAACGCATAGTTCTGGAAAACCATCGCAATATCTCTATCCTTAGGCTCTACGTCGTTCATTAGCTTATCGCCAATCCATAACTCACCAGATGTAATCTCTTCCAACCCTGCAATCATACGTAGTGTTGTGGACTTACCACATCCTGATGGACCTACGAAAATGATGAATTCTTTATCTTCTACTTCTAAGTTAAATTCTTTAACTGCAACGAACCCATTTGGATAAGTTTTGTTAATATTCTTTAATGATAAACTTGCCATTATTAGTTCCTCCTAATTATGATTCTTTTGCGCACTCGACACGTTAACATTCATGTAAGCCAAGTAAACTGCATATCCGCTTGACATGAAAAATCAATTACTAACATAGGTACATGATACTACATATCACTTACAAAAGCCATATCCCATTTTAACAAATTAATTTTTGATGATTTGTGTAATTTGTATATTCTCCTTTTGGATAAGTATTTTTACTCATAAATTATCTTGGAATCCGCTATTTTACTGTTTAAATTCAATAAAACCCTCTCCCATCACCTCTCTTACATCACTCACAATTACGAATGCTTTTGGGTCTTTTTGGCTCACAATATCAAGAACACCAACTATTTCTTTCTTAGCAACTACACAAAACAGCATCTTTTTATCCTTATTCGAATACATTCCGGTAGCACTAAGTCCGGTTACACCACGGTCTAGTACATGTAAAATATCATGGGCTATCTCCTCATACTTGTCTGATATAATGTATGCCATTTTTGCAAATTTCAGACCCTCCAAGATTCCATCGGATACCTTGGCAGAGATATAAATTGCAATAATTGCATAAAGAGCAGTATTAATATCAAAAACTAAAATACCAAATATAACAACTATAGCATCTACTATCATAAGTAAGGATGGTACCGATACATGCTTCTTTTTGGCATGAATTAACATTGCCAAAAGATCAGTTCCGCCGGTAGTTGTCATTGTAGATAAGACAAAGCCCATTCCTGTCCCACCGATTGCACCGCCAAATACGGATGCCAGTAAAAAATCACCGTCAAACATGTTTTGTAACGGAATCAGATAGATAAATAAAGTCAGGGACACCGCTCCTAATAACGTTTTTCCAATGAACTTTTTACCCAGAACAAAAAAACTCACTAGAAACAACGGTACATTTATAATAAGGTTAGTCAACCATACCGGAATTCCTGTGCCAAACGCTCGAAGGGCCAATTCTTTAATTGCAATCGCAAGTCCGGTAACACCACCGGTTACCATCCCCATCGGATCATATACCCAGTTGATAGAAACTGCAATTAATAAGGTTCCCAATAACAGCAAGCAAACATCTCTTTTTTTCGTTCTCTTTCCCAACCACTCCATATAAAAACCATAACTCCATAGCTTCTATCTAATCTATTAATCTATGGAATAACTTCCTTTCACATAAATTATGCTGTTTGCCATCGCCTTTATCCCACTGGCACTTGACGGTGACACATACTGATGATACAACTTTACGGTGCTGCTTTTCTTTGCCAATACACCCGAAGTTGTATTGATTAGTCCTTTGCTTCCAAGTACGGCAGTTTCGCCGCTGTAGACAATACATTCTGCACCTTCATTTAAGTATAAACTCTTCCCTTTTACCATGTTTACTTTTTGAAATCCACTCTGTAAAGCATCACCACCGGATACTTCCCGTAATCTCTGTTCCAGATAACTTTGGGTAATTAGCGGATCTCCGGCAGAACCAGGTTCCTGTGATGCCGCGCCTGCAATCATACCAAAACGAAAGATTCCGGTTCCGGCCAATAATAGGATTAGTATTCCAACAATTCTCTTTTTCATGAATGTTCCCTCCGCTCATTTTATACCTCCGACATTATACCATGCTTTGACCCAAATTCCAATCTGGCACAGGATAGAAATTCTTTTATCTCTCATAAAATTTGTGCTATAATAAATAGCAATTACCGATATACTAAAAATAATTCATAGAAAGGAACCGGAGTGGTAAATGAATAAAGTTGCTCTTATTACCGGCTCCTCCCGAGGTATCGGAAGAGCTATCGCATTAAAATTTGCAAAAGAAGGTTATGCCGTTATTATAAATGGCTCAAAGGAATCAAAAGAACTGGATTCTTTGCAGGAGGAAATTCTGTCTTTATCCGTTCCCTGCCTTAAATTCGCTGGGGATATCAGTGAATATCCTATGGTAGAATCATTATTTGAGGAAATTAAGCAACAATTTGGCAAACTTGACGTACTTATCAACAATGCAGGAGTTTCCCATATAGGTTTATTCACAGATATGACACCAAAAGAGTGGACAAGGTTAATAGAAGTGAATTTTTTTTCTATTCTTAATACCTGCCATTTGGCGGTACCTATGTTTGTATCAAAGAAAAGCGGACGAATATTAAACATCTCCTCCGTATGGGGAAACTGCGGTGCTTCTTGCGAAGCCGTTTACTCTGCCACCAAGGGTGCTGTAAACTCATTTACCAAAGCACTCGCCAAAGAACTTGCACCTAGTAACATCCCGGTTAATGCTCTTGCCTGTGGTGTTATTGATACTGAGATGAATCAATGTTTTTCTGCCAAAGAGCGTGAGGCACTGTGTGAAGAGATTCCCATGGGGCGTATGGCAGCTGCAGCGGAAGTTGCTGATACGGTATATAGCCTTTGTAAGGAAAGCTCCTATCTAACCGGGCAAATCATTGGCTTTGATGGCGGATGGATATAGACACACAAATGAGATACTTACAGTGAGTTTTAGCCCCTTACCGTAAGTATCCCTTCTTAGGAAAACTCAACTTTATTTCTTTTTATGCGTATTACGAATTGTTTTACCGGATTTCTTATTCTCAGGTTTTCTGCCGCTCAAACGGCTGGATTCACTTTTTTGCACATCTCTTCCGGATTTACTTCCAAATCCGCCTCGTGCACTGCGACTTTCCTTGCCGCTTTGGAATTTGCCATCTCCCAAACCTGATGTTCCTTTGGTACCAACCTTTCTAAAAGAAGCCTTTCCTGCTTCTGCCGACCTGCTTCCAAACCTATCCTTATCCATATAATTTGGCCGTATCAGACACTTTTTATCATAACCGATTAAATCTGTACGGTTTGCTAATGTTAAGGCTTCTACTACTAATTTATAGTTCTTAGGATTACGATACTGTATTAAAGCTCGCTGCATTGCCTTTTCATGCGGTGACTTTGGCACATATACCGGCTTCATCGTACGGGGATCTATTCCGGCATAATACATGCAGGTCGAAATGGTAGATGGGGTTGGATAAAAGTCCTGCACTTGTTCCGGCATATATCCGATGTCCCGTAAATATTCAGCTAAAGCAACCGCCTCCTTTAGAGTAGACCCAGGATGTGAGGACATCAGATACGGAACAACAAACTGTTTCTTTCCTAAGACTTCATTGGTCTTCTTATAGCGTGCTATAAATTTTTCATAGACCGAGTTTTCCGGCTTTCCCATCATAGATAAAACAGCGTCAGAAATATGCTCCGGCGCAACTTTTAGCTGACCACTCACATGATTCTCGCATAACTCTTTCATAAAGGTATCATCTTTGTCCTCAATTAGGTAATCAAAACGGATACCGGAGCGGATAAATACTTTCTTTACCTTTGGCAGTTCTCTTAATTTCTTAAGCAGGGACAGATAGTCCGCATGGTCTACCTTTAAATTCGAACAAGGTTTCGGGAAAAGGCACTGTTTATTTAAGCACACTCCCTTTGTATTCTGCTTCTCACAAGAGGTATGACGAAAATTAGCAGTAGGTCCGCCAACATCATTAATATACCCCTTAAACTCCGGTTCCCACGTTAGAAGTGTTGCCTCGGATACAATGGATTCATGGCTTCTGGTTTGTACCATTCTTCCTTGATGAAAGGTTAAGGCGCAGAAATTACAGCCACCGAAACAGCCCCGGTTGCTGGTTAAGCTAAATTTAAGTTCTTCTATCGCCGGAATTCCTCCCTCCTCCTTATAACAAGGATGATAATCACGCATATAAGGAAGGGCATACACACGGTCCATCTCGGACTGTGTAAGTGGCTTTGCCGGAACATTTTGTACTACATAATCACCCGATTCATAGCTTTCGACAAGACATTTTGCTGTAAAAGGATCTGTATTTATATACTGAGTATAAAAACTGCGTGCAAATACTTCCTTATCCTTTACAATCTCTTCGTAAGATGGAAGCAGGACCGGCTCATATACAGAGGATAAGTCTCTTGTCTTATAAACGGTACCGGCAATGAAGGTTATGTCTTTCACAGAAATTCCGCTATTAAGAGCGTCTGCTACTTCAACAATAGAATGTTCCCCCATCCCGTAAGAAAGGATATCTGCCTGAGAATCCAGTAAAATAGACCGTCTTACCTTATCACTCCAGTAATCGTAATGTGCAAGCCTCCTTAAAGAAGCTTCGATTCCTCCGATGATAATCGGAGCATCTTTATATACTTTACGAATTAAATTACAGTATACTATCGTAGCACGGTCAGGACGAAGTCCAATCTGTCCGCCCGGAGAATAGGCATCCATTGCTCTGCGTTTTTTTGCAACCGAATAATGATTTACCATCGTATCCATATTTCCGCCGCAAACTAAGAACCCAAGCCTTGGTGTCCCTAATATCCGTATGCTGTTTTCATCCTTCCAATCCGGTTGTGCAAGGATACCTACCTTATAGCCGTTACTTTCCAGTACTCGGCTGATGATTGCAGGACCAAAGGAGGGGTGATCTACATAAGCATCTCCTATCACATAAACAAAATCGCATTGATCCCAGTCTCTATTATTCATGTCTTCTCTGCTGATCGGCAGATAATCTTTCCTCATTTTAACCTCTTTTCTAACGCTTATCTATTCATATCCGAATGTAGCTTTAAAATTTACTATAACTCCCTATCTATATCAGTAAACTACGTCAGCTTCTATTTTTATTCCTTTATTTCCTTTATAAATTAAAGAAGGAATAAATTATTATACTTTTCGTATTAACTGTTGTTTTGGTACATGCCTCTTTAATTAGCCACATCAACTCACTATAACACGAAAAAGCTGTCGTTTCAAGGATGGATTACTGCCATAAGGCTCCCATTTAATTTGTCTCTTTCTTCTTACTTCGTATCAGCCAAACTATAAAATAAAGTTAAAGAAAGGTGCTTTTATTTATTTTGAATACGCCAGAGCCACAAACGGGAATAAAAATTAAAAGGGACTATACATATCTTAATACAAAATAAACTTGTACAAGATAGTAGAGTCCCTCTTCTATAAATTATGATCTTATTTCCTTGTCCCCCTGAACAGATAACACTAACCTTTTAGTAACCCATCAAGTTCTTCCACAGGGAAAGGAATCGGTGTATCATCAATGCATAAGTCAAAGTCACAGTGGTTTGATATCGCTATCATAATATCAGCGCAGCCTCTTGCCTCGCATATCTGTACTTTCGCATTTCCTAACGTTCCATAAGCCAAAGCTTTTCCATAATAAAAATAAGGCTCAAATTTCACATAATTCTCAGAAATATGATTGCAGTACGGATTATAGTGAACATGAGAGTGACGTTTTGTAATCGTTCCGTCTTCATTACGAATCAGTAACTGTTTCTTAACCTCGGATAATCTTTGTGGTGTATGGTTGATTTCCTCAACCGCATGAAGGAAGGTATTTCGCTCCTGTCCCACACCTATCAATAAAATCTTTGCATTTTCTTGATATAAACGCCCCCAGCAGCCCTGCGGTGATGTCGGGGTATCACTATTTTCTTCTCCTTTAACATAATCCTTGGCACGTTCTCCAAAAGCAGTCATAGAATGAGTTGGATGATAAGACCTTTTCCCAAGAGGATGAGACGCCGCTATATTGGGTAGTGTTCCGATACACGTTTCCGGATTCATTAAATCCAGTGTTGGCTTTTCTTCACTTATAAAAGACCATGTATGCGTAGGGATTAACAAAAGTCCATCCTTTAAGTAATCGGTAAAAGCTTTTATCATACCCTCCGCACCATTTTCAACCTCTCCAATTGCACGAAGCGAGGTATGTATCATTACAGTATCTGTTGGCTTGATGTGTAATTCCTCAATTTCCTTTTTCAGTTGACTGATTGTTCGCATCTGAATCCTCCATGTATTTTAACCTATTATTATTTCCCCACCCTTATTGCGACTATCATAGCATAAATATGTAAGAGCAGCAAGGGCGCATCCTCCACTCTAGTATGTACATTATCAAATGCAGTATTTTCCCTTTAAATTTCTTGATGGATTTTACAAAAGGTTTGAGAACAGGAGTTATAGAAAACTATTTTTATTTTATATAGCTTATCAAGCCTATCACATAAAGGGAACTGATCTTCATTTTAAAATGCCCCTAGAGGACAAATTGTCTCCTAGGGACTGTTGATACAGCTCTTCTGTTTTAAGTATTGATATATCTTTTTGTTATTTAATAGCATTCTGCACAATTCACAATCCTGTGTAAACTCCAGATCCCTAAATTCCTCATAATAAGTACTATCATAGATTAACTGCGCCAAGCCCCTCGGTCCGGATTTATCAAGGAAACAAAACAAGGGATTGCTATTTCTTTTTTTCAGGATAGAATCATAGGACTCCTCATTTAGGTTTCCTAACAATAAAAAATCGGTATCATTACCCAGCGTAGCTCCGCAACAGGCATATACTCTTCCTAGACTATCAATATGATGATTACGTATTTCACAATAGCTTCTTAATTCACCGATGGAATGAAGGTATTTAAACTTTTCTATTTCTAGTTTTGTAGCAGCACCCCAGTAAAACATAGGAGAAACAATGATTTGAACATTATTTTTAAGGAATTGTTCATATATCTTCTTGAACTCATTTCCCTCCTCCTTACTTGCTGCGGTGATATTAATATTTATCATAACCTTCAATTTTAAGCAAGCTTTGACCAGATTGTTAATGATTTCTTTGTTAATAAACTCTAGATGATAGCGGTCCGAGCTCACAGTAATACAGCTTAAGCCTTTCATTGATTTTATTATGGCTTCCGCATTTTCCTGAGTTGTGGCCCAATAACCATTGGTAATAACCGTTGTCATCAAACCTTTTTTGTTTGCGCAAGCAATATAATTCCTTAACTTCTCAATGCATAAAAAGGGCTCTCCACCAACAAACGATACGTTTTTCACACTCTTTGAGTATGCTATCTGATCAATCCATTTTAAAACGTCTTCTTCGTAAGCATCCGGTAATACGGTTCCATCCCGTTCGGAACAATGCCTGCAATGCAAATTACATTTATCAGTTATACTGATATAAACTGAAGCAAAGGCCTTTAATATCCGTTCAAAAAAAATGCTATCTTCTTTCATTGTTAGCCTCCATGCTGCGGCTGTCTTTTGGAGCGCTAATAGCTCAAGTCTGGCGCAGCACAAACTTGGTATCTCCTCTATGGATACAAAAACTAATTTTAATAACCAAACTCACTCCACCCAAACAAATCTACATACCCGCGAAAAACACCGCCACAAAGCTTTAATTTCGGACATTTTTTGCATACTGTTCCCTTGCTTTTTAAGTTATTGGTGAATCTGGCAAAATCATTTACAACCTTGTTTCCATAAAACATTTTAAAGTTTGTCCATTTTAATTGGTATTCTTCGTAACCTTTGACAGTGCAGGATGGAAAAACATCAAAACTTATACTCTTTTCTGCTCCAATCGCTAGATCAAGAGCTTTTTTTACACTCTCACTCACTTCGGAAAATGACGGAGTAATCATTTTAAGATTTCTTGCAGCATTACCAATGGTTCTTAACGCTGAAATATTGATATGATCAACATTTTTTTGTATTAACATCTCAACAATTTCTGGCAGCTGTTGATAGTTTAATGTATTGACAACGGTGTTGGTTCTAACCGCAATCCCTCTCTCTTTTAAATTTTCTATCGTCTTAATAGTTCTATCAAAACTTCCTCCTACAAGAGAAATAGCATCCTGTACCTCTGCATTCGCACCATGAATTGAAATGATAAAATAATTAACCCCATTACTTAGTGTTTTTTCTAAGAATTCTATATCAGAGAATTTCGATCCATTCGTTTCTATGATCACTGTTTCATAGTGACATTCTTTTATTTTTTCCAGTATCTCAAAGAAATCCTTTCTGGTCGTAGGTTCACCACCCCAGAGCGCAACTGCATGATAATCAGAATCCTTATTTTCCTCCAATATTTTAAAAATGTTTTCTTTTTCTATGCTTTCTTCTTCTTTCGACGGATTATCCACCGAGCAAAACACACATTTATAATTACAGACATCTGTTAAATAAATTCCGATAACATTACTTGGTACATTCACCTAAAGCACCCTTTCCTTAAAAATGTGGTATCAACCAGTAACTAAATCTTCTTGCATTGATAAAGACCACTAACGACAATGCCGATGATTTTATCAATTTCCTCTTTCCCAATGATTAACGGCGGTGCTATGTGGATATATTCCTTAATAATTCTTGTATATAAACCCTCACTTAAGAAATACTGAGACAAAAAGCCAGTAAGCTCTTGGTTTCCCTTGGTTGCTGTTAGCTCCACACAAGCAAGCAAACCTATACCGCGAATATCTTCAACGAAAGGATTCCCACAAAGGTGTTTGCGAAGTTCTTCAAGTAGATATATCCCCATCACCTCTGAGTTTTTATGTAATTCTCCTTCTTTCATAAATGCTATATTAGCTAATGCCGCAGCACAACTAACCGGATGGCCTGAGTAGGTAAAGCCTTGAGGCAAAAACGCATTGTCCGGAATATTTTCGCTTATTTCCTTCTTGATAGCTACAGCACCAAGCGCAGCGTATCCAGAACTCAAGCCCTTTGATAAGGTAATCAGATCTGGTTCTATCTCAAAATGCTCAATTCCAAACATCTTACCGGTTCTGCCAAACCCCGTTAAAACCTCATCTACAATAAGCAGCACCTCATACTTATCGCAAATTGATCTTACTCTTTGCCAATATCCTTTTGGCGGTATTGCAACTCCTGAATTAGCTGAAATAGGTTCTGCTATAAATGCTGCTATCGTTTCCGGTCCATTCGATAATATAATCTGTTCTAAATCATCCGCACATACAAAACCACATTCCGAAGCCCCATGCTTACATCTATGACAATATGGCTGTACCGTCTTTTCGATACCCTCAGGAATTGGTCCAAAGGATTTGCTGATTAAATCATAACCAGAAGCAGACAGTGTGAACAACGTCCCTCCATGATAGGAGCCATGCCTTGCAATAATTTTATCCTTCTTTCGCTTTCCGATGATTTTATGGTAGATTCTAACGAATCTTAAGGCAATTTCTACGGCTTCTGATCCTCCGGAGGTAAAATAGATACACTTCTTTCCTCCAGGTAACATATCGCTTAGTTCCTTCGCTAAAAGCACTGCATTCTTATTTGTGAATCCTTCCGATGACATAGCATATTCCAGGTTATCATACTGTTCTATAATCTTATTAATAATCTTTTGCTGTTTATGCCCTGAATTCACAACCCATGCTCCTGATAAAGCATCAATATATTTTCTACCCTCAATATCGAATAAGTAGCAATCTTTTGCCTTTTCAAAAATTACAGGCCCACCAGAAGAAATTACCTTTTTACGGCTAGTTCCAAACTGCCATAAGTACTCCAACGCCTTTTCTTGCATATCACCCATACATTGCCCTCACTAATATAACACTACTTTTCCGCAACTTCTCTTTTCCCTAAGCTTAATCGAAAACATATCAGAAAATCGTTTTCTGAGATGCTTTTTTACCTCGCTATTTGTTAACTTTTCATTATAATATAATTTATAGAATGGGATTTGAAACAGTGTAGGAATATAGTGCAGGAAGCCAGGTTTCGTGTTATTAAGGCCTGACCGGATTAAGGTAATTGCTTCTTCCAACTTATCTTCCTCCAAACATATCATAGCTTTTATACAATATGGCAGAAAGAAGACAGGATCTTCTTTCTCGTCTTTTTGAACCTTTAATAGTTCCTCTGCCTCCTCCATCAACTCAGAATAGGTTCGAAAACAGGGTAATAAATAGTGAAGTGTCTCATCCTCACCCTTCATAGATTCTTGAATTAATACACTAAATAAGGAGCGAAGATAATAAGCAGGCCAATGCTTATTATCTAAACTGATTGCAGTATTACAACAATCTAACAGTTCTTCATAACAATCAAAAATTTCCATTTCAGAACCAATTTTACTTAAGTTCTCACTAAGATATAGTGTTTTATAAAACCAATAGTCTGCTTTCTCTTCATTTATCTCTGTGGTTTTTAAAAGAGACAGAAAAACTTCTTCTTTCTTATTCAGCTTCACTAATAATTTCACCGCATTCCACATTTCATGATCTTTATGATTCATATATCTCATTATAACCACCACTTCCTGGCATACGAAGCCTCACTTAGGACCAGTCCTCCACATATGAAGTACGTCCTCCACGCATGATACATCATGACAGAAGCCATCCTCGAACGTATAGCCATAAACACTTAGCCCATTTTCCATCGTTCTTTCAAAGACATCCGAGATTAGTAATTCTTTCTCTGTTTTTCCTTGTAAACGTGCTTCTTTTACCATCTCAACAGTCAAATCAAGGAAGCTATCCTCCCATATAATAATATTCCATGTATTACTAGCCAGTGGATTTTTCGGTTTGTCTTGTATCTTTAAAACCATTCCGTCTGGATTTAACACAACCGGACCAAGTCGTTCCGGGGCTTTTGTTGGAAAAACTCCCAACGTAAGATCAGATGCTTTTCTAAGATGTAATTCATATAATATTTTAAAACAATCATAGGGGTAGACAATCGTATCCGGAAATTTCATAAATACTGTATGACCTCTTAAAAATGGTGCCGCATCCGCAATTACGAAAGGCAATCCATATTCATTTTTTTGAATATCCTGATAAATATAAGCGCTATGTACTTTATAATCTCCGATGGAATAATCGTTTGTACATTTAATCAATGCATCTTTTTCATTATTTACCGTAAAGACGATATCCTTTACCCCGCCATATACTAAGGTTTGTATTGCATTTTCAATTAGCAATACAACCTCGGTACTTTCTTCTCTGGGGATAGCGATTGGTAACAATTCCTTACACAACCGAAATGGTTTCATCCTACTTCCTCTTCCCCCCGCAGGTATATATCCCATAACAGGTTTCATAAAGACCTCCGTTTCCGTCATACTTAACGCGTCCACTTTCTCCCTATAAGAGAAATCACGATACAAATAAGAAATAACCATGTGATTACTATGCTGCTTTGATATAGTAATAGTCCTTTGACAGACATCAATTCATTGATTACTTCAGTTACACTGATACTAGGTATAAGCAAAACAAACTTGTAGCTCCACTTTGGTAAAAGCTGATAAACGGACACAATTAAAAACAAAACTACCATAACAAAAGCTGAGACTGCAGAACCACTTTGGGATGATTTCACCTTAAGCCCTATCACAGTTCCAATTAAAATAAAAAGGATTCCTCCAAGAAACATCGGTATCAGTAGTAGTAATAGCTCCGGTTGAAATCCTTCGTTAATCAAATACACACAGATTTGAGAAAACATAGAAAGTATTAGGATAGCAATACCTTTCGCGCAAATAATTTGACCGAAGCTTAGAGGAGAGCAAAGCAAGGCATCAATTGTCTTAGCTTCTCTTTCTTCAATTAAATTAGGTCCGGTTAACATAATCCCAACCATTACCTGCGCAAAAAGAATCCATATACTTAATAAAAAGATGTCCTGCCCTGTTAATTCCATTGATTTTGTTATAATCTTAGACATAAAAATCGGTAAGAAGACAAGAGCTAATATTGAAGGATTCTTCATATAATTTTGAATTTCATTTTTCATCAAGCTCACAACATTTTTCAACTTAATTGCCCTCCTGTTAATACAGCAAAAACTTCTGCTAAGGAATTTTCACTTCGATTCATGCTAATCAATCTCCCCTGGATATTTAATTGGGTAATCAGTTCTTCCGTTTCCGGTATTCCGATTTCTAAGCACTTAGCAATTACATTTCCCTCCTCCATGTACTCGATTCTTATCTCTTTTTTCAGGTACATGTCTTTTAATTCCATTGGCTTACCGATTGCTATCATCTCTCCATTGTTCATGATGCCCACACGATGACTTAGTTCATCCGCTTCATGCATATCATGAGTGGTTATGATGATGGTGGTGCCTCCTTCGTTTAATTTCTTAATATAATTTCGAATCAGTGCCGCGGTATTAGGATCCAGCCCACTCGTCGGTTCGTCTAAAATAAGTACCTTCGGTTTGTGAAGTAACGCTCTTGCAATTAAAACTCTTTGCTTCCATCCCTTCGAGAGTTTTTCAACTTTTACTTTTTGTTTGTCAAGTAATTGCAGGTCTTCCATCACCTCATAAACACGAGAACGTTGTAAATGATATAGTTCAGCAAAAATCTTTAGATTCTTCTTAATAGAAGCTTTCATATAAAGATTGGGAAGTTCAAAAACTACTCCGATGTCCTGATATATCTTCCTTTTATCTGTTAATACGTTATTTTCTCCAATCCATATTTCTCCTGAAGTGGGTTGTAATAATCCAACGACCATCTTTATTGTAGTTGTTTTTCCGGCTCCGTTCGGTCCTAAAAATCCAAATATTTCACCCGTATTGATTGAAAATGTGATATCATTCACAACATTCCTATTATTATAGGTTTTAATAACATTCTTAAGCTGAATCACTATTATGCCTCCCATGCCATTTTCGGTACTGCTAACTCTTTCAGATTATGATATTGCTTACATCTACTACAAAACTTACCTTCTCGAAATCCTTCGTAGGAGGATTTATTCCAAATATTTATAAAGCTGTGATGATATAGGTTTCCCACCAAAGGGCGACCGCAAAAATAATCACAGCAAGGATAGAAATTTCCATTCTTCGATACCACTGCAATTGGTGCATTATCACAACAGCACTTTACTTCAAATGGATCTTCATAGATTACACTGAGCTCTTTCATATTATCCCGTATCTTATACAGCGCATCGTGTATCTCGTTGATATGATCACTCACCCATTTTTCCTTCCCTAAAGGCAGCCCAAGCTTAAAACACTTTACACCGTACTTAACAATCATATCTTGTATTCCGCTAAGTTCCTTATAGGTATCCTCAGTAATTGTGGTATTGAATGCGCAATTTACGCCGTATTTTAAGCCTTCCTCCAGATTCTTTAATAACACATCAAACCGATATCTGGTGCAAATCCTCTTCATACTCTCTTCCGTAGCACCATCCACTGAAAATGTAATAGCATCAATATTGTCATAACGGATAAGACGTTCATAATCAATGGGTACAGATCCATTGGTAACGATCACTATCTTTTTATCCTTAAAAATTTCTAATATCTCATAGAAGTTCTTATGTATGAGTGCTTCCCCTAAGCCGCAAAATGCAATATACTCAAAAGCTTCAAGTGCCGGCCTTAGTTCTCTTATCTTATCAATTTCCAAATCTTTCGGCTCTTTCACTAATTGACGGGCAGTACAATAGCTGCATGCTAAATTACATCTAGTAGTAATTTCAAACAGTACCATACGGGGCTGATTTTTATAAAATCCTTTTTCTACTTCCAATAATCTCTCCCTCTCATTTTAGTTACATCAATATAGCTGCTTCACAAACTGCATCCATTTATCCTCATTCCTTTTTCACTGCTTCACAAATTACTTTCCTTCTTATATTAATTGCAGTTTTTTTGTTTCCTTCCTGCAATGCAATGTAGCTCTCAAGCATAGTGCCCCTTTCTAAATCACCGGTATTTAGATCTAAAAAAAGTTGTCCCTGATAGTAGGAGGTGCCATTCCTTTGAATCTTTTGATTATGTTTATCCTGCATTTTTACTTTGGAATGATCACAGTAATAATCAAAGATTGCACATAGTTTCTCATTTACCATTCCATAGCCTGCTAACTTAATTTTGAATTTATTATTTTTAAAAGAAGACTGGCTTGAAAACATTCCAAAAGATATATCTGAAGCCTCCATATGCTCCGCTTCCGGTGGTTTTATAGTAATTGTTTTATCCATAATCCACCCGTGATTGTCTGTTGAAAAAGTATAAATATAGGATAGATAAATCTCAAAAGCTAAGATATCAAAGGTCTGCATAATCACTAAATAACTTGAAGGCAGCTTTGGTAATGTGCTATACTCTTGTGCAATCGATTCAAAGCAATTCTTACTATCCTCTCTTGACACGATATCTTCTTTGCTTAGTTCCACCAGTTTATCATTAGATAAAATAACGTGCGATTGAAATTTTTTATCCTTGATAAACGTCCAGTCTGTTAAGGTAGTTTCCTTCTTCGGTATCCGTGTTTCAAATAATATTCTATTCCATCGATAGTTCGTAAACATAATAGCGTCACCATAAACATCTTCTATCTCACGTGAATATTCAGAATGAAGTCTCTGCTGTTTATAGACACGCCCCATCGGATTTAGATAAAAATTATCCATTTTAATTAAAAATGTCTTCTGCTGCTTTTTAGTAAACTTGGGAACAGCAATAAACGGTTCTTCCATTAATTTTACATAATCATACGGCATTGAATCCTCCCTGTTGCAATCAACGTTTTAAAGCTATCAAAATCGGTTCTCACTCCGCTAAAGATTCGATTACGTTCCTAGGAGACGGTAATTGAATCACCTTATCAACATAAATACTTTGCCTTTGCTTCAAAGCTGAACACAAATTCTCCTCATACAGATAAGACCTTAGCAGATTGACTGTCTTGGCATTTTGAAAAAGAATACTTTGGAGAAAGGTGTCCGTATATTCATTGTTATGGAACAATGGCTTTAAAAAACTATACCAGCCAAAAGGAAAGAGCCGAAACGGATAAGCAATTTTCACATCTCTTGCCATCTCTTGATACCAATCAGGCATTCGTCTAAGCTGTTCCGTTAAATTATTATAGTTTACCAGCTTGTCATTCTGGAGAACAATCGCAGGAACCGTGGCATAGACTGCCTTCGCTAAAGTGGATGATATGATATTCGTTGTAAGAAATAGGTCCGAAGCTGCTAAAAGAGTATCAAAAATCTCAGGTCTTATGAATGGATAGTGAAAATAAGTAATATTTTTACACGGAATCAAACTCTTATAACTCTGAGGTCCAACATGGATAATCGTTAGTTTTTCATTTAACTGGCCAATAGAATGAATTAAGATACGGGGTACCCAATCCATTAAATTGGTTAAAGCCGGTAATCTATTCACATTCAGACTCTCCCAGTTTGAGCTTGTAATAAATATAACCTTTTCTTGATTTGGATTAAATGTTCTTTTAAACTCCAACCGTTGTTCCTTGGTAAGCTCCAATTTCTCTCCGAACAAATATGTAAGTTTTACATTCCTTTCAGTTTCCTGGATTTTATTAATTGGACAATAACGAATCACAAAATCGCATTGATTGATATAATCCGGAATTGTAGCCTTATATCCCCCGTAATAATCCTGAACAAAGTCGGTTGAAGAAAATTCGTAACTGTCAAAACTTCCAATCGGTACCCCGTACTCCTTAAAAATCTCCAGGTTTAGTCCTGTCCAGGTATGAGAATACCACAATGTATACACATCGGAAGCTATCACATAATCCGGTTTAAACTGCTTCATTATATCGTCTGTAATTTTTTTGTTTCTACTCTTATCCTCAAGATTAGACAGAGAATCCGACTGTTCCAGCACGACATATCTAATTTTGCTTTCTTTTAGATAACTCGTACCTTTCGTAGAAGTCAGAAAACATACATCGAACTCTTCTTTTGGTAATCCCTTGCAAAATTCAAAGGCAATGGTAAACTCTCCTGCGGAAAGATGACCCAAGGTAACAAATAATATCTTAATCATACGCATCCCATTCTTATTTTTTTAAAAAATATTGATTGTTTAGTGCCTTCACTTTTAGGGCTGCCAACTCCTCGTTGGATCTTGACAGACGATTCGAGAAATCCTTCAAAGGCTTTCTGAAATAATCATTCAGGCACCGGAAGTGATCCACCTCTTCTATATTAAGTCTTTCTGCGTCTTCTATCAGCCTTAACGCATCGGTTGAATCATTTCTAGAAAATTTGTAATCCGCATACATTATGTATGGTACCAGAAAATAGGCATGTGTTTTTTTCGCTGAATTTTGAATACCTAGCATTGTCTCTACTGTTTTTGTAAAAGCAGCATCGTCCTGCATAATCTCTGGCAGTGCCAGTAATAAAATCCCTTTGAACATAAGAACCAACCAATAATCTGATTCCATCCTTAATACATCATCATAAGCAATAAGAATTTGTTTTATCTTTTCTATACTTATGTTAGAATCCGCAATTTTAGATGCGAGCAAGAAATTATAAAAACCAAAAGAAAATGCTGCCTCAACATTATCCGGATTGCTTTTATAATAACCATTTAGCTGCTCCCAAACCTTCTCTTTATTAAGTGGCATATTCATCATTAAATTAATTGATTTTACTAGCTCTTCATCCTTTTGAGTTACATACCTCATTTTCTCACCTATTATTCATCAAACATGTCGTCATCATCAAACGTCTCGTATTCATCTAAATCAGCAGCTTCATCCGGTGTATATACAGCAGTATCTGCAGAAAAATACTCCTCAATATTATCTGGTGTTAAATTCTCTATATCCTCCGGACTTAAGGATTTAATCAATATCTTTTGTACCTCACTTAATTCATAGCCTTCTAATGCCTTATCTACATCCTCAATTAATTCTTCTTTAAAATCAGGATCCGATAAAATACGCAGTACCACCATTTTGATTCCCGAATTGTCTTCTTGCATTTCACTCTTCTTATTTTCGTCCGACATAATATAACCTCTCCTTCAAATTATTTTATAAAATGGTTTGTTCTATCAAACCCCTTTATCTAACCATTTACTAACACTTTCTTTCTATAATTCGATGAACATACTCTACTTCATCAAACTCTTTATTTTGTAAGCCATTGATATACCTTAGATAAACTTTGTTTTTTTCTGAAATTTCTCTGTAATTTCTTCCGTTTACTTCGTTGTATTTGTAGAGTTTAAAGTTAGCTGCATGACTTAGCTTTGTATCCTTTAGTCCCTTCTGGCTTGTCTTTAAAATCTTTTCGTAGGTAATAATATTACGAATAAGCTTAATTCCATACCGTTCTGGATAGCGTCCGATTTTACTGTTTGGTACTACAAAAAATTCGTTAATTGCTAAATAATTAATCTTCTTCTTATTTTTCGTTATATATTCGATGGTTGCATTAAAATCGTCGTCATTTTCTTGAGGTAATCCAATTATCACCTCCAGATCAACAAAAATTCCCAATTCATAACACCACTCCATCACTTGCTCCGCATGGTTTAGATCAATGTTCTTTTCCACTAAGTCTATCAGCTTTAGACTTGCTGTTTCAAATCCAAAGACAAGTTTGCGGCATCCTGCCCTCTTCATTAAGCTAAGCCTTTCATAAGTCATGTTATTAAACCTTGCACAATCGGACCATTTCAAATCAACCTTGCGTACTATTAGTTGTTTACATAACTCATCAAGGAATTTTGGTGATGCATTCGCAGCATTATTTAGAAAATAAAAATAGTTAGTATGATATTTATTTGAAAGATAAATAAGGTCTTCTACAACCTTATCCACCTCTCCCATAATTACTCTTTTCCTTTTCTCATCACTTTCCGAACAAAAAGCACAAGCATATGGGCAGTTATAGTTAAATATGTAAGGTAGAACCAGAGTTTTTAGATAACCTTCTTTATTTTGCTTCTTTCTGACATCATTTACATACTTGGTAAGATAATAAGGCCATTTAAATATATGGATTTCATTTTCCATTTCTTCTTTTCCATTCTTTGCTTCCTTAACCTTCACATAATATGGCTCCATATTTAAATTCAGCCAGTCCGGACGTACGATGCAAGGATCTTGCTCCCAATTTTCTATAATCTCATCCCCACGTAAGTAAACCATTCCATCTAACTCCTTCACAGCTTTATCACTTCTGCCATTTAAGATATCAAGGAATTCAGCCCAAATAATTGCACCAGGCCCTTTCATAATGTAATGAAAGTTTCTAAGCACCTCTTCAATCAGCTCCTTGTATATATCTTTAAAACTGGTTAGATAAGTTATGTTATTACCTCCAATTACAACTGGAATCTTGTACTTTCTCTCAATATATTTTGCTAAAAGGAAAGCACTATGAAGCTGAAAGAGAGAAAAATCTGCTCCGCAAGAGATGCCAACGATCTGACGATTTTTAAGTGCGATATCCCGCAAAAGATATTCCATAAATCTCTCAACCTCAGAATGTATCTCTCCAGCGATATAGCTTAGCACCACATCTTTGTTGTAAATAAAATGATAATCTTCTATATCATCGCTGTAAGAGTCTATGCCAACTGTATTTAAATCATAAAGCGTTACATCATATCCCTTCTGATTCAGATATCCTCCTAAGGTGCCTATACTTAACGGTGGAAGGTAAGAATAGCTTTCCGGTTTCAGTGCCTTTTCGCTTGGTACTAGTAAAAATGAAATTCTTTCAATCAACGATAAGCCTCCTTCTGCAACTAAGGTTTTGATTATAGATTGCCTTCTTCTCTTATTTTTTCAATAATTTGTGCAACACTTGGAAGTTCCTTCAGTATTTGTTTATATTGGCACAAGCTCTGCTGCAAACACTCTTTTCTTTCTTCCCCCTGTAACAATTCCTTTATCTTTTTCAAGGAATTCGTAACATCAAACTGTTCTAATAATAATAAAGCTTTTCCATATGGATTGTTTTTCAAAACCGGAGCTAAAAATTTATACCAGCCAACCGGAAACATCCGATAGGGATAGCATCGCTCTAACTTCTCAAATATCGCTTCCACTAAAACAGTTGGTTTAAATGGTAACTGTTCTTTCCTAAGTGGTTTGGTTTTAGAAAAGAATAAGGAGTTACTAAAATTAACGCAAGGAATTCCTGATAACACTGCTCTTGCGAGTGAAGTAGAGGTTATATTTCTGGAGACGAAAAGATCGGTCGCCAGCAAGAACTGTTCAAACTCCTTTGGAGGTAGCTGCTCTTTATATAAGATATGGTCATTCTCACACTCTGAAAAATATCCTTTGGCACCAATGCACAATACCGTATGTTCCTTAGCCAAGCATTTTATTATATAGTAAAATACCTCATTACTTGCTTTTACAAATGCCTCAACATCCGGATATTGCTTATAAGTCTCCTGCCATGGTGCATGTGTAAACAAAATCAGCTTTTTATCTGTAGGTAAACCAAGTTTTTCTTTCCAACTCTTTGTTGCATCCACCCGGTACGGCAGGAGCCGAGTAAACAGGGAATAATGATAGGTATTCTCCCGTTCTCCGGAATTTGGGTTAACAATAGGGCAAGGGCATAAACGAAATCCATACCTGCGTACATCAATCTCTCCAAATTTTTCGGCGCGAAATCCATAGGTATCCATTTGATTTCCAGTAATAACCCAATCAAAATTATCAAATGTCCCTAGTTTTCCCGAAAAAATTTTCAAATCATCAGGAGTCAGTCCATAATGACTTTCACAGAAATTATAATTTAAAAAATCAGCCAATAAAATAATCTCTGGTTTAAGCCTTAGCTCTATATCAGTTAATAGAATGCGATTAATCTTTCCATTCTTAGGTAGGAGTGTAGTGTATGGAAATCCATATTTTTCAATAGTTTTATCATGTGACGGCGGAATAATAAAATATGGTTTATGTCCAGCTTCTCTTACCCGTAATGCAAACTCACATGCAATACCAAGCTCGCCATAAGCCCAAAAACTAGTAACAATAAATAGTATTATCATGGCAGCTACCCCTAACCAACAGCAGTAGTAAACTCATCCCAGCCATAAAACTCAAGATATTCCTTGTATACTCCACCACAATTCTTTTTATGCAGGCATTCTTCACATGCTATGCCATGCCGCTTTGTTTCATTTTCCATAAAGTCTGCGTAATTCTTTATAATAAAGTTATGATAGAGTAATTTGAAATGAATATCTTCCCACTGCAGCTGATAATCTTCATACCCTTTTACCATGCAGGTTGGGAAACCTTCTAACGTTACGATAGTATTCCTCTTGTTACATTGATCCACCATTTGAAAGACTTGTGGCATAATTTCTGAATATTTCGGGGTAACCTGATGAAAATTTTGATAAGCTTTTCCGACCGGATGTAAGCCCGAAATATTAATATGATCCACTCCGCAATCAATAATAAGATTTGCTATCTCCGTCAAGCTATCAATATTATTTTTATAGACTACTGTATTGGTTCTAACCTTCGCTCCCAGCCTTTTTGCATTTCTAATACCTTCCATGGCTTCGTTAAAGCTTCCTGCTTCCTGAGTAATAAAATCATGCTGTGCAGCATCTTTTCCATGCATGGATACTACAAACAACTTTACACCTAATTCATATAATCTTTTTGCATAATCAAAATCTGAAAGTTTACGCCCATTGGTTTGTAAACTAACCTCTTTGTAATTTAAATCCTGAATCATCTTTAAGATATCCTCAAAATCATCAAGTACTGTTGCTTCACCACCATGAATATTCACTGATTCATAGCCTTGATTCGCATTCTCTTCTAAGAATTTATACAGTACCTTTTTATTCACCCCTTCTCTTCTTTCTTTATGAGAATTCACCACGCAAAAGATACATGAATTATTGCATTGATCTGTTAAATGTACACTTATCGCTTTCATTTACCAATCTCCTTACCTATGTATTTACTCTGCTATCCTTAATAAATTATTTAAAAGTTTACATTCCTTACAAAAATCACTTGTTAACAAAGGAGTTGCATACTCTGCCCATAGTTTTCGCAAACTTTCTTTATATAGATTCCCGATCGCTTCCTTCTGATTCATTCCGTTACAGCAGGGATAAACTTCTCCATCTAATCTAATATTTGGTACAATGCTACCTTTGGTATTGCAGCTTAACCGGTAAGGCTGATTTATGATGATGTGTTTCTTTTTCGCCAGCTGGATAGCCTCAGTTATCAAACTTTTTATTTTCTCTTTATTCTCACTGATAAATTCTTCCTCTCCAATTGGTAAACCATAGCTGATCGCTTGCAATCCATGGAGGGCCGCAAATTCTACGAGATTCGTAATTTCATCCAGGTTTCTTTCATTCACCGTGCTGTTTATAATTCCGACTATGTTCGGATACCTTCTTAAGTTACTTAAATTCTTTTTCAAGACATCATAGTTGTAATTCTTTGCGATAACATCCATTTTCTCCTTTGTTGTTGCATCTATCGAAAATACAAGTAATTCAACATTTCCCGCCTGATTCAGCTTTTTAAAATCAATAGAAACAGCACCGTTGGTTATAATGGAAATCTTATAGTCCTTTAGGCTCCATATCAATTCGTAGATATCTTTATAGCAGAAGGATTCCCCCATGCCACAGATAATCAGATTCCTTACCCCTTCTAAGTGTTGTAATAATTGTCCTAAATGCTCAAGCGAAAAATCCTCTGGGTTCTCTTTATCCCTGGTACAATAAATACAATCCAACTGACACCTTGTAGTTACTTCAAAAGAGACCACTTGTGGAACCTTACACGCTATTTTCCTTACAGGCTCTAAGTATTTATCTGCCCAAAGATCCGACTCACATAAACTATTCATCATATTTCTTCTCTTTCTCTTAGCTTCTCAATGAAATATTGATAGTACCCGGGATTATCCAGCAACTCATAACAAACATCACAACCACTGGTAAATTCTTTTTCCATAAGTTCTTTGGCAAACTCACTCTCCATAAAAAACTCCACGATACCTTTGGGCCCATATTTATGTATAAATTGATAAGCTTCATTGTTTTTATAATCCACAAGCAATTCAGACAACGGCCTTTCATTCATATTACCCAAATGAAGATACTTCGTATCTTTTGATCTAGCAGATTGGCAACAAGCATCTATCCTTCCATCTATGTCAATGAAATAGTTTCCAATTCCGCAGTAGGCACCTAATTTTTTTGGCTTTTGAAATGGTTTAAACCGCTTAATCTTTTTGGAGTCTTCTCCATCAAAAGGCATTGCCTTAACCGGTTGTATGGAAATCTTATTCTGATATTCCTTATAGATTCTGTTAATTTCTTTTACCTCATCACTCTCAACATAAGTTACATTGATACTCACAAATTTTCCAGTTGCTAATCCGGCTTCAATCGCATTTTTTACAATCTGCTCATTAATAAACTCCAGGTGGTATTTATCAGAGCTTATAATCAAGCCCTGTAAACCAGGCATCTCCTTTAGGACAGCAATACCCTCTTCCAAAGTTCTTGCCCATAGACCATTTGTTACTACTCCAGAATATATGCCCAGTTCAGTAAGTTTCTCAACATAGGCATTCAGACTTTTTCGGGGTACAAAAGGTTCTCCTCCAACAAAATGAACTGCTTTCACATCACATTCCTTTAACTGCACAAGCCAATTCATGACATCTTCCTTCTTTGCATCAATCATCGGAATTTCATCATCCTTTACAATACAGTGTCTGCAAGCAGCATTGCATCGATTTGTAATATTTATGTAGGCACTTTTCGTAACTAAACGATATAAATCGTTTTGGCTCATCTCTTTTTGTAATGTGTTTACACTGCCATCCATATCTTTGACTACCCTCCCAGTACTTTATTATGAAACTTTAACTCACAGTTTGATAGGAACTTGCATCTCCTGCATGCCTGTCCCTCTTGAAACCGCTTGTATCGCTGCCCCATCCAGACGTCCTCAAAAGAGGAGCTAGATAGATTTCCTAGTTGTTCATTCCTATACAGAGTTTCTGCACAAGCAAAGATATCACCATCAATCGATAGATAAGGAGTGATCCATTTTAAATAAACACAACATGTCTCAAAAGGGTTTACAAAATAAATGCCTGCTTTCACTGCCCTTTTTCCAGCCATCGATAAGGTTGATTTTAACTCCTCCTGATTTTCTTCAATATAAGCTTCTTTCCCGCGTGGCAGAGAAAAATGTATCGTATTAAATTGATATTCAGAGGCAAAGTCTATCAAGTCAAATATTTCTGATTTGTTATGTTCGTTCAAGGTGCAATTTAACACAAGATGTATGCGTTTCTTGCTATGTAAGGTATATCCCGCATGCTCTTTTAAGTTATTAATAAGATGTTCAAAATTATAGTTTGGGCTAATCTGATTTATCCTATCCCTATCAACCGCATCAATAGAAAAAATGATTCTTTCTATGTTGTTGCTTTGATTTAGCCTTTCATAATCAATCAATATGGTTCCATTGGTAACAATGCAAAATTTCTGACCATGAAATTCCTTTACAATCTCATATATCCTTGGATATAAAAAACTTTCTCCGATACCGCAAATAATAAACTTACTAAATTTGCTCTCTTCCTTTTTAATCTTCTTTAGTAAATCCTCCGAAATATCAAGACTTTCCGGTGGTCTATTCTTTTTATTGCAGTAAATACAATTAAGATTACAACGGGTAGTAACTTCAATCGATAACACCTCTGGTGTATTAGTTAGTGCCTGGGCTAGTTTCATACACTCCCTTCCTCCCATCTTAGTAATAATAACAAAGCATTGATTCTTTAACGAGAAACAAAATCCTATTTCATATCTGAAGGAAAATATATTGCAATAATTTTTTTAATGAAAGGAATTGCATCAAATTCCTGCGATCTATATAATCGATAATAAAATTCTTTCACTGGTAAAAATATATGAGAATTTAAATAAGAACAGTTTATAGGTATGTGCGGTACTTGACTTAGACCATCTTCCAAATATTTTTTTGTTTGAATTATGTCGTCATTTTCATGCCAGTATTCCGAATAAAAGATGTATGGTAAAATAAAATAAGATTCTTTTGTATGCGATTTTAGTTGTAATTGTAACATACTCTCCAGAGTTTCTCTGAGATCATCATCATTTCTTATGGAAGAGGGAAGTTTTAATTCTATCAAAACTTTTATTAAGTGGACGAACCAGTCATCTGGTTTCTTATGCAGTATTTCATTACAATACCCAATCAATAAATGCAAATCCGAATGTATCAAGTCTTCTCCTTGAATGATTCTAGTAATTTCATAATATCGATAAAATATATATGAAATTTTCTTTTCGTAATCTTCTTCTGCTTTTTTAGTTTCTATTTTTACTTTTTTTATAAAATTGCTTTGACTTTTTGGAAATTTCATTATCATATTAACTGCTTGTATAATATTGATATGTACTTCATTTATATACTCCACTATTGTCCTCCACAAGTTTTTCTAATATTATTTCCGATTATACCCAATATGTTATAATTTGTAAATACTTTTCGCCTATATTTTACTTTTTTCTATCTTTAATCTTTCGTATACATTCAGCACTATTATTTAAATTAGTCTCTGCTGATTAAACTATTTCTGGTTCAAAATCAGCAGTTCGATACCCTGGTATTGGTATCAGCAAAATCAGTACAGAGGTTCTCGTGCATGAATCTTGAAAAGATTCGTCACAAATACAGATAATACAATAGATTCCAGTGTGACTCTTCCAACTTGCTGCGGATAAGTTTATATATGGCCAGCAGGATTGAAATTTCCTTCTTGCTTGACGGCGGTACTTCCAACAAGCTGTACTAATTCAAAAATCTTTTCTTTTGCTAAATCTAATGCAATTTTTACGGAAATCATTTTATCTCTGGAGACGATCTCACAACAATTCTCTTTAAGATTTCTTGGACTCACAATAATCCTTAACGGAACCCCGAGCAAATCCGCATCTGAAAACATAACACCAGCACTAACGGCTCTGTCATCATAAATCACTTCAATCCCACTATTTAGCAACTCCTCGTATAAGTAATCTGCACATTTTTTCACATCATTATCATCGGATCGTACAGCACAAATATGAACTTGCCAAGGAGCAATCGCCTTGGCTTGTGTGAAAGGAATAAGCATCTTTCATCGTAAATTCCCGTACGCGAATCAAACCACCTCTTGGCCTAGCTTCGTCCCTGAACTTTGTTTGAATCTGGTACACCATAAATGGATATTTTGAATAACTTTGGGCATAATCACGTACAGATTGAACCGCTGCTTCTTCATGCGTCATACCTAGTACCAGTTGATTTTTATTTCTATCATTGAATCGAACAAGCTCACATCCTATACTTTTATATCTGCCAGATTCCTGCCAGAGAGAAGCCGGCATAACAACTGGAAGCTGAACTTCCTGTCCATCAATGCCATCCATTTCTTCTCTAATGATTTGCTCAATTTTACGAGTTATTCTTTTCAACGGCAAAAGTGATGAGTAAATTCCATTTCCAACATACTTCATATAACCACCACGAATCATAAGAGCATGACTATCAATCACACAGTCACTTGGCCTTTCCTTAAATCTTTCACCAACAAGCTTTTCAAACTTCATAATCAATCCTCCAAATTTATTTTGAATACAAAAAAGCCCTAAGCACGACAAACACTCGTGCTTAGGGCGAACTATAATCAAGTCCGTGGTACCACCTAAATTTGGAATCATTCCACTCTCTTGGTACGAAGCAATTGCTTGATACCTTGTCTCTGTAACGGGAGAACCCGGTGACACTTACTAAAAAAGATAGCTCTTTTTATTCGGTTAACAGCTCAAAGATAGGTTGGGCATTTCTTCATTTAAGGCTCACACCTACCGCCTCTTCTCTGAAAATCCAAAATGCTTACTAATTCTTATCATAGCTTTTGTATTCAATTTAGCCAAACATATCACAAATAATTTAAAAAGTCAACATTATTACCGCTTATCATTACTGCTCAACTTATCACTTATCACTAAATCTTATTTCTAATGCGTAAGAACCCTCTATTCAAAAAGCATATACAAAAAGGCAGTGGCTCAAGGCATCGTTTTAAACTCCTAGTGATTTCACGTTCTGTCATTCTATCTCTCCCCCTAAATCTTAATAATGTAATTTTACATCTCCATTGCCATGCTGTCAAAATAGATTTATACGACTTTTGTTTATATTTCTTATATCGTGATATCATAATAATTGTTATACTTTGAATGGTATAAGGAATCCATAGAAAGGATAGGAAAATGATATGATTAATGTCAAAGGATGCTGGGCACTCATTACCGGTGCAAGCAGGGGTGTCGGGTATCAAATCGCCTTATTTTTGGCAAAGCAGGGATGTGATTTAATCCTGCATAGTCGGTTAGAAGATCATACCCTTGCTGTGCTGGCAGAAGTAAAGAAACTTGGTGTCAATGCTTATTCCGTAGCTGCTGAATTGACTAGTCCGGAGGAAGTAAAGCTGATGCTAGAAAAGATTGACTCCCTTGATGTCGAAGTATCTCTTGTTTTTAACAATGCTGGAGTTCAGGTTGCGTATCGCACCGATTATTTTAAAACTCCGGTTGAAGATTTTACATCAAGCTTTATGATTAACATGATAGCTCCTGCAATAATTTGCTATCACTTTCTTCCAAAGATGATAGAACGAGGCTTCGGCAGAATCATAAATACAACCAGCGGTATTCAAAATGAACCTCAACAAGCCGGATACTCAGCAAGTAAAGCCGCTCTTGATAAATTCACCAAAGATATGGCTTCTGTGGTAGAGGGTACCGATGTATTAATTAACTTAAGCGACCCTGGCTGGTGCCGTACCTCTCTTGGCGGATCTCATGCTCCAAACTCCGTAGAGTCTGTAGTACCGGGTATCGTCGTTGGTGCCTTTGTAGACGACCAGAGAAGCGGAAGATTGTTTCATGCACAATCTTTTTATGGTATGAGTCTGGAGGAGGCAGTAAAAAAAGCACAAGAATAATTAAAAGGAAGTTTTATAACATAGCTTATTTGCTATGATGTAAAACTTTCTTTTCTCTCTTTATTAAAAAGACTTCGCACATTTTAGCGAAGTCTTTTGGGTTAATTATATGTTTAATAATTGCTGCTTCTTTTTATCATACTCTTCTTGTGTAATAGCACCTGTGTCTAATAATTCCTTCATTTTTTTCAAATTATCAAGCTTTAAATTATCTTCTACAAGCTTTTCTCGTTCTTTTTTCTCTTCCTCAACTTTCTTTTTCTGTTCATCTACCATATCCTTTGAACAGCCGCAAGCACAAGATCCCGTATAACTTGGATTAACTCTACCACAATGACATTTCCAACCACCATTGAGAAGCATTCCTTTTCTGCTTTCTTCTTGCGCCGCCTGACTAAGTAGTGAAAATGATTGATAATCATGGCTGCTATAGCGCTCTGGTTTTGTCAAAGCAACAATTAATGCTATAAAGCCAAAGAAAAAGCCCCACCAAAACCAATTTTCATCATAGCCTTTGTTATTAACAACAGCATTTGTAGCATATCCCCAAATAACTCCACAAACAATATATCCTACAAGCCAAAACAACATAGCAGCACCTCCATAATAATATAGTAATTTTGTTTATTATCTCATAAAACACTATTTTTTTCTATAACATCCTTTACTTTTAATGGTGTATTTAAGAACAGAGAGAACCAATCACACAGCTAAAAGTAAATTGGATCTGAGCAGTTACATTGAACGTTGCTATTCTACATATTTTAATATTTCATCAAAGCTATTTACATGATAGTCTGCATGCATCATAATCTTTTCTTTTTGGCATTCTGGCTTTGATTCTAAATATTCAGTAAAAATTGTTTTCATACCAGCCATTTTTGCTCCCCACAATTCATTTGAACCACCATCACCAACGAATATACTTTCTTCCGGTAAAACATTTAGTTTCCTCATTGCGAAATCGTATATTTTCACTTCAGGCTTTAACATTCCTACATTACAAGAAAACACAACCAAATCAAAAAAATCTGCCAACGGGGAATTCTCCCAATATTTTGAATCAATTACATCTGCATTACTAATAAGCCCTATCTTTATGTTGTTATTATGTAGTTTTTGAATACTTTCAAGAATCATGCCATCAACTGCTAATAATGCTCTCTTCATGTGCTCTTCTCTTCGAAATAATATGATTTTCTTTTGTTCTTCTGTCAACTCATAGGGCATTCTATTAACGATATTATCTATAATGGTTTTTTCGCTTTTCACATTGCCCCGGGCTCTTTCCTTGTACAAAATATCATCTTCGGCATATTTCTCCCACTCAATTGATGATAGACCAATAATATCAAATTCATTTTCATCGGAATACTTTGGATGAATCAGCGTAAAAAACAAATCAAAAAAAATTGCTTTTGTCATCTATAATCCTCCTCAAATTTTATTTATTATTCTATGTTTTAATCTTATTATAGCAAACAGTTCCAATTACTTCTATAACGGCCTGCATTTCATTTGGTGCAAGCACCAACCAAGGTATTTCCAATCTATTGTACTACTTGCAGGAACACGAAAAAGGACACTTTCCAGCGAATCGTTTCACTGAAAAATGTCCTTGATAAATGCGTTGACCGTTTATCTCTTTGAGTTTTACTTCGGGTGTTTTATAGTTTTTCACATAGTGGATAATGGCTTAAATCGTAGGGTTTCGTGGGTACTATATATGGTTTTGTCTTATATCGTGAGTAGTTTTTTATAAAGTGTTGCACCAAATTTGCACCAGAAAACCATAGCCTTATACAATATTTAGAACTACGAATTGACTTAAGGAAACTTCTATAATATTTTAAAACACAAAATTTTTTTTGTCAAATAAAAACACCGCCAAAGCGGTGTTTTAAATTAAATCCTGTTCAATTGTATTTGCAATTTTAATCTCATATTCTTCAAAGATGTGAGAATAAATATCGCCAGTAATTGCAATGTTGCAGTGCCCCAAGTGAGCAGATACAGCTTTAATATCAATGCCGTTATTAATCATTAGACTGGCATTGGTATGCCTTAACCCATGAATCGTAATTTTAGGCATATTATTTTTCTTTAAAAGCCTTCTGAATTGCGTATTAAGTAAGCTTCTATCATAAAAATTTCCTGTGCAAGTAGTGAACACCATCTCAGGTTGTAACCAAGCTTCACCGACAATTGCTTTTTCCTCTTCCTGCTTTTCTTTGTGGATAAGCAGGAGCTGCTTTACATAATTGCTTAGTTTAATTGTTCGGTAGCTTTTCGCCGTTTTGGGTGTGGTTAAAAACCATTTGCCATTTGCGTAGGTAAGCGTATTGCTTATTCTTATAACATCATTCTCAAAATCTACATCCGTATCCCAACGGAGGGCAAGCCCCTCGCCACACCTCAAACCGCTGAACAGCAGAAACTGCACAATGGTATTAAACTTGCTGTATTCCCTTGTCAAAGATATTAGCTGCTTACATTGTTCTTTGTTGTAGAAGTTGACCTTATGTACCTTTGTTACATCTTTCTTATGTAATGCTCCCCTACAAGGATTATTTTTAATATACCCCTGGTTAACCCCAAAAGTAAAAACGCTTGATGTAATGGTCTTCATCTTTTTAGTGGTGATTGGTGCAAGGTCAAGACAAGTAAAAAATGTTGTCATATCCGAAACAGATATATCCTTAATCTTCTTATTCCCTAGAACAGGAAGCATATGTAATTGCAAATCCTTTTCATAGTTGTAGCTTGTAGCAGGTTTTAGCTCATTTGGAGCATATTCTTTAAGGTATATCTCTACCAAATCCTTAAACTTCATATTTTCATTTAATTTTTTCATGCCCTTGCATTTATTATAAAACTCAAAGTATGCTTCTGTTACGAGCTTTTCAACCTTTGATGGAGCAGTACCAGCAGGTACTTTGAAGGTAGTAGTTTTTCTTATATGTTTCCCTTCACCATCAAAGCCTACCGAAACCGTAAACCGATATGTATTCTCCCCACGCTGTGTAACACCCTTAATATTTATCATATCCGTCTCCTTCCTATGCTACAGGCTTTAAACTCTGTAGCATTGCACATAACAAATCAAAATTAATTAACGCCTTTTTACCGCTGTATATAGCAGGAATTTTACCTTGTTTAAGCAAAGTTCTTATGGCATTTTCGGGTAATATGCCAGTGGCAGCTATTTCACGTACAGTCATCATTTTGGGTAAACTATTCATATACTCTTCAACTCCTTTTAGTCTTGACTTTTTAATCACTTGCTGTTTGCATTGGGACTATAACATATTTTTTTGTTAAAAGACAAGACTTTTAGCATATTCCATTCCTAATAACAGGAATAGAAATAAGCAAAAAAAGAATATCAGAATATATTTATTCTATAAGCTATCCACAACATCATCAACTTGCTCTACATATCCATAACTTGTGAAAGTACCGTACAAATCATAATATATATTTCTTCCATATGCTTCAAAATCAAAATAGCGTATCAAGTGTTCAGGGATTTCGATTGCAGACAGCTCATAGAAAAAATACTTGCCTAATTCCTCGTGAGTATTTACCTGACTGTAAAGATTAAAGCAATCCAAACTATATGTAAGGTTGAGCAGAGAATTGGTTCCCATATCTCCCTCACATTCTGCGACAGCTTCTAGTTTTTTGAGTTCCCAATACTCCATTTCTTCAAGCCTTTCCGCCAAACAGTTTAAGGCTTCAATGCTCGAAAACTCCGAAATTGCTTTACATACGCAGTCTAAATTGCAGGAATAGTCTATTATAAACCATTCCTCATAGTTTTTGTTGATACCAATGCGGTGCAATAACCCTTCAAGCATATCTGTGGTGCAGGGTAGAACGAGCCATTCACCGATTAAATCTCCTTCATTATATCGACCAAGATTTGTAACAAAGATACTTAACATAATAATTGCTCCTTTACCGACAAAAATTGATATATTGCATTATACTGTCAATAAAGGAGAAATATAAAAGCTCTCGCTTTGAAACAGCGAGAGCTTTTATATAATATTAGTTTAAAATTGTTTTCCTGTTTTAATTCCTGCTGCCTCTGCGTCCTCTGAATCTACGAAGCCTTGTTTCTGTGCAAATGCATCAGCTTGTCCATTTCTTTCTTCTTTTGCTATTGAAGCATCTTTTTGCACACGTTTTATGTTATCCTCTGTTGCCTGTTGGGTAATACCAATTTTTTCTTCATTAATAGAAAATAAGCTGCCCAAAGCTGATGTTTTCCCTCCTGTAAATAATCCTAACAAGAAGTTCACAATCATCAGTAAAGCGACCAGCCCACCGCAAACAACCTGTGTGACTGCCAAGATTGCAGCGTATGTAATTCCAGCCTTTATGTTTGCGAGTATAAACAATCCAATTGCTATCACTAAACTAATAATAATAATTGGCATTGAAACTAAATTAGATTCTAAAAGTCCTATTGCCGCTAAGAGGGCAATACCTTCCGCATACATTAAAAACTTAGGTAATCCCTTAAGACCGTTATGACCTGTTCTTTTATAAACCATATTTGATACAATTTTTAGTATCGTTGCCGATACTACTGCCCCGATTATAAGACCAATAAATATTTCCACACTACCTACCTCCATTTTTAATACAAGACATAGCTTGTCAAATTATAGAGCCATTATAGCATGTCAAATAATTAATTGTCAATTATAAAAGCCATAAATGGTAATTAAAATTATCAAAGCCTAGTTAAGTGTGCATAGGGAAAGGATAAGTATAAAAAGGAGTACTTGGTATCCCAACATACAGCCTATATGTCCGCTCTAATTTAATCAAAAATCACATGTGGATTACATTCTGAAGGAGTTTTCCAATCAACACCATGATTTTTTAACAATTCTTTTTTTCGTGCCCAATAAATGTGACATCTACTCATTCCATATCCTTGTCTATCCAGTTCGCTGTTCAGTTCATCCAGTTGAGGTTGTATTTTTCTCATTGCATCTTGAAATTTTTCTGTGTTTTCAATGGGGTCACGCTCCATAAAATTATCTCCTTAATTATTAGATTTGTTGATAGTATCATAATGCTTATAAAATCACCTTTTGTATTTGCCTAAATTGGTGATAAAGAAGATGCTTAACATAAGTATAGCTCCTCTCAACTAAGTTTACTTGATATTTAGATTATACTGTCAAGGGGATAAAAATATAAAAAGCTCTCAGGACTTAGCCGTGAGAGCTTTTTGTTTGATTAAAAACAAATTAATCAATTTACTTAAAGTAAACAGTAGTTATACCCTTAACTTCGGTAATATCAATTTCTACACCATTCTTACTGATAGTACCGCCATTCTTGACTTCGGCTATATCTTTAAAACCAAAATCAGTAGTATTGGAGTAGCCATTAATGTTCTTCGCATCAAACCACTTCCAAAGACTAACGGCAACGTCCTTATCTCCACTAAAGAAATAAAAACTTTCCAAAATGGCATTAAGAACATTGTTAACAACAATACCGCTATCGTAAGATTGTCTCCAAGAGGAAATTCTTAAACCATAGCGACCAGTAGATTCATCATAAAGAAACTTAGCCGTGCTGCCACTTAATCCATTTTTGGATAACTCTGGAATATAGGTTAATCCATAGGTGTCAAACAACATTTGGTTTAAATTGCCTAAATTGGTGTCATAGTCAGCTTTTTTATTGACGATAACAAGGTCACTATTAGCTGTTCTAAAGTTACCTGCCTCACGAGCATCGCCAGAACCAGGTTCAGTTGTCCCAGATAGTTTTTCTCTTAAAGTAACGTCTTTTCCTTTATACTTAATGTCAAGTGCACGATAAGACACGATTACAATATCTGCTCTCAAAAATGTAGACTTTGCAGAATATTCGTTCCTTTTAATGAGTCCAATCTTTTCAGCAAATGCAAAAGGATTATTCCAAGTATAGCCATCTGCCTTTTCAGAATAACCAAGTGCTCTTAAAACAAATGTAATGTATTGTGCTGCACTTGTCTTATCTTCGGAACCAAACTTTGTAGTGCTTACTCCATAAGAATAACCTTTATGATAACCGTAACCTACATACTTAACTGCCCACTTAGGAACGTCTGTAAATGGATGAGTATAATTGCTTTTCTTGGCGGTTTCTTCTTCTCCAAGTAAACGAATAAGCATTACAAGTGCCTCTGCTCTTGTTCCTGCTCTTTCTAATTCATATCCCTTATCAGTTCCATAGAATAAGCCCATTTTCTTTAGTTCATCTGCCATCGGTGTTGCGATTGTGACCTTGTCGGTGATGGTGTCGGCGGCAAATGCAGTAATCCCCATGGAAAGCAACATTATAAACGTAAGAATTAAAGAAACAAACTTTTTCATATTTTTCCCCCTGTAATTTGGATGATATAGCCATATTATCATACTTGTGCTTAAGCTTCATTATATCACGGTATAAAAGTTCTGTCAAGTTAAGGAGCCATAAATGATAATGATTAATCGAAGTCGATAAACTATAATCATTTCATGGAGGTGATGTGATGATTGCAGAAAAAATTAAAGCTCTGCGGGAAGCAAGAGGGTTTACACAAGCGGAATTGGCTCGCCAGCTTGGAATAACTCGAAATGGCGTTAATTCGTGGGAGCAAGGCTTGTCAATGCCCTCGCCAGCCTATCTTGTTGAATTGGCAAAGCTGTTCAGGGTGTCTACGGATTATCTTTTAGGTCTTTCGGAAATAGACACAATCAACGTATCAGGTCTTTCTAAAAAGGATATCGGTATATTAACGGAGCTTGCAGAGCGGCTAAAAGAGCAAAAATAAAAAGTGTCTTGACTTGGAAAGGTTAAGACACTTTTTGCATTTAGAAGGGCATTCTTGCTGTACCGTCCTGTTCATATTCGTTTCCCTGTTCATCACGGTAACAAAGATAGCCATATTCATCAGTGAAGCTCTCCATTTTTGCAAGCTCCGCCGCTGTTTTCGGGATTTCTTCATTGTCGGCTTGAACAAGAGTAGGAACAGCAATAGTATTTTCTTTTTTAATATCAGGAGTAATATCATTTGTTTTTTTGACATTCTTAAATCGTTCCGTCTTGCTCTCAACTTCAAAAACAAACTTGATTTCAACATCCTTTTTTAAGAGGGCAATGGTGTTTATAAAGGTTTCAAGCAGGCAATTTTCCGTATGTAGGCTACAATAAAGAGTGTTTTCTTGTGGCTCATGGTCGGACAAATATTTGAGCAAATGAAGCGTGGTATCAAAGAAAATCACCGATTCTATATCAGTCTGAAATTGAATATGTTTCTTTTGTTCCATCCAGTAGCACCAGCACAGTGGCTTTTTACCTTCCAGCCGCTGAAAGTGCTCTTCCCCTATCCCCAACTTTTCAACCCCTACTATTTCCAAATGGTTAGTATTAAGAAAAATAAGATTACGGAATGTGGTGTCAAAAGCAAGCAATTCACGGCTGATTAACTCGCCTATTAAATTGATGTCTATACCCCTTGACCGAAAGAATGGAAAAATTATTTTATGTGCTTTCTCTCTGTCATATTTTAGGTATTCACCAAAATTGGCGTTGACTCTTTTGGTATTGAGCCTTACGGCGATATCTGGATGGTCTGCTAGGTATTCAGCACATTTATTGTTATTTATTGTCTTGTCCGATTGCAAAAACTTTTGGAACAGAATACAAGCAAGCCGAAAATCTTTGATATATGCTGCGGAAATATGCTTGTTGTCTATCAAATCTAAAATACAGGAAAATACGCCTGTTTCAAGGTTTGCTTTTCCTACAAGCTGATAGTCGTACCATATGCAGAATTCAAAGGCTGTGCGGTGTTCCTCTAAGGCTTGTTGTTTAAGGTACTTGTAGTCTCTCGTATAAGTAGAACGGGAGAGAGTAAGGTAATCTTTAGCTTTGTTGTAATATCCTTTCATGGGAAGGTATACCCCTTTCTATAAATGTTATTTTTCCATCAGCAAAAGCTGATGGTTAAGAAGCTAGCCCCCATGGGGGAGCTTTGAAAAAGCTCTTTGAGAAACGGTCTGGAAAGCGTTTCGCTTTCCTCGTATCAACTCCCAGAGGGCAACTTTGCTACCAGCGTTTCGCTGGACTGCTTTTTTATTATTGTACGCTTGGAATATTCAATAATATAATTTGAAAGTGTTCGAGCCTTTTGCTGTCAATCGTCAAATTATTTTGGGGTCCACACTCGACCCCAAACCCCTCCGTGTTAATCGGTAATAGTAAATTCCAAAAACCAGAATTTACTATTACCGATTCATAATCCTACGATATTAGGGCAGATATTTATAAAAAATTACTTTGTCAATTTACATTTGCTTTGATAAAAATCCCCTCGTAACTTTGTGGTTACGAGGGGATTACAATATTCCTGCCCTGTTATATGCAACCCTTGGTAGGGTTGCTCATATAATTATATTTTAGTTTTACCCTTTTTTATTATGACCATTTAATATTCTTTACCCTTTTAATTCCTACCACTTTTATTGCACCAAACTTAGTCAATAAATTAAAGAGCAATGATAGTAAGTGTATCAAGCTTACTATATTAGATTCTATAAAATTGCAGGAAAATATATAACGGTAACATGTTCTACCGAGGTGAAAAGACCTTGCAACAAGTGCTAACAGTCAATGGAAGAATGGAAATGAATATATCAAAACTGTAGTCAGCGTAAATAGTGATAAATTATGACATCAATCCTGTTATGCCCCATATTTTGAGACACTTCCGCTAAAATATTCCGTTCATATCCTCGGACAATCTCTTTGTTGTATCGGCTGATGGCTCTTTCAAAATTACCCTGATTGATGAAGCTATCATGCAAGCCGTTGTAATAGTCCATCCCCTTGCTTCGTGCTTGCCGCAAGTCCTCATAGAGCTGTTGGGCGTACTCCCTGCGGCAATAATGAGGATTGGCATTGCTGTCAACTGCCCGAAACATAGGAGTGTTTACGCCGTACTCCTGTCTTTGATTGACAAACTCGGTTATCCACGGTCTGTCCTGTTCTAATACAACGCAAAGTCTCTCTCTACCGCCTTTCTCAACGACGTGAAAGCCCACCACTTGATTATTGTTATCTCTAACAGCTTGCTTTGGAGTGATTTTTGCTATGGACTCTCGGCGTATGCCTGTCGCTCTCACAAAGTCAAGCTGTTTGCGGTTACGCTTGGCTTCAGAAGTATCACGCAATGCCAGCCCACGATTATTCGTGATGGCTCTATGGCTTCTGTCCTGCAAGCCAAAATCACGGACGGTATACCGAGTGTCTAATAGCTTGTTAATCGCTGACAAGTCTTTGCTATGGGTATAGGCGGAAAGCTGGGAACGGCTTTGCATATATCCTGCAATATGCTGTCTTTCAATATCAGAAACGTTGCGAACGCCCTGACCTTTGAGGTAATCAGCAAAGCTGTTGGCTATGCTGCGGTATGTATCTGCTGTGCGGATGGAGTGAATCCCCTCGGCACGGTTGCTGTTTGTCGGGTCGTTTTTGACTTTGCTTTGCCCTATCCTTAAAAGCTCGTCAATCCGATTGTTAAGCTGTATCTTTATATTTTTTGCGTTTCTGCCTATATCCTTACCCCCTTTGGTGTTAAGACTAAAACCGCTTTTTTAGCGTTTCCGCAGGGTGAAGGGCATAACCCATATTTTGATACAAAAGCTACTTGGGAATATGAAGAAGCGGCGGTATCCGCCGTTTCTTCATATTCATTTTGCTCTATTTCAGCTAACGGTTAAATGTCACTATCGCTGTCATACACTCCTTTCTTTATCGACAAATTTTTATTATTGTATTCTACTATGGAAGAAGTTTAACTATAACTGTTATTCTTCTACATCACCGAATACATCAATGTAATCTTCAACATCCATAAGTCTTTCACTTAATTGTGCCGCTTGAATAAAAGTTAGCGGCTCAATATATTCGATGTTATTGTCAAAATCATCAAATTGTGTTATAGCAGCAAAAAACTCTCCATTTACCTTTTGAAAAATAATGTAACAAGTATCTATTCCACCGCCAATATAAACATCTTCAACAGGGTATTTGCAAACAAATGCTGCAGTATCCGTATTATAAAGTTTACCGTTAATAATTTGTTTCATAGTTTAAGCCTCCTTATAATAATGACAAGCTATCAATAGTCGCACCTCGAATCGCTTGTCTATTTAATTTTCAAGGTACAAGTCAGCTGCTGACACATAGAATATAACTTGTAATTTTATTAAAATCAATGTTTTGAAGCAATTCCATTCCTATGTGCAGGAATATGAGTTGTTGACTTTATGAATATCAAAATATATAATAATATAATAATCGGAGGTGAAATAATGTACGAGTTATTTGATAATGAAAAAATAAACATTGATAACTACAATATCATTCAGTTGGCGGACTGGATTAAAAAATGCCGCACAGCGATTAAACTAAGCGACAAACCAGTATATTCTGAAGATTACGGTAAGTATGCAACTGATGTATATGCCTTTTGTGAGAATTGGAAGGTCTATTTTGAAAAACATAAAGATAAATGCAATAGTATTGAGTTCTCACAGGCTTTGAAACTGTCCGTTATTCCAAAACCAAAGTATGTTTTAATTACAAGTGACCGTAAGGAAATTGATGTATCCAGCGATTTTGAAGAAATGCAGTTGCAAAACCTAGTGTCTTTCAATCTTATATATAAAAGTATTGACCGTGAAAAAGAGCGAATAAAATATTATTCAGAAAAGATTAGCACTCTACTCAATGATAATGAGGGAGATGAAAGAGGTGCGTTAAAACCTATTCTTGAATATCTATGTTTTAATACCATTACCTACAAAATAAATATACTTGAAAAAGAAAATATCTTAGAAACAAAATCAAAAAAGCAAATTTTAAGTGCCGTTAAGCGTGGTAAATGGTATACTGACGAGAGAAAATTCAAGCCAAAAGGGTATGAAACTTTTTCCGATTATTTAATTGATACTATAAGGGAAAAGCATATTAATAAAAATGTTTATTATGCTTTTTCAAAGAATAAGGAAAAAGATAAAAAACGTGTATATGAAAAACAATTTTTATTTAATGTAGGGTTTTATATAGGATTAACTGCAAATGAAATGGAACGGGTACTTAAAAATGAAGGGTATACAATACAGTCCAGTAAACGGGAAGATGATAAGATTGTCTATGATTGTTTCAGATATTTTTTCCCACAGCAATATGCCAGTGCATTACTCTTTAAAGAGGGCTACGACACACTTAATATAGGAAAGTGAAAAGGTTGCACCAAAATTGCACCAATTCAATATTTAAAGACAAAATAAGAACCCTCGAAGCCTTGTAACTTCGAGGGTTCTGACATGTCCCCTGGGGGATAAAATTATCTCTTGGAGAACTGTGGAGCACGACGAGCTGCTTTTAAGCCGTACTTCTTTCTTTCCTTCATTCTTGGATCTCTTGTTAAGAAACCTGCCTTTTTTAATGCTGGACGGTAATCAGCGTCTGCCTGTAAAAGGGCTCTGGAGATACCATGTCTGATAGCACCTGCCTGACCTGTAAAACCACCACCATGAACGTTAACAAGAACATCGAACTTATCCGCTGTCTCTGTTAATACAAGTGGCTGACGAACGATAAGCTTTAAAGTCTCAAGACCGAAATATGCATCCATATCTCTTTTATTTATTGTTACTTTACCTGTACCAGGTACAAGGTAAACTCTAGCGATACTACTTTTTCTTCTACCAGTTCCGTAATATTTTGCTTTAGCCAATGTTATTTCCTCCTTTCAGTCCGAATTAGTATTTGATTTCAAGTACTTCTGGTTTCTGAGCTGCATTGCTATGCTCCGGACCAGCGTATACGTGCAATTTGTTCAACATGGATCTTCCCAAAGGTCCCTTTGGAAGCATTCCCTTAACTGCAAGAGTGATAACATCTTCCGGCTTCTTAGCCATCATTTCCTTTAATGTAGTCTCTCTTACTCCACCTGGATAATCAGAATGGCTGAAGTAAATCTTCTGATCCATCTTCTTACCTGTTACCTTAATCTTGTCCGCATTCACAACGATTACGTAATCACCTGTATCGATGTGTGGTGTATAGATTGCCTTGTTCTTACCTCTTAAAACTTTTGCGATCTCAGAAGAGAGACGTCCTAATGTATGTCCCGTAGCGTCAACTACATACCATTTTCTTTCAATAGTTGCTGGACTTGCCATAAAGCTTTTCATTGGTTTACCTCCTTAATATAATTTCGTATTTAGTCAAGCGGACCTTAATAATCCGCTCTGATGTTTCGCTAAGCTAAACGCCACAATTTTATGGCTTTCAGACCATTTGCGGTTAATTTCAGTCACTTCGTGTATTATATAGTACAAATAAGTTGGTGTCAAGCAGAATTCCATTGATTTTCTACTGAATTTTAAAATTTTCTGATTTGATGTGATTAATAGTCACTCTAAAAGTGACTATTTTGGATACACTAAATTTTTTCTAGTTTTCAATCTATTTCTAGTTTAAACGAACCGCGAATTGCAGTTTTTTTACCAGTCGGCTATAATAAGAAGTAGTATGTCTTTCCTGCTAATAGGAAGGATCCTTAAGCAGTGAGCTTATTATAAACTACTGTTACTAAGCATAAATATAGAAAAGGAGTTATCAAGTGATTTCTTTCCTTGATTATTACACCATGTCATTATCTGATTTTATTAGGAAACTAGAGGAATACCAAGAGTATCTCACGGAACATGATCGAAAAATAAATATTGATGAAATAGTTACAACAGCAGTAGCTTTACTTCTGACTATCGTTTGTATCTTTCGCCAAGCCGTTTTTCCAACCGTCTCCATCCTCGCATGTGGAACTTTTTTCATACTTCGTAACATTTATCGATATGAGGCTAACGTAAATAGAAAACTACGTTATCTTCTTTTCCTATTTATAAATTACATAATTCTGGTACTGATCGTATCAAATCACCTTAACGTGTTATTTTTAATTCCTATTCTATCCCTATTACCAAGTGATATTTTAAAAACGATATGGATTCGCTGCGGCTATTATATACTGCCGATACTTTTATCATTATTCAATTATCTCCTCTGGTATCCAACTTACTTTGATAAGGCTGTTAAACTTAACTTAACTGCCTGCTTACCTCTCTTTGGCTCTCTGATTTTTATTGAACTGGCACTCTTTCTCTATGCTATGTTAAGAGGTGCCTATTATAATATCCTTCATAAGGATACCGCCTTTAAGAAAGTACTGAATCATGCTGCAATTGCAAAACTATCGGAACATAATCTAAATCAACATCTGGCGTTACAAAATGCAGTGGTTGACCGCAATGCCAGATTAGAGGAGCGAGAGGCAATTGGACGTACCATTCATAATGTGGTTGGCCATACTATTACCTCAGCTTTATTAACCTTGGAAGCTGCCGAGTTATTAGCAGAGCAAAACAGTGAACTTTCCAAAGAAAAAATCAGGATCGCCAAAGAGCGTTTAGGACTCAGTCTTAGCACCATCCGTCGTGCGGTTCGCCTTGTAGACAATGCCAATACCTCAATACCTCTGACCGACCTTTTTTGCACCATAGCCTCTACGATACAGGAATTCACACAGGATACCTCATTAAAAATCCGTCATAACGTTCCTTCTGCAAAGGAAGAGGATACCGCTCCTAAAGAATATTCTCAATTTTCTATAGAAACCAAACATGCGGAATTTCTGCATGGTGCAATAATGGAATGTCTGACAAACGGACAAAAGCATGGAAATGCCACAGCATTTTTAATTTTAGTAGCTATCGAGCATTCTACGATTACAATTAGTGTATCCGATAATGGAAGTAAAATAAATTTAACGCAGCCAGAACAGGAGAAGCGCCTTCTGCAAGGATATGGACTGAAAAAAATAAAAACTTATCTGGAAAACACAGGCGGCGGATTCTCATTAAATTATGTGGATGGTTTTTGGGTTGTTATGAAGTTACCATTGATTTCTATATCATAAGAAATGACGTTATTAGAAACATTCCACACTCATTCTTCAAGGACGGTGTCCCTTGATAACATAAAATAATAGTTACACCACCAACTTATCTTTAAGTTTTGCTATCTATTTAGAAAACAATAAACAATATTGAAAGGAGGAAATTTATGAGTATAAAATATAAAGTACTACTCGTTGATGATGAAACTCTTTTATTAGACAGCTTAGAAATCATCTTAAGCCTTTCAGAAGAATATGAAGTCGTTGGAAAAGCCCGCAATGGCCTGGAAGCCCTGGAATGTATTCGGTGCGCTGTTCCGGACCTGGCTCTGATTGACCTTAACATGGAACTGATGGGCGGACTTGAATTAATAAAGACGATCCGAAGTAAGTATACCTTTATGAAAATACTAGTACTTACAACCTTTTATGATGAAAAAAACATTACTCTAGCGATGCAATATGGTGCAAATGGTTATTTGCTAAAAGATTCGGGCCGTAATGCGATTCTTACCGCATTATTAAATATTCGAAACGGTCAAAGTGTGATAGACCAGAAGGTATTAGATACTATGACAAGACTAATCTCGGATAAAAAGCCCTTAAAAAATTCATATTCCTTAACTTCATTGGGAAATTCAGAATCACCTAACAGCATAACCCTCCCTCTATCGGAGTTAACCAAGAGAGAACTCGAAATATGTGCAATGATAGCAGAGGGTTTTACAAACTCGCAAATTGCCGGTTTCCTCTATATTTCAGAAGGGACAGTAAAAAACTATATCTCTTCTATTTATGATAAACTGCAAATTCATGACCGTGCTGCTCTTGCCGTAGCGCTTACTAAGACTACTATGATAACTGAATGATAGAAATTGATAACATAAAAACTTCAAGGAATGGAGCACCACACCATTTAGATAATATGATCGGGATTTATATCCTTATATGATATGGCTTAGACAAACTTCATGTCTCATTTAATAAAGTAACTAAGCTTTCCCATTGGCGGAGTTAAGGCTACATAGTCCTTTTTATCTCATTTAAATAAGTAACTGAGTTTCATCACCTCATTTAAATTAAAAACCTATATGGGTAAGCATTCCAGGAATTTAAAACTGGTTAAAACCATGACTCCAGTCATGGTTTTTTATGACTATCTCTACTCCAAATATTTTCTCCTTTAAAGTATCATAACCTTAATAAATTTAGCAAAGGAGCTCGATTATGATGACCCAGCAAAGACTTTCACCACTCCCCTATATCAAGAATAACCGAAAGAGAATCTTAGTGCTCATTCTAAGCTTTGGGTTTTATCTTACTATGATCTATGGAGTACAATTTATCTTTTCTTCCACAACATATACCTTTGAGCAGCTATTAGCAAATCAATATCAAAAAGCTCCCTACCTTTTAGCAACTGAGGATATGTCCCCAAAAGAAAAACAAAAAGAATTGGATTATGTGTGCGAACAGTTTAATCATAGCGAGGATGTTTCGACTGCCTTCCCTGCTTCCTATCTAAATGGAGGACGTATTAAAACAACAATCGGTTATGAGTATTTCACCTATCCAATCACAGAAGCAAAATATATTCCTGCTTATTTATCACATTTTAACGCCACTCTCATTGAGGGAAGAATTCCAACCGAACCCGGAGAGTTAATTGCAGATCAAAAATATATGAAGAATAATCAATTGGAACTTGGAGATGAGACCATTCCCGGTTTTCACATTGTTGGTATCGTCCAATCCGATTACTATTTGCTAATTGGTGTAAATAAAGACTATTACAATTATTGTGTTCATGTATTGATGAAAGATACATCCACTCATTTTGAAAGCCTGTGTAAAGAAATAGACATTCCTTTTACATATGATGTGAATACCTATGAAACTGGTTTGGAAACGGTCAACAAAGATGCAGGAGACAGTTTACGGCTTAGTACCAACTTAATTTTCATAATTTCAACTGTAGTCCTATTTTTATGTCTTCTTGTCGTAATACAAATGTATTTCCGCGACCGTAATGAGGAATGGTGCCTTTATCATTCTCTTGGCTATTCCATTCATAGTATTTATAACCTCGCAATGAAAGAACTTCTTTTTATCCTAGTAGTCTCTGGTTTCTTATGCTTGGGACTGCTTGCTGTGTTTTTACCATTGTTTTATCGATTTGCAATCTTACCATATGGTCTTCTCATTCAGTATTTTCATCCCGATGTCATCTTAAAAATGGCCGCAGTTCTTATTCTTTTCTTAGGAATTTGCCAAGTACCGTTAACAAACTCACTTCAGCGAATAAGAACGGTGGATATACTGGATGAAGAAGCAATGTAACTTAAAATAAAAACAAGACAGCAAGCTATTGTTGCTATAAAATAAACCCGCAAATAGATATCGCTTACCAGCGCGCTACGAAAGGAGATTCTTATGTTTCATCTTGATGACGTTACCCTAATCTATGATATCGATAAAACGAATAAAGTTTATGCAATTAAAAATATTACGGCAACTTTCCCCGACCATGGCCTAATCGGAATTATTGGACCAAGCGGAAGCGGCAAGTCTACCTTAATGTACTGTATGTCTTCCTTAAAGAAACCAACCTGTGGCGAAATTCTCTATCAAGAAGAGGATCTCACTATTTCCTACACCAATATGAATAAGAAAGAGCAGGAACAACTTCGGAAAAGTAAATTTGGGTTCGTCTTTCAGAGGCATTTTTTAATATCTTATATGAATGCATTAGAAAATGTTATCGTTGCAGCGAATTGTTCCAAAGCAGAAGCTCTGATCCGTGCAAAGGAATTGCTTCAAATGCTTGGTATAAAACCATCTGATTTTACCAAAAAACCTCATCAATTATCCGGCGGCCAACGTCAGCGTATTGCAATTGCAAGAGCTATGCTGCATGAACCACGTGTCCTCTTTGCAGATGAACCAACCGCCTCCCTGGATCACACAACTGCATTTGCAACTATGGATTTGCTTTTAGAATATGCCAAAAAGCACCTTGTGCTTATAATTACTCATGACAAATCCATCTTAAAAGACGCAGATCAAATTATAGAAATCTGGGATGGCAGTATTCTGAATGAGGAGGCATCCGTATGAAGCCGTTCTCCGCTATATTTTATCTTATTAAAAATCGCTTGCGGTCTTTTACACTCATTCTAATGATAGCAGCCACTACTCTTTGCTATATTGGCGGAATCTATGTATATTCGATGGAGCATCATTTTAGCCGTGAAATAAGACCTTATCGTGATTACGCTTTGATGTACCCAAATTATGGCTGTACTCAAAACGATTGGGACCTCATGGTAGAAAGGATACGTTCTCTCTCCTCCGTATCCTCCCTTATGCCTTTTAATAATTCTCCCAGAATCCTTTATACGAATGAAATCTCCTTTCAGGTATCTCTAAATGTTATTGTATTTACGTCTGAAAAAGATTTCATGACAATGAATCAAATCGTAAAACTTGTACCAGATAACATCTATTTACCGCAGGACGGTGAGATTATCTTAAGCGAGGGGCTAGCAAAGAATGCAAATATCAAAGTCGGGGATCTTCTATCTTCAAATGAAACCCTGATTAATTTTGATACTCCTCTTAAGGTAAAGTACATCTATCCCTCGTTAGATTACTCTGCCTATGCAGTAGACACGGCTGCTATTCCCTATAGTATATTTATCCTTCGAAAAGGGGATACGGATGGGACTTCAGCACAAGATAAGCTAGTTAATAGCCCATTCGCTTCAAGACAACATTTCGCAGACGACCTGAAGACCTTAGATGCCACAAATGTCGTGACATTAGCTACCTATGAGAATCAGTATGTAGATGTAGAAAATCAAATGCCTATTTATTATATAATCTTTTATTCCGTCGTTATCCTTGTCTCCATTGTACTGGCAATCACTATTAATGCCACACTAATGGAAGCTTATAGTAAGAGGCAAGGTGAGTTTAGCATTTATCGGGCTATTGGAATCCCAAAGAGAAAGTTGACGGCTAAAATTATAAAAGAAATTATACTCATAAATCTGATTGGATTAACTACCGGCTTGTTGCTTAACCTTGCTATTATATTACTTATAAACCAGCTAATCTTTTATCCAAGAGGACTTGGTTTACCTTATTTTCACAGGAATGCTGCAATCGCTACCCTATTATGTGATTTTTTTGCTATAATTCCCAGCACCTTACTTCGGATTAGGAATATCAAACAATATGATATTACAAAATATTAAGTTCCTAGAAGTTATCCAAACAATAAATAACAAGTATTAAAGTAAGCAATTAGTCCTAAAAAAGGCTTGAGTTTAACCCAAGCCTTTTTTATAAATATTCTATTTCCACCAAGGTTAATCCCTTTGCCGGTGCGGTAGGTCCGGCAGCCTGCCGGTCTTTTTTCATCAATACTTCTAATACCCGTTCCGGTTCCCATTGATGAGTACCCACCTGAATTAGTGTTCCTGCTATGATACGTACCATATTATAAAGAAACCCATTCCCTTTGATACGAAGTACAATGAGCTCCTGACCCTTTTCTATCTGAATGTCATAGATTGTTCTAGTTGTATCTTTAACCTGTGTATTCACAGAACAAAAGCTTACAAAGTCATGCTCTCCAATCAGATAAGAAGCCGCCCTTCTCATCGCTTCCAAATCCAAATCGTAATATACAAAATGAGCATATCTCCGATTTGTTGGAAGAGGGAACGCTGCATTATAAATCCGGTATTCATACGTTTTTCTAGTATCGCAGAATCTTGGGTGAAAGTCGGATGCAGTCTCCATAGAAGCCTGAATTACGATATCTTGGGGCAAATGGGCGTTTAAGGCGTAGGATAGTTTTTCTGCCGGAATCCTCGAATTCGTGTCAAATACAGCAACATTGCCATAGGCATGAACACCTGCATCTGTTCTGCTTGCTCCGATCACCGTAATCTCTTCCTTTAATAGTTTCGTTAAACATTCATTTAACACGCCTTCGATGGTTTTTGCATTTGGCTGTACCTGCCAACCACAATAATTGGTTCCATCATAAGCTACTTTTAACATTACTCTTTTCACAAAAAAACCCCATTCCTCTGTATGCTTTTTCAGCATTTAAAGTTGTACCAGAAAAAGCCGGCACAAAACTTTCTCAATTAAAATCACTTCGCTTCCGACCTAATAATCATAGCTTACTATAGAACAAAACTTCCGATTGCCGGAATAAGAACTTCGCTCCGATAATATCATACCATAGGGAGATACCGGTCTATACCTAAGATACTAAGGATGTATACACCAAATACCAAAAATGCTGCCACATCCTTAGCCTTATACTTTAATGGCTTCATCTTTGTCCTGCCCTTACCGCCTCGATAGCAGCGTGCCTCCATTGCCATAGCCAGGTCCCCTGCGCGACGAAATGCTGAGATAAACAAAGGAACCAAAATTGGTACCATTGCCTTCGCTCTTCTGATTAAACTTCCGGTTTCAAAGTCAGCACCGCGTGCTTGCTGGGCTTTCATAATCTTATCGGTTTCCTCTAATAAGATTGGAATAAAGCGAAGTGCGATGGACATCATCATAGCCACTTCATGTACTGGTACGTGTATCACTTTTAAGAATCCCAGTAAACGTTCAATTCCATCCGTCAACTCATTCGGTGTCGTAGTAAATGTCATAAGCGACGAGCCTAAAATTAATAAAACCAGACGTAATCCCATAAAGACTGCAAACCTAAGGCCTTCCGCTGTAATCTTGACAAATCCAATCCGTACTAATTCATGTTCACCGGGAGTTAAAAACAGATTAAAGCTTACCGTAAAAAGCAATAATATGATTACGGATTTCAGCCCTTTTATAATATATTTTAAAGGCACTTTAGAAGCCTTAATTATACCAAATAAAAATAGCCCTGTTACCAGATAACCCCAAAATGTATCGAATAGAAACATGGATACTATATATACTATCGTACCAATCAACTTAACTCTTGGGTCTAAACGATGTATGATGGAACCAGAAGGGTAATATTGTCCTATCGTGATATCTCTAATCATCAAATTATCCTTTCTTGTACTTATCAACTATTTCTCTTCTCACGCTTAAAAACATGCCTGCCTGATAGGCAAGACTCTGATAAAGTTTTAGAATTTCTTAGGCGGCGTCTTTTGACGCTTTAGAAATTCCCTTTACACTTCCACCAATCAAGAATCTCTGCCTTTGCTTCCTCAACAGTTGTAGCGTCTGTTGCTACCGGAATGCGCATCTGATTTAGATCATGCATGACATAGGTAACGGAAGGAGCTGCAAGCCCAATCTGTTCCAGTTCTTTATAGTGTGTAAATACCTTTTTGGGAGTACCGTCAAAGGCAATCTCTCCTTTATTCATAACAATAATTCTGTCAACGTATTTCGCCACATCCTCCATGCTATGAGAAACTAAAATTACAGTAATTCTTCTTTCTTTATGAATTTTTTCAATTTGGTCTAAAATCTCATCTCTACCCATCGGATCAAGTCCGGCTGTTGGCTCATCTAAAATTAGTACGTCCGGCTTCATCGCTAATACTCCTGCAATTGCCACTCTTCTTTTTTGTCCACCCGATAATTCAAATGGAGAAGCATCGTATAAATCATCCGCTATGCCCACCATCTTAAGAGCATCATAAGCTCTTAAGTCCACCTCAAGCATCGGAAGTCCAAGATTTTTAGGCCCAAACTGCACATCTTTTAGTACTGTAGTTTCAAATAACTGGTGCTCCGGATATTGAAATACCAAACCAACCTTACTGCGAAGTTCTTTTTTCTGAAAGCCTTCTGCGCCAATATCTGCACCATTAAAGTAAACCGTTCCGCTTGTTGGCTTTATTAAACCATTGAGATGCTGAATTAAAGTCGACTTACCAGAGCCGGTATGTCCAATCAAACCAATAAATTGACCATCTGCGATGTTGAGATTAATATTTTTTAATGCTTGTTTTTCGTAAGCGGTACCACCGCCATAAACATAGCCTACCTTATCTAGTAAAAGTGCCATTACGTCCCTCCATCATTGCCTTAACGAACTCATCTCTGGTTAAAATACCATCCGGAAGCGGCATCCCTTGTTTCTTTAATTCGTATGCTAATTCTGTTACTTGCGGTACATCCAAGCGATAACTCTTTAATTTATCAACTTGGCTAAAAATCTCTCTTGGAGTTCCCTGCATCACAACTTTACCCGAATCCATAACAATTACCTTGTCTGCATGAATTACTTCATCCATATAGTGTGTAATTAATAACACCGTTACTTTTTCCTTTTTATTCAAATCCTTAATTGTACGGATAACTTCTTTTCTGCCATTCGGATCTAACATTGCTGTCGGTTCATCTAAAATAATACACTTTGGGCGCATTGCCATAATACCGGCAATTGCAACACGCTGCTTTTGACCGCCGGATAGTTTATTAGGAGAATGGCTTCGGTATTCATACATACCAACAGCTTTTAGGCTCTCTTCTACCCTTTTCCAAATCTCTTCTGTGGGCACGCCCAGGTTCTCAGGACCAAATCCTACGTCTTCCTCAACAACAGTTGCAATAATTTGATTGTCCGGATTTTGAAATACCATACCTGCCGATTGTCTGATATCCCAAATCTTCTCTTCCTCCTTTGTATCAAATCCATTGACATAAAGTGTACCTTCACTTGGCATCAAAATAGCATTGATGTGCTTTGCCATTGTAGATTTCCCGGAACCGTTATGTCCTAGAATAGCAACAAAGTCACCTTCTAAAACATCTAAGGTAACTTCATCAAGTGCACGATTAATCGCCTCAACATTTCCTTCTTCATCGCGACGGATATATTCAAATACTAAGTTTTTAGCATCTATCATTCTCATATAACATATCTCATTTCTTATTGGATTCTTATTGCCAAATGTCATTTACCATTGTATTGTATTATAGACAACTTTGCAATGAATTTTTCATGCAAAGACGTATGTTTTATTCCTGGCTACATTACAATCTACATTCCGGCAGGAAATTATTTTCTTGTGCTTTAGAATCTTTTCATTACGGCATTAATTTATGTTACGAAGCTCCGATTGAATTAACATGCTTTTCTACCTACTTACTATGTAAAAAAACTGTCCCGAACTAATTCGGGACAGTTTAACTTTTCCTATGTTGTCTCACAATAAGTATATAAGGAGTAGTACTTACTGTAACAAGGATACTGCTCTACAAGAAATTAAACAAGTTCAATTAAAACTTCCATAGCAGCATCGCCCTTACGCTGACCGATCTTGATGATTCTTGTGTAACCACCATTACGGCTAACATACTTAGGAGCGATTTCATTGAATAACTTTTCAGCTAAATCAACTTCCTTTGTGTTCTTCTTCTTTCCTGCAGCTTCTGCCGGAACTTCAGTTACAGGGTAAAGGTATGCTAACATCTTTCTTCTAGCATGAAGTCTGGATGCCTTATCTTTTTTAATAGTCTTTTCAACGCTATCATAAACGTCTACTTTCTTACCATTCACGACTTCCTTTACTCTCTTACCATCTTTATCTTTACGAGCAACCTTAGCAGTTACTGTAACAGTTTCAAAGTTATCCTTCTCTTTTACGGCTAAAGCAATCATACCTTCAGCAATTCTACGAATTTCTTTCGCTTTTGCCTCGGTAGTTACAATTTTGCCATTGTATAAGAGATTAGTCACTTGATTTCTTAACAATGCTTTTCTCTGACTTGAAGTTCTTCCAAGTTTTCTGTAGCCTGCCATCTTTTAACCTCCTTAGCTACGAACTTAATCGTCGCTCAAATTTAATGATAATCCAAGCTCTTTGAGCTTAGCTAATACTTCTTCTAATGACTTACGTCCAAGGTTTCTTACCTTCATCATATCTTCAGAAGTTCTGTTACATAATTCCTCGACAGTATTAATACCCGCTCTCTTCAAACAGTTGTAAGAACGAACAGATAACTCCAACTCGTCGATATTCATCTCTAACACTTTTTCCTTCTCATTATCTTCTTTCTCTACCATAACTTCCGCAGTCTTAGCATTCTCAGAAAGATCAATAAAGGAGTTTAAGTGTTCGCTTAATACCTTTGCAGCCAAGCTAACAGCTTCATCTGGACCTAAGGTTCCGTTTGTAAATACATCAAGAGTCAGTTTATCGAAATCAGTAATCTGACCAACACGAGTATTTTCCACTGTTAAATTAACACGCTCAACAGGAGTGTAGATAGAATCCACTGGGATTACACCGATTGGTAAATCATCGTTTTTATTCTTATCTGCACTGATATAACCTCTGCCTTTTGTAATCGTTAACTCAATGTACAGCTTACTATCGGAGCCGCCGTTTAAGGTTGCAATTACTAATTCTGGATTTAATATCTCAATATCAGGATCTGCTTGGATATCGCCTGCTCTAACCACGCCTTCGCCTTCAAACTCAATATACGCAGTCTTTGGCTCATTCGTCTCGCTTGTGTTCTTAATTGCCAGGTTCTTAATGTTCATAATAATCTCCGTCACATCTTCCTTAACGCCAGGAATTGGAGAGAATTCATGAACAACGCCGTCAATTTTTACTTGACTGACCGCAGCACCAGGTAAAGATGAAAGCATAATTCTTCTCAAAGAATTGCCAAGTGTTGTACCGTATCCTCGCTCAAGAGGCTCGACAACGAATCGGCCATATTTCTTATCTTCTGAAATGTCAGCTATCTCAATTTTTGGTTTTTCAAAATCAAACACAGTAGACCCTCCTTTTAGGTTTTTTTGAGGGTATTCCAAACATAAGAAAAATAATAGGTTATTTGCTTCTTATTATTTAGAGTACAACTCGACGATAAGCACTTCGTTTACAGGAACATCAATTTGATCTCTTGTAGGGATTTCCTTTACAGTACCTGTTAAATTCTCATGATCAGCTTCTAACCACGCTGGTACAGTTCTTCCATCGGTTACTTCTAAAATATCTTTGTATCTCTGAGCAGACTTACATTTTTCTTTAATCGAAATAACGTCGCCAGCTTTTACCTGGTAAGAAGGAATATTTACACACTTGCCGTTTACTAATACATGCTTGTGGTCAACAATCTGTCTTGCCTCTGTTCTTGTTCTGCCATATCCCATACGGAACATAACATTGTCAAGTCTTAACTCAAGGAGAATCATTAAATTCTCACCGGTTGTACCGTATTTTAACTTTTTAGCTTTATCAAAGTTATTTCTGAAAGGCTTCTCTAATACACCATAGATGAATTTAGCCTTTTGCTTTTCTCTTAACTGAGTACCGTACTCACTAACTTTTTTACCTGCTCTCGCAAAGTTTCTATTAGACTTCTTGTCAATTCCCAAAAATGCTGGTTCAAGACCAAGAGCTCTACATCTCTTTAAAACAGGACTCATATCTCTTGCCATCTTAATTTACCTCCTATTAGACTCTTCTGCGTTTTGGTGGTCTACAGCCGTTATGAGGAACTGGAGTAACGTCCTTGATGCTTGTAACTTCGATACCACAAGCCTGAAGCGCACGAATTGCTGCTTCTCTACCTGAACCAGGTCCCTTAACCATAACTTCTACGGATCTTAAACCATGAACTAAAGCTGCTTTAGCTGCAGTTTCAGCTGCCATCTGTGCTGCATATGGAGTTGATTTTCTAGAACCTCTGAATCCTAATCCACCTGCACTTGCCCATGAAAGAGCGTTACCCTCAGCGTCTGTTAAGGTAACAATTGTATTATTAAAAGATGACTGAATGTGTGCCTGTCCACGATCGACGTTCTTCTTAACACGCTTCTTTGTCACTTTTTTAGCTGCTATCTTCTTAGCCATTTCAAACCCTCCTATTGGATTTTTTTACTTCGTAATCAATGGCTCATGTTATACTACATGAGACTATTTCTTCTTATTAGCAACAGTACGCTTAGGACCTTTTCTAGTTCTAGCGTTAGTCTTAGTCTTCTGTCCACGAACCGGAAGACCTTTTCTGTGACGGATTCCTCTATAGCATCCGATTTCCTGCAATCTCTTGATGTTAAGAGCGATATCTCTTCTTAAGTCACCTTCTACTAACATTGTCTCATCGATGACATCACGGATCTTTGCCACTTCTTCGTCAGTTAAATCTCTAACACGAGTGTCTGGGTTAACTCCAGCTTTTGCAAGGATACGGTTGGAGCTTACTCTACCGATACCATAAACATAAGTAAGTCCGATTTCTACACGTTTCTCTCTTGGTAAGTCTACACCACTAATACGAGCCATGTGACTATTGCACCTCCATTAATTGTATTGAGCAGAACATCTTGGCATCCTGCCCTTAAGGACAGGTGAAATGTATGCCTTATGTTCTAACCCTTATCATATAAGTTTCCTTCAACAACCGAAATTCTTACTAAGAACTGGTTGTCGGTAAAAGTTTAGATAACCTCTTACCTAGGATAAGACAACGCCCTACCCCTCTTAAATAACCGTAATGAACAACACACCCTGGTGTGTCAACGTGAGAATGTTCCTATGGCGGTAATCCCCATAAAAAAAGACACCTCTAGCGGATGTCATTACGTCAGCCGCTTTAAATTGTGACAATACATTGCGAATGTATTGAAAGAGTAGATGATAATGACACCTAACTCTAAAATCAAAGATTGACTTTGACCCACAATATCACAATAATACCTGTCGGTTTTACTCCCTGTAAAAGAGCAGCACCGCATAATTGACTTAGGGCCTAGCTATACTTAAGACTCCTAGTACAGGTGATTGTAACACAGAAAGCAAGAACTATTTCTATATAAGTACAAAATGCACTCTATGGAAACAATTAACCTCACAGATTAATTGAATTAGCCTTGTCTTTGTTTGTGTTTTGGGTTCTCACAGATAACTCTGATTGCGCCCTTTCTTTTAATGATTTTACATTTTTCGCAAATTGGTTTTACTGAAGATCTAACCTTCATTGTCAATTCACTCCTTTCAAAAAAGTCCGTCTTATATTATATCATGTGTAAACTATAATAGCAAGAACTATTTTTCTAACTGTTGCTTGCTTGTACTACTGCGGGCTTACCCGCAAAATGACAGAGACTAGGGTTGAATTGAACAAACTTCAACCTTCTTCCCGCTGCTTATTTATCTCTCCAGATAATTCTACCCTTCGTTAAATCGTATGGGGATAATTCTAAAGTCACTTTATCACCAGGCACAATTTTAATGAAGTTCATTCTAAGCTTTCCACTGATATGGGCAAGCACTCTGTGTCCGTTCTCAAGTTCTACTGAAAACATAGCGTTTGGCAGTTTCTCAATTACGGTTCCTTCAATTTCTACAACATCGGTTTTTGACATCCTAACACCTCCTCAGGGACAATATTTCCGGTTCTCCGGTTGTTATTACGATTGTATTTTCATAGTGCGCGGACAAACTGCCGTCCTGTGTCGCAATCGTCCAATCATCTTCCAAGCACCACACTTCATGGCTCCCTGCATTCACCATTGGCTCAATAGCAAGTGTCATTCCAGGCTCCAACCGAATACCCCTTCTCTTTTGTCTGAAGTTTGGTATCTGCGGATCCTCATGCATCTGTGTTCCTATTCCATGACCCACAAGGTCCCTAACACAAGTAAATCCATGAGCGATTACATAGTCCTCAATAGCAGCAGAGATATCATGTAGATGATTGCCTGCTTTTGCATATTTCATACCTTCAAAAAAGCTCTGTTTTGTAACATTAATCAGCAGTTCGGCTTCTTTCGACACATTTCCAACCGCGATGGTTCTTGCCGCATCGGAATGATAACCCTGATAGATAACTCCAGCATCAAGACTTACAATATCGCCTTCTTTTAATATTCGATTTTTCTTTGGAATTCCATGCACTACTTCATCGTTAAGCGATACGCATACGGAAGCCGGGTATCCGTTATAATTTAAAAATGACGGAATACATCCAAAGGAACGTATTTTTTCTGCCGCTAGTTTATCAATGTCGAGAGTGGAGATACCGGGCTTTATTCTTTGTTCCAGCGCCTCATGCACCTTGGCTAATATTGTTCCGGCTTCTCTCATTAACTCTATTTCTTTTGCAGATTTAATTGTTACTGACATCGTAATCTCCATTCTGTCACAATCCTGCGAATCTGGGCAACAACGCAAACTTCTGTGTGAAAAATCCTGATTTCCACATTTGAAAACATGCCTGCTTAGTAGACCGGAAGTTTGTGCCAAAGACAACGCAGGCACGAACCTCTGTTTGCTGCTTTTTTCGTAACTCGCTATTTACTGTGCTGCTTTACCGAGAATGCCGATAATATCTTCGAATACTTCTGATGCGTCCTTCGTACCATCTACTTCCTCTAATAGTCCGAGTCCATGATAATAATTTATTAACGGTTGTGTCTGATTATGATATACACTAAGACGTTTCGCTACTGTTTCCGGCTTATCGTCATCACGTATGATCAATTCTCCTCCGCAAGCATCACAGATGCCTTCCTTTTTGGTAGGAGTAAATACCACATGATAGGTTCCTCCGCATGAGACACATGCTCTTCTTCCAGACATACGGGCAACAATTAATTCATCCGGAACTTCGATATTAATAGCATAATCAATCTGTTCTCCTACCTCTACTAAAGCTTTGTTTAAAGCTTCTGCTTGAGGGATTGTTCTCGGAAAACCATCCAATACATACCCATTCTTGCAGTCATCCTGTGCAAATCGATCCATAACCATATCTAAGGTAATTTCATCTGGCACTAGTAACCCCAGGTCCATATATTCTTTCGCTTTTGCTCCGAGCCCCGTATTATTCTTAATATTTGCCCGAAAGATATCTCCTGTAGAAATATGTGGAATTCTGTACTTTTCTGCTATTTTTTTTGCCTGTGTTCCTTTCCCCGCTCCTGGAGCACCTAACATAATAATTTTCATGGTATTCCTTATCCTCCTAATTATTATACAAAGAAAATTACACTGCGTGAACTTTTCTTTGTCATGAACAATGAAAAGTATGCATTGCAAACTTTTTTCTTGTTATAATGAAACCAACGATAGGAGCTGTCGCAAAAGTGTCTTTTACTACAGCCCCTAGGTTAGTAATACAATAGGTAATGATTTACTGCACATCCCTATTGTAATGCATTACATTAGTCATTTAAGAAACCTTTATAATGACGAACGAGCATTTGTGATTCCACTTGCTTCATTGTCTCAAGTACTACGCTGACTACGATGATTAATGATGTACCACTGAAGGATACATTTGCATCAAACACACCAGAGAAGAAAATCGGGATAATTGCAACAAGCATAAGACCAATTGCACCGATAAAGATGATGTAATTCAAAACCTTTGTTAAGTACTCAGTCGTCGGCTTACCTGGACGAATACCAGGAACAAAGCCACCCTGTTTCTTCATGTTGTTTGCTACTTCCATTGGATTGAAAGTAATGGATGTATAAAAATAAGCAAAGAATACAATCAATGCCATATAAATAACTACACCAACAGTATATTTGAATGCACCGTTTTGAATGTCAAACCAGTTCTGAGAGTTCAGCATATATAATACCTTAGGCCAGAAATAAGCTCTAGCCGGCTGAACACCAAAGAAGGAAGCAATGATAATAGGGAACTGCATGATAGATACCGCAAAGATTACTGGAACAACACCAGCAGTGTTAACTTTTAACGGAATATGGGAGGATTGACCACCTACCATTTTTCTACCCTGCACCTTCTTAGCGTACTGTACAGCTATTTTTCTCTGTGCAGCATTAAGGAGGATAATTAATACAACAGATACTAGAATTACTGCTACGATGATGATTCCGGCAGTTACACCCTTAACAACATTTTCTCCAAGAATAAACTTTTGGATTAATCCATAGATATCACTTGGCATATTAGCAACAATGTTAATTAACAGGATGACAGAGATACCATTACCTACACCCTTTTCTGTAATTCTTTCACCTAACCACATAAGAATTGCGGAACCGGCAGTAAAAGATGCAGTAATGACCACAATGTTAGTGAAGTTTAAACCACCCTCTAACGCACCTGAACCACTAAAGCCTATAACCATAGCCACAGATTCAATAATAGCTAGTCCGATCGTAACATATCTTGAAATTTCTGCGATTTTCTTTCTTCCGGATTCTCCGTCCTTTTGCATCTCTTCAAGCTTAGGAATTGCAATTGTTAATAACTGCATGATAATCGAGGAAGTAATGTATGGTCCGATACCAAGAGCAAATAAAGACATTCTAGTAAAGGAACCACCGGTAAAGGAATCTAAAAAACTAAGTCCACTACCGAAATTGTTCTGTAGCCAATCGGCGATTACCGCCTGGTTCACTCCCGGAACCGGGAGCTGTGAACCAAGACGAACGATAATCAAAACCATGAACGTAAATAAAAGCTTGTTTCTAATATCTTTAATCTTAAAGGCATTTCTGACCGTTTTAAGCATACTAGATCACCTCAGCATTTCCACCAAGAGCCTTAATCTTTTCGATTGCGCTTTCAGAGAAAGCTGAAACCTTAACATTAAGCTTCTTAGTTAATTCTCCGTTTCCAAGAATCTTTACTCCATCTTTCGGATTGCTAATGATGCCAATTTCTCTAAGGCTTTCTACTGTTACGTCTGCACCATCTTCAAAACGATTTAACATGCTTACGTTAACTGAAATAATTTCTTTTGTGTTTCTATTCTTAAAACCTCTCTTAGGAAGTCTACGGTATAAAGGCATCTGACCACCTTCGAAACCAACTCTAGGAGCTCCTGAACGAGCTTTTTGGCCTTTGTGACCCTTGCCTGCAGTCTTACCGTTTCCTGAACCGTGTCCACGTCCACGTCTGAAGTTTCCACTCTGTTTAGAACCGTCTGCTGGTCTTAAATCTGTTAAATTCATCGTGTGCACCTCCTTACTTATATTGTTAAATCTCTTCTACCTTTACTAAATGCTTAACCTGATTTAGCATACCTCTGATAGCTGCATTGTCCGGAACTTCATTTGTACTCTGAAGCTTTCCAAGACCAAGAGCGCTAACAGTTAACTTATGCTTTGGGATAGCACCGATAGTAGATTTTGTTAAAGTAATCTTTAATTTATTAGCCACTTTTAACACCTCCGCCTTTCTAACCCAACTGTTCCACAGAAATACCGCGAAGTGCAGCTACTTCCTCAGGAGTCTTTAATTGGCGTAATCCTTCAATTGTTGCAAGAACTACGTTCTGCTTATTGTTGGAACCAAGTGATTTTGTACGAATATTCTTGAATCCTGCAAGCTCTAATACGTTACGAGCTGGACCTCCGGCGATAACACCAGTACCTGCCGGACTACGCTTTAATAATACCGTAGCACTGCCAAACTTACCGATGTAATCATGAGGTACACTACCATTCTCATCGATTGGTAATGAAATCATTTTCTTAATTGCATCTTCTTTTCCTTTACGGATAGCTTCAGGAATTTCAGTTGCCTTACCCAAGCCTGCACCGATATGACCGTTCTTATCACCAACAACGACCAAGGCTGTGAAACGGAAATTACGTCCACCTTTAACAACCTTTGTTACACGCTTAATGTTAACCACTTTATCTTCTAACTCTAACTGAGTAGTATCAACGAGTGTGCGTTTCATGTGTTCTCCTCCTTACTTAGAAATTAAGACCAGCTTCTCTAGCTGCTTCTGCTAATGCCTGAATTTTACCCTGATATATGAATCCGCCTCTGTCAAAAACAACAGTTGTAATACCTTTTTCAAGAGCTTTTTTTGCAATTACAGTTCCGAGCTTTGCAGCCGCAGCAACGTCGTTTGTCTTTTCAAGTTCTGCTTTCACATCTTTTTCAAGTGTGGAAGCCGCAACCAAGGTATTTCCTACTGTATCGTCGATGATCTGAGCGTACATATGGTTATTACTTCTAAACACAGCTAAACGTGGTCTTGCAGGAGTACCGGAGAAACGATTACGCATTCTTTTGTGTTTTTTAATACGAACTTCTGATTTATTAACCTTGCTAACCATTATTATCTCTCCTCCCTTTACTTCTTACCAGTTTTACCAACTTTACGTCTGATCACTTCATCAGCATACTTAATACCCTTGCCCTTGTATGGTTCAGGTCTTCTCTTGTCTCTGATTTCAGCAGCGTATTGGCCAACTTTTTCTTTATCGATACCTTTAACGGTGATTTTATTCTGACCTTCAAGAATAGTTTCAACACCTTCCGGATCTTTCATAACGACCGGATGAGAATATCCAAGAGTCAATGTAAGTTCCTTGCCATTCTTTGCAGCTCTGTAACCAACACCGTTGATTTCAAGAACTTTCTCATAACCGGCTGTTACACCAGTTACCATATTAGCGATCAATGTTCTTGTAAGACCATGTAAAGATTTCATTCTCTTTAGCTCGTTTGGTCTTGTTACAACAACTGCATCGCCATCTACTTTAATATCCATCTCTGCAGGTAACACTCTATCCAGTGTTCCTTTAGGACCTTTTACAGTCACTTTATTATTTTCTGCAACTTCAACAGTAACACCTGCCGGAACTGCGATTGGCATTCTTCCTATACGTGACATGCCCGTACCTCCTTAAATTTTTGTGAAAAGTGAATGAATATCCACAATTCAGACTCGTTTGACAGTCTAAGCACTGTCCCCATAGAAAAGAGTATCTAATGGAATCAGGAAACCCGAAAAGACTTCTTCTCCGTGAAAGAAAATTTTAAACTTACAAACAAACACTACCTATAATCTTCTAATATTCTTAGGTTCACTTTCATAAACTTCAGAACACAAAACTCTATAACGATTTTACTACATTCAAAAGAGAATTACCAGATGAATGCTAAAACTTCTCCGCCTACGTTAGAATTTCTTGCCTCTTTATCAGTAAGCACACCTTTGTTAGTGGAGATAATTGCTATGCCTAAACCACCAAGAACTTTAGGAAGTTCTGTGCTGTTAGCATAAACACGAAGACCTGGCTTAGAAATTCTCTTAAGACCAGTAATAACCTTCTCATTCTTGTCTTTACCGTACTTTAATGTGATGTGGATTGTCTTGAAGCTACCAACTTCTTCAATCTCAAAGCTCTTGATGTAACCTTCCTTTAAGAGGATCTCAGCAATAGCAATTTTCATCTTAGAAGCAGGTACATCTACTGTATCATGTTTCGCAGTATTTGCATTACGGATTCTTGTAAGCATATCTGCAATTGGATCGCTCATTGTCATTTAAATTTGCCTCCTTTCTTAAACTACCAGCTTGCTTTTTTAACACCTGGTATCTGTCCCTTGTATGCTAACTCACGGAAGCAAATTCTGCAGATTCCGTATTTTCTTAAGTAAGCATGAGGACGGCCACAGATTCTACAACGATTGTATTCTCTTGTTGAGAATTTCTGTGTCTTCTGCTGCTTTATTTTCATTGACGTTTTAGCCATGGAATTCCCTCCTTAACTATTTGCTAAATGGCATACCGAATAATGTCAGTAATTCACGAGCTTCTTCATCGGTCTTGGCAGTTGTTACGAAAATAACATCCATACCGCGAACCTTGTCTACCTTATCGTATTCGATTTCAGGGAAGATTAACTGCTCTTTTACACCAAGTGCATAATTACCTCTACCATCGAATGCATTTGGATTAACACCTCTAAAGTCACGAACTCGAGGGAGTGCTAAGTTAATCAAACGATCCGCGAATTCATACATCTTTTCGCCTCTCAAAGTAACTTTACATCCAATAGCCACGCCTTCTCTGAGCTTAAAGTTAGCAACTGACTTTTTTGCCTTTGTTATAACAGCTTTCTGACCAGCGATAATCTCCATATCTTTGATTGCTGTTTCGAGAGCTTTCGCATTGTCTTTCGCTTCACCAACACCCATGTTGATTACGATTTTATCAAGCTTTGGAATCTGCATCTCATTCTTGTAACCGAACTTTTTCTGCATACCAGCCATAATTTCATTTTTGTAAATTTCTTTTAAACGAGTCAACTGAAATGACCTCCTCTCTTAGAATTAGTCAATAATATCTCCTGTTGCCTTAGCAACACGTACCTTCTTCTGGCCATTCTTACCATCCACAGTAGTAAAGCCGATTCTGGTTGTTTTACCTTTATGAACATACATTACGTTAGATGCATCAATAGGTGCTTCCTGATGGATGATCCCACCTTTTGGATTAGCTTGAGATGCCTTGCTGTGCTTAGTAATTGTATTTACACCTTCAACTAAAACTTTGCCATCGGAAACAGAAATTACTTTTCCTTCTTTTCCCTTGTCTTTACCAGCGATAACCTTAACACTATCGCCCTTTTTAATCTTTGTAGTTGCCATGCGTCGACACCTCCCTATAATACTTCTGGTGCTAATGAAACGATTTTCATGAATTGTTTTTCTCTCAATTCTCTAGCTACTGGTCCAAAGATACGAGTTCCCTTAGGGTTCTTGTCTTCTTTGATGATTACGGCAGCGTTCTCGTCGAATCTGATATAGGAACCATCCTTACGGCGTGCTCCCTTTACAGTACGAACAATAACAGCCTTTACAACATCACCTTTCTTAACAACTCCGCCTGGTGTTGCATCTTTAACGGAAGCAACGATGATGTCACCGATATTCGCATATCTTCTGGTTGAACCGCCCATAACACGGATACATAATAATTCTTTTGCACCGCTATTGTCGGCAACCTTAAGTCTGGATTCTGATTGTATCATGTCCGATACTCCTTTCTCAATTTAAGAACATTGTATTACTATCCCAGCAGGCTGCATATCATGATGTAAGCTCACAATACTGCAGAATAAGTCAGACAAGTGACTTCCTTCTTGGATAGCTACAATTTTACAAGCCGATCTTGTAAACGAATTATTTTGCCTTCTCAATAACTTCAACAAGTCTCCATCTCTTATCCTTAGATAATGGTCTTGTCTCCATAACTTTTACTCTATCACCAATCTGGCATTCGTTGTTCTCATCATGAGCTTTTAACTTATAGGTTCTCTTTACGATCTTTCCATAAAGAGGATGCTTTACGTTATCTACTACTGCAACAACGATTGTCTTATCCATCTTATCACTTACTACCTTGCCGGTACGTGTTTTTCTGAGATTTCTTTCTACCACAGCAATACTCCTTTCTATAACCCTCACCTATTATCTAGCTAAGGTTTATTCGTCACTGTCTATAATTAGTTAGCAGCCTTTGCCTTCTGTGAGATCACAGTCTGAATTCTTGCGATGTTCTTTCTAACATCCTTAATTCTGCTTGTGTTATCTAACTGATTTGTTGCGTTTTGGAATCTTAAGTTGAAAAGTTCCTTCTTAGCAGCTACTAATGTCTCGCTAAGCTCTGCAGTTGACTTAGCCTGTAATTCTTCTACATACTTATTAGTTTTCACTGCCCGCACCTCCTTCTAAATCTGCGCGAGAAACGATCTTGCACTTAACCGGTAATTTGTGAGTAGCAAGACGAAGAGCTTCTCTTGCAACTTCTTCTGCAACGCCAGCGATTTCGAACATTACACGACCTGGCTTAACTACAGCTACCCAATATTCTAAAGAACCTTTACCGGAACCCATACGAGTTTCTGCTGGTTTTGTTGTTACAGGTTTATCAGGGAATATCTTAATCCAAACTTTACCGCCACGCTTGATGTAACGTGTCATCGCGATACGGGCAGCTTCAATTTGGTTGGATTTAATCCATGCTGGTTCCATTGCTACGATACCATATTCACCGTGGGAGATAGTATTACCTCTCATAGCCTTTCCTGTCATACTGCCACGGAATTGCTTACGGCGCTTTACTCTCTTTGGCATTAACATTATTTATCGCTCCCTTCCTTTTTGTTTCCCTTTGTTGGAAGAACTTCACCGTGGTAAATCCAAGTCTTTACACCTAACTTACCAAAAGTTGTATCTGCTTCTGCGAAACCATAATCGATGTCTGCACGAAGTGTCTGTAGTGGAATAGTACCATCACTATAGAACTCGGTACGAGCCATATCTGCTCCGCCAAGACGACCGGAAACTGCTGTCTTAATACCCTTTGCACCAGACTTCATCGTTCTGGACATAGTAGATTTCATCGCTCTTCTGAAAGAAATACGGTTCTCAAGCTGAGCTGCAATGCTTTCTGCCACTAATTGAGCACATACATCCGGCTTCTTGATTTCCTTGATTTCAAGGTTTAATTTCTTTGATGTGAACTGAGCAATTTCAACCTTCAATTTCTCAATTTCAGCACCTGCTTTACCAATTACTACACCTGGCTTAGCTGTGTGGATAATTACCTTTAATTTATCGGAAGCGCGCTCAATTTCGATCTTAGCAACGCCTGCGCCGTATAACTTCTTCTTTAAGTAGGTTCTGATGTTGTAATCTTCTACTAAGTTATCTGCAAAATCTGCTTCCGCATACCATCTTGAGTCCCAGTCATTGATAACTCCGACTCTTAAGCCATGAGGATTAACTTTTTGTCCCATGATTGCCCTCCTTATCTTTCATTAAGCACGATTGTAATATGACTTAATCTCTTTAAGATTCTGTAAGCTCTACCCTGTGCTCTTGGTTTGATTCTCTTCATTGTAGGTGCGCAGCCTGCGTAGCACTCTTCAATGTAAAGTTTGGATACGTCCATACCATTGTTATTCTCAGCATTTGCGATTGCTGATTTTAATAATTTCTCTATTAAAGTTGAAGCATATCTTGGGTTGTATGCTAAAATACCAAGTGCTGTCTGTACATCCTTGCCTCTGATTGCATCAAGAACGAAACATGCCTTCTGAACGGAAACTCTAGCGTAAGATAACTTTGCGCTCGGTCTTGTGTCCTTATTCGCATTTCTTTCTCTCTTAATCTGGGATCTATGTCCTCTTGCCATGGATGATACCTCCTTTCAAAATTTAACGGCTCTCCGTTACTTCTCTTCCTGCAGAAACGCTATTGCGTCACTCTGCTACTTATTTTTCAGTGATTCACAAAAAGTTAGGGGAAGACTCCTCTTAGCCCTACACTCTTCGTTCTTCACTCTTCTATTTCTACTAAGTCTGTCAGCGAATCACTCTTGTGATTACCAGCAGAAAGTAATATTTTTGAATAATTCTCGAGAATTACTTTCAAGAAATTATTTTCTTGACTTCTTCTCGTCTTTACCATGTCCACGGAAAGTTCTTGTTGCAACAAACTCACCAAGTTTGTGACCTACCATATCCTCAGTAACATATACTGGAACATGTCTTCTTCCATCATGAACAGCGATTGTATGAGAAACCATCTGTGGGAAGATTGTGGAACGACGTGACCAAGTCTTGATAACTGTCTTGTTACCAGCCTTATTCATGTCATCTACCTTCTTAAGTAAATGGTCATCTGCAAATGGTCCCTTCTTTAATGAACGTGCCATATAGGTTCAACCTCCTTTTTACTTCGATAATGCCTTACCGTCTCTTCTTCTCATGATCAACTTGTTAGACTGCTTATTCTTCTTACGAGTCTTAAGACCAAGTGCTGGTTTACCCCAAGGAGTAACAGGGCCCGGACGACCGATACCTGTTCTACCTTCACCACCACCATGTGGATGGTCATTAGGGTTCATTACAGAACCACGAACGGTAGGTCTAATACCCATATGACGTACACGACCGGCTTTACCGATAGTTACTAACTCATGATCAATATTACCAACCTGACCGATTGTTGCGCGGCAGCCAATTGGTACCATTCTCATTTCGCCAGATGGTAATCTGAGTGTTGCATACTTACCTTCTTTTGCCATTAATTGAGCAGAATTACCTGCAGAACGAACTAATTGTCCGCCTTTACCAGGATACAACTCAATGTTGTGGATCTGAGAACCAATTGGAATGTTAGCAAGTGGTAAGCAGTTACCAACTTTGATTTCTGCCGTTGCCCCGTTCATAACTGTCTGGCCAACCTGTAAACCGTTTGGTGCTAAGATGTATGCTTTCTCACCGTCTGCATAGCAGATAAGTGCGATATTTGCTGTTCTGTTTGGATCATATTCAATTGTCTTAACAACAGCCGGAATACCATCCTTCTTTCTCTTAAAGTCGATGATTCTGTATTTTCTTCTAGAACCACCACCTTGGTGCCTTACTGTAATCTTTCCTTGATTGTTACGACCAGCATTTTTCTTTAAAGAAACCACTAAGGATTTCTCAGGTGTAGAGGTTGTAATCTCTGCAAAATCGGAGCCGGTCATATGTCTTCTGGAAGGTGTATATGGGTTAAAGGTTTTAATTCCCATGGTACTATCTCCTTTCGTTACGCTCCATACGCAATAGTTATTTTCAACAAGCAACGACTTCTTGTTGAAGTTATCAGCAGTATTTTCACTGCTATAGGCTGCAAAAACATTCCTGATGCAATGCCTTTGCTTATCTGCGCTTATTCTTCACTATAATAGCTTTGGCATTTGCTTTCACTATTTTACAGCTTTATGCTGCCTGCTGTATTCTTACAGACCTGTGAAGATTTCAATTTCGGCACTATCCGCTGTTAACTGAACAATTGCCTTCTTAGTCTTAGAAGTTTTACCAACTGTGTTTCCACGTCTGCGGTTCTTTCCTTCTAAATTCATTGTGTTTACGCTTGCTACCTTAGTGCCGGCAAACATCTTCTCTACAGCCTCTTTAATCTGAGTCTTAGTAGCTTCTGGATGAACGGAGAAGGAATACTTCTTTTCGCTCATAGAATTCATGCTCTTCTCAGTTACGATTGGCTTGAGTATAACATCATAATATTTTAAATTTGCCATTATGCGTACACCTCCTCAATCTGTGCCACTGCATCCTTGGTAATTACTAAGGTATCATACTTTACAATGTCATATACATTGATAGCGTTTGATGTTGCTGTTCTTACCGTTGGAATGTTTCTTGCAGAAAGGATTACGTTCTCATCCTTCTTATCAAGAACTACTAATGCTTTGTTAACTTTTAAGTTATCAAGGACAGCCTTGAACTTCTTTGTCTTAATCTCATCCATGTTCATGGAATCTAATACGATTAACTTCTGAGCTTCAACTCTGGATGTTAATGCAGATTTGATAGCGAGAGCTTTTTCTTTTCTGTTCATCTTAAAAGAGTAGTCTCTTGGCTTTGGAGCAAATACAACGCCGCCGCCTTTCCACTGTGGAGATCTTGTTGAACCCTGTCTTGCATGGCCGGTTCCTTTCTGTCTCCAAGGCTTTCTTCCGCCGCCGCTCACTTCTGCGCGAGTCTTTGCGCTTTGTGTGCCTTGACGCTTGTTAGCAAGCTGGCTAACTACAGCCATGTGCATTAAATGCTCATTTACTTCTACTCCAAAGATAGCATCGTTAAGTTCTATTGAACCAACTTCTTTGCCTTCTATATTATAAACCTTTACATTTGCCATTCTAGTGTTCCTCCTTTCTTAAAGCTTCTACTTACTGCGCTTTACAGTTTCCTTTAACATTATCATAGCTTTCTTTGGTCCTGGAACAGCACCCTTAACTAAGATAAGGTTATTGTCAACATCAATTCTAACTACTTCAAGATTCTGTACAGTAACCCTTACGTTACCCATCTGACCAGGCATGTGCTTTCCTTTGAATACACGGCCAGGTGTCGTAGCCGCACCGTTAGAACCAGCATGTCTGTGGTACTTGGAACCATGAGCCATAGGTCCTCTGGATAATCCGTGACGCTTAATTGCACCTTGGAATCCCTTACCTTTGGAAGTTCCAGTAGCATCAATCTTATCACCGGCAGCAAAAACGTCTACCTTAATCTCTTGACCTACAGCGTAGTCTGCAGCATTTTCGAATTTAAACTCTTTAAGAAATCTCTTATTTGCAACACCTGCTTTTGCAAAGTGTCCTTTTCGTGGCTTGTTAACAAGTGTTTCTCTGATGTCACCAAAGCCAACCTGTACTGCTGCGTATCCGTCGTTCTCTACAGTTTTAACCTGAGTAACTGCACATGGACCAGCCTGCAATACTGTTACTGGAGTTAAAACTCCATTTTCATTGAAGATTTGAGTCATACCAATCTTCGTAGCTAATATTGCTTTCTTCATAACTTTTTACCTCCTGTTAATCTACAGCGGATTATGCTGCTTGCATAATCATCCTAGATGGTCTTATACCGGAAGTTTCCTAATATATAAACCCTAAGGATTATTACCTAAAATTTTGTTTGCATTAAGATTCCGATAAGCAAATGTGTTATTTCGCTTTCATCACTTCTTAAATTAAGTAGCAAAACATTATTTTGCCTTCATCTTAATGTCAATGTACACACCTGCTGGCATCTCTAATCTGGATAATGCATCAACAGTCTTCTGTGTAGGAGCAATGATATCGATTAATCTCTTATGTGTTCTCTGCTCAAACTGTTCTCTGGAATCCTTGTACTTGTGTACCGCTCTAAGAATCGTAACAACTTCCTTCTTAGTAGGCAATGGAACTGGTCCACTCACCTTTGATCCTGTCTTCTTAACAGTCTCGATAATTTTTCCTGCAGATGCATCGATTAAATGATGATCATACGCCTTGAGAGTAATTCTCATAACTTGACTTGCCATAAAAAAAGCCGCCTCCTTTTCGCACTTCATTTCAGTACGACAAGTGGTGACTGTACACTCACCCGTGTGTTTCATACTTGTCGGAAATATATGACCTAAGACACAACCCGTCCTAGGTATCAATAAAACTCGCTTCATCCCGAAAAGCCTTCGTTTCAACACGGTTTATCTGCCCGTAGCAGAATTATATTCTTGTACAGTGACTTGTCGCCAGTTTCATAACATGACATTCGCTCCACGGAAAACCTGTATCATTTGATACAACAACCTCTCGCTTCTACGCTATCAACGTCACAACAGTAGTTATTATATAATAGAACAAAAATATTTGCAAGTATTTTTTTTATTTTCTTTTTTCTACATATCTATATACTTTTTAATTTTTAAATTATGACTTCTTTCCTATATATAAGATAAGAAGAAACCTCTTATTTCTTACTTTGCAAAGACAAAAATCATCTCTCAAAATAAACCATAGCAATGATGCTCAACTATTTTCTTTTCCTTCACCACCAGCAATAAAATAACTCCTATTATAGCAGCCATCGGTTTATTACCACCTCTTGCAAACAAGAAAAAATACGTTTAACCAGCTCCTTTATATCATGTATAAAATAAAAGAGGATGATTCCTACAAAATCAGGAATCATCCTCTACTAAAGCGCCTGTAACCAGCCCCCGTTCTTATATCGTAAACTTACGCATCGCACCTTTTAGTTCTTCGGTACGCTGCTCTAATTCCTTTGTACCTTCCATAAGTGCTTTAGATAACTCTAACTGCATCTGTGCAGTGTTATTTACAATGGAAGAAGAAGCTGCTGTTTCCTCATAAACAGCCGAAATACTTTCGATTGAATTCAAAGTTTTCTGTCTATCTTCATTCATATTTTCAACATTAACTACAACTTCTTTAAGATTCGTTAACAGGCGGTCAACGCACTCACTCATACTGCGAAATGCTTCCCTGGTTGTCTCAACTGACTTCACCTGAGAAGTAACTTCTGTTTCAGCTTTTTGCGCGGTCTGTACTGTTGTTTCCGTCTTCGTCTTAATATCAACTACAACCTTTTGAATCTCCTGCGCGGCATTTACCGAACCTTCTGCCAACTTACGAATCTCTTCGGCAACCACTGCAAATCCTCTTCCGGCATCTCCGGCTCTCGCAGCTTCAATCGAAGCATTCAACGACAAGAGATTTGTTTGGCTTGCAATATCATTAATGATGTCAATAAATTGCTCGATGGACGCAGACTGTTTCTGAAGAGCCTTGATGTCAGCCATAACCTGTTGTGTAATTTCATTCGTTGTCTGAGATTGCGTTGTTAGTAAAGTCATTGTATCAATACCATTCCGAATCATCACCTGTGTCTGATCAGCAAGAGTTTGAATCTCATTCACATTACTATTTACAATACCCATCTTATTGGATAACTCATCCATCTGATTGCAGCATAACTGAGCTTCTTCTGCCTGTTGTGTGATTCCGATATCTATCTCATTAATTGCTGTGGTAATATGCTCGCTAGAATCAGTCATATCCTTTGAAGTGGAAGATAGTTTTTCTGTCGCCTCCGTAACTAAATTAGTTACTTCAACTACTTTATGGATCAGGTCTCTTGTGTTATTTACCATTTCTTTTACATTACCGGCAAGCATACCAAACTCATTGCTTGTGTGAATATCCATATCAATGGTCAAATCACCTTCCGACACCTTAATTAATTTTTTCGAAATACGGCGGATACTCTTTCCAATGATCACAGAAATCAATCCACCTACGAATATAGCAACTACGATAGCAATAACAACAACACCTACGGTAACCCCTTTAATATCGGCAGCACTTTTCATTACAGATGCTTTCGGTACAAGCGCACAAATAGAAAATCCTTTTGTACTGCTCTTTGCCATCATGAAGAGATAATCCTCTTTACCAACCTTTACATACGTATTATAATTTGTTTCCTTTTGAGCTATACCTTCCATATAATAATTGGTTGTACTAAATGTAACGGCATCCGTAATCGTAGATATTTCTCTTCCATCATTCATAACAAAAGAGAGATAGCTGCCTTCCGCTAAGTTGATTTCCTGTAAGAGCTGGACGATTTTTTTCTTGCTCAAATCAATTACAATATATCCATTTTTTGATTTAAACTGCCTGATAAAAGAACAAGCGTAATTGTTAAAGTTTGTCTTTAATTGTTCATCCACCGTAATATGACTGCCTACCCAAGCGGTCTGTGCTTTACTCTCAGCCATGCCAGCGGCATCTGTTTCCGCCATGGCATCATGAAACCCTAGTACCCCCCTGGCCTTTGTAGATAATACTTTCGCATGACCTTTCGGTATGATATGGATATCCTGAATAAAGTCATTTGCTACTTGTGCTGCCGTCAATTGAGAATAAATGGCTTGTGTCAACTCATATATCTTAATTTGTTCATCATTTTTCGCAGAGAAAATATAATCCGATATATTTTCATTCTGAGATTGCACAAAAGCTTCCGCTTCCAACGTTCCCATACCAACATCAATATAATTTACCGCCATATCAATCGTGTTCGTCGCAGCCTCCTCAAAACTGGTAATTAATCCATTGGAAGCCTTAATATAAGATATTACACCAACTAATATGACAAATAGAATCGGTACGGTAAAGCCAATAATCATTTGAGTTCTGATACTAGCGATGAGTTTAAAGAACTTACCATCCCGGACCTTGGAAGGAACGATATCAGCATCGTTATCCATACCTTCTTTGATTAACTTCTTTAAATCTCTTTTCTTAAGTTTTTGATTCTTTTGAGTGCCTTCTTTTTGATTCCCCTCATCTTTGCTACGTTTCAGCTTTTCTTTCAATTTCTGTTTTTTCTTTGTTTCTTGTTTCATTTGTTCCATCATAGCCTCATCAAACTCAACATTTCCCTTTTTTGTTTTTCTGAGATTACCAAATAACTTTTTGTTCTTTGTTTCCATCTGTTATTCGCACCCCCGTTGCTTTTGTCTCTACTCCAAGAAGCCTTTAGAGCTTGCCAGAGTTAGATTTATAGCGCTATAGCGCTTTTATCTAGAAGTAACATAACAACTTCCGATAAACTTATATTATCGAAGCGAATAGTTTTCCTTTATTCGACAATATAATTTCAAATGTTTTATAATTATACCACATACTACCATTATATACAATAATCATAATGTCTTATATCTCAAAACTTCACGATTTGCGTACATGTTTTCTATACATAGGTCAAATAAGCCGTAAAATAGTAGATTATATACTGTTTTTTTGCCATTCACTATTCTAACGTGAAAATAAAAATTCCCAACAAGTTAATCCTTTTATGACTATTTTGTATAAAAAAATTTTCAAAATCCAACACTTCCTTATAAGATATCCATGAACATTCACAATTCAACATTTTAAAACCACAATACCCAACACAAAAAAAGCTTTCCATAAAAACTATTCATTCTTATAGAAAGCTTTAAGATATCTATTCAATTAAGATTCCCGGTAATTGAGTTTACTTTAAAGTTTAAATAGGTTAATTGCCCCTTTTAATTCCTCTGTCTGCCTAGAAAGTTCACCAGTCGAATCAAAAAGCCCCTTTGACATACGTAGCTGCTGTTTTACCGTATCATTCACAAGGGAGGTAGAAGCGGCTGTTTCTTCATATACCGCAGAGATCCCCTCTATAGCCTCTAAGGTTTTCAAACGATCCACATCCATATTATCTACGTTGACAACCACGGTATTTAAATTGGTTAATAATTGTTCTACACAAGCATTCATCTTATAAAATGCCTCCATCGTATTGTTTACCGTCTTTACTTGCTCTGCAACTTCGATTTCTGCTTCTTTTGCCGTCATAACGGTACTTTCCGTTTTTTTCTTGATTTCTACCACAACTTTTTGGATCTCGTTAGCTGCACTCACCGAACCCTCGGCAAGTTTTCTAATTTCCTCTGCAACAACTGCAAACCCTCTTCCAGCATCTCCTGCTCTGGCTGCTTCTATCGACGCATTTAGGGATAGTAGATTTGTTTGACTGGCTATTTCATTTATAATACCAATAAACTGTTCTATCGACAGAGATTGCTGCTGTAACCCTTTTACCTCTTCCATTACTCGCTTCGTCTTCTGATTTGTAGTTTCCGACTGATTTGATAATTGATGCATAGAAGTCATCCCTGCGCCAATCATCCCTTTCGTTCGATCCGCCAAGGTTTCAATTTCACCAACATTTTTATTAACCACTTCCATCTTATGAGAAAGCTCATCCATTTGATTGTAACATAACTGTGCTTCCTCTGCTTGCTGCGCCATACCGGTATCTATTTCCGATACTGCATTTGAAATATGCTCGCTCGATTCCGACATTTCATGGGAGGTTTTCTTTACTTGGTCTGTCGAATCCGAAACCTTTCCTGTAATATCTACAACCTTCGTGATTAGGTTTCTTGTGTTTGATAACATCTCTTCCGCACTTCTGGCTAAAATACCAAACTCATTGGATGAACGGATCTTCATATCAATTGATAAATCTCCTTTAGAAGCCAGTTGAAGTTTATTCACAATCCTTTTAATATTGGCTCCCATCACTACCGAGATATAACCACCTACTAAAAATGCAAGTATCGCTGCTGCCGCCACCATAGGTGCCGTTATGTTTCTAATACTGTTAGCGCCACTCATTACAGAAGCCCTTGGCACTAAAGCACAAACCGAAAAACTATTGTTAGTGCTCCGGGACATAAGATATAGATAATCTTCCCCCTGATATGATACATAGTCACTATACAGTCCGTCCTCTTTCCCGAAACCTTCTTTATAATAATTTTGCTCGGAAATCAGCATCTCTTCTTCCTTTGATGTGATTTCTCTTCCGTCGTTTAATATAAATGAAACTCTGCTGCCTTCCGCTAATTCCAGTCCGGCAATTGTTTCCGTAACTTTTTCCATACTTAAATCGAGTATAACATAGCCCCTTTTTGAACTCATCATTCTAAAATAGGAACAGGCATAGGAAGTATCATCAAATGATAACTTTGTATCTAATGTTTCATGACTTCCCACCCAGCCGGCAGAATAGGTTTTATATTTTGTTATGTTTGCCGCATCCGACGTTTCAAGCTCTTCTGAAAAACCGTTCACACCTCGAATTTTAGTCGAGAGTACTTTACTGACCTCTCTTGGAACAATATGTACATTTTGAATAAATCCATTCCCTTGTTTGGCTGCCCCTAATTTTGGACTAATACTATTTGTCATCTCTAATACTTTGATCGGGTCATCCGTATAGGTACCAAAAATATAATCAGATACATCAGAATCCTGTGAAAGTACAAAAGCCTGTGTCTCCACCGAAGTCATTGCCATTTCCAAATACTTTGCCGTCATTTGGATTGTTTGCAATGCGGAGGTTTCAAAACTATTGGTCAAACTGTTTGCAGATTTGGTATAAGAAACAATACCTATTACAATTAAAAATATAATCGGTATCATAAATCCAACTACTAACTGTGTTCTAATTCTTCGGAAAAACGCAAAAAATCCAGTAGTCTTAATCTCTCTAATGCCCTTAGGCACAGACATTTTCCCTTTCTTGCCTTGTCTTTTTTTCCTATCCCTTTCTTTTGCTTTTTCTTTTTTAGGAACCAATTTCTTTCCTACTCTTTCTTCTCTTTTACGCATTCTATTGACCCCCTATCGATATCATTCCAGACAACCCGCAGCAATGGCCTAATTTATATATATCGTATTTAGTAGAATTATATCATTTTAGTGAAATTTATGCAATATTGGTCTTATATTCCGGTTTTGTTTAGTAGTATTTTCGTATTTTCGTGTATATTTTAGCATTTATCAATGCAAATATAGCATTATATTTATTATTCACTGGAATCTATAGTGCAAATTCACAGGGATCCCTTCCTTTTCAGTGAATAGAAAAGGCAAATAAAATATCCCAAAATGAAACTAACATTTTTAGGGCTATTTTATTTGCCTTACTTTTAGAACATTGCTTATAAAATACTTTTCAGAAAGCATCAAAGAATTAAATTATTTTAAAAAATCTTCTCGCATCGGATTAAATACATCCACTAAAATACCATCTTCTAAGGCTGTTACACCATGGACAGCATCACTTGGCATATAGACACTGTCTCCTTGTTTTACTATTTTTGTTTCACCGGCAATCGTAAATTCAAAACTACCTTTTGCAATGTATGTGATTTGAAGATGTTTATGGGAATGAAAATTTCCTTTTGCGCCTTTTTCAAATGTTATCTCACACATCATTAATTCATCGGAATAACTTAGAACTTTTCTAGTTACTCCCGGCTCACAATTTGTTGCTGCGATGTCATTATTCAATGTAAACATATCTCCCATCCTTTCCTAATTCCCGCTAATTCCAGGAATGATTGTCTTTTAGTATAACACTTCCTGTTTTACACTTGCTACTGATATTTTGTGTATTCACGTTAAACTACGTATTTTTTCTTTGCCTGTTTCTATTTATGCTGGAAAAAATACTTGAGTTTACACTCCTTCCCATCGGCCGGAAGCGCCACATGGTAAGACGAAACCCGAAGAGGTTACCGGAAGACCAACCTCCTGCGCATGTACCGTTCCTCCGAATCTTTTTTGTAATTCGGTTCCCAGCATATAGGCCAGTACAGCCGGCTGAAGTCCTGTTGTATAGGAATTAATCAAATAAAATAATGGGTTTTCGGTTAATACACTGGTACATAGCTTGACAAATGGATAGATACTTTCTTCTATCTTCCATATCTCACCCTTTGGACCTCTGCCATAAGACGGAGGATCCATAATGATGGCATCGTACCGGTTTCCCCGCCGTATTTCTCGCTCTGCAAATTTGACGCAGTCATCTACAATATATCGAATAGGCGCATTCTCAAGTCCTGAAGATGCAGCATTTTCTTTTGCCCAGGTTACCATACCCTTGGAAGCATCTACGTGGGTAACCTGGGCACCTGCTTTTGCTGCCGCTAAAGTTGCCCCGCCAGTGTATGCAAATAGATTTAATACCTTTATTTCTCGATCTGGGTTTTTTTCCTTTGCCTTTCTAATTTTTTCACCAAACCAATCCCAATTTGCCGCCTGTTCAGGAAATAATCCGGTATGTTTAAAACTAAAGGGCTGTAAATTAAAAGTAAGCTCTTTATAATGAATCTGCCATTGTTTAGGCAGGTCAAGAAACTCCCATTCACCGCCACCTTTATTACTTCTATGATAATGGGCATTTTTATCTTTCCAGCCACGTTCTTCTTTTTTTGTATCCCAAATTACCTGAGGATCGGGACGTACCAATATATATTTCCCCCAGCGCTCCAACTTTTCACCACCAGAAGCATCGATTACCTCATAATCCTTCCATCCATCTGCAATCCACATAAATTTCCTCCAACTCTCGGTATCTGTTATAAACGTTATCTGTAATTTAAGAAAGCCTTGCATTCAGCGTTTCCAATATCCTTATATCTTAGTCATATGTACAAATGAAAACGTTCCATCACTTTTGCTTGCAGGTATGGTATTATAAAAACAAGAGTATCACTCTTCATAAACTTTTCCTGTCATGAATAAAGTGAACTCTATTTTTTATTTTGCCGCTATTTATGACTTAGAATAACTTTTATAACATATAGATTATATAGTACTTTCCTACATGGCGCAAGTGAAACAAGATTTTTACCCACGACAAACGCATGAACGTGTTCCATTAGCAAGCACTCGAAGTGTCATTTTTTGAAAACATAACAAATTACAGATTCAAAATGCTTTCCAAGTGCCTTTCAGGATTCGTTCCAATCGCGAAACG
>JAEWMB010000021.1 GCA_023457255.1 Bacillota bacterium | reverse complement strand
CGGCGGGCTGTTCCTGTTCATTCCGGCCAGCGGCAAAAAACTCTGGCGGCTGGCGTACCGTTTTGAGCGAAAGGCCAAGCTCCTTTCCTTCGGTGAATATCCCCAGGTATCGCTCCGCGCCGCACGGCAACGCCGGGATGAAGCCAAGGCCCTGCTCAGGGACGGCGTTGACCCGGCGAAACACAGGAAGGCCGCGCGGGCATCCGCCTCCAACGCTACATTCCAATCCGTGGCTATGGAATGGTACGAGCGGGAAACCCTTCACTGTAAAAACCGCTATCGCTCCTTCATGATGCGGGGGATGACGGAATATTTCTTTCCCGTCTTCGGCGGCAAGGCCATGACAGACGTTACCGCCGAGGACATTATGAGCGCCATCGAACCGTTGCGGCAATCCGGGAAATTGCGCGGAGGACGCAGGCTGACGGATGTCTGCGGCCAGATATGCCGCTATGCCGTCGCCACCGGCAAGACCGCGCGGAACGCCACGGAAGATCTGCCCGCTTCGCTGCGTTCCAGACAGACAGGCCACAGAGCCGCCGCGCTCGACGCCGGGAAACTCGGTCAGATTATGCTGAACCTTGAGCGGCATGACGGCTATTTCCCTGTGCGGTGCGCCCTGCGACTGGTTCCCCTGCTGTTCGTCCGTTCCGGTGAATTACGCTGTGCGGCATGGAACGAATTTGATTTCTCCCGCAGGCTCTGGGTTATCCCCGCGAAACGCATGGCGACGAAACATGAGCATGTTGTGCCTCTCGCGCCGCAGGCAGTAAAAATTCTCAGGGAACTGAAGGAATACTCCGGTCATGGAACCATGCTGTTCCCCGGCGTCCGTTCTCCTGAACGCCCCATCGACATATCCACCATCACCGTTTCCCTGCGCAGACGCGGATATGACGGCGCAAAACTGTCCTTTGACGGAATCCGTTCCCTTGCCGCCAGATTGCTGTTCGACGTTGGGTACGAACAGAACATCATCGACTTGCAGCTGGCGCACTCCGGGCGCACACGTTTTGACCCGTGGCAGCATCTGCCGGAAAGAAAAACCATGATGCGGGAATGGGCCAGGTATCTTTTTCTCCTGCGGGACAAGGCGTTGCGGGATACATCCAGTCAGGGAGGTACGTCATGCTGACCGACACGCAAATCAGGAATCTGAAGCCCGCTGAAAAAGCGAAAAAGTACGCGGACGGCGGCGGCCTGTTCCTCTATGTCGCCAAAACCGGCTCAAAACTCTGGCGTATGGCGTACCGTTTCAACGATAAGGAAAAGCTGCTCAGCTTCGGGGAATATCCGATTGTCTCCCTGAAGGATGCCCGGACAAAGCGAAATGAGGCGAAAAAGCTGCTTGCCGACGGCATTGATCCGGGCAAACGCAAGAAGGAGATGAAAAACGCCGCCCTCCTCGCGGAAGCCAATACCTTCGAGCATGTTGTTCTCGAATGGCACGATACGCAGACAGTCCACAATTCCGAAAAAGACAGAGGGAGAAAACTGCACACATTCAAACACTATCTTTTCCCCGCCTTGAAACGGAAGCCCATTTCCGAGGTCACGGCGCAAGACCTGCTGCTGATACTCAAGCCGCTTGAAAGAAAGGGAAAGGAACTTATCGCCCACAGAATCATCCAGTATTGCGGCATGGTTTTCCGCTATGCGGTTGCCACAGGCAGAGTGCCGCGCAACATTGCCGCCGATCTTCGCGGAGCCATACGTCCGCATCAGGGCAGGCACAGGGCCACCATCGTTTCCGCTGAAAAAATCGGCGTGCTTCTGAACAGGCTGGACAACTATCACGGACATTTTCAGGTCAAATGCGCGCTGCGCCTTTTTCCCCTGCTCTTTGTCCGTTCCGCCGAACTTGCCCGCGCCGAATGGAACGAGTTCAATCTGGAAACGCGGGAATGGCACATCCCGGCCGAACGCATGAAAATGCGAAAGCCGCACATTGTTCCGTTGTCATCACAAGCCGTTGCCATTCTCAAGGAGCTTCTCGACGTCACCGGAGGCGGAACATATCTTTTTCCCTCAAGAAACAGTGTGAGGAAGCCTATCCACTACTCCACGCCCTTACAGGCGTTACGCGCTATGGGATACGGCAAGGAGGAGATGTGCATTCATGGCTTCCGGGCTATGGCCTCAACCCTGCTCAATGAACAGGGCTTTGAGCCTGACTGGATTGAGCGTCAGCTGGCCCACAAGGAAAAGAATACTTCCCGTATCGCCTACAACCATGCCCAATATCTTCCCCAGCGGCACCAGATGATGCAGGCATGGGCCGACTATCTGGACGGCTTGCGCGAAGCAACACAGACGGACAATGACATGCTATAGCGCCATCTGAAGTCCGTAAAAGACAAATACGTCTAATACAACACAGTGCAAACAGTGTTTTTATGTGTTATTAGAGTTGTGCAATCTCAATAGATTACACAACATAACTTTCAGACACAAAAACATGTCAAGCTGTATTTTGAATTTTTTTTGAACACACGCGGCATTTCACAGGACACTATTGGATTTATCCCGCTGTATGCGGGGACCTCGAAAACGAAAGAGCGGGAAAACCCATGATATACTGTGCCGAACATAACCAGACAGGAGGAA
>JAEWMB010000020.1 GCA_023457255.1 Bacillota bacterium | reverse complement strand
TTCGCTCATAAAAAGGGTGTTGGTTCTACTAAGAACGGTAGAGATTCTGAGTCTAAGAGACTTGGTGCGAAGAGAGCTGACGGTCAGTTCGTATTAGCTGGAAACATTCTTTACAGACAGCGTGGTACTAAGATTCATCCAGGCGTTAACGTAGGACGCGGTGGAGATGATACATTATTTGCTTTAGTAGACGGTGTTCTTAAGTTTGAAAGAAAGGGTAGAGACAAGAAACAAGCTAGTGTTTACCCAGTGGAAGCTAAATAATTGAACAAGAGAGACGGCTTACCGCTTCATCTTGTATTCATCGTTATAATTTAGTACAACGATACACTAGAGGGCTGTTTCAAAATGAGTCTTTTTCTTCATAGTAGAGAGTTACGTAAGAGGTTCTTTCTATTGTGACAAACATCGCACACAAGGTTGTCGGATGTTTGCGAGAGGTTTCATTTTGAAACAGCCCTTTTCTTCCATGCTGAATAGAGAAGATTTTCCATTGATGAAAAATGACTAGAGTGTAATACTAAAGTTATTAAATTAATTTCATATAGATTAATACTAATCTCGACTATAAATCTATAAAAAACTAAGCAAAAAATTTGGATTTATACTTTTTGCCGAAGGTTTTTTAGAAAACTTTATTAAGAAATTAGTATAAGTAAGATTTTGAGGTTTGTGTTCTGATAAAGGGCACAAGCTCTTTTTCCTAAAGTTAAGTGGTGCGCTAATTATAAGATAATTCAGATTGCGTTTGGTGTGTAATGATAATTTCAGATATCAGAATCCTTCCCATACCGGCTGCAAATCTGCAAGAATCTGTGTTTGGCCCTGGGGAAGGATGAAAAATACCAAACTTCTACCGGCTTACAAAGTTATTATTGTTATAGATAGGTGCTAAAGCACCGGAATAGAGGTTTATGATGTTCGCAGATAGTGCAAAAATTTATATACGATCCGGAAAAGGCGGTGATGGACATGTTTCGTTTCGCCGTGAAATCTTTGTTCCTGCCGGTGGTCCGGATGGAGGAGACGGTGGCAAGGGTGGAGATGTTATATTTGAAGTTGATGAGGGGTTAAATACCCTTGGTGACTTCCGTTTGAAAAGAAAATACTGTGCAGGTGACGGTGAAAACGGTGGAAAGAAGTGCTGCTCCGGTAAAAATGGAGAAGACTTAATTATTAAGGTGCCGGAAGGTACCATAATAAAAGAGACAGAAACCGGTAAAGTAATTACCGATATGTCCCATGAAAACCGCAGGGAGGTATTATTGCGTGGTGGCCGTGGCGGTAAGGGAAATCAGCATTACGCAACCGCAACGATGCAGGTGCCCAAATATGCTCAGCCAGGACAAAAGGCGATGGAGCTGAATGTTACCTTAGAGCTTAAGGTAATTGCAGATGTTGGCTTGGTAGGATTTCCGAATGTAGGAAAATCAACATTATTATCTCGTGTTACGAATGCAAAACCAAAGATTGCAAATTATCATTTTACCACATTGAATCCAAATCTTGGTGTTGTAGACCTAGAAGGTGCGGATGGTTTCGTTATAGCTGATATTCCAGGGCTGATTGAAGGTGCCTCCGAAGGAATTGGTTTAGGGCATGAGTTTTTAAAACACATTGAACGAACCAAGGTAATCATACATCTTGTAGATGCTGCTTCAACCGAAGGAAGAGACCCGGTGGAGGATATAGAGAAGATAAATCATGAGTTATCTTCCTATAACGAAGGCTTATTGGCAAAACCACAGGTAATTGCAGCAAATAAGATGGATGTTCTCTATGGTGAAGAGGAAGAGGAAGCAATTGAGAAAATCAAGGCAGCTTTCGAAGTAAAGGGAATTAAGGTATTTCCAATCTCAGCGGTTAGCGGAAAAGGTATTAAGGAATTACTTTATTATGTTAGTGATTTATTAAAAACTGTGGATGATACTCCAATTGTATTTGAGAAGGAATACTTCCCGGAGGAAAATTTAATAATCGAAGAGCCTTACACAGTAGAATATGACGAAATGGAAGAAGCGTATGTTGTAGAAGGTCCGCGTATTGAAAGAATGCTTGGATATACCAATATAGATACAGAAAAAGGCTTTGAATTCTTCCAGAAGTTCTTAAAACAAAATGGTATCTTAGACCAGTTGGAGGAATTAGGAATTAAAGAAGGCGATACAGTCCGTATGTATGGTCTTGAGTTTGATTATTTTAAATAATGTAAAAAGAAGAAATAACAGATGGGAGCCAAGTATGACAAGTAAACAAAGAGCATATTTAAAAGGCCTTGCAATGAATATGGACCCGATTTTCCAAGTTGGTAAGGCGAGCATATCACCTGAACTGACTATTGGTATTAATGAGGCATTAGAGGCGAGAGAGTTAATTAAGATTTCCGTATTAAAAAACTGTTTGGATGATCCAAGAGAAATCGCTTCTGTCTTATCGGAACGAACTCATTCAGAAGTTGTTCAGGTGATCGGAAAGAAAATTGTATTATACCGTGAGTCAAAGGAAAAGAAGAAAATCGAATTGCCAAAGTAATAGGAGTGAAACGGTATGAGAAAAGTTGGTATTATGGGCGGTACGTTTAATCCGATCCACTTTGTTCATCTATTGCTTGCAGAAGCCGCCTATGAGCAGTTTTATTTGGATGAAATAATTTTTTTACCTTCCAAGCGACCGGCGTATAAACCATTATCAGAGTTAGTGGAAGAAGAACATCGGTTTCATATGATAGAATTAGCGATTGGTGATCATCCGCATTTTTCCGTATCTGATATGGAGTTTCATAGAGAAGGAAATACGTATACGGCAGATACGTTACTAGAGCTATCCAAGAAGTTTCCTGATACGGAATTTTATTTTATCATGGGCGGAGATTCTTTGTTTGAGCTGGAACAATGGTCAAGGCCTGAGATAGTAATGGAAAAAGCTCATATTGTTGCTGCTGGGCGGGATGATAAGGACAATGGCAGCATTATGCAGAAAATGTTGGAACTTAATGAGAAATATCATGCAAAGATTGAATTATTACAAATGCCAATGATGGAGGTATCCTCCCGGATGCTAAGAGAACGAGTAAAGGAAGGGCAGTCAATCCGATATTTTTTACCGGAAACCGTAAGAAGCTATATTATGGAACACGGATTCTATCTCTAAAGTTGGAGGGATTGAAAAGGACGCAATGAATCAATTCATAGAGCAGATTGAAGAGCAGATGAAACAGTTATTACCGGCCAGGCGTTATGTGCATACAGTTGGGGTAGCCTACATGGCGGCCTCCCTTGCGATGTGTTATGGAGAAAACGTTGAAAAATCGATAATTGCAGGACTGCTTCACGATAACGCAAAATATATACCCTATGAGGTAGCGTTGAAAGAGTGCAATAAGGCTGGGATTCAGATCATGGAATGTGAGCGGCACAATCCGATGTTATTGCATGGGAAATTGGGTGCTTATTATGCAAAAACCAAGTATGGTATTCAGGAGGAAGAGATTTTATCTTCTATAACCTATCATACAACAGGAAAGCCTGCGATGACATTTTTAGAGAAAAATATATTTCTGTCTGATTATATTGAGATTCATAGAACGCAGAATACAAGGCCACCTCTTGATGAAATCCGGACAACAGCGTTTCGGAATCTCGACTTATCGGTTTATTATGCACTGGATAATACATTACAATTCTTAAAGCGAAGCAATCGTTTTATTGACAGCATGTCTTTTGATGCACTGGAATATTATAAAGTAAAAGTAAATAAAGGATAAAGAGTTGTTATAAATATATTTTATATCAATAGAAAAGTTTTAGAAAATTGGAGTAAGGAGAATAACGGATGGAAAATAGTTCGAAGGAAATGGCAAGTCTTGCATTTAAAGCCTTAGAGGATAAGAAGGCAGAAGATATTAAAGTAATTGAAATTGGTGACATCTCTGTCATTGCAGATTATTTTGTTATAGCAAATGGTAATAATCCTTCTCAGGTAGAAGCTATGGTTGGAGCTGTGGAGGAAGAATTAGCAAAGGGCGGCTATCATGCAAAGAGAATTGAAGGTGTAAAATCATCAGGTTGGGTATTAATGGATTTTGGTGATGTTGTTGTTCATGTCTTTTCAAAAGAAGATCGTTTATTCTATGATTTGGAACGTATCTGGAGAGATGGCAGAGATATATCCAAAGAAAGTTTAATGAAGTAATAATAACTCGAGTAATAATAAGGAAAGCAATACCTGCTCTTCTTAGATTACTCGAGTTTTTTGCTAAGATTATATTCTATGAAAGAACTATATCAGCTAAATCAAATAAATGGCTTGCCAATACAAATTAAAATAAACGGAATAATCCGATTACGATACCAAGTATCTGGACATCTTCTACTATGATAGGTTCCATAAAATCATTCTCCGGCTGCAAACGGTAGTGACCTTTTTCTTTATAAAAAGTCTTCACTGTGACAGAATCATCAATTAAAGCAACAACAAAATCACCATTTTCTGCTGCTGTCTGTTTTTTAACTATGATTTGGTCACCATTGTAAATACCAGCATTAATCATACTATCGCCCTTTACTTTCAACATAAAGGTTTGTTCGTTTGGCATATATTCTGTTGGTATCGGAAAATATCCATCAATATTTTCTACTGCTAAAATAGGCTGGCCGGCAGTTACCGTGCCAACGATAGGTACGTTCACCAGTTCTCTTCTCGTTAAATTAAATTCATCATCGACGATTTCGATTGCTCTCGGTTTGGAAGGATCTCTTCTTATGTAACCGTTCTTTTCTAATGTCTCAAGGTGGGAATGAACAGAAGAGGTAGACTTTAAATTAACAGCTTCACAAATCTCCCTGACAGCAGGCGGATAACCTCTGCTTATAATCTGCGCCTTTAAATAGTCTAGTATTTCCTGTTGCTTTGAACTTATTTTCCCATATCCCATTTGGATACCTCCATTCTTTATCCCTTAAATAAGAAAGCCATGCTTATGTACTTCCGTGTAACACTTTTTAAAATTGATAATACTGCTAAATATGATAGATAGTATTGCTCGCAATAAAGTGATCTTTTTTAGTAGAAACTTGAAAATAATTTTCCTATGTGAGTATCACCAGGAAGTCTAACTATAGTATAGCGGCAATTCGTTAGCACCATTATATCATATTAAAAGAGAGAATGCAAAACTTATGTTCGGTTTTTAAAAATGTTTTTGAGGAAACTGTTGACAGCAGAATATACGTTCGATATAATATAATAAAACATATGTTCGGAATATTTGTTCGATTAGTGGAGAGAAGCTCGGGTTACATAGTTTAGATTATAATGGAGGGTGCGATGAGAGAGAAAAGTGTTAGAAATTACTCGGAAGAAGTTTTAAGTTTTATCAGATATCATTTTAATTGTAAGGTAATCGGATTTTTGTTTGTTATCGTCATATTATTGTATTTAGGATCTGTTATCCCTGCAAAGATAGTGTATGCAGACCAGAATACCAAGAGTTATAAAACCTTTCAAAGTGTAGAAATCAAGGCTGGGGATACCCTTTGGTCAATTGCTGCAAAGTATTACACTGAAGAGTATAAAAGTATACAAAATTATATAGAAGTAATAAAAGAAAGTAATTCTTTAAAGAGTGATACCATACATAGCGGATGTTATTTAATTGTTCCATATTATTCGAACTAGCTTCTTGTTCCAAGAATCGGATTAGCAGTGCAAAGAATGCACCTTTTATCAGTATTTAATTCAGATGCTGATAACTAAAATGGCGGTATGGAATACTAGCTTTCTAAATTAAAATGCAATTTATGATGATTTTTTAGGTACGATAACAAGTGTTTTTAGTATGATGTAAGTGTTTTCATAATTTTATAAAATATTAATAGGAAATTTTGTCGTCTTATTGTATAATAAACAAAGAAACTTCTTATGGGATTTTGCTGTATGGTGTGTAAAAGGCATAGAATTGCTGCAAAATTGTATAATAAGAGGAACGTTGAGATTGCTTAGAAGTGTTTTGTAGAAAGCGTTTACAAAATTATTATTTGATCAAATACAACGTGAGTAAAGAAGGTTATATAAATAAGGAGACAAAGTAATATGAAAAAGTATGGCAGGTTGATAGTGCTTGTGGTTTTATTATTAATTGTAACAGAAGTGACAATTTACGTGAACAAAAATATAGACAGTAAATTAGATACAAACGACCGTGGTAGAACTTTAGAAGGTCTAAGAGCAGCTGCGGCAAACTCTGATGCAGAAAGTAAAGGTCTGAATCCATATACAGAATTTTGGGATTATGAAATTAAATTGTTACGTGATGAATATCCAACAACAAAGACTAATATTTTTGACTATGTGGATAAGGACTTATGGAACACTAAGTTAACAGCTCTAGTTGAGCGTATTAATACGGAATATGTAGATGATCAGGCTATCTTAGCGGAGGTTAAGGCTGTGATTCCTCAAAACTTTTTAAGAGATATCTTTAGTGATAATCTGGATGAAGGTTATTTCCGTTCCGTATTATTATTAATGGAAGATGACTTCAACAAGCAGCAAGCAGTAGAACCTGATGTGGCGAAATAGGATATAAAGAAGAATCTCATTTATTACTTGATGAACTGACCCCAAAAGTTAGACCTAAAAGTCTAACTTTGTGAAGTCACATCATGACGTAAGAATTGAGATTCTTTTTTTATAATAAATAATTGGAAAGGGAGCAATCTATTTTTTAGCGAGGAGTAAAATTAGACTGCAGGTATGCTACAAAGTTATTCAACTGCAGATATTCTATAAGTTATTTAACTACAAATATTCTACGCATTTATTCCAACACAAATATTTTATAGGTTTATCAACTGCAGGTTAAACGATGCAAGTCCTGATAGAATTCCGGGTAGGAGATATTTACACATTCTGCTCCTTGTATTGTTGTTTCTCCTTCTGCAATTAAGCCCGCAATTGCGAAAGACATTGCAATACGATGATCTTCCTTACTATGGATGACGGTACCTGTAAGACTCTGGCCTCCGTGAATGATCATACCATCCGCGGTTGCAGTGATATCAGCACCCATTGAGTTTAGCTGCCGTACCATAACATCAATTCGATTCGATTCCTTTACTTTTAATTCAGCAGCATCTTTGATGATGGTATCGCCTTCTGCAAGACAAGCAACAACTGCAATAACAGGTATCTCATCAATAAGACGAGGAATGAGGCTTCCTTCTATGGTGATTCCGTGAAGGTTACTGCTTCGAACCCTTAGATTACATACGGCCTCACCTTCTTGGTTTCTTAAATCCTCTTTCGTAATGTCTGCGCCCATTGCAAGTAATACATCGATGATTCCATCGCGGGTTGGATTTACCCCAACATTATGAATAAGAAGTTCAGAATTAGGGAGAATACAAGCAGCCGCAAGGAAATATGCAGCGGAGGAGATATCCCCTGGTACATGAACTTTTTGTGCCATTAACCTTGGCTCTGGCTGGACGGTCACTGTCTTGCTATTTACAGTTAAATTTGCTCCGAATTCGCTTAACATAAGCTCGGTATGATTTCTTGATACATTCGGCTCAGTTACCGAAGTTTCACCCTCTGCATATAATCCGGCTAAGATTATTGATGATTTCACTTGTGCCGAGGCAATAGGAGAATTGTAATGAATTCCTTTTAAGGTAGATTTGATTCCATTGCGGGTGGCTTCCTTAATGCATAGCGGGGCACACCCATTACCAAGAACACTTTTAATATCGGCATTCATTAAGCTTAAAGGCGTGATGACACGATTCATCGGCCGTTTTTGAATAGAACTATCGCCTGTAAGATTGCTTTCAAAGGGCTGACCGCTCAAAATTCCAGAAATAAGCCGTAGGGTTGTTCCGCTATTACCTACGTCGAGAATAGTCGAGGATGGGGTTAAACCATGAAGTCCTTTTCCGTGTATTCGGATTATCTGACTTTCCATATCTTCTTCTATTTGGATTCCTAATTGGCGAAAGCACTGTATGGTTGAGAGACAGTCGGCACCTTTTAGAAAATTATGAATTTCCGATGTTCCTTTCGCTAAAGCACCAAACATAACTGCACGGTGTGAGATTGATTTATCACCTGGCACAGAGAGGGTACCGTTTATCTGTTTTACTTTATGAAATTTCATACCAATTCCTTTCTGGATACTTAATAAGGTTGATTTCTGCATAATGGTATAATTGTATTGAGAAGGCAGCTTTTTGTATAAAAATCCATCCTATCCATCTATATTTTGGTCCAATTTTAAAAGACAATATACAACAATCCTAAGAACGTTCATATAATACATAATTATGGGACTGTAAAGCTTTTTTTGCTTTTAATAAGGCTTCTTCTGCATAGAGTTCAATGCGAAGAACACCTTGTTCAAATTCACGGTTGTGTATGATACCGATATTTTTAATACTAATGCCATTACTTCCAAGTAAGGTGGCAATGATAGCAATGGCTCCTGGTTCGTCGGTGATATCAATATATAATTCGTAGATACGATGAATGATACCTTTGGAAGTGGGAATCTGATTACGATAGATACCGGCAGACTCAAAAGTCTGATAGAGATATTCGGAATCCTGAGCCTCTAAAGCAGTGATTACTTGATCTAAATTACTTTGAAACTTTTTTAGACTATGTATAATACTGTCTTTATTTGTAAGGCAAATGTTTTGCCACATGGTTGGTGAGGAGGAAGCAATCCTTGTAATATCCTTAAAACCGCCGGCAGCTAATAATTTTCTTTTTTCGCTTGCATCGTCGGACTCTTTTACCAGATTAACAAGTTCTGCGGCGATAATGTGGGGTACATGACTGATATCAGCAGTTATGTTATCATGCTCTTTGGGATCAAGCACAATTGGTATCGCATTAATACGTTTCACGATATTAGTAAACGTATTAATGTGCTTTTTTGCTACTTTATCTGATGGAGTAAGAATGTAGTAGGCATTTTCTAAGAGATACTCACTAGAATTTAGATAGCCGCTTTTCTCAGAGCCCGCCATTGGATGCCCTCCGATAAAATGTTCTTCTAATCCATAACGGGTAACAGCAGTATGCATAATTGATTTAACGCTTCCGACATCAGTTAAGATGCAAGTATCTTTGATACCAGCCTTTAATAGCGGCAGGTAGGATAGATTAGCTTGGATTGGTGCACATAAAAAGATTATATCACAATTAGAAAAATCTTCGCTTAAATTATGGCTTATCTTATCTACTGTGCCGTCGGATAACGCAATCTGCAAATAATCAGTGGATACGCTGACTTTTTTTTCATAGGCAACGATTGTACAAGGACAATGATTTGCCCTTAAGGCCTTGGCGATGGAACCACCAATCAAACCAAGACCTATAAATCCTATGCATAATTGTTTCATATGCGTTCCATCCTTCCTAGAAGCGTTTTCCTGCCAGTTTGGCATATGGGCGCAGTTCTTTACAAAGCTCATCAAATTGTTCGAAGGTTAAAGATTGCGGTCCATCCGAAAGAGCGGTAGCCGGATCGGGATGTGTTTCAATCATCAAGCCATCTGCACCTGCGGCTAATGCACATTTTGCAAGAGGAGCAACATAACGTCTGACACCGGTAGCATGACTTGGATCCACTATAATAGGCAGGTGGCTTTTATGTTTAATAACTGGAACCGCGCTGATATCTAATGTATTTCTTGTTGCGGTTTCAAAGGTTCGTATTCCTCGTTCACATAAGACCACATTTGGATTACCTTCCGAAATAATATATTCGGAAGCATTTAACCAATCTTCAATTGTTGCTGCAAGACCTCGTTTTAAAAGCACAGGCAAACCGGTTTTACCAGCTTCTTTTAATAAGTAGAAGTTTTGCATATTTCTTGCTCCGATTTGCAGCATATCAACATATTTTACTGCAGCCTCAATTGCTGCAAGACTTGTAACTTCGCAAACTACTGCAAGGCCTGTAGCTTCTCTTGCTTCCTTCATATACTTTAGGCCTTCCTCCTCAAGACCTTGGAAGGAGTAAGGAGAAGTTCTTGGCTTGTAGGCACCACCTCTTAAAATTGTAGCACCTGACTTTTTAATTGCAATAGCTGTTTCAAGAACCTGAGAAGCACTTTCTACCGCACATGGACCGGACATGATACAAAGTTCATCCCCGCCGATGGTTGTGTTACCAACCTTAATGACAGAGGGCTCCGGGTGAAATTTTTTGTTTGCCAGCTTATAAGTCTCGGTTACAGGAAGAATATGATCAACATCCTCTGCGATCTCTAGATTGCAGCAGGATAATTTGCTTTTGTCTCCAATGACACCAATAATGGTGACTTCTTTACCGGCCGAAATATGCACATCAAGTCCTCTTTCTTTTATCAGCCTTAATATATTGTCGATAGACCCTTTTTTTGCATTTGGCTTCATAACGATTATCATAGCTTTATCTCCTAACATAGGTATAGTATTTACCAAAATCTGAATTGTATTGTACCTTATTTTAATTTTAATGTCAATACTATGATGCTTTAAAGCGTAACGGTTTAAAGCGCAACGCTTTAAAGTGCGGAATAAGATAGAGACAATCGCATAAATATCCGATAAAAATCCATAATATGGAGAGCTCATAGCCATGAGGTTTTTATTCAATATAGGTAGTATAACATAGGTATGTCACACAGTTGTGATAAAAAAAATATAAAGTGTCACATTTAATAATTTTATGTAGATTGTTTAGATATAACACATATTAAAAAATAGATTTGTGATAAATGCATAAAAGTGTTGTAAGTTTATTGAAAATTAGGTAAAATATATAGGAGGGAACAGGCTATACCCCATACAGCAAATGTAATCCGATATAAGGCAATTTTTTATGTTGGAAGGCAGTTTGACTATAAAGTAATGGAGGACAACAGACATGGAGACTTACAAGTATGAGAAGATTCGTAATGTTGCATTGTTAGGGCACGGTGGTTGCGGTAAAACAACTCTGGTGGAAGCCATCGCCTACACAACAGGAATTACGAACCGACAAGGCAGGGTCGAAGAAGGTAATACAATCAGTGACTATGATAAGGAAGAAAATAAACGACTTTTTTCCATCAGCACTACAGTTGTACCGATAATCTGGGAAGACACGAAGATTAATTTACTAGACACGCCAGGTTATTTTGATTTTGTAGGCGAAGTGGAAGAAGCATTGCTAGCATGTGATGCAGCGATAATTGTTGTTTCAGCAAAATCAGGTGTTGAAATCGGAACAATGAAAGCTTGGGATTATTGTGAAAAAAATAAACTGCCAAGAATGTTTTTTGTAACCGATATGGATGATGATAATGCGAGTTTCAGGGCAGTGGTAGAACGCTTGGAAGAACTGTATGGAAAGAAAATAGCACCATTCCACTCTCCAATACGTGAGAATGAAAAATTTGTTGGTTTTGTAAATGTTGTTAAGATGGCCGGTCGTAGATTTACGAAGCTAAGTGATTATGTAGAATGTGAAATTCCGGAATACTCCATGGAATATGTAAATAAATACCGTGAGGCGTTATTGGATGCGGTGGCAGAATCCAGTGAAGAGTTAATGGAAAAATATTTTGAAGGGGAAGAATTTACCCCGCAAGAGATTTCTACAGCATTAAGAAGCAGTGTGATTGACGGTAGTATTGTACCTGTTCTCATGGGTTCTGGTTTGAATGCTCAAGGAACCAGAATGCTATTGGAAGCAATTGAAAAATATTTCCCTTCCCCAAATAAGGGAGTGCTTACCGGCGTAAATACTAAAACGAATGACAATTTTGCGGCGGATTATGATGCAAACAAACCAATGACTGCTTTTGTGTTTAAAACGATTGCAGACCCGTTTATCGGTAAATTCTCATTCATAAAAATATGTTCAGGTGTACTAAGGTCAGATTCCATAATCTATAACGCAGATAAGGATACCGAAGAAAAATTATCAAGACTTTATGTATTGCGTGGTAAAGAGCAAATTGAAGTAAAAGAACTGTATGCGGGAGACATTGGTGCTATCGGTAAGTTATCGAATACGGTAACAGGTGATACCCTGTCAACGAAAGCCACTCCAATTGTTTATGCACGGCCGAAATTGTCGATACCATATGCATATCAAAGATTTAGAACTAAAAATAAAGGAGATGATGATAAGGTTTCCCAAGCGCTTCAAAAGTTAATGGAGGAAGATTTAACCTTACGTGTTATCAATGATAAAGAAAATCGTCAGACTCTGCTATATGGTATTGGAGAGCAGCAATTAGAAATAGTAGTAAGCAAAATGTTACAACGCTACAAAGTGGACATAGAAATTACAAAGCCAAGGGTACCATACCGTGAGACGATTCGTAAAAAGGTGCGTGTACAGGGCAAATATAAAAAGCAATCTGGCGGACATGGACAATATGGCGATGTTCATATTGAATTTGAACCATCTGGTGATATGGAGCTTCCTTATGTATTTGAAGAAAATATATTCGGAGGTGCCGTTCCAAGAAACTTCTTCCCGGCGGTAGAAAAAGGGATTGCAGAAAGCGTATTAAAAGGACCTTTGGCAGGATATCCGGTTGTTGGCTTAAAGGCAACTTTAGTTGATGGTTCTTATCATCCGGTTGACTCTTCTGAAATGGCGTTTAAGATGGCGACGATTCAAGCCTTTAAACAAGGAGTTATGGATTCCTCCCCAATCCTGCTTGAGCCAATCGTTACATTAAAGGTTTTAGTTCCCGACAAATTTACAGGTGATATTATGGGTGACTTAAACCGCAGGCGTGGTAGAGTGTTGGGTATGAATCCGCTTCATAATGGTAAACAGGAAATTGTAGCGGATATTCCACTTTCAGAAACCTTTGGTTATGCAACAGATTTACGCTCCATGACCGGTGGTATTGGCGAATATTCCTATGAATTTTCAAGATATGAACAAGCACCAAGTGATGTTCAGCAAAGAGTTATTGAAGAAGCGGAAAAATATGCTAATTCAGAAGAAGTTGGCTAATGTAAAGAACGATTGGTTATATAGTTTATTTATTTGTGTATCCCAGAGTTCTTTCGTAAGATCAAAATGTTAGGATTAAAATCATAGTAAACTATAAAAAGAAAGATTTTTAGTAGCGGAAATAAGAAATAAACCAGGGTCGCAGGAATGGTATTTCATTGTTTCCGCTATTATTGTCTACGAAGCTAAGTTAATAATGCACCTATTATAGTATAGTCCCCTTAAGCTTGAAAGAATGAATAACTGATAGGAAAATTTCTTTTCTTTCACGAATCGCTCTAAGATAATACTATTCTCTGCAAATTTTTCTAAGCAAGGATTATAAAAGATTTTATCATGTTTATACAAACAATTCGTATGATATAATAAGATCTGAGTAGGCAGTATCAGCAAGTTTGTGCCTGCGCTGCATCCATAGACTTAGAATGCGCAAATGGCAGCGCAGAAATGAGGGAGAATATGCAAAAACCCATTATAGGAATCTTACCGCAATACGATGCAGAAACAAAGAGGATAAAGATAGAAGAGTTCTATGTAAAAGCAATTCAAAAGGAGGGAGGTATTCCAATCATTCTTCCGCTGTATCAGGAACTTAATGATATTATAACCACCTTGCCGTGGATAGATGGAGTATTGTACCCTGGAGGGCCGGATGTAAGCCCTTTTTATTGGGGGGAGGATTCCACCTGGGAATGTAGAATAATACAACCGGCAAGAGATCAGCTTGAGATAGAATTGCTTCCTTTTCTCTTAGCGTTAAAGAAACCAATTTTAGGAATTTGCCGTGGGGTACAAGTTCTTAACATTGCTTTGGGAGGAGATATCTATCAGGATATAGAACATCGGAAATCAGCGGCGGCGAATATTGGTCATTACCAGAAATCCAGAGGTGATGTACCAACGCATTATGTAAATATACGTAAAGACACACTATTACATAATATTGTTAAGTCAGATAAAATAACAGTTAACAGCTATCATCATCAAGTGATACGGACTTTAGCGAAGGATTTAGAAATCGCTGGTTATTCGAATGATGGCTATATCGAAGCGGTGTCGATGAGAGAGTATCCTTTTTTTCTAGGAGTTCAGTGGCATCCGGAAGAACTATATGAAGGGGATAAGGCATCGCAGCTTATTTTCCGGGCTTTTATCAAAGCATGTCAAAAATAAGCTAAGAAAGGAATAGAAAATAGCAAAAGTTTACCCTGAGAATGAACAATTAATAGTTTTATTTGATACTAAAGGGGCAGAATTACTTTCCATGAAAAGAAAGAATATGATTTCAGGAAAAGTAGAGGCTCGGGAATATCTATGAAACATAGCAGTTGCTATTTTTTCACAATAAACGAAAGCAGGTCCCGAAAGACCTGCTTTTGCAGTATATTAGTAATTCAACGAAACAAATGAACTAAGAATTATATTAATTTTCCAATATTACTTCGGCTGTTTTCCAATGTATGCTAAGATACCGCCGTCAACGTAAAGGATATGACCATTTACGAAGTCAGAAGCATCAGAAGCTAAGAATACGGACGGACCAGCTAAATCTTCCGGCTCACCCCAACGAGCAGCAGGGGTCTTTGAGATGATAAAGTTGTTGAATGGGTGTCCATCTTCACGAAGAGGAGCTGTCTGTGGAGTAGCAATGTATCCAGGACCAATACCATTACACTGAATGTTGAATTCACCATATTCAGACGCAATGTTCTTTGTTAACATCTTAAGACCACCTTTGGCTGCAGCATAAGCGGATACAGTCTCACGACCTAATTCACTCATCATAGAACAGATGTTAATAATTTTTCCATGTCCCTTTTTAATCATGCTTGGGATAACAGCTTTTGCCATGATGAAAGGAGCATTTAAGTCTACGTCAATAACTTGTCTGAACTCAGCAGCAGTCATTTCAATCATAGGAATACGCTTGATAATTCCCGCATTGTTAACCAGGATATCGATTACGCCAACTTCTTTCTCAATCTGAGCGACCATTGCGTTTACTTGATCTTCGTTTGTTACGTCGCAAACATAACCATGAGCGTTGATACCGGCCTCTTTGTAAGCTTCGATACCTTTGTCTACTAACTCCTGCTTGATATCATTGAATACGATAGTAGCGCCTGCTTCTGCATATGCGCTGGCGATAGCAAATCCGATACCATAAGAAGCACCGGTTACTAAAGCGATTTTACCTTCAAGGGAAAACTTCTTTGCAAAATCCATTTTTACGACCTCCGTATAATATTATAATAAATCAGACAAGCAAAGGTATGTAAAGAATCCTTTGCCTGTATTTATTCCTTTCAAGTGAAGCAACATATTGCTTTACTTGTTAAAACAATAGAAAGCTACTTTGTTGTTTCAGTATTACTCCATTGTTTGGATAACTGTATTCCAGCTTTTGGTACCTGCAATATAAGCGCTTACAATTATCTTATATGTCTTTATTAAATTGTAAGTTAATTATATATCACTAATATAGAAAAATCAATAGCCTTTACGAGGATAATTACCTTTTGTTTCTTGTAAGGGCTTACAAAAATACTTCCTTTTCCCACAAGAAGCATTTTTAATTAAGTATTAAGAAAGAAAATGTATTTTATATAAATTATATCTAGTATTCATTATATCCTTTTTGTTCCTCTTTCGCAAGGCGAAAGAATGCAAAATCAGTAGCTTGTGTTTGTGCAAAGAATGTGTAAAACTTAATAATTTAAGATATTTTATTTTTGCTCTTTAAGGAAACCTGCCTTTATCATCCAAAATACTTGAATATCGATAAGACTTTCGTTATAATTATCAACTAGAAGAGTACTTTTCATGCATAGAAATTTTTGTAATGTTAAACCTAAGTTATGGTCTCAATGCAGATTTCTATCAATTTCACTCTTTAAACGGAGAGCATACGCACCTGTTAGGAAGTGTACCTGAAATGAAATATCATAAGTTATGTGAATGAAATTCTATTCAGATAGAAGAAATCTTTCGAACTGATCCGTTAAGCAAAATATAGAAAGAGGTTGCTATGTTTCAAAAATTTTATCCAACCGAATACGTAGAGTCATCCTATGAAATCGATTATGAAAAATTATATAAGAATGGTTATCGAGGGATTATCTTTGATATCGATAACACTCTAGTGGAGCATGGTGCTGATGCTAGCGAACGTGCAGTAGCGTTGGTTGAGAGATTAAAACAGCTAGGGTTTGAAGTATGCTTGATTTCTAATAATAAGGAAGAGCGTGTAAAGCGATTCAATCAAAATATTAAGATAAAGTATATTTTTAATGCTCGTAAACCGTCCATAAAGAACTACTTAAAAGCCATGGAATTTATGAAGACCAACAAATCGAATACGCTTTTTGTTGGTGATCAGGTATTTACAGATGTATATGGTGCAAATCGTGCAGGAATAAAAAGCTATCTTGTAAAACCGATTGGAAAGAAAGAAGAAATACAAATTGTTATAAAACGTCTATTAGAACGAATCGTTTTAAGTTTTTATCATCGAAAGCTGGCAAAGCAAAAGAAACGTTCATGATGGGAGCTCTATGAGAAAGAATAATATTATACTCATTGGTTTTATGGGAACAGGAAAAAGCAGTGTTGGCACCAGATTAGCCAATCGCTTATCTATGATGTTTGTAGATACGGATAATGAAATTGAAAAACGCTGTCAAATGACAATTTCAGAATTGTTTGAGAGCAGGGGGGAAGAAGCCTTTCGTACGATGGAAACTTCTCTTCTAAGAGAGTATCAGGAGACTCTAAATCAAACGGTGCTATCGACGGGCGGGGGTATGCCGCTGCGTACGGAAAACGTAAATTTGCTTCGTAAAATTGGATTTGTGATATTTTTAAAGACGTCGAAAGAGGTGACGTATCAGAGACTTAAAGATGACACAACAAGACCTTTGCTTCAGTGTGAAAATCCACTTGATGCAATCGATCAGATGTTAAAGATACGAGTTCCAATATATGAAGCTTGTGCTGATGCAGTGCTTGAAACCAAGGATAAATCAGTCGATACGATAGTACGGGAAATTTTATCCATCAGGGAGAAAAATATTGCGCACCATGCGCAGGAATAGAGGGAAGAGATGAAGATTCTAGTAATCAATGGTCCGAATATTAACTTCTTAGGAATAAGAGAAAAAGCCATCTATGGCAAGGAGGACTATTCTTATTTACAATCCATACTGGGCGAAAAGGCAAAAAAGGAAGGAATTGAGGTTGTAATCTTCCAAAGCAATGGGGAAGGTGAAATCATAGATCGGATACAAGAAGCATATTCGGATAAAACGGATGGTATTATTATAAATCCGGGTGCATATACCCATTACAGTTATGCAATCCGTGATGCCCTCGCCTCTATTGAGATACCTAAGATAGAAGTACATATCTCCAATGTGCACAAGCGGGAAGAGTTTCGACATGTTTCTGTAACTGCTCCAGTGTGTACCGGTCAGATTGTTGGACTAGGTTTACAAGGTTACTTACTGGCAATAGATGCCTTACTATCCATGAATATCGGTTCATATCATGGGAGTAAAGAGTGAAAGAAAAATCTTAGCTATATATAAATGAAATGTAACAGGAGGAAATAACATGATTCAAAAAGTCTTAGATATAATGAAAGAGCTGCAATGCGATGCCATATTAATTTCCAATCGCCATAATATAAGATATATCACAGGATATCGAGGCGATACCGGATATGCTTATATATCAAAAAATAAAAAGATCATATTTACAGATTTTCGCTATATTTATCAGGCTCAGGCTGAGGCCTTGGGTTATGAAGTAATTGATATTGCAAATGATGGCTATGCCAAAGCTATTGCCAAGGCAGCTATGGAGGAAAGTAGTAAATTCTTGGGATTTGAAGAAGAGGAGATGTCCTTTGCGGAATATTCAAAGTTAAAGAAAGAGTTGGGTGAGATTACTTTAATTCCTTACCACGGGGAGCTCGCAAATCTTCGTATGATTAAAACCTCCGAAGAATTATCTTTCATAAAAGAAGCCGAGCATATTGGTGATATTGCTTTTTCTAAAATTCTTGAAGAGATTAAGCCTGGTGTTACAGAGATCGAGATCGCTGCAAAATTAGAGTATATTATGAAAACAAACGGTGCAGAAGGAATATCCTTTGATCCGATTGTAGCATCCGGCATTAATTCTTCTATGCCTCATGCCGTACCTTCCAGAAAGAAAATCGAGAAGGGGGACTTCTTAACGCTTGATTTTGGATGCTTATACAATGGTTATTGCTCTGATATGACAAGAACGATTGTTGTTGGAAAAGCAAGCGAGAAACAAAGAGAAATCTATCAAATAGTATTAGAAGCACAGCTAGCCGTATTAGATCAAGTAAAAGCCGGTATGGTAGGCCGTGATATTGATAAAATTGCCAGAGATATCATCTATAAAGCGGGATATGAAGGTTGTTTCGGACATGGTCTTGGACACAGTGTAGGACTATTTATTCATGAATCACCAAGAGCAAGTCTAAAATCGGAGGATATGGTGTTAGAAAATATGACCTTGACTATAGAGCCCGGTATCTATGTGAAAGATTTTGGCGGAGTACGCATCGAAGATTTGGTTGTATTAACCAAGGACGGCTGCATTAACTTCACCGATTCACCAAAGGAGCTAATTGAGTTATAGAAGAACCAGGGAAGCTAGAATAAGCCCAATGCGGTATTATCGAAACTAGTTGTTTGAGGTAATTTCCAGGTAACAATTGTATCAATTTTTTCAATAAAATATAGGATTTTGAAAAAAATAGTTGAAAAAACCGGACAAGTAATATAGACTATAATGTAGTTGATTTTAAGGAGGATTTTTTATGATATCAGCAGGCGATTTTAGAAATGGCCTAACATTAGAGATTGATAATGCAGTTTATCAGGTAATTGAGTTCCAGCACGTAAAACCAGGAAAGGGTGCAGCGTTTGTTAGAACGAAATTAAGAGATATTAAAAATGGTGGTGTAACTGAAAGAACATTCCGTCCTACAGAAAAATATCCACAGGCTCATATTGAAAGAAGCGATATGCAGTATTTATATTCTGACGGTGAGTTATATCACTTTATGAATACTGAAACATTCGATCAAATCGCTTTAAATGAAGAAGCAATCGGTGATTCCTTAGAATTTGTTAAGGAAAACGATATGGTTAAGATGCTTTCTCATCAGGGCAATGTATTTGCTATCGAGCCTCCGCTATTTGTTGAGCTTGTAATTACTGATACGGAGCCAGGTTTTAAGGGTGACACAGCACAGGGTGCTACAAAGCCTGCTAAAGTTGAAACAGGTGCAACTGTTTATGTTCCATTATTCGTTAATCAGGGAGATAAAATTTCTATCGATACCAGAACCGGCGAATATATGAAGCGTGTATAATTAAGTTATATTTACCATAAGTCATGGATATAAAATAAGCACAGGATAAATTTATCCTGTGCTTATTTGGGTAGTCTAACAACAAATCACTGCTTTTTTAATAAAGTTTCTACCTTATCATAAATTGGTCCAATCAGCTCCTCACTAAGTTTACAATTCTTAAAATGTTCCACTGCATATTTTGCTTGTGCCACAAGCATAGAAAGACCATTCACAGCTTTAAGATTTCGCTCGCTTGCCTTTGTCAGCAGCTTCGTTTTGAGTGGATTATAGATAATATCGACTACCGCTTCTAGGTTTTGATATGGTGATAAATCAATCGGACTTACATCACAATTTGGATACATACCAACGGGAGTGGTATTGATTATTATTGAAGCATCAAAATGCTGTTTTTTTGCTTCTTCATAGGTAATGCAGCCACATTCTTCTTTGTATTTAACAGTAAGAATTTGTTTTGCATCTAAGGCGTTTAATACGGCAAAAACAGCCAAGGCAGCACCGCCATTTCCCAAAACTAAGATCTTCTTTCCTTTGACATCAATCTGGTGTTCTATCAAAGTATAGTAAAAACCATCATAATCGGTATTATATCCGGTGAGCTTCCCATTCTTATTTACAATGGTGTTAACAGCACCGATTTTTTTTGCTTTTTCGTCTATTGCATCCAGATAAGGGATTACATCACGTTTATATGGAATTGTAACATTGATAGCCTTGAAGTTTTTTTCCTCCATAAAGGCAGAAAACTCCTCTTTGCTTAAAGGGTGTATCTCATATTGATAGTCTGCAAGCTGTTCATGAATAATCTTAGAATAGCTATGACCCAGTTTTTCTCCGATTAGTCCGTAGTCCATGTTTAACCTCATTTCTGCGCTGCTTCTTTCTGCTGTCGGTTTGTGGTTGCAGCGCAGTTACAAACTGACTGTGTGTGAAGGATTTTAAGTGTACTCAAAATAGAACTCTGATTAGTATCCGTGTGAATTTTGCTAATCGTATTCTAATAGATAACTCATTTTCCCTTAATCATATTCTATTTAACGTAAGAAAGCAATTCTTTTGATGAAAAAAGTCGTTCCTATCTCCTAATTTTTTTATTCATAATCTATCCATGTGTTCATATACTGTAAAAACAGGACAACACCTGATAAAAGAAAGGCAGTGGTGATTCATGTGAATAGGAAAGAGGATCTTTTAAAAATTTTTTCTGTAAAATTGCGTACTCTGTTGGCAAAGACAGTGTTAGATTTTGATCGTTTGCAAGAGATTCGGTTAAGAGTGGACAGCCCTTTGCTGGTTCGATACAACAATAAGGAATATGTAATTGATAATAACGGACGCCTTACAAAATCAATGGAAGATGCATTTATAATTACGAAAGCAGAAGTGAAAGAAACGATGGAATACATAAGTAATTATTCCCTTTATGCCTTTGAAGAAGAATTAAAGCAAGGATTTATAACAATAGCCGGCGGTCACCGAATCGGAATAGCCGGGAAAGTAATCCTAGAGGAAGGAAAGATAAAAAGCATGAAATACATCTCCTTTATTAATATCCGGCTTTCTCATCAGGTGAAGGGATGTGCGGACCTAATAATGCCATATATTCTAAGAGACAATAGCATTTACCATACGTTAATCATTTCACCGCCGGGCTGCGGAAAAACCACACTGCTACGTGATGTAATCAGACAGCTATCGGATGGTGAACAGGATAGAAATGGCGGACATTGCAGAGATGGCTTACAGGTTGGTGTGGTAGATGAACGCTCAGAGATAGCTGCCTGTTATATGGGAACGCCTCAAAATGATCTTGGAATACGAACGGATGTCTTGGATTGCTGCCCAAAGGCGAGAGGAATGATGCTCTTGATTCGTTCTATGTCACCTTCTGTGCTTGCTGTTGATGAAATTGGTCTTGGAGAGGATATTGAGGCTATTCATTACGCCATGGGCTGCGGTATTAAGATGATTGCCACGGTGCATGGGGGGACGATTGACGAAGTAAGAGACAAGCCGCTGTTGGGAGAACTTATTAAGAAACATGTATTTGAACGATATATTATTCTAAATAACCGAGACTCCATCGGTAAGGTAACGGAAATCTATGACGAAAGAGGTTCCAGATTGTATTATGCGTAATCTAAGTTGGAGGGCGAAGCAATGTTTGTATTATTCTTAAGAGTGACAGGATGCGCCTTGATCATTGGTGCATGTACCGGAATGGGTTTTTTATTCGGTAACGAAATCAGAAAAAGAATGGAAGATTTAAGAGCTGCCAAGACCATTGCTATTTTACTGCGAGGTGATATACGTTATGCTCAGACAGCATTGCCTGAGGCATTAGAGAATGTGACAAAGCGTCATGAAGGGCGGTTAACTCCGTTTTTTGTGAGAGTATCAAAAGAACTTGCACAATATTCCGGGGTAAGTCTTGCAGAAATTTGGGAGAATGCAATGAAAGAAGAATTAGCGAATTCTTCTCTTACTAAAAAAGATAGGACATGTTTTCTGGAGTTTGGAAAGCAGCTAGGCTACCTCGATAAGGACATGCAGATGAATCATATTGACTGGTATATTACGCAAGTAGAGGAAGATATGCAGGAGATTAATTTGGATGCAAAAGAGAAGATTCGTCTCTATCGTAGTCTGGGGGTGTTATTAGGAATCTTCGTAACGATCTTAGTACTATAATCGGGAGGAACATATGTCGGTCTATTTAATCTTCAAAATTGCTGCGGTTGGAATCTTGGTCTCGGTAATCAACCAGATACTAAAACAATCAGATAAAAATGATTATACGATTATAACCAGTCTCGCTGGTCTTTTGATAGTACTTTATTGGGTAATCCCTTATATTGCAGACTTATTTGATTACTTGCAGAAGTTATTTCAAATGTAAGTAAGTGAACAAAGATTTTTGGGATAGAAAGGCGGGAACTATGGAAAAAATCGCACTTATTGGAATTGTCGCAGTTGTGGCAGCGAACCTGTTTAAAAGCGGTAAGGCAGAATATGCTTTTTTTATTAGCATAACCGGATGCATCTTAATCTTTTATTTTGGGATAGGCAAGCTATCTACGATATTTAAGGCAATTGAAAGAATCAAAGGATATCTGTCTATTAATTCAGAATATATTGCTATATTATTAAAAATTATTGGCATTACCTATATATCGGAATTTGCATCCAATCTGTGTAAGGATGCAGGATATTCAGCAATAGGAAATCAAATTGAATTAGCTGGTAAACTTTGTATTATGGCAATCAGTATGCCGGTGCTTTTAGCTCTTCTTGATACCATTGACCGTTTTTTAACTGTGTAACGAAAGGAAATAGGACAAGATGATACGAAAACGAACATGGATTTTAAAGCTGATCATCCTATGCATCTTCTTTGTCCTCGTGGGTAAGACCAGCGTTGTGTATGGCATGAGTATGGAAGAAGAGGAATATGATTTCACTCAGATACAGAAATCATTGAATAACGCTCTGGGACATGAAGAAAATATGAATTTCGGAGAGTACGTAAAGAATTTATTAAATGGCAGAGAAAGTTTTTCCCTAAAGGGAGTATTTCAGAAACTACTTCAGTCGATTGGATTAGAATTTAGAAGTAATTTAAGCAGTTTAATGAAGTTGTTAACGATAGCCGTGATAGCGGCTGTATTTACGAATTTTTCACATACCTTTCAAAATAGTCAGATTGCAGATACGGGTTTTTATGTCACTTATCTGTTAATGTTTGTTATCTTGGCGACCACCTTTATTGGTGCCACGAAATTAGCTACGGATACCTTGCATAATGTATTAGATTTTATGAAAGCACTCGTCCCGACCTATTGTATGTCAGTTGCTTTTTGCACAGGAGTAACAACATCAACAGCATATTACCAAGGAATCCTAATTCTTGTCACTGCTGTTGACTATGCTTTATTAAAAATCGTATTTCCGCTGACGAATATCTATATGATGGCGGTACTTGCCAATAATTTATCGCAGGAGGACATGCTAAGTAAACTTTCGGAATTATTGGCCACCCTAATTCGATGGATGCTAAAAACAATGCTTGCAGTAGTTATCGGTATCGGTACGGTACAAAGCCTAATAACTCCGGTGGTTGATCAGGTGAAACGTTCCTCCATAATAAAAGTGACACGCATGATACCCGGCATCGGTGGGATATTTGGTGGTGTGGCAGAAACAGTACTTGGAGCCGGTACGCTATTAAAAAATAGTATTGGAGTTGCTGGTTTAGTCGCAATTATTGTTATATGTGCAATACCAATCATAAAATTAATTATTTATGTATTAATTTATAAACTCGTTGCAGCAGCAATACAACCAATTTCTGATAAGCGTATTGTAAATTGTGTCAGTGCTTCTGCAGAAGCCTCTTCTTTGTTACTTCAAACAGTGTTTGTAGCAGCAATTCTTTTTGAAATTGTTATCACCATTGTTGCTGTATCGACAATGCGTGTGACGTAAGAAGATACCGCATTACCGTATCTTTTGAGTTGATTAGGCAGCGAAAAGATGAATATTTGTGAAGAAAAATTCTTCATTCTTATAAATTCATGAAAGTTTATGAAAGGAGTGATATGATGTGGATTATAAATTCACTGTATTCCTGGATGAAAAACATCATTATCTTTCTTATCTTAGTAACCGTCATATTTAATTTGTTAGGAAAGAGCAATTATAAAAAATATGCCGGACTGGTAACGGGATTAATATTAGTATTGTTAGTGGTTACACCTATCATCACTTTGTTTGGAAAAGAGGATATTCTCAACTTTTCACTAAATTCCCATGGCACATTAGTTCAAGCGGAAGATATCAGTGAGGAATTATTCCGTATGGAAAAATTAAGCGAAGATTCTATATTTGCTGAATATAGGGAAGTGCTGAGAGGACAGACCGTGAAACTTTTGGAAGAGAAGGGATTGATACTTAGAAGTATGCAGATTGATATTAACAAGGATAAGGATAGTATAAACTTCGGAAAAATATTGGCAATGGATATTAAAGCTTCTTATCTTAGAACAAACGAAGTAGTAAGAGAAGGAGAGGTATCGGGAAAGTTACAGGTGGAACCTGTAACAATTGGACAAATTAAGGTAGACTCTAAAGAGGAGGAAAGTAAAGGAAGCCAGCCAATAAGCCTGTCTCCAATGGAAATTAATATAAAAAATGTGCTGGCGGACTTCTATAATGTTGATTCATCTAATATAAATATTAGTATACAGGAGGACCACGATGGAGAGGAACATTAAAAATACAGAGAAGACCTGTATGGAGATGGAAACAGATGTTTGGGAGGAAAAAGGTGTCAGCAAGAACAAAGACACAAAAAAGAAGGAGCAGACAAATAAGAAAAGCTCGGAGAAAAAGTTTCATCTCGGAGAGATAAAAAAGAGTCAGCTTATTCTGATCTTCCTGGCAGGATTGATATTAGCAATCACATCGTTCCCCGATATTTTTTCAAAGGAAAAGGAGACCGGACAGAAAGCAAGCACCGAAACAGTTTCGCCTGTAATCAGTGAAGCAAAAAAGACTTCTGAAAGTTCAGAAGCAGAGACTTATACTGAGTATTACGAGAATAAGTTGGAAAAACTGCTCGAAAAGGTGGAAGGAATCGGGAAAGTAAAAGTTATGATTACGCGAAAGACCTCAAAAGAACGGATAGTTTTAAAGGATACACCTTACAGTCAGGAAATTCTGAGGGAGACGGATAGCGAGGGCGGAACCCGAGACAACAACAACACACAAAGTCAGGAAGAGACGGTACTTATAACAAATGAATCGGGAGAGAATGTTCCGTATGTTACCAAGGAAATAGAGGCTCAGATTGAAGGCGTTGTAGTACTTGCACAAGGCGGAGGTGACGGCAAGATAGCAGCAAATATTGTTGATTCCATTATGGTATTATTTAACGTTCCTGCGCATAAAATTAAGGTACTACAGATGGAATGATTGATTTGCGCAGTCAGAGCGTGTGTAATGGAATTTTGGGAATTCCATAGAATAGTAAGAAATGGAGGTTACATACATGAAAAATATCTTTAAGAAAAATCAAATTATTATTACTGCGCTTGCACTAATGATTGCGGTGGCAGGATACTTAAACTTCGCCAAGGACAGTACGAAAGATCCGGGTAAGGACGTAGCAGCTTCTATCGATGAGGCACTTGGAGAGGATATCTTCGCTTCTGATAACGATGGTGAAGAATATGCCGATATTGCTGACGATACGATGGATCAATTAGCACTTGATGACAAGGGAAATCTTATTTTAGACGAAAATAAGACAGCTTCTGATTCCAAGGATGGTTCTTCAGGTCAGGTTGCAGAAGGCGACAAAGACAGCGCCCAGGCATCGAATGATACCAGTAAAGGGGATGCATTAGCAAGTGATTCCAAGGATGGTACAGCGAAGGATGATCAAAGTACAAATCCAGGGGAGGCAGTATTAGCAAATAGCAATGTGATTGATAGCAGTTTCTTTGCTAACGCTAAATTAAAGAGAGAACAGGTTAGAGCAAAAAGCAAGGAAGATTTAAATGCAATTATTGATAACGAGAATATCTCTGCAGATCAGAAGAAATCTGCAGCAGATAAAGTAATTGAATTGACGGCAATCTCTCAAAAAGAAGCGGCAACCGAAATTCAACTGGAAGCAAAAGGCTTTAGTGATTCTGTTGTAACAATTGATGGAGGCCGGGTTGATGTTGTAGTAAATGACGCAGACTTAACAGAGCAGGAAATGGCTATTATTGAAGATGTGGTTATGACAAAGACCGGTGCTAAACTTGACCAAATTACGGTTACAGGAGCAATAGTGGTAGAATAGTGCTATTAGATATTTGGAATTAATGCTAAATTCAGGCCTGTTATCTTATCATGTGATTGATAGGGTAATAGGCCTTATATTATTTATAAGAAACGTAAATAATGCAGATAGTTAGAAAATACTTTGCAAATTTAAGTTCGTTTGCTATAATAGAACTAGTAAATAAATAAGAAGGCGCAAAACGCATGAGATATAGGAGGTAATATCATGAACAAAGAACTCCAAAAGAACAATGCATATCACATGGAGTCGTCAAGCAGAATTGGCGAGGTTAAGATTGCAGATGATGTTGTAGCAACAATAGCAGGTTTGGCAGCTACGGAGGTAGAAGGTGTAGCAGCACTTACCGGTAATCTTACCAAAGAAATTGTTGGAAAGCTTGGAATGAAGAATCTTTCTAAGGGCGTAAAGATAGAATTAATGGAGAAGTCCGTATCGGTAGAATTATCAATTACTATGAAATACGGATATAATATTCCCAAAACCTCAACTGCTGTACAAGATAAAGTAAAAGCGGCGATTGAAAATATGACGGGATTATCGGTTTCAGATGTCAATATTCGCATAGTTGGTGTAGAAATCGAGCATGATAAGCAATAGCATTAGAGATGAGGCAGCTTGCTGACTCATAATGAATGGAGAATTTTACCGGTGAGGGTGTCATGAATACATAACCTTATGTGTAAGTGGCAGCCTCAACGTTTGTGTTAGGAGAGATTTATTAAATTTTTGATAGAAAGAGTTTTAAAAGCCTATTTGATACATGGATGGGTGCATGGAGGTTAGGATGACAAGAAGAGAGATTAGAGAACATTTATTTCGTATGCTGTTTCGTAAGGAGTTTCATGAGCCTGCCGAACTGGAAGAACAGGTTTTATTTTACTTTGAATCCTTAGATAGTATTACACCGGAACAACAGGAATATTTGAATGTGAGATTTGATAAGATTAGTGAAAAACTTGGTGAAATCGATACGATTCTTGCCAATGCCTCCAGTGGCTGGAAACTAAATCGTATGGGAAAGGTTGACCTTAATATCATGCGTCTTGCTACCTATGAGATACGATTTGATGATGAGGTGCCGGTAAAAGTTGCAATTAATGAGGCTATTGAACTTGCCAAAAAATATGGTGGAGATTCCTCAGCAAGTTTTGTTAATGGTATTTTGGCTAAGGTAATTTAAAGGCTGAATTTTTCATAAGGTGAATTGAAAAAAGTCGCCTTGCTTACGAACGAACGTGTGCAAGAATGAGGATTACTATGGAACAAGTATATTCAGTAACTCAAGTGAATAACTATATCAAAAATATGTTTGTAAAAGACTATGTCCTGAATCGTATCTATATGAAGGGAGAAGTATCGAACTGTAAGTATCATACCTCTGGACATATCTATTTTACACTAAAGGATGAGACGGGTCAGATGGCGTGTGTAATGTTTGCAGGTCACCGAACTGGTCTTCCTTTTCGCTTGGAGGAAGGTCAAAGTGTTATTGTCCTTGGAAGCATCAGTGTTTATGAGCGCGATGGGAAATACCAGATGTATGCAAAGGAAATTAAGCTGGATGGACTGGGGCTTTTATATGAGCGTTTTGAGATATTAAAACGTAAGCTCAAGGACGAGGGTTTATTTGACCCAAGTCATAAGAAGCCGCTTGTGCCATACCCAAGTACGGTGGGAATTGTAACCGCCAGTACCGGTGCCGCTATTCAGGATATGATAAACATAAGCAGGAGAAGGAATCCTTATGTACAATTGATATTATATCCTGCAAAAGTGCAGGGTGAGGGAGCAGCGAAGACAATAATAGCCGGTATAAAGGCATTGGAGGCCAAAAGGGTGGATACCATTATCGTCGGTCGTGGCGGCGGCTCTATAGAAGATTTATGGGCGTTTAATGAAGAAGCGGTTGCTCGTGCTATCTTTGCTTGCAGTGTCCCTGTTATCTCTGCGGTAGGGCATGAAACTGATGTTACGATTGCAGATTTTGTGTCCGATTTGAGAGCACCCACTCCATCGGCGGCTGCAGAGCTGGCAGTACCTGAGATTGAAACTTTATTATCGAATTTGGTGGATTATCATGCCGGTCTTGTGCAAAGCCTAATGAGAAAGATTACGATGGCTAGATCAGAGCTGGAAAAAAAGCAGCTGCAGTTATCTCATCTAAGCCCGGTCTATAATCTGCGGCAAAAACGGCAGTGTACGATTGATTTAGAAAATAAATTAAGGCAGCGAATGAAAGATTTAATAAGAAACAAACGACATTTGCTGGATATTCAAATAGAAAGATTGAAGGCAGCCTCACCACTTGATAAATTAAAAAGTGGTTTTTCCTATGTATCAGATAGCTCAGGTAAGGCAGTTAATAGTATTAAAAAAGCAAAGCCGGGGAATGAACTGACAATCGCTGTTACAGATGGATTGATTAAGGCAAAGACAATAAGCGTAGAATCAATAGATAGGTAGAAGTGAAATAAAAATGTATCTTCAAACTCAAGGTTTTTGTACCGATAACCTTGGTGCAGATTTTGATGTGCAGAATACGCTGGAAGGAATGGAGGAAAAATGGCGGGGAAATCAAAAAGTTTAGAAAAAACTTTGGAACAGTTAAATGCTCTCCTGTCTAACTTAGAAAAAGGGGACATCAGTTTGGAAGCTTCCTTTGCACTATACCAAGAAGGAATGAAGCTTCTGAAACAATGCAATGAATCCATTGATAAAGTGGAGAAACAGCTAATGATATTAGAAGAAGAGGGAGAGAGCTTGTAAAAAATTCCTATCCTTGGAGCAAAGATTAAGGATTTAAGATAGATATTTATTGTATATCATAAGCATTCTGTTTGGTGTGAAATAGTAAGCGCAGTACTTATAAAGTCATATTGCTAGCAGATAAAAATTATTCTCAGGGAGATAGAACATATGAATGCAAACATTAACATAGAAGAAAAGCTTCATCAAAAATCCGAGAAGTTTGTAGATCTGATGACAGTGTATCTTCCAAAAGGGCAAGGCCAGCAAAAAACAATATTCGATGCGTTCTCTTATAGTTTGTTAGCAGGTGGAAAAAGAATAAGGCCATTGATTCTCTTAGAAACTTATCAAGCCCTAAAAGAACAGGGAAAAGGGGAAGCTTTGCGATCTTCAAAGCCGGATGTTGAAAATAAGAACATAGAATTTTTCTTGTTTGAGAGTTTGGATCACATTGTTACTAAGTTTTCAGTAGCGCTTGAAATGATTCATACGTATTCCCTTGTTCATGATGATTTACCAGCTATGGATAACGATAAGTATCGGCGGGGCAAACTGACTACCCATGCTAAGTATGGTGAAGATATGGGAATACTGGCAGGGGATGCCTTATTAAATGGAGCTTTCGAATTAGTAGCAGAAGTTTTTGAAGGTGTGAGAGAAGTAAAAGATAATACAATTTCATTAATACTCTATGATAGAGTTTCGAGAGCATATCAGACGCTGTCAAGCAGAGCCGGAATGTATGGAATGATTGGCGGACAAGTTGTTGATGTAGAGCGTACCGGTTCTGTTCTTTCCAAAGAAGAACTGCTTTTTATCTATGAGTTAAAAACTGGTGCTCTTTTAGAAGCTTCTTTTCTCATCGGTGCGATACTTGCAGGAGCAAATCAAGAAGAACTTATTCGATTTACTAAGATTTCTAAAAAAGTTGGCCTGGCATTTCAGATTCAAGACGATATTTTAGATGTGACCGGTACGATGGAGGTTTTAGGTAAACCAGTACACAGCGATGAAAAAAATCAGAAAACTACGTATGTGACCCTCTTTGGGATTGAAGAGAGTAAAAAAGAAGTGGAGCGTTTATCAAAAGAAGCTATGGAAGAGTTAAAGGCCTTAAAGCTTGAAGGCAGTTTTCTAACAGAGTTGGTTTCTTTTCTTATCAATCGAGAAAAATAAAGAAAAAGAAGGTGAAGTAGTGCCAAAGGTACTGGATGAAATCAATCAACCGAATGACATTAAGAAAATAAATTCAAAAAAGTATACCCGGCTGGCTGCAGAAATCAGAAGATTTTTAGTTGCAAATGTAAGTAAAACGGGAGGACATCTGGCATCCAATTTAGGTGTTGTGGAACTTACAATGGCTCTTCACTTATTTTTGGAATTTCCTGAGGATAAGCTGGTGTGGGATGTTGGGCATCAAGCATATGTTCATAAATTATTAACAGGAAGAAAGAATGATTTTAAGACATTACGTCAATATGAAGGAATGAGTGGATTTCCAAAGCGCAAGGAAAGTGACTGTGATGCATTTGATACAGGTCATAGTTCCACTTCGCTTTCTGTTGCTGTGGGGCTGGTCAAAGCAAGGGATTTAGCAGAGGAGCAGCGTAAAGTAGTTGCTGTGATTGGTGATGGTGCCCTTTCCGGCGGTATGGCATTTGAAGCACTGAATAATGCGGGCAGATTAAAAGAGAACATGATCATTGTATTAAATGATAATAATATGTCCATTGCCGAAAATGTTGGTGGTATGTCAAATTACTTAGGTAAGGTAAGAACAAATTATCGATATACGAATTTTAAAGGCGGCCTAGAGACCGTACTTAAGAAAATTCCAAAGGTTGGCGATGCGATAGTTACAACGCTAAAGCAATCAAAGGATTCCCTGAAACATCTGTTTATTCCAGGGATGCTATTTGAAGATATGGGAATTACGTACATCGGGCCGATTGACGGTCATAATATCAGCCAGATGTTAACAGCATTGAAATCCGCTTCCAGAGTAAAGGGTGCTGTGCTAATTCATGCGGTCACAAAAAAAGGGAAAGGTTATGAGCCCGCAGAAAAAGAACCATGCAAATATCATGGTGTGGAACCCTTTGATATAAAAACGGGGAAAAAGCTGAAGGTGAGTCATGAGGTATCCCATACCGATGTCTTTGGTAAGAAATTAGCAGAATTAGCAAGGGTTTATAAGGATGTTGTAGCAATAACTGCTGCAATGCCTGACGGTACCGGATTAACAGCATTTGAGAAAGAGTTTCCAAAACGATTTTTCGATGTAGGGATTGCAGAAGAACACGCGGTTACTTTTGCCGCAGGGTTAGCAGCAGGAGGTTTTAAACCGGTAGTTGCAGTATATTCAACTTTTTTACAGCGTGCTTATGATCAAATACTTCATGATGTATGTGTTGGAAAGCTGCCGGTTGTTTTTGCATTGGACCGCGCCGGTATTGTTGGAAGTGATGGAGAGACCCATCAAGGAATGTTTGACTTATCTTATCTGTCTCATATACCGGGACTTACGGTAATTGCTCCTAAGAATTCCTGGGAATTTGAACGAATGTTAGAGTATTGTATTGAATTTGATGGGCCAATAGCAATCAGATATCCGAAAAATGCAGTATATTTAGGATTAGAAAATCAGAAGCAAGAAATAGTTTATGGAAAAGGTGAATTGATTGCCGCTGAAGAGGAAATTGCACTCATAGCGGTTGGCAGTATGGTGGAGACAGCGGTTTTAGTAAGGGAGCACTTGCATGAACTTGGATATAAAGCAAGTTTAATGAATGCCAGATTCATTTCACCGATCGATGAAGAGATGCTTCATCGCTTGGCAAAATCCCATACATTATTTGTTACGATGGAGGAAAATGTTAAGCGTGGAGGATTTGGAGAAGCAGTATCTGTATTCTTATGTGAGAATGATTACCGTGCTATAAGGCATCTTAATATCTCCATCCCGAATATGTTTGTGGAGCACGGGGAGCGTACACTTTTAAAAGAAAAACTCGGTCTTGACGAGGATTCTATTGTAGATAAAATCTGTGCTTTGTTGGAAGAATGTAAAATATAAAAGTTTTGATTCGGCAAGTTTGTGCTGCGCCAAACTTGAGCCATTCGCTGCTCCTAAAGATAGTCGCAGCATGGAGGCCATAAATGAAAGAACGTCTGGATGTTCTGCTGGTAACTAGAAATCTGGCAGAATCAAGAGAAAAAGCGAAAGCAATCATAATGTCCGGAAATGTATACGTAGATGGGCAAAAGGAAGATAAAGCCGGGAGTATGTTTAAACCGGAAGTTTTAATAGAGGTAAGAGGCACAGCAATGAAATACGTCAGCCGCGGTGGATATAAATTGGAAAAAGCAATTGGAGAACATCAACTTTCCTTAGCGGGTAAAGTATGTATGGATGTCGGTTCTTCTACCGGCGGGTTTACGGATTGTATGCTACAAAACGGTGCCGTTAAGGTGTTTGCGGTAGATGTAGGGACGAATCAACTCGCTTGGAAATTACGGCAGGATGAGAGAGTAATTTCTATGGAAAAAACCAACATCCGTCATGTAACACCGGAAGATATCAAAGAGCAAATAGATTTTGTGTCCATTGATGTTGCGTTTATCTCATTAACAAAGGTATTAGAACCTGTTTATGCTCTTATGAAGGCTAGTGCGGAAATAGTCTGTTTAATAAAACCGCAGTTTGAAGCCGGAAGAGAGAAGGTCGGGAAAAAAGGTGTTGTTCGAGAACCTAAGGTTCATGAGGAAGTCATCGAGATGGTTATCAATTATGCGAATACTCTAGGATTTTTGTTACTGCACCTGGATTATTCTCCTATTCGTGGACCGGAAGGAAACATCGAATATTTACTTCATATGAGAAAAGCGCAGCCCGAAGATATTAGTGCATTCTTACAAAGTATTCCGCAGGTCGTTTCGAGGGCTCATCTGACATTATAGCACTTGTCAATGTGATAACGGTATGTTATATTGAAACTAGCATTAACTTAATTTGTGCGAAAAATCAACGAAATCGCATATCTTTCAACTATATGCGTTGTTAGTATACGCAGGAATGGTGATTAAATGAAAAAGTTTTGCATTATTGCAAATAGAGATAAAGATGAAGACTTGACGATTACTGGAAAGATGTTAGAATTTTTGGAAGCCAATGAAAAGGAAGTATATGTGACAGAAGAGTCTTACTTGGAGGGAAGGTATACAGATGCTTCCGGAATCCCTAAAGATGTAGAGTGTGCCATTGTCTTAGGCGGTGATGGAACGATTCTGCAGGCAGCGCATGATTTGTTACCGTTAGACATCCCAATATTAGGAGTAAACTTAGGGACGTTAGGATTTTTAGCAGAGATTGAAGTTTTAACAATGGAACAGGCATTTTCAAACCTATTTCTTGATAAATATAGTATTGAAAGCCGTATGATGATAGAGGCTACCGTATTAAAAGAGGAACAAGATTTTTGCAGCCATAAGGTGAGTGCAATGAATGATGTTGTGATTACGCGGAGTGGTTTCTCGAGAATAATTGGAGTGTCTATTTATATTAATGGTGAAGTTGTACAAAACTACCGGGGAGATGGGGTGATTATCTCGACACCAACCGGATCTACCGGATATAATTTATCTGCCGGCGGCCCGATTGTAACACCAAAAGCGGAGATGATTATGATTACTCCAATATGCCCACATTCCCTAAATGCCAGAAGTATTATTGTCTCGAGTGAAGACACCGTAGAAATACAGATACGAGAGAGTAAAAAAACACAGGAAGAAGAAGCGATTGTCACGGTTGATGGAAGTTTTTCGATGGAACTTCAGGCAAATAATCGCATTCTGATAAAAAAAGCGAAGGAAAGAGTGAAGTTAGTCCGTTTGGAAGGTCATAGCTTCTTTCATTTGCTTCGTACAAAATTTGGAGATAAGTAGAAACTTTGGGGAGGTACAAGATTGAAGATAGGAAGACAAAGTAAAATCATTGAGTTAATCAGCAAGCACAATATCGAAACTCAAGAAGAGCTTGCAGACCTGCTTGTGAAAGCAGGGTATCATGTAACTCAGGCAACGATATCCAGAGATATCAGAGAGCTAAAGCTTACAAAGGTTGCTACCGATAAAGGCAAGCAAAAGTACATCGTTCTTGCGAATCAGGAATCCGGTATGGCAGAGAAGTATATCCGTATCTTAAGAGATGGATTTGTGTCAATGGATATGGCGCAAAATATTATGATAGTAAAGACGGTCTCCGGTATGGCAATGGCAGTGGCAGCGGCGCTGGATGCGCTTCATATAGAAGGCATCGTTGGTTGTATTGCAGGAGATGATACGATTATGTGTGCGATTCGTACTGTTCCGGATACCATTACGGTGATGGAGAAGTTATCGAAGTTAATTAATGGAAACAAGTAATTGTGTATGACAACTTAAATTGTGGTGTTTCCACCTATTTACACTAGAAAGAAAAGATAGAAAGGAGTATAGCCATGTCAGGACATTCAAAATTCGCGAACATTAAACACAAGAAAGAGAAGAATGACGCTGCGAAAGGAAAAATCTTCACAAGAATAGGCCGTGAGATTGCAGTTGCCGTAAAGGAAGGTGGTCCGGACCCAAACAATAACAACAAGTTAAAGGATATTGTTGCAAAAGCAAAAGCAAACAATATGCCAAATGATACTATTGACCGTAGTATTAAAAAGGCGGCAGGTGAAGGCAATGTAGTTAACTACGAATTTGTTACTTATGAAGGTTATGGTCCAAGCGGAACTGCAATTATAGTGGAAGCGTTAACAGATAATAAAAATCGAACAGCAGCGAATGTTCGTAATGCATTTACCAAAGGAAGCGGAAGTGTAGGAACACAAGGTTGTGTTTCTTATATGTTTGATAAAAAAGGTCAGATTATCATTGACAAAGAAGAATGTGATATGGAATCAGATGATCTTATGATGCTTGCCCTTGATGCGGGTGCATCTGATTTTAATGAGGAAGATGATAGCTTTGAAGTTTTAACCGATCCGGATGATTTCAGTACAGTGCGTGAAGCATTAGAGAATGCCGGGGTACCGATGATGCAGGCAGAAGTAACTATGATTCCTCAAACCTATGTAGAACTTTCGGAGGAAACGGACTTAAAGAACATCAATCGTACCTTGGACCTTCTTGATGAGGATGATGATGTACAGCAGGTATATCATAACTGGGATGAGTAAGTTGTACATTAAGAATCTTTATTTATCGGTATTTGAAGCAGTTTATCATTGATTTACAGCGATTTAACTGTGGTTTTTCGTTCGGTGAGGATGTACGGCGATTTCAAAAACTGTAAGAATGTATATACTACTTAAACCTCTGTACACCGTCACTGGCGGAGTAGTATGGAGGTTATTTTTATGTCTAAATCACTCACAGAGAAAAAATATCATGACAGGAAGGATTAAAGAAAATTTTGTCCGATTATAAACTGTGTAAGTTATCAGAACCAGTTAATAAAAAGTAATAATCCGTACCTAAGAAGCATTAAGCAAAGTAAGTATGTGATACTAAAGAAATACAAATTATTCTAAAAGGAGTAGTATATGATACGGCATATTGTAATGTTTCAGTTTAAACCAAAAGCAGATGGCAGGAGCAAAAAGGAAAATGTTGTAATAGCAAAAGATATGTTAGAGAAACTTCAAGGCGTTGTTCCGACTTTAAGAAGTTCTTATGTAGGGCAAAATCATGAACTTGCGAATCAGGAAAATTATGACTTAGTATTAGTAAGTGAATTTGAAAGCCTGGAAGCATTGCAGGAATATATTGTACATCCGGCTCATAAAAAAGTTGGTGAATTCATAAGTAAAGTAAGAGAGAAACGTGCCTGTGTTGATTTTGAGTTTTAATAAAATTAGATAAATAATAATAAAAAACAGAGTAGAATAAGGTTACTAATCTACTCTGTTTTACTATGTCCCGACTTTAATGCTATTTAAGCAATTAATACATTAACAGCCTGTAAGCCGCGCTGACCTTTTGTTACGTCAAATGTTACGGACTGACCGTCTTCCAATGTCTTAAATCCATCCATAGCAAGACCTGAATAGTGAACAAATACATCGTTACCTTGTTCATCAGATATAAAACCAAATCCTTTTTGTGCATTAAACCATTTTACTGTACCTTTATTCATGAAAGATACCTCCTAATTTTTATTATATTTCCAAATAAAAATAAAAAAATCACATACTTTTGTAAATCATCAATACAATAATGACTTACAAAAATATGTGAAATCAAAACTTTATTAAAAATACTATTTCAATATAACATAACATTAGACGATAGTCAAGCGATTTATTAAATTAAATTTTAAACAGGACTCAGGATTAAGCTTTCATCTACTGAGTCCTGATATTCCTTTAATCATTAATGCAGATTTTTACAAATTCCTGACCTAGAGAAGTTTTTTGAAGAAAATATTTGTAGTATACTATTTTTTCACCATTCTCACTATCGATTGCCTTCCGTAAATGTTTGCGTGCCAATTCATAGTGCTTGCTTTTATAAATAGAATTGTATTTAGTATCATCGACTAGCTTTCTGCTTTCCGTGATATCAATAAGTCCAAGACGTTTTAAATTATCAATGCTTATACTGATTAATTTTGCAGAAGAGAATGAAAAATCAGTGATGTTTTTTATAAGTCTTTTTCTAGAAGTATTAGATTCCGTAGTTGAGATTGCTAAACTAACTAAAGGTACTTTATTTAATTTTGCAATATGGTTAAGAACCAAGGAATCGAAAGGAGACATTTGCTTGATTATTTCTACAAATGATGGGTGCACAGTACTTTTCGTATCTATATTCATAGATTTAGCAAGAAGATTAGCATATAAATTGCGAAGTTCCTCGCTATCCATTGTATATGAGATGGCTTGCAATGCTGGAATTGCAACATATGCATCTGGTGTTACAATCTTTTCAGGTGCTACATTCTCTAACTTTATAGCTAATAGTTTTTTTGTTTCATCGATATTATAATCACGGCTAAGGATCCATTGGTCTAAGCGAGATAAGGCAGCGTTAATGGCACGAGGAACTCGAGCTATTATTCTTCCAGTTTCTTGGGCTGCGGGTTGAAGAACATCATTATACAATTCGGGAGCTAATTTGATTGCAGAAGCAGTTGCCTCTGCTAATTTGTCAAGGCCATTAGACATTTGTTACATCATCCTTTCAGTTTTATTCTTATTTTATCAAAAATTGTAAGATTATCAATAGAAAAGGAGATTTTATGAAATTTATATTTGTAAAACTAAAAATAATACTGGAATCACACATAGCAGCGCGCTGTGGAAGAAGTTTCTGCTATGGGAGGTGCATTACGTAAAGAAGGTGTTTATCGGATAACTAGATAAGTACAGGATTTGGTGCTCTATCCTAAGGCGCTCATTCAAAGGTTCCTTTTAAGTTCAGCGGCAGAAAGCGATATTATACTGAGACTTTAAGTTAGGCAGAACATATATCTTTAAGGGTTCATATAATAAATAAAAAAGAGAAATTATTATGACCTCAACTGAAAAATATGAGATTTTTATTGCCTTTTTAGGGAGAGAAGTACCTGAAATCGAATTCATCGAAGATATCTGGAATCAAGCAATACAAGAAGAGTTTCAAAAGTCATCCATTTATATAAATGTAGCAATAGATGAACGTCAGCTTGCGTGTGTGGATTGTTCTCAGAGAGAAAGAGGATATGTCATCACTGCAATACGAAATCCATTACAGTCACCAGATCAGGAATTATATTATAGTTCATTAGGCAATGTTTTATTTAAAGTTCGAAAAACCCTTGGTTCACCTTATACACTGGTGGTAATTGAGGAAGCCGATGTTTCTTTTTTTCCATATGATCCGCAAGCTGGTCGCTAAGACCTGCATATAAAAATAAGACAGGTCTGTCTGTGTCCTTGCCTGGCGGAGGATACCCCCTTGTTGTAGATCATATTGTAAAGTATACAATGGTAAAGGAATCTTAGAGAATAAGTTTCCTTTACCTTGAAGAAGCTGACATTAGGAATATGTCTGCAGGAGAACTGACTTTCAGTACAATATCTTCAGCCATTGATGAAAAGTTACAGCATCAATTGATAAAGATGGACAAAGAATATGTTATGATATCCGGTATGGATTTTCATTTTTGTGATAACAGCTCCTTTTATTCAAAATTGCTATACATTTCCTTAAAAATAATTCAGTATAAACTAAGAAAAAAGAGAAAGATGTCGATATAATTAAGAGAAAAATGTTGAGTGATGCTTATTATTAAGGAAAGAAAATGGAGAAATTATATTGATATCGTATGCAATATTGTAAATTGATCTAAAATAGACCATTTTCTCGAATAATGACACATAAGTGTCAAAAGTATTTGGTAGATTGTTCATAAAGAGGCATAGTTAGGAAACAGCAGAGCAGGTAGCGAAGCAGTACGTTAAGATAAGTTACCTCTTGGTGATGGATAATATAATGGAGGGATGAAGATGAGATTCAAAAGCAGAAGGAAAATTGCCTGTTTTTTATTATGCATGGTAATGGTATTTAATTTATTTCCAATTATGAATACCGAAGGAGAAGTTGTAATCACCCCAATGGTGGAAACTGCGAAAGCAGCAGATGTTACAATGCCTACCGGTATACTTTATTTTAAAGATGGTCAGCAGGATTATACAAATAATGCGCTGATTGAAGTAAAGAGCGGGACACTTAATTTGGCAGTTGGACATTCCTCGGCGGCTTTACCCACCGCAGCAACTGTTACCTGGGTAACAGAGACGACAGATAGCTCTGTCATTAAGGTTGTTCCAAAGGGGAAATACGATGCCGATATTATTGCGGTTGGACCTGGATATTCTCAACTTGGTGCAATTGTTTCTTATGCCGGATATGACTATCGTATTGACTGTACCGTGCATGTGCCGCTTAAGCTTGCGGATGGTCAATCCAAAGATGGTATGTTTGGTCTTTTAACGACATTTTTAAATACGAGCAGTGAATATGGCTTGCAGTTAAAAGATAAGTCAAGCAGTAACTATAAGAAATATTTGCTAAAGGTTAAATACGCTGCCTACGATCCTAAATATGCAAACAACTTTGATGTTAATGTGCCGGAAGGTGATTCGGTAACAACTTCAACACCGCCGTCACTTCGTTTTGAAAGCAGTAACGTGGATGTTGTAACAGTCGATCAAAATGGTGTTGTAACCGCCAACGGTGCCGGTTATTCTGTGATTACCATTGAGACTATGACAAAATACAATAATGTATCCGAGACTATTAAATTACCGGTTGTTGTAGCACCTACTGGTAAGATTTCAGGCACTGCAGATGCGTTTAGCGGTGAATTTACGTATAACGCTACCGGTCCGAACTTTATGCTTGAAACCAATGCGGTAAAAGCCAGTAATTTGGTATGGGAATTTCATAAAGATACGATTACCGGAGAAAAGATTCCGATTGGAAAATCCGATTTAATGGAAGTAAGTATCAGTGAGATTGGTAACACCGTGTCTTTTAAAAATGTAAAAGCCGGAACCTATGTAGTCACAGCAAGACCAACGGATATCTACTTAGAGACGAACGGTACGGTTCAAAAATTAGTGTTTACTGTTAATGTTCCATTGTACTTTAACCATGATGAAATCACAATGAATGTTGGAGATACTTATGACATTTTCGGAAATTCCAATATGCAGGCGTCAAATTGGTATTCTTATAACTCGGGTGATTCTAATATTGTTTCTGTTGATGCCAAAGGTTTGGTTCAGGCGAAGAATGCCGGTGATGTTTTAATTACAATGAATGCCAAAGTAGACAATCCGTTTAAGGATAGGCCGGGTGATGTAACCAGATATTTAAAAGTTAAGGTACTGGATGGTCTTGGTTTAAATTATACAACAGCAACTATCTATACCGGTTCTACGTTACAGCTTGTATTAACGTCCTCCAGTAAGGAGCCTGTAAAGTGGGAGTCCAGTAATACCTCAGCGGCTACGGTAGATCAGGAAGGGCTGGTGAAAGGTATTGCAGCGGGAGATACTGTTATCACGGTAACTCAGGTTGTAAATGGTATCACAAAGAAATTACAATGTAGGATTAAAGTAATACAAACAGTAAATAAGATAACGTTAAATCCAAGTTCCGCAAAGCTTGGTATTGGTGATTATCTCACTATTAATGCATCGATTGATCCTAAATTAAATGATATAAAGTTACATTGGGTAAGCTCTGATGAGAAGGTATTAAAGATTGCCGATCCGGGAAACTTATCTGCAACCATCCAAGGTATCGGCGGAGGAGTGGCAGTAGTAAGTGCGATTAATAAAGACAATGTAGTTGTCGGCTCTTGTTTGGTTCGGGTATATCAACCGATTGAGAAAATAACTCTTTCTGATACTGCAGTAAAGGTTCCGTTGTCTAATGGCAGCTTTAAACTATTCGCAACTATCGAGCCGTTAGCGGCAAAAGATGAACCTATTGTATGGCGTTCTTCTGATGAAAGCGTACTTACGGTAGATCAAAACGGTAAAGTAACGTTAAAGAAAGCGGGAAATGCAGCCATTATCGTTACGTCAGCTAACAATGCGAATGTGCAGGCAACTTGTAACGTAACAGTTACAAAAGCGGTTACCGGAGTTTCTTTAGATTATAAGACGAAAGATATGTATGTCGGAGAAACTTTCCGTCTTACTTATACAGTAAAACCGGCAGATTCTCATAATGCTTCGGTTTCCTGGATATCAACCAATACCTCCGTAGCGACTGTTGATGGTACAGGCTTAGTAACGGCAAGAGCAGTAGGTAGTACAACCATTATTCTAAAGACGGTGGATGGCGGATACCTGGCTACTTGTATCGTTAATGTCAGCAGAACTGCAACAGCAGTAAAACTAGATGTCACAAAGCTGACCTTAAATGTCGGAGATTATTATTATTTCCAAACAACCCTAACTCCTGCAGATAGTACAGAAACAAACTTAACTTGGGAATCCAGTGATAAGAGTGTAGCTACTATATCAAAAAGCGGTAAGATCATAGCAAAGAGTGCCGGACAATGTATCATTCTTGTTAAAACCAAAAGCGGATCCACTGGTTATTGTAGTGTAACTGTATTACAGCCGACAACCGGCATTAAGCTAAACAGTACGGAAGAGACGATTCGGGTTGGTGATGTACTGGAACTTGAAGCTACCGTATTACCGGAAGGTAAAGTTAGCCAAGATGTAATATGGAGTAGTTCCAACGAATCTGTAGCGAAGGTAGATAAGAATGGTAAGGTTACCGGTGTTGCGGGTGGTGTAGCTCTTATTATGGCTAAGAGTGAAGATGGAGGGTTTATAGAATATTGTACTGTAACCGTAGAAGAGTACGTAAAAGAGATTAAGTTAAATAAGACTTACTATAAGCTTGGCTTAGGCAAGACCTTTCAGTTGGTAGCTACAATCGAGGGAAAGACAGCAACCAATAAGGAACTCCATTGGACTACCAGCAATAAGTCGATTGTATCGGTTGATAAAAATGGTAAAATCAAAGGATTAAAACTTGGAACAGCAACGATTACCTGTTATGCAACGGATGGCTCAGGAGCAGAAGCGTCCTGTACGGTCAGAGTAAGCCGCTTGGTTACCAGTATCGACCTTGATACGAATTACATTACTTTAGTACAAGGCAAATCTTATAATTTGAAAGCTACCGTAAAACCAAGCAATGCAACCTACAAAACTCCACTGTATAGTTCAGACAATAAAGGAGTTGCAATAGTAAATAAAAATGGCGTTATAACTGGCATAGAACCAGGTAATTGTATCGTAACTGTGAAAGCAAATGACAGCAGCGGCATATCGGCAATCTGTTACGTACGTGTTATTGCACCAGTATCAAGCACAGGAATAACAGTACAGGAATCAGAAGTAATCATGTCTCCAGGTGAGACAAAGACTGTTCGCATCTCTATGGTACCAAACAATTCGACGGATTCTTATACTTGGAGTTCCGATAACCCGGTCGTTGCAAGTGTAAATGAATCCACAGGCAGGATACTTGCCAGAGAAGTAGGAGCCGCAAATATAACAGTTATGACAGAATCCGGACGAAGGGCAACGATTACCGTTTATGTTGTTGGATTAAGCAAGACGAATCTTGAACTAGAAACATACAGTTCGGAAAGACTGCGAGTTGACGTAGGAACAACAAGCAATCTTACGGTACGCTGGGATGTTGATAACCAAAACATAGCTACCATTGAAAATGGTTTGGTAACAGGCAGAAAAATTGGAACAACTACAGTATATGCCGTTGTAAACGGCAGAAGACTAGCATGTAAAGTCAATGTTGTAAAGATTGGAAGTTCCGGTCAATAAGAAAGGTAAGGCTCTGTACAGCTTACTAACAAAAAATAGTATATAGAAACTGCTCTGCATTTTGGTGGGTATGAGTTTAACAGGCTCTGTGTCAAGTCTTAGGGTATGATTGTTATCAATTATGCTCTAACTGGATGCAGAGCTTTTTTGGGCTTTATATAGTTTTCCAGTAAGGCCGCTTCCTCTTATTGCGATCTGGCATAGCGGTTTGTTTCGTGATTTAAAACAAAAATATAGGAAAATTTAAAGCAGGCTGACAGTTTTAAAAATATCAATATTCAGGGATTGAACTTAAAGACAAGTTGTGCTAAAATGAGAAAAATAGAACATACGTTTGATTGATTATCCAAGTAGGAGGGAACTATGCTGCTGAGTCTGCATGTAAAGAACTTTGCCATTATTGATGAGGTTGAAGTATATTTTAAGGACCATTTGAATATATTAACCGGTGAAACCGGTGCAGGTAAGTCTATTTTAATTGATTCCATCAATGTTGCACTTGGCGGTAAAGTGACCAAAGACATTGTTCGAAAAAATTCTGAATATGCCTTAGTGGAATTAGTTTTTGTTACGAATCGTCCTGAAGTTTTGAGCCTTCTTGAGGAGAATGATTTACCAAAAGAAGAGGGTCAAATATTAATTTCAAGAAAGATTATGTCCAATGGCAGAAGCATCTGCAAACTAAATGGAGAAAATGTGACTGCCCAATTGTTAAAAGATATTGCATCCTTATTACTCGATATCCATGGGCAGCACGAACATCAATCCCTATTATATAAGCATAAGCATTTGGAGATGATTGACCGTTTTGCAAAGGAGGAAGCAGCGGTACATAAAGAAAAAGTCCATAAATTATATCATTCTTATCAGAAATTAAAAGAGGAATATGATAATGCTGAGATTGATGAGGATAAACGTTTAAGAGAACTTTCTTTTCTGGAATATGAGAGGAAAGAAATTGAAGAAGCAAAGCTTGTAATGGAGGAGGATATCAGTTTACAAGCAGAGTATAAAAAATTATCCAATGCAAATTTAATTAATGAAAATCTTTCCGGAGCCTATAAACAGACTTCAGATAGCACAGATAATGCGGCGGATTTAATTAGCAGGGCCGTAAAATTTTTAAGCAAAATATCAGAGTATGATTTACAATTAAATGGTTTTTTAACTCAATTAATCGATATTGAGGGGTTACTCAATGATTTCAATCGTGATGTTTCAGAGTATCTTAATGACTCTAGTGATAGTTTAGATGGTTTTTCGGAAGTTGAAAATCGATTAAATTTGATTAACCATTTAAAATCCAAGTATGGAAATAGCATTGGTGAGATTTTTAATTATTATAAAAATTTGGAAGCAAAAAAGAAAAAATACGAAGCTTATGATGAATATTTGCAGGAACTTCGACAAAAAATATCGGTAACAGAACAAGAGTTAAGAAAAGAATGCGGAATTTTATCTTCCATTCGTAAAAAAACTTCTTTACATTTAGCAGAAAAGATGAAATCAGCATTAATTGATTTGAATTTCTTAGATGTTAAATTTGAGATTGACATCAAACAGTTAAGTAATTACACAGTGAATGGTTTAGATGAAGCAGAATTTATGATATCTACAAACCCAGGAGAACCAATCAGAGCGCTGGCGAAAATCGCATCCGGTGGTGAATTATCAAGAATTATGTTGGCTATGAAATCTGTTATGGCAAAGAAGGATGATATTCAAACATTAATTTTTGATGAAATCGATGTCGGTATTAGTGGTAGAACTGCTCAAAAAGTATCGGAAAAGTTAGGATTATTAGCAGGTGAGCATCAGATATTATGTATTACTCATTTACCTCAAATAGCTGCTATGGCAGATACTCACTATATTATTGAAAAAAATACGGATGGTATTACCACGAATACAACTATACGGCAATTAAAAGAGAACGAAGTTGTTGAGGAATTGGCAAGAATTCTTGGCGGTGCTAAAATTACGGATACGGTATTAACCAGTGCTTTAGAAATGAAGGAATTAGCGAATCATATAAAACAGTACCGTTAGATTGCTGCCATGGATTACAAAAAGAGGATTGGCAACAAAGACTTAAAATCCTAGTTTGAAAATAATTGATTTACACATACTAATCTCAGAAAGAAATTAAGAATTAAGGATATACTATTACGGTATATCCTTTTGTATTCTGACGAAAAGTTAGTAACATGAGGTTTTTATGATATAACAAAATGCACTTGTAGAAACACAGGAATTACTATATACAATTTATGTGTTTCGAATAGGAGACTTGTTATAGCATGAAGTTATGTTATGAGAAAGGCAGGAGAATAGTATGCATAAATCACACACAGAAATAAATGCCGATCCGAAGAAAAGAGGATACCGAAGATTTTTGGTGTTATTTTTAATACTTGATATCATAGGTATCTTTTTATTTTCCTATTATATATTAAATAAAGCTATACCAGATAAAATCAGAATCTTAGTTGATAAATCGCAGAGCTTTAATCTTAAAGTTCCAATACAGGCTGAAATAGAAAGTGATGATGTTACAGTATCGCAGATAACAAAGTCGAATGTGCCTGCCGGACAGATAAATATTGATCTTAACAAACCGTTTCAACTGCAGGCAAATAAGACTGGCTCCTATAGGGTAAGTTTAAAATTATTTGGATGGCTTTCGATAAAGAATATATCTCTTGATGTTATTGATACTGTTGAAGTCATTCCCTGTGGAGGAACAATTGGGATCACTTTAGAGACCGATGGTATTTTAGTGCTTGGAACTGCAGAAGTAATGTCGAAGGATGGAATGAATTATGAACCTGCACTCAATATACTAAAAACAGGCGATTATATTATGGAAGCAAACAACCAAAGTTTATCGAGTAAAGAAGAACTGATACAGGTTATTCAAGCGTGCAATGGTCAGCCTGTATTTCTAAAGGTAAAGAGAGACTCAGAACTTGTAACCTTGAAAATACAGCCGGTCGCAACTTCAACAGGAGAATATAAGATAGGTACTTGGATACGTGATGATACGCAGGGAATCGGAACGTTAACTTTTGTTACTACGACCGGTGATTATGGTGCTCTTGGGCATGGCATCACGGATGTGGATACCGGATTGTTGATGTCTGTAAAAACCGGCGGGGTTTATGATGCGGAAGTTGTAAATATAATCAAAGGAAAATCAGGACAGCCGGGTGAATTAAGTGGAGTTATCCATGAGAATTCCTTAAATCGAATAGGAACAATTACAAAGAATACTCCGCAAGGTATTTTTGGGCAAATGGTGAATACCTCTGATATATTCAAACGTGTTTCCAATGATATTTATAACCATCCGATTCCAATTGCATTAAAGCAGGAGATAAGAACCGGTGATGCTACCATCCTATGTAATGTAGAAGGTCAGATCAAGGAATATAAGATATCTATTGAAAGTATCGATTTTGGAAATAAATCTCATAGTAAGGGATTGGTAATAAAAATTACAGATGAACGTTTAAAAGAATTAACTGGAGGAATTGTACAAGGAATGAGTGGAAGTCCGATAATACAAAATGGGAAATTAGTAGGAGCCGTTACCCATGTTTTTATTCGTGATGCTTCGATGGGATATGGCACTTTCATTGAAAATATGCTCGAGATAATCCAACAATAAAGCTGTTTCTACGCCTATTCCACAGAAAGTTGATTGCTTCAAAATGCAAACTTATTACAATGCAAATTAAAAAAAACATAAAAATGATAAAAAGAGGATTGACTTTCTGTCGAATAATGCGTTAAAATAGAATTGAAAAATTGGGAAAAAATGGGTATAATTTTCCTGTAGCTGTTAACAAAATATTACAATTTGTATTCTTCTATTCTAGATTTAGAAATTATACATGGCATGTTAGACCTCTTGCCGAAGTTTATTGTAAACAAATTGTTTTTCATGTTAATAGTGACGGTAAAAAAGATCATACGTAACAGCTTTACTGATATAGCGCGCATATTATGTAGGGTAGATGGTGTCATAAAAGGTAAGGAAACTTATACATGAAAGGAATTGGGCCCCTTTCATAATAACACATCTTCGTATGATATCGGAAGGAAAAAGAACATTTAGGAGGATTCGTAATGGGGAAAATAAGTGTGGTAATCGTTGACGACAACATCAGAATGTTAAATTTATTGGAGGAAGTACTTAAAAATGATAATGATGTCGAAGTAATTGGAAGAGCAGAAAATGGTCTTGAAGCATTAGAAGTAATCAAGGATAAAAATCCGGATGTTGTCTTATTGGATTTAATCATGCCAAAATTAGATGGACTGGGAGTAATGGAAAAAATTAAAAAAAGTTCTGAATTTAAAAAAGCACCATCTTTTATTGTCATTACGGCAATCGGTCAGGAGCGCGTAACAGAAAACGCATTTGAATTAGGCGCTAGTTATTATATTTTAAAACCATTCGATAATAACACAGTATTAAGCAGAATCAAACAATTAAAAGCAGATTATCATATTAAATTAGTAGATAACCACAAATTAAATACATTTGACAATCCTGCTGCTTATAAGGAAAAGAATTTAGAGTCGGATGTCACCAATATCATTCATGAAATCGGCGTACCTGCTCATATCAAAGGATACCAGTATCTTAGAGATGCTATTATGATGTCTGTTGATGATACTGAAATGTTAAATTCCATTACCAAGCAATTATATCCGTCTATTGCAAAGCGTCATAAGACAACTCCTAGCAGAGTGGAGCGGGCAATACGCCATGCAATCGAAGTAGCTTGGAGCAGAGGAAAGATGGATACCATAGATGATTTATTTGGTTATACTGTTAGTAACGGAAAAGGTAAACCAACGAATTCAGAGTTTGTAGCATTAATTGCGGATAAAATTCGTTTGGAGTATAAGCTTAGAATGTGATGAATTTGCCTCTTTTCTATTATTGCAATGTATTGTATAATTATTTTTACTGGTAATTGCATACAATCAGATTATAACGAGTGTAAGCAATGATAGGAAGGATTTGCAATAATAAAATTAGGAGGCATAATTATGAAGAAGATTTTATTCGTTGCATCGGAAGGCGTTCCATTCGTAAAGACAGGCGGTCTGGCTGATGTGGTTGGTTCTTTGCCGAAATACATAGATCAGGATAATTTCGATGTTCGTGTGATTCTCCCAAATTATATGTCGATACCAAGCAACTGGAAGGATAAAATGCAGTATCGTACTCATTTTTTTATGAATTTAAATTGGAGAACACAATATGTTGGTATCTTGGAATATCAGCATGAAGGAGTATGGTTTTATTTTATCGATAATGAATTTTACTTTCAAGGAAATAGTCCATATGGAAATATATACGAAGACATTGAAAAATTTGCTTTTTTTAGCAAAGCAGTATTATCCTGTCTACCGGTTTTAGATTTTTGTCCAGATATCATACACTGCCATGATTGGCAAACAGGATTAGTTCCGGTATTTTTACATGATAGTTTTCAGGAAAATGAATTCTATCATGGGATTAAAACAATAATGACAATACACAATTTAAAATTCCAAGGTGTCTGGGATAAAAAGAGAGTACAGGATATCACAGCGCTATCTGAGTACTATTTTACACCGGATAAGTTGGAGGCATATGGTGATGCAAATTATTTAAAAGGTGGTATTGTATATGCGGACTATGTTACTACGGTTAGTAATACTTACGCATATGAAATTACTATGCCTTTTTATGGAGAAGGATTGGATGGGTTAATGCGCGCTCGCTCAAATTCTCTGTGTGGTATTGTAAATGGTATTGATTACGAGGAATATAATCCGGAATCTGATTTGCTTATTCCCTATTCCTATAATGCACGGAACTTTAGAAAAGAAAAGATTAAAAACAAACGTGCACTCCAGCAGGAACTAGGTCTTACGGTAGATGATAAAGCATTTATGATTGGAATTGTATCACGCTTAACAGATCAAAAAGGATTGGATTTGATTGACTGCGTGATGGAGGAAATATGTGCGGAAGATACCCAGTTAATTGTTCTTGGAACTGGTGAGAATAGATATGAAAATTTATTTCGTCATTTTGCCTGGAAATACAATAACCGTGTGTCTGCAAATATTTTTTATTCGAATGAACGATCTCATAAAATTTATGCCGCTTGTGATGCATTTTTAATGCCGTCACTGTTCGAACCATGTGGTTTAAGTCAGTTAATGAGTTTAAGATATGGTACTGTACCAATCGTGAGAGAAACTGGTGGTTTAGTAGATACGGTTGAGTCATATAACCAATACGAAAATACCGGAACAGGTTTTAGTTTTAAAAATTACAATGCTCATGAGATGTTACAAACCATCCGTTATGCAAAAGATATATTTCAACATAAAAAAAGAGAATGGAATAAGATTATTGATAGAGGTATGGCAAAAGATTTTTCGTGGAGTTCTTCTGCGAAAAAATATGAAGAATTATATCAATTATTATAAATAAACTAATTCCCACGGTTTCTTCAGACCGTGGGAATTTCTCGTGTAAAAAAAATCATACTATTATTAATTTAATGATAGAATCACAATAACTTTATTAAGAAATATATTATAATCCTATAGCTTAAAATAACAGTTATTGAGTGAAATCCAGCAGAAATTACCATAGAAATTTATGATAAATATAGATAAGATAGGAATAGATTGAAATCGATAAAAAAGAAATCTATGAAAAAGAAATGAGGATATTGCCATGAAGTTAATAAAATTATTGGAACGATTAACTTATCAATGTAAAAAAGGAACCATTGATAGAGATATTAGTACTTTATGCTATGATTCCAGAAAAGTAGAAAACGATTCTATTTTTGTTTGTATTACGGGAGTAGTAAGCGATGGACATTCTTACGTGAAGGAGGTTATTGCAAAAGGAGCTGTTGTTATTATCGCTGAACAGGAAGTAGCAGTAACCGATGGAGTTACCTTATTATTGGTACCAAGCACAAGGGAGGCTCTTGCTTATTTGTCTGCGGCATATTTTGATTATCCGGCGGAAAAGTTAAAAACCATTGGTATTACCGGTACTAAGGGTAAGACCACCACAACTTATATGGTTTATGACATTCTTTTAGAGGCAGGAATCAAAACCGGACTGATTGGTACTATTGAGACGATTATAGGGGATATTGTAATACCGGCGAATAACACGACACCAGAATCCTATTTAGTTCAAGAGTATTTTGCTAAGATGGTGGAAGCGGGTTGTGAATGTGTTGTTATGGAGGTTTCTTCTCAAGGATTAATGCTGCATCGTGTGAGTGGCTTCACCTTTGATATTGGGGTATTTACCAATATGGAACCGGATCATATCGGACCGGGGGAGCATGGCAGTTTTGAAGACTATATGGCTTGTAAGGGGCTTTTATTTAAGCAATGTAAAGTTGGAATCGCCAATATTGATGACAAGCACATGGAGCAGGTACTAAGCGGTCATACTTGTACGCTAGAGACTTATGGGCTTAGTGAAAAAGCAGATTTAAGGGCGGTTGATACCGATTTGCATTCCAAGCTTGGCAATTTAATGGTATTATATCAAGTAAAAGGATTATGTGATTTCCCTGTTAAGGTAAATATACCCGGTAAATTTACCGTTTATAATTCACTGGCTGCGATTGCTATCTGCAGACATTTTCAAATCAGTACGGAACGTATCAAAGATGCATTAACGCAGGTAAAGGTAAAAGGCAGAGTGGAGCCGGTAGAGGTTTCAAAGAGATTTACATTGATGATTGATTATGCTCATAATGCGATGAGTCTTCAAAGTGTGTTATCTACCTTAAGAGAATATGAGCCGAAACGTTTGGTCTGTTTGTTTGGCTGTGGCGGCAATCGTTCGAAAGACCGTCGGTTTGAGATGGGTGAAATATCCTCTAATTTAGCAGACTATACCATTGTTACTTCTGATAATCCGAGATTTGAAGAACCGCAGGATATCTTAAATGATATCGTAATTGGAGTTAAGCGTGGTAAGGGGGAATATATAGCCATACTTGATCGTAAGGAGGCGATTCGCCACAGTATTTTAACTGCGAAAGAAGGCGATATCATTCTGATTGCCGGCAAAGGACATGAAAATTATCAGGAAATTCGTGGTGTGAAATACCATATGGATGATCGGGAATTGGTGCAAGAGATCATCGCAGAGATGACGCAGGAACAGCGAAGTGCTCTTTTATAAATAGTCGAAAGTGACAGAAAATAGAGGTTATTTTTATGGCAAGGTTTCATGTAAACGAAATCGCTGCAATTACCGGCGGCACAATATTAAATGAAAATAAAGACAAAACAATTCATAAAATAAGCACGAATTCAAAAGTAGGAGATGGCGATACGCTTTTTGTTCCCATCGTCGGTGAAAGAGTGGACGCTCATGATTTCATCACAGATGCTTATGAGCAAGGCATTAGAGTAACACTGACAAGCAGAGGAGAAATTGCGCAGGGTACCAAAGATATGATTTACATCAAAGTAGATCATACGGTAGAAGCATTGCAGCGGCTTGGAGAATATCACCGAGATCATAGTCTGGTACCAATCATAGGAATAACCGGAAGTGTAGGAAAGACTACTACCAAGGAAATGATAGCAGCAGCACTAAGCATCGGTTGTAATGCGTTAAAAACGATTGGGAATATGAATTCACAGGTTGGGTTACCTCAGATGATGCTGATGTTAGATAATACCCATGATGTTGGAATTATTGAGATGGGAATGAGTGAATTTGGTGAAATGGAGCGAATTGCCAAAGTGGCAAAGCCTACTATGGCTGTGGTTACCAATATTGGGGTTTCTCATATCGGACAGTTAAAGACGAAAGAGAATATAAGGAAGGAAAAATTAAACATTTCCAACTATTTTAATGAAGATTCTATTCTCTTATTAAATGGAGATGATCCGCTATTACTGGAGGTTTATGAAGAATATTCCAAATCAAATAGTTCTGTCAAAGAAAAAACACAAAACAATGGTAACATTCCTTTATCGGAACTGACACAAAAGAGTTTGAGCAAGGCATCTGTCTATACCTTTGGGACGACTCCAAACTGCACAATCTATGCAGATAATATTAAAACAGACGGTGAGTCTACGACATTTTGGTTTCATTACAAAGAAGGCAGTAAAGAAGCGGTTAGCGGAGAAATCAAATTATCTGTTCTTGGTAAGCATAACATATTAAATGCACTTGCTGCGCTATTCTTTGCGATTCAGTTAGGTATTAGTCTGAACGATGCAAGGCTTGGGCTAAAAGAATATAAGCCAATTGCAATGCGTGGTGAGGTTGAAAAAATCAATGGGATCACGGTTATTGATGATACCTACAATGCTAGCCCTGACTCTATGAAAGGAGCAATCCATGTTATTATGGATATGCCGAAAGAACACAGGAAGTTTATTGTATTTGCGGATATTTTGGAACTTGGAGACATTTCGAAAAAGTGCCATTATGAAGTTGGAGATTATCTGGCAAAGCAATGCAGATTAGAAAAATCACGTGGGAAAGAAACTACCTTCATTGATGAAGTATTAACGATTGGAGATGAAGCAAAGTATATTCTGGATGGAATACGTGATAATGAGGAAGGTATCAGTACAAAGAGTTTTGCAGATAGAGAGGAAATTGTTCGTTATATCAAAACTGAAGCTGCAAAAGGAGATGTGATACTATTAAAAGGCTCTCGCGGCATGAAGCTTGACTTAATTGTGAAAAGACTAAAAGAAGAGTTAATATACATGTGAAAGGATGAAATTCAATAGGAATGCAATATGCAGATATTATAGTGGACATATCAGTAGAAAATCTGGATAAAACCTACCAATACAGCATACCGCCTGCTCTTTGTACGGATGCTGTTATTGGCATGCCGGTAATCATACCTTTTGGAAATGGAAACCGCAGTATTGACGGGTACATCGTTGGATTATCTGATGTGCCAAAGATTGCTCCGGAGAGAATAAAATCAATCATTGGAATAAAAGACAAGGGGCTACCAATCGAGGGACAGATGATAGCCCTTGCTGCATTTATAAAGGAGCAATATGGCGGTACGATGAATGATGCCCTAAAGACAGTAATTCCGGTAAAAAAAAGTATAAAACAGATTGAAAAACGAATCGTATCGTCTGGTGTGTCAAAAGAAAAGTTACAAGATGCCTATATCGAAGCAGAGAAGAAAAAGCATAAAGCGAAAGCCAGATTATTATTGGCTTTAATAAAAAGTGAAAAAATCGATTTTGAGGTCATTGTTAATAAATTAAACATATCAAGAACTACACTTAATACCTTAAAGGAAAGCGGAATCATTCAAATTGAATCGGAAACAAAGTATCGTAACCCAATTACTTCAAAAACTTCGGATAGCTATAAAGTGTTTTTAAATGACGAGCAGGGGGAAATTGTATCTAAGGTTTTTAAGGATTATAAAGAAGGAATTAGAAAAACCTACCTAATCCATGGCATTACCGGGAGCGGCAAGACAGAAGTATATATGGAAATTATTGAGCATGTCATACAGTCTGGACGACAGGTTATTTTGTTAATTCCAGAAATAGCCCTAACATATCAAACCGTAGTACGGTTTGATAAAAGGTTTGGCAATCGGATTTCTATTCTTAACTCTAAGATGTCTGCCGGAGAACGCTACGATCAGATAGAACGTGCAAAAAATGGTGACATTGATATTATGATTGGTCCTAGATCTGCGTTATTTACACCGTTTCGAAACCTTGGATTAATTATTATAGATGAAGAGCATGAAACCAGCTATAAGAGTGAGATGCCGCCGAAATACCATGCCAGAGAGGTTGCCATAAAAAGAGGTGAACTAAGTAATGCATCGATTATTCTTGGTTCTGCAACACCTTCCCTTGAAGCATATAAAAAAGCAGTGGAAGGGGAATATGAGCTGTTTCGCTTGACGAAGCGGGCAAAAGAAGCTAGGGTTCCAAAGGTTTCCATCATTGATTTAAAAGAAGAGTTAAAAAAGAAAAACAACTCCATTTTCAGTGAATTGTTACGAAGTCTAATAGAAGATCGTTTGAGCAAAAAAGAACAGATTATGCTATTTTTAAACCGCAGGGGATACGCAGGTTTTGTGTCATGCCGAAGTTGTGGTACGGCAATGAAATGTCCTCATTGTGATATTTCCTTGACGGCACATAGTACCGGTGTGTTAAAATGTCATTATTGCGGATATGAAATTCCGACTCCGGTCCTTTGCCCGGTCTGTGGTTCCAGGTATATTGCTGCTTTTGGAACGGGAACTCAGAAAGTCGAGGCAACGGTTTTAAAAGAATTTCCAATGGCTAAAGTTCTGCGGATGGATGCAGACACGACAAAGAACAAACTAAGTTATGAAGAAATCTTAAGTGTGTTTGCAAACGGAGAAGCGGATATCCTAATCGGTACTCAAATGATTGTAAAGGGACATGATTTTGCAGGGGTAACTCTAGTAGGTATTTTAGCTGCGGATTTATCCCTATATGCCAATGATTATCGGGCGGCAGAGCGTACGTTTCAATTATTAGCCCAAGCAGCAGGCCGTGCAGGCCGTGGAGAGCTTACCGGAGAAGTAGTGATACAAACATATCAGCCGGAACATTATGCGGTAACCACTGCTGCGACAGAAAATTATGCTGGCTTTTATGAGCAGGAAATGAACTATAGACGTCTTATGAAATATCCTCCTGCTGCACATATTATGGCTATTTTAATTCAATCAAAAGAAGAGGAAGTTGTTATTCTGGCTGCGGATCTTTTGGCTGGTGCAGTAAAAGAGTGGATAAAGGTACAAGAAAATCTTTTAATACAAGAAAAACAAAACCAGCAAGATGAACGTAAGAGCCAAGCGGATAATGAAATACATGTGAGATTGGAAGAGCAAGAAAAACAGAAACCTAATATAAATATCATTGGTCCTGCTCCTGCCGGGATTGCAAAAATGAATGATATTTATCGAAGGGTTTTATACCTAAAAGAAGAACAATATGAGTATCTTGTTGGAGTAAAGGACTTTTTAGAGCAGTATATCTTAGTTTCGGAGTATTTTATAAAGTGTAATGTACAATTTGATTTTGATCCAATGAACAGTTATTAACGAAAGGAAGAAAGAGTATGGCAAAAAGGAATATAAGAATCATGGGTGATAATATTTTAAACAAGACCTCAAAGGTTATTGAGGAGATTACGCCAAAAATTGATATGTTAATTGATGATATGCTTGATACGATGTATGAAGCACAAGGCGTTGGATTAGCTGCTCCACAGGTGGGAGTATTAAAACGTTTGGTTGTAATTGATGTATCACCGGAAGGAAATGAACCAATAATATTAATTAATCCGGAGGTTATTGCAGCAGACGGGGAGCAAACCGGAGACGAAGGATGCCTTAGTTTACCCGGAAAATCGGGTATTGTAACACGTCCCAATTATGTTAAAGTGAAAGCATACGATCGTCACATGAACCCTTTTGAAGTGGAAGGGGAAGGATTGCTAGCGAGAGCATTTTGCCATGAAATCGATCATTTAAATGGTGTTTTATATGTGGATAAAGTAACCGGTGAATTACATGATGTGACTGGTTATGACGAGGAAGAGGAATAATTGGAGGGATGAGAATGAAAGCGGTCTATATGGGGACACCAGAGATAGCAGCAGAGATTCTAGAAACACTGCTTTCTTCTGGTATCGAAATTATCGGAGTAGTAACACAACCGGATAAACCAAAGGGCAGGGGAAAAGAGATGGCGTTTCCACCGGTAAAAGAAGTTGCCCTTAAGCATCAGATTCCTGTATATCAGCCAAGACGTGTGAAGGACCTTGAATTTGTAGAACAACTAAAGGTCTTGGCTCCGGATATAATCTTGGTTGTAGCCTTTGGACAGATGTTATCAAGAGATATTTTGGATCTTCCACCTTATGGTTGTATTAATGTTCATGCATCTTTGTTGCCGAAATATCGCGGCAGTGCACCGATTCAATGGGTAATCTTAAATGGTGAAGAGAGGACAGGTGTCACCATCATGAAGATGGATGCCGGATGTGATACTGGTGATATGATTTTAAAAAAGGAAATTGATATCTCAATGGAAGAAACAGGTGGCAGCTTACACGATAAATTAGCGTTAATAGGTGGCAAAGCTTTACTTGAAGCGATAGAGCAGATAAAAAATGGGACCGCCACTTTCACCAAACAGGATGACTCACAATCTACTTACATCAAAATGCTGACCAAAGATATGGGGAAAATTGATTTTTCAAATGATGCAGTTTTAATTGAAAGAATGATTCGTGGACTAAATCCATGGCCAAGCGCTTATACTTATTATAAAGGAAAGACATTAAAGTTATGGTGTGCTGCAGTTAATAATGACCCTGAGATGATAAAAGATGCAAAAGAAGCAGGATTTGGATGTGTAGTTAAGGTAACCAAAGAAGCAATCTTTGTGAAAACTGGGGATAAGTTATTAGAAATTAAGGAACTGCAGTTAGAAGGAAAAAAAAGAATGTTGACCAGTGAGTTTTTACGAGGGTATCCAGTTATTTCCGGTGAAGTTCTTGGGGACTATGAAAATAAAACCTTACATCATACCTAAAAAGTTTGCCATGGAGAATAAATTAAATTTCGGTATCACATAACCCCTATTTACCAGGATTTTTTATAACTTCTTATATTATTTATAAAAATCATTTCTTTAATGAAAAATTAATGAAGTTTTAAAAGAATCGACACGAATCCGTGGTATGATTGGGAGAAAGTTAGGAGGTATCATAGATGCTAAATTTTTTATATTATGGATTACCGTTTTACGGGTTTTATTTTGATCCTTATTATTGGATGATTATTGTAGGAGCACTCCTTAGTATTGCAGCATCCTTGAAAGTGAAATCAACATTTTCAAAATACAGTAGAGTTCGAAGTATGTCAGGAATGACTGGTGCAGCGGCAGCAGAACGAATATTACGCTCTGCGGGAATTAATGATGTACAAATCCAAAGAGTAAGCGGGAGTCTAACCGATCATTATGACTCAAGGAATAAGGTACTTCGTTTATCGGAATCGGTATATGATAATTCATCCGTTGCAGCGATTGGTGTTGCAGCACATGAATGTGGTCATGCAATCCAGGATCAAAAGGGTTATGTTCCGCTAAGATTAAGAGCTGCAATTGTACCCGTCGCAAATTTTGGAGCTACATTGTCATGGCCTTTAATCTTAATAGGAATCCTTATTGGTGGTTCACAAATTCTAATCACCATTGGTATCGCAATGTTTTCTTTGGCTGTTTTATTTCAATTAGTAACTCTTCCTGTAGAATTTAATGCCTCAAGAAGAGCGGTTACTGTATTGTCGGATAAGGGAATCTTATACGGTGATGAAATCAGAGATACAAAGAAAGTATTAGGTGCCGCAGCACTTACTTATGTTGCCGGTGCCGCAGCTTCTATCTTACAGCTGCTTCGTTTGATCCTGCTTTACGGGAATCGAAATAGAGATTAAAGAAATGAACGGAGAACTATGAACGCTAGAGATATTGTACTTACGATGTGCCTTAAGATTAATGAAGAAAAGCTTCCCAGCCACATTGTAATCAATGAAACCTTAAAAAATTACAAAGACTTGAGTAAACAAGACAGAGCCTTTATATCAAGGCTCTGCCTTGGGGTTGTAGAACAAAAACTAAAATTAGATTATGATTTGGAGCGATTTTCAAAGATTAAGGTGAAAAAGATGAAACCTGTAATTCGTAATGTTCTAAGAATTGCAGCATACCAAATAGAATTTATGGAACAGATTCCAAATAGCGCAGCCTGTGATGAGGCAGTAAAGCTAGTCAAAAAACGCGGCTTAGGCGGGCTGTCTGGTTTCGTGAATGGGATATTAAGAAACCTAAGCAGAGAATTTCAAAAAGCAAATGGATTCGACATTAGCTTTATGGATGAAACTGAAAAATTGTCCTACTTATATTCGATGCCAAAAGATTTGGTAGAATTTTGGCTGAAAAGTTATAGCAGGGAACAGGTTGAGGAAATGTTACAAGCTTTTTTAGAACCCAAGGATACTTCAATACGAATCAATGAAAGTAAAATCTCCATAGATGAATTAACAAAAGGCTTAGAAAAACAAGGAATAGTAATAAAAGATGGAGCGTATCTAACGAATGCGAAAAGAATATCCTCTTATAACTCTTTAACTGCACTTGATAGTTTTCAACAAGGATATTTTCAAGTTCAGGATGAAAGCTCCATGATGGTTGGCGTAATAGCGGGAATAAAAGCCGGAGATTATGTAATAGACGTTTGCGCCGCACCAGGTGGCAAGACATTACATGCGGCTGAACTTCTTCTGATGGCTGGTGGAGAAAAAAAATCCGGTCATGTGGATGCACGGGATAAGACAGAAAAAAAGGTTTCATTAATTAAGCAAAACTTAGAACGCATTGGGTATCAAAATGTTTCTGTCAAAGTTTTTGATGCCTTGGTATTTGATGAATCAGTGAAAGAAAAAGCAGATGTGATTTTAGCGGACCTTCCCTGCTCGGGTCTTGGAGTTATTGGAAAGAAGCCGGACATCAAATATAATATGACAAAAGCTACAAGGTCGGAATTAGCAAAATTACAAAAAGAAATTCTTTCTGTTATTATTCCTTATCTAAAGCCTGGAGGAATCTTAATTTATAGTACCTGTACAATCAATCCGGAAGAAAATGAAGAGAATGTAAGATTTATTACAGAAAAACTGAAATTAATTCCAGAATCCATGGATACTTATCTACCAGAGAAATTACGGTGCGAGACATCAAAGCAAGGCTATCTGCAGTTATTACCGGATAAATCCGGTGTGGATGGTTTCTTTATCTCAAGATTTAGAAAAGCGAAAGTTTGAAAGGCATGATTTGCTTTTAATACTAATATCCATGCAATAGAATCAAGCAGGTTTTATCCGTTTGCAGCTTGAAATTACTGCGGGCAGATACTTGTGCGGCTTACTGGATATTTGTCTCGTTAGATTTTCCTGGAAGATTAGTATTAACGTGTGCAAAGCATGTGCAGGAGTGAGGTAAAAATGCAGAGTATTACTGAAAAAATAGATATAAAAGCACTTACACTTGATGAATTAAAAGAAAGTTTAAGAAACATTGGAGAAAAGGAATTTCGAGCGAAGCAGATTTATGAGTGGCTCCATGTCAAATTGGCAAGAAGTTTTGAGGAGATGACCAATTTGTCAAAAGAGTTAAGAACAAAACTTGTCTCTGAATACGAACTGATCTGTGTAACTGAATTAGAACGCTATGAATCAGAAATTGACGGAACTGTCAAATATTTATTTCGTTTACCGGATGGGAATATCGTGGAATGTGTACTGATGAAATATCATCATGGGAATTCCGTATGTATTTCCTCACAGGTGGGATGCCGAATGGGGTGCCGTTTTTGTGCATCAACACTCGATGGGCTTACCAGAAACTTAAAAACATCGGAAATGCTTGATGAAGTATACCAGCTACAGCGCCTTTCCGGTGAAAGGGTGAGCAATATCGTAATCATGGGAACCGGGGAACCAATGGATAACTATGATAATTTTGTTAAATTTATTCGTATGATATCCTCTTTGGATGGATTAAATATTTCACAGCGAAATATAACCGTTTCCACCTGTGGTTTAGTTCCTAAGATGAGAGCATTGGCAGAGGAAGGATTTTCTATCACATTAGCACTATCCCTGCATGCGCCAAATGATGAAGACAGGGCAAAAATAATGCCGGTTGCCAACAGTTACAAATTGCAAGAGGTATTAAATGCCTGCGATTATTATTATGAGCAGACCGGACGAAGAATCAGTTATGAGTACAGTTTGGTGGATGGAGTGAATGATACATCTGCCTGTGCAAAAGAGCTTAGCAGGCTTTTAAAGGGTAAAAACTGCCATGTTAATCTCATTCCTGTAAACCCTATAAAAGAGCGGGATTATAAGCGTTCTACGGGGAACAACATACAAAATTTCAAAAATATACTTGAAAAAAACAGAATTAATGTTACTATTAGAAGAGAAATGGGCTCCGATATTAACGCGGCTTGTGGACAATTAAGAAAGAGTTATACGGATAAGACAATGGTACAGGAGGTGAAACAATAGGATGAACACATATTCTATTACTGATGTTGGTCAAAAAAGAGAGATCAACCAAGATTATGTCTATTGTAATGAGTGTTCGGTTGGAGCACTTCCTAACCTGTTTATTGTAGCTGATGGTATGGGCGGTCATAATGCCGGTGATTTTGCTTCTCGTTACTGCGTGGAAGAAATGATAAGGCTCATTGGAGAAAGCGAAGAAAAGACTGTGATTGGTATGCTGGATGCGGCAATTGCAAAAACAAATGAGATGCTGCTAAAGCAGGCAAGAGAACAAACTGGTTTAGAAGGAATGGGAACGACATTAGTTTTAGCGGCAATCATGGACCAATTAATGTATGTAGCTAACATTGGTGACAGCAGGTTATACTTAATTAATGATACAATGAAGCAGATTACAGAAGACCACTCCTTGGTTGAAGAAATGGTGAAGACCGGTGAAATCAAACGTAGTGAGGCTAGATTCCATCCAAAGAAAAATGTAATTACAAGAGCGGTAGGAGCAAGCCAGACTGTGATACCGGATTATTTTGAAGTTAGTGTAAAATCTAGGGATATCATTCTATTGTGTTCTGATGGTTTGTCTAATATGCTTGAGGATGAAGAGATTTTTACGGTAATTAGAAATCATGGGGATGATTTAGAGGCATCGGGAAAAGAGCTGGTAAAAAGAGCGAATGAAAATGGAGGAAAAGATAATATTGCAATCGTTTTGATTCGGCTTGATTAAGCACATAGGAAGATGCATTGAGGGATGTAGTTATAAGGAGAGAAGAGAGGCATTTTTACATAAGCTTGTTTGTTGTAACAGACATTTTTGTGTAGCCGGAAAGGTAAAAGGTATATAAAATGATTAAACCTGGAATGTTTATCAGTGACAGATATGAAATTGTAGACAGAGTTGGTTCTGGAGGAATGGCGGATGTTTACAAGGCAAAATGTCATCGGTTAAATCGATATGTAGCAATAAAAATATTGAAACCGGAATATTCAAGCGATAAGAATTTTGTAACGAAATTCCGTGGAGAAGCACAATCTGTAGCAGGCTTATCCCATCCGAACATAGTAAATGTCTATGATGTTGGTGATGACGATGGTTTATACTATATCGTTATGGAACTTGTGGAAGGAATTACGTTAAAGAAATTTATTGAACGTAAAGGAAAACTAGAGGTAAAAGAAGCAGTAGGAATTGCGATTCAGATAGCGCAAGGCATGGAAGCTGCTCATGACAATCATATTATCCATAGGGATATCAAACCGCAAAATATTATTATCTCGAGAGACGGTAAAGTAAAAGTAACAGACTTTGGTATAGCAAAAGCAGCTACAACAAATACCGTTACTCAAAATGCAATCGGTTCCGTACATTATTTATCACCGGAACAAGCGAGAGGCGGATACAGCGATGAAAAGAGCGATATCTATTCTCTGGGTGTTACAATGTATGAGATGTTAAGCGGGGAAGTACCCTTTGCAGGAGATAATACGGTTTCTGTTGCACTTCTTCATATTCAGGGAGAGGCTGCCCCTCTTCGTGAGCTAAATCCTGAGGTGCCGGTTAGTGTTGAAAAAATAGTACAAAAATGTATGCAGAAGAAGCCGGAGAGAAGATACTTATCCGCTTCTGAATTAATCAGTGATTTAAAACGCTCCATCATTAATAAAGACGGGGATTATGTAATTATTAATAATGGTGCGGTCAGTGACTCTCCAACCATCAGCTTGTCAGATGATGAGATGAATCATATTAAAAGTGCCGCCAAAACACCGGTAACTTTCATTGATAATAATGCGAAGGACAAGGGAGCCAAAAAAGTTTCCAAAGAGGAAGAGGAGGAACTTGATTCTGTAGATTCCAAAATGGAGAAGGTTCTTATTATTTCCATGATTGCAGCAGCAGTTTTGGTTGGCTGTACCGTATTGTTTATTGTGGCACGATTCTTTAATTTATTTGATTGGGGTAAGGATAATAAGGATACGAATATCACTCCGGAACCATCCATTACGGTGACAGTTTCTCCGGAACCAACTGCGGAGCCGACTTCTGAACTTGTGAAGGTTCCAAAAGTAGTTGGTCTTGACAGAGAAACGGCGATTAGCAGCCTTGAGCTTGCATCACCTTCCTTTACTATTAAGTTAGCGGATGAAAAAGAATATTCTGACGAATATGAAGAAGGGTTAGTAATGAAACAAAACTATCCGGCGGATACTGAGATTCCGTCAAATTCAACAATCATCCTAACGATCAGTGCCGGTGCTGCGCCAATAGAGCTGCCAGATGTATACAATCGTAATTATGAACTAGCTAAGAAACAATTAGAGGATTTAGGTTTGATTGTTACACGTCAGGATGAAGCTAGCAGTGAATTAGGAGCTGAGATGGTAATCCGTACAATTCCTGAAAGAACAACAGACCCTAAAAATCCGGTTATATTAAAAAAAGGTTCTGCTGTTATTTTAGTTGTAAGTACTGGACCTGATGTTAGTGCCTTAAAGAAAGTTCCTGATTTGCTTGGCAAGACGGAAGAGCAGGCAAAGCAAGAATTGTTAGCAGCAGGCCTTCAAAAAGGAGCTACATCTCATATCCCAAGTTCAGAATATGCAAAAGGAACAGTCTGCTTCCAGAACACAACAGCCGGAGAATTAGTTGCAGCAGATACTAAGATTGATATCTCTATTAGCACGGGACCTGAGAGTACACCTTCTCCAATTCCGGAGGTTACAGCGCCTGATGAATACAGCTACATTGGAGAAGTTAGTATTACAGAAAACCCATTTGCTGAGGGTGAGTCAGGAGAAGTATACCTGGAACTTGAGCAAGATGGGGAAACAATGCAGATTATGACGAAAGACTTATCCTATGCCGATTTTCCTGGAGAGTTTTCGAATATTAGAGTGGAAGGCATACGAGAGGGTAATGGTATCGTTAGAATGTATATCAACGATACACTTTACAGCAATTCTTCCTGGAGTGTATACCTAAGTGCGATGAAGAAAAATTAATGCACGGCTGAGGAATTGTATTTTTTAGTCTGCTATAGCAAAACTGAGGGATAAGAGGGAAAGATTAAAATCTTTCGCTCGGCAAGTTTGTGCTGCGCCAAACTTAAGCCATTAGCTGCTCCTAAAAGATAGTCGCAGTATGGAGGCTAAAAGTGAATGATTGGTAAAATAATCAGAGGAATTGCAGGTTTCTATTATGTTTATATTGAAGGTTTCGGAGAATACGAATGCAAAGCAAAAGGTATTTTCCGAAACCGGAAAATAAAACCTCTTGTTGGTGATAATGTTGAGGTTGAGATTCTTGATAGAGATTTAAAAACAGGAAATATTGTTGACATCTTAGAACGGAAAAGTGAGTTAATTCGTCCGGCTGTCGCAAATATTGATCAGGCTATGATTATATTTGCTGTGTCAGATCCGGCGCCAAATTATAACTTGCTTGACCGTTTTTTAGTCATGATGGAACAGCAGGGAATTGAGACGATTATCTGTTTTAATAAAACGGATAAGGCAGATAAAGGGGAAAGAAAAAGAGTAGAAGAGGTTTATCGAAATACCGGGTATCAAATTTTATTTACGAATGCATTGGAAGGAGAGGGTATTAAGGAGGTAAAGGCTGTACTTAAGGGAAAGGCTACAGCACTTGCCGGCCCTTCCGGTGTCGGGAAATCTTCCTTAACGAATAGACTTCAATCAAAAGTGTCTATGCAAACGGGACAAATCTCAGAAAAAATCAGACGTGGGAAACATACCACAAGGCATTCTGAGTTAATTTATATGGAAGAAAGTACCTATTTATTAGATACCCCAGGATTTAGTTCGCTTTATCTAAATGACATTGGGAAAGAAGAATTGCAGGTTTATTATCCTGAGTTTGATCATTATTTAGGGCAATGCCGTTTTCAAGGCTGTGTTCATATCAATGAACCGGATTGTGCGGTAAAAGAAGCGCTGCAAGATGGAAAGATTAGCGAAAGCAGATATGAAAATTATAAATTATTGTACGAAGAGCTTAAAAACCAGAAAAAATATTAATGTAGTATATGCTCCATTGGAATTTTATTTTCATCCTATCTGGTTTTGTAAGCAGAAATGTATACGCATAACTGCGTCGCAGAAAAGAGGAAAAAATATGTATCATTTATCACCTTCAATTTTAGCGGCAGATTTTAGTGCTTTAGGAGATAATATTAAAAAAGCGGAAGAGGCAGGAGCAACCTATCTGCATTTGGATGTTATGGATGGAAATTTTGTCCCTAGCATTTCCTTTGGTATTCCAGTGATAACTTCTCTTCGTGAAAAATCTTCGATGGTATTTGATGTGCATTTGATGATTGACGAACCAATTCGCTATATTGAGGATTTTGTGAAAGCAGGGGCCGACATAATTACAGTACATGCTGAGAGTTGTAAACATCTTCACCGTACAGTGGCTGCGGTAAAGGAATTTGGAAAAAAAGTTGGTGTAGCATTAAATCCAAGCACATCATTATCGGTTCTTGACTATATTTTACCGGAACTTGATATGGTTTTAATCATGTCAGTGAATCCCGGTTTTGGAGGTCAGAAATTTATACCATCCACACTGTTAAAATTAAGGGACCTAAAGAAGATGGCAGAGAATTATAATGTTACGATTGACATAGAGGTAGATGGCGGAGTAACCTTAGAAAATGTATCTGAAATTATGGAAGCCGGTGCAAATGTATTAGTTGCCGGAACTTCCGTGTTCCGTGGAGACATAGAAAAAAATGTGAAAGATTTTCTTCACATTTTTCATGCTGCTCATCAATAGGTTTCAGTATCATAATTGAGCATAAAGCGACACAGGGAGGTAAGTGAATTATGAAAGCTCTCATTATCGCAGGGGGAGATTTTTCACCTGAGGTTGCAATGAAAACTTTAGAAGAAAGTTTCTTTGACCGAATTATAGCAATTGATAACGGACTAGCTTATCTGCACGATATGAAGATATTCCCGACACATGTGGTAGGTGATTTTGATACGGTTTCTAAAAATCTATTACTGGAGTACCAAGAGAATACGAAGATTAAGATAGTACCCTTATGTCCTGAAAAGGATGCAACCGACACTGAAGTTGCAGTAGGTTTAGCAGTAGAAGAAGGATGTATGGAAATCTTCATTCTTGGAGCAACAGGGGGGCGTTTTGACCATACCCTTGCAAATCTTCATATGCTGTATAAGCTATTATGTCAGGGAGTTCAGGCATATCTTATTGATAAAAACAATAAAATATACCTAAGAGAGAAAAGTACTGTGCTTAGAAAGGAAGAGGTAAGGGCAACTTATGTTTCCTTGCTTCCATTCACAGAAGAAGTCACAGGATTAACCCTTATAGGATTTAAGTATCCCCTTACTAGATTTCACTTGACGCAAGGAACTAGTATCGGTATCAGTAATGAGATTATGGAACCGGAAGCACAGATACTTTTTGAAAAAGGAATCCTAATCGTGGTTGAATCAAAAGATTCTTAGTAAGGTTTTTTGACCGAACATTAAAATGAAATTCTGTGAGTCAAATAACTGGGAAATTTTATGCAATGAAGCGAGATATCATGGAGTAAAAGCCCGCAAGAAAAATGAAGGAAAGGTATAGGTAATAAAATGAAACTTGGTATTGTTGGTTTACCAAACGTAGGAAAAAGTACTCTATTTAATTCTTTAACAAAAGCAGGAGCAGAATCTGCAAACTATCCGTTCTGCACAATTGATCCAAACATAGGTATTGTACCGGTTCCGGATGAGCGTCTTAAAGTATTATCTGATTTATATAATTCTGAAAAGACTATACCGGCTGCAATTGAGTTTGTAGATATTGCGGGGTTGGTAAAAGGAGCATCAAAAGGAGAGGGTCTTGGGAATCAGTTTTTATCAAACATTCGTGAAGTAGATGCTATTGTACATGTTGTCCGTTGTTTTGAAGATAGCAATATTATTCATGTGGATGGCTCTGTTGATCCATTGCGTGATATTGAGACGATTAATTTAGAGTTGATCTTCTCTGATATGGAGATCTTAGAGAGAAGAATCAGTAAGGTGATAAAGGGTGCAAAAAACGATAAAACATTAGCAAAAGAAGCAGAATTATTAACCAGGTTAAAAGCATTTCTTGAAGATGGAAAACTTGCGAAAGGCTTTGAATGCGCGGATGAGGAAGAATTAGAAATGCTCTCTTCCTATAATTTATTAACCTATAAACCGGTAATTTATGCAGCAAATGTTAAAGATGATGAACTGGCAGACGATGCAAAGGATAATCAATTTGTCAGTCAGGTGCGTGAGTTTGCAGAAAAAGAAAACTCCGAAGTTTTTGTGATATGTGCTCAGATTGAACAAGAAATTGCAGAGCTTGACGAGGATGAAAAGAAAATGTTTTTAGAAGAACTTGGATTAACTGAGTCTGGTTTGGAGAAACTAATTCGTGCAAGTTATCATATCTTAGGATTAATTAGTTATCTTACCGCAGGTCCAAAGGAAACCAGGGCATGGACTATTACAAAAGGCATGAAGGCTCCACAGGCTGCCGGTAAAATTCATACTGATTTTGAACGCGGCTTTATTCGAGCAGAGATTGTTGGCTATGATAACTTAGTAGAATGCGGCAGCTTTAACGCAGCCAAGGAAAAGGGATTAGTCCGTTCCGAAGGCAAGGAGTACGTAGTTCAGGACGGAGATGTAGTACTATTCCGTTTCAATGTATAAGGAAAGTGGTGACAATCGTTGCAAAAATCAGACATACTGTTTCAAAAACTGGGAATAGAATTTCATAACCTCGGAACAGGTATCGAAGTATTAGGTATTGAGATTGCTTTTTATGGGATTGTGATTGCACTTGGTATGGTGTTAGGTGTTTTGCTTGCGCAGTGGCAGGCAAAAAGGACAGGGCAAAATCCCGAAACTTACCTTGATTTTGCTCTTTATGCAATTATCATATCTGTCATTGGAGCAAGGCTTTATTATGTAGCCTTTAGCTGGTCTGATTATAAAGACAATCTTTTCAGTATTCTTGATATCCGCAGTGGTGGATTAGCGATTTATGGCGGTGTTATAGCGGGTGCACTCACAGGCATTATATATTGTAAGATAAAAAAGATACACTTTGGGTTATTGGCAGATACCAGTATCTATGGATTACTGATAGGACAAACCATTGGGCGATGGGGAAATTTCTTTAATCGAGAGGCATTTGGTAAGTTTTATGATGGTCTGCTTTCCATGCAATTAAATCTAAAGCATGTTGGCGGAGATTACACACAATCACTGCAAGGATTAACAAATCGATATTCTGACAGACCGGAGGCATTAAAACGAATTATAGAAATCAGAGAAAATGCAAAATGGATTGACGGCGCTGAATATATTTCAGTTCATCCAACCTTTTTATATGAATCGGTATGGAATTTATGTTTGCTGATCTTTCTTATTTTCTATTCAAAGTATAAAAAATTTGATGGTGAACTTGTGACAATATATTTGATCGGTTATGGTCTTGGCCGATTTTGGATTGAAGGACTGCGTACCGATCAATTGTTTTTATGGGGTTCCCCGCTTGCAGTGTCTCAGCTTCTTTCCGGAGCGCTGGTAGTGGTAGTGGGAATCTTCCTTTTCATAAGAAGGCTGCAATTAAAGAAATCATAGTATGAAAAAGAAGGGTAATTTATCCTATAAAAAGCATATTTTATTTAAAAAGAGGAAGTATTTATAAGTTTTTAAGAAAAATGTAAGCTTATAGTTCGAATCTTAAGGCTAGATATAGTAAAAAACAGATAGAATGTATATGATTTTATCAACATATAGTATGGCTCAAAAAGTGGCGAAAACACTGGAAAATAAGGTGTTTCCGCCGCTTTATTTTTTGAATTAAGGCTTGATTTTTTTAAAAAAGTGGGGTAGAATGTATTCATAAGTGGTGGAAAGTGGTGAAAAGTAGTTTAAAGTGGTATGAAGTGGGGAGAAAATGGTAGGTGATGAGCATGTTCATGGGAGAATATAATCATACAATTGATGCCAAGGGCAGAATCATCGTTCCTTCCAAGTTTCGGGATTCCCTCGGAGAACATTTTGTTGTTACCGTAGGATTAGATGGATGTTTATTTGTATATCCTATGGAAGAGTGGCAGCATTTTGTTGAACAACTGAAACAACTTCCGGGAAATAAGGAAGCCAGACAGTTACAGCGTTACTTTATGGCAGGTGCCGCCGATTGTGAAGTGGACAAGCAGGGCAGAATACTAATACCAGGCAACTTAAGACAACACGCCGGGCTCGATAAAGAAATCGTGTTTGTAGGTGTTTTAAGTAAAATTGAAATATGGAGTAAGGAACGTTGGGAAACCAATAGCTATGATGATATGGATGAGATTGCAGAGCATATGTCCGAGTTTGGCTTAAGCTTTTAGAAAGGGAAACCTCTATCAAGGTACATCTCTACAGAGATTGGGAGTAAAACATGAGTTTAGAAGAAAAAGAATTTAAGCATATTTCCGTTTTATTAGAGGAAACCATAGATAGCTTAAACATTAAGCCTGATGGTATTTATGTAGATGGTACATTAGGTGGCGGTGGACATGCATATGAAGTATTAAAGCGTCTTTCCCCTAAGGGACGATATATTGGAATTGATCAAGATGAAGATGCGATTGCAGCAGCAGGGAGAAGACTTTCAAAATTTTCTAATCAAGTTACGATTGTTAGAAATAACTACTGTAATATGAAGCAGGTGCTTAAGGATTTAGGTATTGATAAGGTAGATGGTATATTACTTGACCTTGGAGTTTCTTCTTATCAGTTGGATACTCCGGAGCGTGGATTCTCTTATAAAGAGAATGCCCCTCTTGACATGAGAATGGATAACCGCAATTCACTAACTGCAAAAGATATTGTGAATGACTACAGTGAGCAAGAACTTTACCGAATCATCAGGGATTATGGTGAAGATAAGTTTGCAAAGAATATAGCAAAGCATATTGTTCGAATGAGAAGTGAGAAGCCGATAGAAACAACAGATGAACTAACGGAAGCGATTAAAGCAGCAATACCGATGAAGATTCGAATGAACACCGGACATCCTGCAAAAAAAACTTTTCAAGCGATTCGAATTGAATTAAATCATGAACTTGAGGTATTAACTAGTACCTTAGAAGATATGATTGATTTACTGAACGAGAATGGCAGATTGAGCATCATTACGTTTCATTCCTTAGAAGATAGAATTGTAAAGGCAGCATTCCGTAAAAATGAAAATCCTTGTGAATGTCCTCCTAGTTTCCCGGTTTGTGTATGTAATAAAAAATCAAAAGGGATTCATGTTACGAGGAAACCAATCATACCGGCAGAGAGGGAATTGGAGTTAAACAAGAGATCAAAGAGTGCGAAACTAAGAGTATTTGAAAAACATGACAAGAACCGATAAGTTGCGAAAGAAGGTTAAGAGAAGTCTTTTAACAAGGAAGATTGTTAATCATTGAATATGCGCAAAATTTGCGCATCCATGGAGGAAAAATGATGAAAGTGAGGAGTCGGCATGGACGCGAAAAAAAGACAATATTATAATCAAACCTCCTATGTATCAGGAAGTACTGCACGCAAATTATCGGTGGCACCGGAACGTGATTATAATCGCTATGAGGAACCGTTAAGACGAGAGTCCGGGGTACCGCAGAGAACACCAAATACTCAGCCAAACAGGCGGCCTCAGAGAAAGCCCAGGGTTACCCGCGGAATTGATTTTATATCCATGACCTTTTTGACATTAGCTATTGCCGCAACCTTGTATGCTTGCTTTAGCTATTTAGATGCTCAATCAAAGGACATGCAGCTAGATAAGCAGATTGTTTCGTTAACAAATCAGTTAACAAAACTTCAAGATAAAAATGATGCGGTGGAAGCAAGTATAAGGCCGGAGACAGATTTAGAAGAAGTATATCGTATTGCGGTGTCGGAACTTGGTATGGTTCATCCGAATCATAATGAAATCATTTCATATAAGGACAGTGAGACGGGCTACGTAAGACAACATAAGGATATACCGGAAGCAGAGACGGAATCAATTTTGGACCGTATCCTGCCCTAAAGATAGAAAGCGAGCAAGTGGGAATCGACAATACGCATTTGACTAAATTATCAAAGCGGGTGGCGTACTGCTTGCTTTTTTAAATTTATCGCAGCAGCTTTTTTAATTATGATAAATGTTAAATATAGTCCATATGGCTTGTTGACTACACAAGAAGTTCGTACTAATATCATGATAGTCATGTTTTGTACCGGGTTGTGCCGAACGGTTAGGAGATTAAAATTTTAATAGAGCATGCAAATGAATTGAGGTTAAAATGGCAAGACAAAGAGATAAAGGAAAAATTAAAAGATTTAAGGGCTATATGCAAGCAAAATTAATGTTTATATTTTTTGTTATACTTTGTGCGATGATTGCTATTATCGCGCGTTTGGTATTTCTTAATCATAGGGACAAGGAACGATATGAAAAAAAGGTACTTTCTCAACAAACCTTTTTAAGCTCTACGCTTCCTTATAAAAGAGGAAGTATTTTAGACCGCAATGGTGTTGTTTTGGCCTACAGTGGCAAAGTGTATAATGTTATCCTCGAACCCAAAGTTATTTTAACTGAGGAAGAATATTTAAAGCCGACCATCGAGGCATTAAGTAGTGTATTTGGAGTTGATCCAACAGAGGTAACCTCCCTAATTCACGAAAAGTCAACAAGTTCTTATCAGCGTTTGCTAAAGCAGGTGACGATTGATGTAGTGGATCAATTTGAGAAATTACAAAAAGAAGATAAGAAAATTAAAGGTGTATGGTTTGAAGAAGAATACAAAAGAAATTATCCGAATGGAAGCCTGGCATCTCATGTAATCGGCTATACCAGCGCAGGAGATGTCGGTACTTGGGGAATAGAGGAATATTACAATAGTAGTCTAAATGGTACCAATGGAAGAGTATATGGATTCTATGATTCGGAATTAAATCTAACAAGAACAAGAAAAGAAGCAGTCAATGGATATACGGTTGTCTCAACCATAGATATCAACATACAGCGTCTTGTAGAGGAACATATTGCAAAATTTCAAGAAGAAATCGGAGCGAATAATGTAGGTGTCATTGTAGCTAATCCAAATAATGGTGAAATCCTAGCAATGGCAAATAACCTTGGCTTTGATTTAAATAATCCTTATGATTTAACTAAGTATTATGCTGAGGTAGAGATTGCCTCGATGAGTGATAAAGATAAAGAAAAGGCATTAAATTCGATGTGGCGTAATTTTAGCATCAGTGATTCGTATGAACCGGGATCTACGTTCAAACCGTTTACTGTAGCCTCTGCTCTGGAAGAGCATCTGGTTACACCGGAAACAACCTTTCAATGCAATGGTGTATTAAGAGTCGGCGGTTGGGATATCAAATGTAATGCAAGACATGGAACGGTTACCCTGGCACAGTCCTTAATGAAGTCTTGCAACCCATCTATGATGGCGATTGGTGAGGCAGAGGGTGCATCCATGTTTCGTACCTATCAAGACCATTTTTTCTTTGGCAAAAAGACGGGAGTTGATCTTCCAGGGGAATCAGAGGGTATCTTACTCTCGGCAGATCAGCTGCATGTTACTGAGTTAGCGACCAGCAGCTTTGGACAGACCTTCAATGTTACTATGATTCAAATGGTTGGTGCCTTTTCTTCTTTAGTAAATGGTGGTCAATATTATCAACCTCATGTTGTGAAAGAAATTGTGACCGATAACGGTACTACGGTGGAGGAAAAGGAACTTTATCCAGTCAATGAGACTGTTTCTGCAAAAACCTCGGAATTTATTCGGGAAGCACTTTATTTAACCGTACAGGAAGGAACCGCAAAGCCGGCGCAGGTGGAAGGATATCTTGTGGGTGGAAAGACAGGAACTGCACAGAAACTTCCTCGTTCTTCGAAAAAATATGTCGTATCTTTTATAGGCTGTGTACCTACGGATAATCCGCAGGTAGTGATTTATGTAGTAATTGATGAAGTCCATGATGAGACGAAGAAAGCAAGCAGTACCGTAGCAACAACGCTTACAAGTCAGATCCTTAAGGATATCCTGCCATTTCTTGAGATATTTCCGGAAGGTGAGATTGATTATAAAGTGGAACTTCCTGTAGTTCAGGAGGAAGAGCCTGTAAAAGAAGGAGAAGAAGGGCAAACCGGGGAAGGTCAGCAAGGGCAGGGAAATCAGGAGAATAATAAAGAAGACTTTATTGGATTTGATGATTCTCAGGCGGATGCCATTCCGGATTCTATGGACGAGAATTAGCAAACACAAGCCGGAAATTAAATTAGAAAAAAGGAAAACCAATCATAACAGTGAGCATACAATAATAGAATAGAAATGTAGAAAAATTATTTGGAGTCGTATGCAGCGGTATAAATCTTTTAACCGAAAAAATATAACAATTGTTGTTATTGCAGTGTTTTTTGTCGCTTGCTATCTCTGTGGAAGACTATTTTATCTTATGGTAGCAGCGTCGGAAAGTTATGCCATCAAGGCACAGCAGTTACATGAAAGAGAGCGAAGCATTAAGGCGGAGCGAGGAACAATATATGATAGAAATGGTGTTATTATTGCTGCGAATAAACCAGTAAGCACCATTTCTGTTATTCATAATCAGATTAAAGACCCGGAGGGCGTAATTAAAGCCTTATCCGACGCATTGAATCTTACGGAGGAAGCTGTTCGAAAGAGGGTTGAGAAGTATTCCTCGATAGAACGAATTAAGTCGAATGTTGATAAAGAGACAGCCGACTACATACGTAATCTATCCCTTGATGGTGTAATGGTGGATGAAGATTACAAACGTTTTTATCCATATGGTACGTTAGCCTCCAAAGTTATTGGATTTACCGGAAGTGATAATCAAGGTATTATCGGCCTTGAGGTCGAGTATGATTCCTATCTGCAAGGGGTTAATGGAACGATTCTCACGCTTACTACGGCTCATGGAATTGAGATTAACGATGCTGCGGAAAACCGCATTGAACCAATCCCTGGAAATAGTATTAATTTAAGTTTAGATGTAAATATTCAAAAATATGCGGAACAAGCCGCCACAAAAGTTATGGAGGCAAAAGGTGCAAATAGCGTTAGCTTAATTGTGTTAAATCCGCAGAATGGCGAAATCTATGCAATGGCGAATGTGCCGGAGTTTGATTTAAATAATCCATATAGTTTTAATGAAGAGTTAAAGCAAAAATACGAGGGAGTGACGCTTAGCAGTACAGAGAAGACGAATTTACTCAATAATATGTGGCGAAATCCATGTATCAGTGATACGTATGAGCCGGGTTCCACCTTTAAGATAGTTACGGCGACTGCGGCACTGGAAGAAAATGTTGTAAAATTAACAGATCGTTTCTTTTGTCCGGGTTTTAAAATTGTAGAAGACAGAAGAATCCGCTGCCATAAAGCAGGCGGTCATGGAAGTGAGGATTTCATACAGGGAATTAAAAATTCCTGCAACCCGGTGTTTATGGAAATCGGTGCCAGAGTGGGTGCAACAAAGTTTTATGAGTACTTTGACCGGCTTGGCCTGTCAAGTAAAACCGGTGTCGACCTCCCGGGAGAAGCGAATTCAATTAAGCATAAGCTTGATAATGTAGGTGCGGTGGAATTGGCAACGATGTCCTTTGGCCAATCTTTTCAGATAACCCCATTACAGCTATTAACCGCTGCCAGTGCTATTGTAAATGGTGGGACTTTAGTTACCCCCCACTTTGGCGTTACCATACAGAATGCAGAAGGTACTGTGATTAAGGAACTATCCTACAAGACAACCAATAATGTAATATCAAAAGAAACATCAGAAACTATGAAATTGTTATTGGAATCTGTCGTTGCAGACGGAACAGGGAAAAGAGCATATATTCCAGGATTTCGTATTGGCGGAAAAACAGCAACCTCTGAAAAACTTCCAAGAAGGTCCGGCAAGTATATCTCATCGTTTATTGGATTCGCTCCTGCAAATAACCCGCAGATCATGGCGATTGTTATGATTGATGAACCACAGGGAATTTATTACGGCGGTACCATTGCTGCACCGGTTATTGCAGAGGTTTTTGATAATATATTACCATATATGGGGATCGAGCCTGCTTATAATGAAAAAGAATTGGAAGAATATAATATCGGTAAATTTGAAGTACCAAGTTTTATAGGCCTTACAAAAGCAGAAGTTACAAAAAAGCTGAAAGAGTATTCCTTTGATGAGACTACTTACCTTGGAGAGGGGGAGGTTGTGAAAGAACAATTTCCTCTGGAGGGAGATATGATTGAGTTGAACAGCGACTTGATTTTATATTTGGAATAGCCTATAATTAGGAAAATTAATTTTGTGCCGCCTTTGGCGGCATGTTTGGAAGGATGCGCAGAATGCATGCGTATGAATAGAGGTTAAAATGGAGAAAATTATGGATTTCCCAGGCAAAAAAGTATTGGTTGTGGGTGCCGGAAAAAGTGGTATCTCTGCGATAGAATTGCTATCGCAGGAAGGGGCACAAACCATTCTTTATGATGCAAACGAAGAATTAAACAACGAAGAAATCAGGAGAAAACTGCCGAAAGATTACAAAGGAGAAATCATACTCGGTGATTTACCACCTAATCTAAAATCCGAGCTTGATATGGTTGTTCTTAGCCCTGGAGTTCCAACTGATTTAGATTATGTGATGGAACTTAAGAATGCAGGAGTTGTGATACTTGGTGAAGTTGAACTTGCCTATCATTTTTCTAAAGGTAAGATAGCTGCCATTACAGGAACGAATGGTAAAACGACAACGACAACTTTGGTGGGAGAGATAATGAAAACCTATTATGAAAGTGTTTTTGTTGTAGGAAACATCGGAATTCCTTATACGCAGATGGTTAAGAATACTAAGAAAAATTCAGTTACAGTTGCGGAAATGAGTAGCTTTCAACTAGAAACAGTCCGTGATTTTAGACCGGATGTTTCCGCTATTTTAAATATCACTCCAGATCATTTGAACCGCCATCATACGATGGAAGCATACATGGAAGCAAAGGTAAATATCACAAAGAATCAAACAAAAGATAATATTTGTGTTTTGAATTATGAGGATTCCTCTCTTAGGAAAGCAAGTGAAGGGATTCCTGCCGCAATTTTATGGTTTTCCAGTGCAAGAGAGTTGGATAGAGGTTTATTTCTTCGCGAAAATCAGATTGTTTTCCGGGAGAATGAGAAGAATTGTGTAGTCTGTGATATAAATGAATTGCAGATTCTTGGAAAGCATAACTATGAAAATGTAATGGCAGCAGTGGGAATTGCCATTGCCCTAAATGTACCAATGGATTTTATCTATAAAGCGGTAACAGGGTTTAAGGGAGTAGAGCATCGAATTGAGTATGTGGCTACAAAACGAGGAGTAAAATATTACAACGACTCGAAAGGAACAAATCCGGATGCTTCTATTCAGGCAATCAAGGCAATGCAGACCAAAACTCTTTTAATTGGCGGCGGTTATGATAAGGATTCTGATTACGATGACTGGATCAAAGCTTTTGAGGATAAAGTGACCTATCTTGTATTGCTTGGCCAGACAAGGGAAAAAATAGCTAATGCGGCAAAAAGATTAGGTGTTAAGAATATAGTCATGGTAGAGAGTTTAAGTGAAGCAGTCAGCTTTTGTGCTAAACATGCCAATTCAGGGGAAGCTGTACTGTTATCTCCTTGCTGTGCAAGTTGGGGGATGTTTAAAGATTATGAAGAACGCGGTATGTTATTCAAGGAGTATGTCCATGCATTAAAAGATGAATAAGTAGTGTGAGGTGAAGCATTTGACCAGAGAAGAGATGGAACAGGGCAAGAGGAGAAAGACGAAAAATTACTATGACTATAGTCTGCTGTTTCTGATTATATTCTTAGTATGCTTCGGCTTAGTGATGATTTATAGTACCAGTTCGTATAATGCAGCAAAGTATTATAATGATTCCACGAAATTTTTAAAAAGGCAAATGCTTTTTGCAATCGCTGGTATTCCTATTATGATTATCGTATCAAAGATAGATTACCGTTTTTATATTAAGAAACTACCGATGATACGTTTACGTCCAATCACATTATTGTTTTTGATTTGCGTTGTATTACAATCGGTGGTATTAATTTTTGGAGAAGCAACAGGTGGTTCCCAAAGATGGATTTCTCTCGGAGGTCTTGGAAAATTTCAGCCCTCCGAGCTGACCAAGATATGTGTAGTATTATTTACCGCTTACATAGTTCAATTAGCACCAAGGAGGCTTGATAACTTCTTTGGTTTTATCCGGGTAGTAGCCTTTGTAGGGCCCTTGCTTGGTCTGGTGGTAGTAGAAAACTTTAGTACGGCGTTAATCATTGCTGCTATCATGGTTGCAATCTGCTTTGTAGCCAGTAGAAAAAAAGGGTACTTTATTGTCGCGGGTATCTTGTTTATTATTGTTGGAGCATTTTTGGTCTTTGGGGTTTCTTACCGGGGAGAACGTGTGGAAGTATGGCGTAATGTAGAAACTCATCCAAAAGGATATCAGATTTTGCAAGGTCTATATGCAATAGCATCCGGTGGCTTATTTGGAAAAGGGCTAGGAAATAGTATGCAGAAATTAGGTTTCATCCCCGAGGCACATAATGATATGATTTTTTCCGTGGTCTGCGAAGAACTTGGTATGTTTGGAGCAATCGCCGTAATTATGTTATTCTTGCTTCTAATATGGAGACTGTTTACAATAGCAATCAATGCCCCGGATTTGTATGGCGGTTTGATTGCAACCGGTGTGCTTACTCATATCGCGGTTCAAGTATTAATCAATGTTGCGGTTGTTACAAATAGTATTCCGGCAACCGGTATTCCGTTGCCATTTATCAGTTATGGTGGTAGTTCTTTGGTGGTCTTATTAGTTGAGATGGGACTTGTACTTAGTGTTTCGAATAAAATAGAACATGAACGCTGATACTTTGGGACAACGAAAGGGTTTTGGCTGTAACCGATTGGAAGATATCGCATATGATAGTAGTGTATTTCTATTTCGAGGTATGATTATGTCTTCCGTTGTGGTTTCAGGTTTGTCTTCTCTTTATGGAGAAGTTTCTATACAAGGTTCTAAAAATGCCGTTTTGCCAATCCTTGCAGCTTCTCTTTTGCATGCAGGTGTTACTGTATTAAAGGATTGTCCTTGTATCTCTGATGTTTCTGACATGCTCCTTATTATGGAGGATCTGGGATGTCAGGTGAAATGGGACAACAGTACTTTAATTATAGATGCCACTAAGGTGAATCCAATTCCGGTCACTCAGGATACTGCAAAGAAAACCCGCGCGTCCATTTTATTTTTAGGGGCGTTACTTAGCAGAAATAAACATGCAGTAATCTCATATCCAGGTGGATGTACCATTGGAAAAAGACCAATCGATATTCATGTGAATTCACTAAAGAAGATGGGAGTAGTTTTGGAGGATGAAGATAATGTTCTAACTTGCAATGTTTTAAAATTGCGGGGTACCAAAATTGAGTTTCCATCACCAAGTGTTGGAGCTACAGAAAATGTTTTGCTGGCGGCTGTTATGGCAGAGGGAATAACAGAAATAGTGAATGCGGCAAGAGAACCGGAAATTACGGCATTATGTGAATTTTTAATTCAATCCGGAGCAAAGATTACAGGATTAGGTACGTCTTGCCTGCGTATCGAAGGAGTAGATGAGTTACATGATACAAGCTATCAGGTCCCACCGGACCGGATCGTTGCCGGAACGTATCTGACTGCGGTAGCTGCCGCATCAGGCTATGCTGTAATCCATGGAGTAATTGAACGAGATTTATCAGAAGTCATCTATGTGCTTCGCAAGATGGGGTGTTTGATAGACATTCGGGAAAATAAAGCGTTTATTAAAAGAAAAGGTACTCTGCAATCACCGGGAATTATCACTACGGAACCATTTCCGGGATTTCCAACCGATATGCAGTCACAGTTTCTAAGCCTGATGTCGGTCAGCTATGGTGAAAGTATTATAGAAGAGCGTATATTTGATGCACGTTTTAATATTGTAGATGATTTAAATCAAATGGGAGCTCTCATTAATATTGAAGATAATAAAGCGATTGTTCAAGGGCTAAGAAAACTAAGGGGCACGGAGGTAGTAGCCAGGGATTTGCGTGGTGGTGCGGCATTATTAATTGCCGGGTTGACAGCAGAAGGAATCACCGTAGTTCGCAATACAGAATATATTGAACGAGGGTATGTGGATATCTGCAAGGACTTGCGAAACCTAAATGCTAATATTCGAATGATAAAGGAAGTAGAGTGAAAGAACAAAATTCTTTCACATGGCCTGCAAAGGGGCATGTTTTATTTGTGGAAGAGAATTTCTAAGGTGCCAAGATAGCCTCCTAAGAAACTCTAAAACTTCACACTAGCTTCTTACAGCCGTGAAACAGCCATGGGACTAGTGTAAAAATTAAGCGGGAGGTTACTTTCTATGGTAAGGCAACTACAAAAGAGGGTAAGAAGGAAAAAATTATCGGCATTGTATATTATACTAACGGCACTTCTTATTATATTGATTGCGGTAATGGTCCTATTGATGAATTTTCGTTTAGAAAATGTTATCGTAGAAGGTACTACAAGATATACAGAAGAAGAAATAAAAAACCGCCTGATAACAAAAAAAACGGATCGAATAACGTTGTTTTATTATTTTAGACAGCGTTTCAGTGATCCGGTATCCATACCCTTTGTTGAAAAAGTTGATATTTCTATGGAGAATCGCAATACCATTCATGTCACAGTATATGAGAAGCTAGTAGTGGGCTGCGTAGAGATGATGGGCAGTTACTTATATTTTGATAAGGATGGTATTGTGGTGGAAAGTACAAAAGAGAAATTAGAAGATATCCCCCAAGTTACAGGGCTAAAGTTTGATAAGTTGGTAATGCATGAAAAACTTGAGATTCAAAAAGAAGGTTTATTTGAGACTATCTTACATGTGACAAAACTAATTAAGAAGAATGAGCTGCCAATTGATGGGATGCGATTCAATTCTGACTATGAATTAATCTTAACTTCAAGTGGTTCAGAAATCTTATTAGGGAGGAAAGATTTTTATGATGAACAGATGGCAGCCCTTAGAAATGTTCTTAATGCGGCAGGGGATAAAAAACTTAGTATCGATATGAAAAACTATAGCAAGAATAATAAAAAAATAATTTCGAAACTGCTAAATTAAATATATTTTTGTATAAAAATTGTAAATACTACTTGATATTTTCTTAATTTATAGATATTATATAGTATAGAATAATTATATTAGATACAGTATGACACAATATGTTGTACTTCCAATATTCGGTAGAAAATACATCAATCTGCGATGCAGAATACGTGACTATAGGTCACTAGTATGAGAATAGAAGGATGATAAAGAAGGAGGAACTACCTTGCTTGAGATAAGAATGAATGAATCGGATTCTGCTGCAAAGATACTTGTAATCGGAGTTGGTGGAGCAGGTAATAATGCGGTGAACCGTATGATTGAAGAAAATATATTGGGTGTTGAATTTGTTTGTGTAAATACGGACAAGCAGCATCTGAAAAATTGTAAGGCTCCTCAATGTATACAAATTGGCGAGAAACTTACCAAAGGACTTGGAGCCGGAGCGCAGCCTGAGATTGGTGAAAAGGCTGCAGAGGAGAGCAGGGAAGAATTAACCGAAATTATCAAAGGTTCGGATATGGTATTCGTTACTTGCGGTATGGGCGGCGGTACCGGAACCGGTGCGGCACCGGTAGTTGCTTCCATCGCAAAAAGTATGGGAATCCTCACAGTGGGTATTGTAACTAAGCCATTTAAGTTTGAAGCAAAGCAACGTATGAATAATGCGGTGAATGGGATTGAGAAGTTAAAGGAAAATGTAGATACTTTAATCGTTATTCCGAATGATAAATTATTAGAAATTGTTGATAGACGCACGACAATGCCGGATGCTTTAAGAAAAGCGGATGAGGTATTGCAGCAGGGTGTTCAGGGTATTACAGATCTTATTAATGTACCGGGTCTTATTAATCTTGACTTTGCCGACGTTCAGACTGTAATGAAAGATAAGGGCATTGCGCATATTGGTATCGGTATCGGCACCGGTGATGATAAGTGTACAGAAGCTGTAAAACAAGCCATCACAAGTCCGTTATTGGAAACTACGATTGAAGGTGCGAGCCATGTAATAATTAATATTTCTGGTGATCTTAGTCTTATTGAAGCAAATGAAGCGGCAACATTTGTGCAGGAGCTTGCAGGAGATAGTGCAAATATTATCTTTGGTGCAATGTACGATGAGTCGGTTCCGGATCAGGCTGTGATTACTGTAATTGCAACAGGCCTTGAGGAAAAGGGGAGTAAGAATCAGGTAAAGACTCCAAGTTTTATGAGAAACGATGCAGCAGCTACAAATAAGATGGGAATTGCATCAGGAACACTGCCTACATATAATAAGCCAGTGAATAATCCACAGACAAATGCGAATAGTTTTGTAAGACCGCAGCCAAATAATTATGCTCCTCATAATCTTGGACAAGTTAGTAATACAGCTTCAGAATCAGGTGGAATCAAAATACCTGAGTTTTTACAAAAGAACAGAAATAAATAATTTTTTATTGTGCATATCATTTATAGGAAGATTGGCCTTTTAAGCGACAAAATATCAGGTTTGCTTAAAAGGTCTTTTTGCGTTTTATTGCTAATTTTTATTCTTTTCAATCGTATATGGCGAATAATATCGAAAGTTAAAAAATATGAGAAATGAATTCTTTGTGATAAATACCACGTTACAACAAAATATTCCAAGCATATTCGGTATAATAATACCAGTAAATGGAGGCGGGGTGAACATTGCAGCTCGAAGTATATATCGATGTACTCTTTCTAATTAACTTTATTATGGACTTGATTTTGCTGATCCTTGTAAAAAAATTACGGCGTCAGGAAGGGAAAAAATACCGTTTGTTTCTAGGTTCTTTCGCAGGTGCCGTACTATCATGCATAGTCAATATTTATTTTATGTCAGAGCTTTTTTTCTATCTGGTGATTGGGTATGGATTGACTGGTTTTTTGATGACTATGATTTCTTTTGGAGTCCGTAATAAGCGTGCATTTCTAAGTAATTATCTTGTATTATTGATTTCTTCCTTTGTACTTGGAGGAATGGTTAATTCTTTTTATCTGAATACGCAAACAAGATACTACTTAAACCTTGTGTATCAAGAGCTATTACAAGGGGAGAAGAAGATTACTTCGATTGTTTTTATCACGGTCCTTACTCTGCTGCTTTTTAGCTTCGTCTGTATGATATGGAGGAAAAATAGCAAAAAGATTGAAGAATTGTACTCTGTAGAGCTTTATATTGATGATGAGGAACCTGTTGTATGCAAAGGGTTTATGGATACGGGTAACTCGTTAAGAGATCCGATTTCCGGAAAACCAGTAATAGTGGTGGATGAAAAACTATTAGAGAAAGAAATGAATCAATTAAAGGAATTACATCCCAATCGAATTCGCGTTATTCCATATAGTTCCGTAGGGAAACACAATGGACTTTTATTTGGGATCCGATTGAAGAAGATTATTATAAGTAATTCAAATGACTGTATCTGCAATCATGAGGTGATTGCTGCTTTATCAAGTCAAGGATTTGCGAATCGTGAAACTTATCAGGTATTGCTGCATACAGATCTTTTGGGAATTGTAGGTGGACAGGAAAGTCAAATGGGAAAATGAGAAGGGAGCTTGCCAAATGCTATTAAAAATTTCAATCCAAAATAAATTTCAGTTCCGTATGATACCAAATTTCCGTGAGTTATTCTTGAAAAAAAAGGGAGAAATTCACTATATTGGGGGAGCTGAGGTTTTGCCGGCTCCTTTGGATGCCAAGAGAGAAGCGGATGCTATTATGAAGCTTGGTACATCAGATGATGTAGAGGCAAAATCTTTGCTGGTGGAACATAACCTAAGATTGGTAGTTTACATAGCGAAAAAATTCGATAACACAGGAGTAGGGGTAGAGGATTTAATCTCGATAGGAACAATTGGATTAATCAAGGCAATTAATACATTTAATCCGGAAAAAAATATTAAGCTGGCTACTTATGCTTCTCGCTGTATTGAAAATGAAATTTTGATGTATCTGAGAAGAAATAGTAAAACAAAGCTTGAGGTATCGATTGATGAACCTCTCAATGTAGATTGGGATGGCAATGAATTGTTATTATCTGATATCCTTGGTACGGAGGAGGATGTCATATATAAGAATATAGAGGACGAGGTTGATAAGAAACTTCTTGGAAGAGCGCTGTCAAAACTAAATGACCGTGAAAAGATAATAGTCTCCCTGCGATTTGGTTTAAATACTGCGGATGGAAATGAACGTACTCAGAAAGAAGTGGCAGATATGCTGGGGATTTCACAGTCTTATATTTCACGTTTGGAGAAGAAGATAATTAAGCGTTTGAAAAAGGAAATGCTGCGATGTGAATAGATGTGATATTCTAACTGTTGGGAAAACGTTGACAATTTACGTCAATAGTGTAAAATTTAATTAAGGAAAAAGAAGGATACGTACAGGCAGTGCAGAAAAGAGGAAAACTATGAAAATATACTTTATTGGAGCAGATAGAGAAGTTACCGGAAGTTGTCACTACATACAGGTTTGCGGCAAAAACATTCTAATTGATTGCGGTATGGAGCAAGGAGAGGATGTCTATGAAAATCAAGAACTCCCAATTAATCCTTCGGATATTGATTATGTACTCTTAACGCATGCTCACATCGATCATACCGGGTTATTGCCGTTGATGTACAGCAGGGGATTCCGAGGTGAAGTTTACACCACAAAAGCCACCTGTGACTTATGTGAGATTATGTTAAAGGATAGTGCACATATTCAGATGTTTGAGGCGGAGTGGAGAAACCGAAAAGCAAAGCGTTCCGGAGAACCGGAATTTGTACCGCTCTATGAGATGAAAGATGCTATTGGAGTATTAGAGCATTTCATCCCTTGTCAATACGAAGAAAAGATTAGTTTGAGTGATGGGATTACGGTAAGTTTTACGGATGTTGGACATTTACTGGGTTCTGCAAGTATACAAATGTTTCTTGAGGAAGATGGAGTGAAAAAGACAATTGTATTCTCAGGGGATATCGGAAATTTAAACCAGCCACTGATAAAGAATCCTACCTATTTAAAAGATGCCGACTATGTGATAATGGAATCTACGTATGGAGACCGAAGCCATGGAGAAACACCGGATTATACCGGTGAACTGGCAAGAGTTATACAAACCACCTTTGACCGGGGCGGTAATGTGGTAATACCTTCTTTTGCGGTTGGCAGAACACAAGAGATGCTTTATTTTCTGCGAAAGATTAAGGCGGATGGATTAGTCAAAGGTCATGAGGGATTTGAAGTATATGTTGATAGCCCGCTTGCAGTGGAAGCTACAAATATTTTTAATAAAAACAGGTATTCCTGCTTTGATAAAGAAGCGATGGAGTTAGTAAATCAGGGCATCAATCCGATTTCATTTCCGGGATTAAAGGTATCTGTAACAAGTGAAGACTCTAAATTGATTAATTTTAATTCGAAATCTAAGGTAATTATCTCGGCTTCAGGGATGTGCGAGGCGGGACGTATCAAGCACCATTTAAAACATAATTTATGGCGCAGTGAATGTACTGTATTGTTTGTTGGATATCAAGCAATCGGTACACTTGGGCGAAAAATATTAGACGGTGCAAGCGAAGTGAAATTATTTGGTGAAACAATTGAAATTAAAGCTGCGATTGAAAAGCTGGATGGAATCAGCGGTCATGCGGACCAACAAGGTTTAATCCGGTGGTTAAAAGCATTTGATCCGAAACCGAAAAAGGTCTTTCTTGTTCATGGAGAAGAATCTGTTTGCGATAGCTTTTCAAAATTACTTAGTGAAGAGTACGGATATGAAGTTATGGCTCCGTACAGTGGTACTTGTTATGATTTGGCAAAGGACTGTCTGGTAAAAGACGGAGAAGCAGAGCGCAAGGCAGTGATAAAGAAAGAACCAAAGAAAGTGGCGTCTGGTGTATTTGCACGTCTGCTTGCGGCTGGTCAAAGACTTCTTACAGTTATTAAGCATAATGAGGGTGGTGCTAATAAAGACTTGGCAAAATTTGCAGATCAAATCAATTCTCTGTGTGATAAATGGGACAGATAGAATTTACAAAAAATAACATTAGAATTATCGTATAAAAAGAAACCTTCCGGTAAATCATTTTATTATGACTGCAGAATAAAATGGTTAATCTGGGAGGTTTCATTATGGCTCTTTATAAGGTAGAAATTTGTGGAGTAAATACATCGAAATTGCCATTGTTAAAGGGTGAAGAAAAGGATGCTTTATTTGAAAGAATCAAGCAAGGTGATAAGGAAGCTAGAGAGCTGTATATCAAAGGAAACCTACGATTGGTGCTAAGCATCATTCAACGATTTTCAAACAGTAATGAAAATGTAGATGATTTGTTTCAAATTGGTTGTATTGGGTTAATGAAAGCGATTGATAATTTTGACATTACGCAAGGCGTAAAGTTTTCAACTTATGCCGTACCGATGATAATAGGAGAGATTCGCCGCTATTTAAGAGATAATAATGCAATACGGGTATCCCGTTCTTTAAGAGATACTGCTTATAAAGCAATTTATGCGAAAGAAATGCTTCTTAAAAAATATGATAAAGAACCGACGGTTTGTGAAATCGCAAACGAAGTTGGTATTAGTCAGGAAGATATTGTAGCAGCGCTGGATGCGATTCAGAGTCCGGTATCTTTATATGAGCCGGTTTACTCCGAAGGCGGGGACACTTTATATATTATGGACCAAGTAAGTGACAAAAAAAACAAAGAAGAAAACTGGGTGGAAGAAATCTCATTAAAAGAAGCAATGGCGAGATTATCACCAAGAGAAAACAATATAATCAACCTCCGTTTTTTCCAAGGAAAGACTCAGATGGAGGTTGCGGAAGAAATTCAAATATCACAAGCACAGGTCAGCAGACTTGAAAAAAATGCTCTTAAAAATATGAGAAATTATCTTATAGATAAATGAGAAGGAAAGACAGGCAAGAAGGTAGGGAAATAAAAATATAAAGTACCCATATATCTGGTTTCTGTGATTATGATCAATGTCCGGATAGTTTTGCACTTCAAGTTATAAATGTGCTATGGAGATACGATTACCTTATAAAAGTTTACGAAAAGGAAGAAAGATTCTTAATATAGTATCAAATATTACGGAGATATAGCGAAATATTTCGTTATATCTCTAATTGTATTTTGTTGTTTAATAGTATGCAAAAATATATGTTTAATTCGAATAAATCATGCAGATCTATCAACTATATGTATATTTATCATTCTAAGATAAAGGAACTAAGAAGGAAGAAGGATATTTATTCGACACATTTAACGAAAAATGTAGTAAAACCAAAGGGGTTCGCACTTTTCAATAGTAAAAGATACCTAAAAAACCTACTAAAATTCAAATATTGAAGTAAACATTAATATATATTTATATTTTATACTTGATTTATTGTATAAACTGCTATATAATAAAGTTACGAAAACGATATAGCTAAGAAACGGTGGTAAAAATGGCAACAATTAAAGATTTATCCTTAAAGTGTGGTGTTTCCGTTTCCACTGTCAGCAAAGCATTGAATGGATATAAGGATATTGGTGAGGAAACGAAAAGAAATATCCTTATGGCAGCCAATGAGATTGGTTATTTTCCTGATTCAAATGCAAGGGCATTGAAGACGAAGAAAACTTATAATATCGGAGTACTGTTTTCCACGATGTTTGGTCATGGGCTCCGGAATGAGTATTTTGCTCATATTTTAGCTTCCTTCAACGAATATGCTACAGGCAAAGGTTACGACATTAACTTTATTGAACATAATGTTGGCAGCCGGAAGATGACTTTTTTGGAACATTGCAGATATCGGAATTTCGATGGTGTTTGTATTGCCTGCTGTGCAGATTTCTTCGATAATGAGATTCAACAGGTAGTTAATTCAAAGATTCCTGTAGTAGTCATTGATCATATCTACAATGAGGCAATCTCAATTCTTTCTGATAATATGGAAGGAATGAGACAGTTAACACAGTACATAATTGATCAGGGACACAAAAGAATAGCTTACATCCATGGTACGAATTCATCGGTTACGCATAATCGCCTGGTAAGCTTTTATAAGGTATTGCGCGATAATGGTTTAACTATGCCGAAAGAATATGTGCTGGAAGGAATTTATCGTGATTCTGATACGTCAGGCTTATTGACACAGAGACTACTGGATTTACCGGTTTCACCTACTTGTATCATTGCTCCGGACGATTATTCGGCGCTTGGTGTTATGAATACGATCAGAAGAAATGGCTTAAGGATACCGGAAGATATCTCTGTTGCAGGATACGATGGAATTTCAGTGGCACAAGCATTGGAACCGAAGCTTACCACGGTAAGACAGGACACTGACAGAATTGGAACAGAAGCAGCAAAACAATTAATTAATTTGATTGAGAAACCTATGGTTACGTCTATTTCGAATGTTTACCTGAAGGTTTCACTGATGAAGGGAAGTTCAGTTGGCTATGTGAATGACAGCCCATTGAATAGCCCATCAAAGCAGTTGATTGTCGGTTAGGGGCAATCAAGGAACAAAGGCATTAATATTATTTTATTAATATAATGCAAATTAAAAGGAGGGTATTTATATGAAAAAGATGAAGAAAGCATTAGCTATGCTCATGGTTTTGACCATGGTTTGTGCTATGTTTGCGGCTTGTGGAAAGAAAGACGAAAAAGCAAACACTGACAAGACAACGCAAGGAACAACAGGTGGTAAGACATTCCGGATTTATTGCTGGAATACGGAATTTCAAGACAGATTCAACGAGTATTATGCAAGCAAGATTCCAGCTGATGTAACAGTTGAATGGGTTATCAATGCAAATGAAGGTAATGTATATCAGACAAAATTGGATGAGGCTTTATTAAATCAGAAATCTGCAGCGAAAGAAGATAGGATTGATTTATTCCTAATTGAAGCCGACTATGCATTAAAGTATGTTGGAACAGACTATACACTGGATGTTATCAACGATATCGGCTTAACAGAAAGCGATCTTTCTCAGCAGTATCAGTACACTAAGGATGTTGTTACAAATAATGGTGTTCTTAAGGGTGTTTCATGGCAGGCTTGCCCGATGGGCTTCCTTTACAGAAGATCCATGGCGAAGGAAGTGTTAGGAACCGATGATCCTGTACAGGTTCAGGAGATGCTTTCAGACTGGTCAAAATTTGATGCTACTGCTGCTAAAATGAAAGAGGCAGGTTACTTCATGTTATCCGGATATGATGATGATTATCGTGTATTTGCTAACAATAAGGAGCAGCCTTGGGTTCTTGACAACAAAATTATAGTTGATGATCAGATTAAGCAATGGGTATCTCAGACTAAGATTTATACAGATAACGCTTACAATAACAGAGCAAGCTTATGGTCGGCAGAGTCAACTGCTCAGATGGCAAAGGATGGTAAAGTATTTGGCTACTTTGGTCCGGCATGGTTTATGGATTTCTGCTTTATGGACTATACACTTGAAAATGCAGAAAATCCAAAAGAGATTGGTAACGGCGGTTACGGTGACTGGGCTATGACAAAAGGACCTCAGGGATCTTACTGGGGTGGTACATGGATTTGTGGTGCAACAGGCACAGATAATATTGATATCGTGAAAGATATTATGTTAACTATGACATGTGATAAAGATACACTTGTTAAAATCACAGATAAGTTTGGTGACTTTACTAACAATGTTGCAGCTATGACAGAACTTGCTAACAGCGATTATGGCTATCCATTCCTAGGAAACCAGAATCATATCAAAGTGTTACTTGAGTCCGCACAGGATATTCATATTTCTGCAGCATCTCCTTATGATCAGACTATGACTGAAAAACTTCAAACGGCGATGAAGGACTACTTTGAAGGTATTGTAACAGAAGAACAGGCTTGGGAAAATTTCTATACAACAGTTACAGAAATGCATCCGGAACTTAGCAGGCCATAAGATAGGATTATTTTATCGTTTCTTATTGTAACAATGCTAGTATTATAATAATTTAAAACAAAAAACATTTCGGTACAGCAAGGTTTTTTGGTAGCCTTGCTGTACTAATATGGATAGTATGCTTATGATTGATAGCATCTCTCATTTTTACAATGGCAGGATTGGAAAAGGCGCACAATTTTGCTGACAAACTTATCAATAGCGCAACTGTGAGGTATCGTATGCAAAATCCAAAGAAACCAAAAAGATTTGTCAATTATTCAAAATGGGGATATATTTTCTTGATTCCATTCTTCGTAATCTACACGATTTTTTCACTGATACCATTGCTTTCAACGTTTTACTACAGCTTCTTTGAGTTATACTGGGCGAATGGGGGATTGTCGAAGGTAGGTCCGAATTTTGTAGGTCTAAAAAATTATGTTAAACTTTTTACAGAGACTGGACTTTTAAAATATTTCGGTAATACAATGACACTTTGGATCATTGGATTTATACCTCAGATTTTGATATCGCTCCTGTTAGCGGCTTTATTTACAAGTAATCGTTTAAAGCTAAAAAGGCAAGGATTTTTTAAGTCGGTTATTTATATGCCGAATTTGATTATGGCATCAGCATTTGCCATGCTGTTCTTTACTTTATTTTCTCCAGATGGGCCAATTAATCAATTATTAATGGAATTTAATTTATTGAAGGAGCCATTCAGATTTTTGTCCAATGTTATTGGAACACGTGGTATTATTGGTCTTATGAATTTTTTGATGTGGTTCGGTAATACAACAATTATGCTGATGGCAGGTATTATGGGGATTGATCAGGGGCTGTTTGAAGCGGCTTACGTCGATGGTGCCAAACCAACGCAAGTATTTCAGAAGATTACCTTACCTTTATTAATGCCTATTCTAAGTTATGTACTGATTACTTCTTTAATCGGTGGTCTGCAGATGTTTGATGTTCCGCAGATTTTAACGAATGGATCAGGAAGTCCAAATAATACAAGTAAAACAATTGTTATGTTATTAAATAGTAAACTAACGCCAAGCTTAAATTATGGTGACGGCGGTGCAATTTCAGTAATCTTATTCATGGTAACAGCGTTTTGCAGTGTTATCGTATATCGTTCGATGATGAATAAGACAAAAAATGATGAAGTGAAGAATAAAAATAAGAGAAAAGCAAAGAAGGAAGCTGTGTTATGATGGATAATAGGAAAGCAACCACAAAACCGAATAAAAGCAAACGTGGAGTTGGCGGTGTTGTGACAAGCAGAATTCTGTCATATATCCTATTAATCCTTCTCTCCATTATTTGCTTGTTTCCATTTTACATATTAATTGTAAATGCCTCAAGAAGCCATGTTCAGATTTCTGCTGGTTTCTCATTGATTCCGGGTACAAAGCTATTACGGAATATTAAAGATGTATTAAGTAACTCAACGTTCACTATTGGCAGTGGTATGCGTAATAGTTTACTTATTGCTGCGTTAAGTGCAGCATTGACAACATATTTTTCTGCGTTGACTGCATATGCAATTCATATGTATGATTTTAAACTGAGAAAATATGCATTTACCTTTATCATGTTTGTTATGATGGTGCCGGCTCAGGTATCTGCATTAGGTTTCCTGGATTTGATTGATAAGCTTGGAATGAGAAATACCCTTTATCCTTTATTTTTACCGGCAATTGCTTCACCAATTACATTCTTTTTCATGAAGCAGTATATGGAGAGTGTACTGCCTACTGAAATTGTTGAAGCAGCAAGAGTTGATGGTTCACCGGAATTTAGGACATTTAATACGATTATTGTACCTATTATGAAACCTGCGATTGCAGTGCAGGCTATCTTCGCATTCGTTGGCAGTTGGAATAATTATTTTATTCCTGCACTTGTCATATCTTCGCAGAATAAAAAGACAGTTCCTATACTGATGGCTGGACTACGTTCTGCAAGTTATCAAAATTTTTCATTAGCCCAGCAGTATGTGGCAATCTGTATCGCAATCATTCCTTTGGTGATCATGTATTTTATCTTATCAAGGTATATCATTGCAGGTGTTACATTGGGAAGTGTGAAAGGTTGATACTTGCATAAATAAAGTATATCAATTAAAATAAGGTTATCCGTACTTTGATACGGATAACCTTATTTATAGTATAAGAGCATTAATCTACTGAGGCATGCCTTGCAGTAAGGAATGAAGAAATATGATATCACTTCACTTAAAATGCAATATGTGCATGAATTATGTGCGAGGCTTATGCTTATACTTCATAGGAGATGTAACAGCGAGCCCATTTTTATACGGCAGTTGTTACTAAAACAGGAAAGGACGAGAAAAATATGCAAAATTATGTATTTCACGCTTATACCAAAATGTTATTTGGTAAAGATCAGATTGAGCAGCTTCCACAGGTAGTCAAGGAGTTTGGAAAGAATGTTCTTTTAGTCTATGGCGGCGGAAGTATTAAGAAAAATGGGATTTATGACAAAGTGCATTCCCTGCTGAAGGACTGGAACATTATTGAACTTGGTGGGGTTGAACCAAACCCTAGAATTACAACAGTTCGAGAAGGCGTTAGATTGTGTAAAGAACATCATGTTGATGTAATTCTTGCTGTTGGCGGCGGAAGTACCATTGACTGCAGTAAGGTAATTGCAGCAGGATATTATTATGAGAATGATCCGTGGGATCTTGTATTGGATGGAAGTCTCATTCATAAAGTACTGCCAATTGTAACAATATTAACTTTGGCAGCGACTGGTTCTGAGATGAATAAGAATGCTGTTATTTCTAATTTAGAGACAAATGAGAAGTTTGGAACTTCTTCCAGATTAATGATTCCGCAAGCTTCTATTTTGGATCCAACCTATCTTTATACATTACCTGCTATTCAGACGGCAGCGGGTACTGCAGATATCATGTCTCATATCTTTGAGGCTTATTTTAGCAGAGTGAAAGATGCGTATATTCAAGACCGTTTTTCGGAAGGTATTTTGAAGGCTTGTATTAAGTATTGTAAGCTTGCATTACAGGAGCCTGAAAATTATGAGGCAAGAGCTAACCTAATGTGGGCAAGCAGCATGGCACTAAATGGACTAACCGGCAGTGGTAAGTCACATGCCTGGACTTGCCATCCGATTGAACACGAATTAAGCGCGTTCTATGATATCACGCATGGTGTTGGCCTTGCAATTGTAACACCTCGTTGGATGAGATATATATTAAATGAGAGTACGGTAGATCAATTCGTAACTTACGGTCATAATGTTTGGGATTTACCAATAGAAGAGGATAAATTTGCGGTAGCTCATAAAGCAATTGATAAAACAGAAGAGTTCTTTCAAGAGATTGGTATTCCTATGACATTAAAAGAAGTAGGAATTGATGCTTCCAAGATAGATATTATGGCAGAAAAAGCAGTAAGATTTGGTGGCTTAGGGAATGCATATGTTTCCTTAACAAAAGAAGATGTTGTTAATATCCTGAAAGATTGTTTATAGAAATAGCAAGCATAAGAAAAATATGGGTCCAATAGAAGGGGATGGCCATGGAAGTTTTGCATGAAACGTTAAAGGTAATCGTAGATGCAGCAATATTGTTGTTTGAATATATCGGTGTATTAGTTTTAATTATTTCGGGGATACGGGGGATCTATCAGTATTTTCGAAAAAATGAGCTGACCAGACTAAATCTTGCGAAAGGTATGGCAATGGGGCTTGAGTTTAAGCTTGGAAGCGAAATATTACGAACGGTGGTTTTAAGAGACTTTAAGGAAGTCCTTATCGTTGGAGGTATTATATTATTACGAGCTTCTTTAACGTTTCTAATCCATTGGGAGATAAAGAATGAGGAAACAAGTACAATTGAAAAAGTAGAAGAATTCGATAGAAAATAGAAGCATTCGAGTGAATCGAATTGTCGAATCATACACAATCTAAAGTAGTCCAAAATCTCTGTGTACCAGTTGATTTTGGACTACTTTTCTAATGATTAGTGAAACGCTGTTATATCAACTCTTTATTTTTTCGATATTTGCAAGGTGAAATTCCTTTCATACGCTTAAATACATCACCGAAATAATTACTATCATTAAATCCGCTTAATAATGCTATTTCAGTAATAGGCAGTTTGGTATGGAGTAAAAGTCTTGACGCCTCTCTTATTCTAATATTTATCAGATATTCTTTAAAACCAAATCCTGTCACTGCCTTAAACTTTTTTGAAAAATAAGTAGTACTCATATTACAATAGGAAGCAGTCTCCTCTAATGTCAGAGGAGATTGATAATTACTGCATATATATTTTGCCGCCTTTTCCATGATTTGATCATCCGGAGAGGCATCATACGGGGTAATGTCATCTTGTTTGGTTATGGAATTCAGTCTTAAGATAAATAAAATCAGTTCGTATACATGGCTTCTTGCCAGAAAGTAGGAGTAAGTATCCTGATATATCATTTCCCGGTGCGCCTTTGAGATTAAATCTTCAAAATATTCTCTTCTGCTCTGTGGAATACGGACATGTGGCTGAGAAAAACTTTGAAGTACATTATCTTTCCCAAACTCACGAAACAATGGCTCTAAAAAGGATTCTTCAAAGGTGATGCAAATGCGTTCATGGGAACCGCCGGAAATGTAAGTAGTCCGGTGAAGTGCTCCTTCTTCAATTAGAATGAGTTCCCCTTTCGAGACATTGTATAAGGTATCGTTCACAAAAAAACGCCTAGTGCCTGATAACAGGTAGTACATTTCATAATAATTATGTAGATGAGCATCTTTCATGCTAAAATATGGGTCACGTTTGATTCTTGTAATTTTAAAACCTTGATTAAAGTCCATTTCGTACGTCCTTTCTATGTCAATGAAACATGGAATCATTATTGCTGCCGGTTAAGCAAAAACCTTGATTTCGTAAATTCAAATACTGAAAAATTATAGCAGTTACTAAAGTTAATTTAGATCATAGAAGTCAATTGTTATAAATCTTATTCTGTTTTTGTTCTTCTGCCTCTATTATACTAGAGCCTGACAAGAATGGCAAGATATCAGTAATTTAATAAACTTATAAAAAGAAAATCAAGGTAACCTTAGACAAATTGTACTATCCTTGGGAGAGTGGCATCAGGAGAGAGCATGATGGTGATGAAAGGAGTTTCAAAATGTCTAAGGTGGGGTTGTCAAAAAAGGACCAACGATTTCGTGAGTTTGCATTGCATGGGAATCTGTGGAAAGTAGTATTTTCAGTGGGATTTCCATTGGCATTATATCAAACATTAAGTTTGGTTTTTCGTCTATTAGATACGATGATGGCCTCACATATTAGTGCTGAGTCTGTTTCGGCAGTGGCTTATCTGTCTCAGATTAATAGTTTACTTTCAGCAGTGGGTGGAGGCCTTGCAATCGGCGGCAGTCTTGAAATTAGCAAAGCGTATGGTGCCGGAGACTTTGAGATGGTGAAGAAAAGGGTCAATAGTCTCTTGGGTTTATGTGGATTGCTTGGGCTTGTAGTTTTGGCAATGGTACCATTTTCAGGGACGATCTTACGATTTGCAAATACACCAAAGGAATTGATTGGAATTGGGAGCAGATACTTTTCAATCGAATTAATTGCTATGGTGATTACCTATATAAATAACGTTTATATCGCAGTGGAACGTGCAAGAGGAAATACAAAGCGTATTTTAAAATTAAATATGCTGATTATCGCTGTGAAACTATCTTTAACGGCTCTATTTGTATATGTTTTAAATGGTGATATCCAAATGATTGCAGTTGCAAATGTTGTTGCTCAGTCCGTTATGTTGGTTTCGGCATTTATTAATTTAAATAAGAAAGGGAATGCGTTTGGATTTTCCCTTAAGAGTATCAGCTTTAAGAAAGCTGTCGTTGGTCCGATGCTTACATTATCCGGGCCTGTAATGGTAGAAAAGGCGGCCTTTTCTTTTGGTAAGGTAATTGTAAACTCGATGAGCGGTCAATATGGTCCATTGGCAGTTGGAGCACTTGGTATATCGAATAATATTGGTGGTGTAACCACCGGACCGCAAAATGGATTTCAGGAAAGCGGAGCTGCAATTATCAGTCAAAATCTTGGTGCAAACCAAGTAAAACGTGCTTTGGACACATTTAAGAGAGTCTTAGCGATAAATCTTATCATTGGTGTAATTGGCTTGATAACGACATTAATGTTCTTGAAACCAATCAGTTTTATTTTTGCTAGTTCCTCTAGTGGTTTTGATACGGAGTTTCAAAATATGATTATAGCAATGTATAAAATGGAGTGTATTGGAAGTTGTCTGCCTCTTGGCATCAATGCTGCCGTTATTTCCTTATTATTAGGATTTGGATATACGAAATATACTCTGCTTATAAATTTCTGCCGGGTTTTTGCCTTTCGTATTCCGGTACTTTATGCATTACAGAAATTCACTAATTTAGGGGCAAAAAGCTGCGGATTAGTAATGTGCATCAGTAATATTTCGGTTACGATATTATCCTCCTTCCTGGCGTTCTTTGTTATCAGACGAATTTGCAGGGAACATAATATAAAGTTTTGGGAGAAAGAAGAACAGACAGAGAGGGAAGCGTTATCTCAAGTTCCCTCTTATCAAGAGAAGTGTAATTATATGGAATAAGTCTCAGGTAATTCGGCATCTAATTTAGTAAATATAACTTTTCTCTTCTTTTTTTATGTATATTTTATGAAACTACTTGATTATTCTATTACTTCATATTAATATAAAAAGAGCCGCTGTTCTCCGCGGTGAGGTTTAGATATGGAAGGAATGGTTACATCAATGAAGAAAATCAAAGCAACAAAAGCAACCAAAGCAACAAATCAAGAGACTTTGATGGAAAAAAAGAAGAAATTAATAATCTTTGGTGGAATTGTAGCCGCTGTTCTTGTTTTTTCTTTTGTTTTCATGATAGTTGAAGCATCTCAGAAATACAAATTGCACATAGTAAATAATACAAGTAAAAACATTACACAGCTTCAATTATTATTTAGCAGTGATGAGGTAAGCTACTCGTCAGACGTGTTCTTCGATTCTGCAATTGCCGCAGGAGAAAAGATTACAACAGAGTTTCCAAGACTTCCTCTTATGGGTACAAACTCAGGATTGATTTCCAAGACGTACTTTGAGGGAGAAGAAGGTATCCTCAATGATAACGGTGTATTTTTTACCAATTTTAGCGGAAAGATTACCATTGAGTTTACAGAGGATGAAGCCGGTGTTATTACTATGCATATAAAGGCAAAAGAAGGCAGAGGAAGCTTAAGTACATTCTGTGATGAAGAACAAATAATGGAATTTGAAGAAAAGTAAGAAAATTTTGGGGAATCATTCGTGATTCCTCTTATCTAAAAGTTTGTGCTGTATTACGGTGAAACAATAAAGAATAAGAGAAGTGAAAAGAGGTTTCGCTAAGGAAAGAAACTATCAATTAGCAAGTTTGTGTCTAAGCTGCAAAGTGTGCAAGTACGCAATGTATAAGCACGTAAAACGCATTTGAAATACTTAACACAAATTTGGCAGGCAAAGAAAAGTACATGCGATTATGTGTGTATAGAAATGAGGTTAAGTATGATAAAATTATTAAATCAGGGTGCATATGTAATAAATGGACAGACAATGATAGAAGAAAATTCAGAGGCATTAGAAATCCTTAAGCATAAGACTGGTAAAGCTATGACTAAGGAAGAAGCAGCTCAAAACACGATTGCCTATGAAATCTTAGCAGCACATAATACTTCTGATAATATGGAAAAGCTAAGAATTAAATTTGATAAACTTACTTCTCATGATATAACCTTTGTAGGAATCATTCAGACTGCACGAGCGAGCGGACTAACCGAGTTTCCGGTACCTTATGTATTAACGAACTGTCATAACAGTTTATGTGCGGTCGGTGGTACGATTAATGAAGATGACCACATGTTTGGTCTTTCTTGTGCAAAAAAATATGGTGGTATGTATGTTCCGCCGCACCAGGCTGTTATTCATCAGTTCGCACGCGAAATGCTGGCAGGTGGAGGGAAGATGATTCTTGGCTCCGACAGTCATACCCGTCACGGAGCACTGGGTACAATGGCTATGGGGGAGGGCGGCCCGGAAATCGTGAAACAGTTGTTGAATAAAACATATGATATTAATATGCCAAAAGTTGTTGGAGTGTATCTAACCGGAAAGCCAAGAAAGGGAGTAGGTCCTCAGGACATTGCCCTTGCTGTTATTGGTGCAGTTTTTTCAAATGGTTATGTAAATAATAAGGTAATGGAGTTCATCGGAGATGGAATCGCAAATTTAAGTGTAGACTATCGTATCGGTATTGATGTTATGACGACGGAAACCACCTGTTTATCCTCCATCTGGGTAACCGATGATAAAGTAAAAGAATTTTATGAAATCCATAACCGCGCGGAGGAATATAAAGAGCTTGCACCGAAAGAAATTGCATATTACGATGGTATGGTTTACGTTGATTTATCGGAAATCAGACCAATGATTGCAATGCCGTTCCATCCTAGCAATGTCTATAGCATTGAGGAGTTAAATGCAAATCTTGGGGATATTTTAGCCGAGGTGGAGAAGAAGGCGCTCATCAGCCTAGATAACAATAAAGTGAAATACACTTTAAGAGATAAAATCCGTAACGGCAGATTATACATTGAACAAGGTGTCATTGCGGGGTGTGCAGGCGGTGGTTTTGAGAATATCTGTGATGCGGCTGATATCCTAAACGGAAAATACATTGGTGCGGATGAATTCTCTTTAAGTGTTTATCCGGCAAGCCAGCCAATCTTTATGGAACTTGTGAAAAACGGTTCTGTAGCAAAGCTAATGCAGACAGGTGCAACAATTCGGACTGCATTCTGCGGTCCATGTTTTGGAGCCGGAGATGTTCCTGCAAACAATGGATTAAGTATTCGTCACTCGACCAGAAACTTCCCAAATCGTGAGGGATCTAAGATTACCAATGGTCAGATTGCTTCCGTAGCGCTTATGGATGCTCGTTCCATCGCTGCTACGGCGGCAAATCAAGGTTATTTAACTTCAGCGGAAGATATTGATGTAAACTTTGCGAAACCTCGCTATTTCTTTGACAGTAAGATCTATGAGAATCGTGTATATGATGGTGTGGGAAAACCGGATAAGACAGTTGAAATTAAGTTTGGGCCTGGTATAGTGGATTGGCCTGCTATGTCAAGCCTTACCGATGATTTAGTGTTAAAGGTGGTTTCTGTGATTCATGACCCGGTAACTACAACGGATGAATTAATTCCTTCCGGTGAAACTTCCTCCTATCGTTCTAATCCGCTAGGATTAGCAGAATTTACGTTATCCAGGAAAGATCCGGCATATGTAGGCCGTGCAAAAGAAATTCAGCTTGCTGAAAAAGCAAGACAAACCGCAGGTTCTGTAGAAGATATCTACAGCGCAAACTCAGAAATTTCAGAGATATTTGCTAGGATTAATCAAATGTTTGAAGCAGATCCCAAGAAAACAGAAATCGGCAGCGTGATTTATGCAGTTAAGCCGGGAGATGGTTCTGCGAGAGAGCAGGCAGCGAGTTGTCAAAAGGTACTTGGCGGTCTTGCTAATATTGCGAAAGAATATGCTACAAAGAGATATCGCAGTAATTTGATTAACTGGGGGATGCTTCCGTTCTTATGGAAGGAAGAAATCCCATTTAAAAATGGGGACTATCTATTCATTAAGGATATCAAGAAAGCGATAGAGAATAGAGAAGATGAAATCAAAGCTTATGTTGTTAATGAGGGAATGAAGGAGTTTACTCTTACTCTTGGTGAATTAACGGATGATGAACGTGATATTATTTTAAAGGGCTGCTTAATTAATTATTATAGAAACTAAGATTGCTTATGAATAAAAATCAGAGTATGGTTCTGGTATAATTAGGAGCCTGCTCTGATTTTTTATTTTTATGGAATATAATCTTAAGATGAACTATAATTTGGTAAAATTATTGATTGTTTTAATTGAATGCTCTATAATATTTCGAAGTGGGGAATGCTTAAGAAGGAATACAAAGGAGGCGATGGCTTGAATAAAATTAAGAGCTTATTATTAAGCCGAATCTTTATTGTCAGTGTATTGATTTTAATACAGTCAATATGGTTTGTTATGTTTATGCTTAATTTAACCAGCGAATCTTGGTGGATACAAATTGTACTTCGAGCAATGAGCATTTTTGCATTGATCTTAGTAATTAACCGGAATGATAATCCTGCCTATAAGCTTGCGTGGAGTATACCAATCCTTGCATTTCCAATTCTCGGCGGATTATTGTATGGGATGCTTGGAGGGAAAAAGCCTGCAAGACGTATGCGTATCCAAATTGATGCCTCCTGGAAAAAACTATCAAAAGAAATAAGGCAAGAAGAAGAGGTTTAAATACCATAGAAGGTCTTGACAAGAAAGTACGTGGACAGGTAGGATATATAGTAAATAATTCCGGCTATCCGGTTTATAGGAATACTAAGGTAAAATACTACGAAAGTGGTCAGGAGAATTTTCCAGATATGTTAGAAGCTCTGCGAAGTGCCAAAAAATTTATTTTTGTAGAGTATTTTATCATAGGGGAAGGCCGTATGTGGAATGAAAAACAATGAATCAGAGTATTCCAATGACAGAGGATAAAATTAAGCGAAAACTTCCGATGAGGTTGTTTCAATCTGTCTTAAGGCTATTTGCTCCGATGATGTAAACAGGGATGTATTATGGTTTGTTTTGCCACGGTTTAAGATTGTAAGAAAAACAATGCTGCAAAGAAAAAGGGTCTTATGATGAGAGGAGAGAAAGGTTATGGCGATAATAATTGATGGGAAAAGAATTTCCGGAGAAATCAAAGATGAATTAAGAAAAGAAGTTTCTGAACTAAAAAGTAAAGGAAAAGAAGTTACACTTGCAGTAATCCAAGTAGGTACAGATCCAGCATCTACGGTATATGTCGGCAATAAAAAGAAGGCTTGTGAATATTGTGGAATTCGTTCTTTGGCCTATGAGTTGCCGGAGGAGACGACGGAGGAGGAACTATTAAACTTAATCAGGGGCTTAAATGATAGAGATGATGTTACCGGAATTTTAGTACAATTGCCATTGCCCGGCCACATAGAGGAGAACAAGGTAATTAAAACGATTGACCCCAAAAAGGACGTCGATGGTTTTCATCCGGAGAGTGTAGGAGCTCTAAGTATCGGACAGGCAGGCTATCTTTCCTGCACACCTGCCGGAATTATCCAATTGTTAAAGCGCTCCGGAATTGAAATAGAAGGGAAAGAGTGTGTTGTTCTTGGTAGAAGCAATATTGTTGGTAAGCCTATGGCACTTCTTTTACTTCGTGAAAATGGAACCGTAACAATATGCCATTCTAAAACCAGAAATTTATCTGAGATTACCAAAAGAGCAGATATTTTAGTGGTTGCAATAGGTAAACCGAGATTTTTAACAAAGGAACACGTAAAAGATGGTGCAGTAGTAATTGATGTGGGTATGCATCGGGATGAAAACAATAAGCTATGCGGTGATGTAGACTATGAAGATGTGATTGATGTAGTAAGTGCGATCACTCCGGTTCCTGGAGGGGTTGGTCCGATGACAATTGCCATGCTTATGAATAATTGTGTGTATGGAGCGAAAAAGTTCCAATTATAAATAAACTATAAAAATATAAAAATCTTTTATTTACTATTTGAATTTCCATTAAAAGCTGATACAATAATTTGTAATGGAGAAAAACTTATATATACAAAAATTAGGATTTCAGGTAATCATTAGGGAAAGAATCAGGATTGCCTAAAATTTTTATATGTAGGGAATCGTTATGAATAATGATAGAAATATATGGTAACGATTTTGATATCCGAAAAGAACTAGAAAGGTTTTATAGAATGAAAATATTTTTTATCTCACTTGGTTGTGACAAGAATTTAGTTGACAGCGAGGTAATGCTAGGATTAATTAGAGACCGTGGCTTTGAACTAACTAACGAGGAAAGCGAGGCAGATATCATAGTAGTTAATACATGCTGCTTCATCCACGATGCAAAAGAAGAAAGTATTAATACTATCCTTGAAATGGCAGAATATAAAAAAAGCGGCAGCTTAAAAGGTCTTATTGTGACAGGTTGTCTGGCTCAGCGATATAAGGAAGATATTTTAGCAGAGATTCCTGAAGTTGACGCATTGCTTGGAACTACCAGTTATGACACTATTACCGAGGTAATAGATAAGGTATTAGGCGGAGAGCGGACAGAGTCTTTTAGAGATGTCGATTACTTATCAGAGATTAAAACTAACCGTGTGAATACGACCGGAGGATATTATTCCTTCTTAAAAATTGCAGAAGGATGCGATAAGCATTGTACCTATTGTATCATTCCGAAAATTCGCGGTGATTATCGTAGTGTACCAATGGAACGCCTGGTGGAAGAAGCGAAGTTTCTATCAGAAGGCGGAGTAAAGGAATTAATTTTAATTGCGCAAGAAACTACCGTTTACGGCGTAGATTTATATGGCAGGAAAATGCTCCCTGAATTATTGCGTAAGCTCTGTGCAATCGACGGTATTGATTGGATACGGATTCAATACTGTTATCCGGAAGAAATTAATGACGAGCTGATTGAGGTAATCAAGTCAGAACCGAAAATCTGTCACTATCTTGATATCCCAATTCAACATGCATCCGATGATATCCTTAAGCGTATGGGTCGAAGAACAAATCATGGGGAATTAGTAGCACTGATTGCAAAGCTTCGTAAAGAAATTCCGGATATCGCTCTTAGAACTTCATTAATTACGGGATTCCCTGGTGAAACAGAAGAAGACCATGAGCTCCTAAAAGACTTTGTGCGTAAGATGAGATTTGAGCGTCTTGGAGTATTTACTTATTCTAAAGAAGAGAATACACCGGCCGCGAAGATGAAAGATCAGATTACAAAGAAGCTAAAAGCAGCGCGTCAAAAAGAATTGATGGAAATTCAGCAAGGAATTGCTTTTGAAAGAGCGGAAGCAATGGTTGGACGTAAATTAAAGGTATTGATAGAAGGCAAACTTGTAGAAGAAGGAATCTTCATTGGAAGAACTTATATGGACGCTCCAAACATTGATGGATATATATTTGTACACACCAAAGATGAACTTATGTCTGGTGAGTTTGTGGAGGTTACTGTAACTGAAGCAAAAGAATATGATTTAATAGGGACAGCCGAGTAGGCTTAAGGAGGAAATTATGAATCTGCCAAATAAGATTACAATATTTAGGGTTATCATGATACCGGTATTTTTAATACTGATGTTATGGCCGGAAATACCATATGGTAACTATATTGCCTTAGTCGTATTTGTAATTGCATGTTTCTCTGATTTTGTGGATGGTTATCTGGCTAGAAAATATAATCTTGTAACAAACTTTGGTAAATTTATGGATCCTTTGGCGGATAAATTATTAGTTTGCTCTGCTTTAATATGTTTTGTGGAATTCCGGACGGTACCAGCTTGGGTAGTTATTGTAATTATTGCAAGAGAGTTTATTATCAGTGGTTTTCGTTTGGTAGCTTCCGATAATGGGCTGGTAATTGCAGCCAGCTATTGGGGAAAATTTAAAACAGCAGTGCAGATGATTATGTGTATCCTGTTTATCTTTGATTCCAATTTACCTCTTTTTAATGTGTTAGAGCAGATATTTTTATGGTTAGCATTTGGTCTAACCGTAATCTCCCTATTAGATTATCTCTACAAAAATCGCTGCATTCTATTGGATGGAACGAAATAGCAAAAATAGTTATTTATTCTTGTTGTAGAGTTAGGCTGAAAAATGAAAAACGTTTTTTCAACCTCTTGATTTTTACGCCTACTAGGGCACATAATGGGAATTAAAATGTAAAATTACTGATAGAAAGTATGGCCGGCTGATATTGAAAGCCAGGCCATCTTTTTATACGAAGAAATAATAATTTATTTCTAGGAGTAGAGGGAATATTGATATTATATCGCATGATTCTGCAATAGATTCATTATTTAAGGAGGCTTTGATGGAGTATTATATCATTCATAAAATAAATCGAACTTTTCATGATTTCGCAGTCCCTAAAAAATTAATCCGATTAATAAAAAATCTACAGGGAGAAGGATTTATTCTTTCGGAATATGCCGCAGTCTTTGATATGGAAAAGTGGAAAGAAAAATTAAATAAAAGCTATTCTTTTGTAATATTCAGTGGCTTTACGCCAGAGGAAGAAAATATGCTCGAGAGTACATTACGAAAAAATAATATGGATATTTTATCAGAACAGAAAACGTTTGGGATAAAATTGGTAGTAAAAGAAACTATCTATTACCTATTATCAAACCTTGACAGTGCGATTACCCAGCTATCTCATGACATGAAAAAAAATAATTCTGACCTTTCCGAGGGTATTCTTTCTTCTCTTGTGGTTAAACTATGTGGTGTTAGGAAAAGTTACCTAAATAGGGAGCTTAAAAAACTTTTTGACAAAGATTCGGAGCTATTGATAACAACAGATTGTTTGGAAATAAACAAGGCTCCGAAGGTATGTGAAGGCACATTAACAGAAGAACAGTTTGGTGAAGTGCTAGATGTCATGATTTATTTTCATAAAAAACAAAAAGATGAGAAAGCAGGCATTCAGTGGAAGGATTTCTTACAAAAGGAGTTAATAGCATGTTTTGGCTCCAGTCTCTATTCCTTTGAGGATAAGGAACTGTTAGAATTCTTGTTAATTAATAGGATGAGTAAAAAAGGCCTAACCTTAACAGCGGCAGAATCTTGCACAGGCGGGTTATTTATGGCAAATATGATTAATGTCTCGGGAGCCTCAAGTGTCATAAACCGGAGTTATGTTACTTATGCAAATAAAGCAAAGGAGGAGTGCCTCGGTGTTTCTCATGATACACTTGTTTCCTATGGTGCCGTAAGTAAAGAAACCGCAGGAGAGATGGCAAGAGGGGCTGCGAAAGCCGCCGCCGCGGACATAGCTGTAGCAATTACAGGAATTGCAGGTCCGCTTGGAGGAACGCCGGCAAAGCCTGTTGGTACCGTATATCTCTCATGCTATTATAAAGAAAAGATTCATACTATATTATTATCCGGTGTGGGTTCTAGAGATGAAATAAGGAATCAAACAGTTCAGATGGCTAAGATTTTATTACTTAGGGTTTTATTAGAAGACGAATTTTAGTTATCAAAAACACAGGAAAAATGATATAAATACAAAAATTAATGTGATTTTCTTTTCTTTTTGTGATTTTACCATAGAAATGACATACTTAGCCGTTATTCTTTAAAGGAAGAAATAATATAAAGCAATTACCGAATTCTATCCGAAATATAGAAGAAAATTTCCTGCTATGAATAAGGAGACGTGTGATATGAAAAACAAGAAATTGGTTGGATTAGTCTCAGTTGTATTTCTTTGCATGGTTTATTTTTGGGGTTGCAGTGGTCCAAATAATTTGGAGCAAAAGCAGGAGCCATTACCGACTACGGTTCCAACTATTACCCAGATACCAGCTACGCCGGAGATACAGATTAACGAAAAAGAACTTTCTATATATTCCATCAGTGCAGAAACCGCTGAGAAAATATCCGTAATAGCAATGGTTCCCTCTGATACGGAGATAACACCGGAACTAATCGTAGACAAGGTAGTCGAGTCGATGGAAGATGAGTCATTCACGATTGGAGTTGATTCCGTTACTACGAAGGATGATATGGTCATTGTTAGTTTTACAGGAAATCAGCCGCCGGTACAAAATGTAGGCAGTTCTGTTGAGGCTGAAATCTTAGATGCGGTAGCACAAAGTTTATTGGATAACTTATCGGATACTTATCATAAGGTAGTGTTTCGTGTGATGGATGGTCCGTATGCCTCCGGACATTTTGAATTCGATATCAACCATGTATATATGGAAACGAAGCAGTAAGGAAAAGGAGACTAAACAAGACATAGCGATTATCGTATGATTGCGGTTGTTTTGTTAGGTCTCTTTTTCTTAAGAAGAAAAACTTGGATTGTCATGAACGAAAAGATAGATTACAATAGAAGAATCAAAAGAAGATAAAGATAAATTAGTGCCTGCGGCCGAAAAATTGCGGGCTATGGAAAGGCTTGGTTAGTGTGGAAGATAGAATCCTGGTTGTTGGCGGCGGTGCTGCTGGTATGATAGCAGCAATCATGGCAGCGAGAAAAAAGAAAAAAGTTGAGTTATATGAAAAGAATGAAAAGTTAGGAAAGAAGATATATATTACCGGAAAAGGGAGATGTAATATAACCAATGCTTCTGATTTAGAGAATATATTTGCCAATATCGTTACGAATTCAAAATTTATGTTTAGCTCGTTATACTCTTTTACCAATGAGGATACTATAAATTTCTTTGAGGAATTGGGTCTTAAAACTAAGGTGGAACGTGGAAACAGAGTTTTTCCTGTATCCGATCATTCTTCCGATGTTATTTCTTCTCTCGAGAGGGAGATGAGGAATCTGGATGTAAAGATTCACTTAAATACTGAAGTTACCGGTTTGCACGAGAAGTCCGGCAGAGTGACTGGTATTACCTTGGCTAATGGTACTTATGTAGAAGGAAGTTCTGTTATCGTTGCAACGGGGGGCTTATCCTATCCGTCTACAGGTTCAACGGGAGACGGATATCGCTTTGCAAAGGAATTTGGACATGAAATTACACCAAGATATCCGTCCCTTGTTTCTATGCATTTGCAGGAAGGGTATGCAAAAGAGCTGCAAGGCTTATCACTTAAGAATGTTGAAGTTACTGTAACTGCCGGAGAAGCAAGATTGTTTGAGGCAGGGGCAGAAGAATCCGGGCAGGGAAAGAAAGGGAAGAAAAAAAGGAAGATTCCGGTGGGAAAAGAACTTTATCGTGCCTTTGGTGAAATGTTATTTACCCATTTTGGAGTCAGTGGACCTGTCATTCTAAGCGGCACAAGTATATTGCTTCCTTTTCTTGACGAATGTGAGTTGATACTTCACCTGGATCTAAAGCCTGCTCTGACTTTTGAACAGTTGGATGCAAGGATTCTCCGGGATTTTGAAGAATATAAAAACAAACAATTTAAAAATTCCTTGGATCATCTATTGCCACAAAAATTAATAGGCATTATAATAACACTTAGTGAAATAGCACCAGACAAACAGGTAAATGCTATAACCAAAGAAGAACGTGCCAGATTAGTAGACTGTTTAAAGAATATGACCTTTCGTATTGCGCGTTTTGGTGGATTTAATGAGGCAGTAGTTACAAAAGGCGGAATTAAAGTAAAAGAAATCGATCCTGCCACAATGGAATCCAAGCGAATCAAGGGAGTCTATTTTGTTGGTGAAGTCTTAGACCTGGATGCGTTAACCGGCGGCTATAATTTACAGATTGCATGGTCTACTGGTGCTGCTGCCGGAAGAGCAGCTGCACAAAATTAGGAGGAACGTTAGTTGGACAGACACAAAAAATACTACAGCATTGCTATTGATGGACCTGCCGGTGCCGGAAAAAGCACCATAGCCAGGAAAATCGCGAAGCAACTAGGGTATATTTATATTGATACAGGTGCGATGTATCGTGCAATGGGGCTTTATTTCGTTCGTGAAAATATTTCTCTGGAAGAGGAAGAGGCTGTGACGAAAGCCTGTGAGCAAGTAGATATCTCTATCGCATTTGAGCAGGGCGAACAGCAGGTTTTATTAAACGGGGAAAATGTAAACAGCTTGATTCGTTCTGTTGAAGCAGGCACCATGGCATCCGCGTGTTCCGTAAAGCGTCAGGTCCGTGAGAAATTAGTTGAATTGCAGCAAAGGCTTGCTGCTACAGAAAATGTAGTAATGGATGGCAGAGATATAGGAACCCATGTACTGCCAAGTGCTGATTTAAAAATATATTTGACCGCAAGTTCCAGAGTACGTGCCGGCCGTAGATATAAAGAATTAATTAGAAAGGGAGAGTCGGTTTCACTTGAGGAAATAGAAGAGAGTATTATTGATCGTGATTATCGCGATATGCATCGTGACATCTCACCGCTTTGTCAGGCAGAGGATGCGATTTTAGTGGATAGCTCGGCTATGACGATGAAAGAGGTAGCCACTCATATTCTGAATCTATTTTTTAAAGTAAATTTGAAAGAAAATTAAATTTTCTTTTCAACCGCCTATTGAGCTGCATGTTTTTAAGTATGAAACATACAGCCTACCGAGAGGTTTCAAGAAACAGACTTAGGTAAAAGTTTTGAAAATAACACTTGCAAAAACAGCAGGCTTTTGTTTTGGTGTGAAAAGAGCAGTAGATAAAGTGTATGAAGAGATAGCAAATGGAAAAGCCGTCTATACTTATGGGCCAATCATTCACAATGATGAAGTTGTTAAAGATTTAGAAGGGAAAGGAGTTAAAGTCATTCATTCTTTGGATGAATTGAAAAATCTTGACAAGGGCACAATAGTAATAAGATCTCATGGTGTACCAAAGAGTGTACTGGATCAAATCAAGGAAATCGAGGGGAAGCAAGGGAGAAATTTTGAAATAGTAGATGCTACTTGCCCTTATGTGCTGAAAATTCATAGAATTGTGAAAGAGCAGAGTGAACTCGGACGTCAGGTGATTGTGATAGGAGATGAAGAACATCCGGAGGTGGCTGGAATCGTAGGTTGGTGCAAGAATCCTGCTATTGTAGTTGGGAATGCATATGAAGCAGAAAAAATTCAGTTATCTTCTGAGCAAAAGGTGTGTATTGTAGCCCAAACGACATTTAATTACAAGAATTTTCAAGAATTAGTTGAAATTATATCAAAAAAGGGTTATGATATACTTGTTTTAAATACGATATGCAATGCCACAGAGGAACGTCAGACAGAAGCAGCAACGCTATCAAAGACTTCTGAAGCGATGATTGTAATCGGAGGAAAGCATAGTTCGAATACGAGAAAGCTTTACGAAATTTCTAAAAAGGAATGTGCAAATACTTACTATATACAGAAACTTATTGACCTGGATTTAAATCAACTTAAATCTTTTCGTAGCGTAGGTATTACTGCAGGGGCTTCCACCCCAAATAATATTATCAAGGAGGTTCATACTAGAATGTCAGAAATGAGTTTTGAACAATTATTGGAGGAGTCATTAGTAACAATACACAACGGAGAGGTAGTCGATGGTACAGTTATTCGTGTAAAAGAAGACGAAATCGTCTTAAATATAGGATACAAAGCAGACGGGATTCTCACAAGAAATGAGTATACTAACCAACCAAACGTTGACCTTAGAACCGTTGTAAGTGAAGGTGACACAATGACCGTTAAAGTATTAAAGGTAAATGACGGTGAAGGTCAGGTTCTTCTTACTTACAAGAGACTTGCAGCAGAAAAAGGCAGCAAGAGATTAGAAGAAGCATTTAACAGCAAAGAAGTATTAAAAGCAAAAGTAGCTGCTGTATTAGATGGTGGCTTAAGTGTAATCGTAGATGAAGCTAGAATCTTCATTCCAGCTTCTTTGGCTAGTGACACTTATGAGAAAAACCTTGAGAAGTTCAAGGATCAGGAAATTGAATTTGTAATCAGTGAGTTCAATCCAAAAAGAAGAAGAATTATTGGTGACCGCAAGCAATTATTAGTTGCTAAGAAGCAGGAATTATCCAAAGCTTTATTCGCTAAGATTAATGTAGGTGATGTGGTAGAAGGAACTGTAAAGAACGTTACAGATTTCGGTGCATTTATCGATTTAGGCGGTGCAGATGGTTTGCTTCACATCTCTGAGATGTCTTGGGGACGTATTGAAAGTCCAAAGAAGGTATTTAAAGTTGGCGATACTGTAAAGGCATTCATCAAGGATATCCAAGGTGAAAAAATTGCATTAAGCCTTAAATTCCCAGAGCAGAATCCTTGGGCAAATGCAAGCGAGAAGTACGCTGTTGGTAACGTTGTAACCGGTAAAGTTGCTCGTATGACAGAGTTTGGTGCTTTCATCGAATTAGAGCCAGGTGTGGACGCATTACTTCACGTATCTCAGATTAGCAAAGAGCATATTGAGAAGCCGGCGGATGCTTTAAAGATTGGTCAGGAAATTACAGCTAAGGTTGTAGATTTTAACAACGATGATAAAAAAATCAGCTTAAGTATCAAGGCTTTAGAAGCACCAGTGGAAGAAGTAACAGAACCAGCTACAGAAGAATAATAGGATTTGGATATTTGTACTGGCGTACAAAATTCCTCCTGAATTTTACAGCCATAAGAATGGCAGAATGAGAGGAAAGATGACGGATAGTTATGAAGTCTTTAAGAAAAGCGTTTATGAATTAACTAAGATTGATTTGAATTCATACAAAGAGCGTCAGATGAAGAGACGGATTGACTCTTTAATAACAAAACATAAGTATACCACTTATGCAGAGTATGTCAGTGTGCTAAAGCAAAATAAGGTAATGTTTGACGAGTTTGTTACTTACCTTACCATAAATGTCTCGGAGTTCTACCGTAATCCGGAACAGTGGCAATTGCTAGAGAAGGAAGTTCTTCCTTCTCTTTTGCAAAAGTCTCCTAATTTAAAAATATGGAGTGCGGCATGTTCCACCGGAGATGAGCCATATTCTTTAGTCATGTTGCTGTCAAAATTTATTCCCTTATCTAAGATAAAGGTAATTGCGACAGATATTGATAAACAAGTGCTAGATAAGGCAAGAATGGGCCTGTACAACAGTAAAAGCCTAAAAGGGTTACCGCAGGAGTTTGCTACTAAGTATTTTACTGCTGTGAATTCCGGTACATATCAGATTGCTGATAGTATAAAAGCGTGCGTTGAGTTTCGTCAGCATAATTTGTTAAAGGATCCTTACCCTAGTGGAATGGATTTGATTGTCTGCAGAAATGTTTTAATTTACTTTACAGAAGAAGCAAAGGATGTAATTTATCAGAAGTTCAATGAGGCGCTAAAACCGAAAGGAATATTATTTGTTGGAAGTACAGAGCAGATCATTCAACCGCAGAATTTAGGGTATAGCACTTTAAAGTCCTTCTTCTATGTGAAAAACTAAGTTGGATTGACTCTTTGAAACTAAGTTAAGGATTGCATTAAAATGGAGTAAAAAATCATAGCTGTTATTTCGCAATTCGCTGCGGGATAACAGCTTTTTTAATGGATATATCGAATAAAAAACTTCCTAAAGAACTCATACTCTCCTGCTCAGGGGTTACAATGCGAAGTGTCTTCGCCGAACAAATTGTCTTCGCTTATGCTGGAGATAGGAGGATTTTAAAGCGAAGAAGGCACTTTGTTTCTCTAATTTTTGCATGAAAAATAGTGGTTGATTTTTTATATGCAATCGGTTATATTGGTACATAGGTAATGCTGAGGAAAGGAAAGGTAGAAATGCAAAGTACAGTTAGAGTTGCGGTAGATGCAATGGGCGGTGACAATGCTCCATCCGAGATTGTGAGAGGCGCCGTAGAAGCTGTCAATGAATGTCCTGAAATCACAGTACACTTAGTGGGTCAATTGACCGCCGTACAAGAAGAACTAAAGAAGTATACGTACGACTCGAATCGTATTAAGGTAGCAGCAGCCAGTGAGGTGATAACCAATGAAGAAGCACCGGTCAATGCTATCCGTAGAAAAAAAGATTCTTCGATTGTTGTTGCACTTAATCTTGTAAAGAATGGGGAAGCAGATGCGTTTGTTTCTGCAGGAAGTACAGGAGCGGTGCTTGTAGGTGCGCAGTTGATTGCCGGAAGGATTAAGGGTGTTGAACGCCCGCCATTGGCTCCTTTAATTCCAACTATGAATGGGGTTTCCCTTTTAGTAGATTGTGGCGCAAATGTAGATGCAAGAGCATCGCATTTGGTTCAATTTGCAAAGATGGGTTCCATCTATATGGAACATGTGGTAGGAATTAAGAATCCAAGGGTTGCAATCGTTAATATCGGTGCTGAGGAAGAGAAGGGGAACATTTTAGTAAAAGAAACCTTCCCGCTTCTAAAGAATTGCGATGAAATTAATTTTATCGGAAGTATTGAAGCGCGCGAGATTCCTAATGGCGCAGCAGATGTTATTGTGTGTGAAGCCTTTGTAGGTAATGTTATTTTAAAGCTTTATGAGGGCTTGGCAAGTGCGTTGGTTAAAAAAATCAAAGCCGGACTTACAAGCACAACGATTAGTACAATCGGTGCAGCGTTAGTAAAGCCAGCACTAAAAAGAACCTTAAAGGATTTTGACCTATCAAGTTACGGTGGAGCACCGATGCTTGGTCTCAATGGTCTTGTGGTGAAGAGCCACGGTAGTTCGAATGCAGTAGAAATCAAAAATTCTATCATTCAGTGTATATCATTTAAAGAGAATGATATCCATGGTAAAATTAAAGAGAATATTCAAAAAGAAGATTAGAAATCGCGAGTAAGAAAGGAAAACGTTATGGAATTTGAAAAATTACAGAAAATTATTGGGGAAGTATTAAACATCGAAGCAGAAGAAATTGCAATGGAGACAACCTTTATTGATGACTTGGGAGCAGATTCTTTGGATATCTACCAAATTATTATGGGAATCGAAGAAGAATTCGATATCGAGATTCCAAATGAAGAGGCAGAGAATATTGTAACAGTTGCGGATGCAGTGGAACAAATCAAGAATGCATTGGAATAATATGATTGGGTGTTGCCTTAGCGGTGCAGATGGCAACACCCTTTTTTCCGTTCTCTCTATGAGAGAGAACTATCTCTCTATGAGAGAACTATCTCTCTATGAGAGAACTAGAATGCTTTAGAATGAGGTGAATAATGGGAGAATTATCAGCAAAAAAAATGTTGGGAGAATTTGAACAAAAGATTGGTTATACGTTTGGGCAACCAGGTCTATTAAGACAGGCTTTAACGCATAGCTCCTTTGCAAATGAGAAGAGGTTAAGTAAATTAGCCAATAATGAACGTTTGGAGTTTTTAGGAGATGCAGTGTTAGAGTTAACTACGAGTGAGTGGCTGTTTTCAAAACATTCCAAGATGCCGGAAGGAGATTTAACAAAATTGCGAGCTAGTATGGTATGTGAGCAAACACTTGCATTATGTGCCAGAGAACTTAGTTTGGGAAGTTATGTATTTCTCGGAAAAGGGGAAGATGCCACAGGAGGAAGAGACAGGGACTCTATTCTTTCCGATGCTTTAGAAGCGGTTATTGGCGCTATCTATTTGGATGGTGGTTTTGCTAATGCAAAAGAGTTTATTGGTAATTATATATTAGCTGATATTGAACATAAGAAGCTCTTTTATGATAGCAAGACTATCTTGCAAGAAATTGTTCAAAGTGATTATAAAAAACATCTAAGCTATGAATTGCTTCAGGAGGCCGGACCGGATCACAATAAGAAATTTACGGTAGTGGCCAAGATGGATGAGGAACGTTTAGAAATTGGAACCGGACGTACGAAGAAAGCCGCAGAGCAGGAAGCGGCATATCGCTCTATTCTACAATTGCGAAAATTACAAGTATGAGTGAAAAAAATAATCTTTTACTCAGCAAGTTTGTGTCTGCGCTGCACATACAAACTTGGGAAGCGCAAAAAACAACGCGGAAATGAGGGAAACAATGTATTTAAAGAGTATTGAGGTTCATGGTTTTAAATCGTTTGCAAACAAAATAACGTTTCAATTTAACAATGGAATTACCGGTATTGTTGGACCAAATGGCAGTGGTAAAAGCAATGTTGCAGACGCAGTTCGCTGGGTTTTAGGTGAACAAAGTGCAAAGCAGCTCCGTGGTGCTAATATGCAGGATGTTATTTTTTCCGGAACTCAGATGAGGAAGTCACTGGGGTTTGCCTATGTAGCAATTACCCTGGACAATTCTGACCATAAATTGCCGATTGAATATGAAGAGGTGACGATATCAAGACGTGTCTATCGTTCCGGAGAAAGTGAGTACATGATTAACGGTTCGAACTGCAGATTACGGGATGTACAAGAGCTATTTATGGATACGGGCATTGGCAAAGAGGGCTATTCTATCATTGGTCAGGGGCAAATTGATAAGATTTTAAGTGGAAAGCCAGAAGAGAGAAGAGAACTTTTTGACGAGGCTGCCGGAATTGTTAAATTCAAAAAAAGAAAGACGATGGCGGAACGTGATCTTGAAGCAGAACGACTCAACCTTTCACGTGTTAGTGACATTATATCGGAAATTGAGAGACAGATTGGACCACTTGCGAAACAATCGGAAGTGGCGAAAGAATATTTACTTCTTAAGGAACAGCTTAAGAAATTAGAAGTAAATCAGTTTTTAATTGAGTACGAGAAGAATAATCAATTAAAGATTGAGGTTGATAATAAAACCCAAATCGTAACAGAGGATTTTAGCCAAACTAAACATGAGTTTGATAAAGTCAAGACAGAATATGAAAGGCTGGAAGTAGAACTAGAACAGTTAGGAGAGGAACTTGAAGCTGCGAAATCATGCAAAAATGAGTTGCAGCTTAGTATGGAAAAGACTGACGGTGAGATTAAGGTCTTAAAAGAACAGGTTATTTCTATAACGCAGAATGAAAACTCATTTCAGTCCCGGATTGATTCTATCAAAGCAAATGCGCAAAAGAAGTTTTCTGAATTAGATGGATACCGTAAGGAAAAACAAGAGATCGATGAAAAATTACGGACATTAGAGGAACAAAAATCGCGAAGCAGCCAAGCTATGTTTCAGCTGGAAGAGCGTATTCAAGAATATACGAAGGAGATTGAATCCTGCAACAATGAAATCTTTCGAATTTTAAACGACAATTCAAATATAAAGACAAATCTGCAACGTTATGAAACCATCAATGAGCAAAATTCAATCAAAAAAGCTGAGATTAATCAAAAGATTTTAAAGATAAAAAGTGAGGAGTCTTCTCTTGGTATTCGATTAGAGGAATTAAAATCAAATACTGCTCATATTATGGAACAGATAGCTGGTGTTACTTCAGAGAATCAAGAGTTAGTAAAGAATATCGAGGAACTTCAGAAAAAAATTGACCAAGGGGCTGCAGCATCGAATCAAAAGAATCAATCCTATTTATCCATAAACGCGAAGCTGGATTCCCTTAAGAACTTGACTGAGCGGTATGACGGATATGGTAACAGCATTCGCCGCATTATGGAACAGAAAGAACAAGTACCCGGTATCATCGGTGTTGTGGCCGACATAGTTAAGGTGGACAAGAATTATGAAACTGCAATTGAGACAGCACTGGGAGGAAATATCCAAAATATCGTAACGGATAATGAGGACACGGCAAAAAGGCTGATCGAATTTTTAAAACAAGGAAGGCATGGACGAGCCACTTTTTTACCGCTGACTAGTATACAGGGGAGTATTTCAGTAAATGAACAGGTGTTAACAGAAGAGGGAGTCGTTGGACTTGCGAGTTCTTTGGTTCATGCAGAGAGTAGATTTGATAATTTATTAAAGTATTTACTTGGAAGAACTTACGTCGTTGATCATATAGACCACGCGATAGCGTTATCAAAAAAGTATAAGTATAGTTTACGAATTGTGACGCTTGAAGGTGAACAGTTAAGTCCAGGAGGGTCACTCTCCGGCGGAGCATATAAAAATTCCGGTAATCTATTGTCCAGGCGCAGGGAGATTGAAGAATTAGAGGAAAATGTACTTATTCTGAAAAATGAAGTTACAAAATTGAATGAAGATATTCTTAATTTTAAAGAGCAGCGGCATTTGATGAGAGAGACTATTGAGACAAACCAAACGAGGTTGTCCGAATTGTCGGTAGAAGCCAATACAGCAAAAATGAATCAAAGACAAGAACAGGAAAAGCTGGATGGAATGCGCCATACTTTTCTGGAATTTATGAATGAGCTCAAGTTAATGGAAGATCAGAATCAGGAACTTAAGGTTAACATGGATAACCTTAAGAATTCTTTGATTGACAACGAAAGAAAAGCTGCGCAAAAGGAGCAGCGAATTGACGAATGCAATCAATGTCTTGTGAAGGAACGAATGGCGAAGCAAAATTCCACGGAGGAAGCTTCCGCTCTCTTGGTCGAATCCTCGAATCTGGAACAAAGCATACAATATGTGTTGGAAAATATGCGTCGTGTACGCCGTGATATAGAGACACTGGCATCAGAGGAAGAGGAGCTGCGAAGAGAAGCGGAAAACTCTACGGAACAAAAAAATCAACGTGAAGCACAAATCGCGGTAAATTTAAAGAAAAAGCAAGGAGATTTGGAACAGCTTTACATACTGGAAGAACAGATTACAAAGGCAAGTGAGCAAAAGGATGCCATGGGCCAAAATTATAAAAGATTTGTGTCGGTTAGAGAAGAACTTCAGAATCGTCTTGGAATTCTTGATAAAGAAACTTTTCGGCTTCAAAATCAAAAGGAAAAATTATCCGAGGTTTTGGATGCACAAATTAGTTATATGTGGGAAGAATATGAATTGACGGTTGGTACTGCCACAGAATATCAGGAAGAAGAGTTAAACAATCCGGTTTCCAATAAAAAAGGAATTGCGGAGCTTAAAAATAGTATTAAATCCTTAGGTGATGTTAATGTCAATGCAATAGAGGATTATAAGAATCTTTCGGAACGTTTTGAATTTTTAACAGCCCAGAAAGCGGATTTAATTGCTGCCGAAGAAAGTCTCTTGGGTATTATTCATGAGCTGGACGAAGAAATGAGAAGGCAGTTTGAAGAAAAGTTTGCTGATATTAAAGCGCAATTTGATGTTGTATTTAAGGAACTTTTTGGCGGTGGGAAAGGGACCTTGGAGCTTACAGAGGGTGAGGATATTTTAGAAGCCGGAATTCGGATTATTGCACAACCGCCGGGAAAGAAACTTCAAAATATGATGCAATTATCCGGTGGTGAAAAAGCACTCACTGCAATCTCTCTTTTATTTGCAATTCAGAACTTAAAACCGTCTCCGTTCTGCCTTCTCGATGAGATTGAGGCGGCACTTGATGATTCCAACGTAAAGAGATTTGCGAACTATCTCCATAAACTTACCAGGGATACCCAGTTTATTATTATTACTCACCGCAGAGGAACTATGGCGGCTGCTGACGTGTTATATGGTATTACCATGCAGGAAAAAGGTGTTTCAACTTTAGTAAGTGTGAGCCTTATCGAAGATAATTTAGATAGTTAGTGTGAAGAAAAGCTCGAAAGGCACCAAAGTATGGAGCTTAAAAATTTTCTAACCTCACACTTAAGAATGTCTCTAACGGGTCACTCTTCTTTGTTAACATGTCCATTTTGCTGTTGACAGAATTATAAAAAAGAAATATTATAAAAAGTACGTAATTGTTGTAAAGGGTTTCATGTTATTTATTTACAGCAAGAAATGTTGATTAGAGGTGAATGCTTTGGGAGAAAAGAAAGGGTTTTTCAGTCGTCTGGCTTCTGGTTTAGCAAAGACTAGAAATAATGTAATTTCCAGTATAGAATCAATTTTCACAGGCTCATCAAATATTGATGATGACTTCTATGAAGAATTGGAAGAAACACTGATTATGGCTGATTTGGGGATTAATGCCACAACCGCTATTATTGAAAATCTTAAAAATAAGGTAAAAGAAAATAAAATAAAAGAGCCAAGTGAGTGCCGTGAATTATTAATGGCAAGTATGCGAGAGCAGATGAGCCTGCCGGAGGATGCTTACGAGTTTGAAAAGCATAAATCGGTTGTACTGTTAATTGGTGTGAATGGTGTTGGGAAAACAACCAGTGTTGGTAAATTAGCAGGTCAATTAAAGGATGACGGAAAAAAGGTTATGGTCGCAGCGGCAGATACCTTTCGTGCAGCAGCAATTGAGCAGCTAACGGAATGGGCAAATCGTGCTCATGTAGATATTATAGCTCAGAAAGAAGGTTCCGACCCGGCAGCGGTAATTTATGATGCCGTGACGGCAGCAAAGGCTCGTAATGTAGATATCTTGATCTGCGATACGGCAGGGCGTTTACACAATAAGAAAAACCTTATGGAAGAGCTTCGCAAAATTGACCGTGTAATAGAAAGAGAATATCCGGGAGCTTTCCGTGAGACGCTTGTAGTATTAGATGGGACTACAGGACAGAATGCTTTAGCACAAGCAAAGCAATTCGATGAAGTTGCAGATATTACCGGTATCGTCCTTACCAAGTTAGACGGTACTGCAAAAGGTGGCATCGCAATTGCAATTCAATCGGAATTAAAGATACCGGTAAAATATATTGGTGTTGGTGAGCAGATTGATGATTTACAGAAGTTTAATCCGGATGATTTTATTAAAGCATTATTTGCTGCGGATAACAAATAAGTTTAAGAGTAAAGAGGCAAGCGACAACCCAATGCGGGTTGTCGTTTCAGCTAGGTATCCATATTTATGAGACCTATAGATGTGCAGAAAAGTCTGCGCAGGGAAGGAGAACATGACGATGATGACATTGGAAAAATTTGAAGAAGCCAGTGAAGCGGTCATAAAAGTAACCAACCGTACAAAGCTTGTGTACAGTGATTATTTTTCGGAAATGACAGGGAACAAAGTGTATTTAAAGCCTGAAAATATGCAGTTTACCGGTGCATATAAGGTAAGAGGTGCATATTACAAGATCAGTACTTTATCAGAAGAAGAAAGAGAAAAAGGCTTAATTACCGCATCCGCCGGAAACCACGCGCAAGGAGTTGCTTATGCGGCAAAAATCTATGGGGCAAAAGCAGTCATCGTAATGCCGACGACGACCCCGTTAATCAAAGTGAATCGTACCAAAAGTTATGGTGCAGAAGTAATTTTGTATGGTAATGTTTATGATGAGGCCTGTCAGCACGCACTTGATTTGGCAAAAGACCATGGATATACGTTTATTCATCCATTTAATGATGAAGTTGTAGCGACCGGACAAGGCAGCATTGCTATGGAAATTATCAAGGAACTTCCGACGGTTGATATTATCTTATGTCCTGTTGGCGGGGGCGGCTTACTTGCCGGCGTATCTACACTGGTAAAATTATTAAATCCCAATATTAAAGTGATTGGGGTGGAGCCCTGCGGCGCAAATTGTATGCAGGAATCCTTAAAAACAGGACATGTTGTGACCTTACCACTGGTGGATACGATTGCTGATGGTACTGCTGTAAAGACGCCTGGAGATGTGATTTTTCCATACATACAAAGTAATGTGGATGGTATTATTACAGTTGAGGATAAAGAGTTAATTGTCAGTTTCCTTGATATGGTTGAAAATCATAAGATGATTGTTGAAAATTCAGGGTTACTTACCGTAGCGGCTTTGAAGAAATTAGATGTGACGGGCAAAAAGGTGGTTTCTATTCTTAGCGGTGGAAATATGGATGTGATTACGATGTCCTCCATCGTACAGCATGGATTAATTGAAAGAGGCAGAATATTTACAGTATCGGTGCAATTACCGGATAAGCCTGGTGAATTAGTAAATGTAGCTTCTGTGATTGCAAAAGAACAGGGAAATGTAATTCGGTTAGAACACAACCAGTTTGTGAGTATTAATCGTAATACTGCCGTAGAACTTGTAATTACCTTAGAAGCCTTTGGACATGAACATAAGAAAGCAATAGTCAAAGCCTTAGAAAAAAAAGGCTATAGTCCAAAACTGATACAGCCAAAGGGTACCTATATGTAGCATATAAGGGGTTACCGCAGATAAGATAGAATGCTATCGTTACTGTGGTAACCCATTTTATCGGCCGGTTATTCTTGTTTGCTTAAAGTATCAAGCAGACTTTCCAGATCTTCAATACAAACACCGCAAAGTGTACCTGCCTGAGTAGTTTCTTCGATTGCTTCTAAGGTTGTGGCACCATTTGCATAAGCATCTTTGATGTCTTTCACAGTCACATCATAACATGTACAGATAATATCGTCATCGTTCATATTTTTACCTCAACATTATTTTCTATTTTGCCATAGCCCCTAAGTACATATTCCGAATAATGAGACAGATTTGAGTCGGTTTATTTTCATAGAATCATACTTATTTCATGAACTACGTTACTATTGTACACAAAAATTAAGTTTTCATTCATGAAGTAGCTGCTAAACAAAAGAAGATAGAATGAACAGGATTGTGCAATAGTATGAAAAATCTTGATTTTTTTCTCAACCTTGTTTTCTATTCTATTATTTACAAGCCATCCAGGCTTTCGTATACTATAAATATACCTAGGATAAGGCTTCCTCCTTCGTATTCGATTACTCGATATTTGTTTGGATAAGGTATTGACAAAAAACTTAGAATAAGATAAGATGATAGCAGAATAAGAACACATGTTTGGTGCAGGGAAAAGGAGAAGTAACATGGCGAATGAGGATAAGATAAAAGCATTAGAATCTGCTCTTGCGCAGATAGAAAAACAATATGGCAAGGGTTCTGTGATGAAACTGGGGGATACAGGAGCCCATATGAACATAGAGACAGTACCTACAGGTTCTATCAGCCTCGATATCGCATTAGGTCTTGGCGGTATTCCAAAGGGAAGAATTGTTGAGGTATATGGTCCGGAAAGTAGTGGTAAGACAACGGTAGCGCTCCATATGGTTGCCGAGGTTCAAAAAAGAGGCGGTATCGCAGGTTTTATAGATGCGGAGCATGCTCTGGACCCTGTTTATGCAAAGAAGATAGGAGTAGATATTGATAACTTATATATTTCACAGCCGGATAATGGAGAGCAGGCACTTGAGATCACAGAGACGATGGTTCGTTCCGGTGCGGTTGATATTGTTATCGTCGACTCAGTTGCAGCCTTAGTACCGAGGGCCGAGATTGATGGTGACATGGGGGATTCTCATGTCGGTTTGCAAGCAAGGCTAATGTCACAGGCACTTCGTAAGCTGACTGCGGTAATCAGCAAGTCAAACTGTATCGTAATCTTTATTAATCAGCTTCGTGAGAAAGTTGGTGTTATGTTTGGTAATCCGGAGACAACAACGGGTGGCCGTGCGTTAAAATTCTATTCCTCCATTCGTTTGGATGTTCGGAGGATTGAATCATTAAAACAGGGCGGAGATATTGTTGGCAGCAGAACAAGAATTAAGGTTGTGAAGAATAAAATTGCACCGCCATTTAAGGAAGCAGAATTCGATATTATGTTTGGTCAGGGAATCTCAAGAGAAGGAGATATTCTGGATTTGGCAGCGAACGAAGGTATTATCATAAAGAGCGGTGCTTGGTATGCCTATAATGAGGCAAAGATTGGGCAAGGACGTGAGAATGCAAAAGTATTCTTAAGGGAGAATCCGGGAATTTTAGAAGAGGTAGAGGAACAGGTAAGAGAGCGATATAATCTGGTGAATGATGTGAAGAAAAAGGCAGAAGAATAATCGATGGAATTCCTAGTGACTGAGGTTAAGCCAATAGATAAGGTAAGAGTACGAATTTTTCTTAATGATGAGGCTGTATTCTGGCTTTATCGAAAGGATTATAAGGCGCTTAGGTTAGAGGTTGGTCAACCAATATCCGATACTCTGCTGCTTAGAATAGAATCCGAATTGGTTTTACGATATGCCAAAAAGCAAGCGTTAACATTGCTTGAAAGAATGGACCGAACCGAGTTTGAATTAACTTCGAAGCTGCGGGAAAAAGAATTTCCGGAACATATAGTAGCCCAGGCAATTACTTATATAAAAAGTTTTCATTATCTTGACGATTATCGTTATACTTTACATTATATCAGGGGAAGATACCAGACAAAAAGCAAACGTCAACTTAGTTATGCATTATATCAAAAAGGGATTAATCAATCTGATATAGATAGAGCGTATGAGGAACTTCTGGAATCTTTTTCTGAATCAACAGAGGGTAAAGAACTGGAGGAAGAAGCGATTATGAGACTAATTCAAAGAAAAGGAAAACTAATTGGCGAATTTTCCGAGAAAGAAAAACAAAAGCTTATTGCTTCTCTATGTCGTAAAGGATTTCATAATCATACCATACAAAAAGTGCTACGAATAGAAGAAGAATACTAAAGTTTGAGCTTCAAGATAGCAATTAATTTAAGAAAATCTGATAGAATTAACATAGTTTACTGGAATTAAGCAGAGATTATAAGGAGAATTAAAAAACCCTTGTTATCTCTGTTTTTATATTCGTTTTATAAATCGATTCTGGCTTGTGATAAGGTATCCTCTATCACATCAAGCAGAAATCGAAAACTGTCATATGTTACAAAAAAATAAAGATACAAATTAAAAAACTGTACAATATTTTAATGAAATCGCCCAAAAGAGAGAATATAGGTTGCATGTTTGACAAGTAAGGACTATAATAGTAATTGGCAAAAAATTGGTTTAACTATTAAATAAATGGAGGCCTGAATATGACTAGTACATCACAACTGTCGGCAAAGGAAAGGATTGTTACTTTGCTTGACGAGAATAGTTTTGTTGAGGTTGGTGCTTTGGTTACTAGAAGAAGTACTGATTTCAACCTACAACAAAAAGAAGTACCTTCCGATGGTGTTATCACAGGATATGGAATTATTGACGGTAATCCTGTATACGTTTATAGCCAGGATGTCACTGCAATGAATGGTTCCATGGGTGAAATGCACGCGAAGAAAATATCAAATTTATATGATCTTGCAATGAAGGTTGGTGCACCTGTCATCGGACTGGCTGATTGTGCCGGTTTGAGATTACAGGAAGCAACAGATGCATTAGCTGGATTTGGAGATATTTATCTAAAGCAAACCTTAGCATCCGGAGTAATCCCACAGATTACTGCAATTTTTGGTACTTGCGGAGGAGGTAGCGCCGTATCCGCATCTCTAAGCGATTTTGTCTTCATGGAAGAAAAGAATGCAAAATTATTTGTCAATGCTCCAAATGCAATTCTAGGGAACAACTCTGCAAAGTGTGATACCGCAGCAGCTTCTTTTATGGCTGAAGCAGGTGTTGTTGATTTTGTTGAAGCAGACGAACTATCTGTACTAAACAGCATTCGTAATTTAATTGTAATGTTACCGGCGAACAATGAAGACGATGCTTCTTATGAAGAATGTACAGATGACTTGAATCGTACCTTATCCTCCTTTCAATCTAAACTTAGTGACACTACGCTTGCACTTAAGGATTTATCGGATTTTGGTATTTTCTTAGAGGTGAAGAAGTCTTATGCCAAAGACATGGTAATCGGTTTTATCAAATTAAACGGTGCGACGGTAGGAGCTATAGCAAATCGTACAGCACTGTTGGATGAAGAAGGCAATGTATTAGAGAAATATGAGGATTCTTTATCCGCTGCAGGCTGTTATAAAGCAGAAAAATTTGTAAAGTTCTGTAATGCATTTCAAATTCCGCTACTTACTCTAACAAATGTATCCGGATACAGTGCGGCAATGAAAGATGCAGGGTCAATTGGAATAGCAGCAGCGAAATTAACTTATGCCTTTGCAAATGCAACTGTACCAAAGGTAAATGTCATTTTGGAGAAGGCATATGGAAGTGCATATATCACGATGAATTCAAAACATATTGGTGCTGATATGGTATTTGCCTTGGAAGGTTCTATGATTGGTACGATGGATGCAGGACTTGCAGCCCAGATTATGTATTCCGATAATAAAGCTGAACAAGCTGAGAAAGCCAAGGAGTACAAAGAATTACAACAAAGTGCGGAATCCGCAGCAAAACGTGGTTATGTGGATGCACTCATATCACCGGAGAGTGTAAGACAGCATGTCATCTATGCATTTGAAATGTTATTCACGAAGAGAGAGAGCCGGCCTAGCAAAAAGCATGGAACGGTTTAAGTGAGGTGAAACTATGGGAACAGCTTTAATAAATACATTAATGGGTATTTCCATTGTGTTCGTTGTACTTTTAGTAATCAGTGGTATCATTGGGCTGTTTAAGTACATTAACAAAGCGGAAATGGCCTCAAAACAAAAAAATACAGCAAATGCAGCACACAGTGAGTCTGTTTTAGCTGCTGCAGAAGATGTTGATTTGTCCAATGACCTTGAGCTAGTTGCAGTTATCACTGCAGCAATCCATGCATATGAGACATCAAGGGGAAATAATATTCCTGTAAATGAACTTTATGTAAGATCGATTAGAAAAGTGAATAAATCTAGATGGCAGAATGCCTAACATTAAGGAGGATCACATAATGAAGAACTATACAATCACTGTAAATGGTAACGTTTATCAAGTAAGTGTAGAAGAGAATGCCGATGGTGTCGTAAATGCACAGTCAGCCCCAGCAAAGGTTGCTCCAGCTGAAGTGGTAACTAAAGCTCCTGCTGCACCAACCCAAACAACTGCACCAGCGCCTGTTCAAAAACCGGTTGTACCTTCTGGAACTTCAGGCAGCATTAAAGTAAATGCACCTATGCCAGGTAAGATTCTAGGTGTGAAAGCAAATGTTGGTGATGCAGTAAAGAGAGGGCAGGTCATCTTAATTCTGGAAGCTATGAAGATGGAAAATGAAATTGTTGCTCCAAATGATGGAATAATAGTAAGTATTGATACTTCTGTAGGTGTCACTGTTGAATCCGGGGAGGTTTTAGCAACCTTAAACTAGTTTAGAATCACAACAAATTTACAGGAGGATAATGAAATGGATTACGTGCTGAATACGCTGCAGAATTTAGCAGATCAAACTGCTATTAAGTCTCTATATTGGGGAAATTATTTGATGATTTTGGTTGCCTGTTTCTTTTTGTTTTTAGCTATAAAAAAAGGATACGAGCCACTTTTGTTAGTACCGATTGCATTTGGTATGTTGTTAGTAAATATGTTCCCGGGTATCATGGCGGAACCTCATGTTGATCCTGTTACTGGAATTAAATCGGCAGGTGGTTTATTATATTATTTCTATATACTAGATGAGTGGAGCGTTTTTCCTTCTCTTATCTTCCTTGGTGTCGGAGCAATGACGGACTTTGGACCATTGATTGCAAATCCGAAAAGTTTTTTGCTTGGTGCAGCAGCACAAGTAGGTGTCTTTGGGGCTTACCTATTAGCTATTGCGATGGGATTTGTGGATAAGGCGGCAGCAGCGATTTCTATTATCGGAGGTGCTGATGGGCCTACCTCCATCTTCCTTGCGGGGAAACTTGGACAAACAAAGTATATGGGCGCCATAGCAGTTGCGGCATACTCCTATATGTCGTTAGTACCTATTATACAACCGCCGATAATGAAATTATTAACAACAGAAAAAGAGCGTGCGATTAAGATGGAACAGTTACGACCGGTTTCAAAACTTGAGAAGATTTTATTCCCGATTGTTGTAACGATTGTTGTAGTTATGCTGCTTCCTGAAACTGCTCCTCTTGTTGGTATGTTAATGCTTGGTAACTTATTTAGAGAATGTGGTGTTGTTAAGCAGTTACAAGAAACTGCCGCCAATGCTTTAATGTATATTGTTGTAATTTTACTTGGAACTTCGGTGGGTGCTACGACCAGTGCTGAGGCATTCTTACAGATAGATACTCTGAAAATCGTAGCACTTGGCTTGGTAGCATTTGCGATGGGTACTGCCGGAGGTGTACTCTTTGGCAAGATAATGTGCAAGGCTACGAAAGGAAAGGTAAATCCATTGATTGGTTCTGCTGGTGTGTCGGCGGTACCTATGGCAGCCCGCGTATCCCAAAAGGTGGGAGCGGAAACGGATCCGACAAATTTCTTATTGATGCATGCAATGGGACCAAATGTGGCCGGTGTAATCGGAACCGCAGTGGTAGCTGGCGTGTTTATGGCTATTTTCCAATAATATTAAAAATTTAGTATATTTTCGTATAAATAAATGCTGATTACTTTATTAGTTTAATGAAGTGATGCAAACTGACAACTGAAACTAAAATATAGGAGGTAGGGGAATGACAGAGCAAGTAAAAAAACCGGTAAAGATTACCGAAACAATATTACGTGATGCGCATCAGTCATTAATCGCAACCAGAATGACAACTGAGCAGATGCTCCCTGTTATTGAATTGATGGATAAAGTAGGGTATCATGCAGTCGAGTGCTGGGGTGGTGCTACATTTGATGCATCCTTACGTTTCTTAAAGGAAGATCCATGGGAAAGGCTTAGAAAATTAAGGGCAGGCTTTAAGAATACAAAGTTACAGATGTTATTCCGTGGCCAGAATATTCTTGGCTATCGTCACTATGCGGACGACGTTGTAGAATATTTTGTACAGAAGTCGGTAGCAAATGGTATTGATATCATTCGTATCTTTGATGCGTTAAATGATCTTAGAAATTTACAGTGTGCTGTAAAGGCTGCAAATAAAGAAAAGTGTCATGCTCAGATTGCTATTTCCTATACTCTTGGTGATGCTTATACCACAGAATACTATGTAACTATGGCAAAGCGAATTGAGGAAATGGGTGCGGATTCTATCTGCATTAAGGATATGGCAGGTCTATTGGTGCCTTATGAGGCTACCAATCTTGTAACGGCAATTAAGAATGCGGTTAAGATTCCAATTGACTTGCATACGCATTATACTTCCGGTGTTGCAGGAATGACTTATTTAAAAGCAGTAGAAGCAGGTTGTGATATTATTGATACCGCGATGTCTCCATTTGCTATGGGTACGAGCCAGCCGGCAACCGAAGTAATGGCAGAGACCTTCAAAGGAACCCCATACGATACGGGATTTGATCAAGATTTATTGGCTGAAATCGCAGATTATTTCCGTCCGATGCAGGAAGAAGCGTTAAAGACCGGTTTATTAAATCCTAAGGTTATGGGAGTTAATATTAAGACATTATTATATCAGGTACCGGGTGGTATGCTAAGTAATTTAGTGTCACAGTTAAAAGAACAACAGGCAGAAGATAAGTACTATGATGTGCTGCAAGAAATCCCGCGTGTACGGAAAGATTTTGGAGAACCGCCTCTAGTAACTCCAAGTTCTCAGATTGTTGGTACTCAGGCGGTTCTTAATGTACTTGCCGGTGAGAGATATAAGATGATTACAAAAGAAAGTAAGGCTATTTTAAGTGGTGAATATGGTCAGACAGTAAAGCCATTTGACCCGGAGGTCCAGAAAAAAGCGATTGGGGATAAAAAGCCAATTACTTGCCGTCCGGCTGACCTGCTAGAGCCGGAGTTAGAGAACATAGAGAAAGAAATGGCTGAGTGGAAGCAGCAAGAGGAGGATGTTTTATCCTATGCATTGTTCCCGCAGGTTGCTGCGGAATTCTTTAAGTATCGTCAGGCACAGCAGACGAAAGTAGATGTGACGATAGCAGACATTGAAAATAAAGCTTATCCGGTATAAGTAGAAGTATAGAAAGGATAAGCAAGGGAAACTTTTAATGAATGGAATTTTAGATAAGATATGAATTGAAAAAGTAAGAAAGAATTGAAAGTACTATATAGTTCAGCTAATCAAATAAAAAGTACATCTCAAGTGTGTATTACGGATTACATGATGAGATGTACTTTTTTAGTGCTCTTTTCTAATATTTTTGTACTAGTATTTTTAAAAGTAAGTTTCTCTAAATCATTTTTTCTGGTACTTCCTATTTTGAGTATTCTTGAATCTTATATTCCATCCGCGGGTGCGCTTATAGTATTCTTGAAACGTCATCACTAACATAAAAATCACCTCATTGTATTATATGCAGGTGTTTCATATTTACTTATCAGTATTTACAGAAAGTATTGTAATACGGAATATATAACAGCAAAATTGTTTCTTATAAGGAGGAGGTTTTTTCTTTTAGATATTGTATAAATAATTCTCCTGCTTTTGAGATATAACTGTTTGGTTTATACAATAAGCATATATCAGACTCTAGTCGTGCTTCGTTTAATTCTAAGCACGTTAAGATATTATCTTGCACCAAATGTTTTTTTGTTATAATGCTGTGAGAAATAATTAATCCGGCGGATTCTGGAATGATGCCAATACCATAACCTGCATTCGCCAGACTTATTGTTGTTCTTGCATCATCATTCATACAAAAGATATTTGGTGTTATACTATAGGAATGACATAAGTCATATATAATTTTTTCCCAACGGCGATACAGAATCAGAGGCTGCTGTAAAAGAAATTTCATATCCTGCTGTTGAAAGAAGTTTTTATGGCCAAAGGCCATCATGGTTTCTTTTTTCAGCACAAGGGAAGATAGACCCTCTGCTTCATATGGTGTCCTGACAATTGCTAATTCAATAAGGTTATTTCGTAGTTTTTGAATCTGCTCATAAGTATTTCCCTCAAAGAGATCATAACGAATTTCTTTGTACTGTTCGTGAAATTCTGGCATGAGATTGTATAAAAAACTATCTACAACCGAGGATACCACGCCAATATGGAGAGTACCAAGAGTACCACTCGAATAATCAAGCAACTCCTTTTTTGACAATTCGGTTAATTCTAGGATTGCTTGGGCTCTTGCATAAAGTATCTTACCTTCCTGCGTAAGTTCAATCTTTCTGGAACCTCTTTCAAAGAGAGTAACGGATAACTCATTTTCCAAACATTTTAATTGTGTGCTTAACGGTGGCTGTGTAAGATTTAATTTTGTGGCTGCTTTTGAGATATTGCCTTCTTGGACGACCGTAACAAAGTATTGGAGCTGCTTTAAATCCATATGAGTACCTTTCTTTCTTAAGAAATAATTAAGTGAGTACATCAGCAGGAAGGAAGTATCGGGTTCATCATCCGAAATTCTTTAGCCGGCTTATTTTTATAAGTGTATTTGACACAGGAACAAGAGTAAATATATAAAATAGATATAGAAGCCATAGGATATAAATAATATACGAATACCTTTATCTATGGTATGATATGATAAGAAATTTTACAAGCACTTTTTAAGGAGGAAAATCGTGAAACGGTTGTATGTTTACTTAAGGGACTACAAAAAAGAATGTGTATTAGCACCTTTATTTAAGATGTTAGAGGCTTCTTTTGAGTTAATTGTGCCATTAGTGATGGCAGCTATTATTGATACGGGAATTGAACAGGGGGAAAAATCATACATAATTAATATGTGTCTTATTCTCGTTGCATTAGGAATCATTGGACTTGTATGTTCTATAACGGCTCAGTATTATTCTGCAAAGGCAGCAGTAGGATTTGCAACAAAGATAAGGCATGCTTTATTCTCCCATTTGATGAATTTGTCTTTTACAGAAATTGATACACTCGGAACTTCTACTATGATTACAAGAATGACGAGTGATGTGAACCAGACACAAACGGGAGTAAATATGGTGTTACGACTATTCTTACGCTCTCCGTTTGTTGTTTTTGGTGCAATGCTTATGGCGTTTACGATTGATACAAGATCAGCCTTAATATTTTTAATCGCTATCATTTTATTATCTATTGTAGTCTTCGGCATTATGGCTATTAGTATTCCAATGTTAAAGCGGGTACAGAAAAATCTGGATTCCGTACTGCAGATTACTCGTGAAAATCTATTGGGTGTAAGGGTAATTCGTGCCTTTTGCAGAGAGGACAAGGAACGGAAAGAATTTTACCAAAGAAATGGAGAATTGACAGGAAAGCAAAAACACGCAGGTTTTATCTCTGCGCTTATGAATCCAATTACTTATGTTATTATTAATATAGCGACGGCATACCTAATTTGGGTAGGAGCGATACAGGTAGACCACGGGGTACTAACCAAAGGTCAGGTGGTTGCCTTATATAGTTATATGTCACAAATTCTGATAGAGCTGATAAAGTTAGCGAATCTGATAATAACAGTCAATAAATCGGCAGCTTGTGCAAATCGTGTCGCTGACGTATTCGAGATTACAAATAGCATGCAAGCCATAAATTGTGAAGACATAAGTAGAGAAATGGAAGAAAGCATTGAATTTCGCAATGTTAGTTTAGAATATCAAGGAGCCGGGGAAGAGTCCTTAACTGAAATAACGTTTTCTGCGAAAAAAGGGCAGACGATTGGAATTATTGGAGGAACCGGTTCCGGCAAATCCTCTTTAGTGAACTTAATCCCAAGATTTTATGATGTGACCCGGGGAGAAATACTTATTGGGGGCAAAAATGTCAAATATTATCCGCTAAAAGAACTTCGAGATAAAGTTGGTATTGTGATGCAAAAAGCAGTGATGTTTCAGGGGACGATTGAATCCAACTTATTTTTTGGAAAAAACAAAGCTAGCGTAGAAGAGATGGAAGAAGCGATAGCAATAGCCCAGGCTGCGGATGTGGTAAATTCAAAAGGTGGTATCAAATCACCCATAGAACAAGATGGCAGGAATTTGTCAGGAGGGCAAAAACAGCGTTTCTCCATAGCGAGAGCTTTGGTAAAAAAACCGGAGATAATGATTCTTGATGATAGTGGTTCGGCACTTGATTATGCAACAGATGCAAAATTACGCTCTGCTATTAAAAACTTATCCTATAGGCCAACCGTATTTATAGTTTCTCAACGAGCTGCATCAATCTTGCATGCAGATCTCATTTTAGTGCTAGAGGATGGAAAATTGGTAGGAAAGGGAACTCATAATGAGCTATTAGCTTCCTGTGAGGTTTATCAGGAAATCTATTATTCGCAGTTTCCAAAGGAGGTGCATGCATAATGGAAGCGAAAAGTAATAAAAAAATCATCCATCCTATGGGAAATAAAAAATCCACACAAAAACAAACCGTCACGAAAGTTTTGCGGTATTTAAAGCATTATTCCTTTTATCTTTTCGTTTCCTTAGTGTTGGCATTCATTACGGTTGCACTCACACTGTATGTACCGATAGAAATAGGGAAAGCAATTGATGAGATCGTGTATGGCAGCGTGAACTTTCCGATGATTCGTGGCATCTTACTAAACATAGTTTTAATGGTAGGAACCACCGCTATAGCACAGTGGCTTATGGGTATTTTAAATAACAAAGTAACGTATGAAGTTGTCAGAGATATTCGAAAAGATGCTTTTGAGAAAATTGAATCATTACCGCTTAACTATTTGGATTCTCATCCATCAGGAGAGATTGTCAGCCGAATGATTGCAGACGTCGAGCAGTTTGCAGACGGTTTGTTAATGGGATTTACTCAGGTGTTTACCGGAATCATGACAATTGTTGGAACATTAATATTTATGCTTCGTTTAAATATTAGCATAACAATAGTAGTTGTTTTTCTTACACCAATTTCACTCTTTGTAGCGAATTTTATTGCTAAGAGAACATATGCTATGTTTCAGGCACAGTCAAAAACACGTGGTGAACAAACCGCTTTCATTGACGAAATGTTAGGAAATGAAAAAGTTGTGAAAGCCTATAACCAGGAAGAAGAGGTAATAAGACGTTTTGGTGAAGTAAATGAGCGTTTGGAAAAGTATTCTTTACGTGCAATTTTTTATTCCTCTATCACAAATCCGGCGACAAGGTTTATCAATGCCTTGGTTTATGCAGGGGTAGGGCTTACCGGTGCATTTGCCGCAATGAATGGAACTATGACAGTTGGAGCCTTATCCAGTTTTCTAAGCTACTCCAATCAATATACCAAGCCATTTAATGAAATTTCAGGGGTGATTACGGAGCTGCAGAATGCAATTGCCTGTGCTGCACGTATCTTTGAGCTATTAGAAGAGCCGGTAGAGATGCCGGACAGTAAAGATGCGGTAGTATTAACAGATGTGAAAGGTAACATTGTTTGTAATGAGGTTGCTTTCTCCTATGATAAATCGAGAAAGTTGATTGAACATTTAAACTTAAGAATTCATCCGGGGCAGAAGGTTGCTATCGTTGGACCAACTGGGTGTGGTAAAACAACTATGATTAACTTATTAATGCGCTTTTATGAGGTTGACCAAGGTGCAATTCTGGCTGAAGGAGAGGATATTAAAAATATAACGAGAAATAGCCTGCGAACAAGCTATGGTATGGTGTTACAGGATACATGGTTAAAAGCCGGAACAATTCTCGAGAATATAAAGCTGGGGAAAGAGGAGGCAACAAGAGAAGAAGTTATAAATGCGGCAAAGGAAGCGCATGCTCATTCCTTCATTAAGAGATTACCGAAAGGATATGATACTATAATTGGAGAAGATGGAGGAATGCTTTCCGGAGGACAAAAGCAACTTCTATGTATATCCAGGGTTATGCTTAGTCTGCCGCCTATCTTAATCCTTGATGAAGCTACTTCCTCGATCGATACTAGAACGGAAGTTAAGATACAAAGTGCTTTTCAGAAGCTGATGCAAGGACGGACTACATTTATTGTTGCTCACCGATTATCAACGATACAAAATGCAGACGTTATTCTTGTAATGAAAAATGGTAATATTATCGAGCAAGGAAGTCATGAAGAGCTTTTAGCAAAGAAAGGTTTTTATAAGGAATTATATGAAAGCCAGTTTGCAGTATCTTAGATTTAAGTAACAGCATTGTTTTATCTTTCTGCATACCTTGGAATTATGGAAAAGGTCTTAGTTTAGAGTTTTTCTTAGAACCTGGCACACACATTTTAAGGCAGGTGTGTTTTACTAGTGGAGAAGAAACATCTCAGAAATTTAAGGGATGTTTCTTCTTTTTGTTTCCTGATAAGTTCCCTTATTACTTAAGTGCAACTGCAGAAATTACTTTATTTCAAGGAAAATTTGACAAGCTTGGATCTATCTGTTACTATATATTCTTTTGATATTGATAGAGGTGATACATTCGTATTACCATACTAATTAGATAACATCCTACAAGTGGTAATAAATAGATAAGTTCTGCTCCAAATAATGCAAAATACAGCATGAGAGCGCTATATAGATAAATAGCTGCATCGTAAGCTTTTGCTTTGGAATATTGATTTAACTGGACATTACGTTCATCATTTTTTTCAATTTCAAACTGTTTATAAGCCTTTGGATTTTTCTTAAAGATACGATGTTGAATCACAGCACCAACATTGGCACCTAGAATTCCGCTTCCAATGCCAAGTAAGATAAATGGCAAGGTTTTAAGAATACCTTTTTCATCCGGGTATTTTATTAATAGAAATCCACTGATAATAAATAACAGCATACCAAATACAAGATAAAGCCAATTTTTTGTGATATTTCTTAATTTCATTTCTGCCTCCATTTCTGCGTATTCCTTTTACGCATCTGAATTTCTGCTGGAACTTCTTACGGAAGGAACTTTTTAGATTTACCAATCATTTTTTAGTCTACTTCTTCGTAGATAAAGATATCTTCAATCCTCATATTAAAATACCGTGCAATTTTAAAAGCCAATAATATGGAAGGATTGTAGCGGCCATTTTCTAACGAACCAATGGTTTGTCTTGAAACTTCAAGAAGATTGGCTAATTCTTCTTGTTTTATCCCGTGTTGTTTTCTGATTTCTTCTAACCGATTCTTCAACATCTACTCCTTTCTAAAATGGAAAGTACACTTTACAATAAAATTATCATATTGAAATACTAATGTCAAGTAAACTTTCCATTTGTTTTATATTTTCCTTTTTGGGGATACTAAACAAACAATAAGTAATACTAATTCTTAAATAAGAAAGTTGATAAGCTAAAACATCTCACGATAATCATAAACCCACGTTTGCGTTTTGATTAACTTTCAATTGTGAGTAGTATAAAAGGAGTGAGAAGATGCAAACGGATAAGCAGTTGACGAAAGCATATCGGCATGCGAATATAAAGTGTTTTGATAAAAATTCAAAGTTTATCATTTTTAGTGACACCCATCGCGGAGATGATTCAATCTCCGATGAATTTGCAAGAAATCAAAGCATTATGGTTGCTGCATTAAAGCATTATTATAAAGAAGGTTATACGTATATCGAGGCTGGAGACGGTGACGAGCTGTGGGAACATCCTAAGTTTCAGACCATACGGGCTGCTCATACGGATGTATTTACAGAGTTAAAGAAATTCTATCAGGAAGATAGAATGATAATACTATATGGAAATCATAACATTTATTTAAGAAATCCTTACTATGTTGCGAAGTCTTATTTTTACTTTTATGATGAGTATCTGGGGAGCAGACGAAAACTATTTCCAAACTTAAAGCCTATAGAGGCTCTTGTTTTAATTGAAAAGCGTACAAAGCAAAAGATTTTAATTGTTCATGGACATCAAGGGGATTTAATGAATGATCAGCTTTGGTATATCAATATGTTTTTCCTACGATATTTTTGGAGATTTATGCATATTGTTGGTTTTAAAAATCCCTCCAGTCCGGCAAAAAATATATATAAAAGACATAAAGTCGAGAAGAATTATACAGATTGGATTCAAAAACACAGGGTGATTTTAGTTTGTGGCCACACTCATCGTTTAAAATTTCCCAAACCGGGAGAAGTTCCGTATTTTAACAGTGGTTGCTGTATTCATACAAAGGGGATTACCGGGATTGAAATCGTGAATAATAAAATCATGGTGGTGCAATGGAGAATGGAAGCCGATGAAGAAGGAATTTTTCGCTCTGTCCGTCGTGTAATACGTGGACCAAAACCAATCAGTGAGTTCCGTCAATAACCGAAAACTACACAGAAGGAGTGTACAAGTTAAATATTCTTAGCTATAATAAGAGGAAGAATTAGTTAAGAAGAAAGGAAAAATGATGGAACCAATAAAACCATATAAGAAAAGTTTTGATTATTCCTATACGTTAGGGGCTTTTCCGACCATAGAAATGATTAAGGGCAGACCAGATTGTGTGAAGGGAGTATATATTCATAGCACATTTACAGATAGAGAGTATTTGGAGTCAATATGCAAAGAAAATCGTATCCCTGTATTACAGGGAGATAAAACAATAGCAAAAGTCAGTGACAAAGAGAATGTTTTTGTAGTAGGAGTGTTTGAAAAATATAACTCTATAATCGATGCTGCGAAATCTCAAATTGTTTTAGTCAATCCCGGCAATATGGGAAATCTAGGTACCATACTGCGAACAGCGGTTGGTTTTGGAATTCATGATGTTGCATTTATTGAACCTGGAGCAGATGTTTTTAATCCTAAAGTAGTACGTTCTTCCATGGGAGCGTTATTTCGATTACGCCATCAGTATTTTGAAAGCTTTCGTGCGTATCAGAAGCAAAATCCGAATCATGAAATCTTTACGTTTATGTTAAATGGTAAAAAAACACTGGCGATAAATTCTTGTCCGAAACCGAAGCTTTTCTCCCTAGTATTTGGAAATGAAGCTACTGGGCTGGATGATTCTTACCTATCAGTTGGAACTAGCATTATCATACCACAATCAGAAGAAGTGGATTCTTTGAATCTTACGATAGCGGTAGGGATTGGAACATATTTATTTACGCAGAATCGATAGATGTTTTAGATAAAGATATCTTATGTTAGCAATAGATGGAGATTCATTGCATACAATTGCAAACGATTGAAATGAAATGTGATTGCATACAAAAAGGAAAAGGTATCCTTGGTTTTATGACAAAATCAGAGGAATGGATAAACAGAGTCATCTCAGTTAATAAAGATATGCTAACTGGGGTGGCTTCTTCTTATAATTATAGCTATCCCTCTGAAATAGAGGATGAATCATTATTGTATGATTGATATTAATAATTTTACAGTTTTTACAAGGAAAGAAGAATAGAAACTATTATTATCATTTAGAGGGTTTAGAGTTTATAAGAGTAATTGTTTGGATAGCAGGAGGAATTTACGTAAAAATTGCCTGATTACGAAGTGATAAAAGTTAAGAAAGATCATATTTTTTAGGTATTCGAAAAAAAGAGAAAAGGAAAGGATAAATTAAATTGACATATGCATCTAATGGAAGTATATTGATATTAGTACCATTGATTGGTAGGTTTATTCTATAAAAACAGGAATGAATCTAATTTATCTTATATTTAATAAGAATTTTTTGCTTAAGAAGAGTCATGATTTCTTATTATAAACAGATACAATAACAAGAGTTATGAATCAAAATATAAAAATAGCGTAAGAATGATATATAACACTTTTGAAAGGAGTGATACAATGAATGAGAATTATACGGATCATCAAATAGAGATTCGATCGCCCATCGACAATGAATTGTTAGGAACAGTTCCTGCAATGACAAAACAACAGGTGGACGAAAAGTTAGAACAATCCGGAAAGGCCTTTGCTGAGTGGAAAGAAATTCCCCTTTATGAGAAAGCAGACAGAATTAACAAAGTTGCTGACTTATTGCTCACCCATATCGATGAACTTTCCAATTTACTGATGAAAGAAATTGCAAAGGATGAAAAGTCAGCTCGTTCTGAAGTTACGAGAACCGCTGATTTCATACGTTTTACTACAGATATAGCAAAAAGTATGCAAGGAGAGGCAATTCAAAGCGATCGTTTTCCTGGTTTTGGTCAGGATAAATTGTCCATGGTTACCAGAGTTCCATTGGGAGTAGTGCTTGCAATTTCTCCATTTAATTATCCTGTCAATCTGGCAGCTTCCAAAATAGCACCCGCATTAGTTGCAGGAAATACGGTGGTATTTAAGCCTGCTACACAAGGAGCCTTAAGTGGTGTTTATTTGGCAGAACTTTTTTATAAGGCCGGAATTCCGGATGGCGTGCTGACGGTAATTACAGGTAAAGGTTCTGAAATCGGAGATTATGTAGTAACTCACAAAGGGATTGATTTCATTAACTTCACCGGAAGTACGGAGGTAGGCAAACATATTTCTGAGATTACATCGATGGTTCCGGTAATGATGGAACTTGGTGGTAAGGATGCTGCAATCGTTTTAAAAGATGCGGATTTAGACCTTGCAGCAAAAAATATTGTGGCTGGTGGCTATTCCTATTCCGGTCAAAGATGCACTGCGGTAAAACGAATTCTAGCAGAGGAAGCGATAGCAGATACTTTAGTTGAGAAAATGAAAATACTGATTGAGCAATTAAAGTCTGGAGATCCCTCTGAAAAAGATGTTACTATTGTACCGCTGATCAGTGAGAAAGCAGCTGATTTTGTTTGGGAATTGATTGAGGATGCTTTGAATAAGGGAGCCTCCTTAGTGACCGGCGGTAAGAGAAACGGAAATCTCATTACAGCGACATTATTTGATAATGTTACAACAGAGATGAGAATTGCTTGGGAGGAACCATTTGGTCCTGTACTGCCGGTTATTCGGGTAAAAACCGTAGAAGAAGCAATTAAAATTGCAAATCAATCAAATTATGGATTACAAAGTGCTATCTTTACTCAAAATATTAACGATGCTTTCTCGATTGCAAATCAATTAGAGGTTGGTACTGTACAAATAAATAATAAGACAGAACGCGGACCCGATCATTTTCCGTTCCTGGGAGTAAAATCTTCAGGACTAGGGACTCAAGGTATCCGATATTCTATTGAAACGATGACACGTCCTAAAGCAACCGTAATTAATTTATCAAGGAATAAGTAGAGTATGGAGATGTAAGAGTTTTCTGTAATGGTTAATTCTTATATCTCTTTTTTCTGCTATTTTAATAAGACATCGATGAATTCTTATACAGCGTGGGGAAGTTGAGAAACAGAATAAGCAGTAAATGGTTTAAAAGTTTTTAATGATGGAATCGTTTGAGAAAAGGAGGAGAAGAGATATGTTACTATGGAATATACCTATTCTTCGCTAAGGAAAAGGGAATCTTCGTGGAATTACTAAATTATTTAGGGGAGGGAGAAATAAAATATTTTTACTTTGGAGATAATGAGGGAATTTGTTAGAGGCTGTGTGGTCAATAGGAAATCCGGTAAACAAAGGGAAAGATAGATTTTTAAGGTTACCAGAAAATAAGATTAAATGTTATTGATAAGTATAGTGACAATGAAAAGCATTTTAGAAGCAGTTGTTGGATAAGAGCAAGTGTGATAATATATCAATGCTTGAGAAGAAAGGATATATTCAGAATGCTGGAAACTGTAATTTAAGACCGAGTTACTGTAAAAAAGCCGGCGGGTATAGGGAAATCAATACATATCGAAGGAAGACAACGGAGGATAAGAGAATGAGCAGGTTTAAAATAAAAGGGATTGGAAAAAAAATCGGACTATTTGTATCATTTATTATTATAGCAGCATTGTTAGGAATTACAGTCTTTAATTACCTGATATCAAGACGTGAAATAGAGAAGTCTAGTAAAATCATATTGGAGAATGCAATAGAATCAACTTTGGCGGAGATAAGCCGCAATTATTCTTTTACCAAGGATGAGGGGGAGTGGATGACAGAAGAAATGGCAAAAGAAGCTTCCATTCATTCTATTGAATTATCACAGGATAAACAAACGGACACCGTATCAAGTGCATCACTCGAAACAGACGCGATAGCATCTGCAACAAAAAACTCTGTGAATGCAAAACATACTGTGAACTTGGGTGAATCCGGTTATTTCTTTATCGTAGATTCGAAGGGAGATATCATAACACATCCATTTCTCAAGGATAATATTATAGACTTAAAGTCAAAGGATGGAGATTATATCATTCAGGAAATGATTCACATGGCAAAAGACGGCGGTGGATTTATAAATTACACTTTAGCAGATGATATCAGTGATGTAAATGATGGTAAGACGGTTGCTGCCAAGTACTTTCCATACTGGGACTGGACGGTCTGCGCAGTGATATATGACAGAGATTTTTATAGTGGGAGCAATGCTATTTTATATGGCAATATAATAGCGGCAGCAGTGATTTTATTAATTACCCTGGGGCTGACAGTTGAAATATCCCGTAGGATAACAAAACCTATCAAGTTAATTTCTAACACATTACACCAGGTGTCGGAAGGTAATTTGATGCAAGAAAAAATTGTATTAAATTCAAGAGATGAAACGAAACTATTGGCAGACTCGGTAAACCGCTTATTAGACCACTTTAAACATATTGTGCAGACGATGACAATTTCCAGTGTGCAATTAGACCAGTTTGCGATGAGTTTAAGCCAGTCCTCAAGCATAGCCTCCGAGGCTACAACAGAAGTAACGAAAGCAATATCTCAGATGGCTGTTTTGACAGAGGAACAGTTTAAGGAAACCTTTGATACGGTACAAAATATTACCTCCTTGGGTGAGGACATCAAACATACGGCAGAAGAGGGGACTAGAATTGAGAACGTTGCACAAAACAATCTAAGATATAAGGAAGAGGGACTGGCCTCAGTTCACCATCTAAAAGAAGCGAATACAGAGAATCTGGAAAACTCTGCTAAGGTTGAGGAGATTATAACGAACATAAATAAAACCTCTCAAGATATTGGTGAAATCACGACAATTATATCTAATGTGGCAAGCCAAACGAATATGTTAGCATTAAATGCGAGCATCGAAGCGGCCAGAGCCGGAGAGCACGGGGCAGGATTTACTGTAGTAGCGGAAGAAATACGGAAATTAGCCAGTGAAACTGCTTCTGCTACAGAGAACATCAAAGTTAAGATCATTCAAATGCAAGAGCAATCAGAAGAAGCAGTACGCTTTATTGAAATCAATAAATCAGGTGTTGAAAAAATCGATGAGTCGGTGCAGCAAGCAGAACATGTGATTCATAAAATAGGAGAAGGTTTATTACAGCAAATGGAAGGTATCAAAGAAATTGTTCATTGGAATCAAGAAATAAACCGTAAAAAAGACGATGTACTCCGATTATTGCAGCATGTATCCGACACATCGGAAGAGAATACCGCTTCCACCGAGGAAATCTCGGCAAATGCAGAAGAACAGTCTATGGTCTTAATTGAAATATCAACTAGTATTTCACAGCTATATGATATGGTGCAGGAGTTAAATCGCATTATTAGTCAGTTCCGAATTGCCTGATTTTTAATAGGTAAAGAATTATAAAAAGAAGAGCAGATGTTTCGAGGGGTCATATCAGGGTGTCTTGGAACATCTGCTCTTAATTTTATATCTACCTAAAGACAAAGGGAGCTTTGTCCTGCAGAATCCTAATAGGATTTGAAAACTTTCTTAAAAATATTTTATCTGTAAAGAAAATCACTTGACAAAGAAAAAAAGTTACCCTATAATAAGTTACTGATGGTGCTTCGATAAGTTAAGTGATATTTAATCTTTTCAGCAATCTATAGGGAAGATTTTGATATAGGTAAGCTTGGGAGGAGGGCAAGAAACAGATGGTTTTGGAAAACTCCAAAAAAGAAGATGACCGCTTGCAAGAAGTCGTCACCTTATCCATGTTATTTGACTTCTACGGTGAATTGCTCGGAGAACATAAAAAACAAATTTTTTCGGACTATATCTTAAATGATTATTCCTTAAGTGAAATTGCAGATCATACCGGACTTAGCAGGCAAGGTATACATGATATTATTAAGCGATGTACGAAAAAATTAAAAGAATATGAAGAAAAGCTGCGGCTTGTAGAGAAGTTTAATTCTACAAAGCAGAAAGTGAATCAAATAAAACGAATTTCAGAAGAGATAAAACAGACCAAGGATTTTAGTAAAATTAATTTAGTAGAACAGTTGTCTGAGGATATTCTGAGTGACCTATAAATGAATTAAAAGGACGCAGTAGGCGCTAAGTCGCCAGAATTGAGGTTATTATGGCATTTGAAAGCTTGTCGGAAAAATTGCAAAATGTGTTTAAAAACCTCCGTGGCAAGGGAAAACTTTCTGAGGCGGACGTTAAGCTGGCGTTACGCGAGGTTAAGATGGCACTTTTAGAAGCGGATGTTAATTTTAAGGTTGTTAAGAATTTTGTAAATTCAGTGCAGGAAAGAGCGATTGGTCAGGAAGTTATGACTAGTTTAACTCCTGGTCAGATGGTTATAAAAATCGTGAATGAAGAGATGGTGAAACTCATGGGAGATGAGACCACCGAAATTACCTTGAAATCTGGCAGCGATATCACAGTTATTATGATGTGTGGTCTTCAGGGTGCCGGTAAAACCACCACGATTGCAAAGCTTGCCGGTAAATTTAAAGCAAAAGGCAAAAGACCTTTATTAGTAGCAGGTGATATTTATCGTCCGGCTGCTATCGATCAGCTGCAGATTAACGGGGAAAAACAAGGTGTTCCCGTATTTGCTATGGGAACGAATCATAAGCCTGTAAATATTGCAAAAGCAGCGATGGAGCATGCAGCAAAGAATGGCAATAATATTGTAATAATCGATACCGCGGGGCGTCTTCACATTGATGAAGAGATGATGGACGAGTTGATTCAGATTAAGGAAAATATTCATATCGACCATGTACTTCTTACCGTAGATGCTATGACAGGTCAGGATGCCGTTAATGTAGCGGAAACTTTTAATGAGAAAATTGGTATTACCGGGGTTATTCTTACAAAGCTTGATGGTGACACCCGTGGTGGTGCAGCTTTATCCATTCGTGCGGTAACCGGAAAACCAATTCTATATATTGGTATGGGAGAGAAGCTCTCTGATTTGGAACAATTCTATCCGGATCGTATGGCGAGCAGAATCCTGGGAATGGGTGATGTGCTTACCCTGATTGATAAGGTTCAAGCGGAAATTGATGAAGATAAGGCAAAAGAGCTGGAGCGTAAAATCAAAAAAGCAGAGTTTGATTTTAACGATTATCTTGAACAGATGCAGCAGATGAAGAAGATGGGTGGAATTCAGAAGCTGGTTGAGATGCTGCCAGGCGGTATGGGGGGCATGGGAAACAAAGCCAATTTAAAGGACGTTGACTGGGATGAGGGGGAAAATGCACTTAAGAGCATTGAAGCCATCATTTACTCCATGACAAAGGAAGAACGTCGAAATCCGGATATTCTTAGTCCATCCCGTAAGAAGCGTATTGCAGAAGGAGCAGGCGTTGATCTTAGTGAGGTAAACCGTGTAGTAAAACAATTTGGTGAAACTCGTAAGATGATGAAACAGTTTTCCGGTATGCTTGGAGGAAAAGGAAAGAAAAAGTTCCGCCTGCCGTTTGGACTGTAAGGAAGTTTTGACTTGTATGATTTATGAAATATCATAGATTCTACAATTCAATATAAACAAGAAAAAGTACGCTTTGCGAACTTTTCCTTGTCATGAATAATGAGATTTGAATTTTTCAGATCTATCTATATTTTAAGGAGGTGAATTGTAACATGGCAGTAAAGATCAGATTAAAGAGAATGGGTCAGAAGAAGGCTCCTTTCTATAGAGTAATCGTTGCTGATTCCAGATCTCCAAGAGATGGTAAGTTTATCGCAGAGATCGGTACTTACGATCCTACACAGGAGCCTAGCGCTTTTAACGTAGATGAGGAAGCAGCTAAGAAGTGGTTAGCAGATGGTGCTCAGCCAACTGAGACAATCAACAGACTTTTCAAGAAAGCCGGTATCGTGAAATAAGCGGAGGTGAAGAGTAATGAAGGAATTAGTTCAGGTAATTGCTATGTCACTCGTTGATCATCCGGATGAAGTTGTTGTCACAGAAACTGAAACAGACAAGTCAATCGTTGTTGAACTTAAGGTTGCACCGGAGGATATGGGGAAAGTAATCGGAAAGCAAGGCCGTATTGCCAAGTCTATACGTACCGTAGTGAAAGCTGCCGCAACAAAGGATGACAAGAAAGTTGTGGTAGAGATACTGCAGTAATCAGCGGAATTCTTTCACCTATACCGGATGGAAGGACGTTGTAACAGCTTTAGAATGTGCGCAGCAGGCTAATTCAGTTAGAGCTACTCTAATTGATTGGTTTGCTGTGTTTTTTCATGTTTTTGTATAAGCTATTTTAATACTAGGAAAAAGATATTAAATTTTAGCTATAATCTTTAAAAGACGCCAATATGCAGAGGATTGCATGGGAATGGAGGTAGGAATGGAAGATTTATTACGAGTTGGGGTAATCTCTTCTACTCATGGTATTAAAGGGGAGGTTAAGGTATTTCCTACAACAGACGATAGGAACCGTTTTAAAGAATTAAAAATGATTCTTCTTGACACTGGAAAAGAACAAAAAGAACTGGAGATTGAGAATGTCAAGTTCTTCAAACAATTTGTCATTCTTAAATTCAAGGGCATTGATAACATAAATGATATAGAAAAATATAAGGGTAAGGATTTACTTATAACAAGAGAGAACGCAGCAGTTCTTTCAGAGGGTGAATTTTTTATCTGTGATTTAATCGGACTGCAGGCAGAAGAGGAAGACGGAAGTTTTCTCGGCGAATTAGCCGAGGTATTGCAAACTGGGGCAAACGATGTGTTTGTGATAAAAACAAAGCAAGGAAAAGAAATACTCATCCCATATATCGACGATTGTGTGAAAAAAATAGATATCGGTGAGAAAAGAATGGTGGTTCATCTGCTTCCGGGGCTTGTGGATTAAGCTTAAGCAAACGCACTATTTCTACCATGGAGGTTACCATATGAATTATCATGTAATGACACTTTTTCCAGGCATGATTTATCAAGCAATGAATACCAGTATTATTGGCCGTGCTATGGAAAAGGGACTGCTTACAATCAATGCAATCGACATCAGGGAGTTTTCCGAGGATAAGCATCGCAGAGTCGATGATTATCCTTATGGTGGTGGCGCTGGCATGGTTATGGCGCCGGGACCGGTTTATCGAGCTTATGAACATGTGATGAAGACAATAAATGATAGCAAAGAAGTATTAGAACGAGAAAACACTGTGGATGTGACACAGAAGGAAACGGCTGGTGATGAAAAGCTGGAAAAGAAACCTACCCGTGTCATCTATTTAACGCCGCAAGGAAAAGTATTTCATCAGAAAATGGCAGAGGAATTCGCAAAAGAAGAAGACTTAGTATTTTTATGCGGGCACTATGAAGGTATCGATGAGCGAGTGTTAGATAGGATTGTTACCGACTATGTTTCTATTGGTGATTATATACTTACCGGCGGGGAGCTCCCTGTTATGGTTATGATCGATGCAATTTCAAGGTTAATTCCCGGCGTGTTAAATAACCAGGTTTCTGCTGAATTTGAATCCTTACAGGATAATCTCCTTGAATATCCCCAATATACCCGTCCGGAAATTTTTATGGACAAAAAAGTCCCTGAGGTTTTATTATCGGGGCATCATGCAAATATTGAGAAATGGCGCCGGGAGCAATCCATAATCAGAACATTAGAGAAACGTCCGGAACTGTTAGAAGAAGCTGTATTAAACAAAAAAGAGAAACAATTTTTAGAACAGCTACGCGGCAAGAAAGATTTAGAAAATAAGTAATCGCTATCTTTAAAACTATAGTCCTGTTCTGTGGACCATTGGCAGTAATCTATTTATGTATAGGAACGCGCTTATTTGTCAATACGGTATATTCATGATATGCCGGGTAGGATGGTTGGTATCTTCCAACTGGATCATCCAGTTTTTCTTGCTGTTGGTATTTTTAAAATCTCAGTTAGCTAAGGAAACAATCTGCAGAATGTAACGAAGGAAGGAGAAGAAAATGAAACAATTAGATTTAACAGGGGATTCCATAAAAAAAATATTTTTTCACTACTTATTACCATCGATAAGTGCGACCTTAGTTACCTCGATTTATATACTTGCTGATTCCATTATGATAGGCAAAGGGATAGGTCCGGACGGTATTGCGGCTCTTAATATTGTATTGCCGCTTTTTACATTATTCTTTGGCACCGGTTTGTTATTTGGAGTTGGAGGTTCGGTGTTAATGTCAATTGCAAACGGCAGCAATAATCCATTACTGGGAAAGCAGTACTTTACAACCTCGGTATTCTCGGTAACTGTGATATCTTTCTTGCTATTGGTTATCATACAACTTGCTTTTGAACCGATTTTATATTTCTTAGGAGCAACAAAGGTAACCTTCCAGCTCGCCGCTGAGTACGGAAGAACACTAGTGGCGGGAGCACCTGTCTTTATGTTTTCAGCTTTACTTCAAGCTTTTATAAGAAACGATAAAGATCCCCATTTATCAATGCTTGGTGTGGTTTCGGGAGGTATCTTCAATATCATACTGGATTATATCTTCATTTATAAATTTCACTGGGGAATGTTTGGCGGTGCAATTGCTACAGTAATCGGGAGTTCGATTACTTGCTTGATACTAATGATCCATTTTTTTAAGAAAACAAATCAGCTAAGGCTAGTAAAGCATGGTTTTTCCATGAAACGATTTGCGAAAGTAGTAACCAGCGGACTTTCTAGCTTTTTAGTTGAAATTTCGAATGGTATCGTAACCTTCCTCTTTAATATTCAATTAGTTAAATATATAGGGGATATCGGTATCACTGTTTATAGTATAATTGCCAATAGCTCTTTTATTGTTATGTCCTTAGCGAATGGAGTCGCACAAGCATCGCAGCCGATACTTGCGGTCAACTTTGGTGCTGGGAATAGAAAACGCGTAGGAGAGGTAAAACATTTAGGTATTATAACCACCACAATGATTGGATTTCTTATAGTAATTTTGGGGATCTTATTCCCAGGCGTTATAACCGGCATGTTCGTGCATACTACGGATGAGATATTATCGCTGGCAATTCCGGCAATTCGCATGTATATCTTAGCCTTCCTATTTATGAACCTAAATATCTTTATCAGCAGCTACTTCCAAGCTGTCATGAAACCACAGTATGCAATGGGAATTAATCTGTTACGGGGGCTGATATTAAGTAGTGTTTTTGTCTTAATCCTGCCTTTCTTTATGGGAGCAAACGGCATTTGGATTGCAATGCCTATCGTGGAGGTAATTTCCTTTGCAATAGCGTTATTATTAAATAATAGAGCAAAAAATTATAGCTTAATTTAATATAGAAATGAAATAAATAAAATCAATAAAATCAAGCAGGATATCTCTTGCATTTTATTTTAAACTATGTTATAATAGCAAATTGTGAGACGAGATGTTCCTCTGTACTGGAATTCTTAACCACAAACGATAGGTTAAGTCTTGATAAGCTTAGGAATCTAAGCGGGGAATTGAAGGAACGTAGTAAGAACATCTAAATTTGAAGGAGGTCACAACATGAATAACATTATTAAGAGCATCGAAGATGCACAGTTAAAGCCGGAAGTTTCTAGTTTCAACGTAGGAGACACTGTAAGAGTTTATGCTAAGGTAAAAGAGGGTAATCGTGAGAGAACCCAGGTATATGAAGGTGTTGTATTAAAGAGACAGAATGGTGGAGCAAGAGAGACTTTCACAGTTAGAAAAAATTCTAACGGTGTTGGTGTTGAAAAGACTTGGCCGGTACATTCTCCAATCGTAGAGAAGGTAGAAGTTGTAAGACTTGGTAAGGTTAGAAGAGCTAAGTTAACATACTTACGTGATAGAGTTGGTAAGAAGGCTAAAGTGAAAGAATTAGTAAGATAATTCTTCAAGTTAGTAAGCTAATTCTTTCGAATTAGCAATATAATTCTTCGGAATTAGTTAAATTCATTTGAGTTATTACGGCTTATGATTAGAAAAGAAATAGGAGAGGGTGCCACAAAGCGTCAGGGAATCTGCACTTTGAGCTCCCTCTTTTTTTAAAATTGGAATCATTCATTTGGTATTTAACGCAGGTTGATTCTATGTTTTAATTGGACTGTGAGGTTATACATTTTTTTGTTTCAATGTTACCACAAGTTAGTTATAATAGAAATACAGGGGACAATACTCCTGATGATGAATTCAATTTAGGATGGTCTAAGAAGATGAAATACGATTTTGACAGGGACATCAAACGCAAGAAGCGTAAAAAAATATATATAAGAGCCATAATTTGGCTGATTGAAATAGTGGCAGTGATTGCCCTTGCTTATATGATCATCAATGTTGCGTTGGAGAAGACATCGATGCTTGGGGAATCGATGGAGATTACCCTACAGGATGGGGATAAGATTGTCATAAATAAATTGGCGTATTTATTTCTTGATCCAAAGCGATATGACATTATTGTATTTAAGCAAAGCGGCAATGAGCATAGTTATTATAATATAAAACGTGTGATTGGTTTGCCGGGAGAACGAATAAAGATTCTAGACGGCATAGTTTATATCAATGGGGAAGCTTTAGCAGAACCGATGGTAGCAGAACCGATAAGAATACCAGGTCTTGCAGACGAAGACTTTACCTTAGATGAGGATGAATTTTTCGTACTTGGTGATAATCGAAATAACAGTGAAGACAGCCGGTTTGCAAATATCGGGAATGTAGTGGAAGATGATATTATTGGTAAGGCATGGATTCGAATTAAGCCATTTGATTTTGTAAATAAGATCAATATGTATTCCAAAACAAAGGAAAAGGGAGAAGATTCTTCCGGAGAATAGATTATTTTGTTTTGATGTGATTAGGGAAATAAGAAAGTGAGGCATACAAATGCATTTTCAGTGGTACCCGGGACATATGACGAAAGCAAAACGTCAGATGCAGGAAGATATAAAATTAATCGATGTTGTAATAGAACTGGTGGATGCCAGAATTCCTTACAGCAGCAAAAATCCAGACATTGATGATTTGGCGAAAAACAAATCCAGAATCATCTTGTTAAATAAATATGATTTAGCAGACCAAAAAGTAACAGATGCCTGGAAAGCCTATTATGAAAAAAAAGGCTGGTTTGTTGCACTTGTCAACTCAAAAAATGGAAATGGAGTAAAGAGTGTTCACGAAGTGATTAAGCAGGCCTGTCAAGAGAAAATTGAACGAGACCGCAAGCGTGGAATTCTTAATCGTCCAATCCGTGCGATGATTGTAGGAATTCCGAATGTAGGAAAATCTACTTTTATTAATAGCTTTGCCGGAAAATCCTGTACAAAAACAGGGAATAAACCCGGCGTTACAAAAGGAAAGCAATGGATTAAATTAAATAAAAATGTGGAACTTTTAGATACTCCGGGTATTCTTTGGCCCAAGTTTGAAGACCAGGTCGTTGGTATGAGAATAGCCTTTATCGGTTCCATCAATGATGATATTTTAAATCCGAGAGATTTATGCTATGAACTAATCGAATACCTTCATTGTGTGTATTCTGGTGTTTTGGGCGAAAAATACGGCATAGCTGAAGCGGATAGTAAGATAGAGAATCTTAATTTGATTGCTAAAAAACGTGCATGCCTGCTAAAAGGTGGAGAACTAGATCTTGAGAAGGCAGCTAACTTTGTATTGGATGACTTCAGAAATGGACGAATTGCCCGTATCACTTTAGAGCAGCCTAGTGAACGTATGGAAATGAACGAAGAGGAAAAGAAGGATTGATGTTATGCATATCAAAATTTCAGAAATTACGAAAGAACTTGAGTTGGTTGGTGAGGATGGATTTCTTAAAGTAAAAGGCAAATATGACGCCGATGAGAGAGAGGGGGTAAAAAAGCTTCTTTTTAAGTATGAAAATCGCTATGAAAAGTTAAAAACAGAACGGGATAGAGTTAAAGCTATGCAGGAATATGAACGCAGTTATCCTGATTATCGTTATATCTGTGGAATTGATGAGGTTGGCAGAGGACCACTTGCAGGTCCGGTCATTGCTTGTGCTGTCATCTTGCCCAAGGACTGCGAAATCTTATACATCAATGATTCAAAACAACTAAGTGAAAAGAAGCGGGAGGCACTTTATGAGGAAATTATGGAGAATGCAATTTCAGTAGGAATCGGCAGTGCTTCTCATGCCCGTATTGATGAGATAAATATATTGCAAGCTACTTATGAGGCAATGCGCGGAGCGATCAATAAGCTAGGAGTAGTTCCGGAGTTACTTTTAAATGATGCAGTGACAATTCCGGAAGTAGTAATACCGCAGGTACCAATTATTAAGGGAGATGCAAAAAGCATATCCATCGCAGCGGCGAGTATTATTGCAAAGGTTACCAGAGATCACCTAATGGTGGAATATGATATGGTGTTTCCGGGTTATGGATTTGCTTCGAATAAGGGATATGGTTCTGCGGATCATATCAAGGCATTAAGAGACTTGGGGCCATCGCCAATCCATAGGGAGTCATTTATTAAGAATTTGATATAAGCATAAAGTATAGGTCTGTAAATATACAAGCGGTAATCCTGTTTTTGCAGGAGAAGAGTTAGAGGGGGCATTTTGTGCCGGTGCACAAGCTGCCGATGTTAGGAAATGGTGCGAAAGCACCGGAATTGAGGTTTATAATGGAAAAAGAAAGGAAAACTGCTGTTGCACTCTCTTATAATCCCAAGGATCCGGCACCAAAGATAATCGCATCCGGAAGGGATATCTTAGCCGGTAAAATTTTAAAAAAAGCTGCAGAGGAAGGGATTCCGATTCATAAGGATGCTCCTCTTGCGAATACATTATCAAAATTAGAGTTAGGAGATTGCATTCCTCCAGAGCTCTATGAAGTTGTGGCTCAGGTATTATTATTTGTTGACCGTATGGATTTGATGAAAGGAAGGGTAATGGGGGAAGCACCTGGTGAATAAAAAGATGGAGGGGCTTACAAAAGAGACGGAAGCAGCAAATTATCTATCCGAACAAGGCTATCAGGTTCTTACAAGAAATTATCGCTGCAAGCTTGGAGAAATTGATATTATAGCCAGGGAAAGCGGATACTTGGTGTTTATTGAAGTAAAATATCGAACGTCTGTAGAAATGGGGCTTCCGGAAGAAGCGATTACGATACTAAAGCAGAGACGAATCACGAATACAGCGAAATATTACCTGCATGTAAATCGGCTATCAGAGAATACACCGTGTAGATTTGATGTTGTTGTGATTCTAAAGAAGGAGATACGATTAATAAAACATGCTTTCGATGCATATGGTTCTTAAAGAGATGATAATTTTTATATAGTCATAGAAGCATGAGGTAGAATGGGGGTTCCAGTGGGTGAAATTAAATTAACAGAGCATGCGGTGCTAAAAAACATAGGAAATGTTCCTTACGTTTCCTTTCCTATATTAGAACAGTTTCCATACTTAAGACATGGTTTTTCTACAAGACTTGGAGGAGTGAGCAGCGGAATTTTTGAGTCTATGAATCTGGGATTTCGAAGAGGTGACTACGAAGACCTTGTTCTGAAAAACTATGAGCGTATATGTCATAGTATTGGGATAGAAGTTGATAATCTGGTATTTACGGATCAAGTGCATAAAGCAAACGTAAGGGCAGCCACGGCTTCTGACCGCGGAATGGGAATCAGGAAAGAGCGTAAGTATAAAGAAATAGATGGGCATATTACGAAGGAATCGGATGTTTCTTTGTTAATCTTTAGTGCAGATTGTGTACCTTTGTTTTTCTTAGATCCTGTCAAAAGGGCAATTGGCTTAACTCATTCCGGATGGAAGGGAACCGTAAGTAAGATTGGCAAGGGTACGGTGGAACAGATGAACAAAGAATACGGAAGCAGAGCGGAAGATATTCTTGTAGTTATCGGACCATGCATTTGTAAAGATTGCTACGAAGTAAGTGAAGATGTAGCAAAAGAGTTTAAGACTCATTTTAGCAAGGAGCAATGGGCAAGTTTTTTATATCCGCAGGAGGAGATCTCAAAAGCAGGCCAGAAATACCAGCTTGATTTATGGGAAGCAAATTATCAGCTTTTGAGAGAAGCCGGAGTAGCCAAAGAACATATTGTAAAGTCAGGTTTATGCACTATGTGCCGTCAGGATTTATTCTTTTCCCATCGCGGAAGTAAAGGGCAGAGAGGCAGTTTAGCCGGTTTTATGTCTTTATCCTTATCAAAGGAATGATGGATATTTTATTGAAAATGAAGGAAAGCTTATCAAATTCTAAACAGCGCACCACTAAATATTAGGTTTTATATCTAATATTGGTGGTGCACCTGCTTTTTATCCCTAGTAAGTATTAATAATGATTCGGATTTTAATGAGTAGGGTTTTCTTTCGGTTTCTTGCGTCTTCCTAACTCATATTTTCAAAAATGCAAGGATTAATAGCAATACTCCGCTTAACCAAGAAATATTCATGGATATCTTTTTACTGATTAGATTTCCGATGAAGCATCCCAGTAAAATAGCAAGGACTCCTAAGAAGAACGAAAATAACATAACATACCATACATTAATATCTACAAGTGCTGCACCTAAGCCAACCGCAAATCCATCAAAGGATAAAGCAATGGCTAAAGATAATGCTTCCATGGGAGAGAGAGAGTTCGATTCGTTTACGTCGGCAATCTTCGGATCTGCATAAACATTGAGAATGAAACGAAGATATAAAATGGAAAAATGCAGCTCGTGCTCAAATTTGCTGTGTTTTCGAATGTATGCCTTAATGGTGCTGTCAAATAACTTCGATATTCCAAGGATAAATAAAACCGTAATACTTACGATGCGGGTTACATCAGGAGACAGAATAGGACGAAGTAGATTTCCCAGCACCAAGGATAGAGTAAGCAGCAAGGTACATATTCCGTTAATAATTAAAGTGGAGGACATCGGAACTTTAATCTTGTTGGTACCGTATGCGAAGCTGGCTGCAAAAGTATCTGCGGAAAGTGCCACTACCAGCAGGAGGGCTTCGAGTATTTCATTAGGAGAAAAAGACATAAGCTTCACCAGGAGCGTGAAAACATTGCTCATAAATGACTTCATAGTACTATATGCAATTGGGTGCTTGTCGGTTACTGAGGGAAAACATATCGTAAAAAAGGAAGAGCCAGATAAAATAGCTGACTCTTCTTATAATTAATCCGGGAATTTTGTTTTACGAGTTTTGTTTACTGCGATAGGAAGCCAATAATTCCTGAATTAAGGTAACCGGACTAATAATATCATTAACGGAGGTATCATGATTTAAGGTATCTACGATAAGTGAAATATATCTGCTCAAATCTACATTACGGTAGTAAGGGCGTTTTAATAACTCTTCACTGCTGTAGATGAGATTGGTGGTATAAATCCGGTCAATATAGCCGGCCTCATAGTATTTGTCGATTTTTTCCAAACCGTTGCAAAACAGGCCAAAGGTTGCGGCAATAAAGACACGGTTTGCTTTTCTCTTCTTTAATTCTTTTGCAACATCGATAATACTATCACCGGAAGAAATGATATCATCAATGATAAAAACATCCTTTCCTTCCAAGGAAGAACCAAGAAATTCATGAGCAACAATAGGGTTTCTTCCAGCTATCATAGTAGAATAATCTCTTCTCTTATAAAACATACCCATTTCCACGCCAAGTACGTTAGCATAGTATACAGCGCGTGTCATTCCGCCTTCATCAGGGCTAACTACTATAAGATGGTCTTTATCGATGATAAGATTCTTTTCGGTAAATAATAATTCACGAATGAATTGAAGACTGGTAAAGAAATTATCAAAACCACGGATTGGAATTGCATTTTGAATTCGTGGATCATGTGCATCAAAAGTGATGATGTTTTCAACACCCATCTCAGATAATTCTTGTAAAGCAAGGGCACAATCGAGGGATTCTAATTTATCACGGTGGTGTTGTCTGCCCTCATATAAAAATGGAAGAATAACATTGACACGTTTTACTTTGCTGATTTTTGCAGCAGCAATTACTCTCTTTAAATCTTGAAAATGGTCGTCTGGTGACTTTATGGAATCTACATCAAACATCATATAATGATTGGTGTAGTTCATGACATCTGCGATTAAGAAAAGGTCACAGCCACGTATTGTTTCATTAATGACAGCCTTTGCTTCTCCGGTACCAAAGCGCGGTATTTGATAGGAAACAAGATAAGTACTATTATCATATCCGAGAAAAGTCGGTAAGGCTTCGTTACTTTCTAACATAGCATGCCTAGCCTCCACGATGCATTGGTCTATTTTTTCACCGAGTGCAGTGCAATTTCTCATAGCAATAATTTTGAGTGGAGCTACAGGGATTGTTTCCGTTATTTTTCTGTTACTCATGATGGTTCTCCCTTCTAACTAAATCAACCTCCTTATTGTAGCTCCAAACGATGGGCACGTCAAGCGTATTATAGCGTAAAAGAAGTGTATTGTATATGATCCTCTTCTTTCATTTTAAATTGAATCCCAAATACCTCTTCAATTTGCGTATTGTTAGAGAATTCCTGACTGTTCGAAATACTGATAATTTTACCCTCTTTCATAAGTACCAAGATATCTGCTATTTGGAGCGCTTCACTGATATCATGTAAAATTATGAGTATGGTCTTCCCCTGGTTACGTAATGCCTTTAAAAGCTCTAAAAATTCTAGCCGGTGTTTGATGTCGAGTGAGGCGGTAGGTTCATCTAAAATAAGGTAATCACTGTTTTGTGCAAGAACCATGGCAAGATATACTCGCTGGCATTCTCCGCCGGATAATGTCTTTACGTTCTTACCAACGAAATCCAGCGTGTTTGTTAATTCCATTACTCTTCGGATGATACGGTCATCTTGGTCTGTTCTTTTTTTCATGATGATGGAGTATGGAAAGCGGCCTTGCTCCACTAAGGTTTCCGCATTCATAGAAGGAAGTTCTTTTATTTGTGGTAAAAAAGCGATACGTTTTGCTCTTTTTGCTGGCGCAAGAGAGTAAAGTGGTATATCATCTAATGTAATAGAACCTTCTAATAAAAGTTTTTTATTTGCCAGACATTGTACTAAGGTTGATTTGCCGCAGCCATTTGGACCGAGGATTGCTGTTACCGTTCCATAGGGAAAGGAAACGTTAATATCATGGATAGCCGGAGTTTTTTGAAAACCGGCAGAAACGTTTTCGTATTTAAGCATGAAGCTGTGCTCCTTTCTGTCGAAATAGCAGATAGATAAAGTAAGGACAACCAAGGAAAGACATCATAATACCTACTGGAACCTCATAAGGACGAAAGAGTAGTCTGCCGATTAAATCGGAGACAACTACGAAAAAGGAGCCTAACATTGCTGTAAAAGGAATTAATAGTTTTATATTATCTCCCACAAAACGGCGAGCAATATGAGGAACGATTAAGCCTGCAAAGCCAAGTAAACCTGCAAAACTTACAACACTGCCTGCTAGAGCGGCACATAAAATCAAGAACATGATACGTGCAAGAGGAACTCGGATACCAAGAGATGCAGCGATAGTGTCACCTAGGGATAATGCGTTTAAATACCGGCAAAAAAGCCTGACTGCAATCAGCGACAGCAGGATAAACAGCAGCGGCAGATATAGTCTATGGTTCATTCGAATACCGGATAAGGAACCTAGCATAAAAGAGAAGGGTTCTACCGTAATGTTAGGGTGAAGCAGCAAGAGAAGATTACTAAAGGAATTAAAGATGCTTGAGACAGCGATTCCGGCAAAAAGTATCGTGGATTTTGTCACATAAGCATGATAAGAAAGAAAAGCAATAAGCAGACAGGCAAAAAAAGCACCCAAAAAAGCAGCGAATGGTGCAAACAACAATTGCCCCGGGAACAAGAAGGCTAAAAGTATTACTCCAAACCCTGCACCAGAATTTATCCCCACAATATTTGGAGCAGCAAGTGTGTTATTTAACAGAGTTTGCAGAATTAATCCTGCAACAGATAACCCTGTTCCTGCGAAGAGAGCAGATAATACTCTTGGGAACCGGACTTGAGTTAAGAGAATTTCATTTATACTGTCGGCAGGTTCCCCAAATGGAAGGATAGCGGTGACAACATCTTGTATTGGAATATTGACGCTGCCAAGACAAATAGCTGAAATACAGCCAAAGAATACAAGAAAGCCAAGGAAGACAAACTTGAATAAGGTAGAAACAGAAAGGAAAAAGGAGAGGCTTGGTACTCTTTGCGTTTTTATTTGAATGGATAGATTTTCTTTGTGTTCCTTCATTGCGGCTCCTTCGGATATAATAAATTAGCTAGATATTCATAAGCTTTGCCCCAATCTTTATTAGGTGGATAGGAGAATAGTTCCTTTGGAAGGAAATAGTACCGACGCTCCTTGATAGCTTTCAAATCCTGGTATAACGGATTCTTTAAAAACTCCTGCTCTACGAGTTGCTTTGTTTCATCCAAGCTGCCTCCCGTGAACGATATTAAGATCTGATCCACGTTGGATGTTAATATTATCTCCGGGCTAAGCGTATCCGATTTCATAAAAGATTCAGGCACAATATTGACGGCCTTCATCTCTTGGAGCATTCCGCAGACAAAATGGTTGTTTGGCTTTACCTTTATTCCCTGAGGGCTTGCTTCCAGGAAGAGGACTTTAGGCAGATTCTTTGCATGACTGGTTTTCTCTATGACCTGTTCGACGGTATCTAAAATTTTGGTGCCAAACGTCTCATACTTTTCAGGAGTATTTAATATGGTAGTGCAGGATTTTAACACGGACAGATAATCCAGAAAACTATCTACTTGAAATAGCAAAGTTTTGATTTTATTGTCCCTTAACAATTCAGCGAGTTCCACATGTTCCGAATAGTCGTTTGTCAGTATGACAAGATCAGGTTCTAAGCTTAGTAAACGTTCCATATCAATTACTTTTCCAGTGCCGGACCCCACTATTGAAACGGAACTTTTACTAACCAAGCCCCGGTCTATACTTTCTGAAACAGTTATGGATACCGTACCCCCGGCATCTTGCCATATTTGTGCATAAGAGGAAAATAAAACTGCAACTTTTTTAGGTGGTGCGGCAAAGGTTGTAAAAAAACCACTTGCATCAATAACCACAGGAGAGTTATTATTGTTAGGATTTGCATTAGTTTGAACAGAGTCCGGGTCTTGGCTTGATTTTGGTTCAAAAGATAAAGCCACTTGTTTTTCAAGGAAGTTTCGTACAGGAAATACACCGGCAAGAGGAAGTTTTTGAAGCTTATAAAGAGTGGCGGCGTCCGTCGTCTTTATCTGCTTATCTAAGGAAATACTTCCAAACATGGTAAGGGGGGATTTGGTATCATAAATTAATGTTTGTGGTTCTTTTTTAATTTCTTTGCCACAACCGCAAAACGGCAAGAGAAAAATCAATAAAATAAGGCAGTAGAATTTTTTTGTCATCACTTTAAGCCACCTTTTCAATGGGATTGTTTTATGTATATTTTGGTTCGATTTGAAGAATTTTAAACAACATATAAGGATTGACTTGCTTTTTGCATCGACCCGGTTCGATAAAAAGCACGAAGTGAATCAAAGATTGGAGGATTTTATGGAAGAATTTGCTAGACAATACAGAGATGAAATAGATATATTTAAAGAGGCCGGTAACTCATTCCTAAAGGGAGAGATGAAAGTTCCCGAATTTAAAGGAAAGTCCGGTGGAATGGGTGTCTATGCACAACGCGGCGGAAAAGAATTTATGATTCGGTTACGCATGCCATCCGGCTATGTAAGTAAAGTGCATTTAAGACGAGTACTCGATTATGCAAAGCAATATAAATTAACAGGAGTACATCTAACAACCAGACAAACGATCCAACTGCATGATCTTTCGCTGGATGCAGTCTGTGATATTATGAAAGATGCCATAGATTATGGACTGTTTACCCGGGGCGGCGGTGGAAACTTTCCAAGAAACGTATCCTTATCCCCAATGTCTGGAGTTGAGCAGGGAGAGGCATTTGATGTGACACCATATGCAATGCAAGTTGGAGAAATTTTTATCAAGCAAGCTTCCTCCTACCATCTTCCCAGAAAGCTTAAGGTAGCTTTTTCTAATTCGGAGAAGGATACCTCAAACGCTACGGTAAATGATTTGGGATTTGTTGCTATGATACAGGATGGAAAGCCTTACTTTCGAGTTTACTTAGCCGGAGGGCTTGGAAAAAATCCTGAAAAATCAATAGAATATCCAAATTTAATTCCACCCTCCGATGCGATATATTATGTGGAAGCAATGCTTCGTACTTATGTTGAGCTTGGGGATTATCAAAATAAAGCGGCGGCAAGAACAAGATACATACCAAAGAAGATAGGAGAAGAAGCATTTCTTGAGGCTTTTGATAGGCAGGTTGAGAAAGCAAAAGAAAGATTGGACTATGAGAAATTAGAACCCGTGCTATCAGAAGAAGAGTCATGGAGTTATGAAGACAATACAAATAATCGAAAGGCACAAAAACAGCAGGGACTCTACACTGCTATTATTCACCCAACCTTCGGAAACCTTTCGGTTGAAGCATTGGAGCAATTAGTTGCCTGCTTGGAGAAAATTTCATATGAAAGTGACAGTCAGTCGGAGGAAATTTCCCCAGAAAATATAATACCAAAAGATTATGGGCAGAATCAAAGTCCACAGGTTCGGCTTTCTATGGAAGAAGAGATGTACATCAGAAACCTTACTTTAGAACAGGCGAATGAGATATTAGAAATAGCTGCAGGAGAGAATCTTGAGACTAATCTTTCCATGGGTTTTAGCTGTGTTGGCGTACCGACATGCCAGATTGGTATCTTAGAGTCCAGAGCTCTATTGAAAGGGATTTTAAAAGCGGTAAGAATAAAAGGGCTGGATGAAAATCTATTTCCCAGAATCCATATCTCAGGCTGCCCGAATAGCTGTGCCAGACATCAGGCAGCTCCACTTGGATTTGTTGGTAAAAAGCAATTTATGAACGGGAAGGTAAATGATGTTTACGAAATCTATTTTGGTGGAAAGATAGGAGTTGGTATTACAAAGCTTGGTGAGAGGATTGCCGCATTAAAAAAAGAAGATATACCGGTTGCTATGGTGGAACTGGGGAATATGCTATCGGAAAAAGAACAGTGCTTTGAAAAATATGCGAAAGAGCAAACGAAAGAGTTGTTATCTTTGTTTCAAAAATATGATGTGACGGATGTAAAATAAAAGCAGGAAGAAGCTCCGTATTTAGAAAATAGCGAATCTATATTGCGTTACTGTTCTTTGGATGGTAAACTATAGGCTATGGAAAATGATGAATGAAGGAAGTTATAGAAGTAATTTGTTTCTCGGTCACTAATTTTAGTGCCAAACAGCTAGATAGGAGTTATCATGGAACACAATAATTCGAGCAGACATTATATAAAGGATGTCCATAAGGGAAGTATTGCCGAAGAGTTAGAACTATCTTATGGTGATGAGCTTCTTCGCATAAATGGTAAGAAGATTAAAGATGTGCTGGATTATCATTATTTAATAAATGATGAATTTTTAACCCTTTTGATTCGAAAGCCAAATGGTGAGGAATGGGAATTAGAGATTGAAAAGGATTACGAGGAGGATCTTGGTATAGAATTTGAAGAGGGATTAATGGATTGTTATCAATCTTGCCGCAATAAGTGCATTTTCTGTTTTATTGATCAAAATCCGAAAGGAATGAGAGATACCATCTATTTTAAAGATGACGATGCAAGGTTATCCTTTCTTCAGGGTAATTATATTACGTTAACCAATATGAGAAAAGAAGAAGTAGACCGTATCTGTTTTTATAAACTCTCTCCTATTAATATCTCCGTACACACAACCAATGGTGAGCTTAGAAAAAAGATGTTAAATAATCGTTTTGCAGCGGATACCCTAGTTTATCTTAATCAATTTTATGAAGCAGGTCTTGAGATGAATGGGCAGATAGTGCTTTGTCCTGAATATAACGATGGTGCGGAGCTTGATAAGACGATAGAGGATTTATCAAAGTACCTCCCATTTATGAAATCTTTATCTGTAGTTCCGGTCGGGTTAAGCAAATACCGTGACAAATTAACCAAACTCCGTAAGTTCACAAAAGAAGAGGCATTCGGAGTAGTTGGACAGATTGAGGGCTGGCAAAAGAAAATAAAAAAAGAAAGAGGAACCCGCTTTGTCTTTGCCAGTGATGAATGGTATATTAATGCGGGCCTTCCGGTTCCGAAAGAAGAGTGTTATGAAGGATATCCCCAGATAGAGAATGGTGTTGGTATGACCCGCTCTTTAGTGGATGAAGTGACGGAATACCTTTCTGAACTTAAAGCAGAGGAGGAGAGGGCAGAGGTGTCTATTGTAACCGGTATGCTTGCGTCAGATATTATGCTTCAGTTAGCGAGACAAGTAATGGACAAATTTAAAAACATTACTGTTCATGTATATCCGGTGGTTAATCATTACTTTGGCGAAGACATTACAGTAACCGGACTTCTTACCGGGCAAGATATTGTGGAACAATTAAAGGAAAAACCACTTGGAAAAGCACTGCTAATGTCGGAGGTGATGCTGCGTTCCAAAGAAGAGGTGCTTCTGGACGACATGACAGTAAAAGATATTGAAAGGGCTTTACAAACAACTATCCGTATTGTAAAATCAGATGGAATGTCATTGGTCAATGCAATGATACAATCTTAATGGCAATAGTATAACATACTAAAAAAATGTTAAAATTGTAGAGAAAAGAGTGAAGGCGTCAAAGCGCCAGAATAGAGGTTTAAATGAGTAAATCGATAGTTGCAGTAGTGGGTAGGCCAAACGTTGGGAAATCCACCTTATTCAATGCTTTAGCCGGTGATCGTATCTCGATTGTAAAAGATACTCCCGGTGTTACGAGAGACCGTATCTATGCGGATATTACATGGCTTGATAAGCAGTTTACCTTAGTAGATACCGGTGGTATTGAGCCGGAAAGTAAGGATATGATGCTTACTTATATGCGTGAGCAGGCAGAGATAGCCATTGCAACCTCTGATGTCATATTATTTGTAGTTGATGTTCGCCAGGGGCTTATCGATGCGGATCATAAAGTTGCGGATATGCTTCGAAAATCTGGAAAACCTGTCATATTAGTTGTAAATAAAGTAGATAGTTTTGAAAAGTTTATGCCGGATGTTTATGAATTCTATAATTTGGGTATTGGAGATCCTATTCCGGTGTCAGCCGCTTCCATGCTAGGTTTTGGTGACTTGCTTGATCTTGTGGTAGGACATTTTCCGCCGGAAGCATTGGAAGAGGAAGAGGAAGAGGATGAACGCCCCCGAATTGCTATTGTTGGGAAACCAAATGTAGGAAAATCCTCGATTATTAATAAGCTGCTTGGAGAAAATCGTGTCATTGTCTCCGATGTAGCAGGTACGACAAGAGATGCTATTGATACCGCGGTAACTTGGAATGAGAAAGAATATATCTTTATTGACACCGCCGGACTTCGCCGTAAGAGTAAAATTAAAGAAGAAATTGAGCGCTTTAGTATTATTCGAACAGTAAGTGCCGTGGAGCGCGCAGATGTTGTTGTAGTAATCATTGATGCCAACGAAGGTGTTACCGAGCAGGATGCAAAAATCGCAGGAATTGCACATGAACGTGGAAAAGGTATTATTATAGCTGTTAACAAATGGGACTCCATTGAAAAGGACGATAAGACGATCTATAAGTATACAAATCGTATCCGTGAAATCTTATCTTTCTTACCTTATGCGGAAATTATGTTTATTTCCGCAAAAACCGGTCAGCGTTTAACTAAATTATTTGATTCGATTGAAGTTGTGATACAAAATAGGAATCTTCGTATTTCAACCGGTATACTCAATGAAATTATGATGGAGGCAACAGCTCTTCAGCAGCCACCATCCGATAAGGGCAAGAGACTTCGTTTATACTACATTACTCAAGTTGCAGTCAAACCGCCGACCTTTGTAATCTTTGTGAATGATAAGGAGTTAATGCACTACTCCTACACCAGATACATTGAGAATAAAATAAGAGAAGCGTTTGGTTTTTCAGGAACATCATTAAAATTCTTTATTCGCGAGCGCAAGGAAAATGACTAGTAAATTCGGGAGGATATTGTTATGGTCTGGAGAATAATAATATGTCTGTTGTCTGGATATGCCTTTGGCTGCTTCTCTACCGGGTATGTGGTAGGTAAAATAAATCATGTGGACATCCGTAAATACGGAAGCGGAAATGCCGGGACAACAAACGCTTTGAGAACGCTTGGTTGGAAGGCGGGGGTTATCACCTACCTTGGTGACTTTTTGAAAGCAATTATTGCTATCATACTATTTCGCAATATTATTTTTAGAGATGTTGAATACAATCAACTCCTTGCCTTATATACGGGCTTTGGGGTTGTATTAGGGCATTGCTATCCATTTTGGCTGGGATTTAAAGGAGGAAAGGGGATAGCAGTTACCTCAGGTGTCATGGCAGCATTTGATCCGTTATTGATACCATTTTTCATCGTACTCTTTGCAGCAGTTGTTATCATTACAAAATATGTATCTGTTGGCTCTATGTTAATGTCCCTTTTGTTTCCTGTTTGGATCTTAATTCGTTATCCGGGTGACATACATATGTTTGCCCTTGGCTTGTTGTATGTCGCATCTGCTATTTACATGCATCGCGCTAATATGAAACGGTTACTAAATGGTACCGAAAATAAAATAGGTCAGAAGGTAAAAATAGAGAAAAACACCTAGCAAAGATGCACAATCTTCAAATCGTTAAAAAGGCGCTTTGCGCCGGAATCGAGGTTAGAATGAAAATTAGTATTCTTGGTGCGGGAACCTGGGGAACGGCACTTACAATTTTACTTAGCAATAATGGGCATGAAGTGACACTATGGTCAGCTTTAGAAAAAGAAGTGACAGCATTAAATACGGACAGAAGAAGTATCCCAAATCTTCCCGGAGCAGTGTTGCCGGATACCGTAGCAGTGACCAGTTCCCTAGAAGATACTTTTAGGGCTCCGGAATTTGTGGTATTTGCTGTTGCTTCCCCTTATGTCAGAACTACAGCAAAACAAGTGGCGTCCTATGTAAAAGATCATATGATAATAGTTAATGTAGGCAAGGGAATAGAGGAAACTACTCTTGAAACCTTAACGGACATTATCGAGGAAGAGATTCCAAATGCAGATGTGGCTGTTATGTCCGGCCCAAGCCATGCGGAAGAGGTCAGCCGTGGTATTCCAACAACTTGTGTAGTTGGTGCAAAATCGAAAAAGACAGCATCTTTAATTCAAGATGCCTTTATGAACGATTGTTTCCGGGTTTATACAAGTCCTGATATTATTGGTATCGAGTTAGGCGGTTCATTAAAAAATGTAATTGCATTAGCTGCCGGTATTGCGGACGGACTTGGTTTTGGCGATAATACAAAGGCTGCCTTGATGACAAGGGGAATTGCTGAAATTAGCCGTCTTGGTATAAAGATGGGCGGTAAGCTTGAAACCTTTTCCGGATTATCCGGGGTTGGTGATTTGTTTGTAACCTGTACAAGCAAACATAGCCGTAACCGTAATGCCGGATACCTGATAGGAAAAGGTTATACGATGCAGGAAGCAATGGATGAGGTAAAGCAAGTAGTGGAGGGAGTTTACTCTGCAAAAGCGGCACTAAAGCTTGCAAAACAATATGAGGTTGAGATGCCTATTGTAGAGCAGATTAACCTAGTATTGTTTGAAGATAAATCTGCGAAGGCAGCAGTAAGTGATTTGCTGCTTCGCGACAAGACACAAGAAAATAACTCATTAGAATGGTGAAAAGGAGAAAACAAATGAAAATTGCATTGATTAATGAGAATAGCCAGGCAGCTAAAAATGCCGTGATTTATGAAAGTTTAGCAAAGGTTGCAGAGCCAATGGGACATGAAATATACAATTACGGTATGTTCGGTGCGGAGGACCCAAATTCCTTAACTTACGTACAGATTGGTATCTTAACTGCGGTTTTAATTAACTCTAAGGCAGCAGATTATGTAATCACAGGCTGTGGTACCGGTGAAGGTGCAATGCTTGCATGTAATTCCTTCCCTAATGTAGTATGCGGCCATGTAGTGGATCCATCCGATGCTTTCATGTTTTCACAGATTAACGATGGTAACGCCATTGCTCTTCCATTTGCAAAAGGATTTGGCTGGGGCGCTGAATTAAATCTTCAATATATTTTTGAAAAGTTATTTGATGGGGAAAGCGGGCAAGGTTATCCAAAGGAAAGAGCTATCCCGATGGAGAGAAATAGAAAGATATTAAATGAAGTAAAGAAAGTTACTCATGTTGATTTAGTTACAATCTTAAAGAACTTAGACCAGGAGTTAGTAAAGGGTGCTTTAAGCGGAGAAAAGTTTAAAGAATACTTCTATGCTAATTGCCAGTGTGACAAGATTAGAGCTGCGGTAGCTGAAATTGTAGGGGAATAAGAAAACAATTGCTGGATAAGTTTTGGAGGCCATAGATGAAAGAGGTAATAGTAATCGGGGTAGCAGGTGGATCCGCTTCTGGAAAAACAACGGTTGCAGCACGTTTAAAAGAAGAATTTAATGATAATGTCGAATTGATTTGCCATGATAGTTATTATTTAGCGCATGATGATATGCCTTTTGAGGAACGTGTAAAGATTAATTACGACCATCCGAATGCATTTGATACGGAGCGTATGTTAAAAGATATCCGTAGTTTAAAACAAGGGGTAGCGATTGATTGTCCGGTATATTCTTATGCCAAGCACAATCGTACCAGGGAAACGGTTCATGTAAAAGCAGCGAAGGTTATCATTATCGAAGGCTTCTTAATCTTTGAAAACAAAGCTCTCAGGGATTTGATGGATATTAAAATCTTTGTGGATACAGATGCGGATGAGCGTTTGGTACGTCGTATTTTAAGAGATGTTAAGGAACGTGGCCGTAGTTTGGAGTCTGTTATTTCACAATATATTAATACGGTAAAGCCAATGCATGAACAATTTGTCGAACCAACGAAAAAATATGCAGATATCATCATCCCTAGAGGTGGTGAAAATCAAGTGGCACTTCAGATGGTAATGAACCGGATTAAAGCAATTGTAGAAGAAGAGACAAAGAACTAAGAATATTTTGTTTACCCCTTTCATATATATTACTAGCTTGTAATTATATGGAAGGGGTATTGTTATGGATAATTTTAATGTATACAAAGACATCAAAGCCCGAACCAATGGAGAAATATATATCGGTGTTGTTGGCCCGGTTCGTACGGGAAAATCCACTTTCATCAAGAGATTTATGGATTTGTTAGTAATACCGAATATAGAGGATGTACATAGCAGAGAGCGTGCCATTGATGAGCTTCCGCAGAGTGCTCAGGGGAAAACGGTGATGACGACAGAACCAAAGTTTATCCCAAAGGAAGCAGTCGATATTCAGGTACTTGGTGATGTTGATTTATCCGTTCGTATGATTGATTGTGTTGGCTACATGGTGGAAGGTGCCCTTGGTCATACGGAGAATGAACAGGAACGGCTGGTAAAGACTCCTTGGTTTGACTATGAGATACCATTTACCCAAGCAGCGGAACTTGGAACGAAGAAGGTTATTAATGACCATTCTACCATTGGAATTGTTGTAACCTGTGATGGAAGTTTTGGCGATATCCCGAGAGATAACTATGTGGTTCCGGAAGAGAGAACCATCGAAGAACTAAAAAGAATAGGCAAGCCATTTATAGTTTTATTAAATTCCAACCGGCCTATGTCAGAGGATACCAGGCTGTTAGCAGATAGGTTGAGTGAAAAATATGATGTTATGGTAATGCCAATTAATTGTGAACAGCTAAAGAAAGAGGATATCAGCAGGATTCTTAGTAATGTCTTATCCGTATTTCCAATTACAGAAATCAGCTTCTATCTGCCAAAATGGATTGAGATGTTCCCGAGAGATCATTATATCAAGAAATCTATTATTGATACCGCTAAAGAGATGCTTCGTAAACTGCATCTGATGAAGGATGTGAATGCAGAGAATTGTACCGTAGACAATCCATATATCAATGAGTTTAAAGTAGATAGAATGGTGATGGAAGATGGTAGTGTCAGGATGATTGTTGACATTGATAATCGCTTCTATTATGACATTATCAGCGAGATGACAGGAATTAATGTCAGCGGTGAATACGAATTTATGAAGATGATTAAAGAGCTTGCAGCCAGAAAACAGGAATATGAGAAGGTAAGCAGTGCTTGTGAACAAGTAAAACATAAAGGATATGGCGTGGTATCTCCTTCCCAGAATGAGATTATTATTGAAGAACCGCAAGTGATTCGCCATGGCAATAAATATGGCGTTAAGATTAAAGCGAACGCTCCTTCCGTACATATGATTCAAGCCAATATAGAAACGGAAATTGCTCCTATCGTTGGAACCGAAGAACAGGCACTTGATTTAATAGCATATATGAAAGAACAAGCTGAGACTTCACCGGAGGGGATTTGGGAGACGAATATCTTTGGTAAGACGATGAAACAGCTTGTGGATGAAGGAATTGCCTCTAAGATAAATAAGATGAACGATGACAGTCAAATGAAACTTCAAGAAACCATGCAAAGAATTATCAATGAAAGCAATGGCGGATTGATTTGTATTATCATTTAATAAAGACTTCGCAGGAAAGTGCTGCCTCATTAGTGATATAGCTGATGAGACAGTACTTTTTTATTTGTGGAAAGAAAGCGTTGAAAATCATACTTTCTATCTATTGTATTTTGCTGACTTTGTAATTCTGCACAAGAAATTTAAGAATTCTCATGTAGTTATTGACAACTCTACTAGATATTGGTACAATACTTACGTAATATTCGTAATACTTATGTAATATATTAATAATAGCTAGAATGCACTCTTATCTTTTTAGTATTTAGAAACTTGCCGTATCCTTTTACAGACCAATTTCTATAATTCTAAAAAGTAAGAAAGAAGTAAAATCAAATCTGGGAGGTATGTCATGAAGCAGGTAATAAGGAAGGTAACAACAGCCATGACAATAGCAGCAGTTTTAGTTTGTTCTTCGCAAGCTATCACTACAAAAGCAGAAGAAATCAAAGAAGAAAAGTCCTTAGGTGGATTATCCAAAATATTAAATGATTATAATAGCGAAGGCAACTCAAAAAAATCTGATTCTACCACCCTTTTATCCACTCAGATTTCAGTTCCGGAAAATATAGCAATTGCGAAGTGCAATGATTATGTTAATATAAGAGAAAAAGCAGGTACCTCCTATAATATCATCGGTATTTTAACAAAGGATGCCTATGGTATTGTATTAGAGGTAACTGAGGGCTGGGCTAAAATACAATCCGGCTCTGTTATAGGATATGTTTCAACGGAGTACCTGTATATGGGAGACGAAGGTGTGGCAAAGGCGAAAGAAGCAGCCAGCCTATTAGCAACAGTTACAGCGAACTCGGTTAATGTCAGAAGAGAACCCTCTACCCTCACAAGGGATAATATTATAGAGGAAGTAGTGAAAGGTGAAGACCTTGTGGTAATAAGTGCGGAGATAGTCACGAAAAATGATCCGGGTGCAGTTCTTTGGGTAAAGGTTGCGTTAGATGATTCTGAAGGAGAAGAAGTTGTTGGATATGTAGCAAAAGATTATGTCGATGTAGGATACAAATGGAAGTCCGCATCGAAAGTCGATGTTGAAGTTGCAAATTCCTCACCGATTCGGTATAATTTAGTAAATGAGTCCAAAAAGTACATTGGATTACGTTATGTCTGGGGTGGTACCAGTTTAACTACAGGAGCAGATTGCTCCGGATTTGTATGGGCTGTTTATAAAAAATGCGGCTTAAATGTATCAAGTCTAGGTCTTCCAAGAACCTCTTCCGAAATGGCCCGCGGAGGAACCAAAGTTACCAGTGCAACGATTAAACCGGGAGATTTGGTTTTCTATGGAGATAGCCGCGGACGTGTAAATCATGTAGCGATGTATATCGGAAATAACCAAGTAATTCATGAAAGCGGAAGAAAAACAGGCTGCAAGATTTCCAATATGTATTATCGCAAAGTAGTTACGATGAGAAGCTATTTGCAATAAGAGTAAAAGGGGTGTCGTATGACACCCCTTTATAATACCATTGACATTAATAGTTGATATTCCTATAATAAGATGGTAGTATCCAGTCTATGAGGCATATATGATTAAGGGGGAAAGATAAAAAATGATTTCCACACCCTTTATCCATGCAAAGAATGGGTATGGTAATTAGTGTTAGCGAAACTGAAAAGACTTAAAAAAACAGAAGAAAGGGACTCTTACATGCTGACTGTAATGATCATTATTATTGCTTGTTTTATCGGAATTGTAATAAAAATAGAACATGATAAAACAAACAATAGAAAGAAACTAATCGCGAAATTAAACCGCCAATGGGGTGATGTACCAAAAGATGAATTTAGTCAAGAAAAATTAAATTCACTTTCCACTTATTATAAAGCGATTCAAAGAGAATCTGGGGATATTGATGCTATTACGTGGAATGACTTAGATATGGACCAGATTTTTATGACTGTTAACAATACTTGCAGTGCTGCGGGTGAAGAATATTTGTTTGCGTTACTTCATCAGCCGGAATTTTCGGAAGAAAAATTATTGGAACGTAATCGCTTGATTGAATTTTTCCGTACAAACAAAGAAAAGCGTCTGGAAGTGCAAACTATTCTTTCCGGTATGGGTAAGCTGCGTAATATTAGTGTATATGAGTATATGAATCGTCTTAATAACCTTCCGCGAGAGAATAATGCTACCCATTTCTTTTTAATTCTTTCCGTCTTAGTTGCGGTAGCTTATATTTTTGTGGACCCAATGATGGGATTTATACTAACCGCCGGTACGGTCATTCACAATATTGTTCGTTACTATAAAAGGAAAGCTGAAATTGAAAAGTATTTTCAAGTTGTAACTTATATTATCAGGTTATTGGACAGTGCCAAGCAGCTAAGTGAAGTTGATATTAACGAACTTAGCAAATATGAGGACAAGCTTAGTAAAATATCCAAAAGCTATGCAGGATTTCGTAAAGGTGCAGGGGTGGTTGCTTCGAAAAATCCGAATGGAAGTCTTGCGGATATGTTTTTAGACTATGTTCGTATGATTTTTCATATCGATTTGATTAAATTTAATTCGATGATGAATACTTTTGACGATAAGCAAGGAGAGTTAAACCATGTTTACGAAATCTTAGGTATGATAGATAGTATGATTGCAGTCGCTTCTTTCCGTGAATTGATGGAGGAATATTGTCTGCCAAAGCTGAAAAAGAGTGAGAAACCATTTCTAGAAGCAAAAAATATCTACCATCCAATGTTAAACAGCCCGGTTAAAAACAGTCTTAAAGAGCAAAGAAGTGTATTAATTACAGGATCGAATGCCTCCGGTAAATCGACCTTTATAAAGACGTTAGCAATCAACGCAATATTAGCACAGACCATTTACACAGTAATGAGTGAGGAATACCATGCCAGCTTTTTTAAAGTGGCATCTTCCATGGCACTTCAAGATAACCTTTACGGAAATGAAAGTTATTATATTGTGGAAATTAAATCTCTAAAGAGGATTCTTGATATGCTTGAAGAGGAAGTTCCAACGTTATGTTTCGTTGACGAGGTGCTTCGAGGTACGAATACATTAGAGCGTATTGCTGCATCTTCACGAATTTTATTAAGTTTATCCAAGGGAAATGCAATGTGTTTTGCTGCGACTCATGATATTGAGTTAACGCATATCCTCGAGAAATACTATTCTAATTATCATTTTCAGGAACAGGTTGTGGATAACAATATATTATTTGATTATGTCTTATACGAAGGCAGGTCGGTTTCTAAAAATGCGATTAAACTTCTTAGTATCATCGGTTATACCGACGATATTATCGATGCCGCTACGGAATCTGCAAATGAATTTTTAGATAAGGGTGAATGGAAGGTTATCGAATAGATAACCTCCTTCTTAAGTAGAAAACCTGTGCAAAAGCGGTGTACATGGCAGAGGTTGGACATTCACTTTTTTCATATGCTGTTACCAAAAGCCGCAAGTGGTGACAGAAGGGAGGATTTTATGAAGGTTACCATTTATACAGATGGTGCCGCCAGAGGAAACCCAGATGGTCCCGGTGGATACGGAACCATCTTATCTTATATAGATTCTACCGGCATAGAACATATTAGGGAATATTCGGGCGGCTATAAAAAAACAACAAATAACCGTATGGAGTTAATGGCAGCTATTGCAGGATTGGAAGCGTTAACAAAGCCTTGTACGGTAACGCTTTATTCAGATTCACAATATGTCGTAAAGGCGTTTAACGAACACTGGATTGATGGCTGGATAAAAAAAGGCTGGAAGCGCGGTAAGAATGAGCCTGTAAAGAACGTAGATTTATGGAAACGCTTGTTAGCAGCAATGGAACCCCATAAAGTAACTTTTTGCTGGGTGAAGGGGCATGCAGGACATCCGCAGAATGAGCGCTGTGATATACTTGCTACAACTGCTGCGGATGGTGGGAATCTGGCAGAGGATATTATAGTCGAATAAAACTTTAAGTGGGCGCGATGGAATAAAAATATTGAATTTGGTATAGGAAGACCAAGACCACAGTGAAGTACAGTTTTGCTATATTGCTTTATTCGATACGATGTGGCGTTTTGTCACGAGACTGTTTAGAAAGGAAGAACATAAGATGGCACAGCTAACTCCAATGATGCAGCAGTATGTGGAGACAAAAGAACAGTATAAGGATTGTATTCTTTTTTATCGCTTGGGAGACTTCTATGAAATGTTTTTTGAAGATGCTTTAGTAGCTTCTAAAGAATTGGAGATAACCTTAACCGGAAAAAATTGTGGACAAGAAGAACGTGCGCCAATGTGTGGGATACCGTACCATGCTGCAGAGGGGTATATCTCAAAGCTAATTGGGAAGGGATATAAGGTCGCAATCTGTGAACAGGTGGAAGATCCCAAGTTAGCCAAAGGAATTGTAAAACGAGAGGTTATCCGTATTGTGACACCTGGGACGAATCTAAACACCCAGACCTTGGATGAAACCAAAAATAATTATCTTATGGGAATTATATTTACCGGTGAGCTTTGCGGGATATCAACGGTTGATATTACAACGGGAGATTACTATGTGACTGAGGTTGAGAATAACCGTAAGATTTTAGATGAAATATATAAATATGCACCTTCGGAAATTGTATGTAATCCTGAATTTTTTCACTGTGGTATTTCTATCGAAGATTTAAAAAACAGATATCAGATTGCAGTATCCACCTTTGATGACTGGTATTATGACACGGAACAAAGTAGTAAGACTTTAAAGGAACACTTTATGGTAGGCTCTTTGGACGGGCTTGGTTTAAAAGATTATTCTGTTGGTGTGAATGCGGCAGGTGCTATTTTAAAGTATCTTTATTCCACGCAGAAAAACTCCCTAAGCCATTTGACTCATATAACTCCATACATTACCAGCCGCTATATGGTAATAGACAGTTCCAGCAGAAGAAATTTAGAATTGACAGAGACACTTCGTGAAAAACAAAAACGAGGGTCTCTTCTTTGGGTTTTAGATAAGACAAAAACTGCTATGGGTGCTAGAATGCTTCGCAGTTTTGTGGAACAGCCGCTTATAACTGAGCAGGGAATTCTAGCCCGGTATGATGCAATTACAGAACTAAATGACCATGTTATCACCAGAGAAGAGATACGGGAGTACTTAAATTCTATTTATGATTTGGAACGCTTAATGGGGAAAATCAGCTATAAAAATGCAAATCCGAGAGATTTAATTGCATTTTCCTCCTCGTTATCTATGCTTCCGCATATCAAATACTTATTATCTTGCTGTGAATCCTCATTATTAAAGCAAATTCATGAGGAGATGGATGCACTTTCTGATTTACAGAGTTTGATTGAGCGTTCCATTGCAGAGGAACCGCCGATTGGAATCAAGGAGGGGGGTATCATAAGAGAAGGTTTCCATGAGGAAGTGGATACCCTTAGAAAGGCGAAAACAGAAGGTAAGGTATGGCTTGCTGAACTGGAAGCAAAAGAAAAAGAACAGACCGGGATTAAGAATTTAAAGATAAAATACAATCGTGTCTTTGGTTATTACCTCGAAGTAACGAATTCTTATGCCAATCTGGTACCGAATAACTGGATAAGAAAGCAAACCTTAGCGAATGCGGAGCGTTACACCACCTTAGAGTTAAAGGAATTAGAAGATAAGATTTTAAATGCGGAGGATCGATTATTCTCACTTGAATACGACTTGTTTGCTGAAATCAGAGATCAAATTGCAGAGGAAGTAAGACGAATTCAAAAAACTGCGAAAGCAGTAGCAAAAATTGACGCGTTTGCATCACTTGCCTATGTTGCAGAAAGAAATCAATTTATCCGTCCGGAATTAAATACGAATGGCATCATTGATATAAAAGAAGGAAGACATCCTGTTGTAGAGCAAATGATACCAAACGATATGTTTGTGTCAAATGATACTTATCTGGATAATGAAGAGAAAAGAATTTCCATTATCACCGGGCCTAATATGGCTGGTAAATCAACCTATATGAGACAAACAGCATTAATTGTGTTAATGGCGCAGGTAGGAAGCTTTGTTCCTGCCTCTTATGCCAACATAGGAATTGTCGATCGGATTTTTACCAGAGTAGGTGCATCGGATGATTTGGCAAGCGGTCAGAGTACCTTTATGGTAGAGATGACCGAGGTGGCAAATATTCTTAGAAATGCTACAAAAAATAGTCTATTAATCTTAGATGAAATTGGCAGGGGTACCAGTACTTTTGACGGCTTAAGTATTGCTTGGGCAGTGATTGAGCATATCAGCAACACATCACAGCTTGGGGCCAAGACCTTGTTTGCGACGCATTATCATGAATTAACAGAGCTAGAAGGTAAGATATCCGGAGTCAATAATTATTGTATTGCAGTAAAAGAGCAGGGAGAAGATATTGTTTTTCTTAGAAAAATTATCAAAGGTGGTGCGGATAAGAGTTACGGTATTCAGGTGGCAAAGCTTGCCGGTGTACCAAACTCAGTATTAGCAAGAGCAAGAGAAATTGTGGAGAAGTTAAGTGAAAATGACATAGCGGAAAAAGCAAGGCATATTGTTTCTGCTGCGGAAATCGCCAATCTTGCTTCCAAAGCTGATGGTAACACTAGTAAAGTGTTGTGCGGCACCGAAGCCACCGAACCACCAAAAAACTTTGGTCAGATGTCATTTTTTCTTACCGAAGAACCAAAGCAGAAAAAATCCTCTTCAGATTTTACTGAAAAGTTGATTCAGGAAATTAATCAATTTGACTTGGCGAATATGACTCCGGTGGAAGCATTGTTAAAATTAGATAAATTGCAGAAAAAAATACGTTCTCATACTGAATAATATATTACTTTACTTAATGTTTAACCGGTTGTAAAATATGTCAGGTTATTGTATACAGATAGATTAGCCTAAGGAAAGTAAGAAAAATCAGGATGAGAGAACTTGAAAGAAAGGAGGATACTATGGCAAAGATAGCATTATTAGATCAAAGCACGATTAATCAAATAGCAGCGGGTGAGGTTGTGGAACGGCCTGCTTCTGTGGTGAAAGAATTAATTGAGAATGCCATTGATGCAGGTGCCACCGCAGTTACTGCGGAGATTAAAGATGGCGGAATAAGTTTTATCCGTATCACGGACAATGGTGCAGGGATTGAAAAAGACGACATTCCATTAGCTTTTCTAAGACATTCGACGAGTAAAATTCATCGTATTGAAGATTTATTAACCATTGGAAGCCTTGGGTTTCGTGGGGAAGCCCTATCCAGTATTGCCTCTGTAGCTCAAGTGGAACTTGTCACGAAAACAAGGACGGCTTTTACAGGGATAAGATACTTAATAGAAGGTGGGGAAGAACAGAGCCTGACGGAGATTGGCTGCCCTGACGGAACTACGTTTATTATCAGAAACCTATTTTTTAACACTCCTGCAAGAAGAAAGTTCTTAAAATCGGCGATGACGGAAGGCTCTTATATCAGTGATTTAATGGAACGCCTTGCCGTTTCACATCCTGACATATCCTTTAAGTTTATTAATAATAATAAGACTATTCTGCATACCTTTGGAAACAGTCAGTTAAAAGATATTATATATCATGTCTACGGCAGAACGATAGCGGCAGAAGTTGTTGCGCTGGAAAATGGGAATGAACACATCCATATCAGCGGTTTTATTGGAAAACCGATTATCTCCAGAGGAAATCGTAATTATGAAAACTATTTTATCAACGGAAGATATATCAAAAGCACTGTGATTAATAAAGCGATAGAAGAGGCATACCGTCCGTTTTCCATGCAGCATAAATATCCTTTTACAGCGATTCATTTTAATATTAATCCGGAATTTATTGATGTTAATGTCCATCCAACCAAGATGGAGGTTCGTTTCCATAATTTTGAGGAATTGTATCAATTAACATTAAATACGATAAGAGCTGCGTTAAATAGTACGAATATGATTCCTAAGGTTAGTTTATCAAAAGAAAAGGAGCCGGCAAAGAAAGATACAGTTAGTGCTCCGGAGCCTTTTGAAGAAAAACGAAGAATGTTAGAAAATAAAGCGCGTGAACGTAATAGAACAACCGACTATCAAGTGCCAAAGGAAAGGAATGCCGCAAGTTATTTAACTCAGATAAATCCGAAGAAGGAAATCAGCCCTGAGATAAAGGAGACAGAAATTGGCCGGTTAAGGGAGGTAACCCTGAATATAACGAAAGCATTATCAGAACAAAATAACCCTGCTCCCTTCACCTATGACATAGAGAGAGAAACCGCAGCAAATAAAATAGCAGAAGAAACCAATCAGATTTCATTATTCCCCAAAAATGAGGAAATACTTGAGAAAGAGAATTTTTCAAAGGAACCTTCGTTTTTATCAGAAGAAGGAATAAGACAAGCACGTATCATTGGCCAGGTATTTAAAACATATTGGCTTATAGAACTTGAAAATCATTTGTATATTATAGATCAGCATGCTGCTCACGAGAAAGTGCTGTATGAGTCTACAATGAAACGATTAAAAGAGAAAGAGACGATGTCCCAGCAGCTTTGTCCTCCTATCATTCTAACCTTAAGTCTTAGAGAGGAGGAAGCAGTCAAAACTCACCTGGAATTTTTAAATATGCTTGGTTTTGAAATAGAACCGTTTGGCGGAAGGGAGTACGCAATCAGTGCAGTTCCAGCCGATATGTTTGGGCTTGCGGGGGAACGTCTATTAATTGAGTTTCTTGATGACTTAGTGGAGGAAATTTCAAGAGGTACTCCTGATGTGATTTTAGAAAAGATTGCTTCGCTATCCTGTAAAGCAGCAGTAAAAGGTAATTACAATTTAAGTGTAGAAGAAGCACAAGAGTTAATAAAACAATTATTAGCTCTTAAGAATCCATTTCATTGTCCGCATGGACGCCCAATTATCATTTCGATGACAAAGTATGAATTGGAGAAGAAATTTAAACGAGTATTATAAGAAATTGAGGTGACTTCGTTGCAACCATTGGTCATTTTAACAGGACCGACCGCAGTTGGAAAAACAAAATTATCAATTGAACTTGCAAAAAGGATTCGCGGAGAAATCATATCTGCGGATTCTATGCAGGTTTATCGTCATATGGACATTGGAACCGCAAAAATTACGCCGGAAGAGATGGAAGGTGTGACACATTATCTTGTGGACGAATTTGAACCGGACGAAGAATTTAATGTGGTTAAATTTAAGGATTGTGCCCAAAAGGCAATCAAAGAGATTTCTGCCAAAGGAAAAATCCCGATTATCGTAGGGGGAACAGGTTTTTATATACAAGCAGTCTTAAAAGACATTGATTTTACAGAAAATGAATCCGGTACTTCGTATCGAAGAGAGCTTGAGGAGGTTGCAAGAGAGAATGGCGCGGTAAAGTTACATGATATTCTAAAGCAATGTGATCCGGCAGCCGCAGAAGCCATCCATCCTAATAATATAAAGCGTACCATACGGGCAATCGAATATTTTAAATTAACCGGAGAACCAATTTCAAAACATAATGAGGAACAAAGAAAAAATGAATCGCCTTATCAATATGCTTATTTCGTTCTAAATAACGACCGTGAAATTCTATATCAAAACATTAATCTTCGTGTTGATAAGATGCTTCAATCGGGCCTGATAAAAGAGGTTGAGAGTTTAAAAGAACAAGGATATGACCGTTCTCTTGTTAGTATGCAGGGATTGGGGTATAAGGAAATCTATGCTTATCTGGAAGGAGAATGTTCCTTTGAAGAAGCAGTCTATTTATTAAAAAGAGACACCAGACATTTTGCTAAGAGACAGCTTACCTGGTTTAAACGGGAACAGGAGGTCATATGGATCTCAAAAAAAGAGTATCCCGGCGAAGAAGATATCCTTACGAAGATGGTAACGATATTAAAGGAAAAAGGAATCATAAACTAGCGGGAACTTTTATGGCGTCATATGCTCGAATAGCACCGAATGAAGTATATGCACAACCGTCTCCCTCTCTTAAAAAAGAGAAGTAGACAACCATATTTTTAAAATTAAGATTTGCATGGTAAAAAGCAGCGCAGAAATGAGGAAAGATGAAGAACGGAACAAATAAGATAAAAATTTCAACAATGTATGAAGAATTAAAGATAAATAAAGAAGTTCATGATTTTTGTGAGGAAACTCTTTGCAGTTTAAAAGAGCGTTTTGAACGAATTGATGAGGTGGCGGAGTATAACCAGTTAAAGGTGCTAAAAGCCTTGCAGGACAACCGAGTATCTGATACCCACTTTGCGGCTACCACCGGATATGGTTACAATGATCTTGGAAGAGATACCTTAGAAGATGTGTATGCGGCGGTATTTCATGCAGAGGCGGCATTGGTCCGGCCGCAGTTGGTAAGTGGAACCCATGCCTTAGCAGTTGCCTTATCCGGTAACCTGCGTCCGGGAGATGAAATCTTATCACCAGTAGGAAAACCATATGATACGTTAGAAGGCGTGATTGGGATCACGGAATCCAGAGGGTCGTTAAAGGAATATGGGATAACGTATGCACAAGTAGAGTTGCTTCCAAATGGCAGATTTGATTATGATAATATAAAAAAAAGTATTCACGAGCGGACGAAGCTAGTGACAATACAGCGTTCCAAGGGTTATCAGACAAGACCGACCTTATCAGTGGAACAAATCGGCGAATTGATTACTTATGTAAAGAGCATCAAACCTGATGTAATCTGTATGGTAGATAATTGTTATGGTGAATTTGTTGAAACAATAGAACCGACCGATGTTGGTGCGGACCTTTGTGTTGGTTCGTTAATTAAAAATCCGGGAGGCGGCTTGGCTCCGACCGGCGGTTATATTGTAGGGAAAACAGAATATGTAGACAATGCTGCTTTTCGCTTGACAGCACCTGGGCTAGGCAAAGAAGTTGGTGCAACCCTGGGGCTTAACCAAACGTTATATCAAGGCTTTTTCTTAGCACCAACGGTGGTAGCCGGCGCTTTAAAAGGTGCTGTCTTTGCTGCAAATATCTACGAAAAGTTAGGATTTCCCGTGATACCGAACGGCACGGAAGAGCGTTATGATATCATACAGGCGGTTACTTTAAAATCACCGGAAGCAATTATCTGTTTTTGTAAGGGGATACAGGCAGCAGCTCCGGTAGATTCCTACGTAACTCCGGAACCATGGGCGATGCCCGGCTATCACTCTGAAGTAATTATGGCAGCAGGTGCATTTGTTCAAGGTTCTTCGATTGAATTATCCGCGGATGCTCCGATTGAACCGCCTTACGCTGTATATTTTCAAGGTGGATTAACCTGGTATCATGCAAAATTTGGTATTATGATGTCATTACAAAAGCTGGTAGAAGCCGGACTTGTTAAGTTATCTTAAATAGTGTTATTTTGTGATATAAAACATTCAATTCCACAATTTATTGTGTACAAATATACAGGGATATGGTAATATAAAAGGTGATTTAGTAGGTAGCATATGTAGGAAAATAGCATTACACTCTAGGTGAAATTAGGCTTGAACAAATATGAAATCTCCTGTTGAATTTCTTTTTTTGAAAAAGCCGCTATAAAGCACGTCTGGAGAGAGCAGGAAAAAAAGCACCTTTTCTCAGTTAATTTGCCTGTAGATTCTGCAGAATAAAAATTAATTATGGAAAAAGGGTGCGAAAGAATGGAGAAAAACATGGCAAGGCTAGCAGGAAAGAACGGATGGACTTTACTAATCTTTTTATTATCGGGTATTGTACTTGGTGGATTTCTAGGTTATTTAGCAAAGGATGCCGAATGGCTTTCCTGGCTTAATTTCGGACAAGAATTTGGTCTTGGATCACCGGACGGCACCGGTATTATAAGTCTAAATCTTGGTGTTATCATCTTATCCTTTGGTTTGCGCATTAAGATTACCATCGCAAGTATTTTAGGTATGGTCCTATCCATGGTGATATATCGTAAACTGTAAGCTTAACTACTTGGAGAGAGTAGAATGGAGCAAAATTGAAACAGTTTTTTTCTATGAAGGATCTTCCGGCTTCGGAACGTCCATATGAAAAGTGTGAAAGAGACGGAGCGGCAGCCCTGTCTGATGCCGAATTAATTGCGGTAATCCTTCGAACCGGTTCCAGCGAAATCCGTTGTACAGAATTGGCTGCGAAGGTTTTAAGTTATTCAGATACCTACCCCGGTCTTCGGGGAATTTCACGTATGACTCAAAAAGATTTCATGAGTATTCATGGAATTGGCAGAGTGAAAGCAATACAGCTTCTATGTTTAACAGAACTGTCGATTCGTATGGCGAAAGCCTCTTTTGCCAAGGGAATACGTTATACAGACCCTAATTCTGTGGCAGAATATTATATGCAGGGGATGAGAAGCTTAAAAACCGAACAATCACGGTTGCTGATGTTTGATACAAAAAGTAAGCTGCTTCGTGAGGAGATTATATCGATAGGCACAGTAAATGCTTCGATCATGTCACCAAGAGAAGTATTTTTATTGGCGGTAAAGTATGAAGCTGTCTATATCATATTGCTTCATAATCATCCGAGCGGCGACCCTACCCCTAGTAAAGAGGATATCGGGGTCACCAAGAGAATGAAAGAAGCTGGAGAAATACTTGGAGTAACACTTATGGATCACATAATTATTGGCGACAATAGATATATAAGTTTAAAGGAACAGGGAATACTATGACTTCCCGTGTAAGTAGTAAAGCAAAAGATATAGATAGTAATTGGAAGGGAGACTTACTATGGCCGCAAAATTGTTTGGCATTGATTTTGGGACAAGCACCATTAAGATATATAAGAAAAACGAAGGCGTAATCTTTGATGCTAAGAATATCATTGCAATTGCAGATAAAAAACGCGTCATCGCAATTGGCGATGACGCCTTTGAGATGTATGGGAAAGCGCCAAGCAATATCGAAGTAGATTATCCTGTAAGGAATGGTGTTATAGCAAATATTGAGAATATGCTGGCTCTTTTAAACCATGCCTTTGACCAGCTTGGCAAGAAGCATGGTAAGTTTGCGGGCGCTGAATTTTTAGTGGCAACGCCGACCGATATCACGGAAGTAGAGAAAAGAGCATTTTTTGACTTAGTAGCAAATTCAAATGCAAAAAGCAAAAAAATCCGTATTGTTGAAAAGCCGATTGCGGATGCTCTGGGCGCCGGTCTTAATGTGACGAAAGCCAGAGGGGTTATGATTGTAGATATTGGTGCAGATACAACAGAAGTTTCTATTATGTCCTTGGGTGGTATCGTATTAAGTAAATTGATACCGGTGGGTGGTAATAAATTCGACGAATCCATTATTCTTAATGTAAAGAAGCAATATAATCTATACATCGGCCATAAGACAGCGGAAACAATCAAAAAAGAATTAGCTTGCGCTCTAAAAGGTGAAGAAAAAACAATAAAAGTATTTGGCCGAGATGTGGTTACGGGCCTTCCTTTAGAGAAGGAAATCACCTCCTCCTTTGTCTATGAGACGATATCAGAACATCTATTGTCTATCATAGATGCCATCCGAATTATATTAGAGAGAACTCCGCCTGAGATTTCCTCCGATATTATCGATCTAGGTATCTATATTACCGGCGGTTCTGCCAATATCAAATATCTCGATCAATTGATGTCTCATGACACCGATCTTAAAATTAATATTTGTAATGATCCCGCCAATACGGTAGTAAATGGACTTGGTAAAATTATTGAAGATCCTAAGCTTAGTTCATTGGCACTCACCTTAAAGCAAACTTATTATGGAGTTTAGTGATTACTACAGGCACACATAAAAAGCTTATTATGCGCAAAATCATGTGCAGGAAAAGGGGTTAATGGTAAATCATGAGAAGGAAAACGCCTAAGATTTCAATTCAGCCAAAACATGTGCTGACTTTTTGTACGGTGATATGCCTGATATTGATTTTCTTATCATTTAAATATGAAACCTTATTAAGCCCGTTAAAAACAGCGGTTGGAGGTGTCGTTACTCCAATGCAGAAGGGGATTAATACGTTGGGGAGTTTCTTATCTGATAAATTAGATACATTAGCGAATATGAGAGACTTAATTGAGGAGAATGAGAGATTAAAAAGTCAAAACGAGGCTCTTAAAGTTGAGAATAGTATTTTGATACAGGATCGATATGAGCTTGACGGACTGAGAAGACTCTACGAAGTGGACCAAAAGTATGCAGATTATCCAAAGGTTGCGGCGAGAGTTATCTCCAGAGACTCCAATAGTTTTTATAATGTATTTACAATTGATAAGGGTTCGGAAGATGGAATCGCAGTCGATATGAATGTGCTTGCCGGAAATGGTTTAGTTGGTATCGTAACTGAGGTTGGTAAGAATTATGCCAAAGTTCGTTCCATCATTGATGATGCCAGCTATGTCAGTGGGATGTTTTTAAAGACTTCCGATCTTTGTGATGTAAAAGGCGATCTTCAGTTATTGGATGATGGGGTAATCCGAGTTGAGGCAATCAGTATGACTGCAGATATCAAGGATGGTTATGAAGTAGTTACTTCCCATATTAGTAATAAATACCTTCAGGGTATCTTAATTGGCTATGCTTATGATATTGAGGTAGATTCCAGTAATATGGCGAAATCAGGATACCTTCGTCCGGCTGTTGATTTTGAACATCTAGAGGAAGTATTAATTATAACAACATTAAAGGAAAAATTAGAAAAGTAAATTCTCTTTTTTAATTGAGGTAGGGGTAGGACGTGATACGAGTTTTGGTAACCTTAATAGAAATCTTAATATGCTTTTTACTTCAGAGCACAGTATTTCCGTCCTTTGAGCTTGCCAATGTCGTTCCGGATTTATTGATGATTCTAGTGGTGACCGTAGCCTATACCAGAGGTGTTTTTTCCGGTATGTTTACAGGTTTAATTTGCGGGCTTTTATTAGACTGCACCATTGGCGATGTCATTGGGATTTATGGAATCCTTTCCATGTTCATCGGTTATCTGAATGGATATGCAAACAAGATATATGATAAGGAGGATTACACAATTCCGTTGCTTTTAATTGCTGCCAGTGAATTTGTATATTGCTTTTTCTACTATGTAGCGGAGTTTTTATTGCGTGGCAGGTTAAATTTAGGATTTTATGCTTATCGAATCATGTTACCGAGAGTAATTTATACAGTACTTGTTGGGATTATATTTTATAAGCTTTTTCATATGATACATCTGGGGCTGACCAAGTTAAGCAATAAGGAGGGATTATAGTGTTTGATGTTTTGCTGGATAAACTAAAGAGACTGTTTTCTTCCCGTATGATTCCACTTACTTTAATATTTATGGGAATGTTTGCTGCTTTAATCTACCGGATTTTTGTAATGCAAATTGTAGAAGGAACAGCGATTGCTGAGAAAGAAGAATATTTAGACGTAGAAACAAGAGATATTAAAGCAACTCGTGGAAATATTTATGATAGAAATGGAAATTTACTTGCATACAATGAATCCAGTTATTCTGTTGTGATCAGCGACAGCGGTCTTTTGGAAACAAATGCAGAAAAAAATGCGATGATTCATAAACTAATTAATTTGCTGGAAAGCTATGGATATGAGATTGAGCTGAACTTTAATATTTTTATTGATAATAATGGAGAATTGGCATTTGACCTCTCGGGGGATCAATTGCTGCGTTTTAAGAAAAATGCATACTGCAGAACAAATGTTTCTAAGTTAACAGAAGAAGAGAAAAATTCGGATGCACAAGGGGTATTTGATTTTCTGAAAAATGGTGTCAGTGGGGCTCCGATGTTTCGTATTTCTGATGAATATTCCTTAGAGGACACCTTAAAGATTATGACGGTGCGTTATCATTTATTAATTAATTCACCAAGTTATAATCAGATTACAATTGCTTCTAATGTCGATAAAGAAACCGTAGCGGCAGTGAAGGAAAACTTAGGAGGTATGCCTGGAGTCGAAGTAAAGTTGGAAACCTCAAGAGTATATAAGGACAGTATTTATTTTGCTCATATCTTGGGATATACCGGTCTCATTAATTCTTCCGAACTGGAAAAATATAATGAAATTGAAAAGAAATATCGGGAAACTGATGTGGTAGGTAAAATCGGTATCGAAAAGAAGATGGAAAACTATCTGGTCGGTGTAAAAGGGGAAGTAGCTGTAACGATTAATGATAACGGCAAGGAACTGGATGTTAAAGTGACAAAAGAACCTGTAGCCGGAAATGATGTATATCTGACAATAGATCGCGATCTTCAGATTGCCAGCTATCATATTTTAGAAAAAAATATAGCGGAAATCCTTTTATCCGTCATTACTCCTGATATGGATTACGGTGGAAAAGGAGAGAATGCGGCAAAGATAAAGGTACCAATTTATGAGGTTTATAATGCATTATTAAACAACAATGTGATTGATATTGCTCATTTTCATGAGGAAGATGCAACAGAGTTGGAAAAGAGTGTATATCAGAAGTTTTTAGATAAGCGAGAGGGAATCTTTTATAATTTAAAAAATTTATTAAAAATTGACAGTACCGTTACAAACAGTGCCGCAGGAGAAGAGATGGAAGAGTATCTGCAATATGTATACTCCAAACTTTCTTCCGGTGAAGTGGGTATATTATTGTCCTCTAAGATTAACAAAGAAGATAGCCAATATCAAAATTATAGAGATAATAAACTAAGCCTTGGTAAGTTCTTACAATATGCAATTACACAAAACTGGGTTGACATATCAAAGCTTGTTGGAGATACGGAATACTATAGAACCGATGAGCTATATGAAAAACTGATTGATTATGCTATGAACTTGTTGGTAGATGACAAAGAATTTGAGAAGAAGATTTACCGTACCCTGGTCTTTACAAAAAAGTTAACGGGAAGGGAAATTAGTCTTTTATTATTTGAACAAAATGTGTTAGAATATAGTGAGCATGATTACTCAAGATTAAGCAGCGGAAGTATTTCCGCCTATGATTTTATTACAGCAAAGATAAGAAATCTTGAGATAACACCGGGACAGTTGGCTCTTGAGCCATGCAGCGGTTCTGTCGTAGTTACCGACCCAAAGACCGGTGATGTCCTTGCAATGGTTACCTATCCTTCTTACGATAATAACTACCTTGCCAATAAAATTGACTGGGATTACTATAGTAAGTTATTAGAGGATAAGGCAACTCCATTAATTAACCGGCCGACAATGCAGAAAACAACAACCGGTTCCACCTTTAAACCATTGATGACTTTTGTTGGATTTGGTGAGAAGGTGATTAGTACTTCAACTAGAATAACAGACAAAGGTATTTTTGAGGAAATTGTTCCTTCTCCAAGATGTTGGAAATATCCAAGTTCTCATGGTACAATAGATGCATCACAAGCGATTCAGCATTCCTGTAACTACTTTTTTTATGAGACTGCATATCGTTTGTCAAAAGATTCGCTTGGCGGCTATAGCGATCAGACCGGAATCAATAAAATCCACAAATATGCACAGATGTTTGGATTTGGGGATGTTTCCGGGGTTGAAGTGGAGGAGTCCATTCCTGAAATATCCAGTAATGATGCAATCCGTACCGCAATTGGATATTATCATAATTTTACGCCGACACAGATTTCCCGTTATATCACTACCCTTGCTAATCGTGGTACTTGTTTTGAACTTACCTTATTAGATAAGGTTAAGACAAAGGATGATCAGCTGGTATTTGAAAAGGAATCAAGCGTTTATAATAGGATTACTGAATTCACAGAGGAGCAATGGAATATGGTACAAAGAGGTATGTACCTTGTGGTTAACTCTTCTGCTAACTCTTTGGACCGTCTCTATAAAGATCTTGGTGTGACTGTGGCAGGTAAAACAGGTACGGCGCAGGTAAGTAAGACAAAGCCTCACCATTCCCTATTCATAGCATATGCGCCATATGAGGATCCAAAGATCAGTATTACCTGTATCATACCAAATGGTTATGCTTCTGCGAATGCCGCAAAGATGGGACGTGAAGTATTAGGGTATTATTTTAATGGTGAGAATAAAGAAGCTCTCTTAAATGGAGATATTACTGCAGGCTCCGCAACAAATATTACGGTGTCTGACTAGGATAGACCATAGAAAGGATATGTAAAACATAAATGAATATGTTTGCGTAATTGGTGATTGTATGAATAATTCAGTCATTATAAAAGGAAATAAACATGGTATCGTAGTCGTACTCGATAAAGACTTGGAGTTTTCTAAGTTATTAGAGGATATCAAAGTTAAATTTGAAGACTCGAGAAAGTTTTTGGGAAATGCAAAGATGGCGATTAGTTTCGAAGGACGTAAGTTAACGGATACCGAGGAACGGGAAATCTTAGATACTATTGCGACCAGCTCGGACCTCCATGTTGTCTGTGTAATAGACAATGATGAGGAAAAAGATAAAGTTTTTGCCAAGGCATTGGAGGATAAGCTCTTAGAGCTCTCCAATGCCACGGGGCAATTCTATAAGGGAAATTTAAGGTCCGGACAAGTATTAGAGACTGAAACAAGTGTTATTATTATCGGGGATGTAAATCCCGGAGCCAGTGTGGTAAGTAAGGGAAATATCATTGTACTGGGTTCCTTGAAAGGAACCGCCTTTGCTGGTGCGGCAGGAAATGAAAACGCTTTTGTATTGTCTTTAGATATGAATCCAGGGCAGATTAGAATTGCGGACATAATTGCAAGAGCACCGGATCATCCGTCGAAGGGGGAAGAGAAGGAAACTAAGATTGCGTTTTTAGAAGAAGGCAATATTTATATTGAACCTTTGAATAAGAAAGTTCTAAATGATATTCGTTTATAGGGGAATTATTTTTATGCTTACTACATGTGACATCATTGCTTGCATGTAATTTTAAATCATATGTCTGGAGGAATCAGAATGGGAGAAGTAATCGTTGTAACATCCGGAAAGGGTGGAGTTGGTAAAACGACAACTACAGCAAATGTGGGAACAGGACTTGCAAAGCTTGACAAGAAAGTTGTATTAATTGATACCGATATCGGGTTAAGAAATTTAGATGTAGTAATGGGACTTGAGAATCGTATCGTTTATAACTTAGTTGATGTGATTGAGGGTAATTGTCGTATCAAACAAGCGTTAATCAAAGACAAGCGTTACCCTAATCTTTATTTACTGCCATCTGCACAAACAAGAGATAAATCCTCAGTAACACCGGAACAGATGAGAAAGCTATCCGATGAATTACGCGGAGAATTTGATTACATATTAATGGACTGTCCTGCTGGTATTGAGCAAGGCTTTCAAAATGCCATTGCCGGCGCTGACAGAGCATTAGTAGTCACAACTCCGGAGGTTTCTGCTGTACGTGATGCAGACAGAATCATCGGATTGTTAGAAGCAAATGAGATGAAGAAAACAGAACTCATCGTAAACCGCCTTCGTATGGATATGGTAAAACGAGGTGACATGATGTCAAGTGAAGATGTTGTGGAAATTTTAGCAATTGATTTGATTGGTGTTGTGCCGGATGATGAGAATATTGTCATATCAACAAATCAGGGAGAGCCTTTGGTTGGTTCGGATTCTTCAGCCGGAAAGGCATATATGAACATTTGCCGTCGTATCACCGGAGAAGAGGTACCCTATCTAGACTTAAATTCCAAGCAGGGGTTCTTTAGTAAGCTGTTTAAGAAAAACTAAGGAGGATAGTCAAATGGCTTTATTGGATTTTTTTAAAAAGAAAGCATCGGGAAGTGTCGCGAAGGATAGGTTAAAACTTGTCTTAGTGTCTGATCGCGCTGGTTGTTCTCCTGAAATTATGGAACAGATTAAAAATGATATTATTGCAGTAATATCAAAATATGTCGTGATAGACCAAGAAGGCTTGGATATCAAAATCACTCAGACGGAATCGGAAGGAAATAACGGTAACGTACCGGCGTTATTTGCTAATATTCCGATCAAAGACCTAAAGCACAGTAAGTAAGGAAATTAATTCATGTTAAAAACTTTGTTTAAATCAATTTTCAATTTTGAGGAATATGACCTAAAGCATTATAAAGTTTCAATACTGGCTGTCATTTCAATACTTGGAATTATTGGAATGGTTCTGATTCGCCGCTTGCAAGATGCGAATGAAAGACAGTTTGAAAAGCAAATTATTGGTTATGCAGTTGGTTTGATTATTGCAGTGGCTGTCTCGTTCATAGACTACCACTTTGTTGCCAAGCTCTTTATTCCGCTTTACTTGCTTAATATAGTTTTGCTCGTAATAACAAAATTTACTCCATTGGGTAAGTCACATTATTTGGCGCAGCGGTGGATTGCAATCGGCAGCTATGAGGTTCAGCCTTCGGAGCTAACTAGAATTATAATGATTATATTCTTAGCAAAGTTTTTTGATATCGTCAGGCGGCAGATTAATAAAGCATCTATTATACTGCTGGCATTGATTTTGATGGTATTACCGATTAGTTTGATTTTTATACAGCCTGATTTATCGGTGAGTATTGTACTTTTTGCAACATTTTTAAGTATGTTTTTTATGGCTGGACTTAGTTATAAAATTATTTTGCCGACATTGGCAATCGGAATTCCAAGCTTTATTGCGTTCTTTTGGTATGTACAGCAAGATTATCAAATAATTCTGAACGAATACCAAAGAGATCGTATCTTAGCAATGCTTCACCCGGAACAATTTCCTAAACAGGCTTATCAGCAGATAAATGCAGCAAAATGTATACGAGCAGGCGGTGTTTCCGGAAAATTGTTAACGGATGCAGAAGTGACACTGAAATCTGCAAAAGTACCGGTTATTGAAAGTGATTTTATTTTTACTGCAATAGCGGAAGCGTTTGGGTTTGTCGGAAGCATGATAGTGATTGTGTTACTCATGATTTTTATATTTAAAGCACTAAAAATCGCAAGAATGGCGAAAGATTTTATGGGGATGTTAATTGCTTCAGGTATTGCATCATTGACGATGTTTCAGCTTTTTGTTAATATTGGAGTTGTTACTTCATTATTGCCAAACACCGGAATCCCATTACCATTTGTTAGCTCGGGTTTAAGTGCGTTGTTAGGAAATATGCTGATGGCAGGTGTATTATTGAATGTAAGTCTTCAAAATAAAAGGATGTTACCACAAAGGGAAACCTTATCACTATAGCATAAAAGAGGAGGTAGGAGCATGAATATTGGAATGATAGCACATGATGCGAAAAAGAAATTGATGCAGAATTTCTGTATTGCATACCGTGGAATACTGTCGAAACATCAGTTATATGCGACAGGAACTACAGGTAGATTGATTGAAGAGGTAACAAATTTAAATGTTCATAAATATCTGGCAGGTCACTTAGGTGGTGAACAGCAGATGGGAGCTCAAATAGAGCATAATGAAATTGATATGGTTATCTTTCTGCGTGATCCTTTAACTCCAAAATCACACGAACCAGACATCATGACGGTGGTTCATCTTTGCGATACTCATAATATTCCGCTTGCCACTAATCTTGCTACTGCAGAGCTTTTAATTAAAGCTTTGGATCGTGGCGATTTGGATTGGCGTGATATATTCAAAGGAAAATAGTAGTCAAGATACAAACGGTATGGAATTGGCAGATTGGAGTTCAAATTGAAGAAAATAATAATGTTAGGATTAAGTATCAGTTTGCTACTTACGGGCTGTTCGAAACAATCAGATGTATTAATGCTATATTCCGGTACAGACGGTAAATTAAATGAAAGTATCGGAACTTATGTAGATGCAGTAGCTGCAGAGTTTCTCACAAAAGATTACAGTGTGGTGGAAGAAAAGGATAATCATATGGACGATCCGGAAATCACTGCAGTTGCCGCCTTTATGATTGATGATACGGATCATAACGTATTGTATGCAAAAAATGTATATGACAGAATTTATCCTGCAAGTACAACCAAATTGTTAACTGCATTGCTCGTACTAAAATATGGGAATCTAAAGGATAGCGTAACAGTAGAAAAGGATAATGCCGGGATAACTACGTATGGAGCGAAGCTTTGTAATTTTAAGGCTGGGGACGTAGTTTCAATGGAGACTCTCTTAAATTGTTTACTAGTCTACTCCGGAAATGATGCCGCAATTGCAATTGCGGAGCATATGTACGCTTCGGAAGAAGAATTTGTTAAAAAGATGAATGAAGAAGCTGCCAGTATCGGAGCGACCAATACTCATTTTACCAATTCCCATGGGTTGCATGATCCGAATCATTATACTACTGCATATGATATGTATTTAATCTTTAAAGAATGTTTAAAATATGAGGAATTAATTCCGATTATAAGGCAGCAAACTTATGAAGCTTCTATTACAGATAAGAATGGAAAGCTTCGAAGAAAAGTGTATGAAACGACGAATATGTTTTTGCTTGGTACGAAAGCGGCTCCGGAAGGGGTTACGGTTTTTGGTGGAAAGACTGGTAGTACCGGAGATGCAGGGGATTGTTTAATTCTATACAGTACTTCGGCAGAAGGAAAAGCACATATTAGTGCAGTCTTTAAAGCTGCCGGAAAAACGAGTTTATATAATCAGCTTGCACATCTTTTAGAAATGGAATAGAGTAGCAATTACTTCTTTTATTCGACAATAGTTGTCTGAAAATTAAAATGGTAAATTTGGAATTCTTAAGCAAAATAGGATTGTTTTTTTATTTCGATTATACTATAATATGAGTAAGCAAGAAATCGTTTATAATGTAAAGGAGGAGATTGCGATGATACAGATTATTGCAGGTGCAAAAGGAAAAGGTAAAACAAAAATTCTAATTGATAAGGCAAACTCAGAAATTGAGGCCGTGAAAGGGAATGTAGTTTATCTTGATAAGAGCAATAAGAATATGTATGAACTCAATAACAAGATACGTTTGATTAACGTAAGAGATTATTGTATTGAAACTCCGAAAGAATTTTTAGGATTTGTGTGTGGTCTGATTGCAGCCAATCATGACCTGCAGAAGATTTATTTAGACGGTTTTATGAAAATAGCATGTACAAGCCTAGAGGATATCGATGGTGTACTTGGTAAGATAGAGATGATATCAACAAAATTCCAGGTTGACTTTATCATCAGCATCTCCATTAATGAAAACGATTTGCCTGACACTAAGAAACAAAACGTGATTGTAGCTCTTTAAGATTGTAAAATTTCACCCAAAAAAGCGGTTTTGCACTTCAATTACGGAATAATATACTCCGTAATTTAGTGTAAAACCGCTTCCTTTATGAAATATCCCTTTTACTTAGCCAGTCGTTTCGACTGTTTTGTTAATAAGTGTAGCCGCTTGCTATGCAAATAATTCGGGAACAACTTTGCAAAGCGTGCCTTTTCTCGTTTGTAACATGATTACATATCATTTTTCAATCTACCAAAATAGCTTAAAGCATATAGACCGGATATACCGACTAATGCATATATGATTCGAGCTAAAATGGTCATATTACCAAATATGAATCGTACTAAGTCGAACTGGAAGAATCCAATTAATCCCCAGTTGATTGCGCCGATAATAACAAGAACTAGAGCAATATAATCAATAACTTTCATATTTTACACCTCCTATGTGTTCTAGTTAATGGTAGTGTAAACAATCCATGGTTTTTTATGCAAAAAACCAATGGAATGAAATAGAAAAAATAGAAGAGGTTATTATGCAGGAGAATTCAAAGGTAGTCAAATTTAAAAAAAGAAGATCGATTAACATTGGTATTATCATATTCATAATAATTCTAGTTTATACAGTGGTAAATGTATCTTTGTATTTATCGAAACCTCAAATTTCAATTTATGAAATTTTAGAGCAGCCGCTTTCACAGGAGAATCTTTTACAAGGTGTCATAGCAAGAGAAGAGAAAATGATCACTACAGATAGATCCGGTTATGTGAATTATTATTTTCGTGAAGGTGCCAGAGTGGCCAAGGACTCTACTATTTATTCTATTGATGAAAGTAAGAAAATTTACGAAAAACTAACCGATACGACGGGTGGAATAACTTTTTCTAAGATGGATGCAGCCAGCATTCGCAAAGATATTGCTAAATACAAATATACGTATCAAGATAGTAACTATTCGGAAGTTTATAATTTTAGGGATGATATTTCTGCCAGTATACGTAATATTTTGGATGTTAATTTACTTTCCAACATGCAGGAGATTATTAACAGTACGGGTTTGAGTTCCAATTTTGGTGTTGTAAAAGCTCCGCAGGCAGGTATCATTTCATATTATTCTGATACTCTTGATGGATTATTGGCAGATGATGTATCAGAAACAATCTTTCACCTGGAACAATATGAAAGAAAGAATTTGCGTACCGGTGAAATCATTGAAAACAGCCAAAATGTGTACAAGCTATTGACAGAGGATCATTGGAATATTGTAGCTCCTATTTCTGCAGAAGTTGCAGAACAATTAAAAGAGAGAAAGATGATTACTTTTACAATCACTCTGGATCAGTTTCAAATGAAAGCACCGTTTGCGGTATATCAAAAAGGTCAATCTTGGTTTCTGAATATCTCTTTAGATAAGTATGTAACAAGATATTTAAGGGAACGATTTCTAGACATAGAGATACAGTTAAAAGCAGAATCCGGATTAAAAATTCCGAAATCAGCCATTACGGAAAAGGAATTTTATATGATTCCGATGGAGTATTTTACTAACGGTGGTGATTCTGGCGAACCGGGCTTAGTCAGAGAGGTTTATAACGAAACAACAAAGACGCTGGAACCGCAATTTACAGCTTGTGAAATTTATTATGAAGACGAAACCTATGGATATGTTGATAAGGAAACCTTTGGTTTTAACGATTATATTCTATCGGATAAAACTACAGATAAGTTCCGAATCAGTCTGATAGGAAAGTTAGAAGGTGTCTTCAATGTAAATAAAGGGTATGCGGTCTTTAGGCGTATAGAACGATTGACTGAAAATGAAGAGTATGTCATTGTTAAAAAAGGTACGAAACGAGGGTTGTCCGTTTATGATCATATTGCACTGGATGCGACGAAGGTTATTGAATCTGCAGTAATCTATTAAAGAATAGAAAGTACTTAGTTTCAATAATATAACTTATCGGAGGTGCGTTTTTGTCCGCTAATTTGATTATCGGAACAAGTATCCATAGTTCCGATAATAGGTTTCATACTGGAATAACTTTGTGGAAAAGATATTAAGGCTTTGGAGGCTTATAGATAAATAATTAATGAAAGCCAGAATGGAGGCTTCTATGATTCAAAATAATATAACAAATGTACTGCAAAGAATTGAAGAGGCATGCAAGCGAAGTCATCGGTCGAAAGAGGAAGTCGTATTAATTGCAGTTAGTAAGACGAAACCGATTACTATGTTAAAAGAAGCTTATAATGCCGGAATCAGGGAATTTGGAGAAAACAAAGTTCAGGAACTATGTGATAAAGATGAAAAAGTAAAGTCATTTCTGAGGGATAATCAAACTGAATTCCCGACAGCACAGACAGCCAATTTATCTCATGAGATAAACTGGCATATGATAGGGCATTTGCAGAGAAATAAAGTAAAATATATAATAGATAAAGTTAAGTTGATACACTCTGTTGATTCTTTACGGCTAGCAGAACAGATCAATATCGAAGCTAAGAAAAAAGGCGTCATAGTCGATATATTAATAGAGATAAATATTGCTGACGAAGAGTCGAAATTTGGTGTCAAACCAAGCGAGGCGGAGGCACTGATACGCGAGATTTCAAGCTTGTCCTCGATACGTGTCAAAGGCTTAATGACAGTGGCGCCTTATACGGAAAACGCTGAGGAAAATAGATCCTTTTTTAAAAAAATGCACCAATTATATGTTGACATCAATGAAAAAAACATTGATAATGTAACTATGAAAATACTTTCGATGGGAATGACCGGTGACTATGAGGTAGCAATAGAAGAAGGCTCTACCATGGTTCGCGTAGGAACCGGTATCTTTGGGGAGCGCAATTATAGCGAATAAATAAGGTTAGGAGATTGTGCTATGGCAAATTTGTTTAAAAATATTTTGGATTCCTTAAAGCTGACAGATGATGATGATTTGGACGATTATGATGATTACGTAAGCGAACTGGAGGAGAAAGAACGTAAGAAAGTAGAAAGGCAAGAACAAAGACAAGCTGTAAAACAGGAGAAAAGGACATTTTCCTCTCAAAGATCTTTGGCCTCTGAGGAAGCTCCGGTAAGTAGTTCTTCAAGGCTTTCTGCATCATCAGGCTCAACAGATTTTGCGGATTTAAGAAGAGAACGTTCCCAGCGTATAGAAAAGAACAATGTCGGTAAGGTAGTTCCTATCAGAAATCCTCAGAAGGGTTTAGAAGTATGCATTATGAAACCAACTAGTTTTGAGGATTCCCAGGACATCTGTGATATGTTATTATCAGGACGTGCTGCGGTTATCAACTTAGAGGGGTTTGATGTGGACATTGCTCAGCGTGTCATGGACTTTATTTCTGGTGCAGTATATGCTTTAAATGGTAAATTACATCAGATTTCCAGCTATATTTTTATTATATCACCGGATTCGGTAGATATATCAGGTGATTACCTGGATTTAATTCGCCAAAATGGTTTTGAAGTACCAACATTAAATAAGGATTTTTAGAATGATGCCAATAAGTCTATTATTAACGAAGTCTTTTTCAATCTTTTTTACTATACTGCAAGTTTTTTTATTGATACAGATTTTCGTTGATATGTTTTCTGTTTCTTTTATAAAAAAACCATTAAGGTTTGTATTAGACCCGATTTTAAATCCAGTAAGAATATTGTTAAGCCATTCTAGTTTTTTTACTGCTATTACTGATTTATCACCGATTATAGCGTTTCTTATTTTGTCGTATTTACAGCAGTTAATCGGTGGATAAGAAAAGAAGAAGGAACAAATTGAATTGTAAACAATTTAAAATTTGTGCTGCCGCAGCAAGACACAAAGTGGTGGCAGAATGGAGAATACTGTGAATTTGGAGAAAGAAGAGCTCTTATTTCGCAAGATGATATTGGAATCAGCGAAAAGTGCTTATCATAAGGAGATATGTGTGTATACTGATTTCTTGAATATTAACGAGATCAGTATATTTCATAGTATGGAGAAAGAACTACCCTTGTTAGCATTCTCCAAGTATGGTGGATATGAGGGAGCAGAGAGGGTTCGTATTTGCTTTCATGGAGACCGAATCAGAGAGCAAGGCAGCCTTTTTTTAGAAACTGAAGATAAAAATGATTATCCGATCAAGTGTCTTAAAATCTATCCGGCAAGTGAAAAATTTGCACAGGAAACTGATCACAGAGATTATTTAGGGGCAATCCTTAATGTCGGTATAGAACGAGAAAAGCTTGGAGACATCTTAGTGAGAGGGAAAGAGGCTTATTGTTATTGTGATGCGCTGCTAAGTGAATATGTAAAGATAAGCCTTGGTAAAGTAAGACACAATATTGTTCGTGTTGAAGTGATTAAGCCAGAAGAAATACAAGCCACCATATCTTTTAAAGAAGTAACCGGCAGCGTTGCTTCTTTTCGTTTGGATTCCCTTATTGCACTCGCTTTTCGTACCTCAAGGAGCAGTATTACCGGCTTGATCGCTGGCGAAAAAGTATTTGTCAATGCAAGATTGGTAACTTCCAATAGTTATATGTTAAAACCTGAAGATATTGTTTCTGTGCGAGGCTACGGTAAATTCAAGGTGAAAGAACAGGGTGGTATCTCCAAAAAAGGAAGAATATACGCAACATTATCTATATACCAATAGGAGGAATAGGATATGATTACACCAATAGAAATACAAAGTAAAACCTTCAAATCCGGTGGACTTGGGTATGATAAGAAGGATGTGGATGCCTTCTTTCGTGAGGTATTGTTAAGCTATGAGCAGATTTATCGTGAAAATATGGAGATGAGGGACAAGATTTCTGTCTTAACGGAAGGGATTCAATACTATAAGACAATTGAAAAGACATTACAAAAAGCTTTGGTTCTTGCTGAGAAAACAGCAGAAGATACAAAAGCACAGGCATTTGTTACTGCAAAAAATATCGAAAATGAAGCTATGACAAGGGCACAGCTTATCGTAGCGGATGCGAAAAATGAATTGGAACATATTCATGCTCAAACAATAGGATTATTGCAGCAGTATGAAAAATATAAATTACAATTTAAAAATTTAGCGGCTGCACAAATCGAATTATTGGAGAGCAGATCTTTTGATATCAGCCTCGCCAAAATTGAAACTTTTGTTACAGTGAAAGATAGAGAGGAAAATAGTTCAGCAGAGGACAATAATCGAAATATTAATGAGTCGGGAAAACCGGCAGAGGCTTCCGAGCATAAGATAGAAAAGAAAGTAATACCTTCGGTTGTAACTAAGAATAATAGTTATGATTCAAGAGTAGGTACTAAAAACCGTTATACAAATAATAAGAATCATAATTCATTTAATAAAAATAATATAAATAATAACGGCGGTAAAAAGAAACAAAATCAAAATACAGACACAGATTATAGGAATTCACTGGAACAAGTCAGTGCGGCAAGTGAGGAAATCACATTAGAGGAATACAATGAGTTAATGAAAGGAACCTCTTCCTATGCAGGGGAAAAAGCAGAAGGCAGTCAGGACGAATTTTCCTTTATTAATCTGGAGGATGAGGAAGATTAAGGAGGAAAACCATGCTTGAATTATATAATAGACTGGAAGTAAAATATGAAGAGGAGCCATGCTATGATATTGTTCTGAAAGATTCCTATATGGAATTAATCGAAGAGATCAAAACTCTTGATTTAAAAAACAGAAAACTATGTATTGTTACAGACAGTAATGTAGCACTTTATTATCTTAAGAATTTAGAAGAGCTTATGAGGGGCAGTGCCGGCAGGGTGGTATCGTTTGTTTTTCCGGCAGGCGAAGACAATAAAAATCTTGAGACAGTACAGAATCTTTATGAGTATTTGATTCAGGAGAGTTTTGACCGTAAGGATGTATTGTTAGCACTTGGCGGCGGTGTAGTGGGTGACCTGACTGGTTATACTGCGGCAACCTATCTAAGAGGAATACGCTTCTTACAGGTTCCTACGTCTCTTTTAGCAATGGTTGATTCCAGTATTGGAGGAAAAACCGGAGTTGATTTTAAAGCATATAAGAACATGGTAGGAGCATTTTATATGCCCTCCTGTGTTTATATGAATTTAAATTGCCTAAAGACATTAGAGGAACGAGTTTATCTTTCTGGAATGGGAGAAATAATAAAGCATGGATTAATTAAAGATAAAGCTTACTATGAATGGCTAAAAGAGAACAGGGAAGCAATCTTTGCAAAAGACGCATTTGTTCTGCGAAAAATGGTTGGACGAAGCTGTGAGATAAAACGTTCGGTGGTAGAGATTGATCCGAAAGAGCAGAAGGAAAGAGCTTGGCTCAATTTTGGGCATACCATTGGACATGCAGTTGAAAAATGGATGGGATTTACCTTATTACATGGAGAATGTGTAGCGATTGGCATGGCTGCGGCGTCTTATCTTTCCTGTCGGAGAGGTTATTTATCAAAAGAAGAACAGGAAGATATCCTATCTACAATAAGGGGATTTCATCTGCCAATAAAAGTGAAAAGGTTAGAGATAGAAAATATCCTGGAAGCTATGTATCGTGATAAAAAAATGGATGCGGGTCAAATCAAGTTTATATTACTGCGCAGTATTGGTGAAGCCTTTATAGATACTACGATAACGGAGGAAGAACTTATTCAGGCGATTGCGTACATCATGGAAGAAAGGTAACTTAGAATGGAACAGGAGAATTTATTAACAAAAAAAACTTATGTTAAGTATGGCATTTTGTTTGTGATACTGCTTGTCCTTGATCAGATTACAAAATATTTTGCAAAGCTAGAATTCGTGGATGGAGATTCGTTTGTTATAATACCAAAGGCACTAAAATTAATCTATCATGAAAATGATGGTGCGGCTTGGGGAATCTTTAGCGGCAAAGCCTACCTTTTAACGTTTATTACGGCGGCGGCTGTCCTTGTTATGGCTTATTTGTTTTTCAAACTGCCAAGAATAAAAAAATATAATGCACTGCGTTATATTCTGGTATTTATAGCTGCCGGTGCTGCCGGAAATAATTTAATTGATCGAATTTTATTTGGTCATGTCATTGATTTTATCTATTTTGAGCTAATTGATTTTCCGGTATTTAACGTTGCGGATATTTATATAACATGTTCCACGGTTTTGTTCGCAATTTTGCTTTTGTTTTATTATAAAGACGACGATTTTGCCTGCCTAAGCAGGAAAAAGAAGGATTAGTCAGATACAAGCGGTAGTAAGTACATCAATCTATTGCAGAGGAGCAATAAATGATAAAAAGAGCTAAAAGATAAGAGGACACAGAATGGAGAATAACATAAAAACATGCTGGATTGATCGTGAGAATGAGGATGACCGTATCGATAGCTTTCTTGCGGAAATGGAGGAGGGACTTTCTCGTTCTTATGTTCAGAGATTAATTAGGGATTGCCTTGTGAAGGTAAATGGTAATGCGGTGAAAGCTAATTACCGTCTGAGAGAGGGAGATCTACTTACCTATGAAATCCCTGAACCTGTATCCTTAGAGATAACGGCAGAGAATATTCCCCTTGATATCTTATATGAAGATGAGGATATTATCGTAATTAATAAACCCAAAGGAATGGTAGTTCATCCGGCTGCAGGGCATTATACCGGTACTTTGGTAAATGCATTATTATATCATTGCAAAGATAGACTATCTGGAATTAATGGAGTAATGAGACCCGGAATTGTTCATCGCATTGATAGGAATACTACCGGAGTATTGGTTGTTTGTAAAAATGATAAATCTCATCAATCGATAGCAGAACAATTAAAAGTGCATTCGATTACTAGAAGATATGAAGCAATTGCCTATAATCCCTTTAAGCAGATGGAAGGATCTATAGATGCCCCTATTGGAAGACATCCTATAGAACGTAAGAAGATGGCAATCAACCCCAAAAACGGTAAGAATGCAGTTACAGATTATCACGTTTTGGAGAATTTTTCCCAATCTGCTCATATCGAATGTACGTTAAAAACAGGACGTACTCACCAAATCCGTGTTCATATGGCGAGCATACGTCATCCTTTATTAGGTGATGATGTATATGGACCGGAGAAAGATAAATTTCATCTTGAAGGGCAGACTTTACATGCCAGAGTGTTAGGATTCCTTCATCCAACAACGAAAGAGTATATGGAATTTGAGGCTCCATTGCCCGAATACTTTGTGCAATTGATTGAAAAATTGAGGTGTAACTAGGTGAAACGCAATGCGATAAAAAAATTAATTACATGGAAAGAACAAAACTTTAGAAGACCTATGTGGATTACCGGCATCAAAGGTGTCGGTAAAACTTACTTAGCACTTGATTTTGCAAAATCCTTCTACGAAGGTAATCTCTATGTTAACTTTGAAACCAATGCGGCTGTATGTAACTTATTTCAAAAAGCTGCTTATTCGGTTGAAAGTGAATTAAGCTTTATTGAATTATTATACCGGTATTATGAAATTCCTTTGGAACTATCCGGGAATTTATTAATTATTTTGGATGAAATAACGTTCTGTAAGGAGGCAATAGAAGCACTTAATCATTATCTTGCGACAGGTAATTGTGTTCCAATGTTAGTCCTTTCCAGTGAATTAATAGAGCTTGATTATAAGTATTATGACAGTTTTGCTCTTTATCCGATGGAATTTGATGAATTTTTGGCCGCACAAGGAGATGAATGGTATGCTGAAGTGATCAAAGGGCATTATCAGACCAATCGTAAGATCCCTGAAATTGTACATAAGGAGCTTTTGGCGATATTCGAAGATTATCTTTTGGTCGGCGGTATGCCTGCGGCGGTCAATGATTATATTACCATGGAAAGTACGAATAATGTCGCTGAAATCCATCAACAAATTTACTCCTCCATTCTGGTTTTTGCTAAGGAAAAGCATTCGGAAAGCGATGCCTTAAAGCTCAATCAGGTTTGTTCTGTGATGGTGGAGCAATTATTAAAGGAAAATAAAAAGTTTCAATATCGCTTGATTCGAAAGGGAGCAACCTATGCTCTTTATAAAGATGTAATCCGATATCTTGTGATGAATTCTTTGGTGTACAAATGTGCAAAGGGTACTTATGACAAAACAGAAGGTATTACAATAAGTCCGGAAGCATTACAATTTAAGCTTTATGTATCGGATGTTGGAATACTAAATACGCTGATTCGAAAAAATCCTCTTTTCTTGGGTATGAAAAACGATTTGATAGAAAAGGCGATATTGGATAACTATATTATGCAAAGTCTGATAGCAAGAGGATATCTTCCGAATTTCTGGGAGTCTAATAGCCAAGCCAAGATAGATTTTTTAATACAAAATAACGATGGTGTCATACCTCTTGAGATAAAGACGAATGAAAATACCAGATCAAAGAGTGTAAGCATCTTCCGTGCAGCACATGAAATCCCCTACTCCATCAAGATTTCAAATCGTAATTATGAGTACTCAAATCAAGTGAAGCATTTACCATATTATGCAATGTTTTGCTTATGAGAGAGATTGACAAATTAATTCTAATTCGGTAGAATTATGGTAGTTGTTACCAACTACGATAGTAGAATAAACTTATGAAATCTATAAATTGTAAAGAATGAGCATAAAGAACATAGTGCTTGTGAGGAGAAGCAAAATATGGGAGAAATAAGATTGCATGAAGGTGAACTTAATATTATGGAACTTTTGTGGTCGAATAAAACACTGGCAGCGAAGGATATTGCAAAAATAATCAAAGAATATGTCGGTTGGGAAAAGAATACTACCTATACCGTAATCAAGCGTCTGATTGAAAAAGGGGCAGTTCTCCGAGAAGAGCCGGGATTCCTGTGTAAAGCCGCCATCTCCAAAAGGACCGTGCAACGTACGGAAACTAAAGTGCTATTAGACAAATTATTTAACGGTTCCCTCAATACATTTTTAGTGGAATACTTAAATAATCAAAGTTTAAAACAAGCGGAGGTTATGGAATTAGAAAGAATTATAAGCAACTATAAGACAATATAGTGATATGCAGAGAAAAGAATTGACTGACTTACATCAAGGTATGCGCTGTAACTATAGAAGAATAACCCCTCAGGCATGATAGAGCGTGCTATGGGGGTTATTTACGTTATTTATCTTGGGAATATTGATTGTCTTATGGATTAATTTAAGCGGGCTATTTTGCTTTACATACAGATTCTCTAATAACTAATTCCGAGTGAAAGAGCATCGTACTGACCGGAACCGAAGAAATTAACTGCGAAAGCAAGGTAAATGCTGTTTTTCCTAAGGTAAATCGTTCCTGTCGAATTGTAGTGAGCGGCGGTGCTAAATATTTAGCAATTGGCAGATCATCAAATCCGGTGATACTGATATCCTCCGGTACTCTTAAACCAAGTTTATGAATTTCATTAATAGCTCCCGCGGCAATTAAATCACTGGCACATACTACCGCAGTAGCTCCGTTTTCTACAAATTGCGGAATATAAGAACTTGCGGTTTCCGGCAAGAAGCTGATACCATAGCCAATCAAATTTTCATCGATGTCCAATCCTACATCTCTCATGGCAGCGAGAAAACCTTCATAGCGCAAGTTAGATACATAACTGTTTTTAGAACCATTTAATAACGCAATTTTTTTATGACCGTTTTCATACAAATAGTTTACTAAGGATTTTGTACCGATATGGTTGTCCGTACCAATATAAGCAACGTGTTTATTTGATATGTAATTATCAAATAGGACGGTAGGGATCGTGGTATGCTTTAATTGCTGCATATAAGCATCGGTCATTTCAAAACCAAGAAAGAATGCACCGCTGTATCCTTGTTGTTTCATATAAGTGTCATAGGATTGCTGCATCTGAGTATAAACATCCATTGGGATTACATCGACCTGATATTGTTGTTCTTGTGCCATTAATTTAAATCCGGTAATGAGTTCGTAGCCGAATTGATTGATATTTTCATAATCCATATTTTCAACCATAATGCAAACTTTATGATGATCTTGGGATTTTTTTTCTTTTACAACATATCCTAACATTACTGCGGTATCCAGTACTTGCTGACGCATTTCCTCACTGATATCACTTGCCCCATGCAGGCCTTTTGATACGGTGCTTATTGATACACCTAGCTTTGCTGCTATATCTTTAATTGTTGCCATAACGACCTCCATTAGCTCGATTTCCTTTTGCTGCTGTCTATTATAACGTATTTACCTGTGATTGTAAAGTTTCGAAAATAATAATTTCGTTTCCTTTGTGGATTTCGACACTAAAAATGTCCTAAAACCGTATAATATGTACATGTGCACAATATTGAAAGTAACAGTAATAAAAATATTATATAAAATAGCTAAAATAATTGAATAATACTATTGACAAATAGAACATATTTGTTTAATATATAGTTATAGTTTTCGAAAACATACGAAAACTGCTGCAAAAAATGTAATCGCAGTTCGAGGTTACACATTTATAATTTAAGGGAGGTAATTTATAATGAAGAAAGCAAGTAAGGTTATAGCGTTATCTTTAGCGCTCGTTATGACATTAGGTTCACTTGCCGCATGTGGAAAGAAAAATGACACAAGCGATTCTAACGGTACAAAGCCGACACCAACAGCAGAAGCTGCTGCAGAGCCGACCAAAGCTCCGGAGAATACACCAGCAGAAGCAAAGAAGATTAATTTAAAGGTTTGGGGTCCTCAAGAAGAGCAAGTAGCTTTTGAAGGCTATGGTTCAAGTTTATTAGGTTATATGTGTGACAAATTCAACGAAGCCCATCCGGAGTGGGATATCACCTTTACATACGGTGCTGTTTCCGAGGCCGATGCAAAGACTGAACTTTCCAAGGATGCAGCAGCTGCAGCAGATGTATTTATGTTCGCATCCGACCAAACAGCTTTCTTGGTTGAGAATGGTATTTTAGCTCCAATCACTTTATATCAAGATGAAATCACAACGGCAAATGGTGGTGCAACCGCTGGTTCTATCTCAGCAGCTACCTTTAATGATATGTTATATGCAGTTCCATTTACTCCAAACTCTTGGTTTATGTACTATGATAAGAGCAAGTACACAGAAGAAGAAGTGAAATCTCTTGACGCTATGATAGCAAAAGATTTAGGTGCTGATGTTAAGAACTTTAGTATGGACTTAGACAATGGCTGGTATCTTGCATCCTTCTTCTTTGCAGGCGGCTGCTCTTTATTTGGTGCTGATGGACAGAATGCGGCAGAATGTACTTTCAACAATGAAAACGGTGTGAAAGTTGGTAACTACTTAGTTGATTTAGCAACAAGCAGCAAGTTCTTAATGGAAACTGACAACGGCGCAAATGCGATCGATGCATTTTCCAAAGGTAAACTTGGAGCATGGTGTTCGGGTACCTGGAATGCAGAGAATGTGCAAAAAGCACTTGGCGAGAACTACGCGGCAACAAAGCTTCCTACTATCAATTTAGAGGGGCAGGACAGTCAGTTAAAGTCCTTTGCAGACTATAAATACATCGGTGTTAATATGAATACTGATCCGGAAGCTATGGAAGCTGCTCAGGCATTAGCTGCTTATCTTGGTGGTGAAGAGTGCCAGAAGATTCGTTTCCTTGCAAGAAGTATTGCTCCTACTGTTACATCTTTAGTAACTGATCCGGAAGTATCTGCTAACATAGCAGTCGCAGCATTAAGCGAACAGGCAGCTTATACACAGTTCCAGTCAACAATTCCTCAGATGGTTAATTTCTGGTCTCCGGCAGAAGGTTTTGGTGCTGGTGTTTATAACAAAGAAATTACGAAGGATAATATGCAGGCACAGTTAGATGCATTTGTAACTAACGTGTTAACCTCATTGAACTAAGAAAAGTAAATAATCTCCACAATAAGGTGCTGCTGCAGGGTATTCGCTACCAAGCAGCAGCACTTCCTATAAGAGGATTCGTTACGATTCAGCAAGCAAGAAAAGAACACTTAGAAATATTGCCTTGGGTTTTCCGTTATGTGTATCACCGGTGCAAATAGTGAGAAAAGAACAAAAAGGTTGAGTCTTAACGAATAGCCTTATAGGTTACCTTAATAGGTATAGCCTTAAAGGATAGGGAATAGGAAAAGGAGGAATGGTAGCATGAGCAGCAAAAAGAAGGAAAACGCTAGCAGGCAGAAAAAACTACGGGAAAATCCATTCAAAACAATCGGTATGATTTGGAGGGAAGGAGATTTACTTACCAGATTGTCTTTTTTAATCATGGGGTTCGGAAATCTGGTTCGGAAACAAATTACAAAAGGTTTGTTATTTTTAGGTGCAGAATTTGGATTTTTATTTTATATGATAACGATAGGTATCAATGCTTTGTCACATTTTGATGATTTAGGTGAAGTGCAGCAAGGAATGTATATTGATCCGGAGACAAAACTGCCTGTTAAAATGGCGGGAGATAATTCGATGCTTCTTTTATTAGCAGCGGTTGCTGCCATATTCCTTATTGCAGCTTTTGTATTAATGTGGTATGCGAACATCAAGGCAGCGTATGAGGTACAGGCAAAGAAGCAAAAAGGAGAAAAAATACCTGACTTTATCGAGGATGTGAAAATATATTTTGACCGTAAGATACATAGGACATTAATGGTTTTCCCCCTCATGGGAATTTTAATATTCAATATCTTGCCTCTTTGCTTTATGATTTTAATCGCATTTACAAACTTTGATGGAAAGCATCAGCCACCGGGGAATCTATTTCACTGGATTGGACTTGATAACTTTAAAAGTATGCTAAATGCCGGCAATATCATTGGCAAAACCTTTTGGCCAATTCTTGGCTGGACAATTGTCTGGGCTGTGTTTGCAACTTTTTTAAATTACTTCCTTGGTATGATTCTTGCAATGATTATAAATCGTAAGGGTACTAGGCTAAAGAGCTTTTGGAGAACAATTTTTGTAATGTCAATTGCAGTTCCTCAATTTGTATCCCTTTTAGTAATCCGTAGTATGTTAACAGAGCAAGGTCCTGTAAATTCCCTGCTTATGCAGCTTGGACTCATAGAGAATGCTCTTCCGTTCTTTACGAATACAATATGGGCAAGGGTAACCGTAATTATTGTCAACCTTTGGGTTGGTGTTCCATATACAATGTTAATTACCACCGGTATTCTTCAAAACATACCGGCAGAATTATATGAGTCTGCAAAAATTGATGGTGCAAATACAGTAAAAACTTACTTTAAGATTACATTACCTTATATGTTATTTGTCACTACACCTTATTTGATTACACAGTTTGTCGGGAACTTAAATAATTTTAACGTAATCTTTTTATTAACTGGCGGTAATCCAATCAATCTTCATTATTATCAATCCGGTAATACAGATTTGTTAGTAACATGGCTTTATAAGTTAACTGTCAATAGCTTTGACTACTCCTATGCAGCAGTTATCGGTATTATGGTATTTGTATTAAGTGCCGTAATATCGTTAATCACTTACCGTAGAACAAAATCGTACAAAGATGAGGAGGGATTCCAATAATGGTAAAAAGTGAGACAAAAAAGAAGCGTAATCGTTCCATGAGAAAGAGAAAACTCCTTACAAATACTTTTGTTCATATTCTCTTATCGATACTTGCTCTTATCTGGATATTGCCGATTGTTTGGGTAATTCTAACCTCTTTTAAGGGAGATGGGACAGGACCATACACAGAACAATTTTTACCGACGAAATTTACCTTTGATAACTATATCCGGCTGTTTAAAGAGAATGATTTATTCTACTTTGGAAGATGGTTTTTGAATACCTTTGTTGTTGCTATCTTTTCTTGTATTATATCAACCTTTTATGTATTGTGTATTTCCTACTCTTTCTCAAGAACCAGATTTAAGGGTAGAAAGACGATGATGAATTTTGGACTTATCTTAAATATGTTTCCAGGATTTATGTCTATGATTGCCGTCTATTATATCTTAAAGGGAATTGGGATTACACAATCCCTGGTTGCATTAATCCTTGTATATTCCGGAGGAGCAGGGCTTGGATATTATATTGCAAAAGGTTTTTTTGACACAATTCCAAAAGCAATTGATGAAGCAGCTCAGATTGATGGTGCGACAAAATGGAATGTATTTACGAAGATTACTATGCCGTTGTCAAAACCAATCATTGTATATACCATATTAACCTCTTTCTTAGCACCGTGGTTAGACTTTATCTTTGCAAAGGTTATTATGGGAGATCGTTATGAAAACTATACCGTATCCATCGGTCTGTGGACGATGTTAGAGAGGGAATTCATTCAAAACTGGTACACCAGATTTGCAGCCGGGGCTGTGTGTGTTTCTATACCAATCGCTTTATTATTTATTGTAATGCAAAAATATTATACAGACGGCCTGTCCGGTTCTGTCAAAGGTTAATGAACGGCATTGATGGGAGGAGACAGGGATGAAACTAAAAAAAACGTTTGGTTTTTTGTTGGCAGCGGCTATATTGCTAAGTGGCTGTGGGAAAGTAACCCAAAATAATAAGGTATCTACTCCGGCACCAGGCGAAGGAGGTACAGAGGTGGTAACTCCTATCGTTACTGCCTTACCTTCCGGCGGGTCGGAGGAGAAACAGGAGGAATATCCGCCAATCTCCACCTATGAGCTGCATATACCGGAGGATAACTATCGTACTTATTATGAAGTGTTTTTATATTCCTTCTATGATAGTGACGGAGATGGAATTGGTGATATCAATGGTTTAATATCAAAACTAGATTACTTAAATGATAACAATCCCAATACCGATGCTGATTTGGGGATCAACGGCATCTGGCTAATGCCCATTATGCCGTCGGATACGTACCATAAATACGATGTAAATGATTATTATGACATTGACCCAAGCTATGGTACTTTGGAAGATTTTAAAACTCTGCTCCGTGAGTGTGAGGCACGAGGAATCAAGGTGATTATTGATTTCATATTTAATCATACTTCTGATGAGCACCCTTGGTTTATAGAAGCAACCGATTATTTAAAGAATCTTCCGGAAGGCAAGGAACCGGATTCTAAGGAGTGCCCTTATGTAGATTACTATAATTTTGAGAAGGGTAAGGCAGAACGCAGTACTTATTACCGGGTGGGTATGACAGATTGGTATTATGAAGCAGTATTTTGGAATGAAATGCCTGACTTAAATTTAAACAGTAATGCGGTAAGAGAAGAAATCGAAAGGATTGCAAGCTTTTGGTTAGAGCTTTCGGTTGGAGGATTTCGTTTAGATGCGGCCAAAGAGTATTTTACAGGTTCTCCGGAAAAAAATATAGAGGTTCTATCCTGGTTTACAAACTATTGTAAAGAAAAGAATCCGGATTGTTACTTAGTGGCTGAAGTTTGGGATTCTTTTGGTACCATAGCTTCTTATTATGAAAGCGGTATTGACAGCATCTTTAATTATGCTTACGGAGATTCCGTTGGGAAGATAACTTCTGCTGTTAAGACTGCCGGTCTAGGTAAGGCAGGTTATAATCTGGCCTCGAATATGGTTCAGGTTCAAACTATATTTGAATCAAAGAACCCCAATTATATTGATGCATCGTTTGTAAGTAATCATGACAATAATCGTGCCGCAGCTTATGTTTCTTATGAGGAGGATAAAGTAAAACTACTTGGCGGCATTAATATTTTCATGAGCGGAAGCAGTTTTTTGTATTATGGGGAAGAAATCGGTTTATCAGGTGTCGGTAAAGATGAAAATAAAAGGGCACCGATGCTTTGGTCAGATACTGATAAAACAGGAATTACCATAGGTCCTCCAGGCATGGAGCGTCAGGAGCAGTATTTCCCTGCGATGGATACACAGAGTAAGGATACTTCTTCCATACTAAATTATTATAAGAAAGCAATCAGGCTGAGGAACGAAAATCCTGAGATAGCAAGGGGTAAAATTGAAATGATACCAGTGAGTGATCAAAATATCGCAGCAGTGAAAAAGACATATGATGGTTCCTCTATCCTTGTTTTGTATAATTTAAGCCCGGAAGAAAAGCAAATTACACTGTCACAAAAGGACTATCCATATGAATCCATACGAGGTGCACTTACAACAACTGCAAAACAACCGGTACTGGAAGGTGAATTGGTAACGTTACCCGCGTATGCAATTGTGATATTACAGTAGGAAAATGTTGAAATCAAGTAGGTTTGTGCTTGAGAAATACTAAGTATGGGCTGCGAGGGGCAGAAAATGTTTTAAGTACGAGGATTTCGGTAAGTAAAGATAAATACCACCGGAGTAAATAGAGATGAGGAGAGAACAATGAATCAAAAACTGGAGCAGTTAAAGACATTAAAGACGAACGAAGAAATTTATTTTTACCTTCTTTCCATAACTAAGGATATGGTTAAGCGTGGTAAGAAGAATGAATCAAAGAAAAAATTATATTATATATCCGCTGAATTTTTGATCGGGAAGTTATTATCAAATAACCTCATTAATCTTGGAATCTACGATCAGGTAGAGGAAGTACTGCAGTCTCTTGGCAAGAGTATATCAGAGATTGAGGAGGTTGAATTAGAACCATCCTTAGGAAACGGCGGGCTTGGCCGATTGGCGGCATGTTTTCTTGATTCCATTGCAACTCTTGGCTTAAATGGAGATGGTATTGGCCTAAATTATCATTATGGTCTGTTTAAGCAGACATTTTGCAATAATCTTCAGATAGAAGAGAAGAATCCATGGATTACAAAGGAAAGCTGGCTTACAAAGAAAAAGACATGTTATACGATACCATTTGCTGATTTTACCCTAACCTCCACTCTCTATGATATTGATGTGACAGGATATGAGAGCGGCTCAAATAAGTTACACTTATTTGATATCGATACGATTGATGAGAATCTGGTTACCGATCATATTAATTTTGATAAAGAAGATATCCGCCATAATCTGACCTTATTCTTATATCCGGATGACAGTGATGAAAAGGGTAAACTTCTTCGAATTTATCAGCAATATTTTATGGTAAGCAATGCAGCACAATACATTATTGAAGAAGCCGTTGCAAAAGGCAGTAATTTATATGATTTAGCAGACTATGCCGTAGTGCAGATTAACGATACCCATCCGACGCTTGTGATTCCCGAATTTATCCGTTTGCTAACGGAACGGGGGGTGACTATTAGAAAGGCAATTACTATTGTTTCTAAGATGTGTGCATATACAAACCATACCATTCTTGCAGAAGCATTAGAAACCTGGCCGATAGAGTATCTAAAGAAAGTGGTACCGCACTTGGTGCCTATCATTCAGACATTAGATCGTAGAATTAAGAGAAAATATAATAAGGAAGAAGTAGCAATCATTGACAAGCAAAAAAGGGTTCATATGGCTTTCATCGATATCCATTATGGATTTAGTGTAAATGGTGTTGCGGCACTTCATACCGATATATTAAAAGAAAATGAATTAAAAGCATTTTATGAGTTGTATCCTGAAAAATTTAATAATAAGACGAATGGTATTACCTTCCGCCGCTGGTTATTACATTGCAATAAGCCACTGACTTCTTTCCTGGAAGAATTGATTGGTTCGGAATTTAAGAAGGATGCGATGAACCTTACAAAGCTTTTAGAATATAAGAAAGAGGAAAAGATACTTACCCGTTTGCTTGAGATTAAAAAAGAAGCAAAGGCAGCATTAAGTGATTATCTGAAGAAGACACAGAATTTAACGCTCAATCCGGATTCCATCTATGATATTCAGATTAAGCGCCTTCATGAATACAAACGCCAGCAGATGAATGCTCTCTATATTATCCATAAGTATTTAGAAATAAAATCCGGTAAGCATCCGTCTACTCCGATTACCTTCCTATTTGGTGCGAAAGCAGCACCTGCTTATAGAATCGCAAAAGATATTATTCATCTTATCCTCTGTCTTCAGGAATTAATTGCAAATGATAAAGAGGTAAGCCCATACATGAATGTAGTTATGGTTGAAAACTACAATGTTACGCTTGCGGAAAAGCTAATTCCGGCTTGTGATATCTCAGAACAGATTTCCTTAGCATCAAAAGAAGCAAGCGGAACCGGTAATATGAAGTTTATGTTAAACGGTGCAATTACGCTTGGTACCGAAGATGGAGCAAATGTTGAGATACATGAGTTAGTTGGTGATGATAATATTTATATCTTTGGTGCAACGAGTGATGAAGTAATTGAACATTATAAGAACGCCGGTTATAGTTCTAAGAAAATCTGCGAAGAAGATGCTCATATCAAAGAATTAGTAGATTTTATTGTAAGTGAGGAGCTTTTAGCGGTTGGTATGAAGGAAAATCTGGAACGCTTACATCATGAAATTGTTAGTAAGGATTGGTTTATGACATTACTTGACATAAAGGAATACATTACGAAAAAAGAGGAAGCATTTAAGGATTATGAAAACCGGGAAGAATGGGCAAAGAAGATGATTGTTAATATCGCAAAGGCAGGTTATTTTTCTTCTGACCGAACCATCGCACAGTATAATGATGAAATTTGGAAACTAAACTAGGGGGGAGCCTAAAATGAGAAAAGCGGGAATCTTAATGCCAGTTGCATCCCTCCCATCTTCCTATGGTATTGGGGATTTTGGAGAAGACAGCTATCGGTTTATCGACTTAATGAAGCAAGCAGGGATTACTCTATGGCAGATCTTACCTTTAAATCCGCTTGGATATGGGAATTCACCATATCAGCCCTACTCCTCATTTGCAGGTGATGAACTATATATTAGCTTGGACTTATTAGTGAGGGATGGATTATTAGAAAGTGTAAAACCATACCACAAACGCCATACCCATATTGACTATCCGGGAGTTCGAAAATATAAAGAAAAGTATCTAAAGAAAGCATTTGAGAATTTTAAATTCCTAAAAGACAGGAAAGAACTATCCAGGCAGCGAAGCAGGGAGTACCAGGAATTTATCAATCAGGAGTGGGTTTATCCTTATGCGGTGTATCTCACTTTAAAAAAGCAAAATAACTTAATTTGCTGGAATGAATGGCCAAAGGATCAACAGACCTGGATTATTAACAAAGATTATAACCTCTCTCATTTAGAGGATAACATTGCATATGAGATGTTTCTTCAGTATGAATTCTATTCACAATGGATGAATTTAAAAGAATATGCAAATCGTAACGGAATTGAAATTATGGGTGATATACCAATCTATGTTGGTATTGACTCCTTGGATGTCTGGAGTAATCAAGAGTGCTTCTTACTGGATGCGGATTCAAAACCGGCTTTTGTAGCAGGCGTACCACCGGATTATTTTAGCAAGACTGGCCAGCGATGGGGAAATCCAATCTATAATTGGGACTATATAGAAAAGACCGGCTTTGATTTCTGGCTAAAACGTCTTTCTTATAATTCAAAGCTGTTTGATATCATCCGTATTGACCATTTTCGCGCGTTTGACACTTATTGGAAGATACCGGCAGCTTGTGACACTGCGATTGAAGGAGAGTGGGTGGAAGCTCCTGGATATCCGCTGTTTGATAAGGTATTTAAAGAGTTTGAGGATATTAAGATAGTGGTAGAAGATCTTGGAGATCTAAGACCTGAAGTACTTCGGTTACGTGACCATTACGGATTTAAAGGGATGCGGATCGTACAGTTTAATTTTAATCCAAGAGAAGAAGAAAACAGCAATTATGAGCATGTGGAACATTTGATTTTATATACCGGAACTCATGACAATCAAACGATGAAAGGGTGGTATCAATCGCAAAGTCAAAAAGTGAAAAGCAGGGTGCTTCGTGATTTAAAGAGTTTTGGCTGTATCAAAGGATCACCAGCTTGGAGATTTGTTGATTTTACTTATCAACAGGATTCTTATATGTCCATTGTACCGATGCAAGACATTTTGGAATTAGATGATAAAGGCAGAATCAATACGCCTGGTACTTTGGGCTCACCAAATTGGGAATGGAAGATGAACTCTTTAGAACCTTTTGAGCAAAAGGTTGATGAACTAAGAAAATTAATAGTCCGAGAGTAAACAAACCATGGCGGGGATAAATGGAATCATCTATGGAAGTGCATCACTTCATAGATGAGCCGTTTATTCCCGCTTTTTGAAAACTTTTAACTTTTATCAGCAAATCTTTTTAAAATTCCAAGTCTTTTCGATACCTCTGGCAGAGAATTTTATTTTAATATCTTTTTAGTATTCACTAAGATTAAGTTATGGAATTTTGATGAAAAAAAGTCATATTTTATTATTTTAACGTAGAAAAGCAAATTATGATTGAATTTTTTTTTAGAATGAGTTATTATGTCATAAAAATGATTATAGGTTTATCCTAAATAGGAATCTAGGTTATATGAGGAGAATGAGAATGAAAAAAGTTGTGAAGTTTGGTGGCAGTTCCTTAGCGGACGCGCATCAGTTTGAAAAAGTTGGTAATATCATTCGCTCGGATGAGGATAGAAAATTTGTCATACCATCTGCTCCGGGTAAGAGAAACTCGAAGGATACCAAAGTTACGGATATGCTGTACTCTTGTTATACCTTAGCAGAAGAAGGAAAAGATTTTCTGGAATTATTAAATAAAATAAAAGCACGTTACCAAGAAATTATAGATGGATTGCAGTTAAACCTTACGCTTGACAAGGAGTTTGAGCTGATACATAAAAACTTCGAAAGCAAAGCGGGAGATAATTATGCCGCAAGCCGCGGGGAATACTTAAATGGTATTATCATGGCAAATTATCTTTCATGTGAGTTTGTTGATCCGGCTGAGGTTATTTGCTTTGAAAAAGATGGTTCTTTTGATTCTGAGAAGACGGATAAGCTCTTATCCAAACGTCTTGCTAAAATAGAGCGTGCTGTCATTCCCGGATTCTATGGAGCGTTGCCGGACGGAACAATTAAAACTTTCTCCAGAGGCGGTTCTGATATTACAGGCTCTATTGTTTCAAGAGCGGTGAAGGCAGATGTTTATGAAAACTGGACAGATGTGTCAGGATTTTTAGTAGCAGACCCAAGAATTATTCAAAATCCGGCAGGTATTGAAACAATTACTTACAGAGAGCTTCGTGAGTTATCCTATATGGGAGCGACGGTACTTCATGAAGAATCTATCTTCCCAGTCCGTAAGGCGGGTATTCCAATCAATATTCGTAATACAAATGCACCGGAGGATAATGGTACCTGGATTGTAGAATCTACCTGCCACAAGCCTAAGTATACGATTACAGGAATTGCCGGTAAGAAGGGCTTTTGCGCAATTAACATTGAGAAAGCCATGATGAATACCGAAGTTGGCTTTGGCAGAAAGGTGCTTGAAGTATTTGAGAAACATAACATCTCTTTTGAGCATGTACCTTCGGGTATTGATACCTTTACTGTATTTGTTCATCAATCTGAGTTTGAAGAGAAAGAGCAGAAGGTCTTAGCAGGTATTCATAAACTTGCAGAGCCGGATTCTATTGATATGGAAGCGGATCTGGCACTTATTGCTGTAGTAGGGCGTGGAATGAAGGCGATGCGCGGAACTGCTGCCAGAATATTCGCTGCACTTGCCCATGCTGATATTAATATTAAAATGATAGACCAAGGGTCCAGTGAACTTAATATCATTATTGGTGTTAGAAATGAAGATTTTGAAGCGGCCATTAAAGCAATTTATGATATCTTTGTAACCTCAAAATTATAAAGTTTATATTTTTCAAGAAACCAATCGACTTCTCGGTTGGTTTCTATTATTGTATGAAGAAAATAAGGAAAGGGAGTGTAACGCTCCCTTTTCTTATTTAACTTTGAAGATTGGTCAATTTAGATTAGATGTTGCAGAATTTCTTTACTCTCTAAAATCCTGTCCTTGGAATGGTGAGGATTGCAGTTTCCCGGTTAAGTATTCGGTTGGTGTACAATGATAAATTTTACGGAAGGTACGTAAAAAAGTGGAATAATCGCTGTAGCCGCTCTGTAAGCTTGCGGCTGTAATCGGTGTACCTTCCCTCATTAACTCTATCGCATTCGTAAGCCTCTTTTTTGTTATATAGCTATGAAGCGAAGTTCCAGTCACTTCTTTGAATTTATGCATAAGATAGGAGGAGCTTAAGTATAAGGCGTTTGATAGCGCATCGATGCTTAAATCACCGGATAGATTCTCTGAGATATAGGATATTAAAGAATCTACATGTTTATTTGACTGGATGCTAGGTTGAGTTTCTAAAAATGGTGCGGAGGCTGTCATGCGATTCATTAATATCATAAGTTGTAAAAAAAGAGTATTGGTAAACAATTCACTTGCATATTCCTTAGAATGAAAAGAAGCTTCCAGTTCTTGCAAGAGATTGGAGAATTTCAGCCGGTATTTTGTTTCTGTTCGTAAAAGGTTACTTTTTTTTGCCACTGTTTCCTGAAAACAATCATCGAGATGATATTGCTTTAAAGAATCTTGTAATAAGAAATCCCGATTCAGCCATAAAATTATCCGGTCATATGGTACTCCTGGCTGAATGATTGGTTTATGCATTTCATGGTGATTAACAAGCAGAATATCCCAAGGCATTAATTGATAAACCTTACCTTCCACCATATAAGTTACATTACCAGAAAAAAAGATGACAATTTTCTGAAACTCATGATAATGATACTCAATCGGTGCTGTATGGGAATCTTTTAGATGAAAAAATCGAAATTGGTCATTTAGATAACCACGCTTGTTATTCTGTTCCATGCTACTTCTTATCCTCCCTTCCTAGTTCCTCTCAAAAGAAACCTTAATATAAAACACTATCCTAATGATAATATAAAAAAATAGGAAATGCAATATTTCAAGCAGAATTAGATATGTTTAAGTTAAAACATGTTGTGTATCATATAAGTAAGCGAGTGATAATAATCGAAATTCTTTCAGTACTGAAAAGATGATTATGAACTTAAGTAGAAGAGCTTTTAAGGATATTAGAAAAATAAATAAGATAAATAGGAAGAAATAACAGAAATAGGAATAAGTATTTAAATAAGTTACATAATCGAAAGGGGTTTAACTATGGAATTTATTTTTGAAAAGTATCATGGGAATGGAAATGATTATTTAGTATTTGATACCAAAAAATTTGAATACGAATTAAAGGGTTCGCAAATTCGTGAAATATGTGACCGCCACTTTGGGGTAGGTTCTGATGGTATTTTGATGGGGCCTTATGAAAAGGAAGATGGAATCTATGTACGTATTTTTAATCCGGATGGAAGTGAAGCGGAGAAGAGCGGGAATGGAATCAGTATTTTTGCACAATTCTTAAGAGATCATAAGTATGTTACGGAAGATGTAATTACAATCCATACCTTAGGAGGACCAATGGAAATTCATTATACCAATGATAAAAACGGCACTCTGAATGTAGCAATGGGGAAAGTATCCTACCTAAGTGATGAGATTCCAGTGATTGGTGAATCCAGAGAAGTAATTGAAGAGGCAATGGAGTTTCAAAATCAGAAAGTAATTACCACCTGTTTAACCATTGGAAATCCACACTGTGTAATCTTAAGAGATGAATTAGTTAAGGCAGAAGTGAAAAGCTTGGGTAAAATTATAGAATGTGATGATCGTTTTCCAAATAAAATCAACGTTCAGTTTATGAAGGTATTAAATCGTGAAGAGATCATGATAGAAATTTATGAGCGTGGTGCCGGCTATACCTTATCTTCCGGCAGCAGCAGTTGTGCCGCCGCTAATGTTGCTTATCAATTAGGTCTGACAGATCGTAAGGTAAAAGTCCATATGCCTGGCGGAACTGTGGAAGTAGAACTAGAAGAAGATGGTATGACTTATATGACAAGTCATGTAAAACGTATCGGTAAGATTATAACTGCGGATGTTTTTATAGAAGAATTATAATGGCGTGTAACCTAAAAAAACACGATTAAAAATTTTTACGCTATGAAGTGTAGTACATTTTTATATACTTTATCCCATGAATTAAGTTTAAACCTATTTTGCAGTTAATTAGCTCCATGCCGGTGTAGGGCATGGAGCTAATAAGATTCTATGGCATAGAAGATTTCAGGTAATGGTTGTTCTGCTATTTATAAATGCATTGATGAAGAATTTCCCTTTGGAGATCATGTGAAGCGATATCTTATAACTTTACTACTCTTGTAGAATTTCGTCGGAATTTGGAGATAATTCAATTGTATTATAGAATGATTTATTATATAATAGGTGAGATATAAGTAACCAAAGGATGCGAGGAATCAATCAATGAGTTTTAATATAAAAGGCAAAATTTCTAAGGTGATAACTACCGGAAAAGTTTGCAATCGTAATTCATATTATTTGAACAAGCGAAAGAAACCAATAAAGGAAACGGCTATTTTACTTGAATCTAAGGCAGGAGCTGATTTAGCCGGTAATATTTTTTACTTGCTGAAGGAATTAGGCAATAAGGAATATTCTAAGTTTCAGTGTTACCTTAACGTTAACCTAGCTAGTAAAGATAAAATTCAAAAGATGCTTGAGAAATATCAGATAAATCATGTCACATTTCTTGATATGAATTCTAAAAAATATCTTGAGATGCTGGCAACTGCGAAGTATATTGTAAATGATACCAGTTTTCCAACTTGGTTTTACAAAAGACCGGAACAGGTCTATTTAAACACATGGCATGGAACACCTTTAAAGCATATGGGTTATGAAGTTTCGAATCGGGCATTTGCCATGGGGAATATTCAAAAGAATTTCCAGATTGCAGATTACTTACTATATCCAAACGACTATATGAAAGAAAAGATGATTCATGCGTATTATCTTGAAAATACATACCAGGGAACTATCCTTTGTGAAGGATATCCAAGGAATGCAGTATTTTATCAAAAAGAACGTGCGGATATAATTCGGAATGAATTAAAGTTAACAGAGAAACAAGTGATTGTTTATATGCCAACCTGGCGTGGTACCTTAACAGAAAGCAATAATACAGAGCAGGTAGAAGCATGTTCTTGTATTTTTGCGATGCTTGATCAACTTCTTAGTGAGAATCAGGTATTCTATGTAAAATTCCATGTATTTTTACAAGGTTGTTTTGATTTTAGTGAATATAAGCACATCAAACCATTTCCGGAAGGGTATGAAACCTATGATTTTTTAAATTCGGCGGATGTTCTGGTCACGGATTATTCCAGTGTGTTTTTTGACTTTGCAAATGCGAGAAAGAAAATCATTTTGTTTACCTATGATCGGAAAGACTATTTGGATGAAAGAGGTCTTTACATACCGCTCGATTCCCTTCCTTTTCCTCAGGCTGAGAATGTTACCGCGTTAAGCGAGGAATTAAAAAAACCAAAAACATACGAGGATAAGGAGTTTTTAGGAAAATTCTGTACTTATGATAATATTGATGCGGCAAACAGGATAGCAAGACATGTTTTTCTTTCTGAAAAAGTATGTAAAGAGGAAAAAGCGAAAGGAAACAAAAGACCTAATATACTTGTTTATTGTTCAAACTTAGCAAAGAACGGGATTACTACCTCTTTACTAAATCTCATGAACTTAGTAGAGAAAGAGAAAGCGAATTATTACTTCTTCTTTAAGCAGAATCAATTTACCAAGTGTCCGATGCGATTATCGGAACTTCCACCGAATACAGGCTTATTACCGCTTTGTGGCAGTACTATTGAATGGAGATGGATGGAAGCAATTTATCATAAGCTATATTATCGCTTTCATAAGGATTCAAAATTCTTACAAAAACGGCTGAATCGACTGTATCAGCGCGACTTTGATAAGCGCTTTCATAGTGTCCGAATCGATAAAATTGTGCATTTTACGGGATATGCTCCGGATATTACTTTGTATTTACAGCAGTCAAAAGCTCCAAAAGTAATTTTTGCACATAATGATATGTATGAAGAATATAAAGAAAAAAAGAATTTTCACTTAAATATTCTAAAACATGCATTTGAGAGCTACGATAATATTATTGCGGTTAGTGACGCAACAAGGGACTCTATTAAAAAAATCGGAAATTTTATGGATAAGGTAGTTGTTCTGCAAAATGCGCACAACGTAGAGGGGATCTTAGAAAAGGCTAAACTTCCGTTTGTTATGGAAGCGGAAACAGAACTTTCTGTTCCTTATGAAGACTTTACTAAGATGTTGGCAGGTGATTCCATGAAATTTATTACTATCGGAAGATTCTCGCCGGAAAAGGGACACCTAAAATTGATGTCTGCATTTAATGAATTTCATAAGAGGCACCCAAATACAAAGCTGATTATAATAGGGGGGTATGGTACCTTATTCCAAAAGACAGTAGAATTTTCACGAAAATTAGAATCTGCCAATGATATTTATATTGTGAAATCTACTTCAAATCCGTTTACCGTATTAAAACAATGTGATTTATTTTTATTGCCTTCCGACCGTGAACCTCTCGGGTTGGTATTATTGGAGGCAGATACCTTAGGAGTTCCGATTGTTGCTACAGATATTCCGGGTTCCGGTGATTTTATCAGGGCGCATCATGGTTATTTGGTGGAAAACAGTGAAAAAGGATTGCAAAAAGGTATGGAAGAATTCTTAGAAGGTAAGGTAAAGCCGCTTAATATCTCCTTTACAGAATACAACCAATCCATAGTAAAGCAGTTTGAAGAACTGATTGGAGTTTACAATACAAAATAGTAGATAGGAAAAATACAAAACCTGTGAGCAGTAAGGAAAACGGAGGGACAAAAAGGAACATGAAAGTTGGAATTGTAACCATCTCCTCGGCACACAATTATGGTTGTATGCTACAAGCATGGGGACTGCAAGAATACGTAAAAAAAATAGGCTATGAAGCTGATATTATCAATCTTCGTCTGGATTGCATCGATACCTTATATAAGCCGCTTAATTTATATAAAGGGTTAAAGAATGCAAAAAGGTTTCGCAGGCTACGTTCTGCTTTATGGCTTAAGATAAAGAGAAAGGGTATCCATGCAAATCGTAAGTATAAGAAGTTTGAAACATTTATTACGAATCAACTGAATACAACAAAATGCTATCATAGTTATCAGGAGCTTGTGGATTCCAAGGTGGGAGAAGAATATGATATCTTAATTACCGGCAGTGATCAAGTATGGAACGGCGCAATTACCGGTGGATTAAATAGGGCATTTTTCTTAGATTTTACTAAGAAGCCGGTGAGAAAGCTATCCTTTGCTTCTAGTGTCGGCAAAACTGAATTAAAGGATTATGAAAAAGAATTTTTCAAACGTTATTTAGAAAACTTTGATGCTATTGCGGTAAGAGAAGAATCTGCAAAAGAGATGCTTTCTTCGTTAACGGACAAGCCAATTGATGTGGTTGTAGACCCTACGCTATTGCTTGATGTGAATGATTTTGACAAGCTAAAGAAATTATCAAAATATAACACAGGTTATATTTTTGTTCATGTCATTAACGCAGACCATCAAGTACGTCCGATTGCGGAGAAGCTATCAAAGCTTACCGGGCTGCCGGTGATTCATAATCGTCCTGATAAACGCTATAGCAATGAGTTAGACCGCTTTGATGATGCCGGTGTGGAGGAATTTTTAGGACTTATAGAGAAGGCAGAGTATGTGGTGACTAACTCCTTCCATGCTACGGTATTTGCGATTGTATATCGACGTAAGTTCTTTACAATTCCTCATGAGAAATACCCGGAGAGAATGGTGCACTTACTTAATACTTTAGAATTAACAGATTATTTAATCAAAGATGCGGCAGGGCTTCCTGAAAATCCTGGCAAAGCTGATTACCATTATGATAAGGTACATAAGCTATGGGATAGGCAAAGAAAGCAATCGCAGGATGTTTTAAAGAGAGAATTAGGGATTCCTTCGGTTGAAAATAAATAAAAGGATAAAAGGACTGCGGCAAAAGAAGCACAAGTGAAATTTCTTTTTGCCGCAGTACCTTTTATTTTATCAGAATCTATTGCGTATCTTCTGATAAGTATATTATTATTCATTGATTTACGCTGGCTGCAAAGGATATTAAGGGACTAACAAATTCACCCTGTAATATTTCTTCGGCTTTTTCTATCACGATATCATATAGTTCATGATATTTTTCATACCACCAATGAACATAATGGTATTCGTCTTTCCCAAGCCGAAAGGTCTGAGGATTGTACTTATAAGCACGTTTCAGCCGGTATAATTTTTCATAATCTTCAAAAGTAAAGGGCATCGTGATATCCGTAAATGTATAGCATTGCTGCGCTGGAGAATACTTCTTAAAGTCAACAACTTGATGAAGATAACATAGAAGAATGCATGCATTTCTGGTGTAATGTGCAATTAAATTCATTAGCTGTTCGGCAGAGCTTCGATGGTGAATGAAATTTTGATATTCCTCTTCGAGCGAGTCAATGTCACTATACATAAGGTGCAGTACATCGACATTTGGGTCTAAGGAGTCAAAAGCCCTTTGAATGAAATCAGTTTTTGAATAATACATCTTTGCATAAAGTTTCAGATACCAGCACCAATAATCCCCATGTTCGCACATATTAGCAAAAGATTTCTTTGTAAATACAGATAACCATCTTGCCGGTACATGCAGTGCTCTTGCAAGCTGTTGTTTTCTAAGCAATAATCTCTGCCGTGAACAATTCTCAAGGATGATTAGCATATCGACATCACTTAATTCATCAAATTCTTCATTAATATACGAACCAAAGAGAGCAAAGGTTTCTATATGATATGGATATGGAGGGAGTTTAAAAAACCTGCCGTTTACTTCAAATTCTATCATAAAAGACCACTCTCCTTTGTGTAAAAAGCAAGAGGTTTCTGCTGAAAGATACCACTTGTTAAGACGGTACATGTGGTTGCATGAGTCTTTTTAATGCCACGTGAGGTCATACATCCGTGTTTTCCTTCAATCTGAATAAAAATATCATTGCTCCCTGTAATTTTAGTGAGTATTTCAAAAATATCTGAGGCTATCCTTTCTTGAATTTGAAGCCTTTTACATACCATATCTGCAATACGTGCTATTTTACTTATCCCAATCACTTTGTGGTTCGGCTTATATCCAATGGTGAGATGCATATCATACATTAAAGCCATGTGGTGTTCACAAAAGCTATAGCATTCAATGTCTTTAATCCAGACAATCCCATTGCTAAGAAAGATATCCTGATCTTCTTCAAAGCATTTATTAAACATAGCAATGATATCATCGTTTGTGTATTGAATTCCTAAAAAGATCTCCTCATACATAGCAGCAACACGCTTCGGAGTATCCAGTAAACCTTCTCTTAAAGGGTTTTCTCCAAGAGCTATCAGTATATTAGATATGCTCTCTTCAATCAATTTTTTGTTAATACTCATTTATTTTCACATCCTTTTTGTAAGAGTAGAGCATAATACTCCCCAAGATTAATATATTCATTTCGACAAAAACGTTGAATAAACGACATAGGAATCCCTTTCTTTCCGCAATAAGAAAAGAATTTGTTTTGAATTGACCGTTGACAGCTTCCTTGGAATGGAAGTAAAATAACATTAAATTGTAAAGGAGGGATAGCAATGCAATTTGAAACATTACAAAAAGACATGGTAGCTGCAATGAAAGAAAGAAATAAGAGTCGGAAAGATAGTATCTCTTCTCTAATTTCTGCGATTAAGAAGGTAGCGATAGATGAGGGGCAGCGTGACAATATCATGGAGGAACTTATAGATCGTGTAATCTTAAAAGAATTAAAGACAGTAAAGGAGCAGTTAGATACCTGCCCGGAGGAGAGAGTAGATTTAAAAGCAGAGTATCAGGCTCGGTATGATGTTATACAAGAGTATGCTCCTAAGCTTATGAGCGAAGATGAAGTGAAAGAGTTTATTCAAACTAATTTTTCCAAGACTGTTGCCACCAAAAATAAAGGGGAAATCATGAAATTAGTTATGAAAGAACTAAAAGGTAAGGCAGACGGCAAAGTAATTAATCAAGTCGTTGCAAAACTTTGTGAATAAAAAAGAGTATTCCAAAAGTTATATGCTTTTGGAGTACTCTTCTTCAATTTTTTAGGAATTGCTTTGTATTGGCCTGCAAATGAAAACTTAAGCATATCTATTATTAAGGTTGATTAATACAAAGAGGTGGCCTTATTAGAAAAATCACAGGGTAATCTCAATGGAATAAAGAGAATTAATATAAAACTTAATGGAGAGAATAGAAAGTATGCGATATGATGGAGGTAAGGATGAAAAAAGAAAAATTAATCGGCTGCATGTCGGTTCTCATCATTATGATACTTTTTAGCGGGTGCGGTAAGACTCAAAAAGAAAATGGCAATGATAAGGAAAACAGCATAACTATCACACCAAACATAGAAGAACCTTCTAAGGTGCCGGCCGTTACGAAATCACCGACGGCCAAGCCCACAATAATACCGACACAATCTCCCGAAGAAGTATCAGAGAGTATGCGTACCGCAAAGAATCTGATAGGGAGGATGACATTAGAAGAAAAGGTCGCTCAGATGTTTTTTGTACGTTGTCCGGAGGGAGCTGCAGATGAGATAATGAAAGAATATCAATTTGGAGGGTATTTGCTTTTTTCCAGAGACTTTGAAGGGGAAACGAAGGAGAGTATAACAAAGAACATAGAAAGGTATCAGGAAAGTTCAAAAATCCCGGCATTTATTGGTGTAGATGAGGAGGGTGGTACGGTAAATCGTGTCAGCAAATATACTGCGTTTCGAGAAAAACCATTTGAATCACCAAGTACTCTCTATCAAAAGGGCGGGCTTCATGAAATAAGTAAGGATACAAAGGAGAAAACTAAGTTATTATTATCTCTTGGTATTAATATTAATTTTGCGCCGGTGTGCGATGTAGCAAGTTCAAAGAAAGACTTTATTTATGCGAGAGCATTTGGTACTGATGCGGAGAAGACTTCTGAGTATGTAACCTTGGTAGTGGAAATAATGCAAGAAATGGGAATAGGCTCTGTATTAAAGCACTTTCCGGGATATGGGGATAATATAGATACGCATACCGGGATTGCGAATGATAAGAGAGAGTATAAGACCTTCCAAAACATTGATTTTCTCCCATTCAAGGCAGGAATTGATGCTGGTGCACCTTTTGTACTGGTGTCTCATAATATTGTAGAGTGTATGGATGATAAATTGCCGGCGTCTCTATCAGGAGAAGTTCATCATATACTGAGAACTCAATTAGGCTTCCAAAACCTAATAATAACAGATGATTTATCAATGGATGCGATTACTACTTATACAGGGGAGGAAGCCGCTGCCGTATTAGCAGTGGAAGCAGGTAATGATATGCTATGCTGTACTAATTATAAAGAACAGGTAGGTGCTGTAGTTAGTGCAGTAAAAAGTGGTAAGATTACAGAAGAACGGATTGAGGAATCAGTACTTCGTATATTGCAAACAAAATATGAGATGGGAATTATAAGATAATTCCTTATGGCTGCTGCATTTATTTCATGAGAACATGAGCTGCAGCAGCTTTTTTATGTGATTATCCTTGGTTTGGGACTACTTCGATATCCTAAGTGCTTAAGTATATCGATTACTGAAAAAATTTTCGAAAATAAAATCAAAATATTCGAAAAAATATAGTAATAGCAAAGGTATTATGATATTATGAAATAACTAAATTAGGATACATAGGAAAGCTTGAGTAAGGAAAGTTATGAAAGATAATAATTATTAAGAGTTAAGGCGGATAGTAAAAGGAAGCAGGTTTCAGATAAAAAACTTGGAGAGCCAAAGTAAAAAACTTTGATAAGGCAAGAGGAAGTTAAAAATATGGAAAGGCGGTTTGTTCAATGAATGAGTTTTGGAAGTTAACGGACGGTGAACAACAATATTATTATGATGGCGATGATTTAGGCTGTAGCTGCACTAGTAATAGTACCACATTAAAGGTTTGGGCACCAACAGCTTCTATGGTTTCTGTGAAGCTTTTCCGGGACGGAAATAAGGCGGAACCTTTTGCTGCGGAAGTAATGAAACAAGAGGAAAGAGGAATTTGGTCGATTTGTCTCTTAGGTGATTTTAACGGGACATACTACACTTATGTTGTTACAGTTGATGGCAAAACAAGAGAAGCTGTTGACCCATATGCACGGTCAGCAGGTTTAAATGGGATGAGAGGGATGATTCTGGACTTAGAAAAAACGAATCCAATCGGATTTCTTGAAGAATCAAAACCTCAGCTTGACTCTTTTACAGATGCTATTCTCTATGAATTACATATTCGTGATTTATCGGTAGAATTTGATTCTGGTATCAAACAAAAAGGTAAGTTACTGGGACTTACCGAACTTGGAACTAAAAATACCGGCGGTTTAGCGACAGGACTATCACACATAAAAGAGCTTGGAATCACACATATTCATCTGCTGCCGTGCTTTGATTATGCCTCCGTGGATGAAGAAGACGCTTCAGGTTTTAATTGGGGTTATGATCCTGAAAACTATAATGTTGTAGAAGGTTCTTATACTACAAATCCTTATGATGGAGCTGTAAGAGTAAAGGAGTTTAAGAAATTAGTCCAAACCTTACATGAGAATGGACTTCGGGTTATAATGGATGTTGTCTATAATCATACGATGAAAACAGAGAATTCTAATTTTAATAACATTGTTCCGGATTATTATTATCGAAAGGTGGGAGATAAGTTTTCCGATGCTTCTGCCTGTGGTAATGAAATAGCTTCCGAACGTTTGATGGTACGTAAATTTATTGTAGATTCTGTGATTTACTGGGCAAAGGAATATCATGTTGATGGTTTTCGCTTTGATTTAATGGGAATTCATGATCTGGAAACGATGAAGGAAGTCAGGATGGCATTGGCTCAAATCGACCCAAGCATCCTTCTTTATGGAGAAGGATGGGTAGGCGGAGACTGTCCGCTGCCGGTAAGCCAGCGGGCGATGAAGGTTAATATGAACTTATTGTCTGGGATTGCTGCGTTTAGTGATGATTTTAGAGATGGTTTGAAGGGGAGTGTTTTTCTGCCGAAAGAGAAAGGATTTGCAACAGGGGATAGCAAGAAAAAAGAGAGTGTAAAATTTGGTATCGTTGCTGCAGTTTTTCATCCTCAAATCGACTATCATAAGGTGAATTATAGTGAATCCCCTTGGGCGTTGGAACCTGCACAGTGCATAAATTATGTATCTGCTCATGATAATTATACTTTATGGGATAAAATTTCCTGTTCCTGTGCAGAGGATACTTATGATAACAGAGTGAAAAAAAATAAGTTATGCGCAGCTATATTGTTTACTTCACAAGGAATTCCATTTTTACAAGCAGGGGAAGAAATGCTGCGAAGCAAACCATCGATTGAGACAGAAGATGAATTTGTTGAAAACAGCTATAATGCTCCCGATAAAGTAAATTGTATCAAATGGTCGGATAAAGCAAAGGTAATGGATGTTGTTTCTTATTACAAAGGACTTATAAGATTTCGCAAGGAACATAAGGCGCTGCGTATGAAATCCTCAGAGGAGATATCAAAACGATTGGTCTTTTTACCGGAGGAAAGTGAGGATGTCATATCCTATCTCATTCGGGGAAATGCGAAGGAAAAAACAATTTGTGTGATTTACAACTCTTCTTATGGTAAAGTTACGATAACCCTGCCAGAGGGTGAATGGAGTGTTTATATTAATGGAGAGAGAGCAGGTAATAAGCCGCTATATAATATAACGGGAACTACAGTTGAGGTTTCTCCTATCTCTTGTATGGTTCTTATCAATCAAAGAGAAGCATAAGAAGCAGAAATTAATGATCTTAGGATATTCGTTTCAGACATAAACACCATAAAAGATATTTTATGAGTAACGAATTTTCTTTAAAGCGGTAAGAGTAGAATATAATCCATGTCCGTTCTATTTAAAAGAAGATAATAATCCATTTTCTGCAGGATAAAAATAAGATATATTAGAGAAAGATAATTACAGCTAAGTAAATGATTTAAAAGGCAGATAAAGGAGGAACTGTTAATGGAACAAAAGGCATATGGGATTCATATGGGACCTGCAAAATGTGCGGTAGATTTAGGGGATGGCAGTGAGAGAGGCGGTTATGTAAATCAAGACTATATCTTACAAAAATTAGGCCGTCCTCATCGTGCCATTAGTCTGATGTATTGTTATTATCCACTTGATAAAGGCTGGCCGGAACGTGCCAGTGTAGCACATGCAAGTGATTCTGTTTCATTCGCATGGGACTATCCCTACGATGATTATTTTACTTATAAAGGCGGCTTAAATGGCAGTTTATCAGAGGAACCATTTACCTTTATGCGGGACGTGAGGAAGCATGGTCAGGATGTATTACTTACACTCACCATTGATCCCCATGTAACAGACGATCATTTGATAGCGATTTCAAAAGATTTAACCACCTTTGGCAGAGTTTTTCTTCGCATCAATCATGAAGCTACCGGTACATGGTTTTCCTTTAACAAACGATGCACTTATCAGGAAGTTGCTGATTTTTATGTACGTTTCCATAAGATTGTGAAGGAATATGCACCTAATGTACAAACGATTCTTTGCATTGGCGGTATTGAGGACGAAAATGCTGCTGAGATGCTAAAAGAGAAGGAATTTACAGAAGCAGTAAAAGAAACCGACCTCTGGTCAGTCGATAAATATATAACACTGCATTATGGATGGCCTTATGACATTGCGGAAAGAGGGGGAAAATCTCATTACTGCAAAACAGCAGAAGAGACATATCGTCTGGCAAAGTTAAGTTATAATCGCTTCCGTTATTTAAATGGCGGCAATAGTAAACCTATGGTTATGTCGGAACTCAATGCGGATGGAGATGTCACCGGGCAAATCAGGCAAGCAAGCATGATGAAAGAATTCTGTGATCTTATTAAGGAAGATAAAGAAGGTTGGCTAAACGGCTTCACTATGTATCAATTCCGAGATGACGGAAGACTAGGTCTTGAAATGACCGATCCAAATAACAAAGAAGTTGGAATCGAACAGCCTTTATTACAGGAGTACAAGGAAATCATTCATGACGATTTCTTTAAGCCGGTAATGACAAGAAAAGAAGAAGTGAAACTTCCTGCAAAGCTACGCTGGGGAGGAAGTGAAGATTCAGATGGCATTACGATGCCAGTACTTTTGGAAATGAATCCGGTATTCTTCGAAGTTTACTTTGAAGAAGAATTAAAAGGGTTAAATCTTATGTTGTGCATTGAGGATATGTGGTTTTATAAAGCACCTGGAGTAAGCTGTATTGATTTAATGCCGGTCTTTTGGAAGAAACCTATTTCAGAAGGGAAAGAAGTATCATTAACGATGTTTGCACCTCCTGCAAACGGAGAAAATGAAAATACCGGGGAAGCGGATTGGATGCTTAATTCCTATCAGGTATTGTCTCGCTTACCTCAGATTCGCATCCGTTATGAATCTACAGAGGAATGTTAACTTTTAGCAGCTAATTTAAACAGTGTCACCACGGAAGTCTTACAAAAACAGTGACTTATAAAAATTACTTTTTATATGACAGGGAGAGGCAGCAAAGTGGGCTTTTCCCTGTCATTACTATAGTATGAATTGCGTATTAGTTTACTTAAAATATTAAATTTACTATAGATTACTATAGAGAACGGAAACTTTTATGGTATAATTCTTTCGTAGACTATGTAAGGGATAAAACATATTACACTATATCTTGTAGGTGTTAATGAAAAATATCTAAGTATAGTATTATTTAGCTTTTATTTTGGGATAAGGTATGGTAATATGGGAAGAGAATTCATTCAGTTTTTATATAGAAAGGGAGAACCGTGGTGATTGTAGTTGGCGGAATGATAGGTTTGGGAAAGACAAGCTATGCAACAATGCTTGGTAATTATTTTCATACCGATGTTTTTTATGAAAGTGTGGAAGGAAATAAGATATTACCGTTGTTTTATACTTCCAGTGAAGAAGAGATACAGAAAAAAAGATATCCTTTTTTGCTTCAGTTGTGGTTTTTGGATACGAGGTTTCGTTCGATTAAACAAGCGTTTACAAATCAAAATAATGTACTTGACCGCAGTATTTATGAGGATTGGTATTTTGCTAAGAAGAACATGGAACTTGGCAGAATCTCGGAACTGGAAATGGAGGTTTATGAAAAGCTGCTTCATAACATGATGGAGGAGTTAAAGGAAATGCCTAAAAAATCTCCTGATCTTATGATTTATCTAAAGGGAAGTTTTGAGACGGTAATGAAACGGATACAACTTCGTGGAAGAGAGTTTGAGCTAGATAGCAGTTTGATAGACTATTATCGTTTTCTTTGGGAAGGTTACGATGATTGGGTTCAGAACTATTATACGGCAAGTGATATCTTAATTATAGATACGGATCATACAGACATTGTGAATAAGGAAGAAGACCGTATACAGGTAATTAGACAGGTGGAAGAAAAGCTAAGACAGCAAAGAACCGAAGTTAAACAGGCAATAAGGTTCACATAAGATAGAAGCAGAGCTCCGGCGGTGAATGTGGGAGTCTCTGCTTCTTTTTAGGTTTCAAGATAGAGATTTTTCAGCAATTAAACAGATTCCTTATTCCATCGATGAATTTGATATCTAACTTCATATAGGAAGCATGAAAAAGCTAATTACAATAAATATTCTCGGGTATACTTTGTTCAAAATGAAATACATTATAAGGATCATAGCAGTGTTTCACATGGACTAGTTGAAGTGCATGTGCGCCATAGTAAGCAGTCATATAATTTTTCAGTGGTGTGAATGGAAAATTAATATAGGAGCCGCTGGTGATGGATTTGATATAGCGGTAATTATCTACTACAAAATTTACATTCTCTCTTCGGTAGAGGTTATTCTCAAATACCGATTGTGTTTGCAAGATATAGTTGCTATTGCGAAAGTAAAAAGCCGTTTCATCGGTTCTGGTATCTTTTATTCTGCCCCCCATTCCAAATACATTGATGGAAGTTAAATAAGAGCCATTCGGGCGGTCTTTCCACAGGATCTCCACTAGGTTTTGTACGGATTGTCTGGATAGATTCGTTGTTACGAAACGACCGCCTGATTTAAAATATTCCTTTGGCGGATATGTGGAGAAAATCTGATTCACAGCTTCTAGATATGAAGTATATCTTGTCGATAAAGAATAGCCTGGCAGAACGGAAAATGGGGTAAGAACAGAATCTAGTTCCTCCAAAGTTCCCATAAATAATCCTCTTAGATAACTATAGATTCCTTCTTCTTCGGTATTATAGATACCCCCATTCATATTAATTTTATTTGTAGCCTTTGTAATAAAAGACTGCCAAGTAGTCAAGAAGTTAACCTGTTGCTCTTTGCTTTGGTTTGGGTAATAGATTTCAAATAATGTTACATTTTCAGCTTGGGGCGGTAATCGAAAGGTAAATTCAACAACGACTCCAAAATTACCGGAACCAGCGCCTCTTAAAGCCCAGAATAACGCTGGATTCGTAGTTTCGTTTGCGGTTAACAGCCTTCCACTGTAATCTACCATCTTACATTCCAGCAGACTATCACATCCAAGTCCAAAATATCTTGCGGTATACCCCCAGCCGCCGCCTAAAGTAAAACCACTGATGGAGACGGTAGGGCAGGTTCCCCCCGGAAACGGAAATCCTCTTACGGCTAAAAAGTTATAAAGCTGAGCGTTAATCACTCCGCCCTGAACGGTTACTGTATTTTTAGAGTAATTGATGTGCATCTCATTTAGACCACTGATATCAATTATAAAACTCTGGTCAGCGGTACAAAAGCCTTCGTAGTTATGACCTCCGGAGCGGATGCGGATGTCTCTTTTTAAATTTCGGGCGGTTTGAACTGCCTGCTGAACCTCCGAATAGGATTTGCAGTATGCAATCGCATCCGGGCAGCGCTCGATTGCACGGTTCCATATGAGCCGAGCCAAGCTGTAATTGGGATTGTTTGGTGTGATAATTTCATACATAAAAATCCAACCTTTCACTAATCAGAACTATTTGTTATAACTAGTTTATGCGGTTAGACAAGATTCGTGAATATCCGACAAAATCAATAACCTTCTGCTTTTCTTTGCTTTCTAAGAGTATGGCGCTTGACTGATGCATCCCATTCTGCTTGTTGTTCTACTGTTTCTATTTGCAAACGAGGGACTTTTTTTGGCTGTTCGTTCTCATCCAGAGCTACCATAACAAAATAAGCTCGATTAATTGGATAACGAGAACCCTGTTTGTTCTCAACATACGTATCAATCCGTATTTCCATAGAGGAATTACCGACATAAGTCACGCGGCCAACCAATACCACGATATCATTTAAATGTGCTCCATGTTTAAATTGCAAATTATCTATAGAAGCAGTAATTACATTTCCACCGGAATGACGCATTCCGACGATACCTGCCAATTCATCAATCCAAGCAAGAAGTTGTCCGCCGAACAAACGTCCGGAACCATTGATATGAGCCTGCATCACGATGTATGTTTTTTCTGTTAAGGATTCGGAAACCCTTTTTTGCATCTCTTTTTGATTCATAATGTTCTCCATTCCAGCCTCAAACCGAACAAATACTCAACTAAGGTTTGGGTATAATAGTACTGTAATCTTATCACGAACCATATTTTTTTGTCTAGTGGGAGGAATAGGTTTTGGATATTATCCTTAATTATGTAAATCAATTTGAAGGAATAAGAAGAGAGTGGATATATGAGTTTACAGAATATATGAGCAGAAAACATCCGGATATTAAGCCTTCTTTGTGGTTTCGGATGCCGACTTATCGTATCGGTACATTATTTTTTGCTTTCTCGGCTGCCAAAAATCATTTTACTTTTCATACAAATGATGCAGAGTGTATGGGCATATTAAAAAAATCTCTGGAAAAAGCATCCTTTGGCAAGCGTTCCGTTAAGATAAAATATAAATACAAGTCAGAGAGTCTTGCGGTTTACAATATGATAGAATATCTTGTAAATAAAATGAAGCAAGACCTGAAAAGATAAGTAAGTATTTAAGGATATACCTTGCAGTAAGCAAAAAAGGCAGGAGTATCCGGAAAATATATTAATAAGGAATAAAAAGCGGCTTGTAGTTTTCTGCTTTCTTTCTTCTCAAGATGTGTTATAATAAAACATGTTGTGATAAATTTCTTATAATGTGATTGTTTTTTGACAGGTCATTGATGTAATATGGGTAATGTGACTGTTTTTTAATTACTAAGTGATAAAAAGTATCACAGACTAAGTTTCTGGAGAGCAAGATGAATGCAATAGGTAGTGAAAATGTAAATGAAATAATTTGCAGGACGTTAAGTATAATCAATCCCCAAATCATCAACCATGGTGAGATTACGGGATATATCTTATATAAAATGTTGGAATACGAACACATATATTCCGACCATGATTTGGTTGACTATACTATGTTAAGTATTCTGCATGATATTGGTCTGTACAAGGAACCAAACGTGAAGGATGTCATGGATTTCGAGACAAAAGATGTATGGTCACATTCTATCTATGGTTTTTTATTTTTAAAGTATTTTACCCCGATGAAAGATAAAGCAGAAATCATTTTATATCATCATATTGACTATAATCGCTATCATTTGATTTCCGGAAAATATTTACATATCATGGAATGTTTAAATCTGGCGGATCGCATGGATGCTTTTATGCATCAACGCCCAGACGATATGGAGAAGGACTTCTTTGTGAAGTACCGGGATATAAAATTTTCTGGAAAAGCACTTGATTTATTTTTTCGGGCAGAGGCAAAATATAAAATAACGGAAAAACTTGCCAATGGTACTTACAAAAAAGAGTTGTCCGAGTTTTTATCTAAAAAAGTATTCTCTGAAACGTATAAAAAAGGATTTTTAGAAATGCTTGTTTATACCATTGATTTCCGTAGTGAGCATACGGTAATTCATACTATGGCTACCGTGAATTTTGCAAGGCAGTTAGGAAGGTTAATGAGGTTAAGCGGTGTGGAACTTCATAACTTATATTACGGAGCTTTGCTTCATGATTTAGGGAAATTAGCAATACCATTAGAAATACTAGAATCCCCAGGACGTTTATCTGGTGAAGAGATGAAAATCATGAAAGCCCATGTTCGAATAACAGAGATGATATTGGAAGGGGTTGTAGATCAAGATGTTTTAGAAATTGCTGTGCGGCATCATGAAAAATTAGATGGCTCAGGTTATCATAGAGGTTTTACAAAGAAGGATCTGACATTACCGCAGCAAATCGTAGCAGTAGCGGATATATTAAGTGCTCTTTATGGAAAGCGTAGTTATAAGGAAGCATTTGATGGTGATAAAATCAAACATATTCTTTGGAAAGATGCTGAAAATAATAAGATAAGCAAACCCGTGGTTGAGTGTCTATTAAGAAATTATGATAGTATCATATCAAAATTTGAAACAGAAAAAGAGCAAACAATCGGGTTATATTTAAGTATTAAGGAACAATATGAAGTTATTGCACAAAAGTTTACAAGTTATTTATAATATTTTTAATGATGGGGCTGTTTAGTGTCCGGTACCATAGAGGAAGGAAGAGACGGAATGAAAACGATAACTTGGGGAATGATAGGCTGCGGGGACGTTACGGAGGTAAAGAACGGACCTGGGCTTTATTTAGCAGAAAATTCAAAACTAAAAGGGATAACAAATCGAACAAAAACCAAAGCGGTCGCTTGGGTTCAGAGGCACCAGCAAGGAATTGTTTATGATTCCGTGGAAGAATTGCTGGCAGATAAAGAAATCGATATTGTATATATTGCTGTTACTCCGGATAAGCATGCGGAGTATGCAATTCAATGTGCAAAAGCAGGAAAGCACTGTTTGATTGAAAAACCATTGGCTATGACATATGAAGAAGGGAAAGCAATCAAGAAGGCTTTTGTGGAGGCGGAGAAAAAGGCATATGTAGCCTTCTATCGCAGAAATTTAAATCGCTTTCTTAAGATAAAAGAAATGCTAAATAGCGAAAAGATAGGGAAAGTGTCACAATTTCATATCCACCGTTATGTAAATCCACTGACAGACTTTAATGCCTGGAGGGCTAAACCGGAGATTTCCGGAGGAAATGTTTTCACTGAAACCGACATACATCTTCTTGATTATCTGGATGAATTATTTGGTGAAGTGAAACAGTTTCAATTTATAAAAAACAGCATAGATGGCAAGGATTTCGATAGTTTGGTTATTAATTTTCAGTATAAAAATAGCATAAGCGGTACTGGAAATTGGTTTTATAATTCGCAAATTAACCGCGATTTGGTTGAAATTATCGGCGAAAACGGCATCCTGTCCTTTGACTTCTTTCATAATGATACCCCGATTCATATGGAAACGAAAGAAGGAAACGAGGATATTCTTGTAAAAGACTCTGCTCATGTAGGGCTGGCAATGGAGCAGGCAATTGTCAATGAATTAAACGGTATTGGAGAATTTCATGGGAATATAGATAGAGCTTTAAGAACTTTAAAAATTACAGACATAATTTATCATAGTGAACTTAGGTAATAGATGGCGGGATTTATATAGACTGGTGAAAAAGAAGGAACAAGCCAATCGATAAGTGTACTACGGTAGAAGCTAAGAAAGAGCATTGTTTACTACACTCTTATGAGATTGCAGTAACAATGCTCTTTTTTGGGAAAAAATAAGCTAACGCAGTTTATTATATAATTCTGCTGCTAAATCAGAATATTCCGGTGGAATCACATAAAACCATCTTCCAATCAGGATGCGGTAACAAGGAGTGGTTGTTATATATTGATATTGTGCATAGTCTAATAGGTTAATGATATCTTCCTTATATTCTTCTATTTGCTCTGAATTAGCATATCTTGGCGAGTCTATGGACGAATCAGAGTAATATCCATAATAATAAAGTTGATTACCGTTTGTCATAGGAGCTGTGATAGCGAAATTACTTTCTGTTAAGGTACGGTTATAAATTAATTCTGTAGTAAGAATATTCAGATTCACATAATTATTTTCTAAGAATGCTAGTGTTTCTGTGTAACTTTCCAGGATAGGAATCTCACCAAGAATATATCTGGTAGGTTTATTTGGAGTTAAGTATTGCTCCATGGTCAAATTTTTCATATCCTTTGCAAGACACTGGTATAATTCTGTAATTTTTTCTTTACTCATAGGATAGCGAATACCGGAGTAATCAAATACATCTGTAATCATTATTTTGTCTTGATTGGAATATAGTCCTAATAATTGGTCAATATATTCGTCACTTAAGTCAATGGAGGCGAGTAGCATTCTTTGATCAAAACTTACACGATAAGCTCTTGTGTAGTCAACTCCATTTTTCACATCAAAAGTTATTTCGATATCATAGGCTGGAAGATAAGTGTAGTAATATTCTTCCGGTATTGCCTCTGGGACTGAAGCTTCCGGATATTTACTTTCGATAGCACTTTGAATAGGAACTTTAATCATAGCCGTGTTTGTATTTGTTTTGTCACTTTCTATATAATCATCTAACACACGCCTATGGAATGCAAGTACTGCCTTTATATTCTCTTGATCTTTTAACGTAATAGGAGCATCATAGTTAGTGCCGGGATCAAGTACTCCATGATAACGTATGGTAACCGAATTTATATTTGAGATGTCGGTTGTTCGATAGACAATACCGAAGCCTTCCGTTTTATCAACAACAAAAATAGTACAACCTGCGATTGCAGAAATTATTGCAAATCGAACAATGGAATGATAGAACTTCTGAAAACCTCGATTGGTTATTACCTCAAAGGTTAGGAAGATAAATGCCAGTAAGGAGATACTTGTTATAAAATTAATATTAAGCTGGTAGAAGAAGGCAGCCAATAAAAATGTTAAGGATGTCATAATAAAGTAATAAAAGATTCGGTTAACAAAGCCGGTACCGACACTTTCCGCTTTTCTGTGTACAAAGTTCCGATAGGATAACAGAAGAATTCCGACTGTCATTATCAATGCCAGGAATAAAGTCCATAATCCTGTCGTGCTATAGAGTAAAGTATTTAAATGAGTATAGAGATATCCGAGTACACCCCCTGGGCTGGTAAAATAAATTAATTGTTGAAACAGGGTTCGAAAGCTAATACCAAACAAACGATTCAGCACGAGATATCCTATGGAGTAGATTACTCCGGGTATTAGTAGATTGATATATAAACTTGCGGTAATTGCTTCAAAAGTATTTCCAACACAACTTAAAACCAGTACGGTAAGAGTGTATAGAAATATAAGTCCTACCAATAGAAACAGGTAAGTAAAAAAAGCAATGCGCAGGACTCTTTGGAAGGAATCATTCATGATTACATTATCTCTTAACAAATAGTTTACAACTTTTGTTGTACGCAGCAAAAGTAAGGTCATGCTGATTAAAAACTGTCCTATCATCGGTAGTACATACAGGATTAGGCCGCTTAGATAATCACTGAAGAACAATTCCTTTCTGGTAAGCGGTAATTTTAAAACATCATCAATTTTGGTTTTTTGATAAAGGTAATCAAAAAAGTTTAAAGGTATTACGATGCCTGAAACACCTACGACGAGTGATGCCAAGATACTGATCAGAATGGAACTGTAGGACTCAAAATAATAATTATTTAAAACAAATAACGGGCCGGATAGGAGGTTTGTAATAACTAAAATAGTCCAAAAGCGTTTATTTTTTAACTTTTCTTTTAAACTGATGCGAAAGAAACTAGTGATCGATGCCGTTTGCGTCATATCCGTTTGCCTCCATTTCATAGATAAATATTTCTTCTAGCGTTAGAGGAATCTCCTCTAGTAGAATAGGATGAAAATGAGATAAATATGCCTTGATTTCTTCGATGTCACCACGTACCCCCATGGTTATAACACTTCCTGTTTTTTCAATTTGAACGATAGACAGTCCCTCGAAATCCTCTGTAGAGTAATCCTTCGAAAAGGCTGCCTGAATTTTATGAAAGCCTTCATAAACACTTTGCAAATCTTTGCAAAATAGAAGTTTTCCTTCATGCAGCAGTCCTACATGGTCACAAATATCATTTACCTCTTTTAAGTTATGCGAGGAGAGTATTAGGGTAAGCTTACGGTCCAGCATTTCATCCACTAAGATACGTTTCACGATAATTCTCATTGCCGGATCTAATCCATCAAATGCCTCATCCAGTAAAAGGTATTTGGTACCGCAAGAAAGTCCGATAATAAATACTGCCTGCCGCTTCATACCCTTTGAAAAAGTAGACATCCTTTTATCCCTTGGTAGTTTTGTAACCTCCATTAAGCGTTCAAATACTTCTTCCTTAAAGTTCCTATAATATATCTTGTAATGGTTTTTTAACTCAAGAATAGTCATGTTTTGAAATTGTACCGTTTCGTCATTAATAAAGAACATATCTGATTTTACTTGGATATTATCATAGACCGAAGCCTCATCAACAAGAACTTCTCCTTTATCCGCTTTATAAATTCCGCTAAGTAATCGAAGGAGCGTTGACTTACCGGCACCATTGGAACCTAAGAGTCCGAAGGCGGTACCATCTTCAATTTTTAAACTAATCTCATCAAGCGATACGTCACTGTCAAAGTATTTTGTAACATTTTTAAATTCGATCATTTGCTATCACCTCAATTCTATTTACTAGCTCTTCTTTTAAAAATCCTTTGGAGAGTGCATCAAGAACGGCTTCATCAAAGCTCTTCATCGCCTTATCTTTTAATGAAGTGTCTTTTAATGGTGCAATAAAGCTGCCGCGTCCAGCAATAGAATAGATGACACCATTGTGTTCTAGTTCCTGATAAGCCTTTTGCACTGTATTCGGATTGATACCAAGTTCCTTTGCTAAGGCTCTTACACTTGGTAACTGATCGTTTTCATGCAAAATATTTTTCAGCATTAGTTCCATAATTTTACTCGAAAGTTGTTCGTAAATCGGAACTTTAGAGATAAGATTTACTTGAAACATACTTGAACTCCTTTCCATTTTTTTATTACCATTGATAACGGGAAGAATAGTACTTTCTATTTATTCGTATTTCCATTTGGTATGAGGCTTAGGGCAAAGGTTTGGCAAGAAGTTTTTATCCCGTTTTTTGCAATTAGTCCTTATGTTCACAATAATTAGATTAGAGTATCGTTCTTCCGCATATAGTAAGAGGAAAATGATTACTGTGAGTATAGCATATTAACTGTATTAATACAAGTAATACAGCAGAAAATTAAACATTATTTAAAATATAGGTAATAATTAAAGTATTTACATGCTTTATTCAAAATAGTAAAAATGAAAAAAATATGACTATTATTTAAAAAAGTATGCTTGAACCAGGTAGTTTTATAAGAGCGGTAACGGAATTTATGAGTAAAATACAAGACTAGCTTTACTAGAATCAGACAGAAAGAAATTAAAAAAAGTGCAATGAAATGAAAACAAGAATTTGAGTTCATTTCATTGCACTTCCATATTATATACTATAAAAATTAAGCAATAGCATTAACAGCCTTTGCTAATCTACCAACTTTTCTAGCAGCAGTCTTCTTGTGGTAAACACCTTTAGAAGCAGCTTTGTCGATAGCAACTACAGCATCTTTTAAGTTCTTAGCAGCAAGATCTTTATCACTGGCAGCCACAGCAACTTCAACCTTCTTTACTAAAGTCTTCACCTTAGACTTAATTGCCTTATTTCTTAATGTTTTTGTCTCAATAACTTTGATTCTCTTCTTAGCAGACTTAATGTTAGCCAATCTGTACACCTCCAAATAACGTTCTTTATAATATGCGCATGAAAGTTCGCTATAGATCCGGACACGGACGCTCTGTAGTGAACATACGGTTATATCATAGTATAAAACAATTCATCTGTCAATACATATTTTATCCTAAAATGTAAAAGAATAAAGCAAGATGGCCCATAAGCTATGAGAAAAATATGGTCATGATTTTCTAGAAATCAGCATAGGATAGAAGGAGAATAAGAATGAAGAAAGGCTATGAAGATATTCGGACAGACTTAGCGTTAGAGGTTCGGGAGAGTTTTGAAGATGACGATGTTGAAATCAAAGGCGTCGTGTTAGAGGAAGATTTTATCAAAGAAAAAGATATGAAAATAACTACGGTTATTATTAAAGATGAACAAGGTGCGAAGGCTATGAGAAAGCCGATGGGAACCTATATTACCATAGAGGCACAAAAACTCTCGGAAAAAGATGAGGAATATCACAGTTCTATTAGTGAAGAAATCGGTAAGTACATTCGTAAACTTATAGGAGAAGATGGAGAAAAAGGGGTAATGGTTGTTGGATTAGGAAATCGAGAGGTTACTCCGGACGCTCTAGGACCGTGGGTTGTAGATAATTTATTTATAACCAGACATTTGATAAAAGAATACGGGGAAGATTTTCAGAAGAGAAATAAATTAACTTGCGTCAGTGCACTGGCCCCCGGAGTTATGGCTCAAACGGGGATGGAGGCGGTGGAAATCATTCGTGGTATCATGAAAGAGACCAAGCCATCTGCTATCTTAGCCATCGATGCCCTGGCTTCACGTAGTGTCCAGCGTGTAAATACCACTGTTCAAATTAGTGATACCGGAATAAGTCCGGGAGCAGGAATAGGGAATAATAGGATGGCGCTGAATGAGGATAGTCTTGGCGTTAAGGTTGTTGCCCTTGGTGTGCCTACAGTGGTAGATGCGGCTACGATAATTCGAGATTCTATGGAAAATATGCTAAATAGCCAAGGTTTTTCTCAAAATGAAGTGCAAAGCTTTTTTTCGGAAGTAACCAATCAGGAATCTTTTCATAATATGTTTGTAACACCAAAAAATATTGACGAATCCATGAAATGCATCAGCTTTACGATATCTGAGGCAATCAATTCGTGTTTTTGCGGAAGGAGCTAAGTAAGCATGAGGCATCATTTTAGGAGATATGAACTCATCATTTATCGCATTATTCTAACATGCTGCATTATTGTTGCAAGTTTTATTATATTCCGAGGCATCGCTGTATTTGCCTCGGAACAGATGACCAATGTAGCAAAGAGGGCGGGGGTTAGTTTTGTAGAGTCACTTTATCTGAATGCTACCTCTTCCTGTAATGAACTATTTCGCTATGTAAAGCGAGAGGAGACATCCGATTCTACCTTGTTACATACGGTTGCAGAAGATTTTTCAATTAATTATTATGCTTCTCATCAAGGCAAACAAATAGTTCATGAACAGTATGAAGAAGAGAATATTGACTATGAGGACACGCTTGATTATGTCAATCTGGCAGAATACAAAGAGAATGTGGACGAGGACTATGAAGATACACAAAAGGATCAGGAAGTGTGGTCTAAAAATACGTCTGATGATACTCAAAGCAGCCTCGAGGAGTTGGCGAGAGAAGAAAATCATACCTATTTAGATAGCTCCGAAGAAGATATTTTTGACAAGGAAGAGGAAGCTTCTGATGAAAAGTTAATTATCGAATATACCAAAGGTGAGGTATCTATGCTGCCGGATTATAATTCAAGTCAAGTAAATACTCAAACTTCATCAGGCTTTAATGAACCTGCAATGTCGGTAAGTAATTTAATAAAGAACAATTATCCTCTTGAAAAATTGAGTGATGTTAATTATCTGATGAATAATTTTTATATTGTGGACTCCTCAACTACGGTGACAAAATCATTGTTTAATGTGAATGAGTTATTAAAGAAGAATATGACAATCAAGAAGAGAACGGATGCCCCCCAAATATTAATCTATCATACGCATGCCTCGGAAGCCTATATTGACAGTAAATCAGGAGTGCAAGCGGATACCGTTGTTGGAGCAGGTAATTATCTTACGGAATTATTAGAAAAAATGGGATACATCGTTTACCACGATAAGACGGCCTATGATAAAAAAGCAAATGGTGAAGACAATCGGAATTATGCCTATAGTACTGCAAGACCAAATGTTGAAAAAATTCTGGAAGAGAATCCCAGCATTGAAGTTGTAATTGATTTACATAGAGATAGCGGTCCAAAGCGGGTAGCAACAGTAAATGGAAAAGACACCTGTCAAATCATGTTTTTTAATGGCTTATGCCGTGATCAGAATGGTCCGATAGAAAGACTTGACAATCCGAACTTAAAGGATAATCTTGCCTTTAGCTTGCAGGCAGCCTTGGTTGGACGTAATCTCTATCCGGGATTTGTCCATAGAAATTATCTCAAGAACTATCGCTATAATCAACATCTTGCAAAACGTTATTTATTGATTGAATGCGGTACGGTAAACAATACGGTGCAGGAGGCTTATAATGCGATGGAGCCTTTGTCCGTGATATTAGACCAACTGTTATCAAATCCATAAAGCCGGATATATTTAAGCTAAATTATATAAGCGAAGGAAATTTAATAGAAAATGAGTTTATGCTGATTTTTTTATTCAAAGAAGTAAATAGGCGGCTCAATCATATTATTTAGTATAAAAAATAGGAAGAGATTCCTCTTTATGTTTGGAAGGTCACATTGGATTTTGACCTTCCAAACATTTTTTAATTGATAAAAATGCCAAGCAGCCCTATAATCAAAACTCTTTGAAGAATGCCTATCCGTATAGTGAGAGTCAAGGATGCAAATGTATCTCCTTGTCAGCAAAGTTTTGGTATGGTATAATACATCATTATGTAGAGTTTTGCTTACAGAATAGATGTGAGTCAGCAGTAAATCCCCGTGCTATGGTATGTATTACTTTGATCGGTAATTAGCATGGAGGTTTTTTAGGTGTGTTTAGAATATACACTTACTGTGCATAGCAAAGATGCATCGCCCGAATGGTAATAAATAATTGCCATAAAGGTAATAAAAATCATAACGTATGTAAGTGATAAATCCCAGGAGGAAAAACATGTCAGGTATTGACCAGAAGAAAATCAGAAATTTTTGTATTATTGCTCATATAGATCATGGTAAATCTACCCTTGCAGATCGTATTATTGAAAAGACTGGTTTACTTACGAGCAGAGAAATGCAATCTCAGGTACTGGATAATATGGAACTTGAGAGAGAGCGAGGCATAACAATTAAGGCACAGACGGTGCGTACGGTATATAGGGCAAATGACGGGGAAGAGTATATATTTAATTTAATTGATACACCTGGACACGTTGACTTTAATTATGAAGTTTCACGAAGTCTTGCTGCATGCGAAGGTGCAATCTTAGTTGTGGATGCTGCTCAAGGGATAGAAGCGCAGACTTTAGCAAATGTTTACTTGGCACTGGATCATAATCTTGATGTTTTTCCGGTCATTAATAAAATTGACTTGCCAAGTGCCGATCCGGATCGTGTTATCGCAGAAATAGAGGATGTGATTGGTATAGAGGCACAAGATGCACCTCTTATCTCAGCGAAAAATGGTATCAACATTGAAGGAGTATTAGAGCAGATTGTCTCTAAGATACCGGCTCCAAAGGGAGATAAGGCTGCACCGCTGCAAGCCCTTATCTTTGACTCTATTTACGATTCCTACAAGGGTGTTATCATCTTTTGCAGGGTTATGGAAGGTACGGTAAAGAAGGGAACCACAATCAAGATGATGGCAACCGGTGCAACTGCGGATGTCGTTGAACTTGGTATCTTTGGGCCTGGACAGTTTATACCGGCAGAAGAATTATCCGCCGGTATGGTGGGCTACATTACTGCAAGTCTAAAAAATGTGAAGGACACTCGTGTGGGAGATACTGTTACCGGTGCAGACAATCCTTGCAAGTCTCCTCTTTCAGGATACAAGAAGGTCAATCCAATGGTGTATTGTGGTATGTATCCTGCAGATGGTGCTAAGTATCCGGACCTTCGTGATGCGTTAGAAAAATTACAATTAAACGATGCATCTCTTCAATTTGAACCGGAAACCTCGGTAGCACTTGGATTTGGTTTCCGCTGCGGCTTCCTTGGTTTGTTACATCTTGAGATTATTCAAGAACGTTTGGAAAGAGAATATAACTTAGACCTTGTCACAACTGCGCCTAGTGTTATTTATAAAGTTTATAAAACCAACGGTGAGATGTTAGAGATAACAAATCCGTCAAATTTACCAGATCCTTCTGAAATAGAACATATGGAGGAACCAATGGTAAAGGCGGAGATTATGGTTACTACGGAATTTGTAGGAGCGATTATGACTCTTTGTCAGGAACGCCGTGGAATTTATCTGGGAATGGAATATATGGAATCCACAAGAGCACTGCTTCGCTATGACTTACCATTAAATGAAATTATTTATGATTTCTTTGACGCATTGAAATCAAGATCCAGAGGCTATGCTTCTTTTGATTATGAGATGAAGGGGTATGTTCCAAGCGAATTAGTGAAACTAGACATTCTAATTAATAAAGAAGAAGTCGATGCGCTATCCTTTATTGTGCACGGAGAATCTGCTTATGAACGCGGCAGAAGAATGTGTGAAAAGCTGAAAGATGAAATACCCAGACATTTATTTGAAATACCTATTCAGGCGGCTATCGGAAGTAAAGTTATTGCGCGTGAAACAGTAAAGGCTATGAGAAAAGACGTACTTGCAAAATGTTATGGCGGGGATATTTCTCGTAAGAGAAAACTTCTTGAAAAGCAGAAGGAAGGAAAGAAACGTATGCGCCAGATTGGTAACGTGGAGATTCCGCAAAAAGCTTTCATGAGTGTATTAAAGTTAGACGAAGATTAGAGATAATGTGATAAGACATACAAGAAAGTTTGGTCAGTATAACAAACTCACAACTCATAAATTTGTGCCTGCGAGCCAAAGTTTGCAGGCTATGAAAGGCATGATGATTAGAATGAAAAAAGATTTGGAACTTTACATTCACATTCCATTCTGTGCAAGAAAATGTAATTACTGTGACTTCTTATCCGCACCGGCGAATCAAGAAGAGATGTTAAAATATACCGATTTCTTGTGTAAAGAGATTAAAAGTCAGGGGTCACTTCCTTTAGGATACCGGGTTGTCTCGATATTCTTTGGAGGAGGGACTCCTTCTCTTTTATCGTTAGAACAGCTTGGACGTATTTATAATACAATTCAAGAATGCTTTGAAATAGTCTCCGCCTGTGAGATTACAATAGAATGCAATCCGGGAACTGTTACGAAAGATAAGCTTTTGGGTTATTATAATCTTGGGATCAATCGATTGAGTTTTGGCTTGCAGAGTGCGAATAATGAGGAATTAAGATTGTTAGGAAGAATTCATACTTTTGAAGAATTTATAGAAAATTATGGACATGCAAGGGAAGTTGGTTTTCGGAATATCAATGTTGACTTAATGTCCGCTCTTCCTTATCAAACCTTAGAAACCTATGAGGCTACCTTAAAAAAGGTGCTGAAGCTAAATCCGGAGCATCTATCTGCTTATAGCCTTATTCTTGAAGAAGGAACGCCGTTTTATGATAGATTCTTAGAACCCGGCGAAGAAAAAGATGCCATACCGGAAGTAGCGCTTGATAGGGTAATGTATCAATATACAAAGAAGATATTACGTTCTCATGGCTACCATCGATACGAGATTTCAAATTATGCGAAACCAGGGAAAGAATGCCTTCATAATATTGGATATTGGAACAGAGTTGATTATTTAGGACTAGGGCTTGGAGCTTCCTCTTTATTAAATCATGTTAGATATCGAAACATGGATACCATAGCGGCTTATGAAAAAGCAATAACTTCATCTATGGGAGTTAAGCAAGAGGAGGAGCAGCTTAGTAAGAAAGAGGAAATAGAAGAGTTTATGTTTCTTGGGCTGCGACTTAGCAAAGGGGTTAGTAAAAATGAATTTAAACAGCAGTTTTTGGTTTCCCTGGATGAAATCTATGGTCCTAAGCTGGTAACATTACAAACAGCCGGCCTTTTGATGGTTCATGAAGATCAGGTTTTCCTGACCGACCGAGGTATTGATGTAAGCAATCAGGTATTGTCGGAATTTTTATTGGATGAAATACTACCATAATGTTATTAAAACCAGGAGAAGTTAAATAAATATAGAAGCTTTCTATTGTAAAGCTACCCTATTCCTTTGAATAGCCTTGTGAGAAATTAAATAAATATAGAAGCTTTTTATTCTGTAAGAAATCTTAGTTCCTCATGAAAATTAATATAATTTCTTAAAATAGGAGTTGACAAACGATTTTAATAGTGATATTTTATGTATAAAGAATGTTAGCACTCTACCTCAATGAGTGCTAACAACATAAACGGAAGGTTTGAATGACTCGAATCTTAGTCCGTTTCCTCAATGCAGCAGCCACTTGCAGGAAAAAACAAACGGTCTTGGTTTGGGAAAGAGGGTATTATGCAGTTAGATGACAGAAAGCTTAAAATTTTACAAGCCATTATTCGAAACTATTTAGAAACCGGCGAACCGGTTGGTTCTAGAACAATTTCGAAATATACGGATTTAAATCTAAGTTCTGCCACAATCCGAAATGAAATGGCTGACCTAGAAGAATTAGGCTATATCATTCAGCCACATACCTCTGCCGGACGAATCCCATCAGATAAAGGCTATCGGCTTTATGTTGATACCATGATGGAAGATAAGGTAACTGAGATTGAAAACATGAGGGAAATGCTGCTTGAAAAAGCTGATAAGATGGAAACTTTATTACAGCAAGTTGCAAAGCTTCTTGCCGTGAATACAAATTATGCAACAATGGTAACATCGCCTAAATATCGGTCCAGAAAGGTTAAATTCCTGCAAGTTTCAGAAGTTGATACGACACAACTTCTAACAGTGATTGTGTTAGAAGGCAATATTGTAAAGAATAAGATAATTGCAATTGCGGAACCATTGGATAAGGAAACACTGCTGAAATTAAACATTGTATTAAATACATTCCTGCAAGGTTTAGATTTAAGTGAAATTAATCTTGCATTAATCCGCAAAATGAAGGAACAAGCGGCAGAGCACAGTTCCGTAGTTAGCGATATTTTAGATGCGGTCGCACAAGCCATTAGTGAAGAAGATGATATTCAAATTTTTACCAGTGGGGCAACGAATATCTTGAAATATCCCGAACTTAATGATATGGAGAGAGCCAGTGAATTACTCTATACGTTAGAGGAAAAAAAACAACTGACAAATCTTATGAGCAATGAGGTTTTAAGCGGTGAAAACCGTGGTATACAAGTTTATATTGGAAATGAAACGCCGGTCGATTCGATGAAGGATTGTGCGGTAGTTACTGCAACTTATCAAATAGAAGAGGGTGTTTATGGTAAAATCGGTATCATTGGTCCAAAGAGAATGGATTATGAAAAGGTAGTAAGTACACTGCAAAACCTAATGTGTCAGTTGGATGATATATTTAAGAAAGACAATGAAAGATAGAGAAAGAAGGGTGACATAAACGTGGCGGATAACATGGATTTTAACGATCTGATGGCTGAGGAAGTGGAAGATATGATGGAAAAAGACATTGCGCAGGCAAACAAATCTTCCGATGCCGTCAATCAGGAGGATCAATCGGAAGTTGTGGAGGAGACCACAGAGAACGAAGATGCAGGTGAAGAATATTCTGAGGAATATCCTACTTCTGAGGATGGTTCAAAAGAGAAGAAATCCTTTTTTAAGAAGAAAGAAAAGAAAGATAAAAAGGATGAAAAAATCGATGAGTTAACCGATCGATTGATGCGTAATATGGCAGAGTTTGAAAATTTCCGAAAACGTACGGAAAAAGAAAAGTCCCAGATGTTTGAAGTGGGAGCAAGGGATATTGTAGAACGTATCCTTCCGGTAATAGATAACTTTGAACGTGGGTTAGCTGCGGTGACAGAAGAAGAAAAAAACAGCGCATTTGTTCAAGGAATTGAAAAAATCTACAAGCAGCTTGTAACTACATTAGAAGCTGCCGGTGTAAAACAAATTGAAGCAGTTGGAAAGGAATTCAACCCGGATTTCCATAATGCTGTAATGCATGCGGAAGATGAAGAATATGGTGAAAACATCGTAGCAGAAGAATTCCAAAAAGGATATATGTACCGTGAGACTGTGGTTAGACACAGCATGGTAAAAGTAGTAAACTAAAATAATCTGTTTATTAATTTATTCTAAAAAAGGGATAATTAACATTGAATTAAGGATAATGCACATTGGATTAATAAAATTGGTTATTTTATAGAACAGGAGAATGTTATTGCATTCCTTGTCCTCAATAAATAGATTTCTATAAAAAATTAGGAGGAATATATTATGGGTAAAATCATTGGTATTGATTTAGGAACAACGAACTCATGCGTCGCTGTAATGGAAGGCGGAAAGCCGGTTGTTATTGCTAATACAGAAGGTGCTAGAACTACCCCATCCGTAGTAGCTTTTACAAAAACGGGAGAAAGAATTGCGGGTGAACCTGCAAAACGTCAGGCAGTTACCAATGCGGATAAGACAATCTCATCCATTAAGAGACATATGGGTACAGATTACAAGGTAACAATTGATGACAAGAAATTCACTCCACAAGAAATTTCAGCAATGGTTCTTCAGAAATTAAAGACAGACGCAGAAGGTTATCTTGGTGAAAAAGTAACAGAGGCTGTTATTACAGTACCTGCTTACTTTAACGATGCTCAAAGACAGGCTACAAAAGATGCGGGTAAGATTGCTGGTCTGGATGTTAAGAGAATTATTAACGAGCCTACAGCAGCAGCTCTTGCTTATGGTCTTGATAACGAGCATGAACAAAAAATTATGGTATACGACTTAGGTGGCGGTACTTTTGACGTTTCCATTATCGAGATTGGGGATGGTGTTATCGAAGTTCTTGCAACTTCCGGTGATAACAGACTCGGTGGCGATGACTTTGACGAAAGAGTGACACGTTACTTTATTGATGAATTTAAAAAAGCAGAAGGTGTTGACTTATCGACGGATAAGATGGCACTTCAAAGATTAAGAGAAGCTGCGGAGAAGGCTAAGAAAGAGTTATCTTCTGCAACGACCACTAACATTAACCTTCCTTTTATCACTGCAACAAGCGAAGGGCCAAAACACTTTGATCTTAATTTAACCCGTGCTAAATTCGATGAATTAACTCATGATTTAGTAGAAAGAACAGCGGTACCTGTGCAGAACGCATTAAAAGATGCGGGAGTATCTCCATCTGAACTTGGCAAGGTATTATTAGTAGGCGGTTCTACTCGTATTCCGGCGGTTCAGGATAAAGTAAAACAATTGACAGGACATGAGCCAAGCAAGAGCTTAAACCCAGACGAATGTGTTGCTATTGGTGCAAGTGTTCAGGGCGGTAAGTTAGCCGGTGATACCGGTGCCGGTGACATCTTACTTCTTGACGTAACTCCACTTTCACTTTCCATTGAGACAATGGGTGGTATTGCTACAAGATTAATTGAAAGAAATACAACAATACCGACAAAGAAGAGCCAGGTATTCTCAACAGCGGCAGATAATCAGACGGCTGTAGATATCAATGTAGTACAGGGCGAAAGACAATTTGCGAAAGATAACAAGAGTCTTGGACAGTTCCGTCTTGATGGAATCCCACCAGCAAGAAGAGGTGTTCCACAGATTGAGGTTACATTTGATATTGATGCCAATGGTATCGTGAATGTATCTGCAAAAGATCTTGGAACTGGAAAAGAGCAGCATATTACAATTACTGCTGGTTCTAACATGTCTGACAGTGATATCGAAAAGGCAGTAAAAGAAGCTGCTGAGTACGAAGCTCAGGATAAGAAGCGTAAAGAGGCGGTTGATACCAGAAATGATGCGGATTCCATTGTATTCCAGACAGAAAAAGCATTAAGTGAAGTTGGTGATAAAGTAAGTGCTGATGAAAAAACTGCTGTGGAAGCGGATTTAAATCATTTAAGGGATTTGGTTACAAAAGCTAATCCGGAAGTTATGTCAGAAGGCGAAGTAGAAGATATCAAGGCTGCAAAAGAGAAGTTAATGAATAGTGCTCAGGCATTATTTGCAAAACTTTATGAAAGTTCACAAGGTGCGGCAGGCGCAGGTCCTGATATGTCAGGTGCAGGTCCGCAGGGTGAAACTTATGCAGGTGATGATGTAGTAGATGGGGATTATAGGGAAGTATAAGGGAGCAAAAAGCGCTCTTGTAGCGCTTTTCGCAACCCCTAAATGGGGCTTTATCCTACTAGAGTTGGGAGCAAAAAAGCGTTGAAAGCGCTTTTCGCAACCCCTAAATGGGGCTTTATCCTACTAGAGTTGGGAGAAAAAAGCGTTGAAAGCGTTTTTTGCAATCCCTAAGTGTGGAGTTATCCTACTACAGTTGGGAGAAAAAAGGGGCTTGAGAAATTAAGGGTTGCGTCTTTTCTGTAATTTCGTTATAATATTTTATTCAGACAAGGTATTGCGTGGGTAATTTCCTTGTGAAGTATGCTAAGCTGTCTTATGGTTACTGGCGGTAATCGTGGGACAGCTATTTGCGAATACATGTGTAATTGTGACGGGAGGTCACTTATCGAAATTAGTGTGAAATAAAAAACTTTTCACACAGCAATTTAAGCTGGTGTTTGCTGAAAGTGCTGGATACCGGCAGCTTGATAAAGTGAATTTGGAGGATAGTTATGGCAGATAAGAGAGATTATTACGAGGTGCTTGGGGTTTCAAAAAGTGCGTCGGACGATGAAGTCAAAAAAGCCTATCGCAAGCTTGCAAAGCAGTATCATCCGGATGCAAATCCGGGGGATAAGACTGCGGAAGCAAAGTTTAAGGAGGCATCCGAGGCATATGCTGTCTTAAGTGACCCGGAGAAGAAGAGACAATATGATCAGTTTGGTCATGCTGCTTTTGAACAGGGCGGCGGAGCTGGTGGCTTTGATTTTAATATGGGTGATATGGGTGATATTTTTGGTGATATCTTCGGAGACATCTTTGGCGGGGGCAGAAGATCTCGTGCCGGCAATGGTCCAATGAATGGAGCAAACCTGCGTACTGCCATTCGTATCACCTTTGAGGAAGCTGTATTTGGCTGTGAGAAGGAACTTGAGCTATCGTTAAAAGACGAATGTGAAACCTGTCATGGTTCCGGAGCAAAACCAGGCAGCTCACCGGAAACCTGTCATAAGTGTAATGGGAAAGGACAGGTAACCTTTACTCAGCAATCTCTTTTTGGTATGGTTCGTAACGTGCAAACCTGTCCAGATTGTCGTGGTACCGGTAAGATAATTAAAGAAAAATGTCCGGATTGTTATGGCAGCGGTTATATCAGCCGTAAGAAGAAAATTCAAGTTTCCGTTCCTGCCGGTATTGATAACGGCCAGAGTATTCGTATTCGTGGTAAGGGAGAACCTGGTACGAACGGAGGAGAACGTGGAGATTTGTTAGTAGAAGTAAATGTGAGCAGACATCCAATTTTCCAGAGACAAGATTATGATATCTATTCCACAGCACCTATGACCTTTACACAGGCTGCACTCGGTGGTGATGTAAGAATCAGTACTGTAGATGGCGATGTCTTATATGAAGTAAAGCCGGGAACTCAGACAGATACCAAAGTCCGTCTTCGTGGAAAAGGTGTTCCGACCTTACGAAATAAAGATGTGCGCGGAGATCATTATGTAACATTAGTTGTGCAAGTTCCGACGAAATTAAGCAGTGAGCAGAAAGACTTGTTAAAGAAGTTTGAAGAATCCATATCCGGTAAAAGATCAGAGGATACTACTGAGGATGCAAAGGAAAAGAAAAAGAAATTTTTCGGGAAATGAAGAACAAAAAGCGTAAGATAACCTTCCGTCAAAGCAGTTAGGCATGAGACACATGTTTTGTACCTTTAAGGAAGGTATGCAGCCAGGAGGAAATACATGAAATGGAAAAAATTATCGTTGGAAACAACGACGGAAGCGGTAGACCTAGTTTGCGATATGCTTCTAACTCTTGGAATTGAGGGAATTGAAGTAGTAGATAAGGTACCGATTACCGAGGAAGAGAAGAAAAGGATGTTTATCGATATTCTTCCTGAGCTAGGTGAAGATGACGGTATTGCAATTATTAATTTTTACTTGGAGAAGGAGGAGGACTTACCTTCACTAAAGGCTTCTATTCATGAAGGGTTGGAGGAACTGCGTGACTTTGTAGAGGTTGGCAGCGGCGAGCTCTCTTTATCGGAAACAGAAGATAAGGATTGGATAAATAATTGGAAAGAATTTTTTAAACCATTTCGTGTGGATGACACCATTGTAATCAAACCAACATGGGAGAAACTAGAGGAACAAAAAGAAACGGATTTGGTTATTGAGATTGACCCTGGAACAGCATTTGGTACAGGAGCTCATGAAACAACTAAGCTATGTATTCTCAATATAAAGAAATACATGAAGCCGGACGTAGCTTTTTTAGACGTTGGATGCGGCAGCGGTATCCTTACCATTATAGGTAGAAAGCTGGGAGCGAAAACAGCGGTTGCAATTGATATTGATGAGAATGCAGTGAGTGCTTCTAAGGAGAATTGTGATGTAAATCAATTAGAAGCGGTGCTATGTCAATCGCTTGATACGGCAACAAGAACAGAAGGCAGAATCGAGCTATTCAATGGAAATGTTATTGAGGACAGAGAACTTCGTGAGCGTATTGGGCTGAATCGCTATGATTTTGTAGTAGCAAACATCTTAGCTGACATTATTATACCTTTGTCTGCTGTCGTTGGAGAATTCATGAGGCCGGGAGCTTATTTTATCAGTTCCGGAATTATCGATATGAAAGCAGAGGAAGTGAGAGAAGCCATTATTAGCAATGGATTTATTATAGAGGAAATTACTACGATGGGTGACTGGACTTCCATTGTAGCGAAAAAACCGGAGTAATATAACCTTATGGAGATGTTACCCCTACTTTTGTTTCGAAGCAAAAGCGGGGGTAACATTTTTATGTATAGCAATCTTTTTTGTTACATGTTATAATGTCGTATGAAAAAAGACCTGATATAACAAAAAGCTCTTGCAGGTGATTTTACAGATGGGGGAGAAAATGTATCGATTTTATATTGAATCAGCCAATATTTTGGATACAACAATCCGCATTGACGGTGCGGATGTAAATCATATAAAAAATGTTCTTCGTATGAGAATAGGAGAAAAATTAATCGCTTGTGATGGACAAGGCATCGACTATTGTTGTATAATAGCAGAGTTTAAAAAAGATAATATTATATTGTCGATTACGGAGCGTAAAAAAACAGATACGGAGCTGCCTACAAAATTAATATTGTTTCAAGGATTACCCAAAAAAGATAAAATGGAATTGATTATTCAAAAGGCAGTAGAACTAGGTGCCTATGAAATTGTTCCTGTTATAATGAAGCGGACAATTGTTAAGTTAGAGGACAAGAAAAAGGAACAAAAGAAACTTGAGCGCTGGCAAGCGATTGCAGAAGGAGCAGCAAAACAATCTGGCAGAGGTTTTATACCAAAGGTTCATGAGATAATTTCATATCACGAAGCAATAAAGATGTCTTTTAAATGTGATATGTCAATACTTCCTTATGAGTGCGCAAATGGTATTCAGGATACAAGAATGTTAATAAATGAATCTAAAGGGAAAGCCTCAATTGGCATAATGATAGGACCGGAAGGCGGTTTTGAAGCAGAAGAGGTCGAGTTAGCAAAGCAGAGCGGAATCACTCCAATCACACTTGGTAAACGAATTTTACGTACTGAAACAGCCGGCTTAGCAATACTTTCTTATCTTATGCTAACACTGGAAGAATAATTTCATGGATTTAAAGGTATATGGCGTAAAACGCCATTTTGGAGGTAATATGATAGCTTATTTAGATAATGCCGCTACAACAAGGGTTTTGGAATCGGTGCGTGACATCATGGTGGATGCACTTTGCGTTAACTTTGGTAACCCTTCCTCCATGCATCGAAAAGGTATGGAAGCAGAACAATATATAAAAGATGCAAAGGAGTCTATTGCAAAGCTTATTAAAGTTGAGCCTAAGGAAATCGTCTTTACTTCAGGAGGTACCGAATCCAATAATATGGCTTTGATTGGTACGGCATTAGCGTATCAGCGTTCTGGAAAACATATTATTACAACACAATTTGAACATTCATCCGTGCACAATCCATTAATAGCGCTTGAAGATTTTGGTTTTCGTATCAGCTATGTACCGGTAGATAAAAATGGTAAGGTGATAGAAGAAGCATTACTGGATGAGATATGCGAAGATACTATTTTAGTATCCATTATGTATGTCAATAATGAGGTCGGTGCCATTCAGGATATCACCAGATTATCGAAGCTGGTGAAAGAGAAAAAGCCGGATATTTTGTTCCATACGGATGCAATCCAAGGCTTTGGAAAGTTTAAAATATTTCCTAAAAAGGAAGGCATTGATTTAATGTCGGTTAGCGGACATAAATTCCACGGTCCGAAGGGGGCAGGATTTCTATACATCAAAGATAAAATCAAGATAAGACCAATCCTTCATGGTGGCGGACAGCAAAAAGGCTATCGCTCCGGTACTGAAAATGTTCCTGCAATAGCCGGTCTTTATCAAGCGGTAAATGAGACTTATGAAAACCATGAAGCAAAAATCAATCACCTGTATGATTTAAAAACCCATATGGTAGAAGGTTTATATAAGATACCAGAGGTAACCGTAAATGCAGTATATACAGAAAGAGAAGACTTATCCTTGTCAGAAAGAGTATGGTTAACCGCTCCGCATGTGGTAAGTGCAAGCTTTCAAGGCATTCGCAGTGAAGTATTATTGCATGCACTTGAGGATAGGGATATTTATGTTTCTTCCGGCTCCGCATGTGCTTCGAATCATCCAAGCTTATCTGGTTCCTTAATAGCAATTGGTGTAGACAAAAATTTACTTGATACCACAATCAGATTCAGCTTTTCTGTCAATACGAAGCGCGAGGAAATTGATTATACACTAGAGGTTTTGAAAGAATTAGTGCCTATGCTGCGGCGCTATACCAGAAAGTAAATTGATACTCAGTTAAATATAGAAAAACAATACTCAACCGTAAAATAGAAAACAATTTCTTTCTATAAAATAAAAACAAACTTTCCTGCAGGAAATTGTTTTATTACAAATATTGCGCAGCCGTCCAACATTGTGGGATGGCAGCAGAAGGAGAACTTTATGTATAAAGCATTTTTAATAAAATACGCAGAGATTGGTCTGAAGGGCAAAAACCGCCATGTATTTGAGAACGCGTTAAAAGATCAAATTCGTTTTAACTTAAATAAGCTGGGAGATTTTGTAGTAACCAGGGAACAGGGACGTGTTTTTGTAGAATGTCCGGATGCTTTTGATTATGATGAGACTGTTTCAGCATTACAAAGAGTGTTTGGTATTACCGGAATTAGTCCGGTAGTGGTAATTGATTCAATGGATTGGGAAGTGATAAAAAAAGAGGTTGGTGATTATGTAGAGAAGTTCTATGAGCGCAAGCCATTTACTTTTAAAGTGGAGGCGAAGCGTGGCAATAAGCAGTATCCAATTACATCACCGGAGATTTGTTCCAAGATGGGAGCATATTTGTTAAGTCGTTTTCCGGAACTTTCAGTAGACGTCCATAAACCGCAGGAATATATTACAGTGGAAGTTCGTAACAAGGCTTATGTATATTCTAATACCATAAAGGGCCCGGGCGGTATGCCGGTAGGTACAGGCGGAAAAGCGATGCTGTTATTATCTGGTGGTATTGATAGTCCGGTTGCTGGATATATGATTTCGAAGCGTGGTGTATCGTTAGAGGCAACCTATTTTCATGCGCCTCCTTATACTAGTGAGCGTGCAAAACAAAAGGTAGTAGACTTAGCAAAGATTATATCCGCATACACCGGGCCAATCAAGCTTCATATTGTGAATTTCACAGATATTCAGTTATATATTTATGAGAAATGTCCTCATGAAGAATTAACAATCATTATGCGCCGTTATATGATGAGAATTGCAGAAGAAATTGCAAACCGCAGTAAATGTCTTGGTTTAATTACTGGTGAGAGTATTGGTCAGGTAGCAAGTCAGACTATGCAATCTCTTGCGGCTACCAACGCTGTTTGTACGTTACCGGTTTATCGCCCGTTGATTGGGATGGATAAGCAAGAGATCATTGATATCTCTGAGCGGATTGGTACCTTTGAAACTTCGGTACTTCCTTTTGAAGACTGTTGTACAATTTTCGTAGCAAAACATCCGGTAACTAGACCGGTGTTATCCATGATAGAAAAGAATGAGCTTAATTTGGCTGAAAAGATTGATGAAATGGTGAAGGCAGCACTTGATACAAGAGAAATTATTACCGTAAAGTAATACTGTCCTTTCATTATAGCAGTGTATATCTTATGTAAGATGAGTCTGCTAAAAATAGTAATAAGAATTAGGAGTACTTAGTGATAAAGGGCATGGTCATACGATCAAGCAATGTTTAACAAGGAACAGTCCGTGCTGAAAACTTGCCTTGTTTTGAATAAAAAAACAGTTGTTATCGTCTGATAACAACTGTTTGATTATGTTTTAATTACTCAACGATGTATGGCTTTAAGATTGCTAAAACCTCATCCATGTTATCATCGCCATGGATATTAAGATCGATTGGCTTAGATAAATCTAAACTAAAAATACCCATAATAGACTTTGCATCGATAACATATCTTCCGGATACTAAATCAAAATCAGAATCGAATTTAGTAACATCGTTTACAAAGGATTTAACCTTATCAATTGAATTTAATGAAATCCTTACTGTTTTCATGAGAATTCCTCCTTAATGATGTTGATGTATTATTCAAGTCCATAGCGGATACTGTAAACCCCGCAGGATACTATGAATTTATGGTACCTTATATTCCGGAAAACTGGAATACACAGGAAACCTTTTCTCATTACTATACTACATTTAACCTAAATAAATGTCAATATACAAAGTGTAGAAAAAAAGATGATATATTTATAATAATTATCGGTTTATTTTTTGATAAGCCTGAATATAGAAAGGATTGTAGCTACAAATGCAAAAAAATGACCAAACGAGTGCAAATGAGACTCATAAAATCAAGAAAGCTTATTATCCTAATGTCATAGGTAAAAAAGTAGCTTTCTTAACACTGGGCTGTAAAGTGAATTCCTATGAGACGGAAGCGATGCAGCAATTGTTTTTAGAGGCTGGTGCAACACTTGCCGATTTCGAAGAATTATCAGACATTTATGTTGTAAATACCTGCACAGTAACCAATATTGCAGACAGAAAATCACGCCAGATGCTTCATAAAGCAAAAAAAAATAATCCGAATTCCGTTGTAATTGCGGTCGGTTGCTATGTGCAGGCAGCAAAAGAAGCTTTGCTGGCAGATGATACGGTTGATTTAGTAATTGGAAATAATAAAAAGAATGAAATAGTTTTCCTGGCAGATGAATATTATGAAAGCCAAAACAATTATGCAGTTATTGATATTGATACGGACTATGAATATGAGGAATTAGCCATTGCTGCCGTAACAGAAAAAACAAGGGCTTATATTAAGATTCAAGATGGTTGTAATCAATTCTGCAGTTACTGTATTATTCCTTATGCCCGAGGAAGAATAAGAAGCAGAAGTGAAGAAGAGATTAAAAAAGAAGTGATGCGGCTCGTAGAAAACGGGTATCAGGAAATTGTATTAACCGGAATTCATTTATCTTCTTATGGGCTTGAGGCACTATCAGTAAAGGAGCAAGCAGAGTTACTTCCTGAGAATGGTATTTCACCGCTAATGACGCTTATTTTAAGTTTAAGTGAAATTAATGGACTTAGCAGGATTCGTCTAAGTTCTTTAGAACCAAGAATAATCACAGAAGAATTTGTGAAAACTCTTGCTAATAAATCAAAATTATGCCCTCATTTTCATTTATCCCTTCAAAGTGGTTCTAAGGAGACATTAATCCGAATGAACCGAAAATATACTCCGGATGATTATTATAACCGTTGTGAGATTATTAGGAAATATTATAAAAATCCTGCCATAACCACAGATATCATCGTGGGATTTCCTGGTGAAACAGAGGAAGAGTTTGAAAAAACAATAGCTTTTCTTGAAAAAGTCCAGTTTTCTCAAATGCATATCTTTAAGTATTCAAAGAGAAAAGGGACTAAGGCAGAATCTATGCCAAATCAAGTACCGGAACAAATGAAAACAAAGCGCAGTGAAATTTTATTTGAATCAGAAAAAAAGATGCGTATGAAGTATTTGGATTATTTTATAGGAAGCAAAGATGTTGTTTTGACAGAAGAAGAGACTGCGATAGGAGACACTATATATATGATTGGTCATACTACCCGTTATGTTAAGGTTGCCATTCCTGCCCAGGACCTAAAAAGTAATGAGTTAGTAAATGTTAATATTACGGGATATTTAAACGATGATGTTCTGCTTTCAGAAATAATAGATTGAAATTTCCGAACATTTGTATTATGATATTAGTAAGTTGCAAAAAGAAGAACGGTCCAATATGGAATTGTAGTATTCGGATATTGAGGTTTGTTAAATGATTACCGTTGACTGGGAAGGGCGTGATGAGATGCAGGAGATAAACAATACACAATATTTTAGAGTGCAGAAACAACCGGAAATCGTGGTGAAGGATGTTATTGACATCGTGTATCTCGCTTTAACTGAGAAGGGATACAATCCGGTAAATCAGATTGTTGGATATATCATGTCCGGAGATCCAACCTATATTACAAACCACAGAAATGCAAGAAGTTTGATTATGAAAGTCGAGCGTGATGAGATTTTAGAGGAGTTATTGCGCTATTATATCGATAATCATTTAAAAAGAAGATAAGGATATGGAATTAATACAAGATAAGGCCGGTAAAGGTCAAGCTTGTTAGGAATAAACAGAAAAGTGGCAGTTACGCTGTTTTTCTGTTTGTGGAAAATTTCAAGGGTTGATAACAGAATGAGAATTATGGGGTTGGATTATGGCTCTGTGACAGTAGGTGTGGCTGTCAGTGATAGTTTAAAACTTACAGCACAGGGGGTTGAAGTGATTCGAAGAAAGTCGGAAACTAAGCTTCGTCAGACTCTAGCACGGATTGAAGAATTGATAAAGCAATATGAAGTGGAAGAAATTGTACTTGGATTTCCGAAAAATATGAACAATACCATAGGCGAGCGGGCTCAAAAATCCGAAGAATTTGCGGAGCATCTTCGGCGTAGAACAGGACTTTCAGTAGTATTATGGGACGAGCGTTTAACGACTGTTGCAGCATATCAAGTGCTAAATGCTGGTGAAGTTAGTCTTAAAAAGAAGATGGAGGTAGTGGATAAACTTGCAGCAGTATTCATATTACAAGGTTATTTAGACTACTTATCGAATAAAAAGGAATTGGATAAATTAGATTCACTATAATATTTTATGTTTGTGATTCCTTGCGAGGGATAGTTTCATGATTTGTAAGCAAGAAAATATTTAGTGAATATATTGTAAGAGAGGATTTTTATAACATGGAAGAAAATAGAAAAGTAAGCTTCTTTACTGAGGATAACGAGGAAGTAATCTTTTATGTGCTTGAGCAAACAAAGCTTAATGGAATAGAGTATTTGTTAGTTACAGAGGATATCGAGGCAGACGAAGCAGAAGCATACATTATGAAAGATGTATCTGCAGGCGAAAGTTCTGATGCAGTATATGACATGGTGGAAGATGATAACGAATTGGAAGCAATTGGGGCTGTATTTGAGGAATTGTTAGAAGATACAGAGATTATAACAGAATAATTGAAATGCAGTAGTCTTAGAAATTACAGTTACAATATTAGATAGAACTGTTGTATACGGAATAGTATCGTATAAAATTAGGTAGTATCTACCTCTATTTGGTGTGCATCAAGATAGAAAAAGCAAACGATTACCTTCGGATTTCTGCTGTTTCCGAATTAAAAGTTATTTATATAAAGGCTATAGTATTATTATGGAATTTATATGAGCAGGAATATAATGTCATTAAATTAAGATTTTTCACGATTTAATTTCATTGACAAATAATATAAAATCGTGTTTTATAAGTATACAAGTATTTGGACGATATTGGTAGATAATATAACTTATCAGAAAAGCAGATTCTGATAAAGGTGCGTATTTTGTACCATCAATCTGATTATTGAAATACCAGGAACTGTGAAGCAGATTGTAACAAAAGGTGCATTTTTGCACCGTAATATAAAATAGAAAAGATATGTAAGTTTAAATCCAGACAGATGGAATGAAATTCACGTAAGCAAACGTAACATTGGAATGAGCAAGAGAAGTAGGTGATGGAATGACAGATATGCAGGAAAACTTTAAATCCTTACTCAAGCAAAATGGGTTAAAGGTAACAACACAACGTATTGCAATCCTAGAGGTGTTAAGTAGTCGACCGGATGAACACCTAACGGCTGAGGATATCTATGATTGTGTAAGAAATATGTATCCTGATATTGGGTTAGCCACCGTATATCGTACCATACAGGTATTATCAGAGTTAAAGCTTATTGATAAACTTAATTTAAATGATGGATATGTGAGGTATGAGATCGGTAAAGGCAGTAATGAAACTTCTGTTCACCACCATCACCATCTAATTTGTGTGAATTGTGGGCAAGTATTTACATTTCAGGATGATTTATTAGAGAATTTGGAGCAGCGAATAGAGGCGACCATGGATTTTCAAGTGTTAAATCATGAAGTAAAATTATTTGGTATTTGCAGTGTATGCAAGAGTTTTGCAGAGCAAGATGCAAAAATCCAAGAAGAATAAGTACGTCCACTTCCGAACGTTTGCCCGACGAAATTACATATAAAATTTTGGAGGTGCAATTTTGAAAGGAAAAGAAAATAGTAAAGAGAACAACCTTGACAGCAAAAATAGCCAGATGGATGCCGGAGGAGTTAATCGCAGAGGCGGTAACTTGGAGCGCAATAATCGTATAAGGAGAAAGCCAAGACCTTTTAAGGTAGAGCGTGCTGTGAATAATAATAAGGTTGAGCTTACCGTACCGGTTGAGACACCAGAACCAGATGCAAAACCTGCAGTTAAGATTATACCGCTGGGTGGTTTGGAGCAAATTGGTATGAATATCACCGCATTTGAGTATCAGGACAGCATCATAGTAGTTGACTGTGGTTTAGCGTTCCCGGAGGATGAGATGCTTGGAATTGATTTAGTTATTCCTGACATAACTTATCTAAAAGATAATATTCAAAAGGTAAAGGGGTTTGTTATCACCCATGGACATGAGGATCATATTGGTTCTCTGCCATATGTAATCAAAGATATCAATGTACCAATTTATGCGACAAAGCTTACTTTGGGGATTATTGAGAATAAATTAAAAGAACACAACTTATTAAAATCTACAAAGCGTAAAGTAATCAAGTATGGACAATCCATAAACTTAGGCTGCTTCCGCATTGAATTTATTCGTACCAATCACAGCATTGCAGATGCTGCTGCATTAGCAATTTATTCACCGGCAGGTATCATAGTTCATACCGGTGACTTTAAAGTGGATTATACTCCGGTATTTGGAGAGACCATAGATTTACAGAAATTTGGTGAACTAGGTAAAAAAGGTGTGCTTGCACTGATGTGCGACAGCACTAATGTAATGCGTCCGGGATATACCATGTCAGAACGCACCGTTGGAAAAACCTTTGATAATATATTTGCAGAGAATTCAAAACACCGTATTATTGTTGCAACCTTTGCCTCGAATGTCGACCGTGTTCAACAGATTATTAACTCCGCAGTAAGGTATAACCGCAAGGTTGTAATTGAAGGCAGAAGTATGGTTAATATTATCTCTACTGCTACAGAGCTTGGATATATTACTGTTCCGGACAATGTTTTGATTGACATTGAGCAGATGAAGAACTACACTGATGATCAATTAGTATTAATTACAACTGGAAGTCAGGGCGAAGCTATGGCAGCGTTATCCCGTATGGCAGCTTCTATTCATCGTAAGATTTCAATTACCCCTGGAGATACTGTAATTTTTAGCTCAACTCCGATTCCGGGCAATGAGAAGAATGTATCTAAGATTATCAACGAACTTTCCATGAAGGGCGCAAAAGTAATCTTTCAGGATACTCACGTTTCTGGTCATGCTTGTCAGGAAGAAATTAAACTTATTTATGCTTTAACCAAACCTAAATTTGCGATTCCGGTACACGGTGAATTCCGTCATTTAAAATGCCATGCGGAATTGGCTCAAGACATGGGGGTAAAGAAAGAGAATGTAGTAATTTTATCCTCCGGTGATATATTATCCTTGTCAGAAGACAGAGCGAAGATTGTGGACCATATTCCTGCGCAGGGCATCTTAGTGGATGGACTTGGTGTTGGGGATGTAGGCAATATTGTTCTTCGTGACAGACAGCACTTATCAGAAAATGGTCTTATAATTGTTGTTGTAACACTAGAAAAATTCAGTAATCAAGTATTATCCGGACCGGATATCGTTTCGAGAGGTTTTGTATATGTCAGAGAGTCTGAGAATCTGATGGAAGAGGCGAGAACTGTAGTAAACGATGCTCTGGATAAATGTCTGAATAAAAATATGACTGACTGGGGCAAGATTAAAAACGAAATAAAAGATTCTCTCAGCGACTACTTATGGAAGAAAATGAAGAGAAATCCGATGATTCTTCCAATCATCATGGAGGTTTAGAGAGGCTTGGAGGCTTAAGATGGCGAAATCCGATAGTACCAAAGTTGCATTAAAAATCACAAGTGCAGTACTAAGAGTATTCTTAAATATACTATTTTATATTGCTATTATATTGGTTTTAATACAGGCTGTAAAAATCACATATAATTTTTCGTATCAGCTTTTTGGTTCTGTATCTGTTGAGGCGGAGCCTGGAATCGATATAGAATTTCAGATTGCAAAAGGTGAATCTACTATGGATGTCGCTAGAAAACTAGAGGCTGGTAATCTTATTGTCAATAAGTATTCTTTCTACTTAAAGACAAAATTTAAAGAGTATGACATCTATCCTGGTATCTTTATTTTAAATACGTCGATGGATTATGATGAAATATTAGATGTGATTACAGATTATAATAATTCGATAGTGAAAGAAGAGGAAGAGGAAAAAGAGGATACAAAGACTTCTCCAAAAAGCAACGTAATACCGTAATTAGTATCGAAACAAGATAGAAAAACATTGCATTCTATTTTATAGCAGGAAGCATTTCAGCACTATAAAATTGAATGAAAGATCTATCGTCTTGAATATTAGGGCTACCGTGGCCGTTGTTGAAATGTTTCTCCTTTCAAGTGGCTGCGGACAGTCCTTTTTTATTCATTACAAGAGAGAAGGGGCTCTATTCAATATAGGAATAATAGAAATAATAAGCTTTTATCGTTACATGGATGGAGGAAAGTCATGAAGATCGTGGACGAACATATTACTGCGTACATTAATTCACTGGAATTAGAATTACCGCAGTATCTAAGAACATTAGAAAAAGAAGCATTAGATAATGCAGTACCAATCATTCGAAAAGAAGCACAAGCGGTATTAAAATTTTTTCTGGACATGAAGCAACCAAAACAAATACTTGAAGTAGGTACTGCGGTTGGATTCTCTTGTTCGTTATTAAGCGAATGTATGCCAGAGGATTGTCATATTACTACCATAGAAAAGGTACCGATGAGAATTGCAGAAGCGAAGAAAAATTTGGCGAAAGCAAGAAGAGCTTCGGATATCTCACTTGTTATGGGGGATGCAATTGATGTATTGAAAGTTTTAAATAGAACAGGTACTTCAAGCGAGGTGTCACTGTTTAACCCTTCTGGAAATAACCAAGTGTTAAGTGAACTAACAGACAGTTATGATTTTATCTTTATGGATGCTGCAAAAGGACAATACATGAATTTTCTCCCTGAAATTATGAGATTACTTCCGGTTGGCGGATTGTTTATAACGGATAATGTTCTACAGGAAGGTAGTATTGCTAAATCAAAGTATAGCATCATGAGAAGGGATCGAACGATTCATACAAGAATGAGGGAGTACTTATATGAATTGACTCATAGGGATGATTTAACAACGATGATTCTGCCAGTCGGGGATGGAATGGCAGTTAGTACAAGGATACGATAGATTGCTTTCTATTAAAGCAGTATCCATATTCATATCTTTGCACAGACCCTATCTGTCTGCAGATGTGAAATATGCAGGAGTTTTAATAGAGGTAGGAAGAAATAGGAGGAAACTATGTTTCGTAGAGAAAAACCGGAATTGTTAATTCCAGCAAGTAACTTAGAAGTGTTAAAAACAGCAATCATCTATGGTGCAGATGCTGTCTATATTGGCGGCGAGATGTATGGCTTACGTGCAAAAGCAAAGAACTTTTCTTTAGAGGATATGAAAAAGGGAATTGAATTTGCACACCAGTATGGTAAAAAAGTTTATGTTACAGCAAATATTACTGCTCATAACCGCGATTTAAAAGGCGTAGAGGAGTATTTTCGAGAATTAAAAGAAATAAAACCAGATGCGTTAATTATCTCAGATCCAGGTGTTTTTGATATTGCAAAAGAGATTGTGCCTGAAATTGAGCTTCATATAAGCACACAAGCAAACAGTACAAATTATCGTACTTACCGGTTCTGGCATAAGCAAGGTGCAGCACGTGTTGTTTCTGCTCGAGAATTGTCCTTAGAAGAGCTTTCTCGGTTACGCGCGAATATCCCAGAGGAACTAGAAATTGAAACCTTTGTTCATGGTGCGATGTGTATTTCTTATTCTGGACGTTGTCTCTTAAGTAATTACTTTACTGGAAGAGATGCCAATCTTGGAGCCTGCACACACCCTTGCAGATGGAAATATCACGTTGTGGAAGAGACAAGGCCAGGGGAATATATGCCTGTATTTGAAAATGATCGCGGAACTTATATCTTTAATTCCAAAGATCTTTGCATGATTGAGTATATTCCTGAACTTGTTGCGGCAGGGATTGATAGCTTAAAGATTGAGGGCCGTATGAAGACCGCTCTTTATGTTGCTACGGTAGCAAGAACTTATCGTAAGGCAATCGATGATTTCTATGAATCTGTTGATAAATATCGTGAGAACATGGAATATTATAAAGCAGAAATCGGAAAATGTACGTATCGCCAATTTACTACAGGTTTCTTCTTTCAGAAGCCAGATTCCAATACACAAATTTATGATAACAATGTGTATGTAAAAGAGTATACTTATTTAGGAATCGTTTCTTCTCGTAATGCAGAAGGTGCTAGTGAGATGGAGCAGAGAAATAAGTTTAGTACAGGTGATATGGTTGAAATCATGAAGCCAAATGGTGAGAATATTTCTACCAAGGTTTTAAGAATCACAGATGAAGAAGGAAATGAGATGGAGAGCTGTCCTCATCCACAGCAGAAGATCTTTGTTACCTTTGATAGAGAGACTGCTCAATATGATATTATACGTGTTCAAGAGAAATCCGATACTTCCAAAAAGGATTGTGGATGTACTTCATAGTAGTGATAAGATAAAACACGCATAGATAACTGGTCTATGTCATTATAAAAAAGCAAAGGTGAATATTATAATATTCACCTTTGCTTTTTTTGTGCACCCTGCCTGGGGCATTACTTTGAGGTCTTTTTAACCTCGTTTTTTAAAGAGGGGGTATGTTGATTCCTTGCAAGCTACTCTATTAACCTTCAAATAAGTCCTTTAATTTTTTTAGTGCTTTCTTTTCAATACGACTTACATAACTACGACTTATTCCTAATTTATCTGCAATTTCTCTTTGTGTGATTTCTTTCTCTCCACTTAAACCATACCTCATAACAATGATTTCTCGCTCTCTTTCATTCAAGGCACTGTTTAGAAACGTATAAAGCCGTTTGATGTTTTCTTGAATTTCGAAGATATCTACAATATCTTCATCTGTGCTTTCAATAACATCTAAAAGATTTATTTCATTTCCCTCTTTGTCAGAGCCGATAGGTTCATAAAGATATACTTCCCGTGCCTGTTTTTTACCACTGCGAAGCATCATTAATAGTTCGTTGTCTATACAACGAGAGGCATAGGTGGCAAGTCGAATACCTTTATTGGCATCAAAGGTATCGATGGACTTAATCAGTCCAATCGTGCCTATGGAAATTAAGTCGTCGGTTTCTCGATCCGGCGTGTTATACTTCTTAACAATGTGCGCAACTAAACGAAGGTTACGTTCAATTAAAGTATCTCTCGCAACCTTGTTTCCTGCTTTACATTGAAGTAACATCTCGTTTTCTTCCTTGGCGCTTAGCGGTTTCGGAAACGACTTCAAGCGGGCACCTCAACGCTTTGGTTTATTACTACTTTATGTCTGGTGGACAGTTTGCGTGCCTTTCCACCTATAAAATTTATTGAAAAGTAAAAACTTTTTCTTATTGAATAAAGACAAGCACTGAAACATAAAATGTTATCAATACGATAGGAGAAGTAAGACATTCATGAAGACGTTGTATCGAAAATTCAAATTCAGAAATCCTATTCGATTTCAATGGATCAGAAAAAGAGGGAATATAATAATCTGCCTGGAAATAATAACAATAGTAATACTCTGCATTACTTTTCTATGGAACCTTAAACCATCCAATCAATCGATTGAAGTAGCAGTGAATTCTTCGACTGATAAAAAGTATATTAAGTGGGTAGAATTTAATGTAACCTATGAAGCCTTAGACAAAGCATATCATTATGATATCGATACTCATAACAAAGAGATTGAACTTCATTTTGTAGAGCTGCTATCGTATTTAGGAGCAAAGTATGGTGGTGATTTTAAAAAATATAGAGCGAAAGACATGGACCAGCTTGCAGAAAAATTATTATCAGGTAAGGAAACAATCGAAAGTCTAACGAATGATATGAAATACTATCCTTATTATTATGAGGCTTATGATGCGGTTCTTGGAGGGCTTATCGGAGAATATGAGATAGAAGTATATGAGTCATCAGCAGTATCATCAAAGGAGACAGCTACTGCTGTGCCGACTACTGCGCCATCCAATACACCGGCTGAAACACCAACCCCGACAGCAGCTCCGGCAAAGATATGGGAAAGACGTTATGGATTAAAAGGATTTTCACCCATAGCTAAGAACTATTATTATTATGATTATGATGATTTTGGTGCTTCCAGAAGCTATGGCTATAAGCGAGTTCACTTAGGGCATGACATGATGGGGCAGGTAGGTTCCCCGATTATTGCGGTAGAATCCGGATACATAGAAGCCTTAGGCTGGAATCAATATGGCGGATGGAGAATCGGAATCCGCAGTTTTGATGGAAAACGTTATTATTATTATGCACATATGCGTAAGAATTTTCCGTATAACAAAGAGTTAAAGGTTGGCAGCGTCGTATCGGCTGGTGATGTGATAGGCTATCTTGGAAGAACAGGTTATAGTACAACAGAAAATACAAATAATATTACTACCTCACATCTTCACTTTGGATTACAGTTGATTTTTGATGAATCGCAAAAAGAGGGAAATAATGAAATATGGATAGATACTTATGCTCTAACCAAATTTTTATATCGGAATCGTTCCGAGACTTATAAGGATGTGGAAACAAAAGAATACCATAGAATATTTTCTATGAAAGACCCATCTGTGGAACAATATAAAAATAGTTTAAATAAAGAAGAATTGAAAGCAAGCGACCCTTACGAAAATTCTGAGGAGAAAGATATGCTAAGCGATGGAGTTATTAAAGAATATGATTAAAATAGCAGCATATGTAAGATGGAAGCAAAAAGCATGTTTGATCATCAAATTAACGGTGCAAAACCGCACCTTTTATCAGAATCTGCGTTGCAGGTTCTGATAAGCTATACTCACTAGATTTACGGTGCTTTTGTGTGCTTTTCATATGAAATACAATGCGATTGATCTGCTTAACGATGTGATACTGTACAAAATAGAACGTACAACGCTAGATTAGAAAGGGTATATTAAGATGAAAATAGTGGCAAGGTACGGTTCCGGCAACTTAGACAAACTTAATAAAATGTTTCTTGGGCTGTTACTGCCATGTGCACCGGTGTTGCTGCATTGCAGGGCAGCCTGTAGTTTATCTGCAATGCATAAGACAAAAGAGCAAACAGAAGTTTTTAGCTGCTTTGTTCATCTTATACTTTGCAATCAGTTATTAATTCATCCTTTGGTATCGACCGAGGACTTTACAGTTTATCTTATTTATCGAGAGGACATGCTTTTAGAAAAAGTGAATGACAAAAGAGCAAGGAAATTACTGAAAGATTACGGCTATAGGAAGCATAATCTTTCGGATTTGTTATCTGATTTATCGGTAAGGCTTATGGAGTATTTCTATGAGGAGGGAGTGTTTCCGCACGAGTTAGGAGTGTTTCTTGGTTATCCGATTGAAGATATTTTAGAATTTATCAAAGAAGATGGTAAAAATTCATTGATTACCGGGTATTGGAAGGTTTATTCTAATGTAGAGGAGGCTATTAAGATATTTTCTAATTTTGATTATGCCAGGGAAGAAATTTACGAGTGGTATCTGAAAAATCAAAGGTTGCGTTTTTAAAACTTATCGTATACAATGTTAAGGATATCATTTGGAAAGGCTTGGTGTGATGCATGGCGGAAATAAAAAAAATAAAAGCGGTCATTACGGAGAAGGAAAAACTCTGTGATGGTATCTACAGCATGTGGCTTAAGGAAGAATCCATTGCAAAGGTTTCAAAACCTGGTCAATTTCTCTCTATTTACTGTAAGGAGGGAAGTCGATTACTTCCACGTCCAATTAGTATCTGTGAAATCAATGAGGAGAAAACTATGTTACGAATTGTTTTTCGTATTGCAGGTGCAGGGACGAATGAGCTGGCAGAAGCGAAGAAAATGGACGAAATTGAAATAATGGGGCCGCTAGGTAATGGCTTTTTCCTTGAAAATACATCTAATTCTATCCTAATTGGCGGTGGCATTGGAATTCCTCCGATGTTAGAACTTGCAAAAAATCTCCCGGGAAACAAACAAATCATACTTGGATATCGTTCTGAACTATTTTTAGCGGATGAATTTAAGTTATATGGTGAAGTAATCATTGCTACTGAGGATGGTAGTTTTGGTACGAAAGGTAATGTCATCGATGCAATGCGTGAGCATGGAATTACGGATGGCATGATTTTTGCGTGTGGTCCAACTCCGATGCTTCGAGGGGTTAAAAGTTTTGCAAGGGAACATAATTTGACAGCACAATTGTCCATGGAAGAGCGTATGGCATGTGGCATTGGTGCTTGTCTGGCTTGTGTGTGCAAGTCAAAAGAGACGGATCATCATAGTAATGTAAATAATAAAAGAATCTGCAAAGATGGTCCTGTTTTCTATGCAGAAGAAATCGAATTATAAAAGTAGTAAAAGCAATCCGAAACGTAAGCATCACGCATAGAAATGGGGGAAAGAATGAATACAAAAGTTACAATTGCAGGAGTTACGTTTAAAAATCCGGTGACCACAGCGTCCGGAACTTTTGGATCAGGTATGGAATATAGCGAATTTGTTGATTTAAACCGTCTTGGTGCAGTTACAACAAAAGGAGTTTCAAGTATGCCTTGGTCTGGAAATCCAGTGCCTAGAATTGCAGAAACCTATGGCGGTATGCTGAATGCAATCGGATTACAAAATCCTGGTGTCGATCTGTTTGTGGAAAGAGACTTAGAATTTTTAAAGCAATTTGATACTAAGGTTATTGTTAATGTCTGTGGTAAATCCGTTAAGGAATATGTTGAAGTAGTAGAGCGTTTGTCAGAGGAGGCAGTGGACTTATTAGAACTTAATATTTCCTGTCCGAATGTAAAAGAAGGCTGTATCGCATTTGGACAAGACCCTAAGATGATAGCGATGATCATGGACGAGATAAAACGACATGCGAAACAGCCGGTTATTGTAAAGCTTAGTCCGAATGTTACTGATATTACGGAAATGGCGAAGGCAGCAGAAGCTGGCGGAGCAGATGCGCTATCTCTTATCAATACCTTAACCGGTATGAAGATCGATATTAATCGCAGAACTTTTGCTATAGCAAATAAAACCGGAGGTATGTCAGGACCCGCGGTAAAGCCAATTGCAGTTCGTATGGTATATCAGGTTGCAAATGCAGTTACGCTTCCTATCATTGGTATGGGTGGGATTACAAATGCAGAGGATGCCCTTGAATTTATTATGGCAGGAGCAACGGTTGTAGCGGTTGGTACTGCTAATTTTATGAACCCATATGCAACGCTTGAGGTTATTGAGGGTATTGAAAGCTATATGAGAAAGCATCAGATAAGTGATATAAATGATTTGATTGGTTGTGTTAAATAAGGCGGATTGAATTAAAAATCAACATTCTGTTTCTATATAGAAAGTACTATAAAAACAGGGTTAGCTAAAAAACAGTTCTGCTGGTACTAGTCATATCTATTATAAATAGCAGGAGAAATATAAAGGAGAATACTATGGAACAGTACAAGAAAGAGTTTATTGAATTTATGGTGGATTGTGGAGTACTTAAATTTGGTGATTTTACAACGAAAAGCGGTAGAAAGACTCCTTTCTTTGTAAACACCGGTTTTTACAGAACCGGTGCTCAATTAAGAAAACTTGGTGAGTACTATGCAAAAGCAATTCATGATGCTTATGGACTTGATTTTGATGTGCTTTTTGGACCAGCTTATAAGGGAATCCCTCTTAGTGTGGCAACGGCGATGTCCATTAGTGAACAGTTTGATAAAGATGTGAAATACTGTTCTAACCGCAAGGAAGTAAAGGATCATGGTGATACCGGCATCCTTCTTGGAAGTCCGATCAGCGAGGGTGATAAAGTTGTTATTATTGAAGATGTTACAACTGCTGGAACCTCTATTGGTGAGACAATGCCAATTCTTTTTGCTCAGGGAACTGTCGATGTAGTTGGATTAGTAGTTTCGGTTGACCGTATGGAGCGAGGAAAAGGAACGAAAAGTGCCCTGAAAGAGATTGAAGAAGATTACGGAATTGAAACGGCGGCTATCGTGACTATGAAAGAAATAGTTGAACATTTATATGGAAAGCCTTATAATGGAAAAGTAATAATTGATGATCAATTGAAGCAGGCAATAGATGCTTATTATGAGCAGTATGGAGTGGAAGCATAAGAGAATTTAACTTCAATTTAGCGTATTTGCAGTTCCTGTATACAAAATTGCCATCATTAATAACAGGCGTTTGTGCGCCAGAAACGAGGTTTGCATGGAAAAAGTATATAAAACAATGAAATCAGCCGGTATCAGCAGTCTTGTAGTTGGTATTTGTGTTGTGGTAATTGGTTGTGTAACCGGAGCATTCATGATTACGACTGGAGCACGCTTACTTAACAGAAAAAAAGAAATATTATTCTAACATAAATGGGGTTGTCACAGGTGATTGCGGCACCCCATTAAAAAAATTACTTGAAATGAGGTGTTATCATGGCAAAAAATTCACCTGAATCAGAGCAGAAGGAATTAACAAAAGAAGAGAAACAGAAAAAAATCCGTAACGAGATTATTAGCTGGGTTCTAATTATAGCAGCCGGCTTTGTTATGGCTTGGATTGTAAATAAACTCGTTATCATTAAAGTTGAGATACCAACTTGCTCCATGGAAAACACGATTATGACGGACGACCGTATCGTTGGAAATAGACTATCTTATCTGCTTTCAAAACCTAAGCGTGGTGATATCATCATATTTAAATTTCCTGACAACAGATCTGAAAATTATATCAAGCGTATCATTGGTTTACCAAAGGAAACCGTAACCATCAAGGATGGTAAAGTTTACATCAATCATTCGGAGACTCCATTAGAGGAACCATATTTAAAAGAGGCTATGGAGCCGGAACCGGAGATGGAATTTGAGGTTCCTGAAGGCAGTTATTTTGTTCTGGGGGATAACAGAAATCAATCAGAGGATGCGAGATACTGGGTCTTAAAATATGTTCCTCTTGAAGATATCCTTGGGAAACCACTATTTCGTTATTCTCCATCGTTTGGCTTTGTAGATTAAGAAATAGATGCAATTAGTTTATAAAATAATAACGTATAAGAACTTGCTGATATCAATTAATTAAGAAAACAGCTTCATTTCTCTCTGGAATGAAGCTGTTTTTTTAACTGACCTCTGTATGTTTTATAGGAGGTAATTCCGAAACTTACCGGTAATAAAAGAAGTATAAGAGGCCGATAGATAAATTTAATTGCCTATCAACCTCTTGTTTTAACTTGTATGTTCTACACCCTTTAAGATATCCTCTTCTATAACATAGAGTTATAAAGAGAAACACTTGGAATCATCGCAATATAAGGCGCTGTGATAATTGCCAAATAAATTGATAACCGATTCACTTGAGATTTATTTAAGTTAGTTTTCTTAAAGGAGAATAGCTTATTCATCATATAAGATAGGAAAGCTGAAAATACAACAATTACTATAATAAATACCGTAGAGGTTAGGTGAGAAAACGGATTCGTCGCTAACGGTGTTGTAAGGTTTTCTAATAACCATTTTCCATTTGGCATTGTTTCTGGAATAAATTGGGTTGCAAACAGTATGCCGCATGTAATAGGATAACCTATAAAACCATATAGAGTATTCCAGATAATAGTCTTCTTCCATACAGAGGAGACATCCTCATATTCCATATATTTGAGTCCACCTAAAAGAACAAAGCTTGCTAAGATAAACTGTGTGGCAATTAAAAATATCCAAGTATTTGGCATCAATAATAAGAACCAGATTGGATAAAGAGCAGTAACATCATAAAGTTTTACATATTTTTTCATTCCTAACTCCATTTCTATGCACGATTTTCATAATAAGTATGTGTCATATATCACTGTTTGAAAATAGACTCATTCCTTTCCCTGATAAGAATGACACCAAAATAGCATAAAGTTGTCAGCCTAATTTCAACATATAGATACTATTATAATGAAAAAAGTAAATTATACAACAGCTAAGGTAGATTTTTTGCAAAAAAACTATTATAATACATAACAGATTGTGAAGTTAGGAGCAGAGGAATGAAAATAGAGAGATACAGGAGACGAAGCCAAGGATATGGTAGCTTATTATATTTTAGCTTTTTCCTAATAATATTTACTTCGATACTGCCAAATGGACAGGTGTCTGCACAAGCTTTAAAGAAGAAGCAAGTACTTACATCAGTACCACTTGTTTCAAATAAAAAAGAAATGACAGATATTCGTGTAGGGCTTCATGATAAGTATGAGGGGAAATCTTCGATGAAAATACAAACCATAGAAATAGCACTTGGGTATTGTATTGATGATAAATATCGCTCTGAGGTTAATTTTCAGTCAAAGAATGGATTTACTTTTAAACCTGTAAAGGGAAACTATTATGTTTTATCCAAATCCTTCTCTACTTATGAGGAAGCCCAAAAAGTTGCCGATAAAATTGCAGGGCTTGGAGTGCCGGCCATACCGGCAATCATATATCGTAGCCATTACCGTGTCTATATTGGCGGTGAAATGAGTAGTACAAGTTTTTCTGCAATGTATCAAAAAATAAAAGACAAATATGGATATACCTATTTAGGTCCGGTAAAAAATAATAAACATCGTATAAAGATGTCTGGAGATCATGTAGAGTTATTAATTGATGGAGGAATCGAAAATGCATATCCCCAGATAAAACCAATCTCAAGAAACAGTAAAAATATTGCTTTGATCGACTTAGGGGAGCGTTCGTATCGCGGGAGAATTGAAATCGGCTGTTATGGAAAGTCTTCCCTAACTGCAGTCAATATCATAAATATAGAATCTTATCTTCTTGGTGTAGTCCCATGTGAGATGGTTAGCAGCTGGCCAATTGAAGCTTTAAAGGCACAGGCTGTCTGTGCCAGAAGCTATGCCTTAACAAAAACCGGTTATACTGCGGATTCCAACGCAAAAAGCCCCTATTCTATAGAAGATACACAAACAAGCCAGGTATACCGTGGTTATGGATATGAGACAAAACAAGCTACGGCAGCAGTTGCTGCAACCCAAGGAGAAGTTGTAAAATACCAAGGAAAGATGATAACTTCTTATTATTCTTCCACCAGCGGAGGCAGAACAGAAGACTCCAAGGATGTCTGGGGAAGTAAACTTCCCTATTTACGTAGTGTTATAGATGTGTATGAGAAGATTCCGGAAAAAGGTCCTTGGATTAAGGAATTTACAAAAACAGATCTTCAAAATATACTGAGTGAAAATGGTAAGAGTATAGGAATTGTAAAAAAAGTATCTCCTAGCATAGTAACAGCATCAAGCCGGGTTTATTCCTTGAAAATTACAGGGACAGGAGGGAGTGCTTTAATCAGTACGAATAAGATTCGAAGTATGTTTTCACTCCCAAGTACCAAATTTAAAATTGTTAACTATAAGGATAAACCAGACATTGTTACGGTAATAGGCAGTCAAAGCAGTAAAGCAAGAGCATTAAAAAGCAGTTATGTGATCAGCGGAAATAATAAAGTTAGTTCTTTGAATAGTATAAAAGAACAGTATGTCGTAAAAAGTGCAGATAACTTGACGAATTTCGTAAAGAATGCACCTACGAATCCGAATACTTATTACTTCGCAGGAATGGGTTTTGGACATGGTGTTGGAATGAGCCAGTCCGGCGCAAGAGGGATGGCGCAAGAGGGATTTCGATATACTGAAATCATCTCTTTTTATTATAACGGCTGCGAGGTGAAACAATATTAATTATATGTGCGTGTAAGATACGCGGGAATGGAGAGCAACATGAAGAAACAGGATTTTTATTTTGAGTTACCAGAAAAGTTAATTGCACAAGATCCGCTGGAAGACCGTTCCGGCTCAAGGCTCTTGGTTCTAGATAAAAACGGCGGTAAAGTTTCACACCACGTCTTTAAGGAACTTGTAACATATCTTAAAAGGGGTGATTGTCTGGTGCTTAATAACACGAAAGTAATACCGGCCAGATTGCTGGGGGAGAGGATCATAGATAAATTGCCATTGGCACCAGGTCATAGCTATGGGAAGGAAGGAACCCCGGTTGAACTTCTTTTGTTAAAAAGGAAAACAGATGATATTTGGGAAACTTTAGTTCGGCCGGGTAAAAAAGCAAAAGTTGGTACGAAGATAAGTTTTGGTAATGGTAAACTAATCGGCGAAATTATTGATGTAATTGAGGAAGGGAATCGTCTTGTGAAATTTATTTACCAAGGTATCTTTGAAGAAATTTTAGATGAACTTGGACAAATGCCGCTGCCTCCATATATTACTCATGAATTGGCGGATAAGAACAGATATCAGACCGTATATGCAAAGCATGAGGGGTCGGCGGCGGCTCCGACAGCCGGACTTCACTTTACCAAGGAGCTTTTAAAGCAAATAGAGGACATGGGTGTGATAATAGCCAATGTAACTTTACATGTTGGACTTGGTACTTTTCGCCCTGTCAAAGAGGAGGATATACTTGATCACCATATGCATTCTGAAGTTTATCAAGTAGAAGAGAGTGAAGCGAAAAAAATAAATGATGTCAAGCGGGCAGGCGGCAGGATAATATGTGTCGGTACAACCAGTTGCAGAACCATCGAATCTGCTGCAGGTGAGGATGGCTTTGTGCAAGCGAAAAGCGGATCAACAGAAATATTTATCTATCCCGGTTATCAGTTTAAAGTTATGAACTGCCTGATTACAAATTTTCATTTGCCGGAATCCACTTTGCTGATGTTAGTATCCGCTCTTGCAGGCAGAGAACATATCATAGATGCGTATAAAGAAGCAGTGAGAGAAAAATATCGTTTCTTTTCTTTCGGGGATGCTATGTTTATAACAGATGATAGTATGGAATAGTCTATAAACAAGAATAAGAGGTGTTATGTGCTTATCTTGTCAAAAAAACGTGGCTTTTATCATATAATGATTTAAGTCACGTTTTATTATATTTGATATTAATATATTTCGCCTAAATTAAAGTGGGGATAGAAATAAAAGATATAAAGTCTACAAATGTAGAACATAATTACTACTGTTATAGAATAATGTGGTTCAGAACGAAATCATGGGTATAAGATCTAATCGGAGTAAAAGCAAATTCTATCGGAACCTGTTGTACCTCTTGTGATAAATGCCTTTATTATTGAAAATGATATTCTGTTATTCTTATGAATTTGCTTTGATACGGGTGCTTACCGGAATCGAAATGATCTTATTTAATGGTTTCCATACAAGTACTGAAATATAAAAATCAATCATGCTATGAATCATCGTACCCAAACCAACAAGCCCAATTACTGAGATAAGATACCCACTTTCGTAATACAATCCGGATACGCTGTCACCCCAGTAAAAGAAAGTAACGACAGTAACCTCGCAGACTGCGTGAACAATAGCCAGGAAAAGAGCAAATAATGTAGTACTTGATTTCCTGTGCATTAATTTGTTATTATTTTTAAGTATGATGGCACCGGTGGTAGCAAAGACCAAATGTGTTAATGCTCTAAGTACAATGATTAGTGGGAATCCGGAAAAGAAAAAGCCCAAAGTAGTTATAAGTGCTACGGAGATTGCAACTATTGGTGATAGGAACATTGCAATTATAATTGGTACATGGCTTGCCAGGGTAAAAGAAGCAGGTCCAATGACTATTTTGGGTGCAAACATTGGTATGGCGATTCCGATTGCGCACAGCAGAGCTGAAATTGTAAGTGTTTGAATTTTACTGTTTTTCATTGTAGGATACCTCACTGATATTTTTATATACACCTGTCTTGTCAGGTGTATACTGATGATAATACAGGAAACATTTAAAAATGTCAATGGTATTTTTTTTATGCTGCCTAAGAAGTTATGGATTCCGTTAATGATGCAACCCTTTTGCAAAAGGGTTCTAGTCATGGTGCAACAATTTGCTAAAGAAACAAATTTATGCTAAATTTGCTTGAAAGTTTATAAAAATTATAGTAAGATTTGAGATAGAAACAGTAGAAGAGATGAGTCTATTTATTTCATGCACAAAATTGCATATCCATGCAAAATAGAATTCTGCAGGTTACATCGGGTTGTAGTATTGTTATCCGGCAATAGTGAAAGTCCTAACTTATATTTTCACAGCCTATCATGAAATATTACTCATCTAATAATAGCGTGGTTAGTATGTCGATATTCTGCGGGCCTGGATTACATATGGGACACCCTAACCATAGAACATAAAATAGGGGATATGATTAGTATGAAGAAGGTAACAATTCAGGATGTTGCAAAAGAATTGAATCTGTCAAGAAATACGGTTGCAAGGGCTTTGAATAATTCTGATACCGTAGCATATGAGACCCGTTATCTTGTTATTAAGAAAGCGTGTGAACTGGGTTATCTTAAGTTGGCTCCTGCCGTGTTAAATGAATTTAAGCTAAAAACAAGCATGAATGATTATAAGACTATCGTTGTTCTTGCCAGACGCGAGCTGTGTGCGTTTTGGAATAGTATTATCATGGGGATATCCGATGAAGTAAATAAAAATGGATGTAAACTTCGGCTGAATTTTATCAGTGATGATGATGAGGCAAACTTAACATTGCCGCTAGACTTTACGGAGAATGTAGATGCTGTTTTATTTATTGGGGTATTCACCTGTAAATATACGGATACAATTCTAAAGATGAAGCTGCCGACAGTCTTTTTGGATGAACCTGCAAATGGATTCGGAAGCTATGGATATAATGACGTGATTGTATGTGAGGGCAAGAATAGTATACGAAAGATTACCGAACACTTAATATCTCAAGGTATGAAAAAGATTGGATTTATTGGTGATGTAACCTACTGTGAGTCAATAAAGCAACGGTATGAAGGATTTCTTGACGGCATGCGCCTGGCAAATCTTACCCTTGATCCTGCTATTGTTGCTGTTTCTCATAAAGCAAATCGTTATTATAAAATAGAGGAAGTGGAGGAGACGATAAGTGCGTTTCCTTATATACCGGAAGCAATTGTTTGTGCAAATGATGATATTGCGTTAGACACTATCCGCTGCTTAAAAAAGCGTGGGTATCGCGTACCTGAAGATGTTGCTGTTACCGGGTTTGATAATGTAGAAGGACTTACTCAGGTGGAACCAATTTTAACTACCGTAGCCGTTAGGAATCAAAAAGTAGGGAAAAGATTAGTTCAGCAACTTTTATGGAGAATGGAAAATCCGGATTTCCCGCGTGAAATAATTAGTATTGAAACGCAGCCAGTTATCCGAAGTTCTTCAAAGCGTAATATTGAAAAATAAATTATAATATTAGAAAAAGATGCAATTTTTGCACCATCGATCCGATGATCGGACAGCCCTAGTTCCGACCTATAGTTTTACAACGCAACTTGGAAAACTAATCAGAGACAGTACATAGAAAAAACTGTTTTTGGTTAGTTTTTTAGTTTTAGTGCATTTCTTAAAGATTTAGGTGCAAAAATTCACAGGCGGTGTGTGTTAGACCAAAGATTCTATTTTATATAAAATTGGTCGAATGGTGCATTAATATAGAGCATAAGTGCGCTATAAAATGCTCCATTTATAAAAAAGTGCATCATTTAATGAAATAATAGGTTTCAAAAAAATAGATTAAAAATTGGATTTTGCAATAAAAATATTGTACATATATTACAATATATACTTGTGTATTAAAAAAGTATATGTTATAATGCATATATAAGAGAAGAAAAATGTAATATTTAACACAAACTAATGCACCATTAAGTGCTATATAGATGCATGGTTCTGGAAAAATGTTCTTTTCTTGATTCCACATCAGAAAAAATAATCAAAGTCGAACGATACATAATTGAAGGGATGATTTCAGTATGAGAAAGCAAAGCCTCTATCTAATGTGCTTATTGCTTGGTTTATCTGTTGGCGGATGTGCCTCACCTGAAAAATCAGGGGAAAGCAGCGATCCTAAAGGTGTTGCGGTAAATACGGAAGTGCCCTCTGCTACTTTTGTACCTACTATGGTGCCAATAGAACTTGAAGCAGAAGATGCACTGCTTAGCGGGAGTGTAAAAAAGGAAAGCAGTAAAAGTGGATTTTCCGGAACGGGATATATCAGTGGTTTTGAAAAGGACGGTGATTTCTGTGAATTTAAGGTCACCATAGAAAAAGATGGTTTTTATGATTTAAACTTCATTAGTGCAGCTTTGGGAGGATACAAGGAGAATTATGTTACAGTAGATGGGGAAAGCATTGGTGTAGCAGTTACAGACCAAAGCACATTCTCAGATTCGAAATTAGAAAGAATATATCTTACAAGCGGAGAACATAGCATTAAGCTATCAAAGTACTGGGGGTGGGTAGCCGTGGATAAATTAATAGTAACATCTGCCAAGGAGCTTGATGCCGGTATCTATGAAGTTCCTGCAACATTAGTGAATGAAAACGCAAGTGAACGTACCAAAAGATTGATGAGTTATTTGACTGATATTTACGGAGAGAAGTTTTTATCCGGTCAGTATTGCGATAAAGGCATGTACGGAACAGAAGTTTCTGCAATATGGAAGACGACGGAAGGAAAATTCCCGGCGGTTCTTGGCCTGGACCTGATTGAATATACACCATCGAGAGTTGAAAAAGGCAGCAGTTCCAAAGCGGTTGATTATGCAATAGAATTTGATGAAAAAGGCGGCATTGTCACATTTTGCTGGCATTGGAATGCGCCGGCGAAATATCTGACCGGAACTTGGTATCGTGGTTTTTATACGGAAGAGACTAACATAGATTTAGCTAAGATTATGAATGGTCAGGATGAGGAAGGGTACCAACTGATAATGAATGATATTGATGCCATTGCAAAAGAACTGTTAAAGTTACAAGAAGCAGATGTTCCGATTCTTTGGAGACCGTTACATGAAGCTAGCGGCGGTTGGTTTTGGTGGGGTGCAAAAGGTGCAGATGCCTATAAAAAATTGTACATATTATTATACGATAAATTAACAAAAGAATATGGATTAAATAATTTAATCTGGTTATGGAATGGTCAGGATAAGGAATGGTATCCGGGAGATGAATATGTCGATATTATCGGTGAGGATATTTATCCTGGCGAAAGAGTTTATACCTCTCAGGTTAATAAATACTTAGAGGCATGTAGTTATACGGATACAAAGAAGATGGTTGTACTATCTGAAAACGGCTGTCTGTTTGACCCGGATTTAGCAATTCGTGATGGTGCAATGTGGGGATTTTTTGCAACATGGGGCGGTGAATTTGTCACAAAATCAGCAATGATTAACTGGCTGTCGGAACAATATACAGAAGAGTATATGGTTAAGAAAGTCTATGCCCATGATAGTGTTATTACACTAGATGAACTTCCAGACTTAAAGAATTACCCGATTCATGAATAGAGAAACGGCTCATCATGTAACGTGTGGGAAATTACTAGAAGAGAGGTGATTCGGCCATGACAGAATGGTTAAGTTCCGAGGGAAAAATTATTACAGCAATGACAAAGGTAGGTCATATCATCATGTTGAATGTATTGTGTATTCTGTGCTGCCTGCCTATTATAACGATTGGCAGCTCTATCACATCATTCTATTATGCAATGGTGAAAACGGTCCGAAAAGAACGAAGTTATCCGGTAAAAGAGTTTTTTCGCTCCTTTAAACGAACTTTATTTTCGGGTAGTTTTCTAACAGTAATATTGATGTTGATTGGAACTCTATTTTACATGAATAGAGAATATACGGCAAAAAATGAAAATGCAAGTTCACTTGCAGTCATCCTTATTTATGATGCTTTCATTCTCCTGTTTCTTGGATTTGTAACCTATGTCTTCCCGGTATTGTCTAGGTTTCAATTGAACTTAGGTACTATATTCAAGCTGGCTTTATTAATGGAATTCAGGCATTTACCATATACCATTCTTTTGATAACAGGAACAATACTTTGCGGTTTTCTGCTATGGGTGTTACCATTACCGTTTTGGCTTATACTCCCTGGAGGGTGGTGCTACTTAACCTCATTTCTGTTAGAGCGTATCTTAAAGGTTTATACACCAAGGCCGCAGGAGGGGGAGGATGCATGGTATTATGAATAATAAGAAGGAGAAGAAAAAAATGGCAAGAAGAAAGAGGTTGCGTAGAACTCTGTCACTCGTTTTAGCAGTGTCTGTGTTATTTGCTCCAATCCAGAGTGAAAGGACTGCATCTGCTGCCGAAAATAAAACAATGGAGGACTATGAAGATATCGTTGGTTCTTACTCCGTAGATAAGTCCATTGAGCGTTATGCCATCTATAAGGAAGGGTTTGACAATGTAAAGCCAACGGATGAGTACGTGATTGAAGCAAAAGATTATGTTTATTATACGGAAGGCGGACTTGATGAAAGTGGTAAAGAGCTGCCGGCAACACCGGAAGAAAAATCAGATTATGAGGGAATGGCAGGAATTTCGGTTATTACCTCGGAGTCAGGCTTGATTGAATATGAAGTGGATATAAAAAATGCCGGTTTTTATGATATCTCTTTAACCTATTATCCAATTAAGGGAAAGAATTCCGAAATTCAAAGAAGCTTCTTTATTGATGGAGAACTTCCTTATGATGAACTGGCACTGATTGAGTTTTCCAGGGTATGGACGAATAATATCACAGAAACCTATCTCAATGAAGATGGAATTCTTTCTAAAAAGTGGGAAAAGGATAATCAAGGAAATGATTTAAAGCCAACACTTTATGAAATACCGGAATGGATTACAAGTTATTTATACGATAGCAACGGCTACGAGATTAATCAGCTTTCGGTGTATTTAACCGAAGGAGTACATAAGATTTCAATGCTCTCATTAAAGGAGCCAATGTTGCTTCGCCGTATCACATTGAATAATACGGCTGAAGTAATAGATTATAAAACCAAAAAAGCAGAATGGGACGGAAGGAATGCAAAGGATACGTCGGGTATCCTGGTAAGGGTCGAAGCAGAAAATGTTACGAAAACGTCTTCTCAAATGTTGTACCCAAGACAAGATCAATCTTCCCCTGCGGTCTATCCTTCCAGTACGAAAGAACTGCTTAACAACACAATTGGGGGCAATTCCTGGCGTTTGGTAGGCCAGTGGATGGAATGGGATTTTGAAGTTCCGGAGAGCGGCTATTACAATATTGGCTTTTATGCAAAACAAAATTTCGTTAGAGGTATCTATGTTTCGCGAAAAATTATGATTGATGGAAAAGTTTTATTTAATGAGTTAAGTGATTACGGCTTCCGATATCAATCAAATTGGAGATTTGATACTTTAATGGATGAAAATGAGGATGCCTATAAGATTTATTTAGAAGCAGGAAGCCATACGATTCGCATGCAGAATGTATTGGGTGAATTCTCTAGTATCATCGGAGAAGTACAGGAATCCTTATCAAAATTAAATTCGATTTATCGAAAGATTATTCGGATTACCGGAATTAAGCCTGATGTTTACAGTGATTATCAGATTGAAGCAAAATTACCTGAGTTAGAAGCAGAACTCATAGATGTCCATAACCAGCTCGATACTGCAATCAAACAGTTACGGGAAGTTGCCGGAGGCAGCAGTGATAAAGAAGCGGTATTAGTAACAATGAGAGATCAGCTTAGTGACTTAATTAAAGATCAGGAGTATTTTAAGAAGATTGTAACCTCTTATAAAATCAATGTTCGTGCCGTTGGAACTTGGTTATCCAGTGCAGTATCTCAGCCATTACAGCTAGATTCTATCTACATCTATTCTCCTGATGTAGATGCAAGCGTTTCCGGAAGCTCCTTCTGGTCGAAATTATGGTATGAGATTTGCAGACTGTTCTATTCCTTTATCATTGATTACAACCAAATTGGCAATGTATCGGAAAAAGGGTCGGATAGTCCTACAATAACTTTATGGGTAGGAACAGGGCGCGATCAGGCAAATGTAATTAAATCTTTGATTGATGAAACGTTTACTAAGGAAGAAGGTATCAATGTCAACGTAATGCTCGTTGATATGGGAACACTGCTACAAGCTACGCTTGCAGGTCAAGGTCCGGATGTTGCGATTCAGTTAAATGTTTCCAATCCGACCAATAATACGGCAATTCAAAGTTCAAATGATATGCCGTTGAATTATGGACTACGTAATGCAGTAGCTGACTTAAGCCAGTTTAGCGATTTAGAAGAGGTGGAGAAACGCTTTTTTGACAGTGCTATGGTTCCATTTACATTCGAAGGCAGTACCTTCGCACTTCCGGAGACTCAAACCTTCCCGATGATGTTTTATCGTAAAGATATTCTAAAAGAGCTAGGGCTTTCGTTACCGGAAACCTGGGATGATGTAAAAGTCATCATGTCAATATTAGCAAAGAATCAGATGGAATTTGGTATGTTACCAAATGAGTTGAATTTCTTAATGCTATTAAATCAGTTCGGTGGTCAGTATTATAACGAAGATGCCACAAAATCTGCGCTGGATAGTGATGAGGCAATCAACACATTTAAAGAGTATTGCTATCTGTATACCGACTATAAACTCGATAAAGTTACAAGCGTAGAAGACCGATTCCGTACCGGCGAATGTCCAATCATTATTGCAGATTATTCTGTTTATAATAATTTTCAGGTTTCTGCTCCTGACATTAAAGGATTATGGGGATTCGCACCGGTTCCTGGAATGCTGCAAGAGGACGGAACAATCGACCGCAGTGTTGCAAGTGTGGGTTCTGCCTGCGTTATCATGGAATCCTCAAAATATAAAGAAGAATCCTGGAAATTTTTAAAATGGTGGACCAGTGCAGAAATACAAACACAATATGGTAAAGAAATGGAAAGCCTAATGGGAGCTTCTGCCCGTGTGGCAACCGCTAATAAAGAAGCCTTTGAGAACCTTCCATGGCCATCAGCGGATCACGATGCCCTAAAGGAGCAATTCCAAAGCGTTGTTGGTACTCGTCAGGTACCAGGTGGTTACTTTACTTGGAGAAACATCGATAATGCGTTTTATAAGGTTACCGCTAACACAGATTCTGCATCTGCAAGAGAGTGCCTAATGGATAATATTATCTATATTAACGATGAGATTAATTACAAGAGAAAAGAATTTCATATGCCATTGGCGACAGACTAAGGAAAAGGAGGGGATTTTTTGGCAAAGGATCAGCAAGAAATACTAATCGAAGTAAGAAAGAAATCGACACTAAGAAAACGGATCGTCAAAAGTAAAACTTCCTACCTTATGATGGCTCCTTACTTAATATTATTCTTTTTATTTACGGTATTACCGATTTTGGTCTCGGTTGTACTAAGTTTCACTTATTTTAATATGCTAGAAACGCCTACGTTTGTTGGGTGGGCAAACTATACGAAATTATTTTTAGAGGACAATATATTTCTCATTGCCTTAAAAAATACGTTACTATTTGCAATTATTACAGGCCCGGCCAGTTATTTGCTTTGCTTACTGTTTGCGTGGATTATCAATGAGTTTCATGGAAAATTAAGAGCTTTCTTAACCTTAGTCTTCTATGCACCTTCTATCTGCGGTCAGGCATATTTAATCTGGAATCTAATTTTTACTGGAGATCGATATGGTATCTTGAATGGCTTTTTAATGAACCTTGGAGTCATCAATGAGGCGAAGATTTGGATGAAAGATGCGAAATTCATATTACCGTTCCTGATCGTGGTACAATTATGGCTAAGTCTGGGAACCGGATTCTTGGCATTTATCGCAGGCTTACAGACTGTTGACCGGACCTTATACGAAGCGGCAGCAGTAGACGGGGTAAAGAACAGATGGCAAGAATTATGGCATGTTACCTTACCAGCCATGAAGCCGCAGTTAATGTTCGGTGCGGTTATGCAGATTACTCAATCTTTCGCGATTGCAGATGTATCAATACAATTAGCCGGAAACCCGAGTGTGAATTCTGCCGGTACTACGATAGTAACTCATCTGCTTGACTATGGTACTTACCGGTTTGAGATGGGATACGCTTCCGCCATAGCAACTGTTCTATTCTTACTGATGGTAGGAACGAATAAACTTGTACAAAGACTACTAAGAAGGGTGGGGGAATAAGGTGGCTAGAGATTACATGAAGCCGAAAAGGCGGTTATTTCGGAGACAAAAGCAGCTAAACCGTTCCGCTGCCGGGAATGGTCTCTTGTTTACCATAATGTTTTTTTGTGGTATTTTTATGGCCCTTCCACTTGTTATGATTGTCAATAATTCACTAAAGCCGTTGGATGAGATTTTTAAATATCCACCGGAAATCTTTGTAAAGAATCCGACCTTTGAAAATTTTACAGACCTTTTTGTATTGATGAATGATACCTGGGTACCATTCTCAAGATATATATTCAATACATTAATCATTACCGGGTTTGGTACGGTCGGGCACGTATTGGTAGCTTCTATGGCTGCTTATCCGCTGGCAAAGCATGAGTTTCCCGGAAAGAAAATTATCTTTAATATGATTGTGCTGTCAATGATGTTTTCTTGGACAGTAACACAGATACCAAACTATATGATAATTTCCTTCTTACATATTAACAATACTTACTTAGCTTTAATACTTCCGGCCTGGCAGTTTGGTATGGGGCTTTATCTGATGAAACAATTTATGGAACAGATACCATCCTCTCTGGTCGAATCATCAAGACTGGATGGCGCAAGTGAATGGAAGACTTACTGGACAATTATAATGCCGAATGTAAAACCGGCGTGGTTAACATTGGCAATTTTCCAGTTTCAGCAGATGTGGGGAAATACCGGAAGTACCTTCTTACGAAGTGAAGAGTTAAAACCCTTACAATTTGCTTTACAGCAGATTACAGCAGGAGGTGCTGCAAGAGCGGGTGCTTCAGCGGCGGTAAGTTTTATACTGGCTGCAATCCCGATTACCTTCTTTTTAATCTGTCAGAGTAATATTCTTGAGACAATGACAACATCAGGTATGAAAGAGTAGGAGGATAGTGAATGAAGCCGAAGAAACAAACACGAATCGCTGTTATAATCACTACCATTATCTTTTGTATGATGTTTGGCAATGTGACAGCGCTTGCGAATGATCATGTTCCGTATGATACCTATAATTACGATTACCGTGATTATATCGTACATACACCTGCAGCATATGTGCCGGATAGCAGTATCTCAGGTGTATCCTTTGGAATCGGAGCCTTTAACAATCCGCAGGATTTATGTATCGCACCGGATGGGCTTGTATACATCGCAGATACTAATAATAATCGTATTGTGGTGTTGAATGATACGATGACGAAAGTGGTTAGAGAAATTAAGGAATTTGATAATAGCGGCATCCTTGATAAATTCAATCGCCCTTTTGGAGTAGCGATATCGATGAAAAATGAGCTTTACATCGCGGACTCTGAGAACAAGCGTATTGTTGTTCTTAATGAGAAAGATCAATTAATTAAGATTGTAAGCAATCCACAGAGTGATGTTTTAGAGGAAGGTTATGTATTTACACCGCTTAAAGTTACCGTAGATTATGCAGACCGGATCTTTTGTATCGCGAAAGGCATGACAGAAGGTATTATGGTTTTTGATACCAATGGACAATTTACCAGTTTCTATGGAACGATTAAAGTAGAGATTAGTTTATGGGAAAAGATATGGCGCAGATTATCTACCAAAAAAGAACGGAGCAGACAGTCTCTATTTATCCCTACTGAATTTACCGGAATTGATATTGATGAAAAGGGTTTTGTTTTTGCATCCAATATTGATAATACCGGAGTTCAGGCAGTACGCAGATTAAATCCGAGCGGTGAAGATGTTATCAAAAAAGGAGTTAAGAAAAACGTTGGCGGAGATTTAATGACAGGAGGAATGTACATCTACTCTGGTCCGAGTAAAATTGTAGATGTTGCATATCGGGAGAGCGGTATTTATTCCATACTCGATTCCAGAAGAGGAAGAATCTTTACCTACGATAGTGAGGGCAATCTTCTATATATCTTTGGCGGACTTGGTTCACAGGCAGGTACCTTTGTAGCTCCGGTAGCGATTGAATCATTACAAAATAAGATGTTAGTATTAGATTCGACAAGAGCTGAAATCTTAGTTTTTAACGCAACAGAATATGGCACGCTTATCAATGAAGCGGTTGCTCTTCGCTTTGACGGAGATGAAGCATTAGCAGTAGAAAAATGGGAAAAAGTTTTAAAATTGGATGAAAACTTTGAAATTGCCAATGTGGGTATCGGAAAAGCTTATTTATCCAAAGGGGATAACAAAACAGCTATGAAATATCTGAAACTTGGAATGAGCCGTGAGTATTATTCCATTGCCTATAAACGATACCGCAACGAAATTCTAAAAGATAATTTAAGTTATGTCTTGACAGGAATTGTTATTATAGCGGCAGGGCTAATGATTACAAAAGCTATTATTAGAAAACGCAAGAACTTAGTAAATGATACAGATGGGGGTGGTTTAGAATGAAACGTTGGTTTTCGAAGGATAAATTATTATATCCGTTTTATATTCTGACTCACCCGGCAGACGGGTTCTATGAGTTAAGACACAGGGAGCGCGGCAGTGCACCTATTGCTATGTTCATCACTGCTTTATTTAGTTTTTGTTTTAGTATGAATCGAATTCATGCAAGCTTTATTGTAAATGATGTGGATCCAAGAAGTGTGGATTCTTTTGATGAATTGACAGGTGTAATGATATTCTTTCTGTTATTTTGTATCGGCAACTGGTCTGTTACCTGCCTAATGGGCGGAGAAGGGCGGTTTAAGGATATCGTAACCGCTGTAGGATATGCGTTATTGCCATTGGTAATAACGATGGTACCGGCAACCTTGATTTCACAGTTTATAGCGGCAGACGAAGAGGCATTTTATTATATCATCTTGGTATTTGGAGTAAGTTGGTCGGCAATTCTGGTTTTGATGGGAATCATGATTATTCATAATTATTCTCTGGCTAAAACTTTAGTTACTTTGCTGCTGACCTTGTGCTCTATGTTGATTATAATATTTGTAACAATGATGCTTCATAGTTTATTAATGCAAGTGTATAATTTCTTTCGAAGTGTCTACATCGAACTGCAAAACCGAGCATAGGAGGACTTAAGACATGAAGTTGTTAAAAAAAATACTACTTTCGTGCTTAGCGGTACTCCTGGTTGGAGCTATCAGCTATGGCGTTTATTACCTGTTTCACTACATATTGTACGATGATTTCAAGGACTATTTATTAGAATATTCCTATGAGGAAGGAAAAGAATTTGTTCCATTAACGGATGCTCATCCTTCCGTAGAAGGCATGGTACTTGGAGCAGAAAATGTGAATTTAAAATTATATGTGAATCAAAGCACTGGTGAAATAGCGCTTTATGATAAGAGAAATGGGGAAACTGCGTATAGCAATCCACGATTTGTAGATCAAGATACTTTGGCGAACGAAGTAAATAAGAACTTACTAAAATCACAATTAATTGTCGAATACTTTAACAGCAACCAGGCACTTAGTATCTTTAACTCATACGAGCATTCCACAATATTAAACCAGATTACAATTGAAGCAATTGAGGATGGCTTTCGTTTTGTATATAAGATTGGCGATGCAAAAAGTAAAACCGGTATCGTACCAATGTACATATCAAGCGAACGATTGGAAGGTTTCCTAGAGAAATTGGAGGAAAAGGATGCGAAGTATATCAGAAAGCGTTATAAGGAATCCAAAGATTATGACGGTTACTTAGAATTAGCATTTGATATAAATTCAGCAATGGCCACCTTAAATAAAATCGAAGCTTACTTAGTTCAAGCGGGTTATACCGAAGAAGATTTTACGAATGATATGGCGGTGGCAGAAGGAGATGTGGAACTTCCAATCTCTTTTACGGTTCCATTAGAATACCGTTTAGTAGAGGATGGTATCAAAGCAACAGTAAATACTGCACGGATTGAAGAATATGGCGGTGGAAAATTATATCGCGTACAATTACTGCGCTATTTTGCTGCAGGAGGAATGGATGAGGATGGCTATCTTGTGCTGCCGAATGGCTCCGGCTCATTAATTCATTTTAATAACGGTAAAGTAAACGCAGCCGATTACTCCCAGTTTGTTTATGGAATCGATCCGTTGGTGTCTGATATTGCAGTAGTAGAAAATACAGAACCCGCAAGATTACCTTTGTTTGGTATCCAAAAAGAGAAGTATGGAGTATTAGCAACCATTGAATCAGGGGATTCTCTTGCTAGTATTTCAGCAAGTATCTCGGGAGTACGTAATTCGTATAATAATGCTTATGTTTCCTTCCCTGTCAGAGGGTTTGAATTAGTCGCAATCGGCGGTAATACCGGAAATGATACGATGATGACGATAATTGAACCAAAGATGGTGAAACAGGATTTTACGGTTAGGTATACCATGTTAACGCAAGAATATGACGGGTACTCCGGTATGGCGAACTATTACAGAGAACGATTAATCTCAGAAGGAAGGCTAACAAAGCATACGGAAGGTACCGAGCTTAATTTCTATATGGATGTGATTGGCGGAGTAAAACGTACGAATTTCTTTTTGGGTTCTCAGTACCGGGAAGTTTATCCTATGACAACGTATGAAGAAGCCAGTACTATGGTAAATGATTTAAATCAAAATGGAATAAATAAAATTATTTTAAATTATCAAGGCACGTTTAACGGCGGCTATTTTCATGATGTCACAGATAAGTTAAAATTAGTTAAAAAACTTGGCAGTGAAAAAGAATTAGAAGAATTAGCAAAAGCGTTAGAAGAGGATGGAGGAAAACTTTACACTGATGTAGCGTTTCAAAAGGTTACTTGGATCAGCAAGCGTTATAAGCATAGTGTTGAAAATGTCTACTATTATGGAAGCGCGATGGAGGGAATCTTTGGGCAGGTAAATCCGGCTACCTTGATTCAGCTATCTTCTCTTGGATATCGGGAAACAATCTACAATTTAGTCTCGCCTAAATTTCTGCCGCGCTATGTAGAAGGTTTTTCAGAAGAGATAAAGGATATCGATGTCACTGGAATTTCTTTGCGTGACTTAGGGGATGTACTTACCTCTGATAAGAAAAGAACTAATTTTATCAATCGAGAGGAAGCAAAGCAAGTAGTAGAAGCTCAGTTTGGTGTGTTAAAAAGCACCGGAAAACAGATGATGGTGAATGGTGGTAATTTTTATTCCCTACCTTATGCAGCCGACATTATCAATGCGCCGCTTGCACATAATGATTTCTTTATCTTGGATGAAGAAATACCGCTCTATCAAATGATTTTCCATGGCTGTATCGATTACAGCGGCAGTGCTATCAATCTGATGAACATAAGCGATAAGAGTGAGGTTATTTTAAAGCTGATAGAATATGGAGCAGCACCACACTTTACATTTACCTATCAAAGTTCTTCAGAACTTAAATACACCGGGCTAAACAGTAAGTATAGTACGACTTATGAAAACTGGAAAGAAGATGCTGTTGCTTTATATCACGAAGTTAATGCTGTCCTTAAGAATGTAACAGCGGCAACCATGAAAAAACATGAGATTTTAAATCCTGGGGTAAGAAAAATCACCTATGATAATGGTGTAGTCATCTATGTGAATTCAACTACTTTGGCATATGAGGTTGATGGCATAACAATTCCTGCAAAGGGCTACGAAATGGAGGGGAGGAACAAATGAAAAAACGAAGAAAATTAACCCTCAGCCATAAAAGAGCTATTGTTGGTTTACTCTTCATCTCTCCATGGCTCATTGGATTTATCATGTTTTATCTAAGAAGCTTAATTATGACCGTAAAATTTGGTATGTCGGTAGCAACCATACAGGATGGTGGAGTAGGCTATACTTTAACTTATACCGGCTTGGCAAATTTTAAAGAATTATTTGCTTCTCATCCAACGTTTAAACCGGTGCTAACCGCATCTATGCTGGATATGGTGGTGGATGTACCACTGATTATCTTCTTTAGTATCTTTGTTGCACTTTTATTAAACAAAAAGTTCAAGGGAAGAACCTTTGTGAGAGCAGTATTATTCTTGCCGGTTATCTTAAACTCCGATGCGATTCAAATTGCAATTGAATTTTCTACGAAGTTGGTCGGCGGCGGAATAGCCTCTTCACCAGGTGAAATTGTAAGTGCTACCTCTACCGGTGTAAATATCGATTACTTTGTGGATCTCTTTAGCGATTTTGGTATTCCGGAAGCATTATTTGACTATTTAATCGGAGCAGTAGAACGACTTAGCACTATCATTACGGCTTCCGGAGTTCAGATAATCATTTTTATTGCAGCCTTGCAGGCAGTACCGAGTTCACTTTATGAAGTATCTAAAATTGAGGGAGCAACCGGATATGAGACCTTTTGGAAGGTAACTTTTCCGATGATAATGCCGTTAATATTAACGAATATCGTTTATACGGTTGTTGACAAATTCGCGAACAGTGAAATTGTGCGGTTATCCTATAACACAATATTTATGAGTAAAAATTACGGGCTTGGATCCTTAATGAGCTTAATCAGTATGTTTATCGTATGTTTATTTCTTGTAATTGTTTGTGGCTTAATATCAAAGAAGACATTCTATTATAACTAGAAAGGAGAGCACAATGGAATTTATTCAAAAGTATAAAACTGAAATCGAAAATATAAAAAATGATAAGCAGTTTGAAAATAAAAGAAAAAAATACATAAGAAAAGCCAAAGAGGCTCTTATCTGGCTGTTTAGAATCATAGTATTGATCGGTATTTGCTATATCATATTAGGGCCATTGATAGGTATTATCAGCAGTTCCTTTTTCTCTGATTCAGATTTTGCAAACAAATTAGTTTATGTTGTACCGCAAAACCCTACCATGGAACGTTATCGACTTTCCTGGTTACGTCTTGACTATTTAAAAACTTTGGGTAATTCGTTGGCCTATGTACTTAGCCTTATGGTAATTCAAGTAGTAATTTGCTCTATGGTGGGTTATGGATTTGCCAGATTTAATTTTCCGCTGAAAAAGTTATTATTTGGATTGGTAGTCGTAATGATTGTAATACCGACACATACAGTTATCTTACCGATTTATGTAACATTTCAGGAATTTGACCCACTGGGCTTGCTTTCTACCATAACCGGGAAGGTTCCGAATTATCTTGGAACAGCAAAGCCAATGTTTATCATGACCTTGTTTGGATGTGGGTTACGCTCTGGACTTTATATCTATATCTTTAATCAGTTCTTTAGGGGGTTGCCGAAGGAGATTGAAGAAGCGGCTTTTGTGGATGGAGCTGGTATGTGGTATACTTATTTTCGCATTATGCTAGTGAATGCTATTCCTTCCGTATTAACGGTTGCAATTTTCTCCTTAGTATGGCAATACAATGATACCTTTTTTGCTAACTTATTTAATATTAATCCTAATATTGTTATCAGCAGGAAGATTACATCATTGCAGGAAACTATTTCAAATGTGGATAAGATAATGACTCCGGGGATTGCACGGCTTTATCTATTCGCAGGTATTGTATTGGTTATCCTGCCGGTTATTATCGTATATGTAGTGTTACAGAAGCGTTTTATTGAAGGTGTGGAACGAAGCGGTATTGTAGGTTAACCGATTTGTATAAAAACATAGGAAAGGAGTTGATTTTGTCTTGGTATAATCCGAGGGGAATGGTTTATATCAGTGTATAAATTCTTGCAGTAACAAAGATTTACTGTAAGAAAAATGATTTATAGTATAAGGAGGAGTAGTATGTTTAAGAAGAAAAGATTTTTAGCTATTTTTCTTGTGTTAGTTATGATTTTCTCTGTCTCTGCTTGCAGCAAAAAGGATGATAAGACTACAGATACTGATAAAGTAACTGTAGCTCCGACAGCTACCGTAGCACCGACTGCTGAACCAACTCCAGAGCCTTTTGTTGGTATTGATTTTGAAGATGGTAATTATGGATTTATTGAGTTAAACACAGCCCCTGGTAATGCAGACAAATCTGTGTTATCGATCGAAGATTTTAATGGTTCAAAACAGCTTAAGGTGGATGTACAGGAAGATAAAGTTCCTTACCTAGCTATTGACACCTCAAGTTTACTTGGAGATAAGGTAGCAGAGGTACGTTCTATTGAAATGGATGTTACTGTTGCTTATGAAGACGGAACATTCCGTGCTGTTTCCGGTAATGTATACGCATATAGCGGAACAGATAGAAAAGAATCCAAAGATCCTTGGTCAGTATATCTGGAAGCAAAGAATCCAAACAAGGTAGTTGGTATTTTAGATAATGAGGCACAGTATTTCGTAGCTGGCGCTAAAAACTTCTTCGTCCTTACAAAAGAAACCGATAACGGAAAAGATCAGGGATTTGGATCTGCGGATCTTTATATTGACAATATCGTAATCCGTGATGCGAACGGTAAGGCTATGGCAGCAGATACTACCGTTTCCTTTGATAAGCCGGACGGATTTGGTGAATCGGACTGGTCTAACCTGACTAAAGTGAAAGATGCCGTAGAAATCGAAGGCTTTAATGTGAGTGGTGACGGCTGGTCTCAGGCCGGTGTTAACACTACATTAAATGGTGGTACTTTTGATGCATCTCTAATTAAACCAGGCTGTATTATTACCATTAACTATACTTCGGAAGGCAGTGTATGGCTGGTAGCAGTTCCGGCAGATGGAGCTCCTTATGGCTGGACTAGAATTCAACAGCAAACCGCAGTTAAGAATGATAGCAATTCAACCTGTCAGATTACATATGATCAAATTGTAGAAGCTCTTGGAACCGAAGATTTTGCAAGTTCACTTGCTATCTTACAGGGCGAAGGTGATGCTGCATGGGCAATTAAATCAGTAACGATTGGTTATGAAGCAAAACAACTTCCTGCAACCATGAATGATGTGGCGATCGAGGGCTTCGAAGTAAAAGCAGACGCATGGGCACAGGCTGGTGTGAATACTACATTAAATGGTGGTACCTTTGATGCTTCTTTATTAAAACCAGGTTCTGTTGTTACTATTAACTACAAATCTGATGGAGATATGTGGCTAGTAGCGGTTCCGGCAGACGGAGCGCCATATGGCTGGACCAGAATTCAGCAGCAGACGGCAGCAAAAAATGATGAGAACAATAAGTGTCAAATTACTTACGAGCAGATTGTAGAAGCTCTTGGAACTGAAGATTTTGCAAGTTCTTTAAATATTCTTCAATGTGAAAGTGACCAGCCATGGGAAGTATACAGTGTAACCATTGGTGAATTTACACCTCCTATGGTGAAGGTAAAAGATGAAACTGCAATTGATGGCTTTGCGGTAAAGGCAGACGCATGGTCTCAGGCTGGTGTGAATACGACCCTTAATGGCGGAACCTTTGATGCTTCCCTTTTAAAACCAGGTTGTGTGGTAACAATCAGCTATAACTCTCCTGGTAATGTGTGGTTAGTAGCGGTTCCGGGTGATGGGGCTGCATATGGCTGGACCAGAATCGCACAAGGTGCAGCCGCAAAGAACTCAGACGGTAATAAGTGCCAGATTACTTATGACCAGATTGTAGCGGCACTTGGTACTGAAGATTTTTCCGGTTCCCTTGCTATTTTACAGGCAGAAGGTGATCAGGCTTGGGAAGTATACAGTGTAACCATTGGTTATCCTGCTGAGTAATAACTCGATTCCTAAAACCATAAAAATATTGATGGAGGGTTCAATATGAAGAAAAGAATGAATAAAATCTTAGCTCTTGGCTTAACCGTTGCAATGATGTTCTCCATTGCCGGATGCAGTAAGAAAGAGGATACGCCAAGTAATTCCGATAAGACTTCAACACCTACCGCAGAAGCAACAAAGGCTCCCGACAATACACCGGCTGCAACTAAACCATCGGGGTCAGGCCGTGCGGAATATACTGCGGACGGTAAGAGAATTATTAAAGTAGGAACCTGGTATGAGCATTATTATACCTCAGATCATGATGCAATTGAAGATAACCCTGATGTAACAGACGTTGAATTAGCTCAGATGCAATTAGATAATATGAGAGCAATTGAGGAGAAATACAACGTAGAGTTCCGTTTTGTTAACCTTACTTGGAATGGTATTATTGAAAGTATCAATACTTCCATTATGTCCGGTAAGCCAGACGTAGATATTTATGAAACAGACCTTCAGTTTGGTGCACCGGCAGCGTTAAGCGGATATGCTATGGATATTTCCAAGTTTGCAGCAGCAGACAGTGATATTTTTACAGATCAAACGGTACTCAGTTATCTTTCCTTTAGCGGAATCAATAATAATTACTTATTTAAACCTGTTGCAAAGACGAGTCAGCTTGGCGGCAATCCATTATCCTTTAACCTTGATATGATCAAACAAGCCGGTCTTGAGAATCCACAGGACCTTTATGACAGAGGAGAGTGGACTTGGGATAAATTCAGAGAGTACTTAATTGCTACAACAAAGGATACCAATGGTGATGGTACTACAGATGTTTATGGCTATTCAGGATGGTGGACGGTTCTTATCGAGAACTTATGTATGTCAAACGGTACATCAATTGCCAGCAGTGCTACAGAAACCTTAAGTTCCCCTGCAACAATTGAAGCAATGGATTTTATTTATAAGATTTACAATGAAGATCATACCGCAGCACCTTGGAATCAAGATGACTGGAATTCCAACAACCAACTTTATGCACAGCAAAAGAGTTGTTTCTTTACCGGTGCGGCTTGGATTTACAAAGAGTTTGGTATGTCACCTGATGTAGGATTTGAAATTGCTTGTGTTCCATGGCCAACCGGTCCTAGCGGAAGCTATGAAAACAATAAGATGATGAAGACCTCCGGTAACTACTACTTTATACCAAATGGTGTAGAAGACCCTGAGTTAGTTTATAATGTATTCTATGATTGGACCAACTGGTATCAGGGTGACACAGAACTTCGTGATGACGTTGAATGGTTCCAGAACATGATGATGACAGAGAGAAACTATGAATACTTAGAGTTAATGGGCAAGAGAGAACAGTTTGATATGTGGGGAAATTTAGGTCTTGGAGATAACTTCTCCATGGTACCGATTATGAACGGAGAGAAGACCGCGGCTCAATATGCAGAAGAGACAAAGAACATAGTTCAGGAAGCCCTGGATCAATACTTTAAGTAATAATATTTGAGCTTAAAAGTTTCTATAATTTACTTAAGTTTTATAATGATTCAGAAAAGCAGCAAGGTATTTTGAAAGTATTGCAATAGTGAAAGATGAGCTGTTGCAAACCGGTTTTTTAACTAGGATTTGTAACAGCTCATTTTTGCATACAAGATAGTGCAATTATAATGCAAATACTATAACTAATTACTTAAATAGTTGTTAAATTAATAAAATAATGACTTAAATTAGTTAAAAACTGCTAGTATAGAATGGAAATATGTGTTATAATATAGTATAGTAGGGAGATGGTTCATTTTACTTAAAGTGTAATTAAACTAACCAATTGCTTTGATTATAACGCATAATTAGACAGCTAGAATTTCACATACCAAAAGGAGAATGATACCATGAGTAAAGTTACAATGTATACCGAGAACCTTCCAAATATCCCTTGGCAGGAGAAGCCTATCGATTGTCCGGGCCCTGTTTGGAGATATTCCGAAAATCCAATTATCGGACGGAACCCACTTCCTGGAGTTGCACGTATTTTTAACAGTGCAGTTGTTCCTTACCAGGGTGAATTTATTGGTGTATTCCGTGCTGAACAAGTCAATGGAGTTCCGCATCTTTATTTAGGTTACAGCAAGGATGCGATTCATTGGACTTACGAAAACGAAAAAATTGCTTTTGTTAATGAAAAAGGTGAGTCCTATATGCCTCGTTATGCTTATGACCCAAGATTGATTAAAGTAGAAGATACCTATTATATCATCTGGTGTACCGATTTTTATGGTGCGGCATTAGGCTTGGCAAAAACAAAAGATTTTAAGACATTTATTCGATTAGAAAATCCATTTATACCATTTAACAGAAATGGTGTCATGTTCCCTAGAAAGATTAATGGTAATTTTGTAATGTTAACCAGACCTAGCGATAGCGGGCACACACCATTTGGAGATATTTTTGTGAGTGAAAGTCCAGATTTAGTATATTGGGGCAAACACAGACATGTTATGACAAAGGGTTACAGTCAGTGGTGGCAATCCTTAAAGATTGGAGGCGGGGCTGCTCCAATTGAAACTAGTGAAGGCTGGCTGTTGTTCTACCATGGAGTTACCGGTACCTGCAATGGTTATGTATATAGCATGGGTGCCGCCATCTTAGATATTGATAATCCATCCATCGTAAAATATCGTTCCGGCAACTTTATCTTAACACCGGAGATGGATTATGAAGAAAAAGGCTTTGTTGCGAATGTTATATTCCCATGTGCAGCATTAACAGATGCTTCCAGTGGTAAGATAGCAATTTATTATGGGGCTGCAGACAGTTATGTTGGCTTAGCTTTCACTACCGCCGATGAAATTGTTGCATATATTAAAGAGAATCATGTTGTAAATGGGGATGATAATACCGTTGGTATTCTTTAATCTCTAAAGGAAAGAGCGGAAGTTTGAAAATTTTTATGAAACAAGGACAAGTTTGTATCTGCGTTGTCCACAAACTTGTGATCTGCATTGTCTTACAAGATAGACAATGAGCAGCGCAGAAATGAGGGTATATATGGATAGAATTAGTATGGCAGAACGGGGAGTTGTATCTTTGGGAAATCCGTGGAGACTGCATCAAGTTATGGAAAGGGCGAGAAATAAAGAATCACTGACAATTGGATTTATCGGTGGGTCTATTACACAAGGTTCTCTTTCCAGCACTCCTTATACATGTTATGCTTACCGAGTTTTTGAATGGTGGAAAACTTATTTTCAAAATGAGAACCTCATCTACGTGAATGCCGGAATAGGTGCTACAACATCGCAGTTTGGAGTGGCTAGAGTGAAGAGCGATTTATTATCGAAAGCTCCGGACGTTGTATTCGCGGAATTTAGTGTCAACGATGAGGATACCGATTTGTTCATGGAAACTTATGAGGGACTAATACGTACCATTTTATCAGCGGATAACTCGCCAGCATTATTTCTGTTTCATAATGTGCAATATGATACGGGAAATAATGCCGGGAGAGTACATAGTAAAGTCGGATATCATTATCAGCTTCCGATGGTAAGTATGAAGGAGAGTATTTATAAAGAGCTTCTGAATGGAACGCTCCTTATAGAGGAGATTACTCCGGATAACTTGCACCCAAACGATTTTGGTCATGAATTAGTTGCCTTTGTTATCACAAAAGCCCTTGAAACAATAAATCATACAAAAATCGATAAGAGCAGGCTCAAAGATACAAATCTGCCATATCCTATCACACCTAACCGCTTTGAGGGAGCCATACGTTATAAGAATTCAGAGTTAACTCCGGTATTAAAGGGTTTTCATATGGATGAAGAAGATCAATACGGGATTACGGACCTCTTTAAAGGCGGATACATTGCCACAAAATCAGGCGACTCAATTGAACTGGAACTTGAATGTAAGATTTTATCGGTTCAATACCGAAAAACGATACATAAACCTGCTCCGATTGCGAAAGCTGTTTTAGACGGACAGGAAGAAAATGCGATTATATTGGATGCAAATTTTGAAGAGACCTGGGGAGATTGTCTATATTTACAAGATATCTTAGTTTCGGACGTGAAAAAGAAACATACCTTAACAATTACCATCATAGAAGAGGGGATACAACCAAAAAGTGAGTTTTATCTGGCTTCTGTGATAACTTCTTAGAGAGACTTTGGGGTAAGTCTATTAATATTAGGGGTGCAAATAACTCTTTGCATCCCTAATATTACGATTGTAACTTTGGATGTTTAGCATGAAACAAAATATTTTATAGCCCAATTATTTTGTTATCGCTTTAATCATAATAAATAATACTTTTGCTGAGGTGAAACCCATGGATAACTACAAACAAATGAAGGAGCTTGCAAAAGCTCATCTTTCCGAGGTTATTATTCCTTTTTGGAATAAATTAAAGGACGAAGAAAACGGTGGATTTTACGGGTATTTGGATTTTGACTTACAAGTGGATAAAAAAGCAGTAAAAGGATGTATCCTAAATAGCCGAATTTTATGGTTCTACTCGAATGCATATCTTACGCTTTTCGATGAGAAGTTATTATCCTATGCAAAGCATGCTTATGAATTTTTAAGGAACCATTGCTTAGATCAAACCTTTGGAGGGATCTATTGGGCATTGAATTATGATGGAAGTGCATATGATACTACGAAACATACTTATAATCAGGCTTTTGCAGTTTATGCACTATCGTCTTATTATATTGCTACCAAGGACGAGGAAGCAATCACTCTGGCAAAATCTATAATTGGTATCATTGAGAAGAGATGCACAGACTCGGTAGGATATTTGGAAGCCTTTAACCGAGGCTTTCACCCAATTGATAATGAGAAACTTTCCGAAAATGGTGTAATCGCACATAAAACGATGAATACGTTGCTGCATGTCTTCGAAGCCTATACAGAATATTACCGTGCGACTGGTGAAATCGAAGTCAAAGAACGATTGATGTGGATGCTCGACACGATACGAACGAAGGTTTATAACCCAAAATTACATCGCCAGGAAGTATTCTTTGATGAGTATATGAATAGCATACTTGACTTGCATTCGTATGGACATGACATTGAGACAGCATGGCTGATTGACCGTGGTCTTGAGGTGATAAAAGAAATGAAATACGATTCTTTATTAAAACCGATTACAAAAGACTTAACGAATCAGATTTATCAAACGGCTTACCAAGAGCATTCTTTATTAAACGAATGTGAAAAAGGAATGATAAATACATCAAGAATATGGTGGGTACAGGCAGAAGCAGTTGTGGGATTCTTAAACGGGTATGAAAAGGATTGTGGTGAAAAACGCTATTTGCTGGCAGCGATGGATATCTTCCAGTTTATCTTAGAGAAAGTTCATGATAAAAGATCCGGTTCCGAGTGGTATTGGGAAGTTGATAAAGATGGGAATCCTTTTAGTAAAAAGCCAATCGTAGAGCCTTGGAAATGTCCATACCACAATGGTAGAATGTGTTTTGAAATTATAAGCAGAAATGGATAAGGCCAAATTCTTTCGTAAATAAATCTATTTCAGCAGAAATGCTTCGGGCTTATTATTGTCATTACAAACGCTGAAACGCGTTAGAACGGAGGTTATCATGATACACGAACGTTATTATGAGGAGTTGCGTAACTATGAAGAACTTCTTACTAGAAAAAACAAAAAATCAGGCGGATATAATGGAGTATATGATAGATATGTTTATCCTGTATTAACCAGAGACCATATTCCGCCTTTTTGGAAATACGATCTAAAGAAGGAAACAAATCCATATTTTATGGAGCGTCTTTCCGTAAATGCGGTTTTTAATGCAGGTGCGATTGAGCTTAATGGAAAGTTTTACTTAGTTGCACGTATTGAAGGAAATGATCGGAAATCTTTTTTTGGTGTGGCAGAAAGTGAAACCGGCATTGATGGTTTTCGATTTTTCGATTATCCGATTCTGTTGCCGGATACTTGCAAAGAAGAAACGAATGTATATGATATGCGATTAACCAAACATGAAGACGGTTATATCTATGGGGTATTTTGTTCCGAGAGTAAGGACACAAAATCAAAAGATTTATCCGCTGCGGTAGCGGCAGCCGGTATTGCAAGAACAAAGGATTTAAAGAACTGGGAGCGATTACCGAATCTTAAAACACTTCGTTCCCCACAGCAAAGAAATGTCGTACTGCATCCGGAATTTGTCCAGGGAAAATATGCATTCTATACCAGACCAATGGATGACTTTATCGATACCGGTTCTGGTGGCGGAATAGGATTTGGACTATGTGATGATATACTAAATCCGGTGATTGAGGATGAAATTATAACAAGTGCAAGAAAGTATCATACGATAACCGAAGCAAAGAATGGTGCGGGGGCTGTCCCAATAAAAACAGATGAGGGATATATTCATATTGCACATGGGGTTCGAAATACAGCAGCAGGCTTACGCTATGTAATCTATGCTTTTGCGACGGATTTAAAGGAACCATGGAAAGTGATTGCGGAGCCGTCCGGTATGCTCCTTTCGCCAAGGGGAGAGGAAAGAGTTGGCGATGTCAGCAATGTAGTATTTACCAATGGAGCGATTGCAAGAGAAAATGGTGAAGTTTATCTTTATTACGCATCTTCTGATACCAGACTTCATGTGGCGACAACAACAATAGCTCAGCTCATTGATTATGTCTTCCATACTCCAAGTGATCCTCTCCGTTCGGTAGATTGTGTGGCACAACGCTGTAATTTAATTCAGAACAATCTTGAATTGTTGAAGTAATCTGTGTTAGTATAGTATGGTAAAAAAGGTGCTATATGTTATGTGTAAGATTACTCTCCTACAAGTACAAGGAAATCTGCGCAAAGATAATGCACCTGCTTTGTATGATAGGAAAAGTGTGAGAGAAACCACATTCGCACTTGGAGGTTGAATACAACGTATTTAGCCGGCAGGTTTGTGTCTGCGCCGCAAACTTGTAATGCGCAAAAAACATGTGCAGGTATGGAGGGAAATATGAATTATTTGGATATCTACCGTTTTTGGTGTGAAGATGCATACTTTGATGAGAAGACAAAAGAGGAATTAAAAAGTTTAGAGGGTAATGATATAGAAATTAAAGATCGCTTCTATAAGAGTTTAGAATTTGGTACCGGAGGGTTACGTGGGATTATCGGAGCCGGTACAAATCGTATGAATTTATATACTGTTCGTAAAGCGACACAGGGACTTGCGAATTTTATTAAGAAAGAACACGGAGAGAATCGTGGTGTAGCAATTGCATACGACTCCAGGAATATGTCCATAGAATTTAGTGAAGAAGTGGCACTTTGCTTATGCGCGAATGGAATTAAAGCATATCGTTTTGAATCCTTACGTCCGACACCTGAACTATCCTTTGCACTTCGTACATTAAACTGTATCTCCGGTATTGTTATTACAGCAAGTCATAACCCGCCGGAGTACAATGGATACAAGGTATACTGGGAAGATGGCGCTCAGATTACTTATCCGAAAGATGAGCAAATCATCAATGAAGTAAATGATGTGACAGATTTTAATACCGTAAAAACAATGAAAAAAGAAGATGCGATTGCAGCAGGCCTTTATCACACAATTGGGAAAGAAATCGATGATTTATATATTGCAGAATTAAAGAGGCAGGTGATTCATCCTGATGTAATTAAGAAAGTCGGGGGTGACTTAAAAATTGTTTATACTCCGCTTCATGGCACAGGAAATCTGCCGGTACGCCGTGTTCTTAGTGAACTCGGATTTGAGAATGTTTTTGTAGTACCGGAACAAGAACTTCCAGACGGCAACTTTAGTACCGTTGGATATCCAAATCCGGAAGATCCTAAGGCATTTAAACTTGCTCTTGATCTGGCGAAGAAGGTAGATGCCGATTTGATATTAGCAACAGATCCGGATGCGGATCGGCTTGGTGTTTATGCTAAAGATTCAAAGACAGGAGATTTTGTTTCCTTTACCGGTAATATGTCCGGAATGTTAATCTGTGAATACTTATTAAGCCAAAAGAAAGAGTTAGGCATATTAGCAAAAGACGGTGCTTTAATAAAAACAATCGTTTCTACCAACATGGCTGATAAAGTAGCAAGAGAGTATAACATTGAGTTAATTGAAGTACTTACCGGATTTAAATACATCGGAGAGCAGATTAAACTGTTTGAAGAAACCGGAGAAGGAACTTATGAGTTTGGTTTTGAGGAAAGCTATGGCTGTCTTATCGGAACTCATGCAAGAGATAAGGATGCGATTGTAGCTGTTATGGCGCTTTGTGAAGCAGCAGCCTATTACAGCACAAAAGGACTTACTCTTTGGGATCAGATGCTAACTATTTATCAGAAATATGGTTACTTCCGTGAAGGTCTTGAGACAATGACCTTAAAGGGTGTGGAAGGTGCGGAAAAGATTAAGGAAATGATGGAAAGCTTTCGTCAAAATCCGCCGAAACAGCTTGGAAATTACAAGGTAGTGTCCTTCCGTGATTATGAGACGGATAAAGTAATCAAGCTTGAAACGAAAGAAGTTTCTAAGACTGGTTTACCTAAGTCTAATGTATTATATTTCGAGTTAGATAAGGATGCCTGGGTGTGTGTACGTCCATCCGGTACGGAGCCAAAGATCAAATTCTATATCGGCGTAAAAGGCACAAGTTTTGAGGATGCGAATGAGCAATTGCAATCCCTAACAGAAGCGTTAATGAAATTAGCCTAAATTTTGCAATAAAATGTTTTGTTATCTATGTTTGTAATGCCATGATAAAAGATTGTGACATTTCATGACATTGGGAGCAGATATCATCCTTGGTTTCAATTCCTGTTACCTTTATGATATCTGCTTTTATTTTGCACTTTATTGACGTAGAAGTACATAACTATCAACTACAAGCGTGTCATTCGCTTAAGAATGGAGGTTACAGTGAAGAATCTAAAGATTAGTTCTCTAGCCGTACTAACTTTTATAACCATCAGTATTCTGCTAACAGGTTGTAAACCGAAAGAAAAAGAAATCTTACAAAAGGATTTAGAAGTAACGGTTACACCCGAAATATCAGAGGCACCAGTCGAAATAACAGCAACAGAACGAGTAAAAAGTTCGTTAATCAGCAAAGGTAATACCTATCGTATTAAGCAAGTAATGGATAAGATGAGGAATGGCGAAAAAACTACCATAGCCTATTTCGGCGGTTCTATTACCGAAGGATATTTGGTGAATTCCAATCAAAATTTTGCGATTAAGACCACAAAATATCTGCAGCAAAAATTTCAAAATACAAACATTGAGCGGGTGAACGCAGGCTTAAGCGGAACTTCATCTACGATTGGTTTACTGAGGGTAAAAGAAGATGTTCTTTTGCGTTCTCCCGATCTTATAGTCATCGAATTTGCGGTTAATGATTCTAATGATGCGGTGAGTAAAATGGCATATGAGAGCTTAGTTACAAAATGTCTTAATTCAGAATCCAAACCGGCGGTAATTTTATTATTTACCGTAACACAAACAGGATATACTTGTGAAGATCACATGAGAAAGGTAGGAGAAGCTTTTGAATTGCCGATGATAAGTGTAAAGCAGGCTATATGGCCGGAGATTGAAGCAGGAAAGATGACATGGGCTGATTATTCAAACGATGAAGCTCATCCGACCAAAGAAGGGCACGAATTTATTACAGAATGCCTGTCATACTATTTTGATTTGGTTGCTGCGGGCAGTTTTGATACGGCTGAAACGAATTACGAAGAAGCGAGAGCTTTCGGTGCACCTTACGCCTCTTTAACCTTTTATAATAATAAAAATCTCTATCCGAGTTCTCTGGGCGGTTTCTTAGAGGGAAACTCGAATATTACCCATTTCCCAAGCGGATGGATTTGGGGAAAGGAAGAAGCGGATTCGTTCCGATTCACTATGAAAGGAAGAAATCTGTTTTTACTTTATAAGGAAGATAATAACGAAAATATGGGATGTCTTGAAGTCTACATAGACGGCAAAAAGAAGTCAACCGTAAACGCCAATGCAAGCCAAGGCTGGAATAATCCTCAAGTAGTAACACTGTTAAATGAGGTAACCGCAGGAAAACACGAAGTAGAGCTTAAAGTAACAGAGGAGACGAAGGGGAAAAACTTTCATATTCTAGGCTTTGGTACAACCGGAACAATTGATAGTGCGGAACGCATTCTTCCTGAGCAACTGCCATATACAGAAAGAGCCGTACTTAATATAGGGAATACCTATCGTCTTGAGGAGTTAGTAAAGAGAGCTTCTGCCGGTGAAAAGCTTACGATTGGTTTTATCGGAGGGTCCATTACCATGGGTTCCGGCGCCTCCTCTTATGAAAATTGTTATGCAAGTAACGTGTACAATTGGTGGAATGAGAATTTTAAAGCTGCTAATTTTGAAATGGTGAATGCCGGAATTGGCGCAACTACTTCACAATTTGCCTGTGCCAGAGTGAAGGAGGATTTGCTTTCAAAAAATCCTGATTTTGTTATTGTTGAGTTTAGTGTAAATGATGAAGGGTCTCAAAAATATGGGGAAACTTATGAGAGTTTGCTTCGCATGATTTTAGAAAGTGAATCAAAACCTGCAGTAATTGTATTAAATATGGTACAGTACAACAATGGAAGTAATGTTCAAAACAGGCACAACGAGATTGCGAAAGCATATGATTTACCGATTATCAGTATGAAGGAGAGCATTTATCAGGAAATTGTTAACGGTAAATTAACCGCTATGGATGTCTCTGCGGACAATCTTCACCCAAATGACCGCGGTCACGCCTTTGCAGCAGAGATAGTCACTAATTTCCTTCATGGGATTGCAGCAAACGAGATCAGCTCTTTCGATACCTCGTATGCGCTACCAGAGGAGACACAAAAATTATCAAGCAGGAATTCCAATCGTTATGACAGTAGAAATTCAAAACCGAAATTATCAGGATTTGAGAAAGATGAAAACAAGCAAAATGGAATAACAGATGTATTTAAGAACGGTTATACTGCTAAAAATATCGGTGATTCTATTACCTTTGAAGTTATTGGTTCCTCCGTTTCACTGCAATATAAGAAGACCAACCGATTGAAGACACCGAAAGCAATTGCAATTATTGATGGAGATGAAGAGAATGCGGTTGCACTGGATGGGAATTATCCGAACGGGTGGGGAGATTGGCTTTATCTTCATGATATTAAACATAACTTAACCTTTGAAAAACATACTGTAGAAATTCGAATTACAGAAGAGGGTGAGAATCCGTTTTATCTTGTTTCAGTCATAACAACAGGGCAAAAGAACTAATATTTTGAAAAAACTATCCGATATAACACATAAGAAAGGAGGGAAGGTATATGGCGATATCTACAAATTATTATAACTTTTCTACGTCTTTGTTTTCTTCAACGTCGCAAGGTTCTTCCGGTGGAAGTAATAATATTCTTGGACAGTATATGAGTATCAACAATGGAAGCTATAAGAAATTGCTTACTGCGTATTATAAAAAGATGGAAGCGCAAGAATCCGAAGACTCAAGTTCTACAAAACCTAATTCTGAAAAATCTAAGATACTTGCTGCCAAAAAGGATGCAGATTCCTTAAAAGAAGCAGCGGACCAACTTCTTGATACCGGAAAGGGCTCCATATGGGGACAAGTAGAAAAAGAAGTGAAAGACGAGAAAACAGGAGAAGTAGTGAAAGGAAAGGAATACGATTATGACCGTATTGCAAAAGTAATCAATCAATTTGCTTCGTCTTATAATTCCGTTTTGGAGTCTTCCAGCAAACAAGATGACCTTTCTGTACTTAAAAAGACTGCCTATATGACAGGAATTGCAAAGTCAAACAAAGTAGCTTTAGGTAAAATGGGAATTACGGTAGGAGCAGATAATAACCTAAAAGTTGATGAGAGTAAGTTAAAATCTGCGAATATAAATGACTTGAAGTCGTATTTTACCGGGAGCAGTTCTTTTGCAGGCAGGGTTCAAGGGAAAGCTTCCGACATCAGTAAAGCCGCAATGAATGCCGTAAACTCACTCAAGACATATAACAGGAGTGGAAGTATTCATCAGCCGGGTGATCTTGGAAGCTGGTTTGATATGGTTTGCTAGCAAAAATCGCGTAATAAGAGCTTGTTAAAAAAGCGGGGATAATGGAAAACTTATAGATTCGGTAATCTATAAGTTTTCCATTATCCCTGTTTTTATGACCGTGCCCTCATTTTTATCGTACTTATCCTATGAGGAATAAAATTCCTACAATATGACAAATGTTTTGAGAAATTATGACACAATTATAACAAATTTACTAGGTATTCTATTCGTGTAGACCAAAAGAAAAGGTGATTTGGCTCAAAAATGAAGTACAGTAGGTGAATTATGAGAAAGAAAATAAAAAACTATAAGAAAATGTGCGTGTTGTTAATTGTCAGCTTATTAATAAGTTCTGCTCCGCTAGATCAGGCTCAGGCAGCCGGCGGTCTTAAAATCTACAATTATACAACAAGTTCCTCGATGAAAATAATGGAAAAGACCATCTCTTATGTATATAACGGAAACTCTCTCTCTTTAGGAGATACTCCTGGTATTCTATCAAGCAATGGAGTAGCCTTAGGACCATACGTTAAAATATTTCGTGATACGTTAGGAATTAAGACGCTTTACAATAAGGAGAAAAAAACAGTAACACTAAGAGATGACAAGACTACCATGGTATTAACCTTAGGCAGTAAGACCGCATTAGTGAATGGAAAATCCGTAACCATGAATGCAGCGCCAATCTCTATTAAGTATTCCGAAGTGAATGAAACTGCTATTTTAGTTCCGACCAGATTTGTTGCCGAAACCTTTGGCTATTCCTATAATTGGAACAGCACAAGCTCCACGGTTACGATTACAAAGCCGTTAAACTTATTCTATGATAATCAATCCATAACCTATACCGGGACGCAAGGAAAAGTGAAGGTTGATGGGAAAAGCGTGAATGTTTCCAATCTCCCTGGTATTTTAATTGCCAACACCGCTATGACTCAGGCATATAAAGTTTTTGCTAAGAGCATGGGGGTAACTTATAAGTATTCCGCAAGCAAAGGGACTGTTTCCTTTACAAAAGGTGACATCAATTTATCCATGGAATTAGGCAGCAATCTCGCTTACTTAAATGATCGGATTGTGGATTGTGGTGTGGCTCCGAAACTTGTTTACAATGAGGATAATAAAACAGAAGCAGTATTAGTGCCGGCACAATTCGTAACAAAAGCTTTAGGCTACGATTATAACTGGAATTCTTCTACGGGGACTTCTGAAATCAAAACAACAAATAAGGTTGGTAAAGAACCCAATATAACCATACCTCCGATATCGCCAAGTACACCGGGAGAAGGTAATTTAAGTAAATCAGAGTATTTTAATTGGACATCCGACGATAGTTATCAAGCCGTATTAGAAGAAGCGGAAAATGCGATGACTTTTGAAAACTTTATTGATACAGGAAGTGCAGATACTTCACAATTTTTAACACTGGATACGGATCAATTAACTGCCGATAAGGAAAAGTATCTGTTAACGTTTGAACAGTCATTTTCCAAGGTAACTGCTGCTAAAGAAAACGAAGAGTTAACCCTAACCTTTGATAACATGATTGCAACAGACAGTATCTTTACCTTTGGCAATGAATTGGTAAAAGAAGCAAGAGTAATCTATGATGCGGTAAGTAATCAAACGGATGTTATTTTGACATTATTGGATACGTCTATCAATTTTGCCATGACTTCGGAAAATGACGGCAAAGGCCTATCCTTATCTCTTTACCCAAATTATCTGACTCAGATAAGTGCAGGGAGGGATGAAAAAGGGTATGAGTACTTATCTGTGACAGGCCAACAAGGCATTAAACCGACGATTACAGAAGATGAAGACAGCATCTATATCTCATTACCAAACACAGTAAATACATTAGGTAATTATAATTTCTCTAACCAGGAAGAATCCACTTCTATGGTGTATGTATCGCTAAATTCCACGTCACCAAACAGCACCTTTTTGATTATTCAAAAACCATCACCGGAAGTAACCTATGAGATCAAGGAGGAGGGTTCCACCTTTAGCATATTGATCGATCAAGAGGAGATTATTCCGGAAATCAATAATAAGGCACTTAAAATAGCACTGCCAAGCGGCGTTCGTCTATCCGATATTTCTTCGGAAGATAACTATCATAAAAAACAGATTTCCATACGTATCAAAGGGGATCACCGTTCTTTCTTTGAGCAAAATCCTATTGCAGCTACGTATGAAAAAATTGCAAATATAAAAGTATCCTATTCTTCCGCTAAAGGAACTGAAATACTGATAACCACAAGTGTAATTCAAGGATTTGAATACACCATTGCGGGCGGAAAGCTTCAGGTTACGCTCGACAGACCCAGCGCCATCTATGATAAGATAATTATTCTTGATGCTGGACATGGTGGTAAAGATCCAGGGGCAGTTAAGGGTTCCACTCTAGAGAAAGTGATTAACTTTAAGGTTTTAAATGAATATGCAAAGGAATACTTTACAAACTCAGGTATTAAGATTTACTACACAAGAATTGATGATACATTGATACCACTTGCTGACCGCGCGGCATTTGCTGCTCAAGTTGAGGCAGATTTCTTTATCAGCTTACATTGTAATTCCAGTACCAGTTCTGCGGCCCGTGGTACCAGTGTATACTACAGCAGTATCAATAAATCGAAAACAAACAGCGGATTAACGAACAAGATTTTAGCAAATACCCTGGTGAATAACTTATCCAAAGCACTTGGAACCAAAAATCTTGGAATCATTGATAAGGGTTTTGTTGTTGTCCGTGATAATTCAGTACCTGCGGTTTTGATCGAGTTAGCCTTCTTATCAAACCCAAGTGATTTATCCATATTAACAAATTCCACCGCACAGAAAAAAGCTGCAAAAACTATTTATGATACCGTAGTTAGCTTATTTGAGGCTTATCCTACGAATAGATAAAGGGAAATGATAAGTTACGAAGCAGAAAATAAAACAAGACATTTGCTTGAATAGAAGAAAGGTTGATATCATGTTTAAAAGAAAGTGGAGGTTTATCTTAGCCTGGATGTTATTGTTTGTATTCGCTATTAATCAGGCTGTGCCGGCAATGGCAGCAGAGACAGTTACCGCACCAACGATAAATGCCTCATATCGGGTTTTGAATCAAAAAGCAACGGTAACCTATGAAGTTAGTAGTAAAGCAAAGTTAAAATCCTTTGTTTACCTACCAAACTTAGTAACCTCAGGAGATAGTGTGAGATGGACGGTATCCGGGAAAGAATTATCAGAAAACGGGACTTTTGAAGTAAAGAAGTCCGGATACTGCTCTTTCCGTGCGGAGGATGTCAATGGAGGGGTAACTGTAAGTTATCTCTATATTGACCTGGAATTTAAGGCAGTTTGGATATCCTATCTTGAGTTTAAAAGTACCGGTTATAAAAAGGCTGAATTTGAAGCTCAAATTGACGAAATGTTTGATAACGTAGTTGACATGGGCATGAATGCTGTTGTTGTTCATGTTCGTCCCTTTGGAGATGCTATGTATAACTCCAGTTATTTCCCTTGGTCAAAGTACATTAGTGGTACCCAGGGAAAAGACCCGGGGTTTGATCCTTTAGAGTACATGGTAGAAGCAGCCCATGATAGGGGACTTCAATTTCATGCATGGCTAAATCCATATCGTATTACTGCCAAAAACACAGATGTAAAGACACTGGCAGCAGATAATCCGGCAAGAAAGTGGTTGACGGATAAGAAAAAAACAAATGACCGCAATGTGTTGTCTTTTGATGGAAACCTTTACTACAATCCGGCAAAATCTGAGGTACGCACATTAATTCGCAACGGAGTACTTGAAATCGTAAGAAATTATGATGTGGATGGAATTCATTTTGATGATTATTTTTATCCAACGCTAGGTTCTAATTATAAAAAAGTATTTGATGCAACAGAATATAACAGCTATGTTAAATCTTATAAAGAACAAGGTTTAAAGGATGAAATTCTTCCAATTGAGGACTGGAGAAGACAAAATGTAAACTTTTTAGTGAAGGGTATTTATTCTTTAATCAAGAGAGAAAACCCTGAGGTAGTATTTGGTATCAGTCCGGGTGGATTTCTTGATACGTTACGCATGAATGACCGCTATTACGTAGATGTAGACCGTTGGCTATCAGAACCGGGATACGTTGATTATATCTGCCCTCAGCTTTATTGGAGTTTTGAACATAGCAAATATCCATTTGATGGTATCTTAAACCGTTGGTTAGACCTTCGCAAGAATACAAATGTAAATGTTTATGTTGGTATTCCGGTTTACAAAGCAGGCTCTAATGAAGAACCAGAATTTAAGAAAAATACAAACATATTAGCGAATATGATAACAACTTGCCGCGATACTGGAAAAGTGGATGGTTATATGTTCTATCGTTATAATTACTTCTATACCAATGCAACCCAAAAAGCACTTAAGAAATTATTCAGTATCCTAAACTAATAAAAGTTCTTGAATAATCATGAAAAAATAGAAGATTGAAAAATGAAATGCAAAATGCACTCCTCAATATTAGTAAATTCATTCTACTAATATTGGGTGGTGCATTTTTATTTTTGAATATCCTTATGAAAAGGGAAAAAGCATAAAAATAGTACGTTAAAATACAGCGCATATCGGAATACACTGTATTCACGGTAACATAACCATATGTTTTGCATAGTAATAATGATTATGCAAACAATAGTAAGAACGATATCCTATTGAAAAGCTTAAACTTATAATAAAATAGTGTCTATATAATTAAAAAGTATTAGATACACCGACTAAGGAAATTCAAATGACAGCATGGAGGTTATTATGACAACAATCGCGATTATATCAGATACTCATGGCTTATTGCGTCCAGAAGTATGTGAGCATTTAAAACAAGTAGACTATATCCTTCATGCTGGTGATATTCACACAAAAGAAATTTATGAGGAGCTATTAACCTATGCGCCTTTATTTGTGGTACGGGGGAATAATGATAAAGAGTGGGCCAATATCTTACCTTCGTTTTTAACCATCTCTGTGGACAACATTACCTTTTATCTTATCCATAACAAAAATGATATAAAGCAACTCCCACCAGAGGTAAATATCGTTGTCTATGGTCATTCCCACAAATACTCCATGGAGAGAAAGGAAGAGGTTCTTTGGCTAAACCCAGGAAGCTGCGGACGTAAGAGATTCTATCAGGATGTTACGATGGCAATTCTCACAGTAGAAGGTGACAGATATAGAATTTATAAGATAAATTTTAATGCATCATAACAAACATAAAATAATGGGTAGACTCTATTAAGATTTAGTAATAATAAAACTAAAGTATCATCATTTAGTGACGTCATTAAATTTGAGTTTTCTTTCATATTACATTTTAAATCCAAGTATGATACAATAGGGGAGCAATAACTACTTTAGTCACGGCAAGGAAAGCTTATAAAGCACACTTTTCTTGTTTACAAAGGAGAGGAAAGAATTGAGTACTGCAATGTCATATACAGAAATCTTAGAAAATGCAAAGAAAAATATTGTACCATATTGTAAAGCGTGCCCTGAGTGTAATGGAAGAGCTTGCAAAAATCAAATACCTGGACCAGGAGCAAAAGGAATTGGTGATACCGCCATACGAAACTATGAGAAATGGAAAGAAATCCGCTTGAATATGGATACGCTTGTTGAAGCCTCAAATATAGATACCAAAAGCACGATCCTTGGGAAAGAATTTGCTTATCCATTTTTTGCTGGTCCTGTCGGTGCAATTAATTTACATTATGGTGATTCCTATAACGATCTTACCTATAATGAGGTATTGGTAAAAGCCTGCGCAGATATCAAAAGAGGTTTGGAGAAAAAAGAACCATATGACGCTAACTTAATAAATTGCTTTCGTAAAACGGCAATCAGTATTCTGATTGCCGTTTATAATTTCCTCGCGTTAAAAAATCATCAGATTCCTCTTTCTATATTTCGTTGGCGAGCATCCTTTTATTTTTGTAAATACTTTAGAATAGTAGTTAGAATCGTTAAAGCCTACCTTGTCTGCAATTTCTATGATAGAATACTGCGAACTAATAAGATAGTTTAAGCTCTTTTCAATCCGATACCGTAATATGAATTCAAACAGAGATACTTTCATATATCGCTTAAAGAGTCTGCAGCATTCACTTTTACATAAATGAATGTTCTTAGCGGCATCTTCCAGTGTCAGCTTATCTGCATAGTTATTTTCAACATAGGATAAGATATTCCGAATTCTATCATAGTTTCGTTTATCACAAGATTCCATCGCAGGAGTGGCGTTATTGTGCAGATAAAGTAATTTCCAAAATTTTTGGAGTTGGATTAAGATATCCATCTCATAAATCTCTTCCTTTTTTTGTTCGATTGTAATTATTTTTCTTAATACTTCAGTGATATCGTTATGCCAATCTTCGGATAAATCAAAATGGACTGCCGATAAAGAAAAGTTCTGTATCATAGGCTCAACATACTTACGGTATACAATACTGTGTTCATATCCATAGAGAAACCTTGGATCAAAGGTGATGGAGGTATATTCACAATCTCTGTTGTCAAATTTGGTACCGGTGTGAAAGGAACTGACATTACCAAACAAAGCTTCGCCTTGATGAAGATGAAAGATATGGTCATTCACCGTGTAAAGCATCTCCCCTTTATCAATTAAGGTTAGCTCAATTTCAGGATGCCAATGCCACAAAAAAGAGCCTGAGTCATACCTGGATAGCCGTTCATAACTAATCAAAAAAGGAAACTGGTCGTTGCCATGTTCCTTCATTTCCCGCTGAAATTTGTTTGTAACTATCTGCATAGGACCCTTCCTTTCCAAGAATCAATATATTACTGTTTATGAAAAATATAATAGCATATTTATAGGAGAATCTCAATATATTCCTATTTTATCGTATGTTCTTTAAGGAATTTTGTATATAATTAATTACAATAAAATCAAAAGATTAAGGTGTTTGCTTACCGGTTTAATCAAACTAGATTGGGATACTCCAGATAACAGCGAAACGAAACGGGATAGAAATCAGCAAGAATATAAAGTGCAAAAAATAAATTAAAAAAGGAGATTCTAAGATGAAACTTCCAAGTACGGAGATACTTCATAAGGTCTATGGGGAAAGTGAGATTAGCTTAAAACGTTATGAAGCTTTGGCGCAACAATTTACGAAACATTTTAATTCAGAGCAGATGGAGTTTTTTACGGCTCCGGGAAGAACAGAAATTGTAGGAAATCATACAGACCATAATGGAGGGAAAATTTTAGCTGCCAGTATCAGCATGGATACCATAGGTGCTGCCTATCCTAACAATTCCAATATTATTTCTATCTTTAGTGAAGGATACGAAGAAGAAATCCGAATGGATTTATCTCAGATAGAGGAGGTTCCAATCAATCAAGGTACATTATCTTTGATTGCCGGAATGATAAAAGCAACCTTAGAGTCCGGATTTAATGCTTCCGGATTTGACGCATACATAGCCACGAATGTAATCAGAGCTGCCGGAGTAAGTTCCTCTGCTTCTTTTGAGATGCTGATTTGTTCTATCTTAAACTATTTTTTCAATGACAGCAAAATGAGCTATACCAATTATGCGAAAATTGGCCAATATGCAGAAAATAAATATTGGAGTAAAGCTTCCGGCCTAATGGACCAGATGGCATGTGCTGTTGGCGGTACCATATTCTTAGACTTTTCTAAGGATATAAAATATGAGAAAGTAGATTTCTCATTTTCAAAGATTGGGTATGACCTAATTATAGTAAACACAGGAAAAGGTCATGCTGATTTGAGCGGGGAATATTCCGAGATACCTAAGGAAATGAAAGAAGTTGCAAATAAATTAGGCGGCATGTTACTTTGTGATAGTGATTTATCTATGTTTTTAGAACAGTTTAAAGAACTGGAAGAAAACCTTCAAAATGATAGAGCCTTACTTCGAACAATGCACTTTTACGAAGAAAACCGCAGAGTTGAGGAAGCAATACAGGCAGTCGCAGATCATAATGAGAAACATCTCTTAAAGATAATAAAAGAATCCGGTGACTCCTCCTGGAAGTGGCTGCAAAATTGTTATGTAGCTACGGATAAAAAAGAACAGAAGATAAATATAGCATTGGCACTAACGGAAATTTTTATAAAACGATTGGGCGACGGAAGCTGCCGCATTCATGGCGGTGGATTTGCAGGAGTTATTATGAGTATTATTCCTAAAGCGGAAACCACGAATTATATTGAATATATGTCTAGGTTCGTTGATGCGAATCATATTTATCCCATGAATATCCGAGAATATGGAGCAATTCATTTAAGCTAAGTATTTTCTTTCTACCAAAGAATAATCTATGCCCCTTTGCTAACGGTGTGTTCCTTTGTGAATCGTAAAATATTCTAATAATATCCGTTTAGAAAGATAGCAACAGCCGGCTCGATTGTTGCTATCTTTCTTTATAAGAATAACTGCATAAAGTGGGATAGAAGAACACTATATTTATAATAATGTTTCTGCCTTTTAAGAAAATTTATTTGCGATATACTATCAAATAAGATAGAATTGCTAATAAACACCTATTTTAATATGGAGAATAAGGAGGATATTATGCCATTAGTGAAATTGAGATGATCAGAGCTCATTCCAAAGAGTATAAAAGAGCTTTCATGGATTCAGTGCAGGAGCACTGGAAAGTAACTAGAGATAGAGGTGAGGAATTGTTTTCAGCGATTAAGCGAATGCAGAAAGAATTAATAAAAGTGCAATTTTCTTAGGAACTCCGAATGTTTTTGAGGGCACTTGAGAGGAAAGAAGTTACATCGGGGAGGAAGTGAGTTATGTTTTATAGAAATAAAGCCGGGACTCGTTATTCTCTAGGGAGTAATATCGTTATGGCTTGGAAAGATATTAAGGTTTTTGGTTATCGCTATTATGGTTATCTCCTAGTGAATATTATGATACAAATTATAATTCCATTTTTATTAATATTGATACCGGCAGAAGTTTTAAGAATTTTACAAAGTGAAATGTTATTATCCGATCTATTGATAAGAATTTCTGTGTGGATTGGTGGAATACTTCTTCTTAACCTCGTACGTACTTTTGTAGACAATGAAATTAAAAAAATGGGAATCATGCTCTCTGATATACAATATTGGAGCAAGCTTAATAAAAAGGTGTTGTCATGTGATATTAGTGAACTTGAAGATTCTGTTTCCCGTAAACGCCTTTCGGAAGTGAGAGGGTACTTATCGGATATGGATGGAATGGGACAGTATGATGGGGTGCTGGGTTTTTACATGTATAGCAGTGCTTTTATCATTAATGTCGGAGGTTTTTTGCTTTACGCTTTGATGGCGGGCAGACTTCATATCTTGCTGCTGCTATTATTAGTGCTGACATCGGTAGTCAATTGTATTGCGAAGTCGAAAGCAATCCGATATCAATTTGAACATATGGATCCATTTTGGGAGAACAGCAGCCGGTTTTGGTATCTGAAACGAGAATCTATTAATACGGAAAAAGCTAAGGACATCCGTATGTATGGTATGTATCAATGGTTTAATAAAGCCTTAGATAAGAATACCAAAGAGGCTACAAAATTATATGCTGATATACAAAGACATCATTATTACTCAAACCTTACCATTAACCTTACATCTTTTCTTCGTGATGCATGTTCTTATCTGTTTTTAATTATCCTTGTAATGCAAGGAAAGATGGAGGTAGCAGAATTTCTAATTTATGTTGGTATTGTTGCCGGATTTGGAACTTGGATTAGTAAGATAGTAGAAAGTTATACATATATCAAGAGGATTAATCTCGGAATCAGTAAGTTTAGGGAGTATGCAGGAGAAGAAGTGCAAGAAGCAGATAAAGAAGAGATTGCGATTCCTAAAGTCTGTAACAATATCGTCTTTGAAGATGTAAGCTTTGGCTATGGGGATAAAATGATATTTGAGCATTTTTCCTTAACGCTGCAGGCTGGTGAGAAAGTCGCATTGGTTGGTATCAATGGTGCCGGGAAAACAACATTGATGAAGTTATTATGTGGACTTTATCCGTTAAGCGGAGGGCGTATTCTTATCGATGGGGTAGATATTAAAACCATGGATAAGGAGCAGTATCGCAGATATATTTCAATTTTATTTCAGGATATTAGTGTGCTTCCTTTTTCCATTGCTAAAAATATATCTTGTGCATGGACGAAAAGGGAGGAAGAATTACTAGGTACAAAGCAATTTGATACTGACTATAGCCGTGCATTTTCTAAGGTGGATAAAAATTTACAGGATAATAAGTACGAGGAAGAGAAGGTATTAAAATGTTTGGAACAAACAAAACTTTTAAACAAAGTTCAAAAACTCCCGAATGGAATACATACCTCCTTGACAAAAATCTTAGATTCTGAGGGTATCCAACTATCGGGAGGAGAGACGCAGCGGCTTATGTTAGCCAGGGCGTTGTACAAGGATGCTCCAATCTTAATTTTAGATGAACCAACAGCAGCACTTGATCCTATTGCGGAAAGTGAATTATACGAAGAGTATGCAGGTTTTTGCAAAGGGAAGATATCAATCTTTATTTCCCATAGGTTAAGCTCTACCAGGTTTTGTGACCGAATCCTATTCTTAGAAAATGGAAAGATTCTGGAAGAAGGAAATCATGAATCTTTGATGAGACAAGCTGGAGAATACGCAAAGATGTATCAGGTACAATCTCATTATTATCAGAAGGAGGTGGAGAAGCTTGAGGCAGGTATCTAAATATTTCAGTGAAGGATGGAAATTATAAAAAATGGTTCATTCCCTGGACCGTACTATTATTATCATCAATCTGACAGGTGCTCTCATAAAGGCTTCCATTCCCTTTATCCCAATCGTGGGTAGCTCCCATATTATTGATTCTCTAATAGCAAAGGACTGGAATCTGGCATGTTTCCAAGCAGCAATCATGATTCTGGCAATCTGTGGTTTAGGGTTACTTGATAGTTATATACAAAAGGTAATAGAAGTAAAAAGCATGACCATAAATCGCTTATGTAACAGCAAGATATTGTTAAAAGCTATCTCACTAGACTATACAACCTTTGAGAATAAAAAGAATCTGGAAGAATTCCAGGCGGCGGATTATAACGTATCAAGAAATGGTGGTTTTGGAAGGTATATGCTAAGCTTTATGGAATTAACTACCGGAATCGCAGGATTTATTGTGTCATTTGGCTTCCTAGTGCGTTTATGTTTGGAAGAAACTATGGTTGAAGGGCTTGTGGGTTTTATGGTATCAAGGACCGGCTCGTTTCTGGTAATCGGAGTTCTGATTTTACTACTAAGCATATTATATGCGAGTCTGTCTCAAAAGCTGAACGAAAAGAATGTAAAGATGCATTATGAGATGATGGATGTAAACCAAAAGGTAGAACATTTAGGGCGAAGAATGCCAATGGACATAACTGTTGCAAAAGATATTCGTCTGTATCATATGAAAGACATGTTATACTTAGAGTGGAAGAAGTTTAGTATGGAGTTAAATTCCATTAGCCAAAAGTTTTGGAAAGCAGAAAAAAAATTCCTGCTGCTCTCATCTTTGTTCAATGATATTGTACTTTTGATAGCATACTTTTTTGTCGTTATAAAGGCTTATGTAGGAGCGTTATCCATCGGTTCTTTTACAAAATATATTGGGGCTGTGCGGCAAATGAATACCTCCTTAAGAACGATCATAGAGGGGATTAATATGATTAAATTATATCAATCCTATTTATCTTTTTACACGGATTTTATGGAAAAGAAAAATACACTAGATACCGGGGATTTCTCCGTAGATAAAAAGGAGACGGAACGATTTGAACTAGAATTTCATAACGTTAGTTTTAGTTATCCGGGGAGTGAAGAGATAATCTTAAAAAATGTATCTTTGAAATTAGATCGGAATCGTCATTTTGCTATCGTTGGCCGTAATGGCGCAGGTAAGAGTACTTTTATTAAGCTGCTCTGCCGCTTATATGATGCGACAGAGGGCTATATTACATTAAATGGTGTTGACATCCGTAAGTATGATTACAAAGAATATATCAATCTGTTTGCAACAGTATTTCAGGATTTCTCTCTGTTTTCCATTCCTGTGAAAGATGTAATTGCCTGTCAGGAGGATGCTAACGAAAAGAAAGTTTGGGAAGCTTTGCAGTATGTGGGAATAAAAGAAAGAATTGAAGCCATGCCGGATAAACTTAATACTCTATTATATTATGAAATGGGAAAAGGCGAAGCAATCTCCGGAGGCGAAGCCCAGAAGATTGCCATTGCCAGAGCACTTTATAAAAATGCACCATTCGTTATTTTAGATGAGCCAACAGCAGCGCTGGATCCGATTAGTGAATATGAAATATATTCCCACTTTGATAAAATAGTGCAAAATAAAACGAGTATTTTTATCTCACACAGAATGAGTAGCTGCCGGTTTTGTGATGATATCCTTGTATTTGACGGTGGAAGGTTGATTCAACGGGGAAATCATGAGCAGTTAATGCTTAAAAAAGGCAATCTATATGAAACATTATGGAATGCACAAGCAAAGTACTATGAGAATAGTGCTTTTGAAGCATAACTTTGGAAGTTAATTACATCTTATTCAAATTTGTTGGAGAAAAAGTAAGTAAAGATTTCTTTTAAGGAAAATAGCACTCACAAATTTGCGAGTGCTATATCTCTCATATCAAATAAAGTTCATTTTTTCCATATAAATATAAAATGAATCTTAAGTTTTAAATAGAATAAAGTTTATTATTTCATGTATTTTCTAAAAAAATTTTCAGTTATGGAGATGATTATTTCTCTCGTAACTTCACTTTATCCCTTGCACTTCGTCTTCTCTCATCCTCTACTGCAGCATAATGCTTCTTCGTGGTATTAACGTCACGATGCCCTAAGACATCGGCGACAAGATAGATATCTCCAGTCTCTTGATAAAGAGAAGTACCATAGGTACTTCTAAGCTTATGTGGTGTGATTTTCTTAAGAGTTGTTACGGTACGGGCATACTTCTTTACTAAAACTTCGACATTTCGAACACTAATACGGCTTCTTCTTGAAGAAAGGAAGAGAGCATTTTCATTTCCGTCAACAGCGATAATCTGACCTCGTTCGCCCATATAGGAGAGCAGTGCTTCCCGAACTTCTTCACCAAAGTATACATAAGATTCGTATCCACCTTTTCGAACTACTTTTATTCGGTCATTATTAAAATCAACGTCTGTCAGATCAAGACCTACACACTCAGACACACGAATCCCAGTACCTAAAAGTAAGGTCATTAATGCTAAATCACGAACCTTATTCTTCTCATGGAATACTTTCTGGGTATCCGTTAGTTTACTTCCTGTTTCAACAACATCAAGTAATTCTGCAACTTCATTCACATCAAGACGGACAATTGCTTTCTCATGAATTTTTGGCATATCTACTTGAAGTACGGGGTTTTCATCGATTATTTTATTCTTATGATAATAATGATACATGGTGCGAAGGGTTGAGAGTTTTCGTTTTATTGCTCTGTCGTTGTTAATAAACTTTTTTCCCTCTGCGTTTTTATAATATTTTAAATGTTCTAGGTATTCTTCAATATCTGCTGAGGTTAGAGAAGTCAAAATATCTCTTGGAATTTCATTCACAGCTTTATTTTTAAAGCTAGGATTTTTAGATTGTATAAATTCTAAAAAGGTTTGTAAATCAATAGCATAAGCTATTCTAGTTCTTGGTTCTGTAGAATACTCGATTCCTCGAAAAAAATCTTTTAGCCAAGGTGGTAATTGAGTTAGGAGTTCTCTTAATTTAAGAATATTTTCTTTTGCTTTCTTCTGATGATAAGTCTCTTTTTCCATTATGTATTCCTCAATTCTATAATATATTTAAAAGTTAAGCACCTAATTCTATTTAGAAATCATAAGTAAATTTTCTTGACTAGGACTTCGGTTTTATAAATCACTACAAAAATTATGGCGCAGTGTAATTGACAAGAGGACACTTTAGTACTACGATAACTATATCACACTTCACATTCTGATTCAAATCCAGGAGTGTATATTGTGATTTATATAGAATTGTAATAAAATAGTAGTATGATAAAATATATCAAATAAAAGTGAGGGACTTTTTATGTTTCAAGATGCATTTGGCTATACCGGTATGATGGGAGGCTTTTTTTCCATATTTAGTATTGTTTTTTTACTTATACTAGGTGTATTTATTTTTGTAATAATTAGTAATTTAAAACGTTGGCATAAGAACAACAACTCTCCAAGGCTAACCGTAGAGGCAAGAGTGGTTACAAAAAGAATGAGTACATCACATCATCATCATGCGGATAATAGTATCCATACAAGCCATTCCAATTATTATTATACTACATTTGAATTTGAAAGTGGAGATCGTTTGGAGCTAGGGGTAGGCGGTGAACAATATGGTATGTTAGTGGAAGGGGATATTGGTAAACTAACTTTTCAAGGTACTAGATTTATCTCCTTCGAACGTTTTAGATAGCATAATTTATGATAGAAAATGAATATTCCTTTCAAAAAACAAGTTTTCTAATAGGATTACTTGTTTTTTATTGCGAGTAATTCGATTGAGCATGAAATATTTTCCTGATTGTTTCCTGTTATATCCATGTTTTGATAATAATGGGAAATTGTGTTAAGCTTGTGTTCAAAAAAGATAATATATGTCGAATCGTGTTGATATTAGGAAGTATCTATAGTAGAATACAGAATTAGATAATGTGTATTTAGCTATATAATTCTTCAACATAAAGATTTCTTAAAAAATTCTAAAGTAATAATCGGATATCGTGAGTACCATCCAATAGAGGATAATGATACAGAGGAAAGAAGAAATAAAAACAGACGAGTTGATTTCATAATCGAAACCGGCAGCAGCAATTAGATTATTGATATTTAATTTGAGACACCTCATCTATAAAATGTGATTCATGCATTTGTATTACTTTAAAAATTACAGAGCCTTTAGAAAGAGAAAAATTAGCACATAATTATTAAACTGGTTTGATTAAGTACTAATTAAATTATTTAGGAGGAAAAATGTTAATAACAGCTTTAATTCTTTTTATCATCACATACGTTTTAATGCTTAGTTTATCGAAGTACCGTTATGTCATCGCTTTAGTATCCGCATTTTTATTTGTAGCGATTGGTATATTACCAATATCAAAGGTGTTTCCAGCAGTAGATTTTAATGTTATTCTTATGATAGCTGGAACAATGGGAACTGTTTCTTTATTTATTGAATCAAAAATGCCGGCGTTATTATCGGATTTACTGATTCGAAAGGTTCCGAATGCTTGTGTTGCGGTTATTTCATTAGCTCTTTTTGCAGGCATTATCTCAGCTTTTGTTGACAATGTAGCAACGGTTTTAATGGTAGCACCAGTAGGACTTGCAATAGCAAAAAAATTAAAAATATCTCCGGTATCGGTTCTTATTAGTATTGCAGTATCATCAAATCTTCAAGGTGCAGCGACATTAGTGGGAGATACAACTTCGATCTTACTTGGTGGACATGCTGATATGGATTTTCTAGACTTTTTCTTCATGGATGGAAAACCGGGAATATTTTGGGCTGTAGAGCTTGGTGCGTTAGGTACGATTCCAGTTCTTATGTATTTATTTCGAAAAGAGAAGCAACCGATTGTGATTACAGAAACAACGAAAGTTACAGAATTTGTTCCAACCGTCCTGCTTTGCGGCACTGTAATATCTTTAATCGCAGCATCCTTTATTCCTAATAAGCCATCGATTACAAATGGTATTCTATGCGTTGGGTTCTTTCTTATAGGTATTCTTTGGTCTTACCGAAAGAATCATAACTTTAATTCTGCGGTCAAAGCATTTAAAGAAATTGATTATCAAACCTTATTATTACTTTTAGGATTGTTTATTGTAATTGCAGGTATTACAGAGGCAGGCCTGATTGATAAAATCAGCGAATACTTTGTACTTTTAGCAGGTGATAATGTATTTATTGTTTATACATTACTGGTATTCGCCTCCGTTATATTCTCTGCCTTTATTGATAACATTCCATATGTTGCAACAATGCTTCCTGTTGTTAGTTCTATAGCAGGTATCATGAATGTTGAGCCACACCTTCTTTATTTTGGGTTATTGATTGGGGCTACACTTGGTGGTAACTTAACACCGATAGGGGCTTCTGCTAATATAACAGCAATCGGAATTCTTCGTAAAGATGGGTATGAAGTTAAGACAAGAGACTTTTTGAGAATTGGAGTACCGTTTACTCTGATGGCGGTATTGATTGGTTATGTTTTGATTTGGTTTATATATAAATAATAGTTTAACTAAGTTCTAACTAACAGAATTCCCTGTCTGCTGGAATCATGCTGTAAATAAATATTGTTAAAATGGATGAAGATTAACTTATGAACAGTCCGGATTTAGAGGAACATTCTAAATCCGGACTGTTTAATACAAAAAGGATGTTACTATATTGCACTTTTTATCATCAAAAATTAGAGATTATTTTGAAATAAATAAATTTTTATTTGTTGATTTGTTTTATTTTTGATATAATATTTTAGTGCCTCAGTAGAATAGGGGGAAGATTTAATATCTTTGCGCATATTTAATCTAGTACTATAGATACTGTTTTCAAGCAACGTTTTAACGGGAAATATCCAGCAAGAAAAACAATAATTACTATATATAAATGACTAACTTAAAAGTAGTAGTCAGATCTTTTTATAAGATTACTTTTCATAAAATACATGCGAATACGCAAGAAGAGAGGTTATTATGATACATTTTGAATCGGATTACACAGAAGGAGCTCATCCTAATATACTAAACAAGCTAATTTCGTCTAATATGGAGCAAACCAAAGGATATGGAGAAGATCCTTATTGCGAGCATGCTCGTGAGCTTATTAGGGAAGCATGCGGTAATCAAGATCTAGCAGTACATTTTTTAGTTGGAGGAACGCAAACAAACACAACAGTTATCAGCTCAATTCTACGACCATATCAAGGTGTTCTTTCTGCTGCAACCGGACACATTAACTGTCATGAGACCGGTGCAATTGAGGCAACCGGACATAAGGTATTACCTCTTATCAGCGAAGATGGAAAAATTACAGCAAAGCAAGTAAGGGAGTATTACAAGGAGCATTGGGCGGATTCTAGCCATGAGCATGTAGTACAGCCTGGAATGGTGTATATTTCACATCCAACAGAAAATGGAACCACATATCATAAAGAAGAATTGGCGGAGCTATACAACGTTTGCAAAGAGCTGGAGATACCTCTTTTTATCGATGGTGCGAGATTAGGATATGCCTTAGCAGCGGAAGGAAATGACTTAAGTTTAGTAGAGCTTGCTGCAAATTGTGACATATTTTACATTGGAGGAACCAAAGTCGGAGCTTTATTTGGTGAAGCAATTGTAATATCAAATAAAGCATTACAGAAGGATTTCCGTTATCACATGAAACAGCGCGGCGGAATGTTAGCAAAGGGACGTCTTTTGGGGTTGCAGTTTGAAACGTTATTTACTGATAATTTATATCAAGAAATCTCTGCGCATGCAGTAATACAAGCGATGAGAATTCGAGATGCTTTTGCTAAGAAAGGATACCAATTTCTTTATGATTCCAAAACAAATCAGCAATTTCCTATATTACCGATTCATTTATTAGATTATTTAGGAGAAAATTACTCTTATAGTTTCTGGGCTAAGGTGGATGAAACTCACCATGCAGTTCGTTTTTGTACAAGTTGGGCTACAAAAGTGGGAAATGTAGATGCTTTGCTTAAAGATATTGAGGAGTTTCATAAAAAGTAAATGCTATAATGATAATAAATATAAAAGAAAACAGTGCTTAAGTTGAAGAAAAGGGATTGCACAATACAATAATCCTTTTTCTTTCTTTAAATATAGTAACAGAGTAAATATTAGGGTTAATATAGTTAACATAATAAATATATGTATACTACAAATGAGATGATGTTTAAAATGTCAACAATATGGAAATAATTTAGTAATAATTATTAAATATCACCAAGAAAATAATTTTAAAATTGTGTTGATAATTGTAGTAAGTATAATAAACTTAATAAATGAAAATGTTATGAGAAAAAATAGAAGCATTTAAATGATGCAATAAAATAAGGGATATCAAAATAATAGAGATAAAGTGCATATCCCTTTTTAAGCGAATACATCATTGCGATAAACCTGGATTTAGCGCAATAATATTTATTACTGTCTTCCGGTTACGGATAGGCAGTTTTTTATTATAAAAAATTAAAATATAAGGGAGAGAAAAATTATGAAAGTTATTGGAATTAAAACTGGTTTATCTAAACAAACTGTTCCGTTTACTGTTCTTGCTACTGTTGCAGATTATAGTGATTATGATAAGGACGTTTGTAAAGCGCAGGGTCAAAACGTACAAGAAATTTATGTACGTGGTAAGCATTTTGAACCTTCTCTGATAGGAAGACAAATAAAGGTTATTTATGATGTTGGTTTTGGCGGTAAGGCTGTTGCAGTGGATATTGTTGAGGTAAAATAACCGCCTTATCCATGTCAAGAAAATTCGTGATTTTCTAATTTTCTTGACATGGTTTGAAAGATTTACATGATTGTCCGTTGAGGGGTGTTTGCTCGCTCTTCTGCTAACACCCCTCTTAATTATAAAAAAGGAACTAAAAATTGTCGGTAATTTCGCGATAGCGATTACATAAAAAAATGTGAGGTGAAAAAATGTTTAATTTTTTATCTGCAACTCCTGTTGCTACTGAAAATGCAATTGATTCAAGTTTAGGTTTTATGAGTTCAATTTTTACATGGATTCTTAACACTGCAATGTCACATCCGCTTATTGCAACATTCTTTGTATCAGGTCTTATTGGTTTGGGCTTTGGTATTTTTAAAAAACTCAAACGAGGTTAAGTAACCATAAAGGGGCGGTTGGATAAGTCTAACTGTTCCTTTTTTAATGGGGAAAGGATTATATGAAAAGAAGAATTTTGATAGTTTTTATGTTATTGTTTTTTATAATAATGATTAGTTCAAGTCTTAGTGCTTATGCGTCCAGTAATAAATATGATGATGCTAACTATATTATAAGATTTAAGATACAGGAAAAGCATTGGCAAACGGGACAGTTGTATTATACGATGAACGTTTATACTGGGAATGCGCAAAAAAGTGCAATGTTTAAAGATATCGATGGAGTTTATAAGATTGTATCGTATGATTGGGTCTATGGATATAGAAGTTCTGATAGTAAGGCATATAATTATTTGAATTGGAGTGTACATGGTTCTATGCAAGAGGGCATTATGGGATTGATAAAAAATTTATTTGTTGGTAATGTATGGGTGAATGATACTTATATAGAAAGTGTAGATATTAGAATTCCTGTTTTTAAAGATGAAATTTCTGCGATTAATTATTTGGAAACTGGAAGTATGGAAAATGTAGAGGAATATCCTCCTTACTCTCCCGCTTACCTTGATAATAAATTTATTTATGTGCCATCGGAGCAAATATGGATAGACAAAAATTTAAACGAAAATAGCTTGTCGCATCTTTGGACGCATTGTGTTAATAATTTAAGTAAAACGGCTCGCTATGGCTGTTTTATAAAACCTGTAGATGGTGGTTATCGAGTGTATTTCATGTCGAACGAATTATCTTTAGAAATGCTTAGTTATCCTGCTTTTGGTACATGGGTAAAGGACTACGATGTAGGTGTTACTTCTAACGTCTCCTTTTTCGCTTATAAATATCGTGCTGATGGTGTAATGCAATTCCGTAGCATGGAAGATTTACAATATTATATAAAAACAGGTATTCTAAAGAATGCCTTTGTTACGGGTGATTATAGTATAGATAAAGACGGTAATATAAAATACGATAAAGAAGACATTATTGGTGCAAATAAATATCGTTATAATAAGAATTTAGTACTTAAAACTCTTACGTATGAAACTAATTTTGCAAGTAAATTGAGTGACTATGCTATAGATATTCGATGGAATTATGAGGGGGATTTTGATGGTGCTTATCCTGCTAGGCTTAGTCTTGGTATTGGTGTAAAAGGATATACGATATTAGGCTATAAATATAATAATATTGTGCAAATGAACGAAGGTTTTGTAGGTGATCCAATTTGCCCTCGGTTGGATGAAAAGCAATATATATTAACTAACTATGGGGATAGGGTTAAGCAATCTCTTGATTATAAAGGTGCAGATATAAATCTTAAATTTGATACCGAATATGTGCTTGCAAGGGTATGGCATACGGTAATTGTCGATGATGTTACCATCTATGAATACGGTCCTATGGTTGCATATTATTCAGATGGCACAATAAAGGATTTAGGAAATCAGATTGATTTTAGGGATGTTGATGGTTCAAAAAGTGAACAGGATATTTTTGATTCGATATACGATGATGTAAATACGATAGATAAAGCTGATAAATTGGGTATGTCTGCGTCTGATTTAAAAAATTTTGTTAGTGATGTGTTGGAAGGAACAAATGGTAATGGATTTATGGCATTATTGAAAGATTTTACTAGTGGTTTGGTGCCCGCTTATATATGGGGTATTGTTGGATTTGCATTACTATTGCTCTTGGTTGCGAAATTGGTAGGTAAATAATATGGATTCGATAAAAAAGATATTTTTATTCTGTATAAGCATTTTAAATTACAATATTAGCTATTTAGGTTATGTTTTTAGTATCAAAGACATTTTAGTTATTTTCGCTATTTTAGGAATCATTTATTTGTTCGTTAAAAAAATTTTTACATAGGGGGTGTCTATGAGTTTAATTGAATTTGCATTTATAACTGAAATACCTTTAGAAGCTACTGCAGAACTTATTATGATGACAAGAATATATAATCTGTTATTGCTTTATGTGTATTTTGAAATATTTAAGTTACTGTTTGTTGAAATTACAAAACGTATGAAAGCGAGTGTGAAATAGATGGAAGAATTAGTAAATAGCTTTATGCTGGGTGATGTTTTAACCCCACGTTCGATTGTAATATTATTTTCGTTGCTGTGTTGTATACAACTTATTGGAGTTATTACAACATATGTTTGGAGAGGATGTAAATAATGTATTTTTTAGTAGGTTTAGTACTATTATTCTTGGTGATATACTCTCTTGTTGTTCGTGGTATAGTGTTGAATCCTTGTAAAACTGTTTATTATGTAATTAAGGATTTATACGTATATTTTAAGTTTAGGTGTTGGAGAGAATGTCCTTACGGTCAAATAATAAGTTTGTGCGGGTTGTTTGGAAGAGGTAAAACATTAAGTTTGGTAAAGTATGCTACTCTTCTATTTAGTCGATATAATGGTAAAATGGTTTACTGTCGTAGACGTAAAAAATGGGTTACGCAAGTGATTAAAATTTATTCGAATGTAGACATTGTGATACCACATGAGAGTTTTATGGAAATGAAACAGATTGTCAATGTTAGTAAAATGCAACAAAAAATCGATGACGAAAACGACATATTAACGGTTAGTCTATTTTTAGGGGATGAATTTAGTGTACAAATGAATTCTAGGTCATTTAAAACAAACATATCTCCTACTCTGCTTAATACTATACTTACTTGTAGACATCATAGAATAACGCTGGCTGTGTCTTCTCAAAGGTTTGGACACATGGATGCGCTACTTAGACAGGTTACAAGCTACGTTATAGAAAATAAAAAAGTGTGGAGATTTCAGTGTCAGTATTATTATGATGCCTGGGACTTGGAAAATGCAACAAATGTTAATCTTATAAAGCCTATTAGACGTACCGTTTGGTTTGTTAAAGATAAGGATTATAATGCGTATGATACATTTGCCTGTGTATCAAATTTAGAGAAAAAATGTGAAGAGGGTGACTTTATAAGTGATGCTGAAATTCTAGCTATGCAAGCAAGTGCTGGTAGTATAGAAAATGTATCAAATTTAAATAGGAAGTGGAAGAAATTACATAGGAAATAAGAATGTCCGTCCTCTGCGGTAAGTGGAACTCCGCAGAGGACGGTTTTCTATTTATTGTGTAAAATTAAAAAACGAAGTCGGGGTTAGTATTACCCCCGACTTCGTTACGGTTACGAAAACTACGAAACATCCTTTATTTAATAGGGTTGTAGACGTTAAAATTTGTAACCAGGGCTCGTTACAAATGCGTTACAAATTAACTTCGTTACAAAAATAGATAAAACATTGAAAAAAAGGGGGAAGTATTGTGTCTGATGATGTTAGTAAAAGTTGGTTTGTTACATTTAATAATCCTGCGGAACATGACTTCCCAGGAGAACCACATGAAGTAGTTGAAAAATTAATAGGTATGTGGACTGATGGAAATCCATCTAGGTCATGTGCTATGACATATTGTGTTAGTGCAGAAGGAATGCATCACATACACATGGTATTGGAAGATGTTAAGGCTATGAGATTTACAGCATTAAAGAAGTTTTTACCTAGCGCACACTTGCAAGCTACGAAAGGCACAAAAGACCAAGCGATTAATTATATAAAGAAAAAGGGAAAGTTTGCAGAAAAAGGTGAAGTAGTATTGTATGAACAACAGTATGGGGAAATTAAAGGTTCACAGGGAAATCGTAGAGATTTAGAAATTATCGAAGAATTAATACAACAAGGATTAACGCCATCGTATATTATGGGTATGTCACTCTCCTATCGCCGATATGAAAAATTAATAAAGGATGCCTATTATGCTAAAAGACATTCAGAAACACCGTTTTTACGTAAAATAAAGGTTATATGGCATGTTGGTGAATCGGGAAGCGGAAAAAGCTATGTAGCTAATCAAATAGCAGAACAACAAGGTGAAGATAGTTTTTACTTTGTAAGTGATTATGATAACGGTGGGTTTGATAGGTATAATGGAGAACCCATATTATTCATGGATGAATTTAGAGGACAAATAAAGTATAGTACTCTTCTATCCATGCTACAGGGATATAAAACACAGTTACATAGTCGTTATACGAATTGTGTTTGTCTATGGAATGAAGTACATATAACAAGTGTATTACCGCCTGAGATGGTTTATAAAAATATGGTTGAGGATAATAGAAACTTAGATACCCTTAAACAGTTGTTGAGACGTATAGATACAATAGTATTCCATTATAAAGATGAAAAAGGGTATCATGAATATCCATTTTCACAAGAAAATTATGTTGATTATCTTGATTTAAAGCGTAGGGCCCTGGGTGATAAAGACGGATTTTTAAAAGTTAGTAAAGAGGAACAAGAGGAATTATCATTTTTAAATTAAGAATTTGAAGAGTTAGAAAAGCTGTTTGAAAATGTTCAATAATTTGTGAAATTAAGAATTAAAGGACTAGCATTATGCAGTCCTTTAATTATAATCTTAACTTATTTAATAAGTTATTTAATGTTTCTATTTGGTTATTTGGTTGAATGTAATATGTAAGTTTGTGCATGAAGTAAAGAATTAATGCTGTAGCAATTATTATAAGAATTCCTAGTTCAATTGTATTAGTAGGTTTATGCTCATTTGATTTATCTATTATTTTATCGATTTTATTGTTAATGTCAATAAATTTGAAATAATTACTATCTGTTTTATTTATAGTATTTTTAATAAGTTCAATTTCGTTTTCGAGTTCTCTCTTTAAAGATTCTAATGCTTTAATTTCTTTTTTTAGTTTATTCTTATAAAACTTTTTATAATAAATGAATGTTAATATACATAAAGATATTGCTAAAATAGTATAGAAAATAATCAATTTAGTAAATTCCTTTCCTTTTATTATTGAAATAATCAATGCAAAGAAATTATATCATATAAGTTTAAAAATCTCAATAATAAAAGGCGAATAAAGTCATAATATAACAGTATAAGTAAGATATTGAAATAAAAGGAAAAGCACAAGGATAATAAAGTCCTTGTGCTGATTTAACCAATCTTCGATTGTGATAACTTCCCCATTAAGTTTAATTGATTTTGTTTAGCTAAACTAACTGTGCCATTGTCATCAATTACTAATGTACCGTTTTTAAGTTCAAATTCATTTATACATTGTTTCAGTAAGTGTTCTATTTGCTGATTTCTGTTTCTAGTATTCTGTGATGCTATAAAGTCGATTTTCTTTATTATTTCTTCATCTGTTCTAAATGGAAATTGTTTTTGTAAATTTTTACCCATGATTTCTCCTAAATAATTGAAATAAAAGCAGATAACTGCTTGACAACTGCTATAAAATTTGATAGAATATAGTTAAGCAGATAACTGCTAGATATCTGCTAGTTAAAATCTGGTTTGTGGGATAAGGTGTCCGTTCAAAATCCCTCGTTTGCGTGTAGGTATGTGAGCGTTGTAGCCGTACCGTATATGCGGTTAGTAAAGGGCCATTATGGCAGTACATAACCGCATATTTGATACATTGGAAACTTAATATTGTTTCTTGTTACTTTCGTATTTGGACACTACGATTGTAACACAAATATTGTTAAAAAACAATGTAAAGTTGGTTGAATATATGGAGGTTATATGACATTAAAAAATATTCATGATACTTATTCTTCGGGAAGTTACTTATTTATAGGTTTTTTAAATTTAAATGGATGGTGTTTTGTTGATAGAAACATTCATCTTGATAATTCGGATTTTATTAAATTGTATGGTAATTATGAGGTAGATTGTATTTATTTGAATGAATATGATGGTAATGAAGGTCTTTCTGTTGTTTTAAAAGGTTAGAATATAACAAGGGGTTTAGCCAGTATAAAAAGTACGGTCGGCTTAAATTGCAGAGGTACTTCCCCACTTCCCCATAAAGGAGTTAGTACATATGAGTGTTAAAGGTAATTGGGAAGAATTTATTTTAAGTAGTATTGATTCTCTTGAATCGGATGATAGACAGAGAATATTATACATACAATCTGAAATAAAGCAGTGCTACTGTTTCGAGTTTATTGAAAAACAAAGATATGATGAATTACTACTGCTTTTAGAAGAAAGGCGCAAATTTGTAATAAAACAAAGTGAGGTTTACCATGAACAACGTATGTTTGAGATTCGAGAAAATCGTAGAAAGTTAGAGGAACAAGACGAAATAAAAAAAGTGTTAATAAAAGCAGACGAAATTTGGCGAAAAGCTAATGTCCGTCGTGGACGTCCGCAAAAATTAAATATCATTACAGAATAACCTGGATTTAGCGCAATGATGTATGCCGCTGTTTTGCCATCACTCCAACTCCTTATATTCGTTCCTTAGAACATTCAACCTTTGATTCTTCAACAAACAACTTTTTAATATTTGTAATTAATAACTTTTTCCATAATTCTTTTGGATATTTATTTACATCTGTTATTTCCCGTAAACTGTTTAATATTCCTTTTGAATTTAAAATTATAGTATTATTTTGCATTGTAAATAAAGTTTCAAAAGATACATTTTCCCAAGGTAAAGAATTATTGTTAGAAATATTGTTAGAAAGAAACTTTTGGGAATTGCCATCTAACAGCCAAGAAACTGGGTGAACACAAATAATCGACCCTTCTCTCTTCCACTGATTCGTTTTAGCTATACAGTCATTTAATAATAATTGCAATTGCTTTCCTTGATTTTTCCATATTATATCATCTAAATATATAGCAGCTTCGATATCTGAAATTTCATCATCAATCCCTAATCCAACGGAGCCTAATATCATTATATCCATATCTGATTTGATATTAGGAGAATTTGTTTGAATTAATGGTATGATTGTGTTTTTAAAATAATTTACTGCTTTTTTGACATTCATACCCTCTCCTTTATATCTTACTAATAAATTTGTTCTAGATCTTCTTTTTAAATGATTTTAATATAAGGCATTCTGCTTCGAGACGAACGGTTCCTTATGATTCCTGTCTTAAACCTCGTAATAGCACTTTGTTCAATATAAATTTGTTCCAATATTCTTATTTTTTATATGCTATTGCATCTATCTGAATATGAAGCCCATCGGGTCCACCAATATGTGCAAATTCGGTTTGTATTGTTTTTCTTGCCGGATATTTTCCGTTAAAACGTTGCTTGAAAACATGCTCCATAATTGGAATGTTCCATGAGTCTCTTAGTAGAACATCAACCTTTACAACAGCATCTAAAGCTAAGTCAATTTTTTTCAAGCGGTTTTCCATATCATCAATAGCTCCATTAACCTGTGCTTCAAAAGATTGTCCTACATTCCCAACACAAAAATTCATAAAAACAAAATCTCCTGCTTCGACCATCTCCGACCAAGCACAATCTTGATTAACATTATGTCTTTTAATTTCGTTCATGATTTTTCCTCCTAAATATAGTTCGATGTTTGTAAAGAATGCGTTTCGTATATTTTCTTCTCCAGAAACGTGTTCAAACATAGCTTTGAGAGTGTATGTTCTGGTATATCCCGATTAAATCACCTATTTAGCCAACAAAGCATCTGGATTTATTATTTCAAAGTCTCTCCCCATACGATACCCTCTTAGAAAATAACATACAATATACCATCCATTACCATCTTACACTACTTAATTCCAAGATTCAACATTCCAGCTCTAAATACATTGAGAAACTTCAAAAGTTGCGGCATTTACTAAGATTCTCCATTATTTACTAAGATTCTTCATTTTTTATAAAGTAAATCTTAGTAAATAAAAATTGCAGAAATAAAGAAAGCTTATAAAATTAAGCTTTCTAACAAATTTAATATACCGGACAAGATAAATGTCGTTTATTTTTGGTACGACACTTATTCATTGTATCTAGGTACAATAAAACCATCGACTTAACCGATGGTTTTATTACAGATTAATAAAAATCTTATTATTGACTAAAAGTCTATGCTAACTTACCAGATAAAATCCTGCTTTTTAGGTCAATAATCTTCCCTTCTATCATCTTCGCAGTTTTAATAAATTCATCATCCGTTTTACCAGAGGGATCTTCAAGGCCCCAGTCTTCTGTATGGATACATGGCAAGTAAGGGCAATTTACATTACATCCCATTGTAACTACAACATCCACTTCTGGAAGGTCATTTAATAATTTGCTCTTTTGCGTCTCATTCATATCAATGCTATGGAGATTTTTTATAATACGTACCGCATCTTGACTGATTTGAGGTCTTAGCTCTGTCCCTGCAGAATAACTTTCGAATACGTCCGAAGCTAATAGTTTTCCTAATGCTTCCGCCATTTGTGATCTACAAGAATTATGAACACATACAAACGCAACTTTTAATTTTTTCATAATCACTTATCTCCTTTATGTGAAATCTATAGTAGGATTTAGTACCAACGATGACTACCCCGCAGCAATCATCCTTATTGTCATTAGATTTTTCTGCGGATGGTTGTTCGTTTACTGCTAACCATTCAAAAAAAGTTCATCATATCAATTATTTCATTCATCAAGCATGTTTTCTTATTTATTTCAAAAACACATAATGCTGCCAAAATCTCAACAATTACTTTTGGAAAAGATTTTAGCAGCATTATGTGTTTTAATGATATCTGTATTATAGTAATGCTTTCAATTCGAGACATTTTTTATACAAAGAATCAAACTCACAACCACAATTTCCACATTCTTTGTCTGCTTGTTCTACTGCTTCTATTAAATTTTCTTTTGTCCCGTTTCCATTAAGATACGCTTTTGAAGGAATAGCAATTAAATCCCAATCTGACCCTGCAAATTTTTCTAAAATAGCTTTTAACTCTTCCATATATTTCTCCTTTCCATCTTATAGACACTCTTTATTTAAATTAATGCCTTTGATTTTATTCACGAAAGCATTTAATCTGCAATTTTTAGTTTCTTCTCTTTTGGCGAGTTCAATAAAATTAATTTGTTCTCTTTTAATATAATTAGGCTGATTCAGGAATTCATTAAGAAGGCCACTCTCATTCAATACTTGAAGAATGTAGTCTGGTATTACTATTTCTCTTTTTCCTTCATATTTTTTTAGAATTACATGAACGCTATCACCTAACTTTTTGTGCAAAACTCTATGTATAAACTCATTGTAGACGAGATAATGCCCATTTCTTGACGGTAATAATGTATGTTCAAACTCATGGCCGTCTACCGTTATTCTAACTGGCACATTTCCGTTTGTATTAAATATATCTTTAACCGGATAAGGAAAATAGATTACATTCCATTTTATTTTACCTTCTAAAAGTTTTATTTCACCATCAAATTCATACATCATTTCACAACCTCATTTCGTTCATTATTCTTACTAATTAAAACCCAAAATTAACATAATCAGCATAAGTAAATCTATGATAAATTGCATGGCAGTCTTCAAACTTGATACAGTAACGATAAGTATCCGGGATTCCATTTTCAAAATATATTAAGTAATCAAATTCCCCATTATTCATGTTTTCGCAAATGACTTTGTCTGAACAGCGATGAAATACCTGTAATATATCTTCGATATTAACCGGATGCCTGCGAATAGCAGTGATAAATTCCTGTAAAAAAACTCGGTCTTTTACCTCTTCATATACATAGGTGACTCCTTTTTGAGGAATAATAAAACAAAATCGGGTATTGTTGTGGATATGTTCTATCTTTCCAAAACGTTCTTTTAAATAGAGACAAAACTTATCTAAAACCACAGAAAGCTCGTTTATTGATAAATCAGCATCCAATAAATTATTTATGGACTCCATCGGATAATATAATCGTATCGTTTCTTTTCTGTAACCTAATTTTATCTGCTCTTCTTTGATGACATCGATAATATTATTTTCTAAGGAATCAAAATTAAGATTATGCTGTATTTCCATATTCCTCTCCTTCGCTTTTACCCTATTACAATTTCTTCAACTTTATTACTATCTCACAATACCGGATGCAAGAACATACATAGACGAAACACAATCGATAGAATTCTAACCTAAGAATTAATATAATTTCTCTCTGATGTGTTCCAATCCTTTTTCAAAGATATCTTTGACATGATCATCAGTTAAAGAATAAAAAACAACTTTTCCTTCTTTCCTGAATTTCACTAGATTTGCTTCTTTTAACGATCTTAACTGATGCGAGATTGCAGATTTTGTCATATTTAATAGCACCGCCAAATCGCATACACACATCTCATTTATATCCAGCGCACTTATAATTCTTGCTCGTGTGCTATCCCCTAATACTTTAAAAAAATCTGATAAATCATATAGCTCGTCTTCTTCAGGCATAGATTGTCTAACTATTTCAACAATATCGGCATGGATAACATCACAATCACAGTTAATATCAGGAATTTTCACAGTATCACCTTTTTTCTTTATTTTATAATTGAATAATTATTCAACTATAAAATATTATAGCCGTATCACTGTAATTTAGTCAAGTAGGCTGATTACTATATTTTTGATACTACCTCAATAGTATGAAAGACTCTTTCGTTAGATGCTTTCATCAAGGAATCAATTGCTTCTAAAAATTTTAAAAATTATTTGTCTATTAATAACGATTTTTCGATTTATTTTTGTTATATATGACAAAAATTCCTAAATACATTTACATTATATGGTTATTATGCTATATTTATTCCGTAGGGCGTTATATAACTTTGTTAATTTTAACTTTGAGACTTCAAAGTTAACACAGGAAAGGAGTATGAAGAATGAAAGGTTTATTTAAAAAGGCAAGTACGATTTTTATCGCACTAACACTGTTGTTTAGCTTAATGGCAGTGCCGGTTAGGGCTAGCTCCGTACTTTTCGCAATTGAAAGCGAAAATACGAGGCTATCCTCCGAATTACAGGTTGTAACAGAAATCTATGGACAGCCAAAGCCCGGGTACTCAGGGAATGGATTTGTATGGATGCAGAATTCAGGTACCTTAACCTTTGATGTTACTGTGCCGGAGACAGGAATGTATTCAATTTCCACTCGCTATATGCAAGAATTAAGTGCAGACGGCAGACTTCAGTATTTAAGTATTAATGGCATAAATAAAGGGTCTTTTATGCTGCCATATACTAAGGTATGGGCAGATTATAACTTTGGAATTCACAAATTAATGAAGGGAAGCAACACAATCCAGCTTAAAGCTGGCTGGGGATTCGCATATTTTGATACTTTTACAGTCGATTATGCGAAGCTTGATAGCTTGGATGTGGAGCCAACTCTGATCGATAGCCAGGCAACAGCGGAAACAAAGATTCTTATGAAATATTTAACTGAGGTTTATGGTAAGAATATCATATCCGGACAGCAAGAAATTTATGGCGGAGGAAATGACGGCAATCCGGAATTAGAGTTTGATTGGATATATAATTTAACAGGTAAGTATCCGGCAATCAAAGGTTTTGATTTTATGAACTACAATCCCTTGTACGGTTGGGAAGACGGTACAACAGATCGTATGATTGATTGGGTGAACAACAAAAACGGTATTGCTACGGCTTGCTGGCACATTAATGTTCCAAGGGATTTTACTTCCTATCAGCCCGGTGAGTTTGTGGATTGGAAGAAAGCCACTTATAAGCCTACGGAGACTAATTTTAATACTGCAAATGCCGTTATCCCGGGTACGAAAGAATATCAATATGTCATGATGACTATTGATGATTTAGCAGAGCAGTTACTTATCTTACAGGATAACAATGTACCAGTTATTTTCCGTCCATATCATGAAGCGGAAGGAAATGGCGGATTAAAAGGAGAAGGCGCATGGTTCTGGTGGGCATCCGCAGGTGCAGAAGTTTATAAACAGTTATGGGAAATGCTCTATACAGAGCTTACACAAACTTATGGTTTACATAACTTAATCTGGACCTATAACAGTTATGTTTATAGTACCTCTCCTGCTTGGTATCCTGGTGATGATTTGGTGGATATCGTTGGATACGATAAGTATAATACAATTTATAACCGCTATGATGGCTTATCTGGTGTACCAAATGAAGATGCTATTACAACTATCTTCTATCAACTGGTTGATTTAACGAAGGGCAAGAAAATGGTTGCTATGACAGAGAATGATACGATTCCAAGTGTAAAAAACCTTACGGAGGAAAAATCAGGCTGGTTATACTTCTGTCCGTGGTATGGCGAACATCTTATGAGTTCTGCCTTCAATTATCCGGAGACCTTAGTGACTCTTTATCAAAGTGATTATGTGATTACGTTAGATGAATTACCAAATTTAAAGGTGGACGACCAAACCCCGAATGCTTTAATTTCACCTACTTCAGCGGAATTTGATAAATATGCTCCGAATCAAAAAGATATCGCAGTTGCTATTGATTATAAAGGCAATACATTAAATTCACTCAAAGCTGGCGCTGTATTATTGAAATTAAATGAAGATTATACGGTGAATGGAAATAATCTTATATTAAAGAGTTCTTATCTATCTAAATTAGCTGTTGGTGAGCATAATATCCTCTTTGATTTTAACAATGGAAAAGATCCTGTACTAAAGGTTAAAATCGTTTATTCTACACCTAGTGCAACAATTAGTCCGACAAATGCAACCTTTGATAAGGCTGTAGAGAAACAGAAAAATATCGAAGTAACAGTTACTCTAAATGGCCATCAGTTTATAAGTATCAGTAATAATGGTAACTTGCTTGTTTCGGGAGAAGATTATACCGTATCAGGCAATACCATAGTATTATTAAAATCCTACCTGTCCACACTGTCATTAGGTGAGAATCAATTAACCTTTCATTTCAATGGAGGAAATGATTCTGTATTAACATTGAATGTAATTAATACGGAAACACCTGTAATTACCGGCGATTTAGTGATTCAGGCCTTTAATGGTAATACGAGTGCCTCAACCAATGGATTATCGCCAAAATTTAAGCTATTAAATACCGGTACCTCTGATCTTAATTTAAGCGATATTAAACTTCGCTACTACTATACGATTGACGGTGATGTAGCACAGAACTTTTGGTGTGATTGGGCAAGTATCGGCAGTACGAACGTTAAGAGTGAATTTGTTAAGCTTGCAAATCCAGTTACCGGAGCGGATTATTATCTGGAAATTTCCTTTACTTCTGCTGCTGGAACACTAAAGGCGGGACAAAGCGCAGAAATTCAAGCAAGATTTTCCAAATCAAATTGGTCCAATTACAATCAGGCAGATGATTACTCGTTTAATGCCACCAGTAATCAGTATGTGAATTCTGAAAAGGTTACCGGATATATAAACAATGCACTTGTATGGGGAATTGAGCCATAAGCTAACAAGGCAGGGACGAAAGATTTTGAAAAGAAAAAACAGGGCTGAAAAAATCTAATAAACAATAAAAGAGAGCAGGGCTGAAGGTACGCCCCCAATAAAGAAGTATTGTACGGCATAGTCAGTTTTGGCTATGCCGTTTTTATGTTTGTTTCGTTCCTGTACGGCAGTTTAATCACACCGATACAGTTGTAATGGATTTCTACCTGCTGCACCTGTTTACCCTGCTTTTGCAGGGAGCGAAAGCAGGGTTTTGGAGTTTGTTTCCAATATTGAGGGAAGCGAACAAAACAGGTTGCCTGTATTGCCGGCGGCTGAGCATTGATTACACCAAACTGACCAAGGTTGTGGCTGCTTTAAAAATCCAAGCATTTGAAAAATCCGGGCAAGAAGCGAGGCAGGAAGAAACGGAAGTGACAGGGCTGGATTTATATGGTAGAATGAGGGTATTGATAAACAGGAGTTTGCCCTACTGTATAAAATTGCAGATTATTTATACTTTATTGGAGGTGCGCAAGATCAAGGAGATAGTTGCTAAAAGTCTAATTTCGGAAAAAAATAATATGAATATATATCGTGGCTGCACACATGGCTGTATCTATTGTGATAGCCGAAGTGAGGTTTATGGTAAAACCTACGATTTTGAAGATATTGAAGTGAAAGTCAATGCAGTGGAACTAATTGAAAAAGAACTATCTAAAAGAAGAAAAAAATCAATGATAGTAACTGGCTCAATGACTGACCCATATATTCCGCTTGAAAAAAAGCTAGAAAATACAAGAAAATGTCTTGAAGTCATAGAAAGATATGGTTTTGGAGTGGCTCTTTTAACAAAATCAGATTTAATTTTAAGAGATATTGATTTGTTAAAGAGAATAAATGAAAAGTCAAAATGTGTTGTGCAAATGACACTTACAACTTTTGATGAAAAACTTTGCAAACTATTAGAACCTAATGTCTGTACTACAAGAAGGCGGTTTGAAGTATTAAAAGAAATGCAAAAGGAAAATATCCCTACCATTGTTTGGCTTACTCCAATTCTGCCTTTTATAAATGATACAGAGAAAAATATTTTAGGTATTTTAAATTATTGTAAAGAAGCAGGTGTAAGAGGTATTATAACCTTTGATATTGGTATGACGCTTAGATTTGGAAACCGTGAGTATTATTATAGAAAATTAGAGGAACATTTTCCAAATCTAAAAAAGGAATACATGAAAAAATATGGTTCAGCTTATGGGCTTAAGAGTCCTTATAGTGGAAAATTATCCAAACTAATACAGTCATTCTGTAAAGAAAATAAGATGCTTTATGGCGAAAAGGAAGTTTTTAATTATATTTGGGATTTCACGGAACAAGATGGACAACTCTCATTGTTTGACAGTTGAGAAACAACAGGAATAGCGAATGTATATGCTTTCTGTGTTCCGACCTAAAAATAAAGTGTGAAGCAATTGGATAATGCCACAGGTTGAGTAGGGGGAGTTCCAGAGGAGGAACGCCTCTTTATACCTTGTGGGACTTCGGGCCAATTTGACCCGAAGTGGTATGTCCTATTGCTGTTGCAGGAGCGGTTTAGTCGTTGAAAATACTATCCGCTTCTCTTGTGGCTTCTATCAGCAGCATTCCCAAAAAGAACGCAGAGGAGGAAGGTTACCTATATAGTGATTAATTAATATTCCATGCTATTAATAAGTTTACACTCTGGATAGCTATAAACTGCTATCCTGTTTTCTGTCAAAAAATATAGTTTATCTTTCGTATAACAAAAGCGGGCTTCATGGATATTCATCGTGAGACTATCGACATCAGTAAGTGTTGTAAAACCTGTAGAAGGATTAATCTTTACAACGGTACCGGATTTTCTGTCATCAGACCAGCCATTATCGATTGGAAATGCAAATATATTATTTTCTGCATCTGCCATAATACTGTGTGGATCATCACTTGCCGGACTATAGGTACCTTCGGAATAGGTTTTTACAAATACTTCTTTGGGATTATATAAATCACCTACATCAAATAAACTTAGTTTAAAACCTAAATCAACCACTTCTCCCGTAGGAACTTTTTGACCGTTTCTATCTTCATAAAATTTCTCTTGCGTATTTCTTCCAAACCCAACCAAATATTGATCGCCGACCGGGTGTAAATACTGGCTGAATCCAGGTATTTTTAATTCTCCTGTTTTGAAAGGTTTTTCCGGATTTGAAAGGTCGAACACAAACAATGGATCTATATTACGGTATGTTACCATATATCCAACATCACCCATAAACCGGACAGAATAGATTCTTTCATTTATCGCCAGACCTGATATAGAGGCAATTGGTTTCATGGTATCAATATCGATGGTAGTTATTCCATTACCGTCTGAATAGCTTCCGGAGGCAACTCTCAAAACTCCTTTATACTCATCCATTGCATATTGATTTATCAAACTTCCGCTTACTCTTTCATTACCAACATATTTTATGTCCATACCCTGAATAGCAAATCGATAGATTTCCGTTGATAAAGAAAAAGCCATTGTTTCACTGGAAAGGTAGTCTTGATCGATTTGTGCTTGCTCTACCTCTTTGCTAATATACAGCGAATTTGTATTCATATAAATATTGATACCTGAGCCAAGGTATGCCTGTGGTTTGACTTCCTCATCTTTTGTGATATCGAATGCACCCACTAACAAATATTGAGCTTCTTTGCTTTCAGGAAAATATGAGATATCTGCAGGCTGTATTACTTGTGTTTCCGCCGAATATGCACTATCCCTGTAGACAGGAAGTATTTCATAATCATTTACTTTATAGTCGGATATATAAGAAATTTGCTTATTTGTAACAAAATATAGAGTATCCCCGATTAACCTGGTTGAAACTTCATTTCCTTCAACTTCAACCATTCGCTTTAAATCAGGGCTTTTTTTATCACTGATATCATATACTGCGAACACTGTAAAGAAATGATAAGGATAAAAATAATCAGTATCTATCGAATACTCGGCATCTATCATTTTGCCATAATCAGTGTAAGAGTCGGAAGAATCTAAGCGATTGTGAAAAACTTCGTACTTACCGCCGCAAAAAACAAGAGTATCACCCGAGAGATACATGTTATAAAACATCTTATCATAATTATTTATTTCTGTTTTGCTAACCAATATGGGCTGTTCTTTGGAGGTATCAAAGATGCTAAGGCTGCCATTGTTCAGGTAATATATATAATTCCCATCATTTTTAATAAGGTCTGCTTCGTCGACACCGGATACCTGAACATTCGTTTCAGAATGTCCGCTATTTGATTCAGGCTTACTGCTCCCGCTTTCTGTCAATATATCTTCCGTAGTTTTCCATGAATAATTATAGTTCCCAATCATGTTCATGGAATAAAGGATTGAAAGCAGCTGCTTATAGGTACCTACTTTTGCAATTTTATCCTCTGTATTTTCTGCAGATGTTAGATCTTTCAACCCGAAACTTGATATTTCCTTTTCATTACTGTAAACTTTGAGTTTCTGTAGGTAAGCGCTTATCATTGAATTAACATCACATCCTGCTCCCATAGATGAAATAATTAAAATCATAAATATAAATATTATTTTTTGCTTTACATTCCGATTTAATTGAACCATATAAAATACATCCTCCATTCTATCCTTTCAATTTTCATAATATAGACGAAGTGTATCTTAGTTTAGTTCCAATGATGTTATATTATGGATGTTATTCGATATTCTTTTACTTTCCTTTTATCATCTTTTCCATAAGGTCATATCTTATCTATTTACATCTGCTATTTCATCGATATCCACTATTCATAAATCGCATTATATAGTTCCTTTATGGCGAAAGGTATGTCCTTTTTTATTCCACACCTATGGTTTGCTTAATTGAAAAACAAACACAATCTGCCCTAAACGAAGAGTTTGATATTTATTTATTATTATTCTTTAAAAATACCTCAATATTATTCAGTACCTTCTCACTCAGACGGTCAAAGGCCTGCTTTGTTCTGCCGGTAGATACATGCATGCAATTGACATGAGGGTGTAACAAAAGCTCGCCGGTAGCATCGCCTAATGCCCCTGGGGTGTCGCAGAAAAATTCATTATCGCCATGAGAGAGCCACTTCGTAAGTGCGGCTACCTCATGGGATGGCCCAATTGAGGTATTAAACATAATTTTATGATTTCCAAGCCACTTAAATTGTTCCTCCTGGAATAAGATAACATTTTTGTTTAAACAGGTGCAGACTACATCTACAGTTTGCAGCAATTCTTTCAATGGCAGATATTTAATATCTCTTGCTTCCTCCTCTGGTTTCCGGGTACGGCTATAATAATATAAATCCGCACCAAGAGCCTGAAGTGCAACTGCTATCATCTGCCCGGAAGTACCAAGACCTACGATACCGACTTTTAAATCGGTTATCTCAATCGGAAGTTCCTGCCATTGCTTCTTTCCAAACCCATGCAAATATCGAACAAGTTCACTGATTACATATTCTACAACTCCCTGATCGCCATAATCACGTATTCCATAAACTGTAATATTTTTAGCATTGGCAGTAAGTATGTCAACATTCGCACTTTCCGGTGAATATAGACTGCAGCACATACCGATATAGCGGATATTCGGACAAGCATCCAGGACTTCCTTATCAATACTGCTGGTATAGCTTAACAGTACGGCATCGGCATCGCCAATTCGGTGAATAATTTCTTTGTTGTCTTTTGGTATATCATGATACAAGATTACTTCTTTCGTATAATCATGAAGTTTTTGTTCCGCAGACGGAATTAAGCTGACTGGTTCGATTGCAACTAATTTTTTAAACATATTTTTATACCTCCTAAAATACGATTGGTGCAACTGCATTTTGCAGAACTGCTACGACACTCCAGGCTGCTACCTTACTGGTTCGTGAATAAATATTAAGTTCTGTTCTTACTTCTTCGCCTTTTATTTCAATCTTATACTCATCTCCTCGAAAGCCAGGTACTGCATCAATGTTCATAATCGTATTTTCCGGACCTGCGCTGGCAAGGGCTGTTGCAACAGCTACATTTACGTGAGTTGGAAGGATGGCGATGGCTTCTTTTGTAGTACCGGTAAATACCTGCTCACGTTCCGTAATCTCAAGTAGTCCATCTTGATAAAGTGGTGTATAATATAATGCTCCTGGTGCTTTTTGTGAGCTGATAGAAGCCGTAATCGGACTCATTAAAGCTGCGGTACGTAAAATATCAAAACCGCCTACGGCACCGCTGGCAATATATACACGGCGATTATTACGTGCTGCTGTAGATTTTACACATTCATAAAACTCCTTATCTGCAAAAGCTCCGATTGATAGTACTACAAGATTTGAACCGCCGCTTAGTACGATTTCACTATAATCTCTCACTGCTTTAACAGAAGCGGCTTCTGCAATAAAATCTGGTTTCAGCTCCATAAGTTCATTTATATTGGAACATGCCTTGCATCCAAAATGCCTAGCAAATTCTTCTGTGCGGGCATAAGTCCTTCCTAATACAGCAATAAGTTCATATTCCGGCAGATAGCCATCCTTGAAAGCATTTGCGACAATTTCATTCAGATAGCCACAGCCGATTAACGCCAATTTTATTTTTCCCATATTGTTTTCTCCTTTTCGTAAATAATCATTAAATGCTATTCTATCATAGAAATCCTCTTTGGTCTATCCTATATGGCTATGTTTCACCACATAAAAAGAAAAGCCCATTTTTCAATAGGCTCTTCTTTCTATAATTTTAGCTGAATTATTTATTATTCCATATTCATGTTTCTTACGATGATACTGTCAACAACTCCGCTTTCGGTCCCTATCTCGATTTCAACCTTTTGATAAAGCTCGTAATCATAAGATAATTTTGTGTATAAAGGACCTTCATACAATCTGCTAGGTTCACCATACGCTGCTTTTACATCTTCTAGAGTTGATTTCTCAAAGATGATACCTTTTGGTAAGGCAATAAACATACCTTTTGTGCTATCCTTATAATCTTTCTCAATTTCAATGCTTCCGATATAGCATTCTGAAATCGGCTGTTCTTTATCGTCTGCATTTATTATGTCTGCGATTACTTTAAAATCGCCTCGATTAAAATACGACCATGTATAATAACCCGGCTCTAATTTTTGACTGTCATCATCCTTCATGACAAAGCCAAATGCGACAAAATCGGAGTATTTCATTGGAAAGGAATAAATTACATCATCAATTTGTATCTGGAAGCTAGATAAATCGTCTGATAAATCATCAAGAATTTGAACATTGGATGCGAGTTCATCCATTGAGCTTTCTTGTGCTTTTGAATCGTCATCTAAAGAAGTCTTTTGTTCCTTATCTGTTAAAGCTTCTTCTTTCTCCGATTCTTCCTCCTTAGGAGCTTTGGTCACCGAAGTATTCTCCGGATTAGCTGTATCGGGTGTGTTGTCCATAGTTTTTTTGCTGTTTGAACATGCGGTACATGCCAATGCCAATGTTAATAAGGTAACTAAAAATATTTTTCTCATACTTGTATCGTCCGTCCCTTCATATGTTTTAGTCTTCAATCGATAAATAGATAACGCCAAGCCAGTAACCGCCCATTAATTTGTCCAATTTGTCTTCCAATTGTGCCGCTTCAATTACAGAAAGAACAATATCATTAAATTCCTCATCGGATAAATCATAATCTGTTCGAAGTGTAGCGGTTCCGGAAGTTAATAGTTCCTTAGCAAGTTTATCCGAGATACTTTTTTTACTATAATATAGACTGCTTGCCCTGTAATACTCCGCATTATCCGCTTCAGCGGTAAATTCTCCATATTTCAGATTTAAAATATACAAGTCGTCTTCAACTAATACTTTGGATGCAGCATGATCCGGTAAATTCAACAACGCATTAAAAAGCTCTTCATTATCATTATTCGTAGAATCCACAGTTTTCCATTCCTTATCTACTAATACCCGATTCCAAGCGTGCGGCAGATTGCCATTTAAATTACCTGTAATGACAAGGCATTCAAGCCCGGCTTGTTCCGCTAACAGCTTAAAGGCGGCAGCGTAACTGGCACAGACACCCTTCTTATTGATAAGTACTCCATATGGTGTAAAGGAATCACGAAAAGAGGAATCCACAATAAAATCGTTTTCCATTGCATTATCTAATGCATCATTATCATATTCGGCAATATCGCATAAATACTGATTGATTGCATACTCTTTTTCAAGATCTGTCATTTCCGGTGTTATGATGTCATTAATGACGCGTATTACTTCCTTTTTTATCTCTTCCTGCTTCCTCTCTTGTTCTGCTCTGTCTTGTTCATATTCAATCGTCAATATTTTATTGAAACGATTGTAGCGAAAACTGCTTACACCAAGAACCAAAGGATTCTGATAGATTGCTTCATACAAAGAATCCCATAACAAATCAATATCGGCCGCTTCGCTGAAGTCTTTTAGATTGATTGTTTCTTCATTTAAAAGCATATGTCTTGCAAGATATTCTGATAAAGCACTGGAAGCAAAGACAGGAAAGCTATCTCTGCTGATTACAATTTCCTCTTCCTCAGAAGAATTTGCAGGTGCTTCTTTTAAATCATCGTCCTCAGTAACTATAAATTCCGGCTTATTCGTGACACCGGCATTTCCTTTTGAGGCTTCTGTTTGCTCTTGTAGTAACTTTAATTCTTTTTCCATTGTTAATTCATCAAAGTTTTTTACTAGGGAAATTAATCTTAAGTCCGTACCATCGATATATGAATCCACCGCTAACAGTGTTCGATCTTCACCTTCCAGTTTAAATACGATATCGGATAACTGCGTAATTCTTGCATGCTCAATGTCATAAGTAACGGTATAAAGGACTGTGCTGCCGTCACACATTTCTACAAGGCGCCTATTCCCCAGTAGATTAATTTGATCTGCTATTGAGCTAACTCCTTCCTCTGTAAGAGTAAGTGCTCTAAACGGCAGTTGATTACGAAAAGAATCAATAGAAATCATATTGCTTGCATTGGAGGCGTTCCCATCTTTATCAATTGCCATAACCGCTACATAGTAGAGATCAAGGTCCTCGTCGTTATTAAATCTATATTTATAATTAATTAGTTTATGGACACCCATTTCCAGAATATCTTTATCCGTATATTCGGTATCTGTCAATTTTTTAAAGGAAAGAAAATCAAATTGGGTTTTATTTTTTTTAACAAAACTAAGAACATATTGTTCTGCTCCCGGAACCTTATCCCAGTAATAGCGTATGTTTCCATCTTTGATCTCGTATTGAAGAAATGTGGATTTTAACTCTCTTTCAATGGTAAAAATTGTTATTTGTGGTTTTTCAAGTTTTTCTCCTGTTTTTAAATCATAAAAATAGGCCAAATAATATGTATTGGCATAGCCCCAGCCTTCGTTTTTAACGATAGAAAACATGTTTATTACCGGCTGGTAAACAGGACTTTTAGGAGGTGCTAAATTAATTGTTTTTAGATTCTCATCAAAGGTAACTTCTGCTCCGGCTGGTGTAGTTAAATTAGAATCTAAATATACATTGGCATATTCCGTAAGTACCGCTCCTTCCGGAAGGGCAAATTGAATAGGGCAAGAGAATACTTTGTTTTTTGGCAGCCCGTAGAAAGGTTCTGCATAGGTCTCAGAAGTAGTATAATTATTTTTTAAATCATTCACAGAAATAGTTTTGTTCTCTTCCTGCTTCTTTTCTTCCTGCTTTTCCTCTTCTTTCTTGTCCTGATTTAAATTATTTTCTAATTCTTTTGTTATTTGATTGTTTTTCGATTGTCCTGCCTCTTCGTGAGGTGCTTTTTGACAACCTGCAAATTGCAGTTGAATTACGAAAACAAAACAAAGCAATAAGGCTATTTTTTTCTTCATAAACGTCTCCTCTGAAATATTAATTATTAGTAAGGATTTACCTTCTATATAGGAATAGTATAACAGTCATGAAAAGGTTGCATTTAATTAAAAAAAGAATAAAGAATTTTTATAAACTCTTCCTGAGTTAAATTTTCCACGGATAAATAGTATCCGATATCATCTAAAATAAACTGTGCCTGATAATTATTAAAATCTTTTATATATAAAATAGAAAGTTTGTTATTCTTTATTACTGACTCTGTAGGTAAATCTTTATAAGATTTACCCGGAAGCTTTCCTTTTCTGAGATATAATTCAATTCTTTGATTTTCAATCGCAGTGTAAGCTGCATAATATTCCTCTGACTTAATAATACCTTCTTTATTCTCATAAACACGAATGGATTCTTTCTCCATTGCAAATCCATCCGGAAGATAAGATAGCTCAATGTTCTTCCCTAAATAGGACATATACTCTTCCTTGGTCCATTCTACAGAGAAAGAGTCAAGAATACCAAGATTTTGATTCATTTTAATGCGATCAATTTCTTCTGAAACATCATTAAAGTATAATACTCCCCCAACGACATTGACAGTCTGTATTGTCTCATTCGTTCTTAATTCTGTTACTATAATTTTATCGTTTTTGTTATGTATAGCAGAAAAAAAAGTAAGGATAAGAAGAAAGGAACAGGCGAGGGACAGATATAAATATGGCTTCTTATTTTTATATTGATTGGATTGCCCTAATAACTGTTGCTGAGATATCATATGTTCAGAAGTCGTTTTTAGCAATTCTTCCGATATCTTCATTTTCTTCATTGCACTTTTATAATTATCTAACATGTAGTTCACCTTCCTCCCTAAAATCATCTAATAGATTCCTTTTAAGAAGGTTTCTGCCTCTGGATAAGAGTGACTTAATGGTACCTTCTTTTTTGCCTAATACCTCTGAGATTTGTTTAATAGATAATTCTTCATAGTAAAATAAGTGAATTACAGTTCTATATTTTTTTTGCAAGGATAGTACCGCTTGGTAAACTTCGGATTCTTCCGGTGTAAGATATACAAGATCTTCCGGCATTAACTCATAAGGCTTATTTTTTAAACTTAAGAAATACTTATTACAGCAATTGATCGTAACCCGAATTAACCACGCTTTTATGTGTTCTTCCTGTGTAAACTTTTGATGGTATTTAATAAATTGTAAAAACACATCTTGAAAAATATCTTCCGCATCATATTTATTTTTTGTACGGCAATATGCTAATTTGTATACCAAATCGGAGTATTTCTTAATCGCTTCATCAATATCTGGTTGGATACTAACCTTTGATTGAATACATTTTGTGTTTTTCATAGTTCTTTTTCCTCGCTGTAGGTTCCTTTCAAGAATTCAGGTATTAGATACTAAGTTATTATTTTATTTAGTAAAGCTTTGAAAAATGATCTGATTGCATCTTATATAACATTGCAATTATAGCAAACAATAGATACTGCGTATACCTATTTTATCTAAAAATGGTATATTATATTTATTAAAGCTTAACAAGTAAGTCTGGAAATTTAATATATATGACTTCATTCTTTATACAAAAAGGGATTTTATTAAAAGATTAAACGAGAAACTTGGAGCTAAAAGAAGCTATAAAGACTCCGATATTAAAAAATTATTCCAGATAACCACTAAAGGCAGCGATACAATCAGTTATAAAAAATAATACAATATGCATCAACAACCTTTTCTTAAATTCATAACTGTATTTTGCCATAAAAAAACCGATCTCTCCCATTCGTTAGGTTTTTGGTCTAACTTTTGGGGGTCGGTTCAATCTTTTTCCACATATTACTTTTTTATTTATAGCAAGCGTTCCATACACCGTTAGTTTTCCTTACAATAAGCGGAATTAATCTTCTTCCTCGGCAATATTACTTGGAAAATACTTCCTGCTTCTATCTCACTGCTTACTAAAACTTTGCCTCCATGTGCATGGACAACAGATTTCACAATGGCTAATCCGATTCCTGCACCTCCGGTTCTTCTGTTTCTTGATTTATCTGCCCGATAAAAACGTTCAAAAATAAATGGTAGTTCTTCTTCCAATATTCCAATCCCATTATCCTTCACTTTAATATTAAGATTTGTTTCGGAATCTTCCAAACAAATAGCTATCTTACCGAATTCAGGAGTATATTTTATAGCATTTGATAATAGGTTTATAATCACTTGAGTTATCCGCTCTTTGTCTACGAATATGATATCTGCGGTTCCAATTATTGAGACGTCCAAATTTTTATGAAAGATTTCTGTTTCAAAATTATCGGTGATAGTTTCAATAATCTCTTTGATGTCAACCATAGTCCGGTTTAGTTTTAAATTCTCATTCTCAAATTTTTCCAACTGTTCCAGGTCTTTTACCAGATTTGTAATGCGATTGATTTCTTCGTAACAGCTTTTTAAACGTTCCGTAGTGGGTTCCCATACACCTTCAATCATGGCTTCTATATGCGTTCCAATTGTGGTTAACGGTGTCCGCAGCTCATGCGAAACATCTGCAGTTAGTTGCTTTCGTATTCTTTCCTGCTTTTCTAAGGTACTTGCCAAATCATTAATAGAAGATACTAATGCATCCAATTCCATTGTTCCGGTATGTTCCGAAAAGCGTATTTCATAATTACCTTCTGAAATTTCTTTGGTCATTTTTACTGTTTTAGTAATAGGCTTACTGATTCTCCTTGCCATCATAAAGCCAATATAGACAGCAAATACTAAGGAAATTGATCCGATACTGATAAGAATGGTATTTAATGCACTTAAAAACTGGAAGTCATTCTCACTGAGAAAATAAGGCCCATAGTAACTAATTGAGACTGCACCAATCTCATCTAAGCCTTGTTTTAAGGTATAGTCTTTTGATGTAAATTCACCGTTCATTCTCGGATATTTTTTTTGCATCCGTTTTGAGATATCAGCCATAACCTGAGTACACAAAGTCATATCATGAAGTTCTGCATCCCACACTGAACTACCGTCATTTTCATATACCTTGATGATATATCCATCATATAAGGCATACATACCTATCGTATGGATAAAGTCGGTGTTCCATATGTTTGTTATCTTATTATATTGCTGGTTGAGGCTGGATACAATGTCCTCTGTTTTCTGCTTTTGCTGTTGTGCGATATAGTCTTTGAACTTTTGATCGATCAATATATTTGATAAAACGCTGATTAAAGCTACCGTTATTAGCACAACCAGAGCTATTGTCAGGGAAAGCTGTGTCTTTAGACTCTTTTTTTTCATCCTATTCACCCCCAAATTTATAACCTTTTCCGTGAATGGTCAATACGTATTTCGGGGAACGCGGATTATCTTCAATTTTTTGTCTTAAATTTTTGACATGGCTGTCTACTGCCCGGTCAAACCCTTCAAACTCACGTCCTAAAGCAAATTCTATTAATTCCTCCCTGGTAAAAACTTTACCCGGATACTTAATGAAAGAGGATAATATGTTCCATTCCGTCGGTGTAAGATTAATAGGCTTTTGATTTTTTAATACTAAATTTTTACTAAAGTCAACGATAAGATCACCGCCATTATAGGAATTTTTATTAAAAAGCGGCACCGGTTCTTCGCTTGTTCTGCGAAGTACAGCCTTTATGCGTGCAATTAATTCTTTTAGGCTAAAAGGTTTTGTGATGTAGTCATCCGCACCAATTTCCAGCCCTTCCAGTATATCATTTTCTTCTACTTTTGCAGTGAGCATGATAATTGGAACCCTGGAAGTTCTACGAATTTTTTTACAGATTTCTTCTCCGGAGATGTCCGGCAGCATTAGGTCTAAGATAATCAAAGAAATACTTTCTTTTTCAAAGATTTCAAATGCTTTCGCTCCGTTTTCAGCTTGGAATACCTGATAATTTTGGTTTTCCAAAAATGAAGCAACTACCTCTAAAATCTTTTGTTCATCGTCAACAACAAGAATATTACTTTGTTTCATTTCAGACCTCCCACATACCAAACATATAGTTAGATATCTCTATTTCATCTCATTCTAATTTAGGAAAAAAATCTTAAGTAAAGATTAAATACTACATAAAACTTAGATATTTATCCAGTTTAAACATATCCAGAATTTTCATTAACGGATATTCAATCCAGCATTTCGTGATACCAAAACTAAAGGAATCATAATGATACCCTTTCGTTTTTAATGATTATACCACGTCATATCCTTGATCTTCAATCTCCTCTCTTATTTTATCGATCATACCTTCCAAACCGTTATATTCCACTGTAACAGTTTTAGCTTCTAAACTTACAGTAACATTAGATACGCCGGCAATTGCCCCTACTGCTTTCTTGATTGTGTTTTCACAATGAGAACAAGACATTCCTTCCACTTGCAATACTAAATTTTTCATAATTTACTCCTCTTCTGAGCCGATAGCAATACCAAGATCCGCCTGTGCAAGGGCTGGAGCATTATTGATGCCGTCTCCGACCATTGCAACCTCTTGCCTTGGCTTTGCAATTTTTCTATCCAGTGCTACATACATCGGCGTTTTTCCTTCATTCACAAGCTGATCTTAAAATCCAATTTTCCAGTTTGCAAAGATTTCTTTCGACTCGGTAAGAAATTCCTTCGATATTACAATCGTATCGTCCGTAACTGTTTTATCTTCATCAAAAATAGGTACCGGATTACACCCGCCTCTTGTAATCTCTACTTCACTTGTTTTAAATCGATTGCCACAATTCTGGCAGATTAGCACATCATTTTGCTGCACATAGTATCCTCTTCCGGAACTATAGCAAACCTGACAAGTATTGAATGCTGTTCGGATGGTACCGTCCGGAGCCTCTACAGCAATCACTTCTAATTTTGTACCATCTATTTTTACCGGGTAGAAGGTTGCTTTTGCTGAAATATCACTTTTGGTGATAATAAGATCTCCATTATCATTCAATACAGTTTTTCCTTGCTGATTCTTAGAGGAAGCTCTTTTATCGCCGGCATTCGAGTTGTTGTATTTACTTAGAATAGTAAATCCGGCTAAAAGTAGTAAGGCCAAGGATAAGGCAATTGTAGTAGAATTTATTTTTTTATTTTGTTTCTTTGGCTTTTTTGAATTTGACATAGTGATATTCTCCTTCTTTTCCTGTTCTGGATGGTGAAATTTTGTCTAATGACAACTTGCACCAGCTCCGCTGCTATTTGATCCTATTTGGTTATAATTCCATTGGTAGGTCTTATAGTTGCTTACTTCTTCTTTGATAGCTTCTATATCGATTTCATTGATATCATCCACTACTTTAACATATCCAAAGTAATTATAATCTATTGTAGAGAAATCAAAATCGAGGAAGGGTAATATATACAATCTATTTTCTCCTTCCTTAAGGTTGATGATTGATTCGTAAAGTGGGAATAACAGTGTTTTATTACCTTCATTTAAGGAGTCCGCCTGGATTATCCATTCTGTTTCGACAGCAGATTCCATAATAATTAAAGCAGGACTGAATCCGGATTCGATTAGTGAAATTTCTACTGTTTGCTTATTATTCTCTATTTCTGCAACGATTACATTATCCACTGGTATCTTATATCCGGCGGGTTCTCCAATCGGATTGGTATCACCTGGTTGATTAGCGCCATCAGCAGAACCACCATAGGAACCGGTATCATCTTCTTGTACTTCTGCTTCAGACGGAGGAGCTGTTTCACCTTCATCTAAAACAGTAATGGTACTTCGTATCATTCCCATCCAGCAACTGTAGCGATAGGTACCTGCCTTCTCGGGCGTAAACTCAATTACATTCTCACCAATTTCAAATTTCTTCTCAATGCCATACTCCGGAATAAAGATTCGGTTATTGCAGCCATTAATGCTTCCGTTTTCAGCTATAATTGTCCACTTTACCGGTATGCCGGCCTGAACGGTTATTGGTTCATATCGTCCGGAATTCAATGTGGTATTTACGATTTGGACGCCTTCTTGTATCTGGGCTACAGTACTGCTGTCAGATGTACCAAATGGAGATGCAGCAATCGCAAAACCGGATAAACTAAGCCCGTTATTGAACATGGAGATGCCTAGAACTACTATCAATACTGCACCTGCCGACATCACTTTTTTTGTGAATTTTTGGCTGAGTATGGAACTTAACACTCCTAAACCAAACATCAGCGGTACCGTCCCTAAACTAAATAAGAGCATGGAGAGAGCACCTTGAAATGGATCACCGGTAGATAATGCATAAAGCTGCATTGCCTGTAAGGGGCCGCAAGGCATCAATCCATTAAGTAAACCAACATAGAGGGGACTGTTGCTGTTCTTCTCTTTATTAATTTTCCTTGCAAAAATTTGGGGCATACGGGGATTTAGTTTTCTAAGCCATGGAAAAATATTCAGCATGTTGACCCCCATAATCACCATAAACACACCGGCCAGCAATTGAACTATTCCTTTGAAGCTTCCGGAGAAACTTATCACAGAACCTAAAGCTCCAACGATACCGCCAATTAGGGTATAGGAAATTACTCTTCCCAGATTGTAAAGAAAACTTGGGCGTAAAGAGGCTATTTTCCCTTCTTCTCCTTTTCGTTTCACTGCCTGCGGAATACATTGCGATAGAGTAATTCCTCCGCACATCGCAACACAGTGTACCGAGGTTAACAGACCAATTATAAATAACATTCCGTAGTCCATACCTTCTTCTGCCTGAGGGAAGAAATTAAAAAGATTAAATAATCCAAATCTTCTCATAATAGTATAAAGAGCTAAGATTATAACTGCTGAACCTAAGATCTTATTGATATGATTTGCAGTATCTTTTGGGGGATTGGTATCTTCTATTACTTCATAATTCAATTGTTCAATCAACTGGATTATATTATTGATTGTAATAATTTCACTATCATAGGATATCTGAGCCGTACCACTGCTGTAACTGACAATTGCTGTTTTTATTCCTTCCGTCTGATTTAATTTCCGCTCAATTCTGTTTTCACAACTTACACAGGTCATTCCTCCTATCTTAAGCTCTTTTTCCATAATATTTGGTTTCAATGGATATCCTCCCTTTCTGTTCTCTTTTTGAAATTCCATAGACTTCTTTTAATACCCCCACAGATTAATGACACGGAGCACTGGTAAGAAACCAGATAAGGAAAGCTGCAAGAAATAACACCAGACCTGCGGTTTTTAGAGATTCTTTGTTTGCTTTCAGTTTTTCATTCCTCTTAATTTTCATTTCTACAATCCCTTTCTGACAACTCCTCAATAGGTGTAAACTAAGAATTGACTTTCTTGAATTTGTATTCCTCCTACTATAGTTAGGATTCTTTTTATATAATGAAACTATCATAGCAATTAGTTTTGTAGAAATTATGGAGAGGAAGAAGGAGATTTTATTTTTATCGAAGGAATCGGGATAAGGCTAAATAAACTTTATGAAATAAATCCAGACGCCGTATGAGAGATTTTAATTTGCCGGTAAAAATCTCATACGACGTCTGGATTATTGTAAATTTAGATATTCTATTATGATTATGAAGAATAGTATTAATTTTCTCTCATCATCTAATTATGATTATGCTGAACAATCTGTATCTCTATCCCATCCGGATCTTTGATAAAGAAGAAACTGATAGATGGGTTTGGAGAAATTGGCCCTCTTATAATTGGTATGTTCTTTTCTCTTAGCTGCTCCATTGCTTTTTCTAGGGAAGCAACCTCAAATCCTATAGAAAAACCACTATTTTGTACCACATTGTTTTTATCACAGATTAATTCAACTTTTGTTTCTTCATTTTCTCCAAGCATTACGATTTCGGTCTCATTTCCCATCAAAAACCGTTCTGCAATTTTAAGCCCTATAACTTCATGGTAAAAATGGATTGATTCTTCCATGTCTTTCACATTCAGTGTTATCCAACAAAATTTCATTTTTCCCTCCTGAAAATCATCTTCCTATGATACTTTATAATAGCATAATTTTTGCTAGTATTCTACCATTGCAGGTTAATATTCGTATTTATTTGATTTTATATTAAATTTATGGTTTTAAGTTTTGTTTCGTCAGCGTTTATCAAATGTATTTATTTTCTATGAAGCTTATTTACCCGTTCCACCATTACAAACATTAACACAAGGAAGAGCATTAAATAAAATGGATAAAAGCAGATACTGATTTTCTCAGCGATCACACCAAATAAAGGTGACATAATTGTTGTACCGATATAAGCGCAGGCCATTTGCATTCCCATAATGGATTGGGATTTGTCAGCACCAAAATTGTCCGGTGTTTCATGAAGAAGACTTGGATAAATAGGTGCACAACCTAGTCCGGTTAGGATTAATCCAAGCAAAGCAGAGAGATTTCCAATCGGCAGCAGCATCAGTACTGTTCCAAGAAATGCTACGGTTTGTCCGATACGTACCATCTTTTTATTACCTAATTTTCCAGTGATAAAACCGGATAAAAATCTTCCTGCTGTAATTCCCAGATAAAAAAATGCAGCCCATTTTGCAGCAGTTACGGCATTGATGCCCTTATTAAGAACCATAAAACTGCTTGCCCAAAGTCCAGCGGTTGCTTCTACAGAGGAATAGGAAAAAAATGCGATTAAGATTGCTTTGGCACCCGGAAGTTTTACTATTTCTAGGATACTAAGACCTTTTGTCTCTAATGCTTCTTTTTCCTGATCCTTTTGTTTCGCCTTCCATAAAGGTAGGGAAATTGACAGGAAGATAACCAAGATCATCTGAATGATACCAATGGTTTGATAGCCGGAATTCCATTTTAGCCCATTGGTTAAACAAATACCCATGATGTAAGGGCCTAACGTTGCCCCTACTCCCCAAAAGCAATGAAGCCAGCTCATATGGCGGGACTTATAATGTAGTGCAACAAAATTATTCAAGGCTGCATCTACACTACCGGCACCAAGACCATACGGGATACCCCATAAGCATAATTGCCAGAACGAGGCGGAGAAGGAAAAGCCAAGTAATGCTACCGCCGTCATTGCTACACTTATGGTTGTCACGATACCGGTATTGAATTTTCGTATTAATTTATCACTTGCCAGGCTTGATACAATAGTGCCGCCAGCAATAATCATGCTTATGACACCTGCACTGGAAAATGATACATTTAGCTTCTGATACATAGATGGCCATGCGGAGCCTAAGATAGAGTCTGGTAATCCCAGACTAATGAAAGCAACGTATATGATTACTAATAAAATCGAAATCATATTCATTATCTCCTTTGTAATTGGTATGTTATAATAATATTCTATGGAGATACAATTTTATATAAACAAGTGTTAACTCCTTCCTTCTCCTTAATTTACAGCTTCTTACGGTTGAAGGAAAGGACTGTTACAACTCCTCCTAAGAGAATCCATACTACTTAAACTTTAAGAATTGTAAAGAACAAAATTTTCATTCTGGTTTCTCTCTAACTCTAATTATACTCATAAAAAATATTTTTTAAATAGAGTGATAGTTGACTTTAGGAAACAAAATCAACGAATGAGAAACTAAAGCGATAATTGATAAATGGGGAAGAAAAAAGTCCCCTGATAGGGACTGCTTTACTGCTTATTACAATAGAAGTTAAACCAAACAAATATGATTTGCCAAAGCCTGCTCAATATCCTGTCTCTGAATTCCGATATATCGCTGTGTTGTTGTCGTTGATGATTGCTGCAACAGGATACGCACCAGTTCAATGTTTGCATTGTTATTTAAATAAATCTCAGTTGCAAAGAATTTACGAAAAGAGTGGGTGGAAATCCCTTGTAATCCTAAATAATCCGCTGCCAGCTTTAGTTGTTTTTGTACTGCCCGTTCGGAGATATCAAATAATTTTGCCTTCGGACTGATACCAAAATTAAGTGCATATTCCTGAATGAAGGTATAGATTTCTAACATTACAGTAAATTCTCTTTTCTTACCTGTCTTTTGTTCGATGATATCTAAACGGTAGCGGTCACCGTCTTTTACGATACTGGTAAGCTTTAGTTGAAGTATATCTGAAATTCGTATTCCTAGATTCGCCTCTAATGTTAATATGGTTGCTAATCTTTCATTTGGTTTAAATAAGCTCCCATCTTCTCTTACAAACCCATTTTTGATTGTTTGAATGATTCCTATGTATTGTTCTCGTGTTAATGCTAAAGTCTTTTTATTTGCCATCTTAGTTTACCCTTTTCTTTCCTAACATCTATTATAGATGTAAGTTCGTTAATTTACAACCCTAAAGTTCGTATACAAAAAACGATATCGCTGTACCATCGATAAAATCAGAATAGTTCGTATAATGATGATTATACGAACTATTCTGATAGAAGAAAAATTGAAATGATAGGAATATCGGATTCTTTTTAATTATTAGAGCTTATCTGCTATGGAATGAATTTATTTTATAGAATCTATCCAAATCAATAACTATGTAAAATTTATCCACACTCTAAAATCAATGTTAAGCTAATAAAATAGAAAATAGGATATCTGCTATGGCTTAATTATTCTGGCGCATAAATAGCGCAAATAGAGTGGATTTAAGAAAATTAGATGTTTAATTAAAAAGGGATGCCGCAAAAAGAAAAGTCATACCAGCTATGGTATATAACACATTCGTTTATATATCACATTCGGTACTTGTTCTTCTTTTTGAGACAATCCCTTTATGAGAGGTTTCTATTCATGTAATTTGAATAGAAACCTAACTATAGTAAAAATTATAATACTTGAATAAAAATTGCTATATTACGGTCCGGTCTGCGTGACTCTCTCTCAGTTCTAAATTGTACCCGTACGCTGTCATCTCTTCTAAGATCACTTAGATCGATTCTTCTGCCTCTCTGATTTTCAATCCTTGTGGAATTTGTTATTTGGAAGGTGATACGATTTCTATCCCTGTCACGGTCTCTATCGCGATCTCTATCCCTAAATCTTTTCTCTTCCTCTAATCTTCTTCCACGGTCATGTTCCCTTATTTCTAGGCTTCTATTCCGTAAATTGACATCAAGTACTCTGCCTTCTGTAACTTTCGCACGCTCTCTTCTATCAAGTACAACAATTAAGAATGCCACTGCTTGGGGTGGAATACTACGTGTCATACGATTAGAAAAGATAGCATTTACTCTCATTCCGATTCGAAGATCGTTTAAATTAACCCGTTGTCCAGAAGTACTCTGTATTACTGTAATTGGAGAAACAATCAGTGTTACAAGTTCATTGAATCTTCTATTTACTCTATCATCATAAGATATCGTGACCAAACCATTTTGATTATTACTTCTCCAGATATGCTCAACTCTGGCTTCCACAACACGATTTACATTTTCTTGGTTGAATGGCTGCTGTAGTTGAAATGCTCCAAATTCATTCTCCATACAATACCTGCTTATTATTTTATTAAATCATATGCTGCTTAATAATAAAAGGTTCAGAGTATGGAATATCCTTCGGTGCATTCTCGCTTTTCAAAGCTTTATAACTATTGCTGCTATTTTTTCTTTTGATAAACTTTTTTTATCACAGCATAAACTTCCGTAGCTATAATTGAGAGCATGATATAGCATATACCAATGTTGTAAAGAAATTTCCGCTCTTCATAAGGATTGCTTACTCTAAAACTATATTATAGTCTTCCCGCAATAATGCATACCAGGCGGAATCACAAATCCCTTGATTATTTTTATCAGATTGACGATGTATGCCTTCTAAGGATAGTCCGCATTGTTTCATAACTTTACCAGATGCGATGTTTTTTATATCATGCCTTGCCTCAATCCGGTTTATTCCAACCTCCACCATCAAATATTGTATAACAGCAAGGAATGCTTCCGCAGTGATGCCTTGCCCCCACCATGGTTTACCGATACAGTAGCCAATCTGTACAGATTCAATTTCAAAGTTATGTTGTACTACACCAATAGAACCAATCACCTGGTGAAGTTCCTTTAATTCAATACCCCAGTCATATACTGCTTTATTTTCATAATTTCCAACTAAGTATTCTATATATTTTTTTGAAGCTTCTTCACTTTTATGAGCAGGCCATGTTAAGTATTTTGTTACTTCATTGTCTCCTGCCCAGTTTGTATACATCGCATTTACATCTTCCACACGAAATGGTCTTAAAAGTAATCGCTTTGTTTCTATATTCACTGTCCCTAAATTCTCCATTTTTATCTCCCCACAATACAGTTAGTTTTTATAATATGTTACCGATATAAATAATGCCTATTAATCGTCAAAGTGTGAATAACAATTTGTTTCAATTTTATGTTCCAGACAATAAGCCTGAAATTTTATATCGGCACCCTTTCCTTGAAACATCGTTTTTAGAATGAAAAGAGCCTCTTCTTCCTTCTTTCCGGAAGCGATTAAATCAAGTAATTGATGCGTACTAAAAGTATCTAAGGATATTTCATACTCATATTCACTGCCTTCTGGAAGTTGGGAGGTTGGTTTATACGTATCGCATCCACAGATTGATAATTTACCATATTCTAAAATTGCCGTAATTCTTGACTCTATTTTCTCATCTTCGTATTGCATTAAGGTTATCTGCATGTTATCACTCCTGTTTCATCATTAATAAAAACCCGTCCAAAAGGATATTTTAATTTATACTACTCCACCCAGCGATTTCTTACAAATGGCGGCCTTACAACATTATCCAGGAAGCCGCCATAGGCTTTTACCTTACGAAATGTATTCCCCATCATTTCACTGTTTCGATAATCTCTTATCGCCTCCATATCAAATTCAGCAATATAAATCTTCTCACTTGTAGCATCGGCAACAAAGAGTGTCATTTCTTGGTTTTTGCCATCTTTATCCCAGGCTATCGGCTGGAATGCACATGAATTTCCACCATTTTCAAATGCTGTATTCGCCATAACTACGCCAGCCATATTTTCATATGCTCTTGTTGCAAGTGCTTGTATCCGGGGTTTCATACCGCCGCAGCAATTTGGAACAACAATTATTTCAGCCCCTTTTAACATTAACATTCTAGCACTTTCCGGATATTCTCTGTCATAGCATATCATAACTCCCAGCTTTATACCATGAAAATCACAAACCTTAAATTCTTCTCCACTTTCCAGCAAAGATTCTAAGGAAAAGTCGCAAGTATGTACTTTACTATAAACCATAAGAATTTTGCCCTCTTTGTCAATTACCATCGCACTATTTCTTGGTTTTTGAATACCTTTCGTATAACCTGTTATTACAACACCGATTTTGAATTCCTTTGCTGCCATACAAAATTGTTTCACATACTCATTACTTTCATCAACTGCTTGATTCACCCACTCTTGATATGATTTTTTCTTTTTAATGTTGTCCATGGTATCTTCGTATTTGTTTAACTGATACAGGTCAGAAATACTAAGATCATCTTTTAAGATAGGAAATTGATAACCATGTAACCAGCATTCAGGAAATAAGACCAGGTCAGCATTCATTTTCTTTGCCTGTTTGATATATTGTAAACCAATTTTGGTATTTAACTCACATTTATTGCTTGGATAGTTTGCTTGAACAACGGCAATTCTAAATTTATTCCCCATATTACCACCTCTTTTTTGTCCTTACCTTGCTATGATACTATTCTTACTAATATTCTACTATATTTTCGTTCATTTGAATATTTATTTTGATAGAGAAAAAGGATTTTTAGAACATTTTTGAAAAAACACTATTTACATAGAGCGTATACGGTTTTCTTTTCCTTAATTAACAAAAGAAGGTCTATTTATAAGAATTTACGTTGTATTTCTCTTTCAGAAAGAGAGATACTAACTTTGTCACTAAACATTTGAAGGAGGTAATTATGAATTTAACAGCGAAAGAATTATCATGTGTACAAGACATCTTGTCAGAAGAAGAATTACTAATCAAAAAATTCCAGATGCTAGCTGAGCATGCCGAAGACCCACAGGTGAAGCAGCAAATGCTGGATATATCTTCGAAACATCAAAGTCATTACAATGCCATCTATTCACATCTTCAGTAAGGAGGTTACAAATGGTAGCTAATTTTAAAGAAAAAGAAATTTTATCCGATGCACTATGTGCTGAAAAAGCAGTAACTGAACATTACAATACCTTTGCGAATGAATGCCTTCATGATTCATTAAGAGATACTCTTTTACAATGTCTTGACCAAGAGCATAAAATCCAGGTGGATGTATTTAATTCTATGCATGAAAAAGGATATTATCCAACACCGGCTGCCGAACAGCAAAAGATTGATGAAGCGAAGCAAAAATTTGCTGCACAGGCTACAACAAAATAACTTTCAAAAATCCTACGAATAGCTTTAACCCCTAATTCTCCAAACCCTAAAGTATTTCACTTAATTTACTTTCTCACTGCTGCTTGTCTTTCTATAGATGAAAGGGAGACCATTATGGTCTCTCTTTTTTATAGAAATTCAGGATAAAGTTAACATAATATTAATATGTATTCAATTAACTCAAAGAACTGATATTATTTCGTCATCAAAGATTTATCCTCGGTATTTGATGGATAACTTATTTTAATTCTCTTATTATCTAATATTGATTTGTATTATCTGATATATTTCTTCATTATTTACACGATTTCTATTCTTATTTTAAGCAGCTTAAGTTTGGCACATTTTCAAACTTATTGACAAAACCCCCTCAAAAAGCGATACTTCTTGAGGAGGCCTGATTATCATTGGTGTTCTAATGAAATAACGACAATTTCCGGAGGATTTAAAAAACGGTATGGTTGTATTGTCATACCAATGCCCTGACTAACAATCATGGAGGCATCACTGCCAGTTATCACGTTCTTTAGATCATACTGTCCTTTGATGTATTTTTCCGCACCCTTTGGCAATACCTTTTTCGTTAAGACAGGTAAAGTCACTTGGCCTCCATGAGAATGACCTGCAAGAACAAGTAAAGATCCGGTTGTTTTTATATTGTCTGCGACATCCGGTTCATGTGTAACAACAATGCGAAAAGGGACCTCCGGTAACTCATATCGGTTATAATTTATATTTCCCAATAAGGAATCTTCATATCCAACTATAGATAGATTGAAATCGGAAAAGGTTAATTCGTCATCGGTTAATACGGTGAAACCGCCCTTTGTCATAAGATTCTCATAAATTGGAGCTGCTCCTCCACCGTAATCATGATTACCAAAGACTGCAAGCTTTCCATAGGCTGCTTTTATCATTGATAGGCCTTTACTTAATTCCTCAAGGTTTAAAATTTCTTTGTCTCTTGTATAGTTATCGATTAGGTCGCCTCCAAAAATAACAAAATCCGGTGTTTGTTCATTGATGGAATTTACTAGCCTTGCTATTTTTTCTTGCGGATAATACTTACCAAAGTGAGTATCGGTAAAAAATACAATTTTTAGTTCTTCCACATTTTCCGGCACTGCTATGGAAATATAGTTCTTTTGTAACATATTGGGTTCAATCAGTCTCGCATAACAATAAAGACAAATTCCTAAAAGAATAATTATTACGAAACCGATAAACAGCCTTTTTATAGCACGCAATGTTACTACCTCTTATCTTATATCTGATTATTATTTTACAGGAACACCATATATTTTCCTACCCTTGGTACCAACAACGATAGTATTTTCAAAGGCGGCAGGAGATGCTTCGATTATTTTACCTAAATTAATAGTATCATATAATTCTCCCGATAAGCCATCTATCATATACATATTTCCGGTAGAGTCACAAAGGATGACATATCCATTTCCCTCTTTATCATATAAAGCGATGGGGCTAGACCAACCGTAATTTGTCATATCCACGCTCCATACTGTCTCTCCGGTGTATTTATTCAACGCAACTAATTTTCCGGAATCTTTTCCGCCGGTTCTCGCAATTACAAAGTAAACAAGATCTGATAATTTTTGGTTCCCAAGTAAAGCAGTTGCTTGTACACCACCGGAAACACCGGCAACTGTTTTACAAGGATAGCTTCGCTTCCATACAATTTCTCCTGTCGCAGCGTTAAGCTTCATTAAAGGAATATTCCCTTCTTGATTAGCATCTGCGGTCCAATGAAGAGAGGTTGAGATATATAGATATGCAGTTTGGTCTTCCGTACTTTCTTCTAATACCGGAGTTGCATTGGTATCATCGAGGGTATCCTGTACCCAGACTACTTCCATTGTATTTAAATCAATACAGAACATGTCACCACAATTATCTGTGATAAATAAAAAGCCTTTCCATATTACTGCAGAGGACTCCATACCAAGCCAATAACGATTTTCCTCTTCCCTGCTTCGTTCTGTTGTATAACGCCATTTTACTTGTTTCTCTGGGCTAATGGACACACTCTTACCGTCATACTTTGTATTAAGCTTCATGGTATATAGAATACCATTTTCACCTGGCTGTATTAACGTATCCGTTTCTATATCAATCAGCGGAGAAGAATCATAAGCATGAAAATTATCGTTGTCCGTTCTTACGGAAAATTCATCGTCATATCCATATTCATAGATTACCTTACCTTCTATTAAATCAACGATAAAGGTTCTGGCACAATCTTCGCCCATGGAATCACCGGCACCTACAAAGTAAAGAGGTACTTCGGAAGGATATAAACTTCCTGTTCCCTTAATCGGAAATCCTAGAGATATCTTATCCCTTGTTGGTTTACCATCTTCTAAATCCATAAAATATATGTTACCGTCAGCGGTCGAATAGATGACTTCTACAAGCCCTTCTTTCTCCTTTTTATCTTCATAGAGGTTCATTGCCTGACGTGTCTCCTCTTTCCAGCGAACAATCAGTGGCTGACCGGTCCAGCAGCTTCCAAGCCAATAGCCCTTGGAGATAGTTTTCTTTAACTTGCCTGTATCGATATTCCATGTCTTGGAACGATCGAATTTTTTTTCGGTAATGCCGGCAGTACCAAAGACCGCACTGTTACGGTAGTTATTTCCGCGGAATGTAATAATACCTTCCATATCAGTATAATTACCGCTGAAATTGATTTCTTCCTCCCGCTTAAACTCTGAGATTTCTTGACCATCTACCAGTAAATCAGACTGAAAACCGAACAATTCTTTCTTTGTTGTTGTGCTTTCAATTGGTTTTCCGGATACTAATAATTGCTGCTCTATCGTATAGTTTGGAGGGTTAAATACCTCAACCGCCGATTCTTCCCCCTGAACAAGATTGGTTAATTTCCCCTTAGGACTGCAAGCGGATATAGTTACGGCAAGTAAGCCTATACAACATATCGTAACCATTTTTTTATTCTGTACTCTCATTTTAATCCTCTTTTCCTGCTGTTTACTTAGCTGAAGTTGTTTTAGCACCGATATAAACTTCTGTTAAACTGTAATGCTTTATATTTTTTCCTTTGAAGTATTATATTATAAAAACGATGTAGTGTATCAGAAACCACGGAAGAAAAACTTTCTGCCACTCCCTAATCAAAAGAAATAGCCCTTGACTGCCGTGTATTTAGCGTATAATAGTCTTTAATTTTTAAAATTTCAAAACGACGTTTTCCAATAATTTGTTTTTCAAGCCGTTCAAAGTCTGGATGAGCAGCCTTTTCTTTTTTGTCCATACATATTCCAAGAATCGTATCTTCATTACAGATTGGTAAAAGAGTATTTAGTAACTGCCGGACACCACTTTGTGTACCTTCCCACGATACTAAGTTTCCATATGGAACATCCGTTATAATCAGGTTGGGTGATTCTTTTAACGGAATTTCCTTGAGAGCATCTGCATGAAAAAGAGAAGATGAAATTCCAGCTGTTATATTATTTTTTTCTGCGAGTTCATATTCAAAGCGTCTCGCACTAATCAGCGCCTCTTGATGAGATGGCTTTTGATATCTATAATAAAGTTCCGATAACTCTTGTATTCTACGATTTAACCCTTCCGTAGTTAAAAGTGAGGTATTCAATCTTGCAATCCGTAAAGCTTCTTCTGAAATATCACTACCAAAAAGAACTTTGATTTTTTGAGAATTTAGCAATGCTAAGGTTGTCAGTAAGTATCCACCTCCGCAGCAACAGTCATAGAGTGATAGATTTTCTTTCTGCTTTGAATATGAGAAACAACGTCCAAAGATTTCATTCGCTAAACGGACCGGAAAATTTGGAACACCGCTTTGATGGTACAATACTCTTCCACTCGCATAATCTTCATAATTTATGTTTTCTCCATATTGATATTCCATCCGAATCCCCCATTACATACACTACATAAAACAAGAAAGCACACTTTGCGAACTTTCCGTGCCGTAAATCAGTTGTAACAACTGTTTTATTTTCATAATGTTTTCAGTTTTCCTTATTATAACAAGGGAAAAGAAAAAGTACAACTGTATAACATTTACTTATAAGATTTAAGGATAAATAAAAAGCATGATAATGTTATGTCACAAAAATTACAATTATCTTTCAAATATTATATTACTTTTATTAAAATCTTACATTTTATTAACAGGGTTTTTAGTTCAGAAAAGGTATCTTTGGATGAATTTCTTTGGAATAAAAAAGCTTTCTTTTGCAGCACTTAAGCTGACAAGAGAAAGCTTTTTCTTATAAGTTTATCTGAGTTTAAATTATAATTGATATTTATCTAAGTCTTCCTTAAAGTTTACAATCATGTTGTCAAATACCTGAATTAAATGAGTAAGGTCTTTGATCTGGTCAACATAGATTGTTACATTACTGTTTGCTTCCTGAGTAGATGCAGAATTTTCTTCAGCAATTGCTGCCAAGTTTTCAATATTCTCAAACAAGGAGGAAATATTTTGTACTTCATTCTTTAGCTGTAAGGAAGTCTGAACCATCTCTTCGGATACATTTTTTAGATGATGATTGGACTGGCTTGAAGTATCTACTGCAACGGATAATTTTGAATTTTCACTGTCCAAAACTCCATACTGAACATCAATATTTTGAACAATTTCATCAATGCTTTCCAGGAATCCTGTCAAGCTCTCGTTAATTTTACGAACAGCGGAGTTGGTTTCCTCGGATAGCTTTCGAACTTCTTCTGCTACCACTGCAAAGCCTTTTCCTGCATCACCCGCTCTTGCAGCCTCAATAGATGCATTCAAAGCCAGTAAATTTGTTTGATTTGCGATACTTGATACAATCGATACGATATTGGTAATATCCTTCGCATTTTCCTGTAGATCATAACCGCTATTTTTGATACCATTAAACTTATCAAGAACATTATTAATTTCTGTTGCAGTACGCTGAACATCTGTAAAACTTGCTTCAATATCAGTAACAGCATGTTCAATTTGTTCTTTGTTTTCCTGACTCTTATCAGAAACTTTGCTAATACTTTTGATACTATCATCAAGTACGCTTACTGCCCGTTCTGTGTCACTGGCTTGATTAATAGCAGCCTTAGCTACTTCTTCTAATACATTCGTTATGTCATTTGAAGTAGATTGCATAGTTTTTGAAATTTCCGAAACGGATTGATTAAAGGTAAACATCTCATCCACAATGGAATGAAATCCTATAAAGTCTTTCTGAATGTTTTGTTTAATCTTATTAATTTCATACATATAAGCTTCGTATTCATCTTTTGATTTAATCACAGTTGTTTCAATCATGTTTCTTTGACTAAGCTTCTCTAATTCTTTTAAAATAAACTTTCTAGGCCTATTAAATATAGTAGAGGTAAGTAATGTGGAGATTAAAGTGACTCCACCTAAAATTAAGATATCTGTAATATCATCAAATAGAAATACGCCGGCTAGCGAAACAAATAGAGTATTTAACATAGAAACTTTTAAAGTTACGGACTTGAATACACCAAAAGAAAATATCCTGTTAAAAATAAATTTTTTGATATACTGAATTTCAGCTTCAAAGGTCAATTTTAACTTGATTTCTTCTTGAGTTCTCGATATTTCTTCTACTTCAATTTTTTCATTAAAATAATTAGCTACACCATGGATTAAGCCTTTTAAATAACTTCCCATGCCTCTTTTGGAACGGTATGTAAAATAAATCTCATGAGATGATATTGGTGTAACATCTAGAATTGGAGGCGTAGCTCCTTTAAATCTTTTCATTACGATGATATGAACATCATTCATCGATTTTAAAAATTGATACGCAGATTCATGACGAAAGAATCCTGGATATAGAGTACTAAAGGTTTTAATATTTTCCTCTCCCATAATAACCCATATCTCTTCTTTACTCTTACCGATAGAGTTACCGATATGCTCTATAACTCCCAGTGCTGTCCTATCTTCTACATCTTCCAAAGGAGAAAAGATATAGTTACTAGGAATGGCATAAGCCTTAAGTGCTAAATTGACAACTTCACTTCCAAACAATTTTCGACAGGATTCTATCCATGATGAAACAACAGTTCCCTTCATATTAACAACTCCTTTGTAACATTTTGAATGATTTTATCATATTCTACCACAATATAGCAGATTTGACAATCGAAAGAATCTTAACCGTAATGGATTAACTTCATCTTGCTGTTGTAAATTTTTATCATCTATTCTATAATAAAAAGTGTACAACCAAGTATTATTTGTTGACCCGTTAAGATTCGTTCTGCCGGGAAAATAATCTTTGATAAGTAAAGTAATTGCTTATCGCAAAAATATTGATATGCACTAACATCCTAAGAATCTCAAACCTTAATGAATTCTGCGGGGAAAGGCTAACAAAATCGTACATACTACGTTTTTTTTGTGCGCCTTATTATATAAGGCGCCTTTTTTTGGTTTGCCCGCATGGGCAAGCCTCATGGATATTTGTTCCGGGTCCATGGTTTCATAATCTAAGTAGGATGCACCTTGTGCAATTGCCATTTTTTCAGTTCGGCAGACACTGGAAAACTAAAAAAGAGAGCCATCAGATTAGTGAATGGCTTCTTCTGCTCTCCTTTGGATGTGTGCTAGAAAGGAAGGATTGATTCATTTGATTCTAAAAGCTCCTGGTACCACACTTTTTGAAGAACAAAAATTTCTTGTTGATAAATTAAAACAAGACAATCTATTAAGCAAGGAGGAATTTCTTACCCTGCTTTTGCAGCCGGCGGAAGAAACCAGCGAGTATTTGTTCTCCGCTGCCAGAAAAGCCCGAGAAAAAATATATGGAAATAGTATATACCTTCGTGGGCTAATCGAATTTACAAACTTTTGTAAAAATGATTGTTATTACTGCGGCATTAGAAAAAGTAACACCAATACGGAACGCTATCGCTTATTGGAGGATGAAATTCTAAGTGCATGCGAGGTAGGTTATGAACTGGGATTTCGGACCTATGTCTTACAAGGCGGCGAAGATGGCTATTATAAGGATGATGTTATCTGTGATTTAATTTCCAGGATAAAACGTGATTATCCGGACTGTGCGATTACTCTCTCGATTGGAGAACGAAGCTTTGACAGCTACTTGTCTTTCTATCAAGCCGGTGCAGATCGCTATCTTCTGAGGCATGAAACTGCAAGTGAAGAACATTATCAAAAACTGCATCCGGGTAATCTTAATCTTTCAAGCCGAAAGCGATGTCTATGGGATTTAAAGTCCATCGGTTATCAAGTTGGCAGCGGATTTATGGTAGGTTCACCGTATCAAAAACCAGAATATCTTATCGAAGATCTGCTTTTTTTACATGAGCTGCAGCCTCAGATGGTTGGAATCGGCCCATTCATACCGCATAAGAACACTCCTTTTGCCAAAGAAACTGCCGGAACTTTAGAACAGACCTTATTCTTTATCGGAATCCTGCGTCTGATGTTTCCTAACGCATTGCTTCCTGCAACAACGGCACTTGGCACAATTCATCCCTTAGGTCGTGAAAAAGGAATTCTTGCAGGAGCCAATGTTGTAATGCCTAACCTCTCCCCAAAAGAAGTCAGAAGCAAATATATGCTTTATGATAATAAAATCTGTACCGGTGATGAGGCAGCAGAATGTCGTTACTGTATGGAGCGCCGTATGAATAAAATCGGTTATCAGATTGTTGTAGGCCGTGGTGATTATAAGGAAGGGAAATGTTATGTATAATAAATATTCAGAGAAGGCAGAAGAATTTATTTCAAATGAGGAAATCTTAAAAACACTGGAATATGCAGAGAAGAATAAGCAGAATGAAGAGTTAATTGATGAGATATTAAAGAAAGCAAAACTGAAAAAAGGATTGTCTCACCGCGAAGCAGCCGTTCTTTTGGATTGTGATATACCGGAGAAAAATGAAGAAATCTATGCCCTGGCGAAACAGTTGAAAGAAGATTTTTATGGTAATCGAATCGTTATGTTTGCTCCATTATATCTATCAAACTACTGTATCAACGGATGCGTATACTGTCCATATCATTTAAAAAATAAACACATTGCTAGAAAGAAGCTAACGCAAGAGGAAATTAGAGAGGAAGTTATTGCACTTCAGGATATGGGGCATAAAAGATTAGCTATTGAAGCCGGTGAGGATCCGGTCAACAACCCGATTGATTATATCCTGGAAAGTATAAACACCATATATTCCATCAAACATAGGAATGGTGCAATCAGGCGTGTTAATGTTAATATTGCTGCTACCTCTGCCGAAAACTACAAAAAGCTTCATGATGCAGGTATCGGTACTTATATTTTGTTTCAAGAGACCTATCATAAAGAAAGCTATGAGTCCCTTCACCCAACCGGCCCTAAGCATGATTATGCTTATCATACCGAAGCAATGGATCGTGCAATGCAAGGAGGCATTGATGATGTTGGACTTGGAGTTTTATTCGGTCTGGAGCGCTACCGTTACGAATTTGCAGGTCTTTTAATGCATGCAGAACACCTTGAGGCGGTCTTCGGTGTGGGACCTCATACCATAAGTGTTCCCCGAATCCGTCCGGCAGACGATATTGATCCTAGCAGCTTTGCAAACGGAATCAGCGATGATGTTTTTGCCAAAATTGTTGCTTGTATTCGTATCTCTGTTCCATATACCGGCATGATTGTTTCTACCAGAGAAAGTAAGCAATGCCGTGAACGGGTGTTACAACTTGGAGTATCTCAAATCAGCGGCGGTTCCAAAACGAGCGTTGGAGGCTATGTTCACCCGGAAGAAGAGGAGGATAAATCCGAACAGTTTGATGTTATCGATCAGCGTCCGCTGGGGCAAGTCGTAAAATGGTTAATGGAATTGGGATTTATCCCTAGCTTTTGTACTGCATGTTACAGAGAAGGCCGTACCGGAGACCGCTTTATGAGTTTATGCAAAAGCGGCCAAATTGCAAATTGCTGTCTTCCAAATGCTTTAATGACATTGAAAGAATTTCTAATGGACTATGCGGAGGATGAAACAAGAAAAGTCGGCAATGAATTAATCGAAAACGAAATGAAAAAGATTCCGAATGAAAAGGTAAAACAAGTGGCAAAGGATAACTTAATGGCAATTACCCTTGGTTCTAGAGATTTTCGTTTCTAAAAGGGTCTATGCAGAAAGGAGAACATAATGAGTTTGAACGCAACCCCACTGGCACAACGTATTCATATCGGAATCTTTGGGAAACGAAATGCAGGTAAATCAAGCCTCCTGAATGCGCTAACCGGTCAAAATATTTCAATTGTATCTGACGTCCTTGGTACTACAACTGATCCGGTCTTAAAAACAATGGAACTGCTTCCTGTAGGACCTGTGGTATTTATTGATACCCCGGGCCTTGATGACGATAGTGTTCTTGGAAAAGAGCGTGTGGAAAAAAGTTTTCAGATACTTCGAAAAACTGATTTTATCTTAGTAATTATCGATGCAGTAACCGGTAAAACATCGGAAGACACAAAGTTTCTAGCTCTATTAAAGGAAAAAAAGTTACCTCATTTGATTGTATATAATAAAAACGACTTGGCACAATCTCGTGAGAGTGAAGACCTCAATGAAATATCGGTAAGTGCTAAAACAAAGCATAATATTAATTTACTAAAGAAAAAAATAATAGAAGCCTTAACAACAGAAGAAAAGTCCCCTCCTATTGTAGCAGACCTCCTCTCTCCTGCCGACTTTGCCGTACTGGTCATACCAATAGATAAAGCCGCTCCGAAAGGGCGCTTAATTCTTCCGCAGCAGCAAACGATCCGGGATATACTTGATGCTAATGCTACTGCTATTGTGGTTAAAGAGCATGAATTAAAAGATACGTTGTCTCAGCTTGGGAAAAAACCAAAGCTGGTGATTACTGATAGCCAAGTATTTAAGCAGGTGGAGGCGGATACTCCAAAAGATATTTTACTGACCTCCTTCTCCATCTTATTTGCCAGATATAAAGGTGACTTGGAGATTTTGGCTGCCGGTGTAACGGCAATTGATGCACTAAACGATGGTGACCGTGTATTAATCTCTGAGGGATGTACTCACCATCGCCAGTGTAATGATATTGGCACTGTGAAGCTTCCCGATTGGATACGAAATTATACCGGTAAAAATATAAACTTTGAATTTACCAGTGGGACTGAGTTTCCCGCCGATTTATCAAGCTATAAGCTTATTATACATTGTGGTGGCTGTATGCTGAATGAAAAAGAAATGAAATACCGGCTGTCTTATTCTTCCGATGGAAATGTGCCAATCACGAATTATGGAATCTTAATTGCCTACATTCATGGAATTTTAAAAAGGAGTTTGGAGCCATTTCCAAAGATTCATCAATTGTTCGAAGAAAAAGTATGAATTAACGAAGTTTCTAAGTAAGGATAAACCTGTTTTAACTATTAAAATTTTAATAGTTTTACCATAGTGAAAAAGGCTGTTACGTTCCTTTACTATTAGTCCTGTTTGCAGCGTGATATATCGTAGTTCTTATATATTGCAGCACTGCATCTGATCGGGATATAGTATGGACTGTAACAGCCTTTTTGCATCATAGTGTATGGGTAAAAGATATTAGATTACAATTTTCTGAAAATAATCATACCATTTATGATACGGTAGGTCAGACTGGTCTCTGATATAGGTGAATAGTTTGGGCTTAAGCGATATTTACTTTAGTTTAGGAGCTCTTCCATAGATTTTTGTTCTTGAATCACTGTCTAAAGAAGCTATCTTTACTTTTGCATCTTTTGCCTTTGCTTCCTCGATAGTATCCGTAGAGCTGTTTCCTCCATTTGCACCAATAATTTGATTATTGCCAATGTACAAGGTAACATGTTCTACAACTCCTTTTGCATTTTTATAGAAGACTAAGTCCCCTGGCTGCAATTCTGATTTGGTAATGGCGGTTGCCCATGTTGCTTGATTTGCGGAGGTTCTATAACTGTCCATATACCCATATTTTTTTAACACTTGATAGGTAAAATGGGAGCAGTCCAGTCCATAGTATGCAGAAGGATTCGCAATACAATCTCCGCCATATTCATACCAGATTCCTAATAAAGTTTTAGCATATGCAACTATGTTTGCCCGGTCATTGCTAGGAACCGGAGTAGGTGTAGGTGTTGTTGAGCCGGTAACAAAGTAACTACTGCTGACATAACCTACAGTTACACCATAAACAACACGATGCCAATCTCCTGAAGTGCTGATGATAGGTAATGCCGTACCGTTTGGTACACTTGCTAAAATTGTTGCGGACGTCGATGCGGATGCACGAAGATTTAAATTAGAGCCGGACGTCGATGCGGTTCCATACTTCGTGGAAGCAATCGATAGGTAAGACTTTGAACAATAACCTACTCCTCCGCTGGTATTATAATACACCTTATAAAAGTCACCAGAAGTGCCAATCACTTGAATGTAAGCATTTGGTGCCAAAGAAGCAACTATGCTGGCACTTGTGGAGGCGGAAGAACGAATATTTAAGTTCGATGTTGTTGTAGTGCATTGTCCTACACTTGGAGCGGATACCGATGCCGCCTGTACATTTTCATAGGATTGAAATGCTATGGAAAAGACTAAGGTCAGAGTCAATAGTATCGCAGAAAATTTTTTGAGTGCTTGTACCTTTTCTTTCATGTGAAATCCCCTCTTTCAAAATGAATTACTAGTAGCTGCTGCTCACCTATATAATCCCTACGCTATTATTATACTACAGTTACCCAAATATTTACAATATCGTTTTTTTATAGATTGTATTCCTTAAAGTGATTGTACTATACACGAAAGTAGGTAAAACAAAAGATAAGTTCTTGATATCAGTTTCACTTAAATGTCACAAGGTAACTTATATTGGAACATATTTTGAAAATCAAGAACTTTGCAGTAAATAAAAAATTTGCTGCAAAATGATTGTGATACCTCATTTTACAGCAAACTTAAATTTTATAAATTAAACTTATTTCTTAATCAATCCATAGAATTTAGCAATACCTTCTGCGTCCGCAATGGCTAAAGCTTTTAAATCCTCTTCACTATCAATATAGCCTTTATCATTACTATGATCCATAAAACAGTGTTCTACGATGATCCCGGGAATATCCCGATTGGCACAGTGTCTGTTAATGGCATAATAATCAAGAGGTTTTCCCTGTTCATCAAACATATCATTACTGTTTCTGGTTTTTGTCCCATGATTTTTTAAACCAAGCCCTTCTAACTCGGTTAGAATAGACTCTGCAAGTAACTTAGCTACAGTTGTGACATTGTCACGATGTGAAATAAACACCATAGAACCACTTTGACTGTGCTCCTCGGAAGCATTAAAATGAAGACTTATAAGAGCATCTGCATTCGCATCCTTTGCTATTTGTGCTCTAAGCTCTAAGTCTTCTTTTACATCTTTGGACAAAGCAACATCTTCCGTACGTGTAAATACAATCTGAACACCATCATAGTTTTCTTCCAGATATTCCTTAACATAGTTTGCAACAATTAAGGTTAAATCCTTTTCGTTTCTTCCATCATAAGAAGCACCGCCGAAAACACCACCGTGTCCGGGATCTAATGCCAAAATAATATCTTCGGCTAAGTCACCTTCCGGTGGCTTCTCCGGGACTGTTTCCTGACCACTCACTGGATTATTATCCGTATTGTTATCCTTAGTACCATTTTGTTCCTCTTGATTCTGGTTACTTTGATGTTGGTTCTCTGATTTATCTTTCTCTGATTCCCCCGAAGATTTTGAACAACCAACCAGCATAACAAATACCATGCATACTGCCAGCATCTTTCGTACTTTTTTCATGCCTTCCCTCCAACTCTATCAAAAGACTGGCAGCGCCTTCTATAAAAAATAACCATTAGGGCTACTCTTTTGATTCTTAAGATTTCATTTCATAACGATGTATAGAATATCATATTTTACTGATACCCGCAAGAATGAACAAGTAAAATATATCTTAAGATTTCTTAAAGGTTATCGTATTGAATACATTTGCTGCCGAGGGAATCTGTCAGATAATTCGTACTATTTTAATGGGTTATTTTCATTTGCCTTTTACAAATATTCCATTATTTTTGCCTGCGTTAGTTCCATTGCCCTGGATAAGATTCACTCTCAAAATATTAATGTGGAAGTGATTATCATCACACGAAAATACAGCAGAGAAATGCAAATGGAAATTATGAGTACCCTTGGCAGAGAGATAACTAAGTGGAATTCAACCGGTGCTTATACCTTAGAAGGTTCAGAAATTCTTTATATCATACTATCAAAATATGAAATCAGTCAATTAAAACGCATGGTACATAAATATGATCCGGAGGCATTTATCGTGGTAAAAGAAGGAGTATGGGTGGAAGGAAATTATTTAAGAAAATTATAACTTGCTAAAATTACAGGAATTAAAGCGCTTAGGGATAAAAGGAATTATTGCATCCTGAATAAGCCCGCCATCCGGCGAGCTTATTCAGGATGCTTGTTTTAGAATATCTCTAAGTAACGTTTTCAGGACAATCCCTTCTCGTATATAAACGCTCCTTTGTATAAATTTATAAAAGCTTATCTATAACTTCTTCCAAAGTACCATGAGTAAATTGATTCACATCATAGTTATTTTGATTTTCTAGATTTGTTGTAACAAGACCTGTCGTAATGCCCAATTTTCCTGACACCATATCTTCTAAGGTGTTATTTCCAATCATGACACATTCTTCCGGCTGTTTTCCTATCGCTTTTAAGATATCCTGATAATATCCGAGATTTGGTTTGCAATAGCTGCTGTTTTCAAAAGTTGTAACGTAAGTAAAATCGTCAAATGATAGGTTAATCCAAGATAATCTGGTAGCTACCGCTTCTTTAGGGAAAACAGGATTCGTTGCTAATACTAACTGATACCCTTTTGATTTAAGATTTTCAATCAAACTTTTGCGGTCTATGCCTTCCGTTACTACTTCTTTTACTGCATCAAACTCCTTCTGATAAAATTCAAGAAATACATCCTCAAGCAACTCACGCTTTGTTTGAAGCAACCCTTCAAAGACTTCCCAAAATGCCGCTTCATTTGTTTTTGTCCCATCGTTGCGGATCATCGCTTCCATGCCGGTCCAGATTGCTTTTATCAGAGGGTCTTTTTCAAATCCCATAGGTATTAATTTGATAGCGAGACGTTTAAAATAACTGTGAATAAACTCCTCTTGCTCAAACGGTAATAACGTCCCATCCAAATCAAATAAAACTGTGGTAATCTTTTCTGCCATTCTTTATGTTCTCCTTCTTATGCAAATTGTGACGCTAATTTTATCGCAGTCAAAGTAGCGTTACCGATCCTGATTATTTCTAGCTTATCAATTAACTTCTGCGATATGCTTTCACGATTTCGCCCACATACACCGTATGGTAATCCTGATTTGGGTAGTTCGCTTCCAGAATCATCATATCAAGAAAGTTTTGCTTTTTAATCTCATCCACGTAAACTTTCTTACAGATAAGAACAAGTTCCGCCTCTTCAAAGGAAACTGTCTCATCAAGGTACATTGGGGTAAGGCCTGTTTCTTTTGCCTTGTCGTAATCTTTACCACTTTTGCTACCGCAAAATGCCAATGCTTCTCTTTGCTCTTTTCCAAAGAAGCTCATAGTAAAGTATTCTTCTTTGTCAATAAATTGTTTTGTATAGCGTTGGGGCCTAACAACCGAGATTGCAGAATTTTTACCCCAGATTACGCCTAAGAAACCCCACGATGCCGTCATCATATTAAATCCATCTTTATCACCGGCAGCAATTAAGAACCACTCTTTTCCTATCTTGTGGAATGGATTCATATCTTCCTTTAGTAAATCAATTTCATGAAAACTCATCATATAACCTCCTTCTAGTGCCTTCGCACAATCACATATCAATCACAATTCATACTATGCAAAATTGTGATAAGAAACCTAAGTTTTTCATTATTTTCCTGTTAGACTTCAATGTATAAAAACTATGATACCCTACATTTTACCATGAAGCAATCCTAATTATGATTTTTTTGTGATGACATAAGGCGTTTTTTATAATTATAATTATAATTAATTACTCTAAGCTCTTTTCATACTTATATTTCTAAAATAGTCTTTAATTCTTCAAGAATATCTTCTAAGGCGACAACCCTTTGCTTCATTGTGTCTCGTTCTCTAATTGTAAGAATTCCCTTTTCTAATGTCTCATCATCAATGGTGACAGTACCGATGGCATCTCCTCTTCGATAGCGCTTTCCAATGGTTCCTCCCTCATCATATGCTTTCTTAGTAATTAATTATTTTTTTCTATAAGATAGCTTTAGGATAATAAGGAATAAACAAAAGTATAATAATAGGATACAAACTTGAACTTTACCACTGATATCGGTATTGTTCCATTTAATGTTTACGCCAAACACATCAAATAGCTGATTACATAGACTTTTCATAGGAGAGGCTTCCATTCTTTTGGAAAAATCACCCAAATAAATCTTTCTCATCATACTGGCAAGGTGCGTTGGCGGGTAAAATAGCAAGACCTTCTTTAAAGTATCGGGATACATAGGATAAGGCAAATATGTTCCGGCTAAGAAACCGGACATCATTCCATATAGATTTCCAAAGGTTGAAAATGTTGTGGTATCCTTAATTAATTTCATAAAACATAATAATAACTGAGAATTTATGATAGAGATAGCTATGACTTGCAAGACAACATGACTTAAAGTCTCAATATCCATTGGATTATCGTATCTTATATAAAAGTAACATTCTGCACTAATCACCGTAACTATTGTAAAAAAACTTGACACCAGGATACTTGAGATAAAGTATCCTATGAGAATTTTAAATTCTGTGACCGGAGCAACGAGAAAATCTTTCCTGATACCGGAAGAGGCATCTTCAACGCATAATTGCATAATTCCAAAGCAAGTGGTTGTATTTAAAACAATCATGAAACCACCAATCATCGTTCGGTCTGTAAACTCTTGCGCTAGTATGCCGGATAAACCATTCGCTGCTACAGAGTCAAGGATAAAATTCCGGAGAAATATTGCGTACAAACCCATTACAATCAGAATTGAAGCAAAACTTAGCAAAACATTTCTTTTATTTGAGCGAAACAAGGTAATATTTCTATCGACAAGAACTCCTAACACCCTCATCCCTTACCCCCTACTTTCTATCTGCTGTCCTTCATGAACAATATCAAAGCTTATTTTTACCTGCCAATAAATCAAGATAAATTTCCTGTATGGTAAATCGCTTTTTATCTTTCCATGGCTTTTGCAACAGTTGATCCCGATTTTGGCATAATAAGATTTTTCCTTCATTAAGAATACAGATATGATTCGCATAGTCGGTTTCTTCCATATAGTGTGTAGTATAAAAAATTGTAATATGAAGGTCATGATTTAGTTTTTTTAGAACCTGCCAGACAAGAGTCCTTGCCAAGGGATCTAATCCAATGGTTGGCTCATCCAATAATAAAAGTTTCGGAGCTGTAAGCAACGCCCTGCCAATTTGAACAATACGCTTCTGTCCACCGGAACAGGTCTCATATTTTTTATCTCGTATCTTGTCTAATTCAAGGAGAGAAATTACATGCTTGATTTTTAGATTCAATTCCTTTTTTGATTTGATATAAAGGCCACCGCGATAATAGAGATTCTCTTCTACTGTTAAGCTTGCATCCAGCACATCTTCTTGAAAGACAATACCAAGGTTACGCTTTATTTCTTCCGGATAGAAATCCATATCAAGACCTTCCACTACAATTTTTCCACTGGTTTTCTTCAATAAGGTAGCCAACATTTTCATTGTTGTACTTTTTCCGGCACCATTTGGTCCCAAAAAAGCACAAATTTGTCCTCTCCCTACTGAAAAGTCAATAGAATCTACAACTGTCTTCTTCCCATAGTTCTTTTTTAGTGCTTTCACAACAATACAATTGTCCATAAAAATCCTCAATTGTATATTCAATGTAATCTATTCCAAAGCTAAAGTTGGTAGAACTAGGGAAATGAGAGGTAAATAAATCAGATAGCACTTTTTAGTTTATATATTATTCCAATATTATCACTGATTGATATCATATAATCATCTTTCATTTAATAAATTGAAAAGAGCTTTTTTCTATTAGCAATTGTAAATAAATTTTGAAGCGAAACAATAGTGTTACGATACGTTCAAAAATTTGCTTTTTTATTTCATCTGTATTATGATACTAATAAGTACTGTGTAGGGAGGAAACAAAGTCATGAATCCAATGAATCCAATGAAATTACTTAAAATAAAGACTGCAATTGAAGCATTTAAAACAAACCATCCCAAATTTCCATTGTTTTTAAGTGCGGTTACAAATAATGCATTACAAACTGGTACTGTGATTGAAATCCATGTAACCGACGCAAATGGAAAAACATATACATCGAACATAAAATTAACTGAATCTGATATTGAACTCATAAAAGATCTGAAAGATACTTTTCCAAACTAAAGAATATCATACCAAAATCCAATAAAATATAGTTTATTGAGTATGGAAACAAGACAATTGCTAAAACTAGGGGGTATTAGATTCACAGGAATCTAATACCCCCTAGTCCTAAAGATTCTATTATTTTTTCGCAGGAAATATCCGGATGATATCTGCCTAACATATTATTTGTCTTTCGTACTCTGGTTCAAAAAACCAATTGGAGACACACCGGCGTAACCGGTAATATCAAGAAGTTCTTATTTTCTTACTTGCAGAGGCTTAATTTCTTTCTGATACACATAGTTTAAGAAGATAACATTTAAAATTACTGCCACTATTTCAGCAATCGGAAATGACCACCAGATTGCCTGAATTCCTTGTTTTGAGAACAGAGAAGCAACCGGTAAAAGAACAACCAATTGACGAAGTACGGAGATAATCAAACTTAATACTCCATTCCCCAGAGCTTGATATACAGCACTTCCTACAACATTAAATCCTGCAAATAAGAAACTGATACTGATGATACGAAGTGCTTCTACTCCTATATCCATCATATCTTCCGATGCCTGAAAAATTGTAAGAAATTCACGCGGAGCTATCTCCATAAGCAGAAACCCAATTAACATAATTCCAATTGCATAAGCAACACTTAATTTAACTACCTGAACAATACGTTTTGGCAATCGTGCTCCATAATTGTAAGCTATTATTGGAATCATACCATTATTTAATCCAAATACCGGCATAAAGACAAAACTCTGTAGTTTTATATAAATACCCAGAACAGCGGTTGCTGTAGAGGAAAATGATATTAGAATCTTATTTAAACTAAATGTCATAATAGATACTATGGACTGCATAATGATAGCAGGGAAGCCAACCTGATATATCTGTCTAATTATAGAACCGTCCGGTTTAAAGCTCTTTAAATCCAAATGGATCTCATGATTAAATCTTTTATTTAAATAAACTCCTATGAACAAACTGCAGACTTGCCCAATAACGGTTGCAACAGCAGCTCCGGTTACCCCTAACTCTGGAGCTCCAAATAGACCAAAAATAAGGATCGGATCAAGGATAATATTAATAATCGCTCCTGCCGCCTGTGAATACATGGAGTAGATAGTCTTACCTGTTGATTGCAATAAGCGCTCAAACGTAATCTGTCCTAATTGTCCAAAGGAAAAAATAGTACAAATCGATAGATAAGAAACACCGTATTCGATGATTTGAGCGTTATCCGTTTGAGTAGCAAAAAATAGTTTGGTAAAGAAGATACCAAAGATAAGAAAGAATAGATAGCTGACCGCGGTTAGAAAAACACCATTGTTTGCTACTTTATTAACTTTATCCTGATTTTTTTCGCCAAGAAACCGAGACAATAAAGCATTAATTCCGACTGCAGTACCAACTCCTATTGCAATGATTAAGTTTTGTATTGGAAAGGCCAGAGAAACTGCCGCTAAAGCGTTCTCATTCACTCTGGAGACAAACAAGCTATCTACGATGTTATACATTGCTTGTACCAGCATAGAAATCATAATTGGCAGGGACATGGAAATAAGTAATTTATTTTCTTTCATGACTCCCATCTTGTTTTGACCTAAGGATACTTTATTACTCATTTTAACCTCCTTTGTTCTTTACACACCTTAGTGTATTGTCATTCTTGCGTCGCTGTGTTGGATAAAATATGGAAAACTACATCTAAAATGAAAAAATTCCTGCATTTTTGTGCAAGAATTTTACATAACGAAGAAAGAAGTGGGTACCCTTTCCTTGTTAATAATATAAAAGATAAGCATACCGGATGATCTGATTACATAAAAACAGATCGAAATAATAACTTATTCTGTGTAGCCAAAACAAGTTAGACTGCTTGCAAGAGCCTATCCTGTGTATTATTAATGGAGTGATAACTATTTTATTTCATCATAGCGATTTCGATATTACACAACCTGAAAGATTATAACATAGCATGAGAAAAGATGCAACGAAATGTTTCTATCTTTCTCTTTTCTTTCTCAACTTACTCTTTTTCTTTTACAGTATCAAGAGAAAGTCTTAATATATTTGCTACCTCCTCTTCCGATATCAGCGTATATTCTGATATTTCCATTACCGTTGGAAGAACACCGTACTCTTCTGCTAATGCTTTCTTCGCTTCATTAACCAGAGTGATTTTCGATAAAATAGAACTTTCCATATCATCTTCCTTCATCACTTCATCAATATAATTCTCAAGAGCTTTTAATATGGATTCCCTTAAGTATTCTTTCGCATCTATCTTTTTATTACTCCCAAGCAAATGTTTTAATCCGCTAAGAAGTCCCATATTTCCCTCTTGAACTAAGTCCTCCATATTAATGGCATAGGATTCATATTGTTTGGCTAATTCTACAACTGTCGGCAGCCAATGGTCGGATATACTCTGGCTTACCGTTTCATCTCCGCCAATCAGCCGAAGATAGGCATTTTCTTCTTGCACCTTTGTCATTCTAGGCAATTCTTTCATATCTTCTAAGTACATTTCCAAAAATACTGAGTTCTTCTCTATGCTTTCTTTTGAAATATCATCTTCTACAATTGTAGAATTATTATCAATTACTTCCTGCTCCCGTTCTTCAACTGGCATCAGCAGATATTGATAAATCATTTCCTGCTGTTCCTTTGTTAGGGTCAGTCCATCAAAGTGAGATAAAATATCTTCTTTCGAGAGCGGTATCGCTGACACTTTTGCAACTTCTGTTAAGCTGCGAAGGATTTCTAAAAAGTGATTCTTATCTATCATAAGATCCTCCAACTAATGATTTTTCTTTCATGGTTTGCTATGATTTTGACAGGATTTGCAAATCCCTTTCCAACCAATGATACGTTTTACTTTTTTCGGTAATTCTTTTTTATTCTTATCTTTATAAGACTCTACAGTAATACACTTACATTCTTCCTCTGTTATATCATTATTCCCAAGTATTAAACACTTCATAAAAAAACCTTTCTCTATTATTTCTTTCGTTATCCCTACGGCAACATGGCTATTATACATGAAAATCTATCATTTGTCTAACAGCACTATGCCTGAAACTTTATTTTGACAAGCTAGTGCCGATCACCTTATGTTAATCCTGTGTCAACCTCTGATTACATGCTGCTTTAACCGGTTTATTTATATCGGAACAGATACCAGGCTTTCCTGCCGTTGATTGACCCGTATGTTTTTTATTAAGGCATTCACTGTTGTAAAAAACACTTTATGCAATTCTATAATCAAAAAGAGTCATGAAAGATTTCAGTAAGATTAAAAATTCGTCTTACTAAGATCAGTCACGGCTCTTTAACTACTTATCCCGATATAGAAAGATATCCATAAATAACTATAAGCATACACTGGCTTATCCGTATCGATAGACAATATTATTCAGTATATTTCATTAAACCTTGTAATATCTCAGGAAATTTTATAGTACAAGTCTTTCGGTCAAAAAGCCCGAAGTTTTCTCCATCCCCTCTGAATGCATGATTGTCCCACCAAAAGCAGGTGATACCATTCGCTCTTGCGGCACCCACATAGTAGGTAGCATATTCCATACGAGACTCTAAATTATTCTCCTTGTCTCTTGCTCCAAATTCACCGATTATGACAGGAACTCCATTTTTTATAAACTTGTCATATAAATTATTTAAGAAAGTATCTATTTCTTTGGTGCATCCTGGTATGTTTGAGTTCCATTCCTTTATGCTGCCGCTTTCCTTTGGACTTTTTAGAGCAAAGTCATATGGCAGATAGGCATGTACTGAAACAATGAGACGGTCATGGATGTTATCTTTTGGTAATACAAAATCATTTATAACAGCATATTGATAGGAAGCAACATACCCAGGGATAAGTAGATATCTGGATGAATTCTCCCCTCCTGAGTTACGGACAGTATCAACAAATTCCTGATTAAGCTGATTCACACATTCCACTGCTTCTTTACATTCCGGTTTTGATAAATCTAACCACCATTCGTAATTCGTTCCGGTAAGCCTCGGCTCGTTCATTCCTTCAAATATCAGTTTATCTCCATAGGAAGAAAAACGTTCACTTACCTGTGTCCAAATGGCTCTGATGTATTTTTTTGAGGATTCTAAATATTCCTTACTCGGATAATAAAAGTCTTTACTTACATCATGATGAGTATTTAATATTACATACATGTCATGATTAACTGCATAATCAACTACCTCCTGTACTCGATTAAGCCATACTTCGCTTATCCTAAAATCATTACCTGAAACATGGTTATGCCACGATACAGGGATTCTAATAGACTGAAAGCCAGCTTCTTTTATTGCTACAATCATCTCTTCGGTTGTCTTAATCCCGCTCCAGGAACTTTCATAGTTTAGTTCATCCGCTAAATTGGTATCACTCACAGCGTCAAAGGTATTCCCTAAGTTCCATCCGATTTTCATGTTATGTACAAATGCTATGGCTGGATTTGACGGAATTTCTTTTTGCTTAAAAGTAAGCTCAGGAGGAACAATTTCACTTTGCTCGCTGCTGCTATCTGCTATTATTGTAATGATAGGGGTGGGTGAAGTTGGAGATTCTGCATTTTGTGTTTCCTTATTTTGATTGTCGGTCTGCGAATTTAAATTTGATGACGTTTTATCACCGTCTGGTAGTTTCTGATTACAGCCAAGAAGTAAGGTTGCACACAAAAAAGTACCTGATACTACAATTGAAAATTTTCTCATAATGCCTTCATCCTTTCAAATAATAAAGTGATTACCAATAAGCCATAGCTATTTTACTGCTCTATGGTAAAAATTGTACCGTTTGTTATAGAATTATGCAATAAAAAACTTATCTTTTAGGAAAAAACTCGTATTGAATAAAATACGCATCCACGAGTTTTTATCCAAACGAGTTTTAAGGCTAATTCTATTTTCATTATATCATTTTTAAAACAGAAACAAATGAGGTCATGCTCTCCTTATTTCTTCCTCTTTACAAAATATCTTGTATGAAGTAGTTCCTGAGCTTTATTACTAAGCGGATAATCTAAAAATTTATCATAAATTGCAAGTACTGCCGGATTTTCATTTGATCTGCGGAGCGGCAAAGAACGGTCAATCTCATTCAGCCCTTCCATTCTGTTTTTAATTGTTTCTTCTCTTTTTTTTGCTCTTGGCTGTCCGCCTCCTCCGATACAACCGCCGGGACATGCCATAATTTCTATTGCATGGTAAAATTCCTCTCCTGAGCGGATCTTATCCAACATCTTTTTAGCTTCTTTAAGTCCATAAGTTACACCGATTCGCAGCTTCAAATCTCCTACTGTTAATTCGCAGCTACGGAACCCTTCAAAACCGCGCAGACTGGTAAATTCGATGTTATCAACACGTTTTCCTGTAATTAAATGGACGGCAGTTCTGGCTGCGGCTTCAACTACCCCGCCGGTTCGGCCGAAAATAATACCGGCGCCGGTATACTCTCCCATTACCTGATCAATTTCTTCATCCTCTAGCTGACTTAAGTCAAGATTGGATTTCTTGAAAATATCAATAAGCTCGGTAGTTGTAATAACATAATCCACATCATAATTAAGCCCTCTGGAAAATTCAGGCCTGGAAGCCTCGTATTTTTTTGCGATGCATGGCATAATGGCAACCGAAGTAATCTGCTCTCTGCTAAGTCCCTTCTCCTTACCCCAAAGGTCCTTTGCAACTGCAGCAAACATCTGCATTGGAGATTTTGCAGTGGAGGGTACATCTAACATATCTCCATAGTTTTGCTCAATGAATTTTACCCAAGCCGGACAACAGGAGGTAAGGATTGGGAGTTTTACCTCCCTATCTCCATCCAGATACCTCTTCACTCTTTCTGCTAGTTCATTTGCCTCTTCCATAATTGTTAAGTCGGCTGCCCAGGTGGTATCGAACACATAATCCACTCCTAGTTTTCTAAGCCCTGCCGCTATCTTTTTTTCCACATTGGCACCGGGCTCAAATCCAAAAGCCTCACCAATTGCCACACGAACAGAAGGAGCCATTTGTGTGATTACAATTTTATTTGGAGTTGCTAAATCTCTTAAAAATAATATGGAGTTATTTCCGGAAGTGATGGCATTTACAGGACAGGTACTAAGACAAGCTCCACAATGGGTGCACCTTGTATAATCAATATAATGCTGTTCTTTAAAATCTCCAACAATACAATCTACCGGACATACTTTTGTGCATTTGTCACAACCGATACAGGTATCCATTATCGTTAGCTTTGTTAGGTTATTACATTGCAGAGTGTAGCAACGGTTATCTTCCACATGATCTTTTATCTCATCATAGAAGCAGCTAATGACTTCTTCAATGAGATTATAAGTTTGATGTACCTTTTCTTTTACAGTTTGGGAAAGTTCTCTTAGAAGAAAGATATCTCTCATATTAGATCTTCCCTTGCTGATACGATTTAAAACTTTAACCATCTGGAGTATCTCAGGCAGTGCCGGAATATAATGGTCGATAAAACCGCCGCTTATTTTACCAAGTAGATAATCGATGTAGAATTTTGCATACTGAATGATACAATCCTCTTCCGAAAGTATAATAATGGAATGGCTTATGCCTTCTTCAAAGGAATCTGTTGTAATAATCCGGTCAATATCTTTTTTTGTATAAAAGCCGCCAAAAGGAAGACCAAGCTGTGCAGCTTTTAATGGTCTGTCGTTTAGCATACCACCGGATAATTCGATTATATCACGCAATGTCGTATTGCTTGTTAAAGTAATAATACCGGGCTTTTTGATTTTACCGGACACTGCGACTAGATTTTTGTCATTTTCAGATATTTCTTTTAGATCATCTTCTTGAAATCCTGGAAAAATGGAACCTAAAGGAGAGTTTAAGATAAAAGTTTTGTCGTTATTCATAGTTTTCCTCATTTCTAACCCAAAAAACGTTTTATAGGCTGATAAAACTATTTTTTACAAATGGCAAAGAATTATGTGAGATGATTGGAAATCAATTTTATTATTAACTTAACAAAATAATTTTATTTTTTACGGCATTTAGATATTACTTTACAGCGCAACGCTTTAATACGTAACACTTTAATTTAATAAATTTTCCACTTGTCATTTGCTTCTTTTATTAGTAAAATATATCTACTCAGTTGAAAAATACAGGCATGAATTGTTAATAATAACCAATCATTTTTGGCTAATCAACTGAAACAAAATAAAAAGGAGAAAACGCTATGAAAAGAATTTTTAGTTTATTGCTTATCCTCTGTATGGTGTTAATGACCGCGGGATGCAGAGGTAATACTGTAACATCCGGCAATAGTTCCAATTACAAAATAGGAATTATTACAGGTACGGTGTCCCAAGGGGAAGAGGAATATCAGGCTGCACAGCAGATGCTTGCAGAGTATGGAAAAGAAAAAATCGTGACTGCTACCTATCCTGATAACTTTTCGACAGAGACCGAAGCAACCATAGCGCAGGTCGTTAGTCTTGCAAGTGATAAGGACGTCAAAGCAATTGTATTCGTACAGGCAGTACCGGGTGCGGCTGCAGCAATTGACAAAGTACGTGAAACAAGACCGGATATGTTATTTATCTGTGGTGTTATCGCAGAAGATCCGGCAACCATTGCCAGCAAAGCCGATATTAGTCTCTTGGTAGATGAAATATCAATGGGAACTTCAGTAATCGAACAAGCTGTAAAACAAGGAGCAAAAACATTTGTACATATTTCTTTTGCTCGTCATCTCTCCTATGCTACAATAGCTGCCCGCCGTGATCTATTTGTTTCCACTTGTGAAAAATTAGGTATCGAGTATGTGGAGGCAACCGCTCCAGACCCAACAGGGGATGCCGGCGTATCTGGTGCACAGCAATGGATTATTGAAAATATTCCGGAATATGTAAGACAATATGGAAAAGATACTGCATTCTTTAGCACCAACTGTTCCATGCAAGAACCGTTAATCCGTACCATTGCAGAACAAAATGCAATTTTCCCTCAACAATGCTGTCCATCTCCTTATCACGGATATCCTGCTGCGATGGGAATTGATGTTACAGGTCATGAAGGTGATGTTGATTATATGTTAAATTCTATCACAACTAAAGTTGCCGGATATGGAAACACAGGTAGAATGTCTACCTGGAGTGTACCGGTTAATATGTTAATGGTTGAGTCAAGTGTAAAATATGCAATTGAATTTTGCGAAGGCCGTACCAATGGAACTGTTGACGAAGAAGTACTCTTTAAGATATTTAATGAAGTAGCCGGCGGACAGGAAGTTAAGGTTTCAAATTATGTAGATGAAACCAAAGGAACTTTAGAGAACTTCTATCTTCTGCTTTGTCCGTTCTATGATTTTTAATCGGATTGGAACAAAGACCTTATTCCGAACACAGAGAATGACTTAAAATCAGTGCTTTTATAAGAATTTGCTTTGCATCTTCTTGTCAGTTTTATTATGTAATTAAAATGTAAGTACATTGGTTCCCACGTTACCAAAACAAAACAGTTGGGAACCTTTGTTATTTACATCAAAGGAGGTATTGTATGGAAACGAAATATGTTCTTAAAATGAATAATATTTCGAAGGATTACTTCGGGAACCAAGTATTAAAAAAAATTAACATAGAGATAGCTCCCGGTGAAATCCATGCACTTATGGGGGAAAATGGCGCGGGTAAGTCGACTTTAATGAATATTTTATTCGGAATGCCTGTTGTTCATAATACAGGCGGTTTTGATGGCTCAATTGAAATCGATGGTGTACCGGTTACCATTGATAGTCCTCAAAAAGCCATGGAATTAGGAATTGGAATGGTTCATCAGGAATTTATGCTTCTTCCGGGATTTACCATTACTGAAAATATTAAGATAGGCCGTGAGATAACTACTCCTACTTTCTTAAGTAGGGTATTTAGCAAATCACTTGAAAAGCTGGATCAAAAGACAATGGCAAAGGATGCAAGAAAAGCACTGGATACCATTGGGCTTGACATTGAAGAATATGTACAGGTAAAGGGACTTCCTGTCGGTTATATGCAGTTTATCGAAATAGCCAGAGAAATAGACAAACAGGGAATTAAGCTTTTAATCTTTGATGAACCTACTGCTGTTCTTACGGAGAGTGAGGCAGAGCGTCTGCTTGATACTATGCGTCTGCTGTCCTCCAAAGGAATTGCAATCATCTTTATTACTCACCGTATTGATGAAGTGATGCAAGTAACCGACAGTATGACCGTCTTAAGAGATGGCTCATTGGTTAACCGTGTACTCACAAAAGAAACAAGTGCTGCGAAAATTGCAGAAATGATGATTGGCCGTAAGGTTGAAAAGCTATTGGAGGAAACAGAAGATACCAGAAACTTAAAGAAAGAGGATATCATACTGAAACTTAGTAATTTTTCCGTCAATATGCCTGGGGAAAAGGTAAATCAAGTGGAACTTTCCATCCAGCGTGGCGAAATACTTGGAATCGGAGGACTTGCAGGTCAAGGGAAATTAGGGATACCAAATGGAATTATGGGACTATATGATTCCGAAGGTACCATCTATTTTGATGGGGAGGAAATTAATACAAAAGTACTAGGTGATGCTTTAAAGAAAGGAATTGCCTTTGTATCAGAGGATCGGCGTGGTGTAGGGCTATTGTTAAATGATTCTATTGAACAAAATATTGTTTTTACTGCAATGCAAGTACAGAACAAGTTTTTATACAATTTAGGAATCACCAAATTATATCATAAAAAGTCTGCGGTACAGCATGTGAAACAAATGATTAAGACATTAGATATCAGGTGCACCGGTCCTGAGCAGCCGGTAGGCAGACTATCGGGAGGAAATCAACAAAAAGTGTGCATCGCTCGTGCACTAACGTTAGCTCCAAAGCTTTTAATCGTATCAGAGCCAACAAGGGGAATTGATATCGGAGCTAAAAAATTGGTGATTGAATTATTGGCAAAGTTAAACCGTGAACAAGGCTTAACGATACTGATGGTAAGTTCAGAATTAAATGAACTTAGAAGTATTTGTGATAGAATTGCAATTGTATCAGAAGGAAAAGTTGCAAGAATCCTAAAATCAGATGATTCGGATACGGATTTCGGTCTGGCAATGTCCGGTTTGACAGAGGAGGTGAATAAGGATGAGTAAAAAAGTACAAAGCATTTATCATGCGATAGGTCTTCCAAGATTAATTATTTCTACCTTCTTCATTATCGTACTTTTTGCGGCCGGTTTCTATAAGATGGATATTTTATCACTCTTAAGTAATGTGCTAAGACGCTGGGGAATGTATGGTATTCTAGTACTTGCGATGGTTCCTTCCATACAATGCGGTATTGGCCCTAATTTTGGCGTAAGTCTTGGTATTGTTTGTGGATTGTTTGGTTCTCTTGCAGCAATCGAACTTAATATTGCGAACCTTTCCATATTTGACGGGAATAAAACACTAGGTGCATGGGCAGCTATCCTGTTTGCCATCGTGTTATCCGCTCTTATTGCCTGGCTTGTAGGCGTTGGTTACGGAATCCTGCTGAATCGTGTAAAGGGTTCCGAAATGACAGTATCTACTTATGTAGGATTCTCTATTATTGCATTTATGAATATTCTCTGGGTAACCCTTCCATTTAAAAACGGTGATATTAAATGGCCAATTGGTGGAGAAGGTGCGAGAAATACCATTAGTTTAGAAAATAGCTTTAGTGAAATTATGAACAAAGCTGGTGCGTTTACCATCGGTAATCCTGAACGAGGATTGTTCGTTCCTACCGGCTTATTGTTATTTTTCTTTTTCCTATGCTTTTTGGTATATTTATTTATGCGTAGTAAGACAGGTATCGCTATGAGTGCGGCCGGCGCGAATCCTAATTTTGCAAAGGCAAGTGGCATCAATGTAAATAAAACAAGAATTATCGGTACTGCCCTATCCACTTCTCTGGGAGCCATTGGTATTATTACCTACGCTCAGGCATTTGGCTTCCTACAGATGTATAATGCACCATTAAATATGGGATTTGCCTGTGTTGCTGCTATATTAATTGGTGGTGCCAGTACCATGAGAGCGAAAATCGTCCATGTTATTGTTGGTACATTTTTATTCCAGGGTCTTTTAGTAATTGCGCTTCCGGTTGCAAATAAAGTTCTTATCGGAACTGACCTTTCCGACATCATGCGTATGATTATTTCCAATGGAATTATCCTTTATGCTCTAACAAAGGCCAGAGGAGGTGCTTCAAATGAAGAATAATTTTCTTTCCTATTCCAAAAAACAACTTGGTGATGGATTAAAAAACATCTATTCCAATAAGGTTGTACTTATGTTCCTTATCCTTTGTATGATAGGTATCGCTACTACCGGAAAACCATTAAACTTTACGGTTTCGGAAGTATTTGCGAGATTCGGAAGAAATACCTTTTTAGTTCTTGCACTAATTATCCCGGTATTGGCTGGCTTAGGGTTAAACTTTGCTGTCGTAGTTGGTGCCATGGCTGCTCAGATTTCTATTTTCTTTGTTGTATATTGGGGCTTTACTGGAATTACCGGATTGATTCTATGCGTAATAATCTGTACCCCTATCGCTATTTTGTTTGGATTTCTCGTGGGTTGTCTCTACAATAAAACAAAGGGCGCTGAAATGATTACCGGTATGGTAGTTGCTTTCTGTGCAGATGGGCTCTATCAGCTTTTCTTCCTCTTTATTCTTGGAGCTATTATTCCAATCAAGGATACTACATTAATGATTGCAGGCGGAATTGGCGTCAAAAATACCATAGATTTAACGGGAAACCTAAAGTATTCCCTAGATACCGTTAGTATGCTGCTTTTACTTCGAATTCTTTTTGCTCTGTATGTTATAATCTGTGTAGCAAATGTTATCATACGAAAAAAGAAGGATGAGAATTCAGATTATAAATTATACTTCGTGAAAATAGGCGGCACGATTCTTTTACTAATTATGACTTTGATACCAGCTATCCGTGATTTTCTCGGTGCAGATCGTCTTTTATTATTAGATGCGATTACAATAGGCTGTGTGTTAGCTTGCCTTTTCTCTGTCATTAAGATTTGTGTGGTTAAGTTAATACAAAAACAGAAAGGGACTGAAATCAACAGATACCTAGCTATACTAATTGTAGCTGCCATTGTATATGCTCTGACCTATGTTCCTGTGATTTATGATATTACACTAAGTATCTCTCTTCCAGTATGTACTTATGCCGCTATTATTTTAATTTGCGGGTTCAATCGCTGGCTTTTAAGTACGAAACTTGGTCAGAATATGCGTACGGTAGGACAGAGCAGAACGGTTGCCAACTCAGCCGGTATTAATGTTAATAAGACTCGTATTATAGCGATGTGTATCTCTACGGTTTTAGCAAGCTGGGGACAATTAATTTACCTTCAAAACCTTGGAACCTTTTCCACCTATGGAGCCCATTCTATGGTTGGTCAATATGCAATCGCTGCCCTACTTGTAGGTGGAGCTAGTGTTCAAATGGCGAATAATAAGCAAGCAATCCTTGGTATTATCCTATTTCACACCCTGTTTGTTGTTGCACCGCTCTCCGCAAGCAACCTATTTGGAAGTTCTTTGATTGGTGAATATTTCCGTGTATTTATCTGTTATGGAGTAATTGCTCTGGCGCTTGCTATGCATGCTTGGAAAACAATAAAAAAGCCTGTAAAGCAGAAAGAAAATAAGTAACTGGATACGTAGAGGTTTCCAGTAGATAAAAAGCAGCAGATACTATCTTTGGTATCTGCTGCTTTTTAAGATTGATAAATTTGTCATTTTTATAATTTATGTCAATTATATTTAATGTATTAGAATTTTGTATCCAAATATAATGGTATATGATTTAGAGCTAAGCTTTAATCCCATACTTATTTATAATAGTAGAAAATAATTTATGTAGTAAAAATACGAGAACAAGAACCTCAGATTTTTACTACATAAATTTTAAAATCACACTACTTCCTTTAAACAGATTCTGTCAATATCTTCTCCCCGTAAGGACTCCTTCTCTAGAAGTTCGGTGGTAATATCGGCAAGAAGTCCCTTGTGTTCTGCAAGAAGTTTCTTTGTGCCTTCATATAATGCCTGCATCTGACTGCGGCATTTATTTAGCAAATCAGTATCATACTGATCCTCTAAAGCCGAAGTACTAAAGAGACCTATTTCCTCATCCATACCGTACTTATTTAAGTAATCTACCAGCAGGGCTGAGGCTTTTTGTATATCATTGCTGGCACCGGTAGTGATTTCCTCTTCTCCGAAGATAAGTTCTTCTGCTGCCCTTCCAGCCAATAATATCCGAATACTACAAAGAATCTGACGCTTTGATTGATACAAAGAATCTTTTGGTATCGAAAGATTAAAACCTCCCGCACCTCTTACACTTGGAATAATAGTAACTTTAGAAATATATTGTTCCGGCTGTAATAATTTTGTTGCCAGGGCATGTCCTGCCTCATGGTAGGCGGTAATACTTTTGTCTTTCTCCGAAATAAAACTTCTATCTTGCAGCGGACTGCCTGCTATTACCGTATAGAAAGCTTTTTCCACATGAGCAGCATTAATATAGGAGAATTTTTCATTCGCAGCTTGAATGGCAGCTTCATTCAAAAGATTTTCAAGCATAGCACCACTAAAAGATACCGTATTCCTTGCAAGTATCTCCATGTCAACATCTGCACTGAGCGGCTTTTTGTCTCCATAGAGTTTTAGGATCTTTTTCCTTGCAAGAATATCCGGAAGACCAACCTCGATTTGCCTGTCAAACCGACCGGGACGAAGCAAAGCTTCATCTAAGGTATCCAGCCGGTTTGTTGCACCTATCACTACAATACCTTTATTTTCGTGAAAGCCGGACATTTCTGTTAACAAGGCATTTAGGGTCTGATCTCTTTCATCATTGCTGGCAGAAGTTGTTCTGGCTCTCTTTTTGCCAATAGCATCAATTTCATCAATGAATATAACAGCTTTTTCACTTTTCTTTGCTTTATTAAATAAAGAACGGATACGGCTTGCCCCGACGCCTACATACATTTGTACAAAATCAGAACCACTCATTGCATAAAAAGGCACACCGGCTTCTGCTGCTATTGCTTTCGCCATTAATGTTTTACCGGTTCCGGGAGGTCCGTAAAGAAGTATACCTTTTGGCATTCTGGCACCAAGCGCACTATACTTTTCAGGTTCCTTGATAAAATCAATGATGTCACCCACCATGCACTTTGCTTCAGCATTTCCTGCAACATCAACGAGTTTAACACTGTTTTCATCTTTTTTCTTCTTCGCTGCATTTTTCATCCCGGGCTTGTCTTTACTGCCCATTCTTATATATAAGAACACACCTGCTGCAATAGCGGAAAATAATAGGATTTGAAAGAATTTAGTTACGTAATCTGAGCCACTGTTCTCAACCTTTATATTATGAAGTAATAAGAATTCTGTAAAGTCTTCTGTTTTTGGATTCGGAACTGTATAGAGCATATCCTTGTCTGAATTTAAGACTACCTGGAGTGTATCATCATTTTCTTGAAAGCTGACGGATGCTACTTGATTTTGTTTTACCGCCTCTAAAAAAGAGGGGTAACTCATCTCCTCATTTGATTCAAATAGACGGAGGGATATCAAAACACCTGAACTTGCAATAATTACTGCAATCAGGATTATCCAATAAAGTTTCTTCATATTGTAACCTCCTATGATTTCACGGATACCGAAATGTTTCTTCCGTTATTATAGGACATTTATTTACAAATATCTACAAATTTTATTTGGATAATATGTTTTTAAATACCAAATAAAAGTAACTGCCTGAGTTACCTTACCAAGAAATTGCCTTATCTTCCGGAATCACTAGTTAAACACTATTCTTTTCTATCCTGCTTATCTAGTATCCGATCAATATAGGCATTGAGATATGGAGAAGCCCCTCGCAGACCGGTAATATCTTTTTTTTCTTGATGCAATCGCAGAATTGCATTTCTTTTGATCACATTCTTTCCTCTCCATCCACAAGAAGTATTGCTTATCTTATCTTTAAAAAACTTATTATCCATTGCTGCAAAGACAGTGATATCCTCGTTCATATCGTTTAACGTTTTAAAATCCTCCAAAACGTTTGCTTCAATTTTTTCATTATAGGGGCATTTTAGCTGGCAAAAATCACAGCCAAAAACATTCCCGTTTAAGAGGCGAAGCTCGTTCTCAGATAGTTCTTTCTTTTGAGTAAGATAGGATAAACAGATATTTGGATTTAGTCTGCTTTGGTTAATTGCTTTTGTTGGGCATTCGCTGTAGCAGCGAGTACAATCACCGCATTCCGTATAGGAAGAAATTTCCTGATAGGGTCTTTCCTCCTCAGATGCCACCTCTAAGTCGGTTATAATTTCCCCTAGAAAAACATAAGAACCATATTTTTTTGTGATTAACATATTATTCCTGCCAATAAAACCGACACCTGCCAGGTAAGCGATATAACGCTCCGGAAGGGCATTGCTGTCAACAAAACACTCTGCCTTTCCACCAAGACTTTTAATGAAATCACATATTTTAGTAAGATAGGCTCTGACTACTTTATGATAATCCGTTCGCTTCGTATAAACAGAAAACCCATTATTCTCTGTATGCTCCTCTTCATGATAGTAAGGAAATGCAATGGATAGGATTGTTTTTCCGCCCTCCATGGTAAGGTAAGGATTAACTCTCTTTTCCATATCCTTCTCTTCAAACTCATTCTGTAAATTATTTTCTCTTCGCTTCTCATAGAAATCAATTAATTCCACAAATTTTCTGCAGCGTATAAAACCAACTATGTCAAGTCCCAGTGACTTACAAAATTCTTCTATCTGTTGTTTTAGCATCTTAAATCACTCTTTTCCCTGCCATTTCAAACCTTGCATTGTCCTCATTAACCTGATATCTTTTTATGCTACTCATTATAAACCTTAGCAGTAGAAAATACAAATGGTATACGGATAGAAATTGTATTTTCTACTACTTGCCCCTTTCTTAGCACAGGGATTGCACCCTTCCTTTGAAATGTAGCGAAGGAACTGTGACAGCTATATGTCACAATTTTTATTGATAGCATGGCTCGGGTTTCATTTCTGCTTTCCCATAATTCATTGCATCTTTCCGGTTATGGAATTTTCTTGGTACAATTATCTCATTCGATTGATAATTTCATTTGCCTTGGCATAAATAGCTTCCGGGTCTTCTCCAACAAAAAATTCACCATTTTCATAAAGTATTCGTCCATTTATCATTGTTAGCTTTACATTGGTTTTGCTTCCGCTATAGACAATATTCTTCGTAATACTATTGATCGGCTGCATATTAGGTTGATGCAAGTCAATCATAATCAAATCTGCCAGTTTTCCTTCTGCAAGACAATCACAATCAGAAAGACACATTGCCTTTGTACCATTTACAGTTGCCATCTTAAGAACTACATTTGCCTCTACCGCAGACGCATCTTCCTTCTTTAACTTAGCTAAACCGGTAACTAGGAACATCTCTCGAAACATGTCAAGGCAATTGTTACTTGCAGGCCCATCTGTTCCGATTGCAACATTGATTCCCCTTGATAGCATATCTGCGATACGTGCAATTCCACTTGCTAATTTCGCATTTGAACCAGGATTTGTTACAACAGAAACTCCTCTGTTTTTTATAATGGCTAGATCCTCATCCGTCATATGAACACAGTGATATCCGCCTCCTCCAAAATCATAGATTCCTAAGGAATCAAAGTATGCAGTCGGAGTCATGTGATTTCTTGACAAGCAGGCATCAACCTCTGCCTTCGTCTCGGAATTATGAGTATACACAGGTGCCTTCAACTGTTTTGATAACGCGGCTAAATCCATAAGTGCTGCTCTGTCAATTGTGTATTCTGCATGAAATCCAAGTTGAAATGAGATTAGCTCATGATAGTTATTATATTTTTTGTACCAATTCTCAACTTGTGCTACCGTATGCAAAAAGTTGCTTACACCACCGCATAGAACGGTACGAAATCCTGTATCAATGGATGCCTTAACTATAGTATCAGGTGTAATATACATATCAAAGTTTGCGGTCATACCACTGGTAAGATACTCCAAGATAGCAAGTTTTGACAGGTGATAAATATCATCCGGTGTTAATTTTGCTTCCATTGGAAACACTTGTTCACTTAACCAATTATGAAGTGGTAAATCATCGGCAAAGGAGCGTAAAAATGTCATGGCTGAATGAGTGTGAGCATTCTTAAATCCCGGCATTAATAGATTCCCTTTGCAATCGATTTCCCTATCCCACAATATATGGCTTTCTCTTCCGGTGCCTACATAAGATATGCGATTATTCCTTACCCAAAGCTCACCCTCCATGATACTACAATCGGTTTGCATGGCCGCAATTTTGGCATGATAGAATCTTATATTCATAGTTCACCTCATTTCTGCGCTGCTTTTTGCACTGCTTTTTGCAGGCTAACAGGAAAAGGTGGTCTGCAAATACCATGCTCCGTAATAATCGCTGTAATTAAACTATGATCTGTTACATCAAATGCCGGATTGTAACATTTTACGCCGTTTGGAGCCATTGGAATTTCATACCACTTAGATTTAATTTCTTCCTCAGGACGAAGCTCAATTTCAATATCATCTCCGGTTTTACAGTTTAAATCTATTGTAGAGGCAGGACACATAACATAAAACGGGATACCATAATTTTTTGCTAAGATAGCTACACCGCTAGTTCCAATTTTATTTGCTGTATCACCATTCTCTGCTACACGGTCACATCCAACAAAGCATGCATTGATAAAGCCTTTTTTCATTACAATACTAGCCATGTTATCACAGATTAAAGTAACATCAATACCTGCCTCATAAAGTTCAAACGCTGTCAATCTGGCACCCTGCAATAATGGTCTTGTTTCGTCTGCAAATACGTGAAAATTCATGCCACGTTCTTTTCCTAAAATTAACGGTCCAAGTGCGGTACCATACTGACTCGTTGCCAGCGGTCCTGCATTGCAGTGAGTTAAGATTCCGTCCCCATCTTTTATAAATTCTAATCCGTTTTCGGAGATAGCTTTGCAAATTTTTATATCTTCTTCTTGGATTGCGAGGCACTCTTTTTTCAATAAGGAAAGTAGTTCCTCTATACTCTTATCTTTTGCTTCAAGAATGACCGTTTCCATTCGTTTTAGTGCCCAGCTAAGATTTACTGCGGTTGGTCTGGAGGAATCCAGATAATCTTTGTGCTCCCTAAACTTTAATAAAAATTCATCATAGTTTGAAGTATCTATTGTTTGTGCCAGGCAGTAAATTGAGAATCCGGCACAAATTCCGATTGCAGGTGCCCCTCTTACCTTTAATTCAAAGATAGCATCATACATCTGGTGAGGTGTTGATAACGTAAGATATTCAATTGCATTCGGAAGTTTTGTCTGATCTAAAATCACGACGGACTTACCATCTGGACTTAATGTTATATTTTCCATCTTTACTCCCCCGCGTACTTTAGTACGCTTATTTCGTATCTAATACATCCGCTATATTTCGAATTGAAGTTGTAATTAATTGCTTAAACAATGGCGCTACGCGGTCGGCTGTTTCTTGTACTTCCGTATGGCTTAATGGTTCGTCCGTCATTCCGCAGCCAAGGTTTGATATACAAGAAATTCCACAAATCTTCATACCCATATGGTTCGCTGCGATAGCTTCACAAGCAGTACTCATACCGACCGCATCTGCGCCAAGAAGTCTGCACATCTTTACTTCCGCAGGTGTTTCAAAGTTCGGTCCGCTTAATTGTATATAAACACCTTCCTGTAATTGCAGGCCGATTTCCTTTGCACTATTTCGAACGGCTTCTCGAAGGTCTTTGTCGTATACTTCACTCATATCACAGAAACGTAATCCTAATTCTTCAATGTTTGGCCCTATCAGCGGGGAAGGTACAAAATTACTGATTTGGTCGGTTATTAACATAAAGTCACCGGCCTTAAAATTAAAGTTAACTCCACCGGCAGCGTTGGTAAGAAATAAAACCTTTGCTCCCATCATCTTCATAAGTCTGGCAGGTAATACAACCTCCTCCATTCCATATCCCTCATAATAATGAACTCTGCCCTGCATAATTACAACCGGCACTTCCTCTATATAGCCAAATACAAAGCGACCTTTATGTCCGGCTACAGTAGAAACCGGAAAACCCTCAATTTCATTATAATCAAGGGCAGCCTCTATCTTAATTTGATTGGCATAATCACCCAAGCCGGAGCCTAAAACGAGTGCAACAAGTGGTTTAAAATTGACTTTTTTCTGAAAACTTTCATAACATTTTAATAAACGTTCATAAGCAGTATAGGCTATCCTATTTTCCTTCATAATAATTACCTGTGCTTACCACAAAATTTGTGCCACATTATCCTTTCTTAAGAAAATTATATGATTTGCCGTTAAGCATTTTTCTTGATGGGTTTCGAATTTCCCTCACTTATCACTCTAGCAGCTTCCAAATGATATCTTATTTAATTCCTCTATTGTAACACTATGAGTTTCTTCAATATCTCCACCGTAAATAGTTGAAGTATCAAGGGCGGATTCCTTTGTTACACCATCCGGTGTTATATACTCAAAGACAGTAAAATCATTCGTCTCCTCATCGTATTTTGGTGCCGAATAGTCCGTAATAAACTTATCCATAACTATCTTTCCCTGGTACATGAAAACTTTGGATCCTCTTCCGCAACCCAGAAGATGAGTATTTATGATACCGCCAGTGATCTCAAATGTGTTAAAAATCATTCGATTACTAATGTTAACCTCACCGTTTGAAATGGTAAAACAACTCTTATCCATTATTTCTTCATTCCCTTCCTCCTGATATCCAATGTTATCCATATTCATAATACCGCCATACACGTTAACATGAATATAATTCAGTCCATATAAAACATTTTTTGTACTGCCGATACCATTTATTATGCCATTATACAAAGAGAAAGTTCCTGCATTTCCGAGATAAACTCCTATACTATGTTGTCTTGCAGTGATGGAGATGGTTCCTCCAAATTGTTGGATCAAACCACTTGGGGTTACAATTCCATAGGAATTATCAAAAGTTTCTATGTTTAATTTATCCTCCTTAGAAGTTCCCGCAAGAGATAGACTGGCATTCGTACCTACATAAAAGCCGGAACTGCTACCGCCGGTTTTTATTGTGTTTTTTTTCCTGCTATTGATAATAACCTCGGCTTCTCCATTCACAACAAAGAACATTTTATCAGTTTGCTTCGTATAATCTACAGTCACATTCTCAAATTCAAACCTGTGTTTACCACCATGGACTATAATTTGATTTTTTGAAGTAGAACCGGTTACTTTAATCAATCCGTTATAGCTGTTTTGCTTATAAATTTTATTTTTATAAATAAGACCATCCTCATACACTTCTAAGTTACTGACGGATAGATTAAATACCATATCTTTTGAACTACTATAATCCTGCAATATATGATAGGAATTTAAATAGTCCACCGTCGTATGTTTTCCTGACGCAAACGTTGCCTCTAAAGCAGGCTTTCCTTCTTCACTATTTAAGTTTGGCAGCCATAAGCTTAATATTCCTTTTGAGTTAATGTCCTTACTGCCATAGCTTTTCTGGTAGGCAGTAATCTTGGTTACCTTACCTGTTTCACTTGGGATTAACATGAGATATAATTTTTGTCCTTGGGAATTTTTTGGTTGAACAGAACAAGACTCAGCAAATATTTGTCCACCTGATATAGTAATGCTCTTTGCAGCTATGTCGTTTTCTTGTTTTTTTCCTCTAAGACTTAAATTCGTATAGGACCAAGAGTCATACATGGATGTACTCGTACCACCATTTGCCCTCACTGTTCCTCCTGTTATTGTCACTGATGTTTCGTTTGGATTTAAATTACCGCCTATACCTGCGCCATAAGCACCGCCTATTGCAGTAATATTACCACCGCTGATTGTAATCTTATTGCCTTTAGCATGAAACGAATGATCGCCGATTCCGGAACCTCCGGAAATTGAATAAACGGTTCCTCCCGTTATTTCAATGTTACCGACTGATGTTTTACTGGAATAACCGATACCACCAGAAGCTTCCGTTCCGCCTATTGCAGTTACATTACCACCGCTAATTGTGATAGATCCGGCTTTCTCGGCATTGTCATAATCAAGATGATAGGCATAGCCATTTCCGATTCCATAACCACGTTGACCTCCGATTGCTTTTAACGTACCTCCTTTTATTAGGATTGTACCGCTTCCACCAATTCCGGAACTTTCCATTCCGCCAATTACTTCTAGAGAACCGGAACTATAGGAGGATATCATAAACTTTCCCCCGGATTTCACATGAATACCATCGATCCTGCTTATTATCTTGTTCTCTCCTTTTAAGATAAAGTTCGCAGATCCACCACCTTCAATTAAAATAGGTATATTTTGATATCCTGCTGCGGATAACTCAACATCACGCAATGTTATATTTGCCGATACTCCTTTTTTTATTGTTACCGTGTTATTATCTGTCTTACCAGTAATGATGTAATCACCGGATTTATCTATCGTAATGTCCTTTTTACTAATATCATATGATTTTGCCTGAGCTGCAAAAACCGACTTAGACGATGATAGGAAGCAAATAAAAAATATTAATAAGATTGACCGGGTTATACTTTTCTTGTTGACTTTCATATTAATTACTCCTTTTCTGCCAAATAGTTATTTTATTATTAGAATACTAGTAATTATTGGCAATTTAATGTCAATCCTGTCATGATCCGAGATTTAATTAAGCCAATTATTGAAAGTGCTCCAGAAGAAGAAAAAGAAACACAAAAATCCCTGTATATTACACTTCTTTTATAGTACCAGTTGATATTGTTCTATAAAAGAGCTTATAATACAGGGATTTAGTTTTTATTCATGCAGGTATTCACATTCAAAATTACTGAATTTTGCAGTATTTACGGAGTTTGGGTCAAATGCATATAAACCTATGATAACACCAGTAAATCCTCCGGCAACTTCGGAGGATAAATACCGGGTTATTCCGGTACCTAGAAAAATATCATGGTTTTCCAACTTAACATAAAACCGGTATTCCTGGCTGTTAGAAGCTATCCTAATGGAAGCATGATTACTATGACCCAGAGAATACTCTGCTTCAATAGACTTTATATTACCAATACATATCCTTTCAATTACACGGAAACCTTCAGGGTATTTAGAAATTGCAACATCATAATGGTGGTTTTCGTCCATATATAAAGTTATTCCTGCTTCACCGCGGTCAATTTCAACATCACACGCTATACGACAGCAGAATTCTTTCTGCCGTAATCCTATGAAGGTTGGAGAATCCACCTGATCCAATGAGATTGTATTGCCACTTAGAGTAATCTGACTTTGGGATAAAGAGTAGTTTTCCCTGGATGGATGTCTTAAATAACACCAGTCCTTCTCAAAATCTGTGTTATTTAAAGTATATACAGTCTGAAAAATCTGCTCTTTTTTAACAAAAGGTATGTTGACATATGCAGGAGTAGTTCCGTCAATACCGGCAGTAAACCATCCATCATCCTGGAATTTTACAGGTGATACGAAGACTTCTCTCCCTAAATGATGGAAGGTAGTCCACTGTCCGGTCTGACGGAACCCCAAGTGCAGCATCCAAAAGCTTCCATCCGGAGCTTCTATCAAATCTCCATGGCCTACACCCTGAATTTGAAAACCACCTAGATTTCTGTTGGTAAGAACCGGATTGCCAGGGTAAGCTTCAAAAGGACCGTAAGGAGAAGTACTTCTGGCATAGGTGACCATATGCCCATATTCTGTTCCTCCTTCTGCAGCTACAAGATAATAAAAATCTTTAATTTTATATAAATGAGGTCCCTCTAAATAACGCCCGCCTGAGCCCTGCCAAATTGTTTTGCCAGGGGAAAGCTTTTCTCCTGTGGTGATATCGATTTCACATTGTACAATGCCTGATATTCCTGCTGCATCGGTACCATTGCTCATAAAATAGCTTATTCCCTTTTCAAAATACAGGGATGGGTCGATTCCATCTTGATCAATCAATATAGGATTTGACCATTCGCCATAGATATCATCAGTCCAAACAAAAAAATTCTGGTTTGTGGTAGCATTTGTGGTGGTCATATAAAACCTGCCCTCATGAAACCGTATCGAGGGAGCAAAAACACCTCCTGAACTGTTGACTCCGTGCAGTGCTATCTGCTCGGGTCTTGTAAGGCAGTGTCCAATTTGAGTCCAGTTTACCAAATCCTCACTTTCAAATAAGGGAACTGAAGGAAAATACTGCATGGAACTGCAAACCAGATAATATTTATCATTTGCATGGCAAACACTTGGATCTGGATAAAATCCTCTGATGACAGGATTTTGATAAATCATAGAAACCCTCCTTTCGATACCTATCGAATTTGACTTAGCATATTATGACATATATAATATTAAGAATAAGACTTTAATTATAGGTTTTCTATGAATATTAAGACTATAAATAGTATAAAACAGACGAGGTGTTAAAATGTTTGAGATGGAGTTGAAATTTTTCAATGAAGATATGAGTTTTCCATTTTTTATTCAGTATGGGTACCATTCCGGAGATTTTTTCAGGCATATTCACAAGGATTTTACCGAACTAGTCATTGTAATGGAGGGAACGACCTCGCATCTTGTGGGCGAAGATACTCACTTGGTGAAAAAAGGAGATGTTTTTGTAGTTGGAAGTAATACGGAGCATGAATACAAAGACTCAAGAAATTTTCAATTATGTAATATTATGTTTAAGCCGGATTTCTTTTTTTATAATACCTTTCATATAAAAGAAGCTGCGGGATTCCATGCATTATTTTATATTGAACCGTATATGACCAAAGAATATGTTTTTAAAAGTCGTTTCAGGCTTAAGGAAAAAGAATATAGACTCGTTTATTCTTTGCTGGAGAAGATGATGGCTGAATACCATAGCAAACTAGAAGGCTGGAAAGAAATGATACATTCCGCTTTTACAGAGTTAGTCGTTTATTTATCAAGAAACTACAACATGCCCGAGGATACTAAAGAACAAGGCATTATTCAGATAGCTAATGCAGTTTCCTTCATTGAAAAAAATTATAAACTTCCAATCACCGTAAAAGAAATTGCTGATACCGCATACCTTTCAGAAAGACACTTTACCAGAATCTTCAAAGAAACCTATCAGTTTACTCCAATGCAGTATGTTATCAGATTAAGATTAATCTATGGTGCAGAACTTTTAAAAAATACCGGTGAAACCGTTACAGAAATTGCTTTGTTATGTGGTTTTCCCGACAATAATTATTTTGCACGAAAATTTAAAAGCTTTTATCATTTCAGTCCATCCGAATATAGAAACAAGTATTTAAACAAAAACTTTTCCGCTTAATTTTTCTCCTAAAACCAACCTCGTAATCTCCTGTTTTTTATCCGGTAATCAGGCTCACGGAAAATACCTTTGGCTGTTTGATAGGAACGCTGGTAACCGATTTGGGTTATGGCAGAGTTGCAGCAAGCCTATGCTTTTGATATCTGGAAGGAATACAAGATATCTTCTCCGGCATTAATACGAAAGTCTGCTTCGACATCCGCACCCCAGCTATTAATTCCACCAACACCTCTGCAGGCTCCCAGAATAGAAAGTACTGTTCGTCTTGGTAACGGAAGTTCTTCATGATGTGCCGCATTCTCAAGTTCTTGTGCGGTATATGGAATACAAGAAAAAGCAAATTCCTTCTGAATGCTGGAAATCTTTATGCCAAACAGTTCATTCCCGTGATTTGAATTATCTTTCGTCGTATTTCTATAGACCTCTACCCACTTTGTTTTCATATGAACATTACAGTCTTGAGGTACCAGATACTTCGTGACAGGGAGTCCGTTTACCTCATAGATTCCCTCCACTCCACCTGCCATTCTATCCGGGTAGGTTTCCCCTGATAGCCCTTCATATCGATAGGAAGCTGCCTTGGTTGGCATAAGAAAGCGCATACCAAAAACCGGCAGCTCAGGAAGCTTAGGATTGCCATGATAATGAACGTTCACTCTAATAATGCCTGTGGGAAGTACCTCATATTCAACATCTACAGTTGTAGAAGGAACTGTGATTGTCTCATACGTAAAGATAACGGAGACTCTCATAGCAAATTCCTTTTCTGAGTATTGATTGTTTTCTGGTGAAATTTGTGGATTTTTCTCAACGCCATCTATTTTTAATATAATATTACTGCATCTGATAAAACAATCTGCACCAAGCCACATGCCGGAGCGTAAAGGGAATCCGTTTCCTCTGTCATTACACGTAGTGGCACGCCAAAAGGTAGGTTTTGGGCTGCGGTATAACCACTCTCTTCCCTCTATAACTAAAGACTCCAAACCACCGGCTTGATAAGAAAAGAGACAATGGAAATCATCTCCGTGGACACCTAAAACCACATCTCCATAAACAATCTGTAACTTATCTGAATTTTTATGATTAATACAGTCCATAATAATATCTCACCTCCTGCATTGCCGGTTTTTCAGTTCTATCTGCAAATACAATTCCATCTCCCGAAAACTCATAATCAGAAGGTCTGTCATCAAAGTCTCCTCCGTACCGAAGAACCATTTCACCTGTAACCTCATCTTTTACTAATAATGCTTGATCGATAAAGTCCCAGATGTAACCGCCCTGATACATCTCATATCGCGCAATCAAATCCATATAGGATTTTAGGCCTCCCAGGGAATTACCCATGTCATGCATATATTCACATAGAATAAACGGTTTTGCAGGAGCGGAATCCAGATAGTCTGCTATTTGTCCGGGTGTCGCATACATACGGCTTTCAACATCAGAAATGCTTGCTTCATAGACTCTATTATTAACTACACCTTCATAATGTACAAGTCTGCTATCATCCTTTTCTTTAAAGAAACGATTCATACTCTCAATGTTATCTCCTGCGTAAGATTCATTCCCCAAAGACCAAAATAATACAGAGGTATGATTCTTAAAAACTTCAAAGTTTGTTCTTGCACGGTCTAGTACTGCTTCTTTCCATTCCGGTAAACTACCAGGCACATTCCAGGAAGGTTCAATTGCCCCCAGCTTCTGCCAGGAACCATGGGATTCTAAGTTGGTTTCTGACATCAAATAGATGCTATTATCATCACATAGGTAATACCAAGGAATCTGATTTGGATAATGGCTGGTACGAACAGCGTTGATATTATTTTGAAGAATCAGGCTCATATCGGTCTGCATATCGGTAAAATTGATACATCTTCCACCGGTATGACTCCATTCATGACGATTAACACCATTTAAGATTAACCGTCTGCCATTAAGAAGAATAAGTTTATCCTTAATTTCAATTCTACGAAATCCGAGCTTATACGGAACAATTTCCATCAAATCTCCTTTGTTATCATATACTTCAAGAATAACGGTATAAAGGTAAGGATTTTTATAAGACCAAGGTATCACATTGTCTACTAAGGCTGACTCATAACTTAGCTTTTCTTTTGCTTTTATATTTTCTAATAAGATAATCTGATTCTCCTTATTTTGCAGCCTAAAGGTTACTGTTCCTAACTCTATACGGTTTGATATCTTTAGCTCAAGACCAAGCTTTCCAGAAGTGTTATCCTCGTTTAAATATGGCTTTATCCACATATCTTCAATATGAATCTCAGGCTTTGCATATAAGGTAACATTTCGAAAAATTCCGAAGAATCGGAAAAAATCCTGATCTTCAAGAAATGCCGCAGTACTTCTTTTATGGACTTCTACTGCCAAAATATTTCCTTTTTCTTTTATGTAAGGAGTTAAGTCAAATTCGGAAGGGGTAAAACTATCTTCTGCATATCCAATAAATTTACCATTTAACCAGACATACATTGCCTGTTCTACACCTTCAAAACTGATACATACTCTTTTTCCAAGTAAGCCCTTCTCTAAATCAAATTTTTTCAGATACGACCCTACCGGATTATAGGAAGCCTCACTAAAGGTTCCGTTTGGGCTCCTATTACCTAAACTATAAGCAGGTCTTCGATAATAATGTCCTTCCCACGGATACATTGTATTTATATAATGGATTTTATCATAACCTGCTAATTCAATATGACAAGGAACTGCAATTTCATCGAAACCGCCCGCGGTAAAATCTTCGCGATAAAAATACTCCGGTCTTTCTTTGGCACTCACAGAATATCGAAATTTCCAAATACCATTTAGCGATTGCAATAAGGAGTTGTTCTTCGTATAGCTTTGGCTAAAGGGAACCTCGGAAGCACTTAATGCCATGTTATCCTCACTCTGGTAAAACGGGTGATCACTGTGAGCTTCTAGCTGATTGACACGAAATACTTCCGGATTATCCAACCATGTTAAATCTGCCTTCATGTTCTCTCTCTCTTTTCCACGTATTTTTATTCTTTTACCGCTGCCGGCAATGGGAAGACTATTCTGGTAAAATTACTGCTGTTTTCCTCTAAATCATACCAGTATTTCGAAAGCCTATCAATAAGTATTTGATGTTTAAAGCCTTAAATGCTCCAAAGTAATCTTCTCCACTCCGGTAACTATAATAACCACTAACTTATTTTTGCTTTATATAAATCGTAATAAAAAGCATATTGCTGTAATGCTCCGGAATAACCTTGATATTTATCAAATGGAAATCCAGTAGGATAGTTCATATCCAGTACTTTCTGGATGTGCGTATCAATAGGGAAAGCATTCAAGTGATGGAGAGCATATAAACAGATACATTCTGATACCTTGATCCCTACACCATATAATTTCATCAGCTCTTTTCTTGCATCTTCATAGCTTAATTCCGGCAATAATTCTAAATCAAACGTACCATCAACGATTGCTTGTGCAGTTTTAAGAATATATTTACTGCGATAACCTAAATTACATTCTTTTAATTCACGATCCGTCAATTGATGCAGTGCTTCAGGTTTTGGAAAGGTGTAAAACACCTCACCTTTTAAGTTTGTTTTCTTTTCTCCATATTGTTCACAGAGCATTTGAATACTCTTTTTAATTCTCGGAATATTGTTTTGCTGTGAAATTAAAAAAGAGACAATAGTTTCCCATAATTCTTGTTTCAAAATACGTATTCCGAAACCAAAAGACATTGCGGTCTTCATATACCGGTCATCTTCGTTTACAAGGCCTGTAATAGTTTCATAATCATCCTCCAAACCCAAATATGTCTTCCAGACGGAATGAAACTCCGTTTTTGTACAGGACATGGTTAATACATTCTCTGTCTGATAAACTTCTAAATAATGACCATATGCTATGATTTCAAATGTATTATCTTCTTTTTCTTTCATACGGAAGCATTGACCTGAATAACAAATCTTTCGTATATCAAAATTTTCTATTGTAATTTGGTACATCCTGACCCTCATTTCTAAATGATATCCATAGTGTAAATAAATCCCTACCGTTATTTTATAGTTGCTATCACAAGATGGCTTAACCTGCATTGTTTGATAATTTTGATTATGAAACAATTTAACCCTTTCTGTATAGCATCTATTTTTAGTATTGTTAAAAGCTATTAGGAAGATAATGTAGAACGATTCATAATATGAATTTGATATTTCCTATGTTCTATCTATAATAAGTTAAAAAAAAGATTACGTCAAATATTAATCCTTCTGAGTATTGGATAATAGGAAAAAATAAAATATAACCGCTTAATCTAACAATATCATTTTTATTGCAATCCTATTGCCAAACATTCATCATGCCTTTCTATGTTTTTATAACAAAAAAAGAGCCTGAAAAACACTCCAGACGCAAAAACTATTGTATGTTAAATGATAATAGAAAAAGAGAATTTATTATTACAATTTTTAAGCTGCGTGAATTTCTAATTTTTAGTCACTAAAAACAGAATCTACACCAGGCTTCCTCTTTTCATCATCATACATACAGTTGTTATTTACGAATTCTCATTGTGTTTCTCAACCTCTTCTATTATTATCTTATTATTTCTCATTTATTATATACCGAAAAACGAGTGGTATCAAGACTTATTATCATTCTTTCATCATTTCGATATCCAATAGTTCTATTTCGTTATGATTAAAATACCACTTCATTAATGAAAGATCAAAAGAAAGATTAACAAAAATCATATTGGATGCTACTCATCCACTTACATCCTTCCACTAATAATGATACGAATTGTTCCAAATACTCTGCATCCACATGGTCAAAGCGTTGTAAGATAGGGCTGTCAATATCTAATACACCAAATATCGTACCATCTTTCTTTATTGGCACCACAATTTCAGAATTGGAAGCACTGTCACATGCAATATGTCCCGGAAATTCATGAACATCCTTTACCACCTGGGTCTTCCCTTCTTTTACGGCTGTTCCGCATACTCCTCGTCCTACTGGAATATGGATACAAGCTACTTTCCCCTGGAATGGACCAAGAATTAAGCTTCCCTGCCTCATAAGGTAAAAACCAACCCAATTTATCTCTTTCAATGCTTGATTCAGCAATGCAGAGGCATTACTTAAATTTGCTATAATATCCTGCTCCCCCTCTAGCATTGCTTTTAATTGAGCCAATAATAATTCGTACATCCCTTCTTTATTATCAGGATACATATTATTGATTTGTTCCATCTTTCTACCTCGCTTATCTTTTGATTAATAACTATTATGATGTATTATATTATTTATTTCACAAAATATCCGATATCTAAGATTACTTTACCGTCTTTCTCCGGAGTTGTGAATCTAGGGCAACCATATCGTTCAAAAAACCAACATGCACCATTGTTATCTTCAAGTACCTGCATTCCTTTCTTAATTAACTCTGTATAGCACTCATCCTCATGACAATATACATTATCTTCAAGACCCTTTATCCAGCAAATTCCTACATTGTGAAATTCAAAATCAACATGGGCATATCCATCTGGTACAACACTGTTTTCCGGAAGAAACATACCAATCCAATACTCATAAGGTTCTCCTTCCTTATAACGTTCAAGACCTATGTATGCTTCTGCATCGGGATATCTCTTTTTAAAATCTTTCGTCAGAAGTTTTTCAATTATTTCAAATTTACCTGTTTCAAACCACTGCCCCCATTGCGAGCCAAACGTACCATTGACCCTATCTTCAGCAAAATATTTTATACCGATAAATCTGGCCTTAGGAAAACTCTGTTTATAGCATTTTACAATTTCATAGGAGGGGCATTTCCATACCTCATTTTCTTGCTTCGTAATTTCGTCAATACTATCGACCGATATTTTTCCTTTTTCTGTTGGAACGAATTCTGCTTTTATAATATCATTCTCTTGGGCAGAGAAAATAGTAACTTCAAAATCGTTCATGGATACAGTATAGTTTACAATATGATCTTCACTTGCTATGTAAGAGATAGAAAATAAATAATACTTCCCAATGTTTCGAATTAAATAAGGGCATTGTTCGGAAAGCTCAAAGGTTGTTGCCTGTTCCCAGTCACTCTGAAAAATCTGGACTTTAAAGGTAGTTCCAAAATTTTTATTACTATGTGCCCAAAATACAAACTGTATTTCTTCTCCTTTGCGAGCTGCTTCACCACTATAAAATAGAGTTGACCATTTTCCACCACGGCTGTCCACATACCAGTACTCTGTCGATAAGTTATCGGAATTTTTTTCTATTATAACTCTCCCATTACTTTTTGGAACATAGGGACTGTTGTTCCAAGTGGTTGTATTAATTGTAATAAAACGGTTGTCTGACATAATCAAAATCCTTTCTTAAGAATTAGTGAAAAAATCGTTTCCTATATAAAGAAACGATATCATATTTACCAATTATTATCAATATTTATACAACGAAATATAGTATTTCTTTCATTTTTTATAACACTTTATTTTTCTTTTATTAAACAATTGCTGTTCCAGTCTTTAAATTATCTGAGTTATCGGATATAACCAAATAGCTTTATAAATCTCATATTGCATGTATACTTTTTTTACTCCGTGATATAGTAATGTAAATAATAAAAATTGGGGTGACTATGGGAAAACAGAAAAGAAAAAATTACAAGGCAAAGGAAACAGGTACTGATGCTATTTTAAAAAATTTAACCACTGATAAGAAACAAAACCAAAATGGTTCCTTTATCAACTATGATAATGAATCCGGTGGCTTTTCAAACGTAAATACTAGTGCCTATGGTATTGAGCAAGATGTTGATGATTTATAAAAAGGGCTATCGCAGCCCTTTTTAATGTCCATCCTGCTGCCTGGAAAGATTCATAAATTGTCTTATTATCAATAATAGCAAAGAAAGAAATAAGCTCCTATAAAAAACATTGCAGATACACGTTACTTACTAATGCTAACCTTTCTACACTTCCCCTTCATCGTACGTTTTGGGAGTTCTTTAAGCACCAGATTTCCTTTTCCATTCAGAATCTCTACATAAGTAATACTATCTCGTATATCAATCACACCGATATCTTCTTTTCCATTGATCCCCTCAATGCTACTAATCGTTCCGACTATCTCACAGGTCCGAAGCTTCGATTTTCTGCCGCCATGAATTGTCAGTTTTGTTATCTCTTTTTGAAATACATCACCTTTTTTCTTTTTTCGTTCCTGTTTTATTTGTTGAGCTTCGTAGAACTTTTCCTTATATAACGATATTCTGACTTCTTCCTCTGTTGGCGGTATCACAATTTGGATTGGTGTCCCAGTAAATTTTTCAATCAGAGGAAGCATCTTCTTTTCTTCTTCCCGCAGAATGCTAATTGCCGTACCGCTTTTTCCGTTTCGTCCAGTTCGCCCGATTCTATGAACATAGGTTTCCTTTGAAGTAGGGATATCATAGTTAATAACATGTGTTATATTGTCAAAGTCAACACCTCTGGCCGCTACGTCTGTGGCTATCAAATAACGAAATCCACCGGTACGGAAATCTTCAATCGTATGAATCCGTTGCTTTTGCTCGATCAGCCCATGCAGCATACCGCACCAAATTTTTTCCTTCTTTAGTTTATAAAATAACACCTCTACCATTTCTCTGGTACCACAAAAAATCATAGCACTTGCTGGAATATGTTTATACAGCATACGGAGAAATATCTCATACTTATCCTCCTCTGTTACAAAGCATCCATATTGTTCAATGCTATCTACAGTTTCAGTACCATCTTCCAGTCTAACCTCCACAGGAGAGTTCATAAACTCGTCAGCCAATGCATACAATGTTTCTCCCATAGTTGCAGAAAACAGCATAATTGTTATATTCTTCGATAAATAAGAGAGAGTTTTCTTTACATCATCAAGGAATCCCATATCAAGCATAAGATCAGCTTCATCTAGGATAACATATTTTATATGATTGCATTTTAACGTACCGGTAGTACAGTGATCCAATATCCTCCCCGGTGTTCCCACAACAACATGCGATTTTTGTTTCAGTGTAAGTGCTTGCTTATCAAAAGGAAATCCGCCAAATACCACCGGTACTTTAATTCGTTTCATCCGTCCAATATGAAAGATTTCATCCCTAACCTGATAAGCTAATTCTCTTGTTGGTTCTAAAACAAGAGCCTGAGGTAAGTTTTCCTCCCATACAATTCCTTCACAAATCGGTATGGCAAAAGCTGCTGTTTTACCGCTTCCGGTTTTAGATTTTGCTATAATATCTTTTCCTGCCAACGCCAGCGGTATTACCCTCTCCTGAATTGGGGTCGGTTCTTTATAATGCAGCATAGATAATGCTTGTATAATCTCCCTGCAAAGACCATATTGTGTAAATCTATTTTCTAACATATAGTATCCTTTCCTACGTATGATCTGTTTCTATTATATCCATATGGGCTATGAATGCAATGAATTATTTGAAAATCTATAGGTTACCTCTCAGTACTATTCTCATATAAAGTATAATTATCTATCTGGAAATTATCTTTTCCTCGGAATATTTACTTTCTTGTCCTATCGTGCTAAAATACTGATATTATATAAAATTGAGAGGAAAAATCATGAAAAAATTCTTAGGAGAGTTCAAATCATTTGCCTTAAAAGGTAATGTAATGAATCTTGCCGTCGGTGTAATTATTGGTAGTGCATTTCAAGGAATCGTTACTTCTTTAACAGACAATATCCTTTCACCAATCATAGGTTTGTTTACACGCCAAAACTTTGACTCTTTACAGTTAGATGTCTTTGGGATCACACTGAAATATGGTGCTTTTATAACTGCATTAGTAAACTTCGTTATTATGGCTTTTGTAGTCTTTCTCTTAGTAAAAGCGATGAATAAAGTTCTATCTTTTGATGAACCAAAAGAAAAAGCAGAAGCAAAGCCGACAGAAAAAGAGTGTCCTTACTGCATGACGAAGATACCTATTCACGCTACTCGTTGTCCTCATTGCACTTCTCAACTTGAATGAATGGCTGGAAATGATGAGGGTGTCCCAAAGCTATGATTTTTTAGACTCATAGGAAGAGGCATCCTCTTTTTTTAAAGAATGATGTTCTCTTAGTCATAAGAGGGTATCCCTCAAGTCATTTCATGACTTTTGGGACACCCTCTTTCTATACTTTTCAAAGAAAAGCAATCTTCATCCATATATTTACTGTTGCTGTTTTGTTAATTTTTTATTACAATAATGTTACGAGGTATCTAGTAGGTCCCCCTACTATCCTACCTAATAGAACTGCAGGAGCTAATTATCCTGTAACCGTAGCACTGTGACAATGAGAACGAAAAGAGGTATTCATGACAAAAGCAATGCGGCAACTAATGAAACAAATGATTGTAATGCTGGGTCTTGTTTTCTTACTTGTTTGTCTTAAATCCGAAACACTTACTTTAGCGGCAAGTAACTCAAAACCGAGCGTTGGAGCCAGCACCACAAAAGAAACATCGCTGAATATCCGTGCATCTGCCAATACAAAATCGAAAAAAGTTTCTTCTTTAAAACCAAATGCTTACATTCAAGTAATCGGAATTACCGGGGACTTTTACAAGGTTATCTATAATACGGGTGGAAGCATCGGCTATGCGCACAAGTCCTACATCAAAATTTCGTCCATAAAATACGGAACGGTAACTACCAATGGAGGAATTCTAAATCTTCGCTCTTCTGCCTCCACCTCTTCAAAAATACTAGGTAAAATCCCAAATAAAACTGTTCTCCCAATTATCAGTTCAAATAACGGGTGGTACAAAGTTGTATGGGGAAAAACAGTTGGTTATGTAAGTAACACCTATTTTAAAGCCGGTCCTTCCGGAAATTCAGAGACAAGCTCTTCTTCCACTTCATCAACTAGAAACCAGATTGTAGACTATGCAAAAACCTTCCAAGGTATTTACTATCAGTGGGGTGGAAATTACCCTCAAGGAAGCAGCTACGGGCTAGACTGCTCCCACTACACCTATCAAGTATTTAAAAAATTTGGTTTAATGAATTCCTATATGGTATCTGCAGACCAAGCAAATTATGTAACAAAAATTAGCCGAAATGAGTTAAAACCCGGAGATTTAGTATTTTATAAATCCAAGTCAAGCGACAAGGTAGTACATGTTGCAATTTATATTGGGAATGACCAAATCATTGGTGCTAATGGTGGAGATTCTAGTGTAACTTCCATCGAAACTGCAAAGAAAAAGAATGCAAAGGTAAAGATTCAATCCATTGATTATGACTCCAGAGAAAAAATATATGGCCGTATCTCCGGGTTAAATTAAAGGATGTGTAATTTTCAAGAACGCTGTCTATGTTTCTGTTAAGTTTAAATTATTTCTTAATTCAAATGAGCTAAAACCGGGTGCCGCATTGCGGCACCCGGTTTTAGCTATACTCTCTTATGGCACTCTTACTTTAATGCTGCTGATAAATTCAATGTCTAACTATGTGCGGCTGACAATTTATTAACTGCATCCTCTGCATCAGATACAAAGAATATATCCTTGCCATGATTGCATTCATAAATGAAATCCTTTAGTGACTTACTTGTATATCCCGAAAAATCACCAAAGACAGCAAATTTAATTCTATAATTGATAAATTTCTGAAGAATCTCTCCTGCTACACACGTACTTAGAGCAAAAAAGTCCTCTGTAATAGACTCTTTATTTAACGCAATCCTATCGCAGCCAGTTTCATACTCTATACTCATAATCAAATCCAATGCCGATTGTGTATCCTTTAGGATACATTCACTGCTATTAACAACAGCGATTGGTATATGATTTCTTATTATCTTTTCAATTTTCATTATGCTTCCCCCATTATTCTTTGCCTGCTCTCTCAAGACCATCCAGAAATTGATGAATCCATTGTAACTCGGCTTCATATCCCATTCTAATATTGTCATAGAGCATTTCCCAAATATATTGTTCTTGTTTCGATCTATTCGGAAAGTTCTTCCGGCGCTTTTTTTCTTCTTGCCTCATGGCTGTCTGCTGTTCTATGATTTTTTTGTATTGATTCACTAATTCCTTTATTTCTACAATCCCCAATTGACTAGCCCATGAAAGCTGGATTAAAAAGTTCTTCTTTATTTCAGGTAGTTCAGGTTCTGTAGTTAACATCCATTCCTTTAAAATTGCCATACCACTTTCCGTGATGGAATAAACTTTCTTATTGGGAGCGCTCTCCTGGTATAGTAATTCGTTCGTAACGTAACCATTCTCAAGTAGTTCCACTAAGGATTTATAAATTTGATTGTTATTCCCTGACCAATACATGATTGGGGATTCCTGAATTATTCGCTTCATATCATATCCCGTCATTGGTTTCCAGCTTAGCATTCCTAAAATAGCGTAATCGATTGTCATTGTAAGATACCACCTTAAATTTAAACTATTAACAAAAGTACATATGTTATTTGTAACATATGTACTTTATATCATATATTAATTAGAATAACAAGCCTTTTTATGAATTTCTTTTAACCCAGTTCAATTCCCCCATTTTATGGGCTATCAGCGGTATATATAATAAATAATTAATATCTTTTGGATTAGTTCTACAGAACACTATACTTAATTCAAAATAAATTAAAATGTAATCCGGTATTCATTCTTCCCTTGATTTAAAATGATTGTACTGCCTTCGATAGTATAACTTATATCTCCCGTATTGGAGTAGACTGACCCATCAAACGTATAACCTTTTGGTAAATTATCAGGAGCTACCTTCGAAATTTCTATCTCATTCTCTTTATCAGTTAAGCGGATTAGCCGAATCCCTTTCTGATTGGAGAATTTGTAATCATTTGCAATTATGATATATTCCTTCTCTTTGATTTGGACAACTTCTTCTACTTGAAGACTTCCATGTACCTCAATCAACTTGGCATATTCCGGCTTCCAAACAATCAGATAACTGCCGCGTGCACTCACACCATATATTTCCGGATTTTCTCTATACTCAATCATAGAGAAATCATTCCATTCTGTGACCTTTAGTGAGAGGTACGATAACATTTCAGTATCCAATTTTGCTTGTTTTGCCAGTTCCGCTTCTAATTTTGTAATAATTACTTCTTTATAGTCTTCTCCTATTTCATGATCATTCCAATAATTAAATTGATCTGTTAATTCTTGATAATCTTTAGCCAAATTTTTATACTCGCCGGTTTCATAATTATAAGTAAAACTACCTTGACGTTGGTACTGGTTTTGATCGGTAAAAGAATATTCAACCGTTAACAATTTTTTCTTTTCATCCACACCTCTGATTTTAAAACTTTCCCTTGCTTCTCCGGATGGGAAAGCCATAAAATAAATTCCTTGTTTTCCAAATGCTTCTTTCATTGATTCAAATGTGAATGCATCTTCATAAACTACTTTATTTTCCGAGATATCATAAACAAAGAAAGTTTCTCTATCATAAGCCGGCAAAGGCTGATAATGCTGATAGCTTATTGCCATACTCTCACCAGTTTGTGACCAAAGGACCCGTATGTTTGTTTTGTTTTCAAGCTGCTTTAATGGAATCTTTGTTCCATTCGTAATAATAGCGGTATCAATCACCCAAGGTGTTTCTTCTGCTTTTTTCATGAGCTGTATTAGCAATCGATTTGTAGAATTATCCGAACCGGAAAGATACCATGTGGAAAACTTAGGAGAAGAAAGAGTATTCATCGGGCACTGATACTCTTTTGCATCAACAGATAATTCACTCATATCAGCATTAGGCTGCAAATAGTTTAAGCGATTTCTCACCAATATAAACTTCTCTCCATCAAACTCATATTCCGTAGCAATCTGTCCGCAATATAGGCTTCCCCACATGAAGTACGGAGTAATCGAATAGGTAATCCTAAGACCTGGCTCCTCTGCCTTTAACTCATAAACTGCTTGTTCTAACGCATCTTCTGATAAGGTATATTCCATTATTTCCCCTATTCCGTTTGTTAGCAGAGATAGAGGGTCATATTTTAGATCATCCCTGTAAAATTCATCCGCCTCTCCAACATAATCACTCATCAAATAAGTTGTATTATTAGGGACCGTCAAAGTATATGTGAGATGCTCATCATAGTAACTCAAAATATCAAAATCTATTTGAGAGGCTAACCAAGGGATATCTTCTTGTATTGGTATCTGAATCATTGTAGCCAAATCATAAATATCAAAATCCCAGGTTGTTCCCATTGTTCCTATAACACTTGATATTACTACCAATTGTTCGCTGCCATTTCCAATGGTATCATGCAAATACATTGAAGTGACACCGTTACCAGAATTGGGGAGAAATCCATATGGCAGCGAAACTTCTAAATTCCTGTTATTATGTTCGACAACGGCGAACTCTTCTTTGGGATTAATGGTTATCCTAAGCTTATTTTTATCATTCCATAACTCGTAATAGCATTCCTCTTCTTTCTTAATCAAGTTCCATCGAAAGTCAGGATAATTTTTTGTTAGAAAACTATCTAACTCTTGCCGGCTAAGTTCCAATTCATTTAGGCTGCTATCGGCAGGAGGATTCTCATTATGATGTAAATTATCACCTTGTATGGAAGGTACCGGATTTTCATTGTTAAAGCTAGAATGGATATGTCTGCCTAATAATAAAGCAGGAATAAAAAATCCGCAAAGAATAGCTGCCTTGATTATGAAGCGGCGGAAGGGCTTTTTTTTATGAAGGTAAATATAATAATCATTCGTTTCACTTATATAATTCTCTTGTACCGACTGCTGCTTTATATGTTCCACTAATTCGGCCGGGCAGTGTATATCATCCATTGCCCGTTGATATTTCGTTCGTCTCATAGGAATCCTCTCTTTCCAAAATATCTTTCAATTTCTTTCTTGTACGAAACAAGCGTGTTTTTACGGCTGAAACTTTTAGGTTCACCATCTGAGCAATTTCATCAATCGAATATTCTTCGTAATAGAATAAATGAACCAGTATTCTATCCGTTTTTTTTAATTTTCCTATTGCAGCATGGACTTCTCTGTAAGCTGTTATATTGAAATACATAGAATCCCTTTGAGGCTCAATATCCTCTGCCATCAGTGCAACCTTACGTTTCCAGGAAGAGGTCACTAGATTTTTACAGCAATTAATAGCAACACGAATGATCCATGCTTTTCGGTGTTCCTCATTTTCAAACTGCGGATTTGACTGAAGATAACGAATAAATACTTCTTGTACAACATCTTCTGAATCTGGTTTATTCTGACAATAAGCATATGCAATACGATATATCATATCAGCATAGAACTGTATCACCCAATCCGGATTGCGATTAGCAGATTCCATCCTCTTTATCCTCCCGTTTATTTTAATATTGATTAATCTATTATTAATACAAATAATCATTTAAAAAGGTTACATTATTTACAAGATTATACTACTTTTATTAATATACCGAAAGTGCGATCCAGAAATATTGTTATGAATAAAACAATTTTAAATTTACTGCAAATAAATGAATTCTACTATAATAATTAGTTTCAATGAAACGGACTTGACTGCATTCATTAAGAATAGTATAGTACAAGAAAAATAGTATTTATTTTAAAATTTAATTAAATAATTTCAGAAAGAGGTCTATATGAATAAAAAAATTTATCTTGCCGCCGGTTGTTTTTGGGGCGGAGAAAAATATTTTTCTTTAATCCGTGGAGTTTTAAGTACCAAAGTTGGTTATGCGAATGGAACCACCTCAAATCCTACCTACGAAGAAGTCTGCCATAACAACACTGGTCATGCAGAAACTATCGAAATACGATATGACGACTCCATCCTCCCTCTTGAAAAACTTTTACGTTTATACTATGAGGTTATTGATCCAACATCAGTAAATAGACAAGGTGGTGACCAAGGGATTCAATATCGTACCGGGATTTATTATATCGAGGAAACTGATTTAGAAATAATCGAACCATCATTCGAGGAGTTGGCTAAAAAGTACGATAAACCAATTGCTATTGAAGTAAAACCCCTGCTTCATTTTTATGATGCAGAGGAGTATCACCAGAAGTATCTGGAGAAGAATCCAAGCGGTTATTGCCATATAGGGCAATGTGCGTTCGATTCTGCTAGAAATGCATAGGGGACAAAACCTTACAGTTAAAAATGTTATAAACTAGATAAAAACCAAATCCGGAAGGAGCCTCAACAATCGTTAGAGGGTAATCTGAAATTTGGTTCAATTTCTCCTTTAGCCTATCCGGGAAATAATACTTCGATTTGTTGGGTATTTTGTGCATCTCATTTCCTCCAATTTCAATAGGGGGAGAATATGCATGTCTATCAAGTATGGATGCGGCAATTTATTTCTTTGTCTTTTCGTATATTATCTGGTTTTGAGTATCTAAGGGATTAACCACAGATTTCTTTTTCACCGCACCCTTAACTCAGCCTAAGGCGCAATACAGAGTTACCATCCTGCTTCCTGATACCCCATTTCCCACCAGCTTCCTTTACGGTTAAATAGTCCATTTTTTAATCTCCCTTTGCTTTATTTTACCATGTCATTCCATATGTTTCAAGAAAATAGAACCGGATAGAGCAACTTGAATTCATCTCTTTCTTTATTTTCGCCGATTAGTCAACTATAAGCACCGCAGTTTCATATCTGCTGGGTGCTATTTCCGTATTATCTCTACCAGTCAGTTGAGCTAGTGATTCCTATACAAATTCCAATTGTTCATCGCCCTTTACTATTTCGTTACTTTAACCAATAACATCATCGGTCTTCTCATTTCATCCTTCATCCCCGGAATATCCATCATGCTTTGGTCTGGCATTGCTTCTTCAACCACTTCAATGGAAAAGCCACATTGCAGCAGTCCGTTTATAATTTGTGTGAACGTATGGTGCTGCTTCGTTACATCCTTGCCTAAAAAATTTGTTCTGCGTAATCCAGGATAGAAGTAATTATCAACAGGCCAATATAGGGCCCTGCCATCTTTATCATAAATCCAATCCTGATTAACGCTTCCCGTAAAAACAGGATGTTCGATATTAAATAGAAAGCTCCCATTTTTCCTTAAGGTCCGGTAGACATATTTATAAATTTCATTTAGTTCCTCAATGTAATGCAGTACCAGGTTTGAAACTACAAAATCAAAGGTATCTTCAGGATAACCGTACTTATCCAATCCGCATACTTGGTAATGAATCCTTTCGTCAGCATTCTTTTCCTTTGCTGCCGCAATCATTTTTTCGCTTAGATCAATGCCTAACACGCTGTCTGCCCCGCATTCGATTGCATATTTACAATGCCAGCCATAGCCACACCCTAAATCCAGAACCTTTTTACCTTTCAAATCCGGAAACAGCGGTTTTAACTGATGCCACTCACCAGCTCCTTCTAATCCTTTCCGGCTGCGATCCATCTTTGCATATTCCTGAAAAAACTCTTCCTTATCATAAACATTGCTCATTCTCATCGTCAGTTTTCTATCTGGAGACTTTTTAACAGCTAATAACGAAACAATCTCATCAAACAGGCGGTTATCTTCTATGTCAAACCTTAACCATTTACCGTCATGGTATGCCTCTGTTGAATCATACTTTTTCTGTATTTCAGAAGAGAATTGACTTCTAGCTTTTTCAAATTTATTTCTTTCTTCCGTTCCAAATATAATCCAGATTCCTAAATATTTTGGGCGAAAATATAGCGTGCAAAGTGTTTTTCCGCTGCATCTGTATCGCAGACATATCCCCTCATGTTTTCCAGCATTATCCCATGCCTGATTCACATTATAGTTATCCATAATGAAATTATTTATCTGTTCATACATTTTATAAGCATCTGCTCCTAACAATTCAAGAAGCATCTTGGCTGTATATTTCATAGCATCCTCCTGTATTAATTTAAAATTCTAATTATGATGTTTCAATTAGCCATAGTAAGACTTGGAATTTATTATGTCATAATAAGTGCTCATCATCAACATAAAAAGAATTTTGCTAAACAGTTCTCAAGAAACAAAATTGAGTTTGGCAGTTGTGATATTACATTTAATACTTTAAATTAACTTGCGTAAAGTCAATAGCCTTACCTTTGCTTGTATCAATAGAAAAGATTTACATAGCAGTTGTCTTCCTAAAATAAAATTGTAAAGAGATTCTCCTTGGCAAGCGAATCATTGGGATAGACCGGATTCTTTCATTTCTTCAAGTCTATGTATTGCAATAAACCATGCCTAGCCTTTTAGAGCCTCCAAATTTCTACCTCCATTGTTTCGTTTGTATCAATTTTGTATATCACATAATGATTACCTCTGCCGGTAATCTTGTTAAGCTAGTATATGGATTATCCAAAATGAGTTTTGTATTATTAATAACTTCCAATAATGCATCAAAAAAAAGTTCTTTATCGTTTATTACGGTTGGATTTCTCGTTGCTGTTGCTGCTACTACTCTTTCAGACAAATTGCTTTCGTTATAAGCTATCATTTTTTCTACAAATTGAGCATTTACATAGATATCCGTTTTAGCATGAACAGCCTCCGCTGCTGCAACCCAACTATTTACTACAGTATTAAGGTCAAAATCAACACTTTTTTCAGCATTAAACATAATTTCGTATCTCTCCGTGTCAAACATTTACAAAACTCCTTTTTTATACTATCTTATGCCTATACTTATCTTTGTCTTCTTATAATTTTACTTACCGCACAAAAAAACTACTGACTTTATATTGATATGCCCAAGACTGTGGTGGTTAAAAAACTGATCAGATCATAAAGAAAATATATACACATACATTTCAGAAGAAAGACAACGTGTAGAGGATAGACGATTATTTTTCAAACATTATGCGACACGATATACGTACTATGGCTTCTGCTGACTTCTTAGAGCTCAGCCATACATCACTGCATGGGTTGTTATTTCAAAGTACATTTCCACAACCTATCTCCAAGATCTCCCCAGGTAAGAACGCAATCTTCCTCTCCATCCATCTGTTCGCTGTTTATCTTGCAGGACAGCGCGTCCGCGAAAACCATAAATCTGTGGGACGGATATTCGTCCTCATACGGCAATAAATCTATCAAGGTATCAATATCGATGATTTCCTCACGCTGGGCGCGGATACCACCCTTGCGCCGCAGGTATTTTGCGGTGTTATCCTGTACCGATTTGCAATAGCTGTCGAACATCTGGCAGAGCCTCTTGTCTCTGTCTGTGGGAGTCGACATGATTGCTACCCCCTTTCCGATGCTCGACCTCCTGTGCTTTTTCCCCTTTCATCTATATAAATTGCAGAGGGTACGAGAAATCGGAAAGGTTATTGAAAAAACTATCTATATTGTTTTAGGAAAGACCGTTGACTTTACTCGAAACGCGTGTGTTACCTTGTGCAAGGCCTCCTTTGTCTACAAACAAAAAGGGCATTATGATCCCAAACGTTTTTCTCACCCCTGAAAAACTCCAAAGAATTCCTTGTTACAGGTAACTCCTTGACCTTGGAAGCATAATGCCCAACACGTATAATTAATATTTTGTTCCACACAGTAGCTTAAATACTGATACACTTCTAAAATGCAGCTAATTTTACTTCGTTCATAGATGTCAAATTCTTGATTTTAGAACGATAAGGTTATCTTCTGCCAACAACTCCGTTTGTGCGTCAAGCACTGCCATTACTTCTTCATCCCGAATAATTGCTATGATATTAATTCCTTCGGTTTGGCGAAGCCTGAGCTTTTGCAGACTTTTTCCTATCCACTGCGGATGAGGTTTCATTTCTATGATGTCATACTTATCAGACCGATGAATATATTCCATTAAATCATTAGTTATAAACCCATATGCGATACGCTCCCCCATCTCTTTTTCAGGCAAAACAACACGATCAACCCCAATGGATTCAAGTATCTGTTTTTGGCGGGGGCCGTTGGCTTTTGCTAAAATATAGCGCACACCCATTTCCTTCACGATTGTGGCCGTAATTGCTGCCGCTTCAAAATCAGCACTGAAGGCGATGATCACCACATCGAAATTGCCAATCCCTATTTTTTCGAGTGCTGTTTTTTCAGATGCATCCGCCAGATAAGCATGAGTTGTATAGGAAGATACCTCCTGAACGGTATGTTCGTTGATGTCACAGCACAAAACGTTTAATCCGTTATCATATAACGTTTTCGCAATGCTGCGGCCGAATTTTCCCAGACCTAAAACCGCAAACTGAGTATTCTTATCTACACGCACTTTAATAGTTTTTCTTTTCTTCATGAGCAAATTTCCTCCATTTATTATTAACCGATCATGACATCCTCATCGGGATATCCTATAATATCATCAACGATATGGAGACCACGAGATAATGAAATAATCAGTGTTATGGGGCCTATACGTCCTACAAACATACATAGCATCAACACAAATTTCCCTGTGTCTGAGAGAAATGGTGTAATTCCTGTACTTAGTCCAACGGTTCCAAGCGCGGAAGAAACTTCAAAAATCAGATCAGAAATGCTATGTGGAAATATTGTGTGATCTTCTGTTATTGAAAGAATTGCCGTTCCAGCAAACAATAGGCTTATCATCAAAACAATAACAGTTAAGGCTTTTTGCAGTGTTAAAACAGAAATTGTTCGTTCAAATGCTACTATTTTTTTTCGTCCTTTTAAGATTGACCACACGCTGCAAAGAATAATTGCAAGAGTGACAGTCTTGATACCGCCTGATGTTCCTCCCGGAGAACCACCAATTATCATAAATAGGCTGGAAAATAATTTTGATGCTTCCGTCAAGCCATCTTGTGCAACAGTAGCAAAACCTGCTGTGCGTAACGTTACCGATTGAAAAGATGATGCTAATAACTTATGAGCAAAAGAAAGGTCTCCTAATGTCTTTGGGTTATTATATTCTGCTGCCAAAAAGAACAATGCTCCGGATAGCAATAAAACTCCGGTAAAAATTAAAGCAAGTTTTGTATGAAGCGAAAAGCGGCTCTTCTGTTTTATTCGCCTTAAAAATCGGAACTTAACTTTAGTGAGTACATCCTTCCAAACAGTGAATCCAATGCCTCCGGTGACAATGAGCATCATAACAACGATGTTAATACCAAAGTTGCCAGAATAGGGAATTAGACTCTTTTCGCCGATAATATCAAAGCCCGCATTACAAAAAGCGGATACAGAATGAAATATCCCGTAAAACAGAGCTTTGTACCAAATGATTCCTTGATTCAAGAATGAAATAAACAAAAGTACCGCACCGACAAGTTCGCAGATCAACGTGCCTTTAATGACCAGCATGACCATGCGAACCATTCCACCAAGCGAAGAATTATTAAAAGCTGTCTGAATGGCGAGACGGCTTTTCAAAGAAATTTTCCTTCCAATATTTACCATAAAAAACGTGAATATTGTAATCAAACTGAGTCCTCCAACTTGTATCAGGATCAATATCACGAGTTTACCGAAAATACTCCATGTCGTTGCGGTTGTAAGGGTTACAAGTCCTGTAACGCAAACGGCAGAAACTGACGTGAAGAAAGCATCCATTATGGATACCTCAGTATTCTCCGTATGAGAAATAGGAAGGGATAAAAGAAGCCCCCCGATTATGATAATGAGTAGAAAACTTAACGCAATAATTTGTGCGGGGGAGAGTTTATTTTGAAGTTTTCTAAGCACAAGTGAGGTGCTTAACTCTTTTTTATCACGGTTCATATTCACACCTTCGTTTTATTATTTACCAACCTCACAAAGTAATATATAGCTTAGTTGTTTACCGATTATCTTCAGTGTTTCCGGTCTGAACAAAGTGGCTTCGCCACTCTCAGCTCCCCTGCCCCTCAATCTGATACATCCCTTGTCAAGTAGACAAGGATAATAATTAAATTGTAAGGCTTATGATAACCAGCATTCAATAGAATGCTGGTTATCTTTTTTAATTAGGAAATTCCTCAAATCAAAAAAGGTGGAAAACTCGCCAAAAAGCGAGCTTCCCACCCCAGAAGCTTATCATTCTTGAAAGTGAGCCATAAGCTCACCCAACCGTTCGATTTACAGCAAATATTATACCATGAATTTATGTGTTTTGCAAGTCGAATCTTTTACATAACTGATAATTTTTTTGCAATGGCTTTTCTGAAACGCTCAGTAGATTATCCAACAAAACACCTTCCTTAATCGATTCGACAGCAACTCCAGGGCCTGGTGCATTATGATACGATTCTTGAACTATGACACGAAAGGCAGGGTGCAGAAAAACCTCTGGTGCATCATGACACGAGAGGGTGCAAAAAAGGCGTAGAAAACGCATCTTAAGACGGCACAGTTTTCCTCTGAAATGCGAAAAAGCCCAGTATTACTGGACTTTTTCGCTCATCAACATTGTATCAATATTGACGTTTTCTTCTGACGGAGAGTTAGGGATTCGAACCCTAGGTACCACTGGTACACTGGTTTTCGAGACCAGCTCCTTCGGCCACTCGGACAACTCTCCATATTAATTTTAATCAATCCGACTCATTAGACAATGGTACCACATTCCATCTAAGTCCAGGAAGTAGGAAAGAAAACTGGAAAGAAACACGAAAAAAAGTGCTTCAAGCAAATTCGAAAATCCAGTATTCATGCGGTGTTGGAGCTACCAAAGTTCCACGAAAACTATTATCTTTCGAGTCAAGCTCGTTATGACCACTTCGATACGCTTCCCAATGTATATCCACTCACATGCCACTCCTCTATCCGTGGATTTTTCTAGACAGCCATTTCATCTCCATAGCACTTCCACTACACGAATGTTTATTATACATGATAAATTGAATTTTGGCAATCCTCAATTTCTGCAAAATAATATTGATGTAGAAACTGATGTAGAAACACCAGCAGTTACGGTATATTCAAAGATACGATGCGCTTCTTGTCTGATATCCGTTATATATGGAATAGCTCTCTTGAAACTTTGACATATCATAGCCTTTCCTATAATAAAGCCTTAGTGAGAATTTATTCTACAAAAAATGCTTTCCTTAGTTTTATAGAACTTTTAATAAAATTTACTGTTTAACAGCTCTTTCTTATCATAACCCCTTGAATATTTTCTAATAATTATCTATTATATTATTAAGTAGCTAACAAAGTTTTTTAGGAATAGACACGGAATAGGAAAGCCGATTTGTTAAAAGATAACCGTATTGCCAAGCTTTCTATGCTACTCTTTTTCTTATACTGTTATCTTTGTATACTGCCATATTTATTACAGGTTTCATCGCTTTCTATCTTTGACGCCTTAATTAAAACATCAATTTCGTGACACATAATAACTAAGATTGTAAAAGAATTATCTTGATTCAGACGGACAGGTAATTTATCCTTGTTCCATAAAAAATTCTATGTTCAGAAAGGAAATCCGAATATGAAGGAAAAACTTTTAAGATTAGCTATCCCTGTTGGTGTTCTTAGTTATGTTATCTATACGGTAATTCACCGTTTCATTGTAAAATTACCCGACGTTATTGCTATTCCATTTTGTATCTTATCAGTATTACTTATTGTAACCGGGCTAGCTTATCACAGATATAGTTCCTATAAGGATAGAAGGCCTAATGATATAAAGAAAGAAAATTAAGCTTGTATTCATAAGCAAGAAAACCGTTTTACAACTTAGCCATGTAGTTAAAATGCACCCCAGCGCATTTTGATTAATATCAAATATCAATTATCGCGCCAGGGTGTATCTTTTATTATCATTTATCCACGAATCCTTATATCACCGGAGGTTGTACCCGCCTCAATCTTACAACCGCCATTTCCAAAAACATAGCTTCCATTACGGTATAGATTACTGTTACTGCCTTCAAAGGTTAAACTTCTCATACCGCTTACAGTACGAATATTTGCTTCGTAACCATTACCTTGATTTTGCAGGTGCAAGTTAACATCTCCACTAACGGAGCTCACTTTAATCATCGCGTCGCCTTCTGCCGTAATAGAAACTTCACCGCTTATGGAGGACGTTCTCCACTCCTTTGCTTCTGCAGCAGCGCGAACATCACCGCTTTTACTGGAAGCATTAATGATACCACTTTTGATTCTTGCCGTATGAACGTCACCGCTTGTACTTTGAAGAGAAAAATCAGATATGCTTGAATCCTCTGCTCTCACATCACCACTCGTACTTTGCATGCTAAAAGAATCTGCCATTACATTTACGATAGTAACATCTCCGCTTAATGTCTTCGAATCTACTTTATTAATTTTACAATCACGAAAGGAAATGTCTCCTGATTTATTTCTGCTAATAACATTTTTCCCCGCTGCTCTATTTAACTGAACATCACCGCTGCTGGTTTCTAAAGTATAATCCTTATAATTAACTTCTGTCAACCGTAATTCACCACTTGTACTATTACAGCGAAGGGTTTCACCGGTACTGTTTTGCAGGTTCACATCCCCGCTTTGTGATTGTAGCTGCATATAGTTTGCATGATAGTTCTGTAATTCGATATCACCACTCATAGTATTTACAGCTACCTCATTGCTTCTTGATCCGGTCAGTCTCATATCACCGCTGGTAGAATTTAAGTGAAGATTAGGAAAATAATCAGGAACCCGTACTTCTATTCTCATATTAGGGGTTTTGATGTAGTTAAAGAACCCAAAGCTCATTTCTTTTCTGATAACCTTAGCAAAAATTCTGTCACCTTCCTGCCAGGATTTAAATTCATACATCATTTGCTGCTTTTGATCTCCGTAATTTATATAGTTTAAGGTGATTTGATTACTGCCTGACGGGATTACAATAACATCTGCAAATAATGCATCTACTATAATATCTCTTATGTTTACCCCTTCTGTTTTCTCTTGTTTCCATTCGGTATTAGCCGCTGTTTTTTCTTCCTTATTCGAATTAGCGGAACTATCGTTCTTCTCTAAGCCTTTTAATTCCTTTGCTATCTCATTGATGTCACCAAGCTCCTCACAAATTTGCTCTTCCGTCTTTCCTTTTTTCAGCCCCATTTCAAAATGCTCTTCATAATCTTCTATTATTTCTCTCGCCAAATCTTTCTCAAAGCCAATTAAAGTTTCTTTTAATTTTTCTATATATTCCTTCTTTGTCATATAAAAATCTCCTTCTCTATTCTTTTTTAAACAGGGTTACGCAGGGTTTCCCATCAGGTTTTTGTTAAAAGCCTTAGCTGGTATCTATTTCTCCACATAACAGCGCAGAACTTGTAGTTTCACTATTATTCCGATAAGCACTTAACTATTCTTACTCTACCCGTATCGGCAAGGACTTAAAATTATTGTATGTTATATTCCATATCCTCCCTACCAAGGTATGTGGCAATAACAATGCTATTAGGCACCGTTCATTAATTCATCGACTGCAATAACAAATTCATCCCATTCTGACTTTAATTTATGAAAATACTCCATCCCCTTTTCTGTTATATGATAGTATTTTCTTGCAGGTCCTTCTGCTGACTCTACTAAATATGTTTCAACATAATCTTCATCTTTTAGCCTTTTTAAAATTAAATATAATGTTCCTGATGCAATTGACATCTTGGAGGAAATTGCTTCTGTCAACTCGTATCCATATTGATCCTTGGAAACTAATTGAGCCAATACGCATAATTCTAAAGCTCCTTTTTTTAACTGTGTATTCATATTCCCTATACTCCTTTCTTCAATATTCGTGAAAGCCGCAAAGCGTACTTTTTGTTGCTCACTGTAAATAGTCTTTTTGCTTACAAACTCACTTTTTGTCCTCAAAGCGTACTTTTTTGTTCTCTGTAAATTCCCTCGTATCATCATGTACCACAGGGGTATATAATAAATCTAAAAAAGACTTCCTGCTTTCAGGAGATGGGAATGTACTTAAGCATAAATTTCTATTCACTATCTTTCTTTATGCTCTATATATTACCACTTACTATTCTATATTGCAATATAGTAAATTAAAAAAATTTAAAATTCTAATAAAAAGACTACCTTTTTTAATTCATTAAAATCGGATTCTATAGAAAGAGTTGATTACAGGAAAATCCCGGTATGTAATAATACACACCGGGTATCTGCTGATATAAATCAGTTACGCACAGTTTTTATAATTAACAGCTCCACACCAATCTGATCTATTAATCTTCCTGTCTTTACCTGCTCTTCTATTTCTGTTCCTAAAATCAAGGATTTCTTTAAAGCATCTTCTGAAAAATTTCTTGCCTGAGCTGCATATTTCGTAACAGCAAAGGGCGGCACACCGATCTTAGATGCTATTTCAGCATTACTGATATGTTTTGCAAGTAAAGCTTTGCATTGCATTAAAAGATTAATATGCCGATTTAATAGATATAATATTGTCATTGGCTTTTCACGAAGAGAAAGCAAATCATAATATAACTCTAATGCCCGCTTTTGATTCTTTGACGCTATCGAATCCAGCATCTGAAATATCTTTCCGGTGATCTGTTCAGAACAAACTGCTTTAACATCCTCTTCCGTAATCACTTCTCTTTCATAACAGTAGGAAATAAGTTTATCAATCTCACTTTGAATATTATCAAGATTTGTGCCAACCTTATTTAAGAAATACATCAAAGTTGCATCTGTCAGCTTCTTATTTTCTCTTTGTAACAAAGATACTACCCATATTTTTAAATTTTTTTCATCTAAACCATTTAATTCACTGATATATCCTAAATCCTTTACAGCCTTATAAAGCCGGTTACGTTTGTCCACTTCATTTTCAACAAAAATAATATACGTTGATTCAGGCATGTCTCTAATATGGTCTGCAAATTCCGATTGATTCTTAAACCAACCGCTATTTTCCATCAGTATTAATCTTTTCTCACTAAAAAATGGCATAGTTTCTGCAATATGAATCATCTTATTGCAATCAATTTCTTTTCCCTCGGCATACGTAAAATTCATTTCATCATGATCACCAAGGATTCCTGCTTTTAGCTTATTTTTATAGAATCGTTTCAAATAGGCTTCGTTTCCATGTAGTAAATAAAAACGTTCATAGGAATTTGCTTTAATATGCTGTTTTAAAGTATTCATCTCATCACCATGCCTACGCTTACCTTATGAAACACTAGTTTATGGCACTGACACAAACTGCTGCGTTCCAGATTTATTTTATTTCCTTTTGCGCTCAGACTATCAAAATAGAGAGGTGCCAATCTGCTCGCCCATCTTTACAATTGTCTCATATCCTTCTATGGTGTTTTGCAAGATATCTCCATCAATACTTGCAGCATCACGCTTTAATAATAATACAACAGTAGAACCGCCAAACTCAAAGCGACCTTTTTCTTGTCCACGCTTTACCATAGCAGCAGAGTGGTAATTATGAATCTTCCCTACCATCAAGGCACCAACTTCCATCTGGATGACTTCCCCGAAATTTCTTGTATTTAATAAACAATATGCCCTGCTATTCTCTTTATAGATATTTACATGGTCTAATATAATCGGATTTACGGTATATAACTTACCTGGAATAAAATGATTTCTTTCCTTAGCAGCATCATCCACATAACAATAACGATGATAATTATCAACGGTCAGACGTAGGATTACACAAATTCCACCCACATATTCATTTGCTAATTTTTTATTCTTTAACATGGATTCTACTGTATACCAGCTATTCTTTATCTTAAACTTAGCATCCAGTGTAATTGGATAAGCACTAACTTTTCCATCGCAGGGTGCAATCAATACCGACGGCTCCTTGTTAATTGGACGACTTATAGATTTCACTTTCCTAGTAAAAAATTCATTATAAGAATAATATCTTCTCTTTTCATAATCGCTCATTTTAATATGATTCTTTTTCACAAAAGAGTCTATGAAAAAGGCTGACCAGAAGGAGTTCATAAATCTCCCTGCTGCTTTTGATACTACAGGCGCAGATAACGCTTTTAAAGCAAAACGAAATGGTGCTTTGGAATACATCATTTCTAAAGTTTTATCTTGGTTTGTGGAATTCTCAAAAGAATTACCTTGTCGGTCACGATAGTTCATCTTTTCCTCCATACCTTTGTATTATTATATCTTGGTTTCCATTCAGACAAGCAAGCCTGTTGATAATAAGATTCTTATAAGGTTTACTTGTATCATGCCTTAAATCAATTATAATAAGAATAACAAAATAAGTGCTGCCTAGCAACGGTTATTTAAATAATCCACCTTTATATTAAAATAATAACGATAAAAAATTGTTCTAATCATAAAATCCTTCGGCTAACTATTATTTAGACGAAGGATTTTCTTTTATTATTTATATCGTGCTATAGTAAGTGCCTATGATTCACGAAACCTATTTTAAGAAAATAACACCGGCTAGGATACAGGCCCCATAAACAGTCATTACGACGCAACCAAAATTACCCGGTTTTTTCACCTTAAAATCATAAACAAATAGAAATGCTACAACTAACAATACGATAGAATACATTGTACCGGGAATTCTATCTACTCCGATGAAATGGCGTATTATGTATACACTCGGTAATATCATCGAAATCGTTGTGACCGGTAACCCCTGATAATACTTACGGCATTCGGAGGTTTCTTTCTGCCTTGCTTGTTCCATCACATTAAAATAACCTAAGCGAATGACCGCACCGAGAACAAATAAGATAGCGCTAATAAGACCAAGAGCTTCATATTGACAAGTTATATATGCAATAATACCCGGTAACACACCAAAACATACCAGATCACAAAGCGAATCAATTTGAATACCAAAAACTTTTTCATTCTCTGTCCGATTTTTCATCGCTCTAGCGACTTTACCGTCAAACATATCGCAGGTACCTGATATAATCAGGCAAAGTAAGGCCCAATTAATATTTCCTGAAAATGCCTGAGAAATACCAAAGATAGCTGATGCCAATCCCAAGTAAGTTAAGATTACCGAATAATTATAAAATCCTATCATATAGCTGTCCACCACTCTCTAAATTTTTCTTCCGTTTTTGCGTTAAGGAACCTAGTACCGTAACAACTGCACTAATAATGATTAAGGCATAGTAAGTAATACCTCTGCTTAATAACATCCCAGGCAAAACGAATTCTTCTCCGAAGATTGTCAAAAATATAACCAAAAAGCTGCTCTCACTAGCCCCCATACCGCCTGGAAGTGGTAGTGAATCAACCGCAAGAGCAATTATAGTCTGTAATGCAATAATTTCAAAAGCGCTCGCACCACGCAGACCAAATGCTAAATAAATCACATAGGTAACCGAAAAAAGACTAAGTCTTTGCAGTATTGTTATCAGAAAAACATGAACCAAAACCTTCTTGTTTTCCTTTATATAATCTGCACTCTTATCATACTTTTTCAATGTTTGCAATGCTTTTCTTAACCACTTCTCCCGATTCTTGATTATTCTATGTTTCCCTAGCCATAGAATTGCTCTTCCTACTAATTTCGTCACAAACGATTGCTTGAATACCGCAATCACTAGAAATAGAACAAATCCTATATTTGCAATAATTCCAAACAAAACCAGAAACCAAATATTAGAAGCATGAATCGAAATATACTTCCATTCAAAGATTGCTGCAATTAGAGATAAAACAATAAGTACTGCTTTATATGCAGCAGTTACAATGATTAGTACTACCGTAGAAACTGCCACATTGATGCCATCACGGCTCATCGAATATGCTTGCATCGGCTGACCACCGGTAGCAGAAGGCGTAATCGCACAAAAAAAGAATCCTACAAAAGAGTACTTAATGCATTGTAAAAACGATACCTGTTGCTTTACCGTATACATCAGGTATTGAATGATGACGGATTCAGAACATATAAACATTAGGCTTAAGAACATTCCTAAAACGATATATCCATTCTTAGCCCGATGGATGGAATCTAACACGGCGTTTAGTTCCTTATCTTTGAATATCAGATAAAAGGTTGTAAGAAAAGCAGCGAACAAAAATCCAGTGTTCACGACATATTTCACATATTTTTTTGACAATGCTACAACCCCCATATACACAAGTGGAACTAACACTCTTACAAAATGCGATAAAAAGACACACTTTCAGATATTAATCCATTAGTAAGAGTATACTATTTCTAACAGTGCTTGTCAATGAAAAGCATCTTTTTGCACACGACTATTCTATATCAACTTTTTCTTTTTAAACCATATAATACAAAAAACTACGACTGCTGCACTTAAGATCACAACTCCTAAGTAACCATATTTCCAAGTGATTTCAGGCATGTACTGAAAATTCATTCCATACCATCCGACAATTAAAGTGAGGGGCAAAAAAATTGTCGTTACTACCGTAAAAACCTTCATGATATTGTTTAAATTGTAATCCATCTGAGCTTGATAAGCTTCCCTTACTTGCGATACATAATCCCTAAGCATTTGAATATTGTTCGACAATCGATCCACCCGGTCTGTAAACATTTTAAAATATCGTAAGTTCTCTTCTTCGAAAATATCATTTTCATTCTCCATGAGATCCTCACCAATATTTACAAGCTGTTCATAATAACTTCTCATGGTAGATAACTTTTTCCGAATTAATAACAGCTCGTCATTGAAATTTTTGATTTCATTGGAAAACACACGTTTTTCCAATTTACTTATGTTTAGTTCCAGATTTTCAATCTCTATGTTTTCTTCAAAGATTAAGCGCGATAAAAAGTTATAAATTATTTTTTCCAAGGTTACTTTATTTTGCTTAATCCTTGTTAACACCATATCAAGAGCTGATACCGTGCTTTTATCTTCGTCAAAGATATCGACAATTAAAAACAAATTACTCCTAATATAAAAAGCTACTTTATCAGGACTTTTATGAATGTCTTTACTATCTATAACATTGATGATACCAAAACTATAATCATCATAAACAGCAATTGTGTTTTGCATATTTTTATTTTCACTGCGGCAAGTAGTTAAAGTAGCTTCCGAAAAATCAAAAAAATCATAGATTTCATCTAATTCTTTTAATGTGATGATACCGACATAAATGGATTTTCTATTGATTTCTCTATAGTCTACCAGTTTAGCGGTATGGGATATCTCATAAAACATAGCCTGTCTCCTTCACAATACTTGTGGTTAATAGGTCATAAGCTTAACCATTTCCAATTCTAAACTGTAGTATACTCCTTTTATTCGAATAATCAATTGGTTTTCTAAACGAAGGCTGTATATTCCGGGTCTTTAGAAAAACTTTACTCCCCTGCCTTGCGTATAAAACTATTTATTTTCATAAGTTCACCATCTGTGATAAGTTCGATCGCCCCCAGATCCATAGTCAAATCATACGTTAGATTCTTTTCCCGAAAGCGAGTGCAAACGAAAGGATGCGGATGATGATATCTGTTATTTTTTCCTGCGCTTATCACAGAATAGATAGGATTAATCCCTTCTAGGAAGTCTTTTGCGCTCGATGTATTGGAACCATGGTGGGCTACCTTTAAAAATTCGATACGTCCCTCTGGTTTTATAACCGATGATTCTCTCAATGCTTTTATTTCCAAAAGGGCTGCAATTTCTCCATCTTGCTCCACATCACCTGTAAATATTCCTTGAAAATTACCGTATGATAAAAATAACACCAAGGAATGTGCATTTTTTGTGGCTGCAGCATAATTCATATCAGGGTGAAGACATCGAAGAGAAACATCACTCCACTTTATTTCATCGCCGGTAGAAAATTGATGAATTACTACTCCTTTTTCCTTTGCAAGAGTCATTAGTTTCAGATAACTTTCATCGTAAACAGGTAATTGAGGTAGAATAAGATTTCGTATCACTATTTTACCAGTATAGCCGTATTTCATGTTTTCTCCCTCTTTTATCTTTGGCATGGCTGTCAATACTTCAATGATACCACTGACATGATCCTTATCTGCATGAGAAATCACGGCATAATCAATGACTCTTATCGCTTTGCTCTTAAGAAATGGGATTAATCTATACTTCCCAACCTCTTTGATATCACTGCTCCCGCAATCAAGCAAGCAGGTGACTCCCTCCCTTTCCATTATAATACTATCACCTTGCGACACATCAAGACAGGTAATCGTTAATTCATTACCCTTCCATAAAAACAACAGAGGAACAAGAAAAATGAGAAAAATATATTGATAGTTAAAATCCCTATCTTCCTTGCAGCTAATTTTACTGCTCTCAAGGGAAATTTTGCTTTTCTTATTTCTCTTGATAGGAATACCGGCAAATACAGCAAACAAAATAACATAATAAAATAATATTTGATAAATTGGAATCTTTCCAACCAAAATATAATGATAGGGAAGTTTTATGTTAATACTACAGATAAACTCATACCCATTTAAAATATAATAAGAGGCACCTATCAGCCATCTTGCCGCTTTCAATGACAAAAAGGATAGCAGGCATGCAGCACCGGATGATATAAGGAGAAAACAAGAAAAAGGAACTAATAAAAGATTTACTATAACAGAATACAGAGGAATTTCATAAAAGAAGTAAGCCAGAAGCGGTAATGTCATAAGCTGAGTAGATAGACTTAAAAAAGAAGCTTCTATTATTTTTTTCGCTTTCTTATTGTGAATTGAAGTACTTAGACAACATAATTTAGGATAGATTAACACAATTCCAAGGACTGCCCCATAAGAAAGTAAAAAGCCTGCAGAGAATAGCCCTCTTGGCTGCTGCATCAAAATTATGAATGCACTGGCACAAAGCGACGAAAAAATATCATAGGTTTTTCCAAAAATAACGGCTCCAAGTGATATGGTAAACATAATAACGGCTCTCTTTGTCGACACGGAATATCCTGTTAATGCTCCATAGCCCGCTAAAAATACAACCGATAACAAAATGCACACTTGAACTGAAATTCGGAATTTCGATAGAAGTTTATACATGGCATACCCTAATAAAGATACATGCAATCCACTCACCGACATCATATGGGATATTCCGCCTTGCTGATATAGATCTGAAACATCCTCCGGAAGCATTGATTTATCACCAAATAAAATAGCGCTCAATACACCGGCTTCTTTTTCTGGTAAAATTGATGACATTTGATTTGTAAGCCATTGTCTACATTTGTAGAATATGTGAGATATAAGAAAGATATTATTAGAATATAGCACAACTTCTTCCGGATATAACTTAAAGCTGATATTTTTTGTCTTATAATAAGTATATTCATCAAATTGACCTGGATTTCTTGCGCGAGATAATGGGCTTAATGTACCATTTAGAATTATTGTATTTCCCATTTTATAGGTATCTCCATTTATGATTTCCGGATGCTTCTCTGCTGTGAAAAATACTTGAATTTTTTCTTTCATATGATATTTTTTAGAACTCTTATCTTTCTTAAGGGAAACAATTCCCTCTCCTATTGTCAATGCCAATCCTTTATTTGTTCTATTTATGTCGTATACCTTTCCCAATACCGTTACTTCCGTGGATTCTATAACTTCTTGTTCTATGGCTTCTATTCTTAATTCATTTTTCATTAAATAAAATCCAAGTAAAATTGATATTATGATGATAAAGAAAAACCCAATGGAATAGTTTTGCTGGTTTGATCTTATATTCTCCTTCTCTGTTGTGTTATTTACTTTGAACATACCTATTATTCTGGATAAAGTACGATTATATTTCATTCTACTTTTGTAGATTTCCAGCAAATTTTTTCTCTTTTCTACTTTTCTCATTATGTATAAAAATATTAATATTACAAGCGCTATAAACATAGGTAAGATAACAAGCTTCTGTTTGCTGTCTGGTATAAAGCTATATAGCACAGTTCCAAAAATATACCCTGATAATATGTAAACCAACGGACGTTTCACTATAAATCTATCCCTCCAAATTAAAATTAATTACAGTTAATAAAGGTGCGAACTTCGCGCCGCCTTTTGCACCGCCAAACTGATTATTGAAATATGATTGTTGTTGCAATAATATACTTTTGCAGCAATAAGCTTACTTAACCATCAAACAATTCCTCTCTAGGGGAATTATTTGATGTAGAATCTTTTACGATTAAATACCTCTAAATTTGAACTATCTTATTGTTGATATTTCGGTAATGGAATGACACAGGGATGTGATATGCGTAATTATTTATTGTGCAGAGAGTAGAAAAAGATATTGATTGACTATAGAAGAAAGTTATTGTTAATATAATGAAATGTATAAAAGGAAGAATAGAACTTATTAAACTCCATTCTTCCTTGGTATAATTACATCGTTTTTATTACTATTTTACTACCATTACCATTTTGAATTATAGCTTTTAAAAAGTTTATAATGGCTTAGTTTTTGTATTTCTTAGTTTTTGTATTTCTTAGTTCTTTGTAATTTTCTTAATTCTTGTAATCTCTTAATTTTTATAATCTCTTAGTATTTTATAGCTGCTTTCCTCTTATAACTTCTTTTAAATCATTGCTTCTTTGATATTATTACTTCCTGTATCTTATATTAACTAAGAATTTTATTTCTCACTCTTAATAATATCAAGATTTCGTTCCAACGGCTGATTAATCTCAAGTTTTCGGTAGAGATTGGTGACTTCACCATTAATCAGAATTTGTACCTTATCAATATTTTCTTCGCTGATAAGAGTATTGACAATAGAGTATATCGTGACTGCCTCGGTCACATTCGGCAATTTATTCAAAAAGTCGGAACTTAAATCCACCATACATATTCCGTCTTTTTTGCTAATTTTATTAAGTATAGTATCTTTCGGGATTGTAGATTGCATTCCAGCTTGCTGCTCAACTTCCAGAGGACCTTCCATCAATTGTTCCATAATAATTTGTTCAATCGGAATGCTTGCATCGTATTCAATTCTTCGAACCGATTCTAATAAACCATCGCCTGTATCATTTGCAAAAAAGATGGATACTTGGTCTACCTGGGAATACGAGGTCATTTCTCCTACATTATCAATGAATTGATCCGCACTCATCATACTGGCCCAGTTTTCACCTTCCAAGATCAAAGGGCGCCCGTTGACTAAAAAATCTACATAAGTAATTCCTTCAATCTGTGTAAAGGTCTTTACGATAGCAGCTCTCATCAATACTTCAGAAATACCAGTTACATTATAATAATTAATATCAAATCCTAACTGCAACTGTCCTGCTTCCGCAAATCGATACCCTAGTAATGTAATCTCACTCGGCTTTGCCAGTTTATAATTCGAATTTTGTGGTACAATACTCAACGCTTCTATAAATTCTTCTACCTGGCCCTTTGCATCTGTACTTTTTAATTCATATGGTTCTGAGACAATCTCCGTTTCATCCTTATTGATATAAAACAATCTTGTTCCAGCCACCGGTTCCTTTACTTTTTTATGACATCCAATTAAGAATAGGGATAGGATTAGGATCAACCAAAAGAAATATTTTTTCATATATTTTCCTTCCTAATGCATGATTCGTTTATAGGGCAATAACCTCAGTATCCTGCCTTTTTCCTTTATGGAATATAACTAAGTGGTATCCGTAAGGTAAAAGTAGATCCCTCATTTTCCTGACTATAAACTTTTATAGCACCATTATGCATTAATACAACATTCTTTGTAATCGAAAGACCGAGACCTGTTCCTCCGGTTTGTCTTGCTCTGGCTTTATCCACCCTGTAAAAGCGATCAAAAATGTTGCCTTGCGCATTTTCCGGTATACCAATTCCAGAGTCTGCTACCTTGATATAAAAATATTTATGGTCTGCATTTAAGGAAACCCGGACCCATCCGTCATCAATATTATATTTAATTGCATTTTCAATTAAATTTGATATCGCAAGCGATAATTTAACTTCATCAACTTCTGCGAGTACATTTCGAAAACTTTCATATACCAGCTCAATATTTCGCTTCATCGCAATAGGTTTTAATCGTTTTAATATAATTTCCAGCAATTCATTAATACTAACCGTTGCGATATGCATCTCGCCTGTTTTCTTATCAAGCTTGACTAAGGATAGCAGGTCAGTAATAATGTTATTTTCACGCTCGATCTCTTCATTGATATCCGCCATAAATTCACGATACAGTTCAACCGGTGCATCCGGTTGGTTTAACAAAGAATCCGCAAGTACTTTAATCGAAGTAATCGGGGTTTTTAATTCGTGTGACACATTGCTCACAAATTCTTGTCTGGATTCTTCTAACGTTTTCATTCTGCCTAACATTTCATTAAAAGAATCGGAAATCTTCTCTATTTCCGTATAACCTTGTATATTCACTTCATCATCCATATATCCGTCAGAAACATGATGAATAGAGTTTATAATTGACTTTAAAGGCTTTACCATATGTTTAGAGTGGAAAAAAGCTGCTAAAAATAACACAATTAAGATAAGCCAACAATAAATCATAGCTTCCTGACCCATATTATTTAATATTGTATATTCTTTCTCCAGGGAAACATTCATGATAATAACACCCAGAGGTAATGTCTGATCCGATGATAGGATAGGAATCATAACTTCGGCTCTTTTTTTACCTGAATTTTTCTTTGTACTGGTTGTTCCTCTTAAACATTTAATTACATCAGAGGATAACAGCACCTTACCTGCTTCTTTTCCGTAAGTATCTGTAATTATTTTTAAAGTATTATCAACAACGAGAATTCTGCCATCATACTGGTCTGCCAGCAACGATAATTGCGTGGTAATTTCACTTGAGACCGTATTCGTTAAGAATCCGCTAAATAGCATCTTGTTCGCAACTGAGTTTCCATATGCCTGAACATCATTCAACTTCTCATTAATACTTTGACTCATATAGGAACGAATTAATACGGTCGTTAAAATGGCAGCCGGAACTAATCCGACTACCATCAATGCTATCAGCATATGCAGACGCATGCTTTTAAATTTACTTTTAATTTTTAAAATAATAGCCAACACCCCATTTTGTATGTACATACTTAGGCTCGCTAGGATTTTCTTCAATCTTCTCTCTTAAGCGGCGGATATGTACATCCACTGTTCTTACATCGCCCGGATAATCATATCCCCATACGATGTTAAGCAAATTTTCTCTGCTGTATACTTTATTCGGATTCAGAACCAGTAATTCTAATACATCAAATTCCTTTGCGGTAAGATTAATTTCTTTTTCCGCAATAAATACACGACGCCCCTCACTATCAATCTTTAAATCACCATACACAATAGTCTTAGATGCTTCTGCTTCCGGAGCCTTTCTGGTATTTCTTCTCATAATTGCTTTAATTCTAGCTTTTACTTCTAAAATATTGAATGGTTTAGTAATATAATCATCAGCGCCATATTCTAAGCCAAGAATTTTATCCATGTCATCACCTTTTGCAGTTAACATAATAACCGGCATATTAGAAAATTCACGAATCTGCTGACATACTTCAAACCCATTCATTCTTGGAAGCATAACATCAAGAAGAATTACATCGTATTCCTTTTGTTTCGCAAATATAAGTGCTTCTTCACCATCATAAGCACAATCTACTTCCATACCGTCTTGCTCAAGGGAAAAACGAATTCCCTTAACGATTAACTTCTCATCATCAACTACAAGCACCTTTTTACTCAACGAACCCACCTCTTTCATCTCAATATCTGTTTTCCCTTGTTACCCGCTAGCGCTACGCTTACTTATTACCTACTGTAATAAAGTCTTTTATTCGATTAAAAACTGCTGATTTTATTCCGGAGATATTTTGAAGTTCTTCGATTGTGGAAAATGCTCCATGTTCGGTACGATATGAAATTATACTTATCGCTTTTGCTTCTCCAATTCCTGGAATCGTCATAAGTTCTTCTTTTGCTGCTTTATTTATATTGACTTTTGTTTTATTGGAACTTTCCTCGTTCCTTTTTTGTTCTAAAGGGGTGGAAAATACAACTTTAGCAATTTCTGTCTCAGATAATGTCTCCACTTCCTTTTTGCTGGGAACATAAATTCTTTGCCCATCCGTAATTAAAGCAGCTTGATTAAAAGCATCTTCTGCTGCTGCCTTTGTAAATCCTCCCGCAGCATTAATAGCATCAACAACTCTTGCTTTTTCTGCAAGAGTATACACGCCAGGATTATTTACTTCGCCGCAGACATGAATTACAGCCTCAAATGACTGGTCTTGTTCAATCATACTTTCTTTCGATACTTCCTCACCATCTACCAAAGTTAAATCAACAATTGCTTTAAAAGTATCCTTTTCAATCTCTGTCTTTTCTGTATCGGCATCTAACAGCACTACCTCCGGATTAGATTTTCCTCCAAAAACAGTACTGCAATAAAGACCTCCGGCAACTATAAGAGCTAATAATAAGCAAAAACCTGCAATTTTACGTTTTCTCTCCATAGGATTATCCTTTCCTTGATAATCTTTAGGAGCAATAGCCTCAATACACTACACAATATTATTGTACCTAATTAGATAGATGAATACAAGTAGGAAAAAACAATTATTTTTTGATTATTTCTTACTAATATTATACTATTTCTCCCATTTAAAGGTTATGATACCGCCAATCATGAGTGCTAGTCCAATCAGCTTTCTCCATTCAAAAGGAACCTTTTCAGTACCAAAGATTCCAAACAGCTCAATAATATAAGAAACAACTAATTGAGCAGTAACAATAAGAATAGTTGCTTTCGCCGGTCCAAGAGAGCCAATGCTTTGAATAACAGTAAAGGTTATAAAAGCTCCAATTGCTCCACCTAACAGCATGTACTTGTCCTGAATCCGAATCAATTGACCAAAATTACCTTCTCTGCCTGTAATAAAATAAGCAGCTAAACAAACAATTAAAGCAGAAAATTGAACAAAGGAGGACGCTACCCACACACTGGTCTGCTTAGTGACACCGGTATTAAATACACCTTGTATACTCATTAATGCACCTGAAATTAATGCTATAATCCATCCGATCATCTTTTATAACCTCCTAATCATCTTTACGATTTCTCGCGCACCATGTTTGTAGTTTTCCTATTTTACTAAATTCTATGCGCCCAGACTAAGAATGAAATCAAGAAGCCTGACTTAACAACCGTAAAGATTGCTAAATCAGGCTTCTTGATTTATAAGACTATTGCTGCCTATTCTCTTCCCTTACTTACTATACATTCCTTCAAAATAGATATCATCTCATCTACATGCTTCTTCTCAATAATTAGCGGTGGTAAGAATCGTATCACATTTGCTCCGGCAGATATTAGAATAAGGTTCTTCTCCAAGGCTTTTGCAATAATATCTTTGACCGGAATATTAAATTCTAAGCCCAGCATCATTCCTCTGCCTCTTAAAGCTGTCACTGATTGATTCTCTTTTATAAGCTCCTGTAATTTCCCTTGTAAATAATCACCTACAACTCTTACCTTCGCTAAAATCTGTTCCTGCTCAAATAAGTCAAAGACTTTAGAAACTGCCGCTGCCGCTAATGGATTACCACCATAAGTAGTTCCATGATCACCCGGTTCTAGTACCTTCGCTACAGATTCTTTTGCTGCAAATGCTCCAACAGGTACCCCGCACCCTAACGCTTTGGCAGTAGTAACAATATCCGGACAAATTCCATATTGTTCGTACGCAAACATGGTGCCGCAGCGTCCCATACCGCATTGAATTTCATCAAGGATAAGTAAGATATCGTTATCATCACAAATCTTGCGTGCTTCTTTTATAAATTCCGGCGAAGCTTCGTAGATACCTCCCTCCCCTTGTATTGTTTCCATCAATATCGCGCAGGTTTTCTCTGTAATTTTACTCTTTAATTCGTTAAGATTATTATATGGAACAAATACAGCACCACCGATCAGCGGTTCAAAAGCATCCCTGTATTTTTTCGTGCCGGTTACAGATAAAGCTCCCAGACTCCTTCCATGAAAGGAGTGTTCCATGGCGATTATTTCACTATCTGCTTTACCATATTTCTTATAGTAATACTTTCTTGCTAACTTAATTGCACCTTCTATTGCCTCCGTACCGCTGTTGGTAAAAAATACACGGTCCATACCCGTTGCTTTTCCTAATTTTTTTGCAGCAGAAAGGGTTGGCTCGTTATAAAAATAGTTCGATGTATGGATGAGTTTATCAATTTGATTTTTTAGTGCATTATTATACCCTTCATTGCCATATCCAAGTGCAAATACTGCTATTCCAGAAACAAAATCAAGATATTTTTTCCCATTGACATCATAAAGATAAACACCCTCCCCATGGTCTAATACAACAGGATAACGATTATAAGTATGCATTAGAACCTGTTCTTGCTGATTTATGATATGTTCCATTCTCATCCCTCCTGATTCGCATTCTCATGTTCGAATAAAATAGATTCATCATTAATAATCGCAGTTCCAATACCTTTATTCGTAAAAAACTCAAGCAGCAGACAATGCTCTCTTCTGCCATCCAAAATATGGACTCTGGATACTCCGCTTCTGACCGCATCAATACAATTCTTAAGTTTTGGCAGCATTCCGCCGCCAATAAACCCTTCTTGGATTAATTCATCTGCTTTTTCCAAGGTCAGTACCGAAATTAGGGAAGATTTATCTTCCGGATTCTGATAAACCCCCTCAATATCTGTTAAGAATGCTAATTTTTCAGCTCCGATTGCAGTGGCCACCGCACATGCAGCATCATCCGCATTAATGTTATAAGCAAAGAAATTCTTATCAAGCCCTATGGGTGCAATAATCGGAATAAAATCATTTTTTATCAAAGTATCGATTAAATCCGTATTAACCTCCGTTACATTGCCAACAAATCCAATATCTTCACCATTCACAAGCTTCTTTTCACAGCAGAGTGTTGCACCATCCTTGCCGCTAATGCCAACCGCCTTCACTCCAAGCTGCGCTACCATCTGAACCAAGTGTTTGTTTACTTTCCCAAGCACCATCTCCGCTACTTCCATCGTTACTTCATCCGTAACACGAAGCCCTTCGACAAACTTTGATTCGTGACCTAGCAGGGAAACCCATTTGCTGATTTCCTTTCCACCGCCATGTACTATGATTGGCTGCATTCCTACTAATTTTAATAAAACTACATCCTTTATCACATTTAATTCAAGCTCCGGGTCAAGCATAGCACTTCCCCCATACTTTACTACAACCTTTTTATTATTAAATTTTTGAATATATGGCAAAGCCTCTATTAAGGTTTGCGCCTTTACTAAAATCTGTTCCATATGAAGTCCCCTTATTGTCTATTAATGTCATGCCCTATGCTGCATGTTTATCACCGGTATCTTTTGCATTCCTTAGGAGGATACTTAGCCTTAGGAGCGGTAATCTGCATTGATTTTCACATAATCGTAAGTAAGGTCGCAGCCCCAGGCTTTTGCAGTGGCATTACCAAGCTTTACATCTGCTACCGCCGTTACTTCCTTATCCGAAAGGATCTTAGTGGCAATTTCTTCAGAGTAATCTGTTGCCATGCCGTGATCCACCAATTGCAGTTTACCGAAACTGCTTTCTATATATAAATCAACCTGATCCGGATCAAATTCTACACCGGCATACCCCATCGCACATAAAATCCTGCCCCAATTCGCATCATTTCCAAATATGGCAGTTTTGACAAGACTGGATGTTATAATGGATTTACTTAGCATAATTGCCTGTTCCTTTGTAGCAGCATTGATTACGGAAACCTCCAATAGTTTTGTTGCACCCTCACCATCTCCCGCCATCATTTTAGCTAAGGTTTCTGTTACATAATGAAATGCTTCAAAAAAAAGAAAATAATCCTCATTTTTTTCTGTAATCCTTTCATTTTCCGCAAGGCCATTTGCCATAACCATAAGAGAATCGTTTGTCGAGGTATCTCGATCGACAGAAATCATATTAAAAGTATCAACCACATCGGTACTTATTACTTCTTGGAGCATTTCTTTGCTAATGCATACATCGGTAGTCACAACACCGAGCATTGTTGCCATATTGGGATGAATCATACCGGAACCTTTGCTCATGCCCCCCACCGTTACCTTTTTGTCACCTAGAAAGAAAGTAACCGCACATTCTTTTGATATCGTATCGGTCGTCATGATGGCTTCTGCAGCCAGCAAACCGGCTTCGTTTGTATCGGATAATTCATTTACCAGCATCTTAGCACCGGCTTCAATCACCTCTATCGGTAATTGCTTGCCGATAACTCCTGTAGAGGCTGTTAAAACCGAATTCACCTCTAAGGACAGAGCTTTTGCAATTGCGTTTGCCATCTTCTCATTGTTTATATCACCGAGTATACCGGTACATGCGTTTGCAACACCACTATTTAGCACAACTGCCTGAACTGCATTGTTTTCCTTTAATAAATTAATATCCCATTTTACAGGAGCTGCTTTTACGATATTGGTTGTAAATACTCCTGCTCCAACTGCTGGAACGGTACTATATACTAAAGCCATATCTTTTCTTTTTTTCTTTATCCCTGCATAGATGCCGGAAGCCTTATAACCTTTTGCTGCAGTAACTCCACCTTTCATAATCTCCATATTTGCTTTCCTTTCTTTGTAAAATCCTATTTTTATGGAAACATCGGTACTAATTTTAGCCCTTCTTGTTCCGATAATCCAAACATTAGGTTCATATTTTGAACCGCCTGCCCTGCCGCACCCTTTACCAGATTATCCATAGCTCCCATCATAATGATTCGGTTGGTTCGTTCATCAAGCACAAAATTTACATCTACATAATTACTACCCTTAACCCAGCGAGTTTCCGGTGTCATCCCTTTCTCTAAGACACGGACGAAATATTCCTTTTCATAATATTTATCATAAATTTCTTTTACTTCTTTGCAGGTAACACGCTTCTTTAAATTTCCATAGGCAGTTACTAAAATACCGCGGTTCATTGGGACTAAATGAGGTGTAAAATTAATCGTTATATTTTCAGACGCTGCAAGAGTAAGCTGTTCTTCAATCTCCGGTGTGTGGCGGTGTGTGCTTACTCCATAAGCTTTTATATTTTCATTTACCTCGCAGTAAAGATTCCCAAGTTTGGCTCCTCTGCCGGCTCCTGAAGTACCTGATTTTGCATCTATAATAATACTGCCTTGCTCAATAATTCCTTCTTTTAAAAGTGGATAAATAGATAAGATGGAACAAGTAGGATAGCAGCCAGGATTAGCAACTAAACGAGACTTTTTAATAGCCTCTCTGTTTATCTCGCATAATCCATATACCGCTTCGTTTATAAATTCCGGACTGCAGTGCTTCATACCGTACCATTCTTCATAAGTCTTAACATCTTTGATTCGATAGTCCGCACTTAAATCAATTACTTTTACTTTTGCTAAGATCTCCTCTTTCATAAGTGCTGCGCAAAAGCCCTGCGGAGTAGCTGTAAAGATAACATCCACTTGATTTGCAAGTTCCTCCATAGTATCGTCAAGACAATTTTCGTCCACTAATTGAAACATATTTTGAAATACTTCCGAGTATTTTTTATCTATGTAACTCTTCGAGCCATACCAGACGATAGAAGCCTCCCTGTGCTGCAAAAGAATTCGTACCAACTCCTGCCCGGCATAGCCCGTCGATCCAATAATACCAACCTTTATCATAGTAACCTCCATTCTGACATCCATAAGTGCCTGTAAATAATGCATTCCTGCTACCATTATGTTTAGTAATTTACAGTGGTTTCTTCCTCCTATAAGGTAAAATATTCAAAAGTTTTAATAATTATACATCGTTAATGTATATTATGCAAGTGATTTTTTAAAATTTTCCTTATAATTATTAATTATAGCTTTAATAGCTTGATTTAAAGCTCATCATAAAATACCTGATCATTAGATCCTCTCGATATTTAAATAATTTTAATATCGAAATCTTATGCATATTAGTTAATCGTTATTATGGAGTTCTTGTATCTTTTTTCATCTAACCTTACCAACTTTACCAATTAGATAAAGAACTGTAACTAAATAAAAGAAAGAATATCAAAAAGTTTAGACTTGATATTCTCTCTTTTTACTTTATATCATATTCATTATTTTAATTCCAGATTCCTGATAAGGTCAAACCCTAACTGCTTTACTTCTTGGTATAGCCTGGCAACCGGAAGTCCAACAATCGTATAATAATCTCCCTCAATCCTTGTAATATGCACTGCAAATCTTCCTTGCACCGCATAAGCTCCTGCCTTATCCATTGGTTCTTTCGATGTTATATAATCCATAATATCTTCTTGCGTAAGGCCTGAAAATGAAACCTTTGATACTTCATAAAACGTCTGCTCCGATACTTCTCCTGACTCATTCTTTCTAATAACGGTTACACCGGTAAAAACTTCATGTGTTTTTCCAGACAGCAGCTCTAACATTTCTTTTGCATGTTCCTCATCTTTGGGCTTTCCAAGGATTTGATCCTGATATGCTACGATTGTATCCGATCCAATAATGATTGTATTCTCTGTATACCGTTTTGCGACATCATAAGCCTTCCTCTTGGAAAGTTCCATCACTATATTTTCCGGTGTAGTTTGTGAAGTTATTTCTTCTATATTGCTTACGTTAACAACAAAGCTGATGCCAACCTGTGATAAGATTTCCTTTCTTCTTGGAGAACCTGAAGCTAATACTATTTGATACATGAAAACCCCCATTCTTGCGCACACACTTTGCCTTACCTGCAAGACAATGCATAGTAACAAGTTTGCGGCGCGCATGCACAAACCCGCCGAAGGAAAGGGCTTGTTTTCACTCTTTCCCCTTTAAAACCTCTAATCTGCTTTTTTTAAATAGGCGTTCATAATTTGGAACATATACAATAAGATACATGATAACAGCAAGTCCAATAGCAAAAAATACATCAATGATGGAATGCTGTTTTACAAAAACTGTCGACATACAGATTAAGGTACTTAGTACAATGGAACCGATAACAATAAGCTTAGATTTCCCAAGTCGTCTGCTTTTTATAATCGCTATGGATAATCCTATGGAATTGTAACAATGAATACTAGGGCAGACATTCGTACCCGGGTCGACACTATAGATAAAACGTGTCATATCAATCATAAAATTATTTCGTCCAAGAGATCCTAACTCATGTTGAAAGTTAATTCCGGTTGGATATATGGTATATGCAATCAGACAGGCCGTCATACCAATAAATAAAAATCCTGCACAGCGGTAAAACTCTTCTTTGGAAGTTAGGAAGAAATAAGCGATAACCGCCGGTACATAGGGAAACCATATGTAATAAGGAATGATGAACCACTCAATAAATGGTATCTTATCGTCTAAACTTGATTTTACCAAATGATAAGAATCAATATTTGTTTGACTTAAATAAAAGAACCATATTAAGTAGATAAAGGTATATAGTAATACCCAGGCATGATTATACTTCTTTAAAATCTGTTTCATTCTTGATGTCCTTTCTAGGTTACGAACGTTTCGGCATATTTTTCTAATATTTTGCAACCTCCAAGTAAATATTCTATCATATACTAGGAATCGAAACAACTAAATAAGTCTTAAACATACTCTAAGATTAAATTAAAATTTTCTTAATTTTAGGATTGCATGTTTTTTAGAAATGATGTATATTTATAAATTATAAACTCATACTCATGCATGGATATGCATTTCCATGTAAAAACAATTGTCTAAGGAGGCATTTATTATGAAAGAAAAAGTTATTTTAGCATATTCCGGTGGTCTTGATACTACTGCAATCATTCCATGGTTAAAAGAAAATTATGATTATGATGTGGTCTGCTGCTGTATCGACGTCGGCCAAGGAAACGAATTAGATGGACTAGAAGAAAGAGCAAAGTTATCCGGTGCTACGAAGCTGTACATAGAGCATGTAACCGATGAATTTGTTGATGAATATGTAATGCCATGTGTAAAAGCCGGTGCTGTTTATGAAAACAAATATCTTCTGGGTACTTCGATGGCTCGTCCGGTTATTGCAAAAAAGTTGGTTGAAGTTGCAAGAAAAGAGAATGCTGTTGCGATATGCCATGGTGCAACCGGAAAAGGAAATGATCAGGTTCGTTTTGAATTAGGTATTAAAGCTCTTGCTCCGGATTTAAAAATAATTGCTCCATGGAGATGTAATAATACCTGGAAGATGCAGTCCAGAGAGGATGAAATTGAATATTGTAAAGCTCATGGAATTGATTTGCCTTTTGATGCAAGCCATAGCTATAGCCGTGACCGTAATTTATGGCACATTAGCCATGAAGGTTTAGAGTTGGAGGAGCCTGCAAATGCACCTGACTACGATCATTTACTTGTACTTGGTGTATCTCCGGAGAAAGCACCAAATGAAGCAGAAAGCGTAAGCTTAACCTTTGAAAAAGGAATTCCGGTTGCTTTCAATGGTAAAAAAATGAAAGCGGCAGAGATTATTGAAGAATTAAACGTACTTGGTGGCAAACATGGCATCGGTATCGTTGATATCGTAGAAAATCGAGTGGTTGGCATGAAGTCTCGCGGCGTATATGAAACTCCTGGCGGTACAATATTAATGGAGGCTCATACCCAGCTTGAAGAATTAATCTTGGACCGTGCCACTCTTTCCTGTAAAAAAGAAATCGGAAATAAATTCGCTGATGTTGTTTATGAAGGCAAATGGTTCACACCACTTCGTGAAGCTCTTCAGGCATTTGTTGAGGTAACTCAGGAATATGTGACAGGTGAAGTTAAATTAAAGCTTTACAAAGGTAATATTATTAAGCAAGGTACGACATCTCCATATTCTTTATACAATGAAAGCATTGCTTCTTTCACAACCGGAGAATTATATAACCATCACGATGCAGAAGGCTTTATCAATCTTTTTGGACTTTCTTTAAAAGTGCGTGCAATGAAGATGGCTGAAATCGATAAAAATAAATAACAAATACTAAATAGCCCGGATGATGATCGAGACTCTCTTTATAAGTTAGATTTTTAGGTCTAACTTATAGGGGTCAGTTCCTACCAAAACCTTCCGGGCTATTTTATCAAATGAGATTCATTCTCTTAATTAATTCCGACTTATCTCACAATAGAAATTACTTATTCAATATAGTCTTTATCGTTTTTACTATCTTTTACTTCCTCTTTTATACTTTCCTTCCACTTATCCTTCTTACCACTTTCTAAGGTTTCCTCTAATTTTTTTAACCCCATAATTTCTTCACTATTTTTCGCTTTTAATGCAATGAGTACATCCAGTAATTTTTTAGGAACCGGCAATCCAATAAATGCTACGTTCTCTAAAATACTGATTCCCTCATTCGATAAATAGAAGAAAATAATTGCGGTTCGCATTACATTACCGCTATGAACAACCTTCGTATCTAAGATATGGCCTATCCCAACAAGGCATAAGATCACTACCTTCTTAAAAATCCCCCGGAATCCGACCTCACTTGATACCTTGCGCTGCAAAATAGCAACCATAACACCAGTTAGATAATCAACAACGATAAAAAATAATAATGCATACAAAAAACCATCCGTCCCGCCTAGAAACCACCCCAAGAAACCACCAAGACTAGAAATTAGTATCTGAATTGATGTAACGATATCTTTCATATTCCCCCTCCTTGCACAGTACTCATTATTAAAATATGCGGCTTATCCAATGAATGTGCCTTTTTTCGACAGCGCGCATCTTCTAAAATTCATAACTTGCAAGAAGCCATATGTAAGTCCTTATCCTAACAAAAAACCTTATCCCTTCTGCTCCCAATCCTGCATGGAATTTCTCATGTCTTATCTTATCTCAGTCCCTTTCATAAGGATATGATTAAACATTGTTTCGAAATCCTCGATTATGCTATAATTATTCAAAAGTTAAGCAGAACTGTTGTCTTAATAATAAAGGAAGGAAAAGGAGATTGTTATGAATTACGGTTATTTTGATGAAACAAGCAGGGAATATGTAATTACAAAACCAAATACCCCTGCTCCATGGGCCAATTATTTAGGTTCCCCGGAATACGGCGCTATTATATCGAATAATGCAGGCGGTTATAGTTTTGTAAAGAGTGGAGCAAACGGAAGAATATCAAGATATATATTTAATCAGGAAGACAAGCCGGGAAGATATATTTATCTGCGGGATGACGAAACCGGTGATTACTGGTCAGCATCCTGGCAGCCGGTAGGAAAAGATTTATCGGTTTACCAAAACGAATGCCGCCACGGTACTGCTTATACTAAAATTAGTGCTGACTATTCCAACATCCATTCTGAAGCACTGTATTATGTACCGCTTAATAAAACTCATGAGGTTTGGAAATTATCCGTAACGAACAAGGATGAGAAAGAAAGAAAGATTTCTACATTTGGCTTCATTGAATTTACCAATGAAGACTATTATGAGAATGATCAAGTAAACCTGCAATATACACTCTTTATAACCAAAACCTATTTTAAGGACAATAAGATTCTTCAAGCCATTAATGAAAATGATGGTAAGAATGCAGAAGGTACGAATTATCGGGAACGCTTCTTTGGAAGTGTTGGTCAGCCTATTGTATCCTATAATGGTGATAAGGCCTCCTTCCTCGGACGCTACCATAACTATGGAAATCCCATCGCTGTCATAAACGGACGCTGCGATAACACATTAAATTATAACTCCAACGCTTGTGGTGCGCTTCATTCCACTCTCACTCTTGCGCCGGGTGAAACGAAGGAATTAGTATACATATTGGGTAAGAAAAATGAGAAAGATTCCGCAGCTTTATTAAGCAGTTATGAAGACTTGTCTATTATCGGCAAAGAAATCGCTGAACTAAAATCATACTGGCATAGCAAACTAGGGCAATTCCAAGTAAAAACTCCGGATGATAACTTTAATCATATGGTCAATACGTGGAATGCTTACCAATGCTTTATCACTTTTATCTGGTCAAGAGCCGCTTCTTTTATCTATGCAGGTTTAAGAAATGGCTATGGATATCGCGATACTGTTCAGGATATTCAAGGTATTATTCATCTGGATCCTGCGATGGCTGGTGAAAAAATCCGCTTTATGTTATCTGCACAGGTAGATAACGGCGGCGGTTTACCATTAGTAAAATTTAATCATAATGCCGGTCATGAAGACACTCCGGACGATGCTTCTTATGTACAGGCAACCGGACACCCGGCATATCGTGCAGATGATGCTTTATGGCTATTCCCTACCGTATTAAAATACATAGCGGAAACAGGGAACAAAGCATTTATTGATGAAGTGATTCCCTATGCTAACAAAGACGAAGGAACCGTATACGATCACTTAAAGAGAGCAATTAATTTCTCTATGGAACGTCTGGGCGTACATCATATGCCTGCCGGCCTTCATGCTGATTGGAACGATTGCTTACGCCTTGGAAAAAAAGGAGAATCATCTTTTGTAGCACTTCAGTTATATTATGCAATGACAGTAATCCGGGCATTTGCCAAAGAAAAAGAGGACAATGAATATCTCGCTTATTTAGATGGGGTTCAGAAGGAATTAGGTGATACAATTCAGAAATACTGCTGGGAGGAGGATCGCTTTATCCGTGGCTTCAAGGAGGATGGCCAAGTCATTGGTTCCAAAAAGGACCCGGAAGCCAATATGTGGCTAAACCCACAGTCTTGGTCAGTGATCAGTGGTCTCGCAACAAAAGAACAGGCAGAAAAAGCATTAGAAAGTGTTCATCGTGAATTAAATACAGAATACGGCTGCCGCTTAATGGCTCCATCTTATGTAGATCATGCATTTAACGGTGCCCTTGCTATCCTGTTTAATAAATCCACCAAGGAAAATGGTGGTATCTTCTCACAGCCTCAGGGTTGGATTATCCTTGCAGAATCTTTAATGGGACATGGTAATCGCGCCTACCAGTACTTTACTGAGTGCTCTCCTGCTTCCCAGAATGATAATGCAGATGTTCGTGTTCTAGAGCCTTATGTTCACGGACAATTTACTGAATCTGTGGATAGCCCATTTGAAGGCCGCTCTCATGTACATTGGTTAACCGGGACTGCATCTACCGTAATGGTAGGTTGTGTGGAAGGTATCTTAGGTATGCGTCCGGACTTTGATGGATTATTACTCTCTCCTTCTATACCAGCTACTTGGGATGAGGTTAAAATAACTAAGATGTTCCGTGGCAAGAAATTAAATATTACGGTACAAAACTTAAACGGTGCAGAGGGTGGTTACCGGGAATGTTACTTAAATGGAACCAAACTCTCTTCAAATTATATTCCTGCAAACTCCTTATCTGAAGAAAATGAAGTTTTATTAGTAATGTAAGCTTTGCATTCATCCTTCGATATGGTATAAGGATGAAATAAATATTATCATACCCCTATTCTATCTTCTCTTTGTAAGGAATATAATGCAGAGAAAAGACAAGATAGGGGTAATTTTATGAATATGGATATTATCACATTAGAAGAATGTGAACAGCAGTTTGAGCTGAACCAATGCACTACAATTATCAACAATGGTCATATTGACGGATTTGAAATAGACGAGTCTCCTCCGCTGAATACTATTTATCTCCTTCCTCCTCTACTTCTTTAATTTTCGAATAGTTTTTATGAAAATGTACATACTACGGACAAAAAGGAAAGGAGATAATTCTTATGGAAAATTCTAAAAATAGTAAAGCAACTCCAACCAAAAGAACAGCTTTTAACTGCTCTAACAATGCTAGCTATAGTAAAGCAAATGCCAAGCAAGTCTATAAAAGTAAGTCAATGGAAGACGATTATTATGAAGACAAAGAGGATATCGACGAAGTTTATGACTCCGAAGATTACTATTAAATTAAAGGATGCTTGCTCTAAGACCGCTTCTTGTAAAAGAGGAATCAGCATCAACTAGTAAGCAAGTATCTTACGATGAATAAAGGAGCTTTTGCATCATAGACGAGCAAGCAAATCTATGATGCGAAAACTCCTTTTTTATCTTAGAATATACAAAGGGAGCAGAGCAAAATAGCTAATAGCTATGAGCAATCCCCCTTTAAACTACTTATAGTATCCGATTACCAAATGACACCAATCCAAGGACAACAAAATATATTACTTGTCACAGCCATCAATGAACAATAAATGACTCAAATCTTGCGATTTGATCTTTTCTTCCTATGACTACCAATGCATCTTCCGCCTGTAAAACAGTTTCTGGAGATACCTCAATCGTAGTAACATTATCATGCTCTAATGCGATAATATTAAGATTGAAGTTCTTTCGTATATCTGCATCAGCAATTGTTTTGCCGCTTAGTTTGTTGGATACTTTTATTTCCGCCACCGTGATATCACCGTTTAATTCGATGAAATCCAGCGCTTTTGAATAAAGAAGGCGATTAGCAAGCCGTATTGCCATATCTCTTTCCGGATAAATAACCTCAGCGCCTAACTTCTCCAGCACCTTGCCTTGATCTGAACTTATCGCCTTTGCTATAACACGTGGTACACCCATATTAATAATATGAAGTGTCGTCAATATGCTGGTGTCAACTTTTTCTCCAATACATACAACAACGGTAGCACAATTTTGAATTCCTGTTTCTTCAAGTACCTCAGATGTCAGAGTACCTGCTACAAAAGCTTCCTGTACAATACCACGTATCTGCTTAATGGTGTCTTCGTTATTATCGATTACCATTACTTCTTTTCCAGCACTTGCTAAAGTCTCAGCTAAAGCATATCCAAATCTACCCAACCCAATAATACCAAATTCAATTGGTGACCGATTTGTTTTCATATTCTTCCCTAACAGCAACCTGTCTGTTAAATCTGTCATTTTCATTTCTCAACCCTTATCCTCTTACGATATATTCAGTGAATGATAACTACCCGATAATGAAACTTTCTTCGGAATAACTCACACTTGATTTTTCTTTATGCGACAAAAGTGCGGCTATTGTCATAGGTCCTAATCTTCCAATAAACATCGTTAAAATAATTATAATCTTTGATAAATCTTTTAAATGTGGTGTGATTCCGGTAGATAAACCTACCGTACCAAATGCACTTGTAACTTCGTATAAGTTTTGAATAAAACTAAACTTAGGTTCAACAATACACATTAACAACGTATTAAAGCATACTAACATGATTGCTAATAAAAATATTAGAAATGACTTTGAGATAACATCATTTGGAACCTTACGCTTGAAGGCAGTGCAATGTTTATTTTTTGCCGTACTTAATAAGTTTTTTAAGATAACAAAAAAGGTAGTTGTTTTAATACCACCACCGGTGGAGCCAGGTGAGGCACCAATAAACATTAAGATGATTAAGATAAATAAGCCGGCATTCGTAAAATTACCGGAGTCGAATGTGCTAAATCCGGCAGTTCTTGCTGACGTACTCATAAAAAAGGCACCTAACCAAGTAATATCTTCCGTAAAATACAAAAGTACAGTACCCACCGCTAATAAAATGCCAGTCATTAAAAGCACAACTTTAGAATGAAGGCTTAATTTGCGAAGGGATCTTTTCTCTGCAAGTTCCTTAATTACTATAAAACCGATACCACCAAAGATGATAAGTCCGGCAGTGGTTAAGTTTAATAATACATTATCGCTATAATTCAAGAGGTTTTGAAAGTTACCCAGAATATCAAAACCGGAGTTATTAAAACTGGCAACCGAATGGAATAAGCTAATTCCAAAAGCTCTAAGCGGCGGATAATCCTGGACAAAAACGATAAAGCTTAATATCGTTCCCACCACTTCAAAACATAAGGTAGTAAATAATACCGCTTTCACTAGCTGCATAATACCCTTTAGAGAATTTAAGTTCATAGATTCTCTCATGAGCACTCTTCCCTTAATACCAACCTTCTTCCCTGCAAACAATAAGATACCAAAACCTACACTTGTGACCCCCAATCCTCCAATCTGTATTAGAAGACCAACTATGATACATCCAAATGTGTTAAAGGTATCCGCCGTATCTATGGCTATTAATCCGGTTATACAAACCGCACTTGTTGAAGTAAATAATGCATCAATAAATCTAACATCTACTCCTTCTTTTGCAGAAATCGGGAGCCACAAAAGAATTGCCCCAATCAAAATCACACTTGCAAACCCCAAGGATATTAACCTTGCAGGGCTTACCCTTTTCAACAGTTTCATTTTCTACCCCTAAATGTAAATCAATTATGAATTTTTTAATACAATACTTTCAATATCATCTGCAACGTCTTCACAGGCATCGCAGCAAGTCTCAAATCGATCTAAAATACGAGTCCAAGAAAACAACTCGATTGGATCTTTACAAGTCATATGCAAGTCTCTGACTAATTTTGCATACAAAGCATCTCCCTCTTCTTCCAGACGATTTAACTCAACAATTGCTTCATGAAGCTTAATGGATTTCTTAAAGTTCTGGAATTGTACTAAGGTAGCACTAGTAGTTTCACAGCATCTACGAACTAAAGAAGCAAATGGTAATACCTCCGGTATGATATGCTTAATATTATAGATATGCAATTTAATTAAAACATCCTCTACCGCATCGGTAACATTATCTATTTTTTGAGATAAACTTACAATATCCTCACGTTCAATTGGCGGCAGAAAATCCTTTAAAAGATATTTGGTCATACTATGTTTTTGTAAATCAGCGGCATGCTCAATCTCATGCATCTCTTTTACTCTTAAATCCAAGTCTATATTTTCATAATTTCCCAATGTCTCATATAACAATTCCGCTGCTTTTGAACAGTATGAAGCATGCTCAATAAATCCCTCAAAATAGTTGTATCTTTTATTGTTAGCCATGTAATAATCTCTCCTTTTGTTATTAGAAAATTTTCATAAAAAGATGTGCCATCAGGAATCCTACCAAACCACAGCCCGGAAAAGTCAATACCCAAGCCATTACCATTTCCTTTACAACTCCCCAGTTAACAGCAGATAAACGTTTGGCTGCTCCAACACCCATAATCGATGTTGTTTTCGTATGGGTGGTACTAACAGGAACTCCGCCTACAGAGGAAACAAGTAAGCATAAAGCCGCCGCTAAATCCGCTGCAAATCCTTGATACTTTTCAAGTTTCACCATTCCCATACCAACTGTCTTTATAATACGATATCCGCCAATCGAGGTTCCAAGCGCCATAACGAAGGAACATAATATCATTAACCATATAGGAATTTCAAAAGAAGTTTCAGTTTGTCCATTTGCTAAGAACATTCCAAGCATAAAGACACCCATGAATTTTTGGCCGTCTTGGGCACCGTGCATAAACGCCATTGCTGCTCCGCCTAAAATCTGCCCCTTTTTAAATACCTCATCTGCCTTTCTACGATCTGCTCTTCTACAGAGGAGTTCTATTACTTTTGTTGTTAAATATCCAAGGCCTAATCCCATAATGGTGGATATCATAAGTCCATAAAGAACCTTGATCCACTCATTACCATTGATACCGCTTATGCCGCCTTGTAAAGCTATCGCTGCGCCAGAGATTCCCGCAATTAATGCATGGCTCTCACTCGTTGGTATCCCGAAGTACGATGCTGCTGATGCCCAGATTACTATGGCGAATAACGCTGCACAAAGTGCAATGAGGGCATCTGAAGAATTACCTCCAAAATCCACCATGTTATAAATCGTTTCTGCCACAGCTTTATTCACCATAGTCATTACTAATACCCCTAAGAAATTAAATACCGCTGCCATTACAATCGCTTTTTTTGGTGAAAGCGATCTCGTCGATACACAGGTAGCAATTGCATTCGGTGCATCAGTCCAACCATTTACTAATACCACTCCTAACGTTAACAATACAGTGATAAATAGCGCTGGATTACTCGTAATCTGTTTCAAAAATTCAGATAACGAAACGCTCATGTACTTTTCCCCCTTTGTCTAAATTCAAACACATATTACCATCCGGACAACATAACAACAATACAATATGATGTTTTTTAACACATTCTTTACAACAATTTTTTATAATCCTTACGTTCTCATTTTATAAGTTTATACCAATCGTTTACCTAACTAGTACTAAAGAGTAATAGTTCTATTTTACCCTTATTCTACTTTTTATTGCACATCAAAAATTTTCGTTTCTTAACATTATCTTAGCATGTTTTTCTTGATTCCAAGCCCTATGAACTATATAATAAAAGTATTGCAAAGAACCGCCGATGCTTTCAGCGTTTCTACGGCACAAAATAAGGAGAAAAGTGGAGGATGTTATGGACTTTTTATTATCCGGAATAACCGCCATTGCTTGGGAGCAAGCTGTGATGTATCTCATCGGTGGTATTCTAATCTATCTAGCAATTTGCAAAAACTATGAACCGGCACTCTTATTACCAATGGGATTTGGTGCGATCCTAGTTAATCTGCCATCATCCGGTGTTCTCAACCAGACCTATGAGGGAATTGGAAAGGTAAACGGTATCATTGAATGGATGTTTCACGTAGGAATTGATGCTTCCGAAGTACTTCCAATTTTACTCTTTATCGGTATTGGTGCAATGATTGATTTCGGTCCCCTTTTATCAAACCCGAAAATGTTCCTTTTTGGCGGTGCAGCACAGTTTGGTATCTTCTTAACGATGACATTAGCTGCTGTTCTCGGATTCAATCTAAATGACGCTGCATCAATTGGTATTATCGGAGCAGCCGATGGTCCTACTTCTATTCTGGTGTCTCAAGTATTAAAATCCGGCTATATAGGGGCTATAGCCGTAGCAGCCTATTCCTACATGGCTTTAGTTCCAATCGTCCAGCCAATGGCGATTAAATTAGTTACAACAAAAAAAGAACGTATGATTCGTATGCCTTACAATCCTGCTTCTATCTCCAAACGTGCCCGGATTCTATTTCCAATTATCGTTACTGTAGTCGCAGGTTTAGTTGCCCCAATGTCTGTTTCTCTAGTAGGTTTCTTAATGTTCGGTAACCTGTTAAGAGAATGTGGAGTGTTAAACACCTTATCCGATACTGCTCAAAGCGTGCTCGCAAATTTAATTACGTTATTACTTGGAATTACCATTTCCTTTAGTATGAGAGCAGAAGAATTCGTAACGGTTAAAACTGCCATAATTATGGGACTTGGTTTGTTTGCCTTTGTATTTGACACCATCGGTGGCGTATTATTTGCCAAATTCCTAAACCTATTCTTAAAAAATAAGATTAACCCAATGGTAGGCGGTGCCGGAATTTCTGCTTTCCCAATGTCTGCACGTGTTATTCAGAAGATGGGTATCAAAGAAGACCCTTCCAATCACTTGTTAATGCATGCAGTCGGTGCAAATGTTGCTGGCCAGATTGGTTCCGTACTAGCTGGCGGTATTATCTTAAATCTTTTATTACATTAAAGAATACAGGTTTTTGAAAGGAGTAGTTCCATGGATAAAGAAACTGTGCTATTAACATTGGATTATATGTGGAAAGGTATGTTTAGTATATTGATTGTTATGCTATTAATCGCAGGTATTGTTCTTATTCTTCAAAGAATTCCTGATAAAAAAGATAACAAATAATATCTAAGCTTCCAGCCACTTTAGTATATGGACAAGCATAATATAAAGGCTCTATAATTGGGATATGTAAAAAACGGGTGATACATCTTAGCACAATAACTATGATGTATCACCCGTTTTATTAGTTTATTTTATTACATTAATTCTATTTTGCGGGAGTCATAAGAACGTTTCATGTTTATAATCCAATTACAGAACCGTTTTCCATAAACCATGTAGGTTACAATACTCAAATACCTCGATTGCTTCTTCCTCTTCTGTTAAAGCAAATACTACCTTGGGTTCACTTCCAGGTGTTAAGCTCTTTCTCTGACCGCCTTGATTTGTTCTTAAATATACCCACATTATGTAATGCTCTTCAATCATAGGGTGGGCTATACTGCCAACACTTACATAAACTAAATTATCCTTTACTTCTACTACCGGAACATGTTTTTCCTTAGCTCCATCGGATGTATTTGCAACTAATTCAGCCATCTCTTCTCCACAACATACAACCGGTACCCCAGAATCCTCAATCATTCCGATAATGTTTCCACAATGCTCACATTTAAAAAATTTTTGCTCTTTACTCATACGTATTCTCCTCTCTAAAAACATCTTCCTTCTTTTTGCCGTCTGCAGTCAGGATTTAACCCGCCTGGCTGGCAAACGTAACATATTTCATTTATCAAAGGCTCATTATGGAAATAAGCTCTAAGATTTTCAATCGTTGTCTCAGCAATATTACTTAACGCTTCATTGGTTAAAAAGCCTTGATGAGACGTCATAATAACATTTGGCAAACCTACCAATAGGGATAATATATCATCCTTTGGTATAATGTTTGAATTGTCTTCAAAGAATAAATCCGATTCTTCCTCGTAGACATCAAGCCCGGCACCACCAAGCCTCTCTTCTTTCAGAGCAGTTAATAATGCTTCACTATCAATTAATGCACCTCTTGATGTATTTATAATAATAGCACCATACTTCATTAATTTCAAGCTTTCTGCGTTAATCATATGTTTTGTTTCTTCGGTTAACGGACAATGTAAGGATATTATATCACTTTCAGATAAAAGTGTTTCAAGATTTACATACTCTACTTCTTTGCTCTTGTTCGGATATAAATCATACGCAAGCACACGCATGCCAAAACCTTTGCAAATATCAATAAAAACCTGACCAATCTTTCCTGTCCCAATAATACCGATTGTTTTTTTGTAGAGGTCAAATCCAATTAATCCTTTTAAACTAAAATTATAATCCCTGGTTCTTATATAAGCACGGTGAATTTTACGATTTAAGCATAATAACAAAGCCATTGCATGTTCGGCAACAGCATGCGGAGAATATCCCGGAACACGCACTACCGCTACCTTATTGTAGGCTTCTTTAAAGTCAATGTTGTTATATCCGGCACAACGCATTGCAATCACTTTAACGCCTAGCTGATACAATTCATCAATCGTTTCTTTGTCGATGGAATCATTCACAAACGCTATTACTGCTTGACAGCCATGAGCTAGTTTTGCAGTGTCCGCATTTAATTTGTTCTCATAATATTTGATTTGAAATTCACCATTATTTTTTCGATCGAACCATTCCTTGTCATAGGATTTGGTGTCAAAACATGCTACTCTTATCAAATTGTTTCTCCTTTATTCATAACAATTAAAAGTTCCTAAACTGTACTTTTTCTTGTTTTGTTTGTACTTATAATTGTTATATTACAAATCCCAGTTTTTGTCAATGCGAATCAGTAGTACTTTTTTGCCTGTACCACTGATTCGCCGACAGCAATCAACAACGCTCTTATGATATAAATTCGTTCCGTCAATTCTCATCTCACAAAAATAAAAAGATATGACTTGAACCCTCGGAAATAATAATTGGGAAATTTCATAAAACTATTTACTCCATCGGAATAATTAACGTATCAAATGCCGGTATATCCTTTGTATATGTTCTTCCCTTCATGGTAACAGATGATCTTTGTAAGGTGTCACTATTATTTATCATAACTAGAATTTTATCTTTTTCATAATAAGCACATTCTGTACTAGGATTATCTGTAATTCCTTCCTGCTGGAAGCTTTCACCAGCTGCGTATAATATAATGTGAAGAAGTGTTCTCGTATTTTTAATTGAATGTTCATAAGAAGAAAGATAAATCCCACGTCCCCTTCCAAAATGATAAGACGTCATAACCGGTATTCCATTCTCTTCTTTTAAAACCTTCGCTAAGCCATCGGTAAGATATATCTTGCTCTTCTCCTTTGGCCCTTGTTCGGCAAAGGACAATTCCTTTACCGGTTCTTCCGTAAAACTATAACGTCCATGGGAGACACGGTCCCCTAAATCCATATCAACACCAAGTACATGTGACATACGAAATAGTGTATCATAACCTGTAATAGCACTTGGTTCATTTACTCCAAGAAATGCTTTTCCCTCATAGACAAACCTTGTTAAACGTTCTATTACCTCAGAATCCTCCCAAGCACTACCTCCGCTCCATGCTGAATTCATCGTACCGGCATTGATTACAACATCTACATCTTCTAAGGCACCTTTTTTAATATCCTCAAAATTAATAAACTTAACATCCAGCGGAAGCCCGGATAAACTTTCGTTCATATGAATTAAATCATGCATGTAAGTTTCGTGAAAATGCCCGGATAAGGTCCAGGAACGTAAGGTTCCCCAACTATGGAGAACAGCAACGCGAGGCTTTAAAACCATTGGTTTTCCAGCATTATGAAGTTTTTTGATTCTACGGAATTCATTTGCAATCTTCTCTATATAATCTGTAAAGTCAGGAAAATCCTCAACTAAGTGAAGATAACCTCCTAAACCAATTCGGTCAATTGGTTCTCTTAGCAAGGCTCTTCGTACACTAATCCAGTAATTCTTAGCATCAAGCGTAGGGTTTCCACCCTCCATAAATGTAGGAGCCCCGCCAAGTCCAACCGGAAATAAGTACGGATGAAGTCTTAATTCATGGGTATTTACCTTAACTCCGGCACATAGTCTGACTTCAAAACCGGAAAACACACATTTTATTAAGCCATCAAAGCCAAATCTTTCAAAATTCTTATGATAAGGTTCGACCCCAACCCAACTATCATCATAAAATACATAAGCTAATTTTCCATAGTTATGTACTATGTCAATTAATTTCTTCCCAAAATCCACTACAAAGTTATTTATAAATTCCATCCAGTCAAGTTTATGCGGATTTGCAGGCATATGAGTTACATGGAACTTACCTTGATGAATAAAGTCTTCTGCAGTTAATGCATATCCGTACTTTTCTTGAAACAACTTTAATGCAAGTGGGCTTACGGTAAAATCATAGGATGCCCAATCCGAAAATAAATAACGGTTTTTTTCATTGCTCCCCCACATCCAGACGAAATTATAAAACATGGAGGTAAATCTAACTACTGTTGTCTGTTCATGTTGCTTACACCAATTCTCCATCCAAGAAAGTAAATATTCCTGAGTTTCCTTATGCATTGGATCAATCTGCATCAAATGTTCTTTATTCCAATGGTTTGTCGTATGGTTATACATTGAGATTTCTTCCCAGATACGATAAGCCATAAAGCTGATGGTATATTTATGCCATGGGCAGATATCTGTTAGAACCACCGTTTGATTTTGAGGGGAATAGTTCCATTTCTCTTTCTCAACAAGCGTATCTGTCGTTCTGTCATACACCTGCCAATATTCCATAGATTCCTGGCTGTCGTTTACTAAGAACTGCTCTTTAAAAAATCCCTCCATTAAATCTATCGTTATAGTATCCGAAGTTGCTGCCATCGGACTTGTAACAAGAAAAGTCTGTTGTAATTTGTCCTTATGTTCCTTTGCCCAAGCATTATGGTCTCTGATCAAACAGAGAGTGGAGTAGATTCCATACCCTGCATCTAAAATATCCTTGGATAGCACTGTCCCATCACTATCACGAATCACATCAGCTCCCCATCTGCCGGCAAGTTCCAAGGTTAGCTTCTCATACCCGGCTTCTCCTGGTAGTGTAAATCCGCCTTTGGTAATCTCATTTTGTTGTCCCACGTTAGTTCTCCTTATCTTTGCATAATAAAACTCAATAGGGCCATCGTAATTATCTATTGTCACGGATAATACGACAGCCCCAGATTAACAGAATTATTTCTGGCTATCCTCTACAATTGCGGCTAAGAACGCCAGTGCTAATCCCTGTCCCCAGCCCTGCATCCAGGTTTTAGGAACGTTACGATAGCCTTCACGATCTTTCATTACCGCCGTACCGCCGGAAACATTAAGTACTCTTCCATCTTCCGATATATTCTTAAGAATACCATCCAATGATTTTTGTATATATTTTGTATGAAGCGGGTTACGGTTTGTTACCATAGCTGCTGCGATTCCACAACTGGCAGATACTTCTTCATAAGATTCTTCGTCATCCAGAATTGTTCTCCATAAACCACTCTTGGTCTGTAAGAGCTTCAGTGCCGCAAGTTGATCTCTTAGTGCACAATCAATCTCCATATAAATAGGATATAGATATGGTTCCGGCAGTCTTTTCCCAACCTGTGACATAGTGTAGGCTGCCCATGCATTGGCACGTCCCCAATAAAAACCTGACATATGATCCTTATTAATATTGTTGTAGCCATGATACCAAAGGCTTGTACTTGGCTCCTGCAAGTAATGGATATGCCAATAATACTGATTGAGTGCATCCGCAATCATGTCCGCATCATTTAATTTCACACCAACACGCAATAAGAAAAAGGCTGCCATAAATAAAGTATCTGCCCATGCTTGCTCCGGAAAATCATTATTAACAGATACGGTATGTTGAAGCACATGATCTCCAAAGCGTAATGCTTTGTTACGAATATAGTCCACTTTACTCATGACAATGTCCCAATAAGCTTCCTCATTTGTAGCTTCATACAGAGTAATCATACAGTGCCCCATTGCGCAGGTATTGACTGTCCAATTAGGTAAACCAAGTGCAATATACTCCTCTGCCCACTGTTTTAATAAATTAATGTATTCCTCATTCTTTGTAACTCGATAAGCCTCGCTAATACCGTAATAGGCAACACCACAAGACCAATCCCATGTCATATCCATTGTCATAGTTTTTTTCACTACACGATCAATAACCTGTAATAAATTTTCTTTGTCGTACTCAATTTTCAGCATAATAATCTCCATTCTGCGCTGTCAGCCTTTATCGTATTGATTTTATGATACCACGTAACCCCCCTGCAATAACAGGAGGGTTACATGGCATTATGAATTTGTTACTTTCGTTTCCAATTAAAATCCTAGTTGTATCCACCATTTGAGATAGCAGCCTGTTTCTCATCAAGAATTGCCTGATATCCGGCAGCCAGGTAATCTTCGCAAGCCTTCTGATATACGGATTCAAATTCAGCCTCTGGAGCCATAGCACATTTTACATATAATTCTTTCCAAAGGTCATTTAAATCTGATTTGTAGTCCGCAACAGATTGGATAGTATCTAAGAAAATTGCATCCGGTGTCATGTATTCTAAGTTAGCAATATAATCCTTATAGGCATCTTCAACGATGTATTCAAATCCTGCCGGAGCCCAGTTTGCAATATTAGCTTTGTAATTTAACTCTTCATCAGCATATTGAGCACTCTCAACTACTAAGCACCAATAGTCTTTGTTGTTATTATTGGAAAGTCTTGATTCTCCTGTGTATTCTGCATTCTTAACTGCTAAACCTGCAGCATCTTTCGTATAGTTTTCACCTTCAACACCATTCTGGAAGAAGAATAAGTTATCTGGCTGGCTTAACCACTCAAGATACATCCAAACAGCAATTCTTTCTTCTTCCGGAGTCGTAGAATTAATGCCCATAATCATACCAAATGGCCAGTAACCACGCTGCTGTGGAACGCCGCCTTCCGGAACACCGGCAGCCATTGGAAGTAAGGAAACCTTAGCATCCGGATTGTTCGCTAATAAGGAGGACATAACATCCGTAGAACTTGAGATATAGAAACTATATACTCCGCTGTTACCAGATACGAAGTCTGCTTTTGTTGAAGCATCGTCTGTATTTAAATAGAATTCCTTATCAACTAAGCTGTTGTTATACTGATAATTTAAATTCTTTAAAAACTTATGAGTTGGTTCCCATGGAAGTGCAGCCACTGAAAGGTCGGAATATAATGCTCTTTCATCTGCATCGATTGGCCAGGAACGGAAAAAATAATCATAAGTAAAGTTATTCTGAACTAAGGTACCACCGCCATTGCCAAGGTCTGCATCTCTCCATGCAGCATATAACTCATTTAATTCCGTTAAATTAGCAGGCATTTTCTTACCAACCTTGTCAATCCAGTCCTGTCTGATTAAAGTAACCCAGTTGTAAGCCGTTGGTCTTGATGCAAAGAAAAATACTCTCTCACCGTTAATTGTACCATAAGAATCAATGGTAGAACCAAGGTTTTTATAATATGTAGGTGCATAGTTTTCAATTTCATCGTAGTTTAATTCCTGCATAGCACCTTCATCATAGTAAGCAATCGCCTGTGGCATATCATAATGGAAAATTATATCTGGTGCTGTTCCGGCAGCCAGCATCTGTGTAAAATCAGTTACCTCTGTAGATCTTCCAATTGCTACAAATTCTACCTTGATATTATACTTATCGCCAAATTCTTTTTGTACCCATTTCGTATAATAGTTGTCTGTAGGATTCCAGCCTTCAAATGCTCTGTCATAAACAGGAATTTGAATTGTTACGTTTTTTTCAAACCCATTGGAATAATCCTTAAAAGCACTCTCCGGCGCTTTCGTAGGATTTGTACCCTGGTTATTTCCGGCTCCCTGTGTAGGTGCTGTTGTAGGGTCTTTCTTGGAATCATTTGATTTGTCTTTGCTGCCGCAGCCTGCTAATAATGCAGTAGACATTGCAAGTGTTAAAACAAGCGCTGCTGCTCTTTTCATTGACTTTCTCATAATAGTACCTCCCTTTTTTGAATACATTTCTATAGCATCCGGTCCTCCGGAAAACTATCAACCTTTTACCGAACCAATCATAGTGCCCTGAACAAAGAATTTTTGTACAAACGGATAAATACAGATGATTGGAATCGTTGCAAACATGATACAAGCTGCTTTTAATACTTCCGGATTGGTAACCTGAGCTGCACCTTCCGCTGCTGCCTGTAATGATTCTGTCGCAGATACTACTAAATAATACATTTTTAACTGTAAAGGCCTTAATGATACATTCTGTTTTATATAGAATAATGCATCTGAATATGCATTCCAGCGACCTACTGCATAAAATAAAGATAAGGTTGCTAATATAGGTTTTGATAATGGAACCACTATTTTACGAAGAATTTGAAATTGTGACGCACCATCAAGGTGTGCTGATTCTATTAGGCTGTCAGGTATCGTGCTTTGTAAGGATGTCTTCATAATTAAGAAGTTATATGGACTAAAGGCTAATGGCAGAATTAACACCGCCCATGTATCTAAAAGTCCTAAGTTATTCATTAATAAGTATTCTGGAATAATACCGGCAGAAAAATACATGGTAAACATAAATAAGAAGGTGAAAAGGGTGCGTCCTTTTAAACCCTTTCTTGACAATGGATACGCTGCACATAAAGTAATTAAAATACCAAGTATCGTGAATAGTAGTGTAACCACTACGGATACATAAAAGGATCTTAATATGCTGGAATCTGCAAATACTTTCTGATAAGCCGTTATGGTAAAATCTTGTGGCAGCAATAGTATCTTGTTTGCAATTACATATGCTTCATTACTGACCGATTTTGCAAAAACATGCAGAAACGGTAATACACAAGTCAATGCGGTAATTATCAAAATAAAGTGAATGAAAAACGATGCTATTTTGTCTGTTATCTTATGTTTCACTATTTTTTTTGAATGTCTGGTTTGTAATTTCGCTTCCATCTGCTCTCCTCCTTATAACAAGCCATCTTCGCCGAGTTTCTTTGCAATTCGATCCGATATAAGAACAAGCGCTAGGCCAATTACTGACTGGAATAAACCGATTGCTGTTGCCTCACTGTACTTACCATTTGATAAGCCCATGCGGTAAACTAGGACTGGAATTGTTGTTGTATATTTCGGAGTAGCTACATTCATAAGTGCATATACGTTTTCAAAAGAACCAGCCATAATCTTACCTAAGTTCATAATAAGAAGAGTTACAATGGTACTTTTGATACATGGAAGCGTAACATGCTTGATTTTCCCCCAGCGGCCTGCTCCATCAACCGTAGCAGCTTCATATAATTCCGGGTTTACACTTGTAATCGCAGCCAGGTAAATAATCGTTCCCCAGCCCATAGTCTGCCATACATTAATCATGACGTAAGATACCAACCAATGAGTATTCTCCTGTAAAAACGGTACTCTGGAACCGCCAAGTGATTTAATAATGTTATTTACTACACCACTTTCCTGACCAAAAATCTGGTAAGCCATTGCGCCAATAATAATGAAAGATAAGAAATGAGGTAAATAAATTAAGGTTTGTGTTATTTTCTTAAAGTATTTATTCTTGACTTCATTTAATAAAAGAGCTAAAATTATTGGCATTGGGAATCCAAATAATAAGGTTAATACATTAAGTAATAAAGTGTTTCGAACAGCAATGCCAAAGTTTCTCATCGAAAAGACTTTACGGAAAATATCAAATCCCACCCATTCACTACCATTAAAGCCTTTTAATATCTTATAATCTTTAAATGCTATGGTTAATCCGAAATAAGAACCGTATTTAAAGATTAAGGCAAATGCTAATGGTACTAACAGCAATACATATAGTTGCCAATCTTTCTTTATGTAATGAAAAATGCCCCTCTTCCTCATTTGCAAAGGAACCACGCTGTTGCTTCTTTTATTTGCCTTGGCAAATTTCACAAATACCATCTCCTTCTGTTTGTTGTTTTGTGCGTTTTTTCATTTAGCATACTCACACTATAAACTGGAACTGTAACTTTGTAAATAATCACTTTTGATACTTTGTATCGGTTTTGATTATCGAAAAAATCCTTATTTTAATGGCATCTTACAATTTATACTTCAAAATGATACATCTTTTTATAATAAAATGAGTATGTTCAAATTACCAATTCGTGTCTTTTTAGTATCAAATGTGATAGCTAAAATCAAAAAAAGTATCCATAAAACCATTTTGACAACTTGGTTTTATGGATACTTTGCACAAATGAAACTTTTAAATTATTTTATATTATTCTTAAAGTCACTGGGGGACAATCCTTCATACTTTTTAAAAAAACGATTTAAACTCTGTACATTATGATATCCAACTTCTGCAGCTATCTGTGTAAGGCTTAAATCCGAGTGCAGCAGCAAACGTTTTGCCTCCTCAATTCGTAAAAGATTCACATTGTCCATCAAACTGTTACCGGTCTCCTCCCTTATCATTTTTCTCATATAAGAATAGCTGATCCCAATTTGACTTGCAAGTTCTTCAAATACGATTTCTTCTTTATAGTGTTTTCGTAAATACTTCAGTATTTGTTCTGAAATTTTTTCTGAAGTATCCTCATGGAAGCTCTTTAAATAATCTATAATGGAAACAAAAACCTTTCCTAAATACACTTCGATATCTTCTAAGGTGTCCATTCCACCAATCGCTTGATATAAATTCGTATTATTCCCGAATACTTTACTGGAGTTAATATTATGTTCCATCATGAATTTAACGGTAGCTCCAGTTAATTGGTTCAAAATAAGTAACAAATTTTCATACGAAATATCCTCTTTATGCTTAATATCATCAAAAATAATGGAAAGTTCTTTTTGTGCACTTTGGGCATCCCCCGTAGAAAGAAAGTTAAGTATTCTCTTTTCACTATTATAAGAGTAGGCATACTTATTGTTCTCTTTCTTTTGTGGATTCCAAAAAATGATTTGATTACGACCGACAATAATTCGCCGCTTGATAGCTTCTAATGCCTCCACATGGCATTCATTAATAAGCTCATGCCCATTGTGTACGGTAGAAACACCAACAGTTACAGTATATTCAAAAACACGATGCGCTTCTTGTCTGATCCCTGTCAGTATATTGAATAGCTCTCTTGAAACTTTGACATAATCATAACTTTTCATATTAATAATAATCGCCATCATACCTGCACCATTTCGCATAGATTCCACATGATAACCTTCGGAAAATGCATTATTTATTTTCTCCTGCAGAGCAAAACGCTGAATGCCGCGCTTGTCTTTTCCAGTGGTCTCTAGGTATCGCTTAGTGTTATCAATAGATAGTATAGCAACCATATAATGATTGTATGGAAATATTTTATCGATATCCTCAATATGTTTTTGATTCGTAACCTCTCCGGTGAGTAAATTATGAAGAAGCAGATTTCTCGCTTCGACTTCCTTTTCCTTTAAAAGGTGATGTAATTCACTCTCCTGCGCCTGTATCTTCTCAATTGCTCCACTTAAAAAGGAAAGCTCATTTTTCACCCCGAGCCCTTCCATGCCATTAAGCTGTTTCATATTTTGAACCAGCTTTCTCATCGGTTTGGAAAATTCTCTGGCTAATACAACTACTACAATCGTTCCAAGAGCAATGATGATTAGTATAAATATGGTATAACCATTACGTACACTATCTGACTTGCTCATCAGTGTATCCATATTATAAGTGTTAACATACATCCACTGGAATTGCGGTGATTTTTGATAAGTCAATAAAATAGCACGTTCTCCGTCCTTGTGATACTGGTAGCCGGTGGTGATACCACTTGCCAAAGAGGCCTTCACAAATTCCATATCGTCAAACTTTTTAAGAAACTTTGAATTTTCTCTGTGAGATATAATCGTACCATCCGGCATTACTATGATACCCTGAGCTCCTTCTGAATTTATACTAGACAGCAGCATTTCATTCAGCCTTTTTGCATCTACATTAACAACGATAGTACCTTTGGTTGATGTCGTTAGTTTATTTAAGCGGTATATATAAGAAATCACATTTCTCATTTCCCCTGTCGTCTTACCATTTGCCAGTTCAGAAATAGTTGCAGTGTTATAGGTTCTTGGATACCATAATCCGGCGGATCCCTGCGATTTTAAATCTATTTCCTCCATCCAAGCTACATCTTCATAAGCTTGTTTTTTTACTATGCCGCGATTGGTAGAAATTACATAGTCAGCGCCATCCAAACAAAAATAAATGGAACTGACAATCCTATTGTTATTTTGAATCTCTCTCATCTGATCATAAATACCAACGGCAACGTTGACTTTACTGTACTCTGAGTTTAATACTTCATATGTAGTTAAATTCTTTAATCCATTAAATTCATTGGTTCCAACCATCTGTAATATGTTCTTTACAATATTCATTAAAATTGCTTCACTATAGGAACTGCTGGTATCGATTTGTGCCATAGCAGAGTTCGCAATTTCTTCTTCTGAATATCTCATCATTTGTACATTACTGTAATATCCAGTGATTACTGTAGGGATTAAAAACAATAATAGCAAGATAAAAACCAATTGAATTACGATCGGAATTCGTTTCATCGCATCCTCCGAAATGTTACTTTTCCTATGTAAATTTACCAATATAGAAACATAATCACGTTTATATTTGGTGATTATGTATAGTGTATCTGATTTCTATCCATATTGCAAGTAAAAATAATTGGCTATCTATCCTGACACCTATTTTCATGTATAAAATAAATTGCTTTTCATTTCATTGACAGACTCTTCAATACTCTCTCGCTTCTCCAGCAGCCAGGCAAATTCCTTCGGCGTAATACTGTTTTTAGTAGAAAAATCAATATTGATCGAATGCTCCAGCAGTTCAATTACATTTGAATAAAAAAGAAACACCTGTTTTATAAACAAATAATGTGTTTCATATGGTGTATTAATCAGCTTTAAAACGGATTCTAAAGTAACAGCTTCCGGATATTGCCGAATCGAAATCTGCGCTGCCATATGTTTTGCTGCCAAAAAAGCACGAATCCCTTCCGTCTCCGGTAAAATAATTTCTTTTATAACACTTTTAAGATCAATTAATATATCCAGATAACGTTTTAGCTTTGGAATCATCCCGGATACTTTTTTTATTTCCCCTAAATATCCCTGTTTTTGTAATGCTATCATTTCCCGTAACTTCTTTAAATCCTGATTTCCTACTTCTAGTTTTTTCTTATTGCTTGTCCATTCATATAAAAATTTTGCTACAATATCTTTCGTCTCTGCCTTAGCCTTTAATAAATGCTTTTTGGCTTTCAGATAACTACGCTTAATTTCACTATCATTCCAGTCCCTTCTTAGAGACTGATCTGTTAAAAATGCAGTATAATTTATTTTTTTACTCGGACTTCCAAACTCCTCCAACTCTTGGTATAGCTGATTAACATAAGGAATTAAATAAGCTGTTCTAATATTATCAACCGCTAATAACAACTGTTGGTATTCTTTCTTTTTTGCTTCATAATCCTCTGATAACTGCTCTTTTTCCTTTTGGTAAGTATGATAAATCGAATCTATTGTACTCGATAGTTCCAAGACAGAATCATTTTTGGTAATACTTGCAACATTAAGCATGATTTTGTCCTCCCACATATTCTTTGAAAGAATCCGGTTTGTTCAAATCCTTTACTGCTATAATTTCACCATGACGAACGAGATACTGATAGCGCTCCAAGACCGTAATCAGGTACTCTTCACGCACCCCAAAGGCCCTTACTTCTCCTTGCCTCATTGGAAGCTTTAAATTTACCTTGTTTAATACCTTTTTCTTTGATTTGTTCACAAAAAATAAAATTATAAACAATAGGATTAAACTTGCCGCAATACCTGCACAAGCGTAATACATCCACATAGTACGCCCTCCTCCAAACTAATCTTACATAGCTCCATTATATGAAATTTAGGATTTTATGTCAATTAGCATAGATTACTTCGTTAGTTCGTACAGGTGGATTCTGAATACAATCTTTGTTCAGTATATACCAAATCTTCTTTGCTTGTGTCTATTCTATTTTCTACTTCCCTGCTTTCGGGGCGACTTTCCTTGTATCTCAAGCTTTGTATAAGTAAAGGTAACAAGTAAAAAAGCAACATCTAAGGTATTTAAAATTTGTTGTGCATATAGCTCTTTTTGAAAAAGTATCAGTGGTTTTTTTTGAAAATAGTCCAAAAGTCTTCCACCAATATAAGATACAAAAAAGCCATATACACCGGAGATGGAAGACAATAAGCTAAGTTGAATCATTCGTTTCTTTTCCTCTAAAAATTCCAATTGAATACCAAATAAACCAATCCCAATAAAAGACCAGCCGCAAGCAGAGAAAAATGCTGCTGCAGGTATCATAATATAGGCATTGCTTGGAAGGGAGCATGCGGTTAACAAGTAGTTCAGCAACAATCCAAGCAAAGAATATTTGAATACTTTTGCCATGCCGAAGCGATCCGCAAGGCGGCCTGCTTTGGGAGATATATAGATTCGAACAAAACCCTATGATCATTATAAAAGTATAAGCTTCTTAAAATTTCTTAAGATTACTTAAGGGGAGCAACCCTGCGTCATGTGACTTTATCAGCAATTGGAAATAGAATAATAATAGTTCCAAATGTTTGCCTTGTGTTTATCCGGTAGATAAGGCCCCATCCGTATACTTTAGCACGCATATATTACCCAAACCAACACTGTATTATTTTCTAAAAGCAACTTAGAAGCCTACATTTCTTTTAAAACTTTTTCATAAGCCAACCGTTTTGTACTATCCTGCTGCAGCAAAATATATCCGCAAGGATGATACCTTTCTCTTATAATTAAATGTTTCATCAATTCATTATTGGGATGTGTGTCAATCCTTATACTCTCCACCACTTTATTCACACACAAATCTTCCGCAGCCTGAAATAATTTCTTCGCAATTCCTTTCCCACGATAAGCAGAGGATATTGCAGTACGATGAATCGTTCCATAGACTGCATTGGGACATAGCCATTGACCATCATAAACGGTATGATAATTGGCATCTTCTCCAAAACAAAGTGCCATATAAGCAATTATTTCCTGATTTTCTTCCAGCACATAACCATGCTCTTTCCTTATATCACTTAAAAGAACCTCTTTATTAGGAGAACCGTTCTGCCACTGGTCAATCCCCTGCTCTTTTAAAAAGGCTCTCGCTTCTTCAATAATATTCATAATTACAGCTAAATCTTTTGTATTCGCTTTTCTGATTCCCATAGAAATCCTTTCTATTATATGATATTAAACATATACCTTCTTACCATTCATTTTTGAAGAAATATGAAGCAATCCATCCATCAAAAGAATTATACGAAAATACGAATGGTAAGATTTGATACATTGTATCACATATTTTATCCGATTGCGACAAAAAACACCGCAGGAAATTACATTATTTTCGTAAGAAATACTAATGAAAACACCATTTTATTATGATACACTTATAAGCAAGCAAAATAATATAGAAAAAGGAGATGCCTATGAAAATTTATTTCATACGACATGGGGAAACCGATTGGAATGTGGAAAACAAAATCCAGGGCAGCAATGATATAGATTTAAATGAAAATGGAATATCTCAAGCCTTAGCCCTTGGAGAGAAGGTTAAAAAGCTAGGATTACCGATTCATAAGCTCTATACAAGTCCGCAAATAAGAGCAAGAAAAACTGCAGAATTATTAAGTGAAGCATTAGAAATAGAATATAAAATAGCGGAAGGATTAGAAGAAATGAATCTGGGCCGTTGGGAAGGCCTGACTTGGAAACAAGTAAAAGAAGAAGACAGTGAAGCCTTTCATCAATGGTATCCAAACCGAAGCATGCAAAAAACTCCAGACGGAGAATCCTATAGAGAAGTTCTCTCCCGCTCGCTTGCTGCCGTACAATCTATCCTGAAAAAAGAATCTAAGGATATTGCTATTGTCAGCCATGGCGCCGTAATAAAATGTTTGCTATGTCATATAAACAAGGTTCCATTTGACCATATGAACCAGTTCCAAACAGCGAATACTTCTATTATCGAAGTAGATGCAGATCACTTTCTATCAAAATTAGATAGCTGATTACCGGACCGCCTTTGCATCATAATCATCTTAGAATCCATATACAACCCCAAATAAAATAAAAAGAGGACAAAGCTTTCTTTTTTAAGAACGTCTTTCTCCTCTTTTTTGATAAAGATAAGATATTACACCAGATTTATTTTTGTCAATATATTTTTTAGATTCAAAATTTCAAAATATCCAGGTATAGGAAAGCAGATTTTGAAAAATACTTATTAAGAACCTAACTGTTATTCCTCTATAACAAAGAAAGGAGCTATTATGTCGAAAAATCCAAATCATAATTTTCAAAAAGATAAATTACCTAGCCCCAGTAAAGGCGTGGTGACAGAGAAAACCGAGAAAGATGCACAGTCAGAAGCTACTGCGAATACTACCAAAAATAAATCCGAGATGACTCAGAATAAAGAATACGAATCCTAATATTCCCTAGGAATAAAAGTACTAAGGTACTATATGATATGCCAGCCATAAAAAAGAACTGTCGCCAAAAGAAACAAGTACCGGAGATTGTATGGAACGAATGTGCCATATACAATATCCAGGATAAATTTTCTTTTTTACGACAGCTCTTTTTATAATGTTGATTCCCCTGACTTAAAGTGACCTTCTAGCCTTAATCAGCTTTTGAAAATCCACATAAAAACTCCAATTCTTTCGTAACATCAGAAGGAGATTTTGCATAAACACCTGAAAAGGGAATCTGATATCCTGCCGCATGTTCCGGTGGCGTTTCATATACCGGATTTTCAGGTTTTTGCGGTAATACCAGAGAGTCCTCCGGTACTAAAGCTGTAGGCTTGCTTACAAGATATTTAGCCAGCTTAGGAATCCTTTTCATCTCTTCTGCAACAAAACCGGCAAACAAATAACCCCCAAAGTCATTGCTATGAGTATAGTCTCCCGGGTAAAAATATCGTTTGGAAGCTTCAAGACCATTCTCTAAAAGGAAACTTTTGCTTCTTTTATGTAAATCAATAACAGCAACATGGTAGGTTTCCCCTATTTGCTTACATACCTTATCGTATTCTTTAAGCAAATCAACATATTTTGTTCCTTCTTCACTCCAAGTATTCCTCGATAATGGTGTTACAATAACCGGGAGAATTTCCTTCTCTCTGCACTCTGTAATATAGCGAATCAGATTATCCCGATAACCCTCTTCTGCTTTTAGATGTGAGAGTTTTTGATCGTTATGCCCAAATTGAAATAGTACGATATCTCCGGATTTTGCTAAACGAGTTAATATCTCATAATGCCCTTCCTTACGAAAACTCTCTGTCGTTAACCCGGAATGTGCATGATTAGATACTGCTGCCCCGGTAGATAAGTAAGCCGGCAGAGCTTGTCCCCATCCACAATAGCAGGCACCTGGTTCATAAGGATAACCACTTGGCTGGTCGGTTACCGTAGAATCACCTGCAAGAAAAATTGTTTTTGTTTCAGCACTTTGTATCTGCACCTGAGAAATCCGTACCCCCTCTCCAAGTACAGCAAAATCTACACTTCGATCAGTATGAGGTTCTGTATCGTCTCTTGGGATTATATCACTTACGTTTACAAGAAAGGAATAGGTAAGCTCTTCTTTACTTTCTAATTTCCGGCTATGAAGATGCAGATGACGCCTGCCGCCAAATAGGGTAAGCGAATTTACTCCTTGATATCCCGCTTTTATTTTAAGCGTAATCAGATAATTGCCTTCACACTCAACATCCACCTTAAAAAACAGCGGAACATTTACCGAAGTTACAGAACCATTGTCCAAAACTCCAACTGCATAACAACCATCTTCGTCTTCTAAAATCCTCGTAACTTCACTATCCATATACCAGTATAAGATATCAAATCCACTATTTAATTCCGGTATTTTAAGTGTTTTTTCCAGATCACGGACAGGTTCTGTAATAAATCCATAGCCTCTTTTTCTTGAATACAGCATATCTTTATCAAGTTTTATCTGCTTGTCCATACGCAAATTCCTACTTTCCAATTAAGATATCATTACCAAGGATATGGTTTACCAGCCAATCACTTATAAAACTAAGTAATTCTAAGCATGTTTGCTTTTGATCTTCATCAATAATTTCCAAATCAAAGGTTCCTATCTTCTCCAGAAATGCCTGATGCTCAATTTTATGAGAAAACAAACGCTTGTAGCTAATGCTCCTCATATAATCTTCCTCATCCTTAAAGTGTTTCTTTGCATATTCTTTTAAGCCATCAATTACCTCTACTATGTAATCGTACTTATCAGGAATAAAATCGTTGTTTAATAAATCATATAGTTGATCCGCCAATTCAAAAAGTTTTTGATGTTCTTCATCAATCATTGCAATACCTGTCATATACTCTGCTTTCATCTCAAACATATTCTCATATCCTTTCTACGAACGTATTAAAACTGCACGGCATGGTGCACCATCTGCTCCGGCAAGATTTAATGGAGCGGCAAAAAGAAAATAATCTCCCTCCGGTACATTCTCTAAATTTATTCCTTCCAGCAATACTACCTCATTTGATAAAAGTTCAAGATGAACCTGCATTGGGGCATTTTCCGGCCCTACTGTCTGTGATTCATTCCCAACCAGCAGTACCCCAAAATGATTGAACTCCTGAGCTGCTTCAAAAGATACTATCGCGTTTCCTTTTAATAGTATTCTTTCTTTCCCTTTTAACATGATTTGTCGAACGTCTTCACTGGTAAGAACACCCTCATGTTCCACAACGGTGCATTCCCCAATCACTTGCGATAAGTCAATTTGATCAACAGTTTTTCCTCCATCGATAAAATGATAAGGAGCATCTATATGTGTTCCATTATGAGCACACATATGTAAAACGGTTAAATTACAGACATCTCCTCGTTTCGTCTCCATAACCCTTTTATATCCAGGAGTCTCATCTCCGGGAAATACTCGGCAAGAAAACAATTCCTGTGTGATATCATAGATTTCCATAGATTCTTCCTCCCTTTTAACCAATTCGACTATGCTGTTTCGATGTTAAATAAATCAACGTTTAAGTTGTATTAGTAAAAGGAACAAATAAAGAATTACTCTTAGGGACTCTCATTCTTTCCTGTTCCTCCTCATTATATCATAAATTGTTTTATTTTCCATATTACATTTAAATTTTACAACTTTAATACGATAGAGGATTCGGCACCTCAAAAGGAAACGCCTGCTTCAGTCAAATATTTAGTTACTATCTGACTTTCCTTTCCATATACTATGTAATCTCTGTCCAATGAAAAGTAACAGAAATTACGGTTTGCGGCCGTTGATTTACTATATGAAAAATATAGGCAAGACTTGCCCCGGGCAGCAAAACGATATCCTTTATCATAGAATCATCGACTGACTGATATGGATTTATTGTAGAAGACAAAAAACAATAATCTTTATGATAGGCTAAATTGTCATGGGAAAATATCTTACAAAATGGCTCTTGCGGGTAATTATTTAAATCCTTTGGTGCATAATGTTCGCTTGGTGATGCATCCTCCGGTACCTCAACATTATGGAAAATTTCAACACTAAGAATTGCATCAGAATAATTATGATAGATTGTTTTATCAATACAAAACCTTGTATTCGAATCTCCCGGGTTAGTTAATATAACGGCTCCTGCTCCTTCACGGTTAAAGGTAATCACATTTGAAGTGCCTATGTAATCGTATTGGTATGCCGTCTGATTCCATGTGCTCTTTGCTTCCATACCTTTTGAATCAAATTCTTCCAGCCAATGTATCTTTAAATCCTCTTGATTTTCCCCATATATTGTATTTCTATTATTTATGTTATTTTCCATATCCTCACCTCTCCCACCAGCGAAATCCCATACGAATGCAAGCATCTGTTCCTAAGTTCAGTATTCGAAATTGAAATACCCATCCGGTACCGGGAGCTAATACAAAGGGGTTACCTAATTCTTCATAGACGGTTTGATAACCTGGTATAATATATTGATACAATAGTAACCCCTCTGTTAAAGCCAGGTCCCTTCCAAAGTTTATTTCGCATAAACTAACTTGCTTTTCCAAAGATACAGGACTTACGATTCGGATTTCATGGGTTAAGAGCTCACCTTCTAATTTTGCAAAGATATAAGCATCCATGCCAATAATTGCATTGCTATAATTAATATAGCTAAGCTTATCCAATATCATGTCTTTATTAGAATTGCTTGGATTAAAGATTCTTACCTCTCCTAACCCATCCTTTTTGAAATTCAAGTAATCCGTAGATGCAATAAAATACTGGTTCATCGGCTTCTCGTCGTTTGAAGCATCCTGCGGATTATACACCTTACGTTGTTCTTCCCATTCCTTCATACTCCTGCGGACCTCCGGCATCTACATCCATCCCATACTTCACTATTTTATATTTTATGCGGTGCCGATAATGAATATGATTCTTTCACACCTACAATAATTCTTACATATTTTTTTATTACTTATGCTAACAAAAAAAATTTATTATTTAATCTAACAAAAATTGACATTAGATTTACTTTATGCTACATTTATCTTAGGTTTGCGTTATTAATATTGCATTATTCTCCTTTCTTATGGAGGATATCTATGAAGTATAAAAAATTCAAAGTATTTTTCTTATCTCTTATCTTAATTTTCACATGTACCAATCCAATCTTTTCAAATCAAGCATCAGCTTCATCCTATGTGATAATACTTAATCAAAATGTTACCTTAAATATTCGTGAGGAATATCAACTGCTTCCCTTCTCCTTAACACTTGATATCCCACAATTTAAAAGTAGTAATTCGCGGGTTGCTACTGTCAATGCTTTTGGAAAAGTGGTTGCTAAAAAGCCTGGAACTGCAAAAATCACAGTAACGGTTGGCAAAGAACGTACAACCTGCCAAATTACTGTGAGAGAGACGGCAATAACTCTAAATTCACAAAAAGTATCTCTTGAAAATGGTGAGACTTATCAGTTGAGTGCAACAACTTCAGACGGTTCCTTTGTTACCTACAAAAGCAGCAAAAAATCAGTTGCCGTTATCGACGAATGTGGTTTTATTACTGCCGTGAAACCCGGAACTACAACCATAACCGTGAGTGCAAACGGTACAAAATCTCTCTGTAATATCACAGTAAAAAAACCTGCCATCAAATTAGATCGCGCCAGCATTAAATTATTTCGCGGGCAGAGCTTTACTTTAACCCCTTGTGTTTCCTCTCGTATTCCCCCTACTTATAAGACAAATAAAAAGAGCGTTGCAATTGTTGATTCTAACGGTACAATTACTGCTATGAAACATGGAATTGCAACTATAACTGCTACTGTAGATGGTATATCTGCTACTTGTATCGTAACAGTAAAACAGCCTGAAATTTCTTTGAATCAATATGAGATTTCTATGAAAAAAGGAGAGAGTAAAACTTTGTATGCCACAGTATCCTCAGGTAATGCACCTGCCTTTAGTACAAGTAATTCTAATATAGTAACAGTAACTAAATCAGGAAAGCTTTATGCTCATAAAAAAGGTACTGCCTATGTGTATTGTCAAGAGGATGGTGTTAAAGTGAAATGTAAAATTATCGTATCGGAGTAACAATAACATCTAATATTAGTAATCGAAACTTTAATAACTAATTTTGGGGAATAATGCAGCAAACCTAATCCTTCTGGTGTAAATCCCTTGTTTGTACCGGCTCTTCAATAACAGTATTTTTAATATAAAAAAAGAAACTGAACTCTCCTCCCTGATGCTATACAACATCCTTTGGAAATATCAGTTTCTTTTTATACTAAAGCGCTTCCCCAAGTATATTCATTGGATACAAAGTTTTATAATTTACCTAATATTTTGTATCTTGTTTCATCTTTTGTAAGTAACTATCTTTTAATTTCCAAGGTTAGCTCCCATTGTCTTATATGCCGAAGAACTGCTTAATTTTAAGAAATTACCTAGATTAACAGAGCCATCCGCATTTCTTAAGGTTTGGTGTAAATTTGTATTGCTTACCGGTGCTGATAAGGATACAAAGTCTGAAGTTTTCACTCCAGTTGTATTTAATGTTCCATAACTTCCGCCTCTTGTATTTACACTTGCTGTGGAAGTAATAAGATAATACTTAGAACTATTATAAAAACTGCAGTTCGTTGCGGTCCCCTTGTACTTATCACTTGAAACACTCTTTGTACTAAATGTTATGATATTAGTGAAATAGTTATTGGAGGAGTCCGATCTTGCAAAATCAAAATTAGATTTCTTACCATCCGCTAAACTATTATTAAAGGAGGTACAATTTTTTAATGTGATAGGACCAGGATTTGAATTATCGGTGAAACCATGATTTTTATTTTCAAACGCGATACAGTTTTCAACAAAGTGAGCTACTGCAATACTAGTGCCGCCAAGTTTAAATCCATTACCATCACTATTCGCTGTAAACGCCCCGGTACTGGTTGCACCATTACGGAAAGCAACACAGTTTCTTAAAGTTACACTACCTATCTTTCCGGTATCTGTCTTCGTATATAAATCCCATCCGTCATCAACATTATTATAAGCGATACATCCATCAAATACATTTCCTTCTCCGCAAGTTAACTTAGCAGCAAATCCGTCTGCATTCTCACCTGTTGCGGTATCAAAATTGTTAAAGGAGGTACAATTTTTAATTAAGTTGTTTGCAGGCCAATCTGACATCTTGGATAAGCTGGAATTTCTTCTGCTAATCTGCAGGCCGGAATCACGGTTTGCTTCTAACACGCACATCTCAATAATATTGTTATTACCACTTACAAAGATACCATTATCAGCAGACCCATATACACGGATACCATAAATATGCCAGTAATTTGCATCCAACTGAATGCCTCTTGGATTGGTTGCAGTATCACCATAGGCTTGAGACGAGAAATTTAGCGTTACACTACCATTATTGTACGGCATTAACTTGATGCGTGCACTAGATGTTCCATTCGTACCAACCGGAATCGTTATTTGCGTACTATAATTGTAGGTTCCTGGCAGCATATAAATGGTTTGTCCGGCTTTCGCTGAACTAATCGCCGCCTCTAAAGATTTTGGATTGGAATAAGTACCACTGGCACTTGCCGAACCATTATTCGAAACATAAACTGTTCCGGATGCGGATGGTGTTGGTGTTGGTGCAGTGGTCACCGTTGGTACAGGAGTTTGAGTTGGTCTTACTGTTGGAGTCGGTGTAGTTGGAACTGGTGTTGGTGTCTGAGTGGAATCTGTTTTTACCACCTTAAAATAATAGTAGCTGATACCATCGTCTGGTGGATAGATAACATAAGTACCGGAATTCGGAATCGAAAAAGTCATAGCTGTAATATCATCTTTTACTGCCGTATAGCTTTCCAGATCTTTTCCGTTCCCATATAGTGTTACTCTTCTTGAACTACTTCCAGAGCTCATCGCATAGACAGTTAATTGACCTGCTCCGGAGGCAGTAAAAGAAATTGCTCTTTTACTAATCGTGCCCTTTCCGCCTGATTTCACCCTCTGCGTATAGGATACACCACCGTAAGACTTATTGGAGTTATCTACTTCCCAAGTAGAGCCTCCCATAATAAATGTAAACCCATTTACTGTAAAGTCAGAAGTATATTTTCCAGCTGACATTGAATTGGAAACATTTAGCTCATGCGTAGTAGTCGTAGCTGCTAAAGTCTCTTCTGATTTCATCATTGGTAAGAATAATCCGAACATCATTGCCAGAGTAACAATAAATGCTACCTGTTTGCTAATCTTCCCTAGCTTCATATTTACCTCCATTTTGCGTTTCACGCCATCCCATAATCATTAGGAAAGAAATCGTGTTGATTCCTTCCCATAGAAAGAAGAACTGCTCCCGCCCCGTCGCTTGTCTTCAATTTATCCGTGGAGCATAACCCTCTTTCAAGCCTTCTTAAAACTTGAACAAACACATAATACAAATGGTACAACTATGAATGAAATAAGACCTCCTTTCCGGCATAAGAAATAACAAAATGTAAGTGATTACATATGTCGTTCTCATGCTCTCACTATAATTCCCAGATGATATAAATTACGTACAAAATATTAGTACTTTAATCATAATCCAAATTGTAAGTATTTACAATGCTAAAGATGACGAAAATAAATGCCTGAATATGGTAATTATATACAAGTAATCTTTCCATACTTGTTTTTCTTATCACCAATTTACTTGAATTTACGATAGGACATTCTTCCGTATTATACTTTTTTATTGTGGAAAGATGTCAATATCTTAAGTAAATATGTTTAGTAAAAGCTCTCGCATTCAAAGACAAAGGAATCATCATCAAAAGAAAATAGAACACGTGCCGCTTCTAATTCCATTAGTTTTTCCCTTTGAGCCTTGCTTAATTTGATGCGATTTTCAATACTATTTCTATCTTCCAACTTTGTTATGCGTCCACTGATTATCGTTGGGATTTGTTTTAATATATCTTTATTCCATCTATTGGGTGCAGTATCAAATAGATAATAACTAAGCCCAGCCTTTGATGCATGTTCTATATATTGTTCAAAAAAATCCATACGCTGATAGGACGATACCTGATTAGGAAATAATTCCTGAAGACAATTCCACGCAGTAAGAAAATGAAAATCCTCTACTCGTTCTTTTAATTTTTCTGAAATTTGATATAATTTTTGAACAAGTAAGGTGATGTAAAATTCTCTCTCCATGGAATTATGTAACGATGCCAGATTAAGATAAGATTTTTGTTTTAATAAAGTAAAAAAATCAATACTTTGACGAGCATTAAAAATCTTTGCCTTCCGGCCTAATAATAGCACCTCAAGTTTTGTTCTAAGTTCCAGACTGCATTTTTCTCTTATGCTGTCATCTAATATTTCATCATGCAACAGCATTTTAACTTTATCAATTAAATCTCCTACTATAGGAAACGCATTTACTTTATTTAAGAAAGCATGCTCTCCAAACCATGGATTTTCACTGGTCTCAATATCCCAGCCATAATCTATGTAACATTCGTAACAGCCTCTTTCCACAATACTGAGTAACATGTCGGATAATGATAATATTGATTGAAAACAATGTTTGATAAAATCAACTTGAGCTTGTATTTGGTTTCTTTTATAAAACTGAAACAAATTGATAGGAAAGATACCCCTATCATGCTCTAACCCATCATAAATCATAGCATTTGCATGGATTACTGCTTCCTGATTATTTCTTTTAGTATTCACAATTAGATAAGAATAGCCACTCTCTTCCAGGATACGATACAATATCCCGCTTATACTTTCTTGAAAGGAACCGGTTAAGTATAAATTATTAGTTATTATTTTCTTACTCAGTATTATTTTTTGTGATCTCATAATCTGCCTGTTCCTTACATAATCACCAAGTAATACCGTATGCTCTTCTAAGCCGTTATTGCCGATATAAGAACTATTTAACCGATATTCCTCCAATGGGTATATTGACGTCAAATCCTTTGGTAAGGAGGCCATTATTCCCAATTCTCTGCTAGATACCAGATTCCCACCAAGAGCAAAATCACAATACGTTACCTGCGAAAATACCTTCCTGGCACTGATCTCTTCACAGGAAAATTTTTTGCATTGACCGTCTTGATATTTTGCATAAGTTAAAAGCTGAAAGTTTCGAAATGCTTCCAGGGCAAAATCATTTTGAGCAAGATCAGTAAACTTAATTGGAACATTATTTCCACTGCTTCCGGAATAAATCGATTTAATCAATGACTCCAGTTTATTTAGCACCGCTTTGCTGTTCGTTTTTAATATGGAACTGTACAGATATAAGGAGTTACCCAAAGCATAATTAAGCCTTGGGTATAATACATTCTGTATATAATGTCTCCTTTCCCTGGCACCCATATTGCCTAAGATTTCTTTAACTATCGTAGTTTCTAATTTAGTCTGAGTCTTGGTATTGGTTAATGCATTACTAATACCTCCCTGCAATGCTTTTGTCTTCACGATGCCATCAAGCTTTATAATATGCGAATTAAAGACTTCTTCTATCTCATTATTTTCTTCTATTATTTCTTCGCCCTCATTTTTTTTACCAATCTCCGGTATACCTTTTTGCGTTTGTCTTGTCTTTGAATAAGAATCCGTATTCGTAGCAATGTTTGTCAAATTATTTGCGCAGGAGGAGGAATTGCCATCTGTAAATTCTTTTGTTATAATTTCGTCTGTTATCAATGACAGCAGATTATCAATCTCTTCTATTTGTTCAATGAAACAAGCAATTTCCTGTATGGTAAAACGATGCCCAATCACTAAGTATACAAAGTCATCCTCCGCCATAACCGTAGATAACCTGTCAATTCCTAAGGTTAGGTTCGTGGAATTAATAATCCCGGGAGTTCCTTCTATCATTGCATTGAATTTAAGCCCTTCAATTTCCATCAAAAGCTCTGAAATCCCCTCACTATTAATCGGAGTAATTGTACTGTCTTCAAGATTTCCTGCTAAAGATGTATACAAAACTTCTGCGCTGAAATCAACATTTTTTCTGACTGATTCGTCATCTATCCGGCATTTTAAATTTGGAGCAATTCCGTAAAAAAACTTTAAGATTCCTTTTGATCCATATATGAGGTAAAAAAAATGAGTTTCATTGATTGGCAGAGAATTTAATATATTCTCCATGGATTGTAGTCGCTGAGCATCTGTGGCTTCCTTTATGTTTTCTACTTCGAATATTGCTAACTCATTCGTTTTTATTCTATTTGGATTCTCAGGAAAAAGGTACGGTGTAGTGGTAAGGTACCAATTTAGACTATTCTTTAAAAATTCTAATACTTGTTTTTCTAAATTCATACTAACCCCCAACAACATTTGTACTAGCTATTTATAGTTTATGGGTATCAAAATAAAATATGAACTATATCAAACAACAAGAAAAAGCAGCAAAGACAAGAATATGATAAATTTCCCTCTTTGCTGCTTTACATTATTATTCCAGTAAACTTTTATTAGTCAAAAATACGCCATGCCACAATAAAACGGCTGCTCCACCAAGAACTTAAATCCCGGTAAACAATCTTTCCACTGGAGGAAGACGCATCAATTACCCTGCCATTGCCCGCTGCAATACCAACATGTCCTCTTACAACGATGATATCACCGGCTTGTACATTCGATAAACTTGTAATCTTCTTGTACTTGCCAACGCTTCTCCAACCGCTTGATGTTAAGTAACTCTGCTTTACTCCAACCTGATTTAAACACCAGTAAATAAATCCGGAGCAATCAAAAGCATTTGGTCCTTTCGCGCCTAAGATATATGGACTTCCAACTTTGGATTTAGCAACACGAATTAGCTCACTTACACTTCCACTCACTGTTCCGCTGTTCGTATTGCTGTTAGAAGAACTGTTATTGGAAGAATTATTGGAACTACCGGAGTTGGAGGAACTACTGTTATGATTGGAACTGCCGGAATTACTGCTTCCGCCGGAGGCAGCACCTGCCTTCACAACATCAGCACCGGTTAACTTAGTCATGGTTAATACACCAACATTACCGTCAGCAGATAAACCATTGTTCCTCTGGAAACTCTTTACCGCATCTTCTGTAACTTCACCAAAATAACCGGTCATATTATTGGAGGATATATAGCCATATTTATTTAATAATTCTTGAATACGCTTAACCGCCTCGCCGCTGTCCCCCAGCATTACACCGTTTGGCACTGCACTGGAGCTGTTTAACACTTCTCTTGTGGAAGGTCCTAAGAAACCGTCCACTACAAGGTCATTTCTTGACTGGAATTGTTTTACTGCGATTAAGGTATCATTACCATACTTACCATCAGGAGTTGTTGTCAAATACCCTAATTCTTTTAATCTCTTCTGTGATGCCAATACGATGTCTGACTGTTCTCCATACGCAATCAGATTAGGTTTTGCATCTTCACTATAGAGCAAGTCCACTGTCATCTCGCCGACCTTACCATCCGCAGCAAGACCGTTATTTTCTTGCATCTTCTTTACCGCACCTTCTGTTACATCACCAAAATGGCCTGTTACCATGTCAATAGAAGAAAGATATCCCATTTCATAGAGACGTTGCTGGATACGCTTAATATCAGCACCATCCATTCCTAATTTAGCAGCATAATGCTTTGCATTATCTGATAATAGCATCTCATAGGTTTCCGGACCTAAAATTCCATCTTGTTTTAAATCTGATTGTCTCTGAAACATCGTTACCGCTTCCGCAGTAATAGAACCATAGTAATCGGTTGGTTCCGCATCTTCCATAAAGCCAAGATCCATTAATCTTTGCTGAATTGCCATTACGGTACTATGTTTTACACCAATGGTATAGAATTTAGGAGCCGCTTCCTCCTCAACTTCCGGTACTTCTTCTCCCTCTAAGAAATCTATCGAATCCTCAACCGACATAACGGTGGTATCCTCCTCTGCACCTTCCGCAGAGGATAAAATACCGGATTGATTATTTTCATCAATAGAAGCTAAGTCCACTTGATTGGATTCCTCCAGGTTATCTTCCGGAGCTGCTTCATCTTCTGCCTTCACTTCTGCCTTTTGACCCTCTTGATTTTGAGACTGATCTGCTTCCTCTGATTTTAGTGAAGAATTCTCTTCTCCCGGATTATCTAAGGTGAAAGTACTCTTTTCATCCTCAATACTTTTTGGACTTACATTTACTAAACCAGGTGTAATATCATTGAAACTAAGTTGTTGAGCCACCAGCGCTCTTGCATTTACTTCCTGCGCATGATCTTTCGCTACACTATTTGGAGTAGCCACTGCTGCTCCTAAACCAACTACTGCGCCTACTATAGCAATTCGTAACTTATTTTTTCTCATAAATGGTAACATGAGTTCAGTTCCTTTCCCGACTTTATAAAGCCTTATCCAATCTTGTATTTTTTATTATTTAAATTATCATCCTATTCAATTTGATGTGTATTTCTTTACTGTTACAAGTGTACTACGAAATTATGTCCTAATTATGACGAAATTGTTAACTCTCATCTTGATTTTCTAATTATACAATGTATTTCATAATTTGACAATATTATTCTACCATATTTATTCCAGTATGGAAAGATTCTTTTAACTGATTTGTTAAATTTATTTAATATGATAGTTACAAACCTTAATAATCAGATAAGATATTGTTACTAAATCTCTCTTTTTGTGTACTTCTTCATGTACTCTTTTTAAAACATTCTTAACACCAATCTTTTTACATATGTCATCATAAGCAAAGAAAAATCAAGAAAATTCTTTTTAAATTTCAAAAACACTTTGCAAACTTTTAAAAATCTTGTAAGCTTTTAAGTACTCTATAAACTTTTAGATACCTGACAAACTTTTAAATATCTTCAAATTTTAAATACCGAAATGCTTTTCTCGTGAAAAAGAAAAGAGATAACATAGACTGAATGAAAAGCATCTACTCATTCAAGACCCAAGCTATCTCTTATTTTAGACTTTTATTTGAATTACTTACTATAGCGGATTGGAGTTATCACTGGTTTTCCTTCACTGTCTAATAAAACTGTCAAACCACCGGCATTTCCACAGCAATGAAAAAAATAATTCACCCCTGTTACCTTATCAATCCAAATCTGACTTATGTTTGTAAACCCTTGTGAATATACTTTTTCAAAACGTTCTTCGTCCATCGCATTCCTCCACCTTTCTATATCTATAGGATATTTACCCTATAATTCTATTTTAAATAAGCAATTTTATCAATATGCCTTATAGCTAACTGCTCCAACTTTCTAATTCCTAATCCCCTAATTAAGCAAACTTAGAATTAATGTAGAACAATAATGACATTGGGCTGCGTTATTGCAGGGATACTCTTTGTTGATCTGCTATATAAAACAACCATATAGTGATTTGATATATTATCACAGTAAGGTGCACCTTTCTCTTCACTTATAATGTAGGTATTGTTTGTCACCTCAAGCTGTAATTGATTGTCCTGACTTATTAAAAAACAATCAAAAAAATCAGCTTTTACAAAGCGGCCAGACAAATCAAGTGCAATTACTCTGATTTGATAACGAGGCGGATAAATGAGTGGCATCGGTAACATCGGGTCATAAAATCCAACAACCCTTGTCCCTATGTCCCCGTAGAAGCAGTCTACAAACAAAGTGTTTGCACTAAGGATAAAGTGTACTACACCATATTGTTCCGAATTTATTTCAATATCGTAATATTCAATACAATCTTTTTTCCTCTCAGAGTACCTAGTATCAACACTCATAATTGTGCCATAGATAGCTTTTAACCCCTCTTCTCTGATTTCATCTTGATTCCATTGCTCTTCTCTTGGTATTGAATAATCACATTCTTCAAATTCTTCCGTATTATACCTGTCTTTCTCACGATAACAAAAATCTTCGGCGAAATCCATGATAATTTTCCTTAATTTAATCCTTCTATTTAACATATGCTATGTCTCTGAATTGTTTCTAACAGAAAAAGGATGTATAAACTTCTAGATTAAATAAATTTGATAACAAGGAATTACGCAAGATAACCTGCACCTTTTTTTATCTCCTGTTCATAAAATAAGCTTTCTACAGCTTGTTCATAATCCGAAAATCGCTGTGCTTTCCTAATCTTTTTCCTGTACTTCTCATAATCTGTAAACATGTATGACCAGTAATGCCACACCTCTTTCATCTTAAACAATACATCACGGTCTCCGGATAAGACTCTTTTGTATTCGGCTGATAACCGGTTATGAAATTCTTTTAAGAGATCTTTGCCCAACCCCTTTCCTGATGAAATTTCCTCAATAAATGCCGGGTTTGCAATCATGCCTCTACCAAGCATGATTGCTTTCACTTGTGGAAATTTAGCCGTAAATTCTTTATAATCATTCATAGTAAATATATCACCGTTATAGCACACTTCATGCTTACTCTCCTTTACCCCCTCCGAGAACACAGGTAGATTTGGAGTATTCTTATAAAAATCTTTCTGAATTCTTGGATGAATAATCAGTTCTTCCAATGGATACTGATTAAAGATTGTCATCAAATCTGGAAACTCCTCCGGACTATCACAGCCAATTCTGGTCTTAATTGAGATTTTTGTAACACCTGCTTGAAATACTTCTTCCAAGAACTGATTCAGTTCATCTTTTCTAGCTAAAAATCCGGAACCCTTCCCTTTGGCAACTACTGTTCCTGAAGGACAGCCTAAATTTAAATTAATCTCGTTATATCCAAACTCTTTTATCTTTTTTGAAGTTTGAATAAAATCACGGGCATTGTTTGTTAATATTTGCGGAACTACATTCATTCCCCGGTTGTGTTCCGGTATGATATCCTGTAACTCTCTTGTTTTTAAACTAACACTTTGATTTGCTGCAATAAATGGAGTAAAATACTTGTCCACATTAGGAAAATATGAGTGATGAATATTTCGGTAAATATAGCCGGTCACTCCCTCCATCGGTGCAAAATAAAACTTCATATATAAAAACTCCTTTACTTTGGGCACATATTACATAAAACGCAATGCCCTCTTATGGTTTTCTATCTTTGCATAAATATAATATTTAAAACAAGGTAACAAAGCTATCTATCATCTAAAAACGTTAATGTTGCTTCAGAAGTTTACAATTTTTCACATATCTCTATTTTGCATTATCTGTTATTTTTATCCTAGTAATCCTCTTTTATTCCTGGTTATCTCAACCTTTTATGACCTAACCAAAATCTAAGATATGTTTCATACCCAAGTTTTTTGTACCACCAATCCAGGTAAGTATAATGAATCCAAGAGATATCACAGCCATGCTTTTGCAGCTCTAAGGTCGCCATTCCAACCATAGAAAGGCCTATTCCTCGATTTCTTTTTTTCGGTACCGTTCCAACGCAGCCTATACTCCCCACCTTAGTATCCACACTGCATAATAACGCTTTATCCTCAAAAATCAAGATACAAAACGCCGCGATTTCGTCTTCTTCCATAGCAACATAGATAGAATAGTCTTGCTTAAAATATTGTACCCACTCTTTATCCACTTTCGCTACTGCTTTCCATAATTTATCTTTCTTTCCGGTATAGTATTCAAATCGAATCTTCTCCGGATATAGTAAGCTGTCTTTTGGGTAAATGAAATTATCAAGCTTTAATTGCATTTCGAGACACCTATTCTCTGCAGCATATCCTCTTTTTGCAAAATAATTGCTGATTTTCCTTTCCCACTCCTCCTTTGAAATAATAGCTCCTAAAAACAGTTTTGAATCATTGCCACCCAAAATCACCTTATCATATCCAGCTTCTTTCATTTTTGCTTCACTATATTGCAATAATTCTTGTCCGATTCCCTGTCTACGAAACTCCGGATCAACCATCAGTAACCTTATCTTGTTACCTTCCCAGACTGAGATACCTATACATACATCGTTTTTTTCCTTTTTATATATCCGGCATTTTTCAAAAGATAATAGCTCCCAGAATATGTTCCATGGCACAGAAAACTGGGGAAAACACCTTTGAAACAAAGAATATACATCATCCATAGACAATCTCCATTTATAATTTTTCTAAATTTTTGCTTTCATTAAGTCTCTCGATTGTAACTAGGTAAAACCCATCAACATCTACGTAAAGCTTAATTAATTATTTCTTTTCTATGCTTTCTATGTATCCCTATGTGCCCAATTTCTAGAATAATAACAGAAATCATTAACCATATCACTTTTCCATAGACACCAAGGAGAAAACCAAAACTTCCCATAAATTACTTTCCCTCCTGCTACTTTTTATCTGCTTCCTTTCCTACCGATACAGACCGAGATTTTAACTAACACTTATGGTATAGTTTCCATAAATAATCATGCTATCTACCGCTATGCATTTTTTTATCTCTTTCACTTAACTATACAGAAAAGAAAATAATAGTGCAACTGATTTGTATTATTTATATAGATAAATTAACCAAGAATGTTCTAATGATTTTTTGGAATTATGAAGCAAGAAATGTATTATAAAGTCGTTTGCTATAGCTATGATGAGTTAAAATTAGCTATTAAAAAATATATAAAGTATTATAACGAACAAAGTATTAAGCAAATTCTGAACTGGATGAGTCCTGTTGAATACAGACACCAACTCAAAGTTGCATAAAGAAATAGCGTAGCAGCTAAAAACTACTACGCTATAAAGTCTAATTTTAAGGGATAACCTCAGTCAAGCTGTTTTTATTTAGGATAGAAATCCCCTACTTTATTTTCTTATCTAAGGAAGCTTTATCTACATAATATATCTTGGAATCAGAATAGACATAATACCTGGCCGTCTTTCCCTTTCCCCATATTGTTAATCCTTTCATCGCTTCCGGAGTTGTGAATATATAATTAGTAACAAATCCGTTCTTCGTTCCTATCAGCTTAGTTCCGTCATACAATGCGTAAAAGAAAGTTCCGTCATCATAAGAGTCACCCAGCTTATCTACTGCTATGGTTGTATCATAATTCTTACCGGATTTTAGATTATAAATCTTTTTTGTCTTTCCATCCTTAAGCAGAACATATCCGTCGCCTCTTAGGGTATCATAGAATTTAAAGTCACTGCTTTTTGCTGTGTAATCAAATAGCGTCTTCCACTTGCTATTGTCAGCGATGGCTCTTTGAGAAATCACAGCTCTTCCAATATCACCGAAGCTTTCCTCCATTGCTATATCTCTGTCTCCGTCATGAAAGATATACATATACCGGGAAGAGCCTTCTATCATATAATCTTTACTTAAGGTCTTATATTTTTTCATATCTGCAGTATAATGAATCGTATAAGTTTTATCCGGGTTAAAATAATCCTCTGCCGGCATCACGGCAAAAGTCTTTTCGTTAAAATAGCTTATATTCCACTCTCTTCCATCCGCATCAACCGGAGTGAGCGCTTTTGCCCATTTTGTGTAATCACTTGAATAATAGAACTGGCCTTGTCCCGGTGCAGCTTCCGTAAGTCTCCATTTATAACAAACCAAATAATCTCCTGCAAAAGTTATCTGATCATAGCTGCTGTCCGGATAAGAGTAGGCTTTAAAGGCACTTCCCTTGGTTGAGAGCAGATAGAATGGAATTCTATCCCCTTTTCCATTGGTGTAGCTTCCGTTAATGATGAGAAGCTTCTTTTCCCAATGAGTGATAAAATATGTATCCAGCTCTATGCCTGCTGCTTTTGCATCCAATTTCTTGATGATATCCTGTAGAGATGTAATCTTCACCGTCTTCATATCCTTTGAAATACTGATAAGAAACGGATATTTCTCACCCTCTTTTACCGTTCCTGTCCCTATCAGCCATAACTCCTCCTTAGCTGTATATCTCGAGGAGTAAGATATCTCTATGGATTGAAAAGTTATCTTCGGAAACTTCTTATTGATTTCCGTATCTAACAAGATATCTTTAAAATTCACACCGTCCTTACTATAGGAGAAAACATTCCCCTTCGCCTTTTTTCCTAAGACAAACAGATAATCGTTCACCTCACTTAGGTAGTTAATCTCCTTAAAGCCTTTTGCTTTCGTTTCTGTAAAAGAAATAGCAGCTTTTTTCTCAGTGGTTGATGCTGCGTGTGCCTTTACCGGCTGAAAACTTGCTATTACCATCACAAACAATAGTAATACTGAAACATATTTTTTTATGATAGTTTCTTTCATACTTTATACCTCCAAATCCTATTATATTTATCTATAGTTTTAATAGTATAGCATTATTTTCCTAAATTGAACATACCCGATAGGATAAAATCTATTGCCAGTAATTATTTTCTCTGATTATCACTTAGTGGCTATGAATATTAGTGTTAAAGAATACTGACAGCTTTATGCCATATCATGAATTGATATTCATTTTTAGGAGATTCCTCTAAATCCATCCGTTTTCTTTCCAATAGGCAGCATCTTTCGGAGTTCCCAGACCAGCTTTTTGCATTTTAGCCATGAGCTTAAAAATTATCCTTTGCCGAAATCCCCTTTTTACATGACCATGCTTTCTTCTAATCTTACTAGCGATATACTTTGTTTTTTTCGTGATTTTCTCCTTTGTCTCCGGTTTAACATCTTTCCAGCAGGCAGCAGCAACCGTTACATTTAATCGGTAAATCTGTGGTATTCCCCACCAGAATAATTGTTGTTTAATCTGTTTTGTTGCGCTTCCCGCCCCCATTCCAGCAGTCGTTGCTATCGCAACTCCTATTTTATGCTGCATCTTATAAAATGGACGATGACTAAACCATCGATATGCCATATGATCAAAGAAAGTCTTTAATTGCCCTGTCATACCCATACAATAATTTGGAGAGTCGATAATGATGACATCTGCCTGTTCAATGGAACTAATAATTTCTTTTGTTAGTTCCCGATGCGGGCAAGTTTCTTCCTCTTTTAATATACATGTAAAGCATCCAACACAATACGGGATATCATTCACATAAAATTCATGAAACCTATCCTGCTTTGTTACAAGTTCTCTTAATAATAATTGCGAAGTGTTCCATGTACTTCCTTGATGTTTCTGACCGTGCAAAAGAACTATTTCCATAAATTCACCTCCGAGAATACAATCTTGAAAATTGACTGCATGATTTTTAAGTTCATTGATTGCTACGCTTCACTCTCCGGTTTTTATCAGACTTCGATAATAGCAAGAAAACCGGTGCATAAAAATACAAGGCTACCGCCTGCGGATTGCTATCAATAAAAACTCTTTAATATTACTCTATAGCATGATACTCTTTATATTAATACATTAGAGTGACTGTAATCAAGACACAGTAATCTAAAATTTTGCATTTATTCGGTACGTAAGATTACCTCAAAAGTCGTACCGCTTTGGTCAGATTTTGTTATCTGTATCTCTCCTTCATGAAGTTCAACAATTTTCTTTGCAATCGTTAATCCAAGCCCATTCCCTTTGGTGGCATGTGAAGTATCACCTTGATAAAATTTATCAAAGATGCGTTTCTTCGTATCCTCAGCCATTCCGATTCCTTGATCCGATATTAAAATCATCACATTCTTTTGTTCTTGAATTACTTGAATCTCTATGATGGAGCCTGATGCAGAAAACTTAACCGCATTATCAAGTAAATTAATCCAGACTTGTTTTAGTAATTCTTCATTCCCATAAAGAAATATTTCATCACAATCAAACGCTATCTCTATGTTCTTTTCAATCCATCTTTTTTCCAGTAATACAACTACCCTTCGAATCTGTTCACTAACATTAAACCGGATTTTATCTGTAACGATTGCTTGATTTTCTATCTTAGATAGGTTCAGTACGTTAGTTGCCAGTTCACTCAGACGATCGGATTCATTAATAATAATATCTAAATATTCATCTCTTTCTTCCTTAGTTAAATCATTGTACTTTAGCATTTTGGCAAAACCTCTCATCGATACAATCGGGGTTTTAAATTCATGAGAAAAATTATTAATAAAATCCGAACGAAGTATCTCAATGCTGCCAAGCTCCTCTGCCATATGATTAAAGCTTTTATTTAGCTTTTGAAATTCCTTTGGCCCTTTTAGTTTTACTCTAACACTAAAATCACCTTCTGCTAAACGATCTGCAGCAGATACAATTTCCCGTATCGGAGAAAGTGGAATTCTGCTGAATATCATCGATATTATCGTTCCGATTAATACACTGACTACTGCAAATAAGAAGATTGGAGTTAATGGTTTTTTTGTTGAAACCGAAGTAAACAATTCATAATGATTCAATACAATGAAAATAGAAAACAAGAAAATCATTGTAACCAACATGATAACAAATATAATAAATGCGAAAAGTAATGCTAATTTAAAACCATCATATTTTTTGCTGACTTTACTCACAATTTTTCACCGCCTTATATCCAATTCCCCGGATTGCTATTATATCAAATTCAGAATAACCTTCAAAACGCTTTCTCAACCGGTTAATGTGCACATTTACCGTTGTATCAACAGTCTCAGACTCCATCCCCCAGATCTCATCCATTAACTGGATTCGAGTAAATATCCGATCGGGATAGGATAAAAGCTTATACAGCAAATAAAACTCTTTTTGAGGCAAGGTTTGACTTTCCCCCTCTCTCGAAACCGTAAGCGCATCATAATCTAAGGTTACCTTGCCAATATGAAGCTTATGCTCATTTACAATTTTAGCACGGCGAAGTAAAGCCTTGATACGAAGCAGCATTTCATCTTCATTGACAGGCTTCACCATGTAATCATCGGTACCTGCCAGAAAGCCCTTGCATTTATCTTCCGGTAATTGTTTCGCAGTTACCATAAGAATTGGTGTGTTATTATCGCTGTTTCGCAATTGCTTTGTAAATTCATAACCATCCATTTTGGGCATCATAACATCAAGAATAATTAAGTCAATATGTTGTTTATCCATCAATTCTAACGCACTAACCCCACTATCAGCACAAAAAACCTCATAGCCTGCATGCATTAGTACAGCTTTCATTAGCCTAGCCGTATTTTTATCATCTTCTACAACCAAAATCTGAAACATAGAACGTTCCTCCTTAAGAACAGTCATAATATCATTCCCTGAAAAATTCCTTATTGCTAAAATTCAACTCAGATAGGAATATCCGATTTTACTTTCCGGAGTATAAATATGCCTCTCTCTTATCATCGTCCTCGCAATTTTTTAACTCTATTATATCATGGAAGATAAACCTAACATAAACAAATTTTCATACTAATATTTATGATGTCAGCTTCATACTAATTTATAACACAGTCAGCTTCCGATAATTTAAGAAAAGCACAAAATTTTATCTTATAGTTTATTTTCAGTTTCTCTTTCTAATATATAATACCTCGTAATGGCTTCCCCATAATAAACAGAAAGGTAGATAATACATTATGCTACAGATTAGGAACATATCAAAAAAATACGCCACGAAGTATCTGGTACAGTCTGCACTTGATGATGTCAGTTTGACACTTCGAGACAATGAATTTGTTGCAATACTAGGCCCAAGCGGTTCCGGTAAAACAACATTATTAAATATCATTGGTGGTTTGGACCGTTATGACAGCGGTGATTTAATCATCAATGGTATCTCAACAAAAAAATATAAGGACCGTGATTGGGATTCCTATAGAAATCATACCATCGGCTTTGTTTTTCAAAGTTATAATTTAATCCCTCACCAGTCCATTTTATCCAATGTAGAATTAGCTCTCACTATTTCCGGCATCTCAAAAAAGGAAAGAAAAAGATTATCAAAAGAAGCCCTGGAAAAAGTAGGTCTTGGAAATCAAATACACAAGAAACCGAATCAGCTTTCGGGCGGGCAGATGCAGCGTGTGGCAATTGCCAGAGCACTTGTGAATAATCCTGATATTCTCCTGGCAGACGAACCAACAGGGGCACTGGATACCGAAACCAGTATCCTGGTTATGGATTTATTAAAAGAAATTGCCAAAGACAGGCTGGTAATCATGGTTACCCATAATCCTGAATTAGCGGAACAATATGCCACACGTATTGTAAAGCTTCGTGACGGTAAGATAACCAATGACTCCGATCCATATCAAGAGAATCAGCAGGAGGCAGCAAAGCCAGAGCATAAAACGATGGGAAAAACCTCCATGTCCTTTCTAACGGCACTATCTCTTAGCTTAAACAACTTAAAAACAAAAAAAGCAAGAACCATTCTAACTTCCTTTGCAGGAAGCATTGGTATTATCGGTATTGCTCTTATCTTAGCTCTCTCAAGCGGTATCAATGCCTATATCGAAACAGTACAAAAAGATACTCTTTCAACTTATCCCATCAGCATAGAGAGAGAAAGTATCGATATGACTTCGATGATGGCAGCAATGATGGAACAAAATACTTCGAATGGTGTGGAACATGATTTAAATAAAATATATTCCAATAATATAGTAACCGGCATGTTTGCCACCTTAAGTGAAGAAACCAAAGCAAACGACTTAGGGGCCTTTAAAAAATATATTGAAAGCAGAGACTCTAAAGTCCGCGATTATGTATCAACCATCCAATACGGTTATGATCTGGATCTGCAAATCTATAGCTCAGATACATCAAAGGGTGTAACACAATTAAATCCAAGTGAATTATTAAGCAGAACCGGAATGGGTGGTATGGGTGGTATGAGTGCTCCGGGAATGGGCATGATGTCCGCCAATGTATTTTCAGAGATGTTAGGAAATAAAAAACTATTGGAATCCCAATATGATGTGCTTGCAGGACGTTTTCCCGCAGAAGGTGCTTATAACGAGGTCGTGCTGGTTGCTGATAAAAATAATGAAATCAGTGACTTAGCTCTTTATTCTATTGATCTAATGAATCAGGAGGAGTATAAAAACATTCAAAAAGCACTAGTCAAAGGAGAAGATGTAAAAGAACCGGAACAAGCCTCTTTTACTTACGATGAGATCTTGAATACTTCCTTTAAGTTGGTTCTGAATACAGATTATTACGTATATAACATGGAAACGGGAATTTGGGAAGATAAGCGCGAAGATAGCTCATATATGACTAAATTAGTAGATGATTCCTTGGAATTAAAAATTGTTGGTATCCTTAAGCCCAATCCGGAAGCAAGTGCCTCCTCTATTCAAGGTGCGGTTGGATACACCTCTTCTTTAACAGAATATATCATCGAGAAGATTAACGACAGTGAAATTGCAAAAGCTCAGCTTGCAGATACCGAAACAAATGTTTTTACAAATATGCCTTTTGATATGGAAGAGTATATGGACAGCATGACAATGGAAGAGATTAATGATTTTATGAAAACATTGTCTGCAGAGGAGGAGCAGCAGTTTAAAGAACTGAGCACCACTATGACGGAAGAAGAAATCATTGCTGCTTTCGGAGAGCAAATGCGTTTGGCTGCCGGCAAGGAAGCTTCTTACGATAACAACATTGCACAGCTAGGGATTGTCAATCTTGACCAGCCTTCCACTATCAATCTCTACCCTATTAATTTTGAGGCAAAAGATGCAATTGCTGAAATGATTGAAGATTACAATACAACACAAAAAGACTCCGGTCATGAAGAAATGACTATTAACTATACCGATATTGTTGGACTCATGATGTCTTCTATCACAACTATTATCGATATGATTAGTTACGTACTAATCGGTTTTGTAGCAATTTCACTTGTAGTATCCTCTATCATGATTGGAATTATCACTTATATTTCTGTCCTGGAAAGAACAAAAGAAATTGGTATTTTACGTAGTATCGGTGCTTCGAAGCGTAATATTTCAAGTATCTTCAATGCAGAAACTTTAATTATTGGATTTACCTCAGGTATGTTAGGTATTTCTATTTCTCTCCTATTATTAATACCGATTAACGCTATTATTGCTGCTTTATCCGGCATCTCCACCATAGCAATATTACCATGGGGCTATGCTATCGTCCTGGTTGCTATTAGCATGATTTTGACTTTAATTGCTGGTTTGATTCCTTCTAAGAAAGCGGCTAAAAAAGATCCTGTAACCGCACTTAGAACAGAATAAATCTATATAAAAATTAGTAAGAAAAATTAAAAAGGTACAACACCTGGTTTAACTCCATGTTGTACCTTTTAATCAGTTTTTCCAAACGTAAGCCTTATCGATTATTCTAACCCTGGTACTTAGGTTATTTCTTAATTTAGCCTCCCTTACAGGATTGCTTATTACTTATCTTCTCTCACTAAGAACATATTACCGTCCATATCAAAAAAGTGAAACATGCTTCCATATGGCATGGTTAAAATATCGCTAACCTTCACCTCTTTATCGACTAACTCCTGATAAGTCTTTTGTATGTCCTTCGTACTTAATAAGACAGACGGGTGTTCAACATTGGTATCTGGATTTTGCATCATCATTAATTTTTTCTCATATAGCACAAAGGTTGTAAAAGAATCATTTGCCGGGCCAACCTCCAGCCATTTCATCTCGGGTCCCATTGGCTGTTCTAGCCGTATCACGAAATTTATCTTCTCTGTCCAGAATTTTTTTGCCTCCTCTTGATTATTTACATATAATGTAACCTTACCAATATTTTGTATCATTCACTACCTCCAAATAGATTGTAATAAGCAAACTAACTGATACTTATATTTTACAATAAAATAAATCTTTATTCCAATGTTGATTTCTAAGTATCTTTTAGACATGACTTATCTAAGATTTTGTTTTATATCCATACCCTGCTCACTTACTTCACCTCCTGTGCAATTTTTCACTTTTAATCTAATTTCCTAACTTCGGCCACCAGCGGACAAATCATGGCAATACCGATAATTAATATACCAGATATTAGAAACCAATGATTTACACCGATTCGATCAGCAAAGAATCCGGAAAGGATTAAACCAACCGGCATAGCCAGAGACATGATGCTCCCTGTAAGAGAAAACACACGTCCTAAATATTCAGGTTTAATTTTCTCCTGAAAAAGAGCCGTTTGTACACCGCTGTAAAACGGAACTGATAGGCCCATCATTGCACAACACACTACGAAGATAACAAATCCGCTTGGGGGAAGTAACCCTGAAATGGTCAGGCTGATCCCCATCATAAAAATAGACGCTATTATCAATGTAATTCGCTTTTTAAAGCCGCCGAATAGTCCTAAGATCAAACCACCTGCCAGCATACCGGCAGCATAAGCGATTTCAGTAATAGAGACATGCAGCGGTGTTCCAGCAAAGTATTCCATGCTGATTAAAGGGTAAAGTGCATTGATTGGCATATAAACAAACATATATAGTGTGCCGATAAGCAGCAATGCAAATAGTCCTTTGTTTTCTTTCAAAACACCAAATCCTTCTTTTATCTCTCTTATAAAATTCAGCTTCAAGCTTTGCTGTCCCATATTAAGCTTGGGAATACGTACAAGAGCCACCATGATACATGCAATCACCGCACCTAGTACGTCCATAGCTATAATCGCATTTAATTTCCAGGCAGAATATAAAAATGCCGCTGCGGCAGGGCTGAGTATATAGCTTACGGACTGCAAGGACTGGCTGTAACCCGCACATTTGGTCAACTGTTCTTCTGGTACTAAAAGGGGCATAACCGCACTTAGCGCCGGGGAATGAAAAGCCGTTCCAACGCTTCGGATAAACAGTACTACCATGACCATCCAAACAGGTAATTCCATATACAAAACGATAACAGCCAGTAGTGCACCAGCGGCAGCAATAATTAAATCAGCACCTATCATTATCTTTTTCCTATCATAACGGTCAACCAATACACCTATCACAGGCCCAAAGACTGCATATGGCAGAAACCCAACTAAGGAAGCAACTGACAGCACCATTGCTGATCCTGTTTTTTCCGTAAGATAAAAAATAAACGCCATTTGCAAGACAGCACTGGTAATTAAGGATACTGCCTGCCCTGCCCATATTGTAAAAAATGTAAGTTTCCAATTATATTTTTCCATTCTTATTGTCTCCTGCATTCTATTTTATTTTGCTTAAATTTCTGTTAATAATATTCTAGACAATCAAAAATGCAGACCTAAGTCCACAACGTGACTTTGGCCTGCATCCATACAATAGGAGGATACGCTAAAGAAAGGTATAGCCTAAGGGACTATTCCTCACCATAACTATTACTCAATATCGTAAAAATAAGCATAACAAAAAGTCTATCATCGTGGATAGATTCTACTTTTTATTGCCGGCTTATCTTAAACGCATTGAGGCAGTCATCGTATCGTTTCCTCCTAAATTCTTTTTAAATACGCTATATTTTATCATAGAATTTCAGCGAGGTCAATATTCAAGTTCCTTGAGTTTCCCTTCAATACCACCTTTCAGATTCGGTTAATGTACATCAACTTTCTTTCCAACGACTTATTATTTCTTGAAATCTCGGATTTACTCTTATAAAATCAAGTTGCTCATCATGTTCCAGGTCATGGATTAGGCCCGGCAGCATCTGCTCCCCAAAATCACCATCCGATGTTACTTTCATATGGCTATAAAATGGGGAAAAGTTAATCTTCCATTTTTTCTTCATGGAGCAAAGCATCAAATTTAATAGCTCTAAGCATTTTTCAGTATCTTTATACTTCACAGTCAGCCAGAACTCAGCGATATAAGAGGTATATTCCCACATATCAAAATTGATTGCCGTTTTCTTTGCAGTATCTGCATAAAGTGCTGCATCCTCTCTCCTACCCTCTTCCAAGGCAATATCCATTAATTTTAATAATGTTGAATGAACCTCACTTACAGCAATTAAAAGTTTTTCTTCCATAATCTGTGCTGCTTCTGAATACTTATGCTGTTTCATTAAGATATTAGCCTTTTTAGCTTTTTTATCGAAGGAAACCGTATCCGGAAGGTTCCTAAGAAGAGATTCCGCTTTTTCATATTCTTCTCGATTCGTAAATTTAGAAATTAACATCGAAATAGCTTGATTTCGAACCTCTGGATCTTCACTCTTGGTAGCACGTTCGTATAATTTCTCTATTCTTTCCTCATAACATTCTTTATTATCAATACCAAACAGGAACAAAGACCCTTCTAATGTTAAAGTAAGCAGTACGATTAACCTATCACAATTGGGATACTCTTGTATTTTTTGCATTGCCAGCTCAAAACCAGTATCAAATCCATACTCTTTTATGTTATTAATAGTCTCATTCGTAATATCCCCAATTTCTTTTTCCGTTAAATCCTCCTGAAAGGATAATAAGGTATTCAAATCCACTTTTAATAATCTTGCCAAGGAAGGTAATATCGTAATATCAGGATAAGAACTACCTTTTTCCCACTTATTTACTGCGGATGCCGAAACTCCTAAAAAATCAGCGATCTGTTCTTGGGTTAACTCCAGCTCTTTTCGTTTTTCTTTAATGATTTGATTTATTTTCATAGTTATCTCCTAATTTCTTTCCAGAATGAAACCCTCTTTGATATACTTATTTTATCGAATCATTCTTATTTAGACAATGGAGCCTTTGTTAATTAACAGCTACAAAATTTAACCAATGGTTAAGAAGATGCTATTATTCTCTATTCTCCCATAAAAATAAAGCTGTTTCGGAGAAACTGATATCTTACCTACTGAATAAACAAGTAACAATTTCACTTGTTTATTCAGTAGAACTATATCAAACTCCTATCCAGCTTTATTTTATAACAACCATGAAACAACTTCTGTCTCTTATTACATACCGTATTTTTCATTACATATTAGAACTTTTATTACTTACCGGAACTTTATTACTTACCGAAACTTTATTACTTACCGGAACTTTTCATTTTAAAACTTCTTATTACTCACTAACTTTTTACTTATAGAACTTTATTTTTTACTACAGGATAGCAAACTTCGGTTACCAATTCTTCCGGATTTTCTGTTTCGTGAGGGCTCACATGATAGATACAAAAAGATAACCCATTAAATTTATAATCGTTATCCCTAACCCAATTCGCTACTGCTTCATTTACTTCATTTATTTTCTCATAACTGCCTTTATAGACCGCAGATGCCATTTGAATCGGTGCTACTGTTTTAAATACTACATTCTCTGTATTTTGATAACTACCTTTCACTGACTTTTGGACTTCTATATCCACATCGGATTCTTTGTGCTCTCCGTCATGGAATATAGCCAGAGTATAACAAGGATCACCATTTTGCAAATTGAGATTTGCAGTTTCCTGCATAAGAATTCCCCATAACATCCCCTCATGTGCATAGGTAGGTATTACTTTTCTAACACTTGCAACATATCTCTCCGGTAATTGTTTTAGTGTAACATTATAGCTCATAACTGTTCTATCCTTTCTCAACCTATGAATTGTTGTTTCAAGGAGTTGTAAACGACGCTTTGCTTCTTCCGCCTGACCTTGTACCTCAGCCTGTTTTATCTCCAAAAAATGAGCGAAAGCCTTAGGGTCCTCATAATTTTTTAGAATCTCTATGATAGCGGCAAGGCTAAACCCCATATCTTTTAAAGCTGTAACCCGGTCTGCAATAGGTAGCTGACTTTCACTATAATAACGATAGTTTGTAAAGACATCTATATTTTCCGGTACTAACAGTCCGATTTCAGCATAATGCCTTAGCATTCGAATACTAATCCTTGATAATTTTGAAAAATCGCCTATTTTAAGCATTGGTCGTACCTCACATATATGTGTATTTTTGAGCTCAATATTAGTATAGAGTATACCATAATGTGAGAGTCAATAGACAATTTTTAATACATCACTTTTCAGTTAATATGCCATTTTTATCATCTCGTCATCTTCTTAGTAGAAAGAACGAATGGAATGGATTAGTAGAAAATATATTAGAATATCCAAAAAGAAAGGTAATTATTATGTGCACTGCAATGACACTGCAATCTGCAGAAAATGTAAACTTTTTTGGGCGAACAATGGACTTTTCCTATTGTATCGAACCAGCCATTTATAAAGTGCCAAGAAATTATGAATGGACTAATATTCTAACCCTTCAAAAAATTCATAATTATTACAGTTTTATTGGAATAGGTCAGGAAAGCGATGGACTGCTTGGTTTTTTTGACGGAGTAAACGAAAGAGGTTTTGCCGCTGCCGCACTATATTTTGCCGGTTACGCGTACTTTGACTCTCAACTAAATTCTTCCTATGATACTACGGTTGCATCCTTGGATTTCCTACACTTCATCTTAGGACGCTGTGCCACTTTAAACGACCTTTATCACCTGTCAAATGAAATTTCCATTGTTGGTATTCCTGATCCGGTAACCCAGGCAGTGGCTCCACTTCACTGGATTGCTACAGACCGCAGCGGACGAAGTGCCGTTATTGAGATGACAGAAGCTGGACTCATGATTTATGATAATCCAATTGGCGTTATGTCGAATAGTCCTGATTTTCCATGGCATATGACAAATTTAAGAAATTACATGGGGGTATCCCCGAGACAAAATCAAGAAGCTTTTTGGGGAGCTGTGAAATTAACCCCATTTGGTCAAGCAGGTGGTTCTTCGTTATTACCCGGTGGCTATACTTCCCCCGAACGGTTTGTGAGAACATCCTATTTAAAAACACATATTGCAGAGCCGGTCAATAATACTGATTCGGTAATTGCATGCTTTCGTATCATGGAAAGCGTTTCAATTCCCAAAGGTATTGTTATAACAGACAGCAATGCCTTTGACTATACCAAATACACAGCTTTCCTGAATACATCTTCTTGTGAGTATTATTTTAAGACATACGAAAATCCGCAGATTACGACGGTAAGTCTTTGGAGTGGATATGGAAATTCTATAAATCCAATATGCCTTGGAATGTTAAATCGCCCCTGCTTATTCGAACGATTATAATATCAGTTAAATTAGACTATCAATCCCGATAAACACAAGAAATAAAAACTTTCACAACGAGTAACATGGAAACTTTTTAAGAAGGATAAGAAGTTTCTTTGCAAAATAGCTGAGATAGGGCTGTCGAATTAAAGCCTTGTTACCTGCTCAGATTTAAAAATCATAATAAAAAGGTATCTTGAATTGGGTCTGTAAAAGACATTTCAAAATACCTTTTTATGTCACAAATACTATTTTTATTGCAAAGAAAGAAGTATTTTCAGCAATTACTTGCTCTTTGTGTAATCGTATTAAAAATCATAAGTAAAATTGATTATTGTACCTTGGTAAGTTCTGATAAAGGTTGAAAGACATAACCCATCTCTTCCCATTTTGTCAATAATTCATCTAATATTTCCCCATTCGTAGATGAGGTATTGTGAAGCAGTACAATAGCCCCATTATGTATTCTCTTTAATAGCTTACTAAATGCCTGTTCTTTGGTTGGCTGGCTATTTTGGTTCCAGTCAACATAAGCAAGACTCCAAAAGAATGTCTTATATCCAAGTTCCTTTGCCATCTTTAAATTTTCTGTACTGTATTTTCCCTGTGGCGGACGGTAATATTTTGTCATCTTTTGTCCAGTGATTTGTTCAAATAAATTTGCCACATCATCTACTTCTTTCTGAAAACTATCTAAACTCGAAATTTTAGACATATCATAATGATGATAGGTATGATTTCCTACCGTGTGCCCCTCTTCTACCATCCGCTTTACCAACTCAGGACTGGTTTCCAGAAAGTGCCCAACAACAAAAAAGGTAACCGATATGTTGTGTTTTTTTAAAGCATCAAGTATCTTACCTGTGTTACCATTTTCATAACCGCAGTCAAAAGTCAGATAAATGACTTTGTCGGTATTTGCTCCTATAAAATAAGCATCATTTTCTTTTAATTTTTCTGCCGATACATTACCGGTTGGCTGTGTTCCTTCTTGTCCGAAACCCAAACCCCAATTATCTACCTTTTCAGACACAGCAAATGTTTCTTGATAATGTGCTACTCCACGTGCCGTTACGTTACCCAAACAATAACAAAAAACAAAAAACACTGCTAACGCAATCGCTTTTTTGTAGTTATTTTTGATGATTCCTTTGTAATCAATTTTTGTTAAATCTTCCCTTTGAAACTTCATGTCACCTTTGCCTTTTTAAGTATGTTTCATTTAATTATATTAATTTTCTTTGTAAACATTCTCAAATATCATAATTAGGTTGAAGCTACTCCTTTTCCTATGGTATAATATTACAACAAATTTATGTGAGTGCTTATGGGATTCAACATATCGGTACCACCAATTACAATCATTATTCTCTTCGTTGTAACCTAATTATACAACCTAAAACATGATAAGGTATGTCTAATTGATGGATTGTTTTGTCATGCGTATATTCCTTGCTTTTTTGATAGTACTATCGATGATTCAACAGCTTCCTTTATATCAATTTTATTTGGATGACCAAATTTCATAAATAGAAAACTTCCCTGGCAATGGATTTCATCTATCACTGGAATCCCTTTTTCCTCCAGGATTTTCCTAACAGCATCCTGACCTTGGATTTTCTTCACACTGGATGTAACAAATATTACTCTTTGTATATTTTCTTTCTCCAAAGTCTTTGCAAATTCTAATAAGCTAGGCAGGCTCGTACCCCCATAGATTCCACCTGCAATAAATAGTAAATCAACACTTCCAAGGATTGGATTATCCGCTATATTTTCCGCTTCCACATTCAACGCCCCCGCTATGGCTAATGCTATCTTTTTAGAATGTTTGGTTTTTGTTGCATAAACAATTTTTATTTTATTCATAGTTAAGAATTCCTCCCAAAATAATATTAAATTGAACCTGAAACAGTTCTTCTGCCTGTTCTATCGTTAAGTCCATATGTCTTGAAATCATAAGATTAAAACCAAGAAATGAACTCCAGATAGAAAATGCAGCTTTTTCCGAATCCATTTCTTTCATCAATCCAGCCTCCATACCTTTTTTTAAATTATGGCTGATATGTGATATCCATTCCGGTTGACCCGTCTTGCGCCTGCCGTACTTATGAAGTACGATGAGGTTGTATTTTTCAGGTTCTTCAAAAGCCAAAATAAGTATTCTATGAAATACGGTCTTCATATTAGTAATGACATCTTTTTTATCATCTAATCGCTCTAATATTTGAGAACGAAGCCATTCTGTCTCTGCTTCTTCTATGGCATCTATAATTTCTTGCTTATCTTTGAAGTGATGATAAACCACTCCTGTGGAATACTTCATTTTTTCAATAATCTTTCGAATTGATACTGCTTCAAATCCCTCCTTTATTCCAATTTCAAGTGCTGTATCCAAAATCGTCTGCCGAACCACCTCACTGCGCATCTTTTGTTCTTTTCTAGCCATTTGCCATTCCTCCATTAATTCATAACAGTGTTTTTTATCATAACAGTGTTTTTTATCATAACAGTGTTATGATAATTCTAATAAAAAAAAGATATAATGTCAAGAAACTATGAACAATTATTCTAAACTCCCAAATATTTTGCACTCAGATGCTCTGCTCTGGCATTCCGCAGCAATTCCTAAGCAATACATAATTAATTTGAAACAAAAATCCCGAAAGTACAGATAAGAAAAGCGACCTTCTCCTTGCTGTAGTTTCGAGATTTCGAGAATTTCTAACAGCCGAAATCATTCCTGTGCAAATTTAGATTTCAGCTATTATCAAAGTTCTTGTAATTTGTTACTTCTTTCATTCGTCTGGAATGTTCCGTACAGATTCCTTTCTTAAATCATCCAAAAATTATCGCTGAAAACAATTCTTCGATAGGTTTCAAACTTAGACCATTTATTGTGAAAAGCTGCTTTATTCTCTGTCTTTAAATTAGGAAACTCAAGGATGTAGTCATTAAAGTCTGCGAGGGTTCGGATCTTTAAAGCAAAACCTCTTTCATCAATGATTGGCAAGCCTTCATACTGGTAATCTTTCAGCCGAAGTATATCTTTTATTTTTTTGTTGCGAATTAAGATGGCAACAGAATCTTCAATCGATATCACATCAAAAAACTCCGGATACTGAAAACTGTCTCCTTCCATCGGCACGATGTCACCTATATGATAGACAGAACTCTTTGCTTTCTGCCTTGTTAGGAATGCATTTTCACGGTTAAAATAAAATTCTTCAAAGATATAGCCGCCTGCTTTTATATCTCCATTCTCAAAATAAGGTTTTACTTCTCCTTCCTCAGCAGACTCGACTACACCACATGCGGATGTCATATGGCTAACCCGGTCAATCAAAATAAGTTCCCCAAGTGCTTTGTTTTTCTTGAACTCATCCACTACTATTTTTTCCGTAAATTCAAGCTCACAGGATATGATTTCATTCTTAGTGACTAGAGTAACTTCCGTATGATTTCCTGTGTTAACATCAATTTTATATTCGACATTTTTAATAATAGCCGGAATCATTTTCGTTCCTAGCTTTACCAGATAATCTTTCATAATCTGCAGTGGTTCATCATCCATCCAAAGAATCGTAGCTTTTATATTCTTACTGATTGGAAGATTTTCTTTATCTGACAGTACACAGCCTCTGCTTACATCAACTTCTTTATCAAGTTGTATTGTAACCGCCTGACCTGCGTAAGCTTCCTCCACATTCTTATTACCAAGAAGTATGCTTTTTACAAAGGCTGTTTCATTGCTTGGAAGTGTAATAATTTTCTGACCCACCTTTACCCTACCGGACTCTATCTGCCCTTGAAATCCTCTGAATTCATGGTTTGGGCGGCACACACGCTGAATTGGTATATAAAAGTTTGTATCATCCTTTGCTTTGGAAACATCCACCTGTTCCAAATATTCAAGCAGCGATTCTTCCGCATACCATTTCATATTAACCGATCTTTTTGTCACATTATCTCCAACCGTAGCACTAACCGGCATTATTTTTACGTTCTTTAGAGATAGCTCCTTCTCTAATTCAAGAATATCCCTTTTTATTTCTAAAAATCTTTCCTCACTATACTCCACCAAATCCATTTTATTGACTGCGAATACAAGATGATGAATTCCCATGAGAGAACATATTCTTGAGTGACGTTTTGTTTGAAGCAGTACCCCTTGTTTCGCATCAATTAGTATAATTGCTAATTGAGCAAATGACGCACCTACTGCCATATTTCTTGTATATTCTTCATGACCAGGTGTATCTGCAACAATAAAGCTGCGATTTTCCGTAGTGAAGTAGCGGTAAGCAACATCAATTGTTATCCCCTGTTCTCTTTCCGCTACTAATCCATCCAGCAGGAGAGAATAATCTATCTCTCCTCCGCGGGAACCAACTTTACTATCCAGTATAAGAGCTTTCTCCTGATCTGCATATAAAAGTTTGGAATCATATAAAATATGTCCGATTAAAGTTGATTTTCCATCATCAACACTTCCACACGTTATAAATTTAAGCAATCCATTCATTAAAAGTACCCTTCCCTCTTTCTTTTTTCCATACTTGCGGCACCACCATCTTTATCAATCACACGGCTGGTTCTTTCCGATTCCACAGAACTTAATGTCTCTTCAATAATTTCCTCCAAGGTAGCTGCTTCGGATAAAACTCCTCCGGAAAGCGGATAACAGCCAAGGGTACGGAAACGTACTTTTTTTAATACTGGAACTTCACCGGGATTTAGAGGGATACGTTCATCATCAACCATGATAATATTGCCATCACGATATACAACAGGCCGTTCCTTGGCAAAATATAAAGGAACGATTGGTATGTTCTCTTGTTTTATGTACTGCCAGATATCTTTTTCCGTCCAGTTCGATATTGGAAATACTCTGATACTTTCCCCCTTATTGATTTCGGTGTTGTATAGCTTCCACATCTCCGGCCTTTGATTTTTCGGATCCCAGGCATGGGAAGCATTTCGGAAGGAAAAAATTCTTTCTTTTGCACGGCTTTTCTCTTCATCCCGTCTGCCGCCGCCAAATGCAGCGGTAAATCCATATTGGTTCAGTGCCTGTTTTAATGCTTGTGTCTTCATAATATCGGTATAAGCAGAACCGTGGTCAAACGGATTAATTCCTCGTGCCACACCATCCTCATTAATATACTCAATCATATCAATTCCAAGCTCTTTTGCTGTTTTATCTCGAAACTCTATCATTTCTTTAAACTTCCAGGTTGTATTGACATGCATAAAAGGAAACGGTGGTTTTTCCGGATAAAATGCCTTTCTTGCAAGATGCAGCATAACGGAGCTGTCTTTCCCTATCGAATATAGCATAACCGGGTTTTCACACTGCGCTGCTACCTCCCTAATAATATAGATCGCTTCTGCTTCCAGTTCATCAAGATGTGATAATTCGCTCATACTAATAACCTTACCTTTCCGTATCCTGCAAGCTTAAGCCGCAGGTACAATATCCGAACAGTGAATTAAAGTAATTCACTTATTAGAAAACTATTTTTTTAACATACCTGCGGCAGGCTGTGTCCGCAGTTGTTTTGGAACTTTACCAATAATTTAATACTGATTTGAATTTTTACTATTCACATCAATTACGCAAACCGTACCGTCACCTTTGGTAATGTTCCAGTGCATAATATCTCCTTCATAAGAAACATTTAATCTACTTCCATTTCCACCGATATCAGCGCCTAAATAGAAATCGATGGCACACACTCTGCACTCTTTCACACAGGAAGCACAACCCCAGCAATCCTTGGGATACTTTATGTAAGCCTTCCCTTCCTTTTCTTTAATAAGGCTGCCCGGACAAACAAAAATGCACGAAAGACAGCCCACGCATTTTTCTTGATTAACTTTTATGCTCATACACCACCTCCTTAACAATATCTCTTAAAATAATCTTCAATTTACCATCCTCAAGTTTTGAATTGACATAGCAAAAGTACTCCTTCCTTGGCTGAGGATAATCTAAATTTTCATTAAAGGAATGCCATCGGGTTTCTTTTCTGTGATATAAATGCGCGATTACCGACTTACATACCAACAGTCTTTCTCTAAGTTCATAGACAAACATTAGCTCATGCATATCGGATGCGCCTAAGTTTTTGGAAAGCAGAATCAGATTATCGATTTTTTCCTCAGCAAGCATTAACTGTTTTTCATTAAACTGATAATTTGCTGATATTCCTCCCGCATATTCATCCATCACCTTCTGCATCGCTTCTTCCAGTTCCTCGGTGGTAAACAGTGCATTCGTAAATTTCAAAATTTCCTCATACTCTTTTATAATAGCTCTTACGCTGCCGCCATCCTCCTTAATTTCTCCAAATTCTCTTATTTTTCTTATGATATCAAGTGCTGCAATCTCTCCTTCTGCCAGTGCACCGGTCACATATTTCTGCGGGCAGCCTCCCGAAACATCGCCGGCAGCATATAACCTATGAACCGTTGTCTCTCTGTTGGTATTGACCCAATATCCGCTCGCAGTATGACCTCCAACGATATAGGGTTCCGTACCTGCAATTTCGACATCCTGCTGACTTGGATACTTTCCACTTTCTATCCATTTTAAAGTTTGGCTCGGTGCCATGTTAAGGTATGCTTTTAATAGTTCTTCCTCCTTTGCTTTATCTATAGAACTTGTTTGCAGATAGCAAGGTCCCTTCCCTAATTGATTTTCCTTCACTGTTCCATATACCCGCTCACTTGTTGTTATACCGTAATTGTTTTCATACACCTCACCAAGTGCATTGATCTGCTTCGCCTGTACGCCTTGGGCTATGGTTCCGGTCGGTGCTATAGTATCTTTACATCGGAGTGCTATGAATCTCATTTCAAATGATGTCATCTCTGCTCCTGCCCGGATTCCCATTGCATATCCGGCACCGGTATTAAAGGGAGGATACCACATCTTATGGCGGGAAATGCCCGGATTATTTGGTTTATATAAGCCTGCGGCACCTCCTGTCGATACGATAACGGCTTTTGCTCTGAATTCATATGCAGTTTCATCCTTTATACTAAATCCAACAGCACCATAAATCGTATTATTCTTTATTATGAAATCTGTTATATTAACATTGTTAAATACTTTAATGTTTTCTTCCATCCTGACAGCTTTGGCTAAGATAGGTTTAAAGTTCTCTCCGTTTATTTTTATGTTTCGATTTCCTCTTGCCACATAGTTTCCATTGTTATCTTTTAATATGACTAAACCAAGCTTCTCAATCTGTGCGGTAACTTCATTAAGCCGTTTGGCTGCGGATAGGAGTAAATCTTTCCTCACAATTCCATTTGCATCGTTTGTTGCATAATCAACGTAATCCTCCGGAGTTCTTCCTTTCACGATATAGGCATTAATCGCATTTACACCGGCTGCTAAACAACCACTTCTTTTGATATTTGCTTTTTCAGCAATCACAACCTTTAACTTAGAATTTCTGCAAACTGTCAGTGCGGCATAACATCCTGCTGTTCCACCGCCTATCATAAGTACGTCCGTAGAGATGATCTCATGTCTTAACCTTTTTCCCATATTAATTACCATACTTTCAAGTTTTCTTTATTTCTGAGCCGCACGGTACGCCGAGAGAAGAACCAGGCCTCCGCTTATATTTTTTAATAGAAAGGTGATTTTTTCCTTATTAACATATATTACCTTTAATTACCTATTATGTCAATATGTTTATATGTTATAATGTTATTGCTAATTTTTATATGTCCTATGCCCTTTTGTTATAAGAAACAGCCTTATAACGTAATCACCTGTTTTCCCTTTAATTCCGAATTTTCCAGGAGATAAGTTTTTTCCTCATCATAAGCATAAACACGATATACAATGACACACATTTTCTCTCCTACCTTAATTGACCTTCTTTCCAGAGAACGTTGTGTTGTTAAAATAATTCCTTTTATATTCAGCGAAACTAAAAGGCAGCTTCCTCGAAAAGAAATATCTTCAATTACGCCTTCCTCCGAATATTCCAAAATATCCTTAAACTTTACATTGTCACTTTTGAAAGCTTCCACAAATTCCGGCCTGATAATCGCACCTTTATAATTGCCTTTTTGAAAACCACGGAGCTTATAATACTCTGCTTCTCTCGCGGACTGCCCTATGAATTCTGCTACAAAAGGTGTGCGAGGTTCTTTATAAATCTCGAGCGGAGATCCAATCTGCTCAATTCTCCCCTTATTCGTAACAATGATTTCATCTGCTACTTCCACTGCTTCATCCTGGTCATGAGTCACAAAGATGCTGGTAATCCCAACTTTGTGTATCATCTCCCTAAGCCAGCTTCTTAATTCAAGCCGTACTTTTGCATCAATTGCAGCAAAAGGCTCATCCAGTAAAAGAAGACTTGGATTCGGTGCAAGAGCTCTCGCAAATGCAACCCGCTGTCTTTGTCCGCCTGACAATTGATTCGGATATCGCTTTTCCATCCCCGTTAAACCGGTTAATTCAATAAGTTCTTCTACTCTTTCCTTGATCTGCTTCTTTGGAACCTTCTTAATTTCTAATCCGAAAGCTATATTCTGAAACACAGTCATATAGCGAAACAGAGCATAATTTTGGAATACAAATCCAACACCTCTCTCCGATGCTGCAATATCATTTACCCGTTTTCCGTCAATCATAATATCTCCGGAATTTGGTGTTTCCAGGCCGGCTATCATTCTTAATATCGTAGTTTTTCCACTTCCGCTCGGCCCTAGCAAAGCTACTAGTTTTCCTTTATCTATACCAAAGCTTACCTGCTCGGATGCTTTAAAATCGCCATAGGTTTTATCTATATTTTTAAGCGCTACATACATAACTCTCTCCCCTTTTTATACTCCCTTTTTATTTTTTGCTTTGTACTCCACAATATTTCTCAACACCAAAACAACAATTGCAAGAATCACCAGAATAGAAGATACCGCAAATGCCGCTGTAATTGAATCAGCAGATCCAGACAAATAAAGTGCATCAATTTCTAAAGGCAGGGTAAAAGTCTCTCCCCTTGTTTTAGACAATGCATTTACTGCTCCAAACTCACCCAATGCTCTCGCTGTACACAATATGATTCCATAGAGTAAAGCCCACTTAATATGTGGAAACGTTATTTTTCTGAATATGGTAAACCCCTTCGCCCCCATCAGTGCAGCAGCTTCCTCTTCTTCTCTCCCCTGAGCATTCAAAACAGGTATGATTTCTCTTGAGATAAAAGGAAAGGTTACAAAAATTGTTGCTAATGCAACGCCGGGTAGCGCAAATACTATTTTAATATTAGTCCCAAGGAACTCATTGATTTTATCAATATATCCGTTCGCCCATCCCAGCCTTCCAAACGTCATAAGAAATGCCAAACCGGCAATGACCGGTGAGATAGAAAACGGAATATCAAGGATGGTTGCCAGCACCTGTTTTCCCCGGAAGGAAAACTTTGTAACAAGCCAAGCTGCAATAATTCCAAAAAACGAATTGACCGTCACAGCAATCACCGTGGCAAATAAAGTTACCTTAAAGGCTGATGTTACATACTCTGTCTGTAAAGCCTTGCGATAATAGGTAAAACCTTCACTCAAAGAATTGGTGATAACAGAAATTAGTGGTAATACCAGCATGAAGAAAATAAAAATTACACTAATGGTTATTAAGAGTACTTTCACCCAATTATTATCGTTTACCGGTGTGATACCTTCTTTTAGTTCCGGTTCTAATGCCTTTCTTTTCATGGATATCTTACTGCTTCTATTTTTTATTGCTTCCTTCTGCATAACATACCTCCTCCTAGACATTATTCGTACGTTTCGCCTGACGTATCTGGATCATATTTAAAAACAGCAGCACCAAAAAGGATAGGATCAGCATAACCAAAGCAATTGCTGTCGCACTCGCATAATCTACATAATTTAGCTTCTGCATGATTACATAGGATACAACCTGCGTTTGTTCCTTTGCGCTGTTACCGGAAATATAGATAACACTTCCATATTCTCCTATTCCTCTCGCAAGAGCTAAACCAAAGCCTGTGAGTAAGGCAGGTTTTAATTCTGGAAAAATAACTCTAAAAAATGTTACTGCCCTATTTGCGCCTAAGATGCAGGCAGCCTCTTCATATTGCGTATCTAACTTTTCCAAGACCGGCTGAATCGCCCTTACAACAAAAGGAATTCCTATAAAAATAAGTGCAATGGTAAGCCCAAGCTTAGTATAGGACACCTTGATACCAAGTTCTGCGAATTTTTTACCTAGTATACCTGTGTCAGAGTACATTTTTGATAAGGTAATACCTGCAACTGCAGTTGGCAGGGCAAATGGCAGTTCAATCAGACCATCCAGCAGCCGTTTCCCCGGAAATTCATACCTTACTAAAACCCACGCAAGAATTAAACCAAAGAAACAATTAAGGAATGCCGCAGCAAAAGAGCAAACTATACTTGTTTTAAATGCATTCAGCACATGACTCCTTGTAATTAAGTGAAGGAACTCACGCGGTGATAGCCGAAAGGAATATACCAGGACAGATGCCAATGGAATAAATATAATCAAAGACAACAAAAGAAGAGTAATCCCCATTGTTAAACCAAAACCCGGTATTACCGAATTATTTTTTTTATTTTTTATTTTTCGTCTTACCATAGCCCCTCCATTTTGGTTGCAAAAACATATCCTGCAGAGAAAGAAACCTATAGGATATTACTTGTTTCCAACATTAATCTTTTAATTTCCATAAACCTCATCAAAAACACCACCATCAGCAAAGAAGGTTTTGTAAGCTTCCCTCCAGCCGCCAAAATCATCAATTGTACATAGCTTTACATTAAGCTCAAACTTATCAGAGAATTCCTGCAAAATTTCTTGGTTTGACGGTCTGTATCCATAGTTACCGATAATTTTCTGTGCTTCCTCCGTATAAAGATACTCCAAATAGGCTTTCGCAATCTCCTGCGTTCTGTTTTTATCTGCATTTTCATCGACAATGGCAACACTTGGTTCTGCTAAAATACTGATACTCGGAGTAATGATTTCGTATTTATCCGGGTATTCCTTAACTGTAAGAATAGCCTCATTCTCCCAAGCCAGTAATACATCCCCCTGCCCATTTTCAACAAAAGTCGTAGTCGCTCCCCTTGCACCGGAATCCATCACGGTAACATTGTCATAGAGTTTTGATACAAAGTCTTTTATTTTATTTTCATCCCCATCATATGTAACACTTGCGTAATGCCAGGCAGCAAGAAAATTCCAGCAAGCTCCTCCGCTGCTTTTTGGGTCCGGAGTAATAACCCCTACTCCGTCTTTGATGACATCATCCCAATCCTGAATGTTTTTTTCATTGCCTTTCCTTACTAAGAAAACAATTGTTGATGTATAAGGAGAAGAGTTTCCTTTAAACTCCTCAATCCATCCCGAATTAATTAAGCCTGCTTCCTCAACCAAGGTAATATCATGTGCTAATGCAAGCGTGACAACATCTGACGCTGCACCTTCGATAACCGACCTTGCCTGGCTTCCGGAACCGCCATGAGATTGTTTCACTTCAACTTCAATACCATAGGTTTCTTTGTAATACTGTTCAAACAGCTCATTATACGCAGCATAAAATTCTCTGGTAGGATCATAGGATACATTTGTAATCGTTACCTTACCGCTGTCTGTTTTCTTACCGCATGCTGCAAACGAAAATACCATCCCGAATGCTAAAAATAAAACAATCCTTCTCTTTTGATTTCTTCCCTGCATTTATTTAACCTCCGCCTGTAATATGTTATTTGGCATTTTAATCCCTATATTCATATTTGTAAAGTAGGTTATTGATTTTTTTATTTCCATATGTTAGAATTATTTATGAATTAGCATGGATTCATATTTTTTTCATTATATTTCATACTTATTCTGTATGTTAATATGGATTGGAGTGTTTATGTCGATTAAACTTTTACTAATTTTTGTTACGGTATATAAAGAAGGCAGTATTACAACTGCTGCTAAGAGATTGCATTTAAGTCAGCCTGCTGTCAGTGCTGCAATCAGAGAAATTGAGAACCGTTATGCCGTTCAGCTATTTAAACGTCTTGGGAGGGGAATACAAAAGACGAATGCCGCACACCATCTTTATGAATATGCTTCACATATTACAGCGCTGTATACGGAGATGGAGAATGAATTTTCAAATCAGGATAAAAACTCTCATTTAAGAATTGGTTCCAGTATCAGTATTGGAACTTGCTTAATGCCAAAGTACATAAAAGAATATACCGATACCTATCATGCTCCCCTGCCCTATGTAAAAATCGACAGCTCCGATATTATCGAGAATATGGTGTTAGATAATTCGTTGGATTTTGCATTAATAGAAGGCTGGATTCACTCAGATAAACTTATGGCAGAGCCATTAATTAAAGACAAGCTGATATTAATATGCAGTCCGAAGCATCCATTGGCAGTCAAGGAATGGGTTACACTTGAAGAGTTGCAGGAAGAACATTTTCTTTTACGGGAAAAAAACAGCGGTACCAGAGAATATGCTGAAATCGCCTTGAGGCTTCACGACTTTGTTTTAAAACCCTCTTGGGAAAGTACCAGTACTACTGCGATCATTAATGCTGTCATTGCCAATTTGGGTATTTCGATTCTTCCGGAACGTATGCTTACTGAGTATATAAATAATATGAGTATCACAAAGCTGCAGATAAAAGACATCGATTTTTTAAGAGAATACAATATCATCTATCATCAGAATAAATATCTGAATTCGGATATTATTAATTTTATTGATTTAGTAAAGATGGATATTGCTTTATAACCATTTACTTCATTGTTTCCAAAAAAAGGGCATATATTAACCTTAAATCGGTTTTTATCCCCCGAAAGGGCAGAGGATATCCTCTGCCCTTTCGCAATTTCTTTTTAGGAAGAAATCAGTTTACTTAGCATTCTTTTTCTTGATTAACACAATTTAGAGAATAATAAGCAGCAATTTCAGCCTTCGCTGATTCTTAGTCATATCAGTTTCCTTGTTTATTCACAATTACTGAACCAGACGATTAACAGCAGTTATCTAAATTATAATCTATCTTATCGGAGAATTCTAATTTATTTTTATTATAGCATTCTATAATTTTTTATAATCTCGCAGGTTTTTTTAATATCTTCTACACTATGCGCATAGGAGATAAACATCGCTTCAAATTGGGAAGGAGCCAGATAGATTCCCTGCTTTAACATATAGTTAAAATAATCCGCATATTTTTTGGTATTCGAAGTAAGCGCACTATCATAGTCAAGAACTTTTTCCTTGGTAAAAAATACACTCATAAGGGAACCAATCTGATTGATACAGACCGAATCACCCATTGCTGCCTTGACAGTATTAGCAAGTAACTCAGTTTTTATCTTAATATCCTCATAAATCTCCGGTGATTCTTTTAAGATAGTTAATGTTTCTATCCCCGCAGTTGTAGCGATGGGATTTCCTGACAAGGTACCTGCCTGATATACACTTCCCACCGGGGAAACTACTTCCATAATTTCTTTTTTTCCGCCATAAGCACCGATTGGCATTCCTCCGCCAATTATCTTGCCTAATGTTGTTAAATCCGGGATCACATTAAAAAACTCCTGTGCACCGCCGGCAGAGAGCCGAAAGCCCGTAATTACTTCGTCAAAAATAAGCAGGGCACCATATTTATTCGTAATATTTCTTAGATTTTGTAAGAAACCAGCTTTTGGTATTACAACACCCATATTGGCAGCCACAGGCTCTACAATTACAGCAGCAATATCGTCTCCATAGCTTTGAAAAAGAGCTTCTACAGATTCCTCCCTGTTATAGTCCGCAAGCAATGTATTTTTTGTAAAATCCTCCGGAATTCCAAGACTGTCCGGTACCGATTGCGTTAACGCTCCGGAACCGGCTTTTACAAGCAGCCCATCCGAATGTCCATGATAGCACCCTCGAAACTTAATTATTTTATTCCTTTTCGTAAATCCTCTTGCAACTCGAATCGCACTCATAACCGCCTCTGTTCCTGAACTTACGAGCCTAATACTCTCCATAGAAGGAATCATAGCATATACAAGTTCCGTAAGCAGATATTCTTTTTCGGTTGGTGCACCAAAGGAAAGTCCATACTCACAGGCTTCCCTCACCTTCTGAATCACTCGGTCTGCGGCATGTCCTAAAATTGCCGGTCCCCACGAACATACATAATCAATATATTCCTTATCATCCACATCATAAAGCCTGGAACCTTTTGCACTTTTTATAAAAACAGGGTTACGATTCACGGCCTGAAATGCTCTAACCGGACTATTTACTCCTCCCGGCATTCTATTTTTTGACTTCTCAAATAGGATATCTGAATTTGTATACATGAATTACCTCATTTCTTCGCTGTTCTTTTTTTATTCTAAAGCGGCTGACACCAGGCATACTCCTGAGTAAATCGTTCCCTCATTTCATCAAGCAGTATCCAGATAAATAAAGTTACTTTTATCCTTCCACTATTTTTCCTCATCCAGCCACCTAGCAACATCCAACGCATGGTATGTAATGATTATTTTAGCTCCGGCTCTTTTTATCGCTGTCATATTCTCCATTACAATCCTTTTTTCATCAATCCAGCCCCTCATAGCTGCTGCCTTCACCATGGAATATTCACCGCTAACGTTATATGCAGCAATTGGATAATCTGTTTTTAAGGCCACTGTTTTAATCACATCAAGGTAGGCAAGTGCCGGCTTTACCATAATGACATCAGCACCCTCCTCCATATCAAGAAAACATTCCCGAACTGCTTCCTTTACATTCGCAGGATCCATCTGGTAGGTCTTTCGGTCTCCAAAGGAAGGTGCGGAATGCGCGGCATCTCTGAATGGGGAATAGTAACCTGAGGCATACTTCGCACTATAAGACATAAGCATAATATCAGAGTACCCTACATCATCCAAAGCATTTCTGATTGCTTCCACCCTGCCATCCATCATATCGGATGGGGCAATAATATCAGCACCGGCTTTTGCCATGCTGACAGCCATTTTGGATAATAAGGTAAGAGTTTCATCATTTAATACTTTACTATCTTTTATTAAACCACAGTGTCCGTGAGAAGTATATTCACACAAGCAGACATCGGCAATGATTAAGAGTTTCGGAGCTTTTTCTTTGATATGACGAATTGCCCGCTGAGTAACCCCATTATCGTCATACGCCTGGCTGCCAACCTCATCTTTATGCTCCGGTATACCAAAGATTAGAATCGTTTTAATACCTGCTTCTATAATTCGTTCTAACTCTTCCTCAAATCGATCGATGGAATATTGATAAATTCCAGGCATGGAATCTACCGGATTTTTCATATGTTCGCCTTCAATAATAAAAACCGGATAAACAAGATCTGATTTATAAACTTGTGTCTCTCTTACCAAGCTTCTTATTTCCTCACTGACACGTAATCTTCTCATTCGCTTCATAATTTACCTCATTTCCGCACTGTTTAATAAGCTAGAGATTGGTACCGTGGGCGTGCTGGAACAAGTATCCGTAATCAGGTATCTTCTTCTCCATTTTTGTCAAAGTAATTTTTGACCGCCTCTACCAAACCTTCCGTATTGTAAGTTGATGCTATAATGTTTGCTTCTTTCTGTACTTCCCTCACCGTTTCTGACGTAACCTCTCCGATGCATGCAATTTTTACATGATTAGAAAGTAAAATTTTTTTCTTGTTTAACTCCTCAAAGAATGCCCGAACTCCTGAGGAGCTTACAAAAATTAAACAATCCATCTGATTCACAGCTTCTATTTGTTCCGTCATCCTACCAGCCACATCATAGATTGGGATATCCTGAAAAGAAATTCCATTCTCCTTAAATATTTTGATTAATTCCCTGCTGCCTTTTGCTGCTCTTGGTATGAGTACTGTTTCTTTCTTATCAATTACCTGTGATAATTCCCTTGCCAGTGCACTAACTGTATACTTTGACGGAATAAAATCAGCTCGGATGCCGTATTCTTCTAATGCTTTTGCTGTGCCGGAACCAAGTACGGCAATTTTCTTAGAGCTTAGATTTCTTATATCCACGTTTTGTTTCTTTAAACGTTCAAAAAATAAGCTAACCCCATTTTGGCTGGTAAATAAAATCCACTGATAATGGGAAAGCTCCAGCAATTCCTGATCTAAGAGTCCTAACGCATCGGTTGGAACAATCTCCATATCACATAAGCGATAGGTCACTGCTCCCAAAGCTTCCAGTTTCGTTTCCAATTTTTCTCTGAGTACCTTTGTTGCTGTGACTCCTATTTTCTTAGGAAGCAGTTTGTTGATCGAACGGTAGTCGAAAGCGGCTGTCTCTCCAATAATGATTACTGCCGGAGACATCATCTTACTTTTTTCCGCCTCTTTTACAATGTTTTCTAAAGTATCACGCACAACAATCTGATTCTTTGTAGTTCCGGCATATATTACTGCCGCAGGTGTTTTGGAGGACTTTCCATGAGAAATTAGTTCCGAAACTATTGTTTTTAGATTTCCTAATCCCATTAAAAAAACGAGTGTGCCATTTAGCTTAGATAGCGTAGGATAATCGCAATCCGGCAATCCATCTTCTTTCTTCGTATGACCTGTTATCACATGAAAACTTCTGCTAATACCCCTATGGGTAACCGGAATCCCCGCACACTCCGGCACGGCAATTGCTGAGGTTATTCCGGGTACTGCCTCATACTCTATCTCATGTTGATGCAATGCCTCAATTTCTTCCCCGCCTCTGCCAAAAACAAAGGGATCTCCGCCCTTTAATCTTACGACATTATCATATTGTTTTGCACAATCTACTAGGATTTCATTAATTTCTTCCTGCTGCTTTGAATGATGGCCTGCTTGTTTTCCGACATAGATTTTAATACAATTAGGCTTTACGTAATCCAGCAGTTCATTGGAAGCTAATCTATCATATACTACGGCATCACATAGCTGTAATAATTCCATCCCTCTTACTGTAATTAGTTTCGGATTTCCAGGTCCTGCACCTACAAGATAAACTTTTCCCATATAACCTCATTTCTGCGCCGCTAGTTTTCCGATATCAAGTTTGTTACAAACGGCACAAAAACAAACCCGATAAAATTCGAAATATCTCTCATACCTGTTTCAATTCCTTCACCTGAGCCACAAGGCTCTTAACCAGGGAAACCCTATCCTTTTCCTTTGACTTTCCGCTTACTTTCCTCATCTTTCCATCCATTCCTTTGGCAATGCTTACTGTGATTTCCTGATTTCTCAGTGACGAAATTACACCGACGGCTTCATGGCAGCCGGCCTCCAATAAAACAAGCGCCAATCGCTCAGTTTCTAATTCCAGGAAGGAGTTGTTATTAGAAAGCGAAGTAATTAATTCCGATATCTCATCATTTTTCCTGCCTTCGATAGCAATAATTCCCTGTCCTCCCGATGGAATCATGTCTTCATACTCTAAATACCGGTATTCAAATTCTAAAGATTGTTCCAGCCGCAATCTTTTAATTCCTGCTGCCGCAAGAAGGATACCATCAAACAATCCTTCTTTTAGTTTCTCTAATCGGGTGGTTACATTTCCTCTCAGATTTTTACAGGTTACATTTTGATATAATTCACAGATTTGGTACTGACGTCTCAAACTCCCAGTTCCTATAATTATCTTATCTTTCCCTTTAAGCTCATGACCTCGTAAAGTAATCAATACATCTCTCGCATCCTCACGAGGCAGAACCCCTGCAATCTGCAAACCGTCCGGTATTTCTGCTGGCATGTCCTTCGCACTATGTACTGCCAGGTCTATCGTTCGGGAAAGCAAAGCCTCTTCGAATTCTGTAACAAAAACACCTTTACCGCCAAATGCTGTCAAAGGTTCATTTAGTATTTTATCACCTGTCGTATGAAGGATAACTTTCTCACATAAAATATCAGGATACTTTCTATTTATCTCCTTTATTACAAGATCTGTCTGCGCTAAAGCTAATGCACTTCCTCTTGTGCCTAATTTTATTAAATCCAACTTATCCATACGATTTATCTCTCACTCCCATTGTTTTTAGCATATTTTTCTATCAATTCAAGGATATATTCTTCCGGTAGTTTGCTCTGCCGTTTGTCTGCATCTTCAATTAATTGATAATAAAGGTCTTTTCTATCCTGTGAATTACGCACCTTTTCTTTGATATTCTCACGAAAACTGCCTAATTGAGTTACCATTTCAGCATAATAATCCGGTATATTCCTCTCTATTTTCTCTTTGAGTACCGATGTTGCAGCAGGACTATTACCACTTGTGGAAACACTGATCAATAAATCCCCTTTTTTGATTACCGCCGGAAAGATAAACGAGCATTCTTCTTTTACATCAACCACATTGACTAAGATTTTGTTGGAATGACAAACCTGCGAGATATAGGAATTTATTTTTTCATCATCTGTCGCTGCTATCATGTAATCGGCCTGCAGTATATCCTCCGTCTCAATTTTTCGCCGGTATATTGTTATCTCGCCTCTTTGTCCTAGCTGTTTTATGGAATCACAAATTTCTGGAGCAATTATGGTTACTCTTGCACCAAAATTTAACATAATCTCCGCTTTTCTAAAAGCAATTTTTCCACCGCCGGCAATCACACAGGATTTTCCTTCCATATCAATCAGAAAAGGAAAGTACGCCATTGTAAATATCTCCTTCCTCCATATACTTTATTTTGTGAAGCAAGATGCGAAACTGTTCACTGTCTAAGGACTCTTTTTGATGATAAAGAATTTTATCCGTCCATTTATCAGGAATTGTATTATTTTCTAACTTAAACGCTCTCAGATACACTTTTTTTAATGTCTCTTCCAATACTTCTTCAATTAATAACTCCGCCTTCTTAACCTCTTTGTACTTGATAGCATTATGTTCCGTGGATAACTCCTTAAAATAATCAATATCGTAAATTTGGACATTCTCAATCGTTCCAATCTTTTTTTCAATATCATAAGGTACGGAAAGGTCAATCATCATATACTGCCTCTCTTTATTGATAGACGAACTGAATCTTTCATAAGTAAAAGTATAATGAGGGCTTGTGGTTGCACTTATAATAACTGACGTTTTATTTATATACTCATACCGCTTATCAAATTCAATCATTTTTAATCTGGAATCAATTTTTAGTTCCTCTTTACTTTTGTATGATCTTTTCGTTCCTATTACATCAATCCCTTTATCAAGCAGATTCTTCGCAACTATACTTCCTATCTTTCCTGTTGCTCCAACAAGTAAAACCTTATTGGTTTCGGTTTTTTGTTCTCTCATAAAGTCTGCAGCACGGTTCGCAGTAAGCGTTCCGATCGATACTGAGGTGGTAGATAACTTTGTAATTGTCTTAATTTTTTTAGCACAATGAAAGGCTCCTTGAAAGATAATATTAATCTCTCCATTTAAAATACTATGCTCTGCTGTGAAAAGATAAGCCTCTTTTATCTGCCGTAATATCTCATCTTCTCCTAATACCATAGACTTAAGACCGCAGACCACTTGAAAGAGATGTCGGATGGCTTCTTTTTCCTCAAAAATTTCGCAGTGATTCTTTATCACATCAAGCTTAATTCCTTTAAATTCTGATAATGCAGCCTCCACCTCTTCTAGGTGCACATCCCGCCTCCTTAAACTTTCCTTTTCAGAACTTAAGGCTGCCATCGCAGAACAGCAATTGTTCTGCTTCGTATAGGCTTTCTCCTGCCCGCTATTGTCACAGGTAAAATATATCTCACTACGATTGCAGGTGGAAACAATAATACACCCATTTACTTTCTGTTCGGACAAAAGCTTTCCTAAGAACTCTCTTTGTTCTCTTTCCGAAAAAGAAAACAACTGTCTAATTTTAGTTGGAGTTGTTTTATGGCTAACACTGATACAATACATTTTTGCCCCCTCGTTGTTCCCTCTTTTTATCTATACTCTTAAACAAATTTCACAGTAATGAAACTTTATGTTTTTATTGTATTCCATCGAACAAGGTTTATTTCCTTTAAATTTCTCTTCTCGGACTAAATATACTTTACTACATATGACCGTCAAATTCAACGTTTCCTACCGTAAAAAAATATCGTTCCCCGTCTCCAGGTAACGATATTTTCTCTTATATCACGTAATAATCTGAACCATCACTTTTTCTAACTAAATCAGCTATGGTAATCCCATCAAAATAATCATTGACTAATTTATAGAGTCCTTCCCACATCTCTAACGTCTGGCACTCAGCGGCTCGCGTACAATTATTGGGTGATTTGTCCAGACAAGCCACAGGCGCAAGAGAACCTTCGGTCAATCTTAAAATACTGCCAACCGTATACTGTTCCGGCGTCTTTGCCAATTTATATCCACCACCTTTTCCTCTTAAGGAAATAAGTAAATCATTCCTGCTTAATACGGAAACAATAGCTTCCAGATACTTTTCGGATATTTCCTGCCGCTTGGCAATATCCATCAATGTAATAAATTCCCCGCTATTATGCTCTGCCAGATCGATCATAACTCGAATAGCATATCGCCCTTTTGTTGATATTTTCATAACAAATAACCTCCATAAGCCTAATTTACCATAAGTTTAGTATGTTTTTCAAGTGCAATCGATAAGGAAAAGAATCAATCTGATACTCAACCTTACTTAGTTCCATTATTTTTATCTCTATTCTCTTATTCTCCTAAGGTTTCGTTCCTCAGTTCTTCCAGTTTTTTCTTATCCTCTTGCGATAATGCATCCAACAGGTAATTACGGTTTTTCCCCTGTCCCTGCAAGAATTCCTGCTTTACTTTCTCATTTACCCTATCGATTTCATCCTTTAAATCCCTAGCGGATAATAGGGAACATCCTGCCCCTCTAATGATGATTTGCTGTAATCCGTCAGAGGTTGCAACTGTTATATCAAATTTTCTTTGGTTATCGTGAGCAAATTTTTCAATATACTGATCTGCGGTTTGTGCCTCTCTGGTATATACCAGATGAATATTATGATAGTCGATTACTTCCTCCGCATGCCCTTGCACTCGGTAAGCGTCAAATACAACTATCAGCCGGCACTTTCGAATACCCTGATAATTACATAGCACATCCAGTAATTTCATTTTTGCACCATCCATATTTTCTTGTGCATGTTCCTTTAATTCCGGCCATGCAAAGATAATGTTATATCCATCAATAAGAAGATACTCCTCTTTCTTTTCCTTTGACCTGTGAACATAGGCTGTAGGTTCATAATAACTTTCACGTGCACTTTTGCTTCTCTTCCACACGGACTTCTTCCCTTGATTTGAATAATAGGTACTCTGAATGATTTTATCGATTTCATCCAAACTAAGGATTTTCTCTTCCGTCTGTGTAATTTGAGAAACTTTGGTCTCTTTTGAAACCTCTACTTTTTTCTTTAGGCAGCTTTCCAGATGCATATAGTCTTTTACTTTATCCCAATCTACCAAAAATCCTGCACCGTGAGCACAAAATACGGAACCGGTTGGATTTTCAAGGTCCCGCTCTGAATCATAACCAATACTTTCAATAACCTGAGTAGTATTGTGGCATGGCAGATATCCCTTGAAACTACAAAATAGCTTACCAAGACCTTTGGTATAAGCAATTACTTCTTTTTGATAATTCCTCATGGTTATCACCGGGGCAATTCCTGATAATACCGCCGTCTCTCCTGTATGTGAGATTTCACAGATACCATACATTTTTTCTATGTCTGTCATAGCTCTGCCGACCATTTTCTCGGGAAGTTCCAACTGAAAAGAATAATAAGGCTCTAATAATACGGATTCTGCCTCTTTTAGCCCTTGACGCACCGCACGATAAGTAGCCTCCCTAAAATCTCCGCCTTCTGTGTGTTTCTTATGTGCTCTGCCTGAAACCAACGTAATTTTCATATCCGTTATCGCAGAACCTGTCAGAACTCCTCTGTGGAGTTTTTCTTCCAAATGTGTTAAAATAAGCCGCTGCCAGCTCTTTCCGAGTATATCCTCGCTGCAATCCGCCCCAAACTCTAAACCACTTCCCCTATCCCCTGGTTCCAGCAATAGGTGGACCTCCGCATAATGTCTTAGTGGTTCAAAATGCCCTACTCCTTCTACTACATTTCCAATGGTTTCTTTATATACGATTCTTCCTGCATCGAAGGATACCTCCACACCAAAGCGGCTTTGAATCATGCTCTGCAGGATTTCGGTCTGTACCTCACCCATGATTTGCGCTTGGATTTCCTGTAACTGCTCGTCCCATACAATATGAAGCTGCGGTTCCTCTTCTTCCAATTTGCGAAATTTTGGAAGCATCCTTCTTGGGTCGCAGCCCTCCGGAAGTATGATCTGATAGGATAAGACAGGTTCTAACACGGGTGCATTAGAAACTTCCTCAATCCCTAAACCTTCTCCAGGTCTTGTTTGACTAAGTCCTGCTACGGCACACACCGTTCCGGCTTCAACCTCATTTGGTGTCTCATATTTCTGACCGGAGTAAATTCTGATTTGATTTACCTTCTCTTCCCAGTTTCTGCCCGCTAATGCATCCCTAACCTTTAATTTCCCTCCGGTAAGTTTTAGGTGAGTAAGACGATTTCCCTGATCATCTCTGGTTATCTTAAATACTTTAGCACCAAATTCATCGGGATAATCCGGCAGCACCGCATAAGTACCGATTCCCTTTAAGAATTCCTCGATACCCTCTAATTTTAATGCCGAGCCAAAAAAGCAAGGAAATACTTTACGCTCTTTCATAGCCTGCCTTATCTCCTTTATTTCCACCCGCCCTGTCTTTAGATAAGACTCCATCATGTTTTCGTCCGTCATCGCTAATTGCTCAAAAAATTCCTCCGAATTTGCTTGTCCAAACTCAATGCATCCATCCTCTAACTGATTTTTTAATTCCTCTAATATCCTTTCTTTCTCAGTCCCGGCCTGATCCATCTTATTAACAAATAAGAAAACAGGTATCTGATACATATCCAGCAAGCGCCATAGTGTTTTCGTATGTCCCTGTACTCCGTCTGCTCCACTGATCACTAATATGGCATAATCAAGTACCTGAAGTGTCCTTTCCATTTCGGCTGAAAAATCCACATGTCCGGGTGTATCTAATAGCGTAATCTGTGTCCCCCCTGATTCAAATAAGGCTTGTTTTGAAAATATCGTGATTCCTCTTGCTCTTTCCAGCTCATAGGTATCAAGGTAGGCATCTTTGTTATCAACCCTGCCTAATTTGCCAATTTTACCGCTCGTATAAAGTATGCTCTCTGATAACGTAGTCTTACCTGCATCCACATGAGCTAATATTCCAACCACTAATTTATTCATATCCATTTCAAATCCTTTTGCTATCTATTCTAAAGACTACAGTCCATTTAGATTGTCTGTCGATTCTTTCAATACTATGATACCAGTTAGTTTGTATTTTGACAATTTCCTCATAATATTTTTATGAAAATAAAAGGGTAGGAATGGACATAATCGGAATCTATGGTAAAAATAACAAGATATGGAGCAAATTTTTGGAGGAAAAACTTGTTAAAAGATGCAGTAAAAACGATTGGTATCTTATTGATAAGCAAAGCATATCTTACATTGGATTTTAAACTCTTTAGTTAATCTTAAAATCACAAAGAAAGCCCTTCTTAGAATATAACGTTTTGACAGGACTATAATTAGTTATACGATTACCCTTTAGATATAGCTCAGTAAGATTACTAAGTCCTTTTAAGGATGCAATACTTTTAATATTATTATCCTTTAAATAAAGTTTTTCAAGGAGATTAAGCTTAGCTAGAGGGTTTACATCTATAATTTTATTTCCATTTAAGGATAATATCTTTAGATTTTTAAGAGAGGATATCATACTGATATCACTGACAGCATTCCTTTGTAGATATAAAGTCTCCAACTCTTTTAAAGCTTTTAAAGTTTTAATTGATTTCACATTATTATTTGATAAATCCAAATATCTTAGGGTTTTTAATCCGGTTAATCCAGCCACAGTAGTAATTTTATTATGATCCAATGTCAAATGCTTAAGGTTTTTTAAATTCTTAAGGCTATCTATATTTTGTATCCTATTTTCTCCGGCTTCCAGCAATTCCAGTTTGTCTAGTTTATTTAGCGAAGTTATAGTTTTAATCTTATTCTCACGAAGATATAGCTCCCGTAAGTTTGTTAAGGAAGACAAGGCACTTATGGATTCTATTTGATTACCATTCAGGGATAGAACCTCTAGCTTGGTCAATTTTTTTAGAGCGCTGATATCAGATACCAGATTGCGCTGCAGGTAAAGTACCCGCAGCTTTGTTAAATTACCGATGGCAGCTATATCCTTTATAGAAAGCTGTCCGGCATCCAGATATTCAAGATTTGTCAGCTTTTTCAAATCCTTTAAGCTTTTTACTCCATTAGGAAGTTTCAAACGATAAATTCCCTGTAACTCGATAATCGATATTTTCCCTGATTCTTTTTTTAGTTTTTCCCTAACCGCCTTTTCCACTGCGGCATCCGAAAAATTAACATAGCTATCGCTTTCCGCCTGTAAGGTATCATAGGTTTTCATTTTCGAGATTATGGTATTCCAGGCATTTAGATGATACTTCTTTCCGGATGTATCATTATAATCCGGTATATTTGCCAGGCTCCAAAGAGAAATACCGCCGAGTTTACAAGACTTTGCTAAGTCTATCTTAGCACCGATACTAGTACTGTCTTCATAGATTATGACATTCCAAGACTGATCAGAGGAATTAAAATATTGAAGATATGGACTTTGTAATTCATTGTTATATCCATAATTTATATTCTGTCCATAGCCATCCGTATTATCGACACGTGCTTTTATGGATTTATATAATGGAGTAAGCCTCCCTCCTCTGCTTTGTGCTGTATCCGGCAGGTCGGTCCAGTCATCCGCACTCTTTACATCAAACTGCCACTGAGCTGCGTCAAATGCAATCTGCAGCCAAACCTTAGAAAGCTCTGACGTATCAGAAGCAGCATTCTTTATGTCATTTAAAGCCAATCTTACCATCTGCATCGGCGAAAGACTATGAATAGGATCCAAAGAATTATAACCTGTATACTGCACTATCTGATTTTTTTGCAGTTTTTGTATTGGTTCATAATCATGAGCCATAACAATAACACGGTCAGCAACATCAAGGATATCAGAAAATTCATAGCCATCGTAATATAATGCCGGGTTTACAGCAACATAAAGTGTTTTTCCCAAACTATCAAGCCGAACTTTAAGTTCCTTCAAAAACTGCGTATAATAAGTACCGATTGCCTTTCCATGATATAAAATAGAATCACCATTACCGTCTGTATTGCGAAGTCCTTCAAAATCAATTACTACACCATCATAGGAAATAGCGTTTCCTTCCGAAACATCGGTTTGCACACCATTCATTATTGCGGATATCATAGCGGATCGCTCGTTCGCATAAGGTAATAACTTCGTACCGTCGGCACTATCCATATAGATATTTAATTGAATCGATTTTCCACGACTCTTTGCATATTCCAATGGCTTGAGATAATCAGCCGGATAATAAAATCCATAGTTACCGTTCTTTCCTTTTACGGTATTTAAAAGGTTTGGTTCTATGGCATCGATTCTGCTCCAAGCAAAACTTATGGAATCTAATTCTTCTATGTATGCTTTCATCTGCTCAGAAAAACCGGCATTTGATGGATAAAATGCATGAAGTTCTCCTCTCCTTTGATTTATATCAACAGCAGCATTTGATTCTGCGGCCTTATCTGCCGCCTGTGCAGGTAAAGAGCATATTAGACATATTATTAAGAGAAGGATACAACCAGATACCTTGGCTAATCTATTCCGATTATCGCTATTCTTCCTTTTATATCTGTTCTTCCGATTAATAAAACCATCCCTTCTCATCAATTCACCTCCAAATTCGTTTATTTAATTATAGTGAATACTTTCTTCTAAAGTGTATTTTATGGATATTTTATGGGTTCCTTAAATTTACTTTTCATAATTTCTGTATTAGTTACTTTTAACTTAAGCTTGTCTTCTTCCATTAACAGGTCAAAAGACCTGTTATGGATGATATGGAAAAAACGAAACGTATACGGTATCTATCGAGATAAGGGTGTAGGGTGAATCTAAAAGTTCTCTCACTTTAAATAAGATGTTGCCTAATGAGTTATAATAGGCATCTTGGTCCGGAGTTTGCTGAGGATTTCGTATTGATGTAATTACATAGACTTGTTCATCTTTCGGACAATCCACACATATCAGCGAACGTTCGTCAATCATTACATTCACATATGTACCTGACTTTTTAAATTCTTCCAATATCGCTGTATTCCATATCTCCTCCAGATATTCTCTTGTTGGTCTTACATCACTAACAAATGCCATTATAATTTCATATTTTTCAGTTGTTTCCATATGAATTACTCTTTTTATTTACATCCTATGCAAATTACAAAACAGATGTTACAACTTTTGCACCATATTCCCTTAGGCCTTACCAGGTGTGGATTTTCCTTACACCAATATTCCCCAATAAAAGTTAAATCTATAGTAACTTAATCACTAAGACATAGCAAGAAATTTTTTAACAACTTAGATTTTAGTCTATGGATAGCTTTGTTCAATTTTATTCAATAGCTACTCCTTTTTAGAATATACTTTTTACTGCTTATTTACAGAACAAAAAACTACCAACCAAAAAATTAGTCGGTAGTTTCACTATTTCTCAGCAAGAATGTATTCAAAATCAGCAGGTGCCCAAAACTCGAACTACTTTTAAATAACAAGAAATTCTTATAAAACTATAATTGAAGCAGCTTGAAAGGATAAAAGATGATAACTCATATCTATCCGCTTAGCAAGGCAATTGTCAAGAAATTACCCGATTGCTACCTCAACACTGGATTTTACTGTAGTGGTTGGCACATTACCGGTTAATTCCTTCGTTATACTAACAACTTGATGTAATATTTCATAGAAAAAAGCATCATTTTCTTCACTGATCGGATTTCTTAGTACTGTTGCAACAACGGCTCTTTCTAAAATACAGCAGTTGTTACATACAATAATTCTCTCTACAAACTGTGCATTAATATAAAGCCCGGTTTCCTCCTTCACCGTTTCTGCCGCTAGCCTCCAGTTATTTATTATAACTTCAAGATTAAACCTCTCATCTTTCACTCCGGTAAACATGATTTCATATTTTTCTGTAAGGAACATGGGATTTATCCTTTTATTATTATCTTATGCTAGCAAACTTTATTGTTTCTTTGTAACTTAATTGTGTTCTATATTTGCTGTATACACAAAAGATTCCCTCTTCACAATCAGAGGGAATCTTTGTGTCTTACTTTTTCTTTGTTGAAGCTGCGGCTGCTGTATTTTGTGCAGAGCCTTTCTTCTTTGGAGCCTTTTTTGGATTCTTATCACCCATTTTTCTCACCTCCTTAATTGTAATAACTTGAGTACGTATTAAGACTATCTTATCTTTAAATCCATATATTGTCAATCAGAAATAACTTAAAATAGAGAATGATAGAAACCAATTAACAATATAATGAAGATAAAGTTTTAGTAATCAGTTAAGAATACAATAAAGTATAGAATTGATTAAAAATTTGGCAGGATAGAATTTAGAATCGTAACTAAGTTAGAATTGATTGCTGCAGGAAAATGAAAAACCACCTTAAATATCAGGCGGTTTTCTGTAAATATTTAGGATTTTATAAAAATAATTATTTTGATATTATATACTAATGCTTCCCGTTAATTTTACAAGCAGATACCTGACTTCTTTCACTAACAATAACATCTTCATATTTCTCTTCATTTTTGTTAAACCAGCTACTCGCATAGGAACAGGAAGCGGTTGCTTTTAACCGGTTTTCTTTTAGGTAGTCAACGACCGCCAACATGGTCTTATCAGCTACTCCCCGCCCTCTGTATTCAGGACTTACATAAACATGTTCAATATCAATTGTGTTATTATCCAACTTACTATAATCTACCTGAGAAATTGTATCTCCATTATTATCCACACAGAAGATTTGGTTTTCTTTATAGTTCCAATTCATACTTTTACCTCATTTCTGCGCTGCCTTCTGCACATATTGAGTTTGTGGAAGCAGCGCAGACACAAACTCGCTGGGTGGAATATTCTTCCTTCACTCTTACCCTTGCTTTGATGGAATTATTCCCCATCTCCTAATTCCTGCTTGTACTCTTCTAATAATTGCAATACTTTAGATGTACATCGTTTTCCTCCACAGCTTCCGCTTCCTGCCAAAGTTGCTTTCTGAACTTTTTCTAACGTATCGGCACCATCTCTGATTATTTTCTTTCTTGTACTTTTGCTGATAGCTTTACAGATACAGATTTTCGTGTATCTATCAATCATATCTTGATTGTCATCCGGCATAGCAGTTTTTCTCCCTAACTTAAATTGCTTTATCAAAATCATTCTCTATGGGAATGTATTCTCTGTATTTCATAGCAAAAGTAAGTATTCCTACCTTACTCTAATTACTATAAATCTCTCGCAATGTTATGTCATCAGAGGGGCTAAAGATAAAGAAGCTTCTTCGTAACGAAGAAGCTTCTTTATCTGCTTTATTATTAAGAAACTATATCCATTAAATCATAATATATTCATTACAATGGATAATTTTACTCACTTACTGTTACTTCTTGTTTTTTAGTTCCTTTTACAGAAATTATTTTCAGTTCCGGATCCAAATCGGAAGTAATTCCTTCCGGAAGTTTTATGTCTTTCAGTAAAATTGAATCACCAGCCTCCAAATTAGACACATCAATATCAATCTCATGTGGAATATCATGAGGTAAACCATTTACAGAAATTAAATCTACATGATTATTGAGAAGTAATCTTTTGGATTCAAGAAATTCTGTACCGATAATTTTAAGGGCTACATCCTGCTTCATTTCTTCTGAAAGAGATACGATTTGAAAATCTAAATGAGCAATATCATTTATGATAGGAGCAATTTGGATGTCTTTTGTCATTACAGTATATGACTCATTCTTAGAGGAAACAAGCTTAAATACAGCATTTCTTCCATTTTCCTTTAATGATTTTCTAAATTCATCTTTCTTCACAGCGATAGAGATGGATTCTGCTCCTCTGCCAAAGATATTACCTGGTAAATAACCATTTTTTCTTAATAACTTATTCGCACCCTTACTTGTGCTGGTTCTTTTTTCAATGTTTAATATTGCTGTTGTTTGCATGCTAAAAAGCCTCCTCAATAATATGGAATATTATAATGATCATCTTAAAAGCTCTGTAAACTTTTAAATGAATATCAAAATGTTTCTAATTCAATGTGATATAGATTTTTTTAAATTCATTGAAACGTAGAAAAAATAAAAAACATTATTTATACATAATTTAAAACAGCGTTATTTTATTATGTAATTTAAAATATTAGAATTTTATTTTTTCATATTTTTATTTATCACATCAAATCGTAAATAACACATCTTATTTATTATAATATATATCTGTGAATAGTCAAGTATATATTTTTATTTTCTGATTTTTAACATCAAATTAAGATATTGTATCATACAAAAAACTCCTATAAAAATTATATAAAACAAAGAAAAAAGCCCTTGCAAGATTGCTTAAAAAGCAATCTTGCAAAGACTTAAAGACTTCTTAAATTTTACTAGTTTTGATCCTCAGTTTCACTCTTGCCTTTCCCTAAAAGTTTTGAAACAATGAGACTTAATAAACCTATCACTATACAGCCAATCTCTACATATCTCTTATATTGTCCAAAAATATCCATACCTTTAAACTGCAAATTAACTAAGGACAATAATAAAGAAATAATACCTAATACTAATAGCACTGAACCGAACGATTTTAATTTTTCCATTTTACTGTTTCTCCCTGCCTGTTAAAATAAAAAGTATATTCCATACTTCATTATTATATCAAACTCCGACGGTTTCGTATAGATAAATTTTCATAATATGATATTTTTTGACACACTTTTTGCATACATTTAAAGGCAACCGCTACCAAGCGAAGAGAAAAATTTCGAAATACTTTTCCTAAGATTGCTTCTCCTATGAGCACTGCTGCTAAGCCGGTTACGATGACCCCGCGTCCCATATTAACATCGGCAAAGCCCTGATACTGAGCTAAAAGCGCACTGGAAAGTGCCACCAAACCATTGGATATCATCAAACCTAGAACTTTATTTTTATTCGTATTAATTCCCTGCGCCCGCGCCATATTTCCATTACAGCCTGTTGCTCTTAAAGAACATCCGATTTCTGTTCCAAAGAACCAATACAGAAGTCCAATTAATACAACAATCATCACAACCTGGTAATAAGTTGTAAATTTAACCTATATTGGAGAACCCTTACTGGCTCAATTGGTATAATAGACCTTATCCGCACATATTCTTATAAAAGAATCCAATAAAAAGCAGGACGTTGTCAATGATAAAAGTTAAAGTTCATTTACAGCCCTTGGTAAATAATATAAATTTACCTACAGTCTTAAAAACAGCAGTACTTCCAGGTGACTCAATGGAACGGCTATTTATTGCTACTCAGTTGGGAGAAATATTTTATATTGGAAATGGAGTTATAGAAACTTTTTTAGATATTCGCTCAAGAATCCTTGAACTAGGTGCTTCTTCCGGAGGATATGATGAACGTGGACTGTTAGGTTTGGCTTTCCATCCGGAATTTAATCAAAATGGGCTATTCTATCTCCATTATTCAGTAGCCGGAACGCAAGGACCGGGAGCTTTGCCTGATTCATTTCAACCAAATCCATGTGATCCTAGAACTTTAAATCTAAAATGGTTGAATAGAGAAACCCAATATGACCATATTGATGCTGTGGAGGAATGGATCTTTCAAGAGAATACTCAACCGCAAAGATTACGTACGCTACTTAATTTGAGAAGGCCATTTTTGAATCATAATGGTGTCGATAGCTTAAACTTTTCTCCTGAAACAGGGAAACTAGTCTTAACTACCGGTGATGGCGGATCAGGTTATGACCCATTTAATTTAAGCCAGGATAATATGGAGATTGCCGGGAAAATTATTGAAATTGATGTACAAAAAGAGACAAATATCGATATACCACCTGCTGCTACCCGCTTTAACGAACTTCCTTCCTCTATTCAGGATACGCTTACTCTAATTGTCAAAGGTGTTCGAAATATACCTGGCATCTCCTATCAAAAAATGAATGATCAATATATCAAGTACATAGGAAATGTCGGGCAAGACTTGGCAGAGGCAATTTTTGCGTTCCATCAATACAGACCGATTCCAGTTTCTCAGCTAGTAAAATCCACCTTCCTTGAATCCGAGTCGGAACAGGAGGACTTGATTAATCTAGGATGGAGGGGCTGGGAAGGAGTATTTCCTACTTCAATCCTTAATCGCTGCTCTGAACATCCCTCTTCCGAGGAGCTAATATTTGCTTACTACGATGAAGCGGCAGAAACCTCTATATTACGTCTTCAGCCCTTAACCTGCTACTATCACAAAGATCCCCGCCCTGATAAGTTTGGAGCAACAGCCCTTACAGGAGTTAGATCATATATGGGGAGAGACCTCCCCGATTTAACAGGAAGCGTTGTATTTACCGACCTAGCCCGGGACGAAGAATCCCAGCCTCCAAATAGAGGAGTTCTGGCTTATACCAGGATTCGTACCGATTGCAAACTAAATGATTTTAGTGTAATTGATGTCGACTATGATTTTGGTACTCAATCCGCTTTTTATGTTAGTTTAGGAACGAATATGGACCAGACCAGGCTATTTTTAGGGGTCTACAAAACTACGAATGTTACTGATTTTAATCAGGGTACTATTTTCGAAATTACTGCCTAGATAAAGGGCTTAGAGATTAAAAAGAGAACATACTGGTAAATTGAAGTATGTTCTCTTTAACAATGAATTTTATAGATGCCATACTGTAACGGAAGCAAATTTTTAGAATCATTACCAAAGCAACTATCTATTGATTATCATGTATGATTGGGGAGATTTCTATTGAAAAAACCAGATATCCGGTTTGTTTCTATTGGAGGCATGTTAACCGCGCTAACTGTACTGTTCCAAGCCACACCTGTTATTTTACCCACACTGGGATTAGCCGTAAGCCCATTAAGTACTCTGCCTGTTGCCATAGCGGCATATTTTAATCCTTTCCTTGGAGTTTCTATCTTTTTATCTTCTGCACTCCTTCTTTTATTGATTAGCGTACAGGAAGCACTCATCCTCCTTTTTAGCACCGGTTTGTTAGGTATCACAATCGGAGCAAGGTTTTATAAGAAAGGAATAAGAATTTCCACTTTATTTTCAGGCATTTCCTTATCTTTTGGAATGATATTTTTAACATATATAGCAGGTATTCCAGCATTCAATGAATTGGCTGGTTCATTTTCAACTACTGTAACATTTTTCATATTTTTCTTATTCTCGATTGCTTATTCTGCTTTATGGAATATCGGCTTTCAAAAGTTCGTAAATTATCTAAGAAAAAATAATTTATTTCACTAGCTTATCTTCTCCAAAAAGTAGAACATTCTGCCTTATCCTTAATATTAAACTCAATGATTCTCTCAAGTAAAGCATAATCCACCGGATTATCCCAAGGTATACGTATTAACTCTTTGCTGTATTCATATCCAGCTTGAACTATTTCTTCTGAAAAATGATTGATTCCAACCTGTTCAGGAGCAACAGCCATATGATGTTTTGCTACACTAAACCCGATGATGTAAGTGCCGTGATCCGTAAACATAGGCTGGTTCCATGCAATCCTTGGCATTAAGTCCGTAAATCTTTTTAAAATCCAGTCTAATATCTCTTCCACTCGGGACCGGTGCTTTGGATTAGCAATATGTGCTAAATATTCATCAAAAACTTCCATGTCGTATCCTCCTGACAATTTGATTTACTTTCTAACATCATTGACAGAATATTATAAAATACACCTCTTATCTTATATTTTTTCAAAAGATTTATTACAGCAGTCAAACTTTATTTGCTGCCGTAAGCTTCCTATTTTCCCTTCCTATACTCCATATTATCTAATGTCCGGCCATCGTTTATTGCTGTGGAGCCTACTTTTTTGATAATACCTCATCAAAATCTGCACCGCATATTTCACCAAATGCATCTACAAGCTTTTGTGATGTTACAGTTTCCTCCATAGAAGAAGCAACCATAACGAGTAAAACCACATCATCATAGGTAACGATTTGTAAATCATCCGCCATGACACAAATCCATTTACGTTGGTCAATTCCATTTAACATGTCGTTTGCAACATTTTTAGCATCGGCAGCATCATTAACACGAGCAAGTACAAGTGAATAAGCCTGAGAACTGATCAATGCTTCGGATACAACTGCTTCTTTTATTTTGGAGGCATCCTCCAAACCCATATTATATTTCACAATATCTTTATCAGCCAAATCAACTTGCGTATTCGCAACATTCAAATTAACATCAGCTTTCTCATAAATCTTCTCAATAATTGCAGTCAAGTCTAGCTCAAGGCTTGGTTTTTTCCCACTTTCTTCCTTCTTACAACCAATCAGCGATACCATTAGTACTGCCGTTAGTATAAAAGTTAGCAATAGTTTCATTTTCTTTCTCATAATCTCTTCCTCCACTAATTTTCATCAGGTATCACATCTTTTGCTACGAGGATAAGTACTGCCACACCACTTAGTAATTAACTTCTTCCTTTTTGTTAGCCTGACTTGTTGATTAGACGAGATTCTTCTTGCAAAGTTCCACTATTTAAAATTATATTGTTATGTAGTTTATGGTAAATAAACGCCTCTTAAAAAAGCTAATGACAGCCAAAGTTATGCTAATTTGTTATAACCTTATAATAGATAGTTATTATCCTCATCCGCTGATTCTAATGTCCGAATCTCAAAAGATTTACATCCTGAACTGATAAAAGGGTCCGATTTTGCAATGTTCGTGGCTTCTTCCAAATCTTTTGCCAAGAAAACAACCATACCTCCCGGATAATCCGTGAATGGCCCGCAAAGAACCAGTTTGTTCTGCCTTTTTAATTCTTTTAGATGCTCAACGTGTTTCTTAATGATTTCCTCATTAAGAGGGTTGATATTTTTCATTAAATATACATACATTCTTATAATTCCCCCTCTAAATACAATGACTATCCCTATACCATGTCCGGTATGAATTTTCTTTTTACGGCAGCCTCTTAACCTATTTTAGCCTCTGATTATTCTGAAAAAAATCTTTCCAAGGATCAGTGTCATTTATCCTCGAGAGTGCCTCTTCCATAGTGATATCGCTTGGAGCAACCGTGTCCAGCTCCTCCCACGAGATAGGCATGGATACCCTTGCTCCCTTCCTGGCTCTTATCGAATAAGGAGCAACACTGGTAGCACCCCTGCCATTTCGAATCCAATCAATAAATATCTTGCCGGAACGTTTCACTTTTCTTACATTGCTGGTATACCGGTCAGGCCACTTCTGCTCCATTACCTCTGCAAATCTCCTGGCAAAATCATGAAATGTATCCCAAGTCACAACCGGCTTTAAGGGAACAACCACATGGTACCCTTTTCCGCCACTTGTCTTAAGATAGGAGTTAAGAGATAATTCTTTTAAAATACTTTTGACATCCTTTACACCCTGACGTACTTGACTTAGCTCCATCCCTTCATCCGGATCCAAATCAAATACCATCACATCAGGTTTTTCAAGTTCATCAACACGGCTTCCCCAAGTATGAAATTCCAGTGTTCCCATCTGTACTTCGGATATCAGGCCCGAGGCACTGTCAATATAGAAATAATCCTCTGTTTCCCCGCTGCCGACAGCAATCGGCAGCGTAATAATTCCCTTGCTGCCTAAACCTGGATGCTTCTTATAGAAACAAGTCTGTGAAATTCCTTTGGGGCATCTTACTATACTAAGAATCCTATGGCTAACATACGGCAGCATATATTCTGAAATCTTTGCATAATACTGAACCACATCTAATTTTGTGATAACAGGGTCATCAAACATCACCTTATCCGGACTGGAGATTTTTACTCCTTCCACAACAATGCTGTTTGAATTTGCTTCCATAGGCTTCTCCACTTCTTTCTTTAAAGCTCGGGAATTTGTTGCTTTCTCTGGTCTTTCCCACTTTATATCCATTGGGTCTTTGTCTGTCCGCAGGCCTTTAAAGCTAGCTTGCCTTAGTAAATTATCTTTCGTCAATTCCGCATATTTGATTTCTGCAACCAACTCCGGTTCAAGCCATATAATTATTTCCTTTGGTCTTTGTTTCGGCGCAGTTTTAAAAGCCGAATCCGTTCTCTTGATATTCTCAAATGCCTCCTCAAGAGTTTTCATATCAGACTCGCCTAATCCAGTGCCGGCACGTCCGGCATAAATCAATTCTTCCCCCTCATACACACCTAGAAGAAGAGAACTGATTCCACTTGCTTTTTTGTCGGAGCGGGTATATCCTCCAATTATAAATTCCTGCCTTCTATCACATTTGAGTTTAATCCAATCACCGTTTCTGGAACCACTGTAAACAGAGTCGGCTTTTTTACCTACAATTCCTTCCATGCCGGTCTCACAAGCCACCGCAAAGCTTTCTTTCCCATGCCCTCTGACAAAACGGCTATAGTAAAGGCTTTTAGGAGCATCCTTCATCAAACTTTCAAGCATCTCTTTTCTGTCAATTAACGGATGTTCACGAAGGTCCCTTCCATCCAATGCAAGTAAATCAAAGATGATATAAGTAAGGTTTTGAGTCTCAGGATTTTTCATATAATTTTGTAAGGCTTGAAAATCTGTCTTCCCGGATTCATCTGTAATTACCATTTCCCCGTCTAAAACCATGGCTCTTCCGGCAGCAAATTCTATAAGAGAATCCGCTACGTCCTGAAACCGCCTCACATAATCATTACCGTTTCTGGTAATCAGCCGGACGTTGTTGCCTTCTACAAATGCAAGAATTCTATATCCGTCATATTTCAGCTCATAAAGCCAATCTTCCCCCTTAGGTACTGTAGTAACTAACTTAGCAAGCTGTGCATCGGCTGTATTGAAAGGATTTCTAATGATTTTTTCATTTTCTCCTTCTTCGATTTCCTTCATGGTACGTCCGGTTCGGATACTGGTAGTAAATTCATATATCCCTTCCTTAGTTTTCACATATTCATCTTTTTCTTTCAGTAAAAGCCAGTTATCCTTCACCTCTCCTGCCTTTGCCCTCAATCGGATTAAAGCCCACTTTCCCTTAAGTCGTTTTCCTTTTAGTACAAACTTAAGCATTCCCTCTCGTAATCCTTCTTCAACATTTCCTAAAGGTTCCCAGAAGCCTTCATCCCAAAGCATCACTACTCCGCCGCCGTATTCCCCTTTGGGAATCGTTCCTTCAAAGTTCCTATATTCCAAGGGGTGGTTTTCCACTTGTACGGCGAGTCTTTTATCACTGGTATTATAAGAAGGCCCTTTAGGTACCGCCCAGCTTAAAAGAACCTCATTCCATTCCAAACGAAAATCATAATGCGCCCGGCGAGCCATATGGTGCTGGACGACAAACCGCAGACTCTCTTCAGAGGTTTCCGTAATTCCTTCTGGTTCCAGTGTTTTTTCGAAATTTCTTTTTTGGTTGTACTCATTTAGCTTTGCAGTCATACAATTACGCTGTTTCCTTATCTTTCTTCGCTTTTTCTACACTGGCTTTAAGAGCATCCATAAGATCAATGACTTTGCCGGCTCCCTCTGACTCTGCGGCAACGACCTCTTTCCCGGAAATCTTTGTCTCAATAAGAGTACGAAGTCTCTCTTGGTATTCATCTTTATATTTCGAAGGATCAAACGGTGTATCCATCGAATTAATCAGTACTTTTGCCATATTCATTTCCTGCTCGGAAACTTCTGGCTTTGTATACGGTTTTTGAAAGGCTTTAATCTCATCTTCATAAAACATCGTGGATATAAGGATTCCATCTTCCCGGGGAATAATAGCCATTAGTGTATCCTTTGTACCCATGACAGTTTTGCCTATTGCAATCTTTTGTTCCCCCATCAGGGCAGAACGAAGCAGCTCAAATGCCTTTTCTCCACCCACCTCCGGTGCAGCCTGATAGGTCTTTTCATAATAAACGGGTGAAATCTGGTTTAATTGAGCAAAATGCAGTATTTGAATTGATTTTTCTTTTTCTGTCTTAATTTTTTCAATCTCTTCTTCCGTAACAACGACATATTTATCATCCTCGTACTCATAGCCCTTTACAATATCCTGCGATTTTATTTCCTTACCACAGTGAGCGCAGGTCTTTTTGTATCGAATTCGGCTATTGTCTTCCTTATGGAGTTGATTAAAATGGATGTCATTGTCCTGTGTGGTTGTAAACATCGCTATCGGAATTGCCACCATGCCAAATGTTATAACTGATTTTCGTGATATCATAATGAAAACACCTCCAAGGGTATTGTTTCCAACTTGGTTATAAGTATTCAGTATTTCATTGATATCATAGCCGTTACATCCATTTCGTTTTGCCAGATACAACACTTCATCCGTCCTTTGATATAAGTCCTGAAAAGTAACAGGAACGGCTCCTCATGCAAGGCCTATGCTGAGCGTCACAGCAATATGCTCCTCCCATAATTATTTTACAGACACATATTTATTCCTCTTGCTGCTATCCTAGAGCAATCCGGTTTCCTATGGCTGTATACAGTTGATATTAATCGGATTGATTTTTCTCGTAATTATACCTGCACTTTTGCCGCAGTTTATAAGCCCGTTTATATTCATACATCTTTTCGTCGGCAGCACTCAGCAGGTCGCTAGCCTGCAGCGTATTGTCCGTTCCAACCGGAAGAACCCCATAGCTTACACTGCGTTCATAGGAGACGCCGCAGCCAATCATCTGATTTCGTAATACTTCCAATTGCTTTGCTGCCTCTTCCGTATTCCAATTTTCGGCAAGTAACATAAATTCATCTCCGCCGATACGGCATACGACCGCATCCGGAGAAAATTTGCGAATTGTACCCGATACACAGGTAATATACTGATCCCCCTCTGCGTGTCCATATCGGTCATTCACAAATTTCAGGTTATCAATATCGATGAAACACAAAACAAAGCTCCGGCTTTCGGAAATCCATTTTTCCAGAATCTCCATACCATATCGCCGGTTATATAGCTGAGTTAAGGTATCAATATTGGCAATATTTTGAAGTTTTCTTAGTTGTTCTGTTTGCGTACTGATATCTGTGAGCACAAAAGCAAGGACATTATGTTGACTCCAGCACAGCGGGTGAATCGATACAGAGTAATGCCGAACTGCAGCATCCTCTATCAGTTCCAGTTCTGTTACGCATATTTCACTCTTTCCCCGCATCTCCTTCGTTTGTCTCTTCATCCACTTACCTAATTCCGCCTCAATACCATTCGTTTCCCGGCTGACAAGTAATATTTCCGATGTATCGGCATCGGTCACGATAATCCGCTGCTCGATCTGCCCTGCCAGCATTTCGTACAAGCTCCTGCTCTGCATCACGGTACGGATTTCTTCCAGCAGTACCAGACGCTGTTGTTCGAGCTGTTCTACCATAGTATTAAAAGCCTCGGCGAAATCCCCCATAAAATCTACATGCTGCCGGTAATCTCCCTTGGCTACTTGCTGTGTCTGCCATGTCAGATGTTTTAATGAGGCATGAAGCGATTTGAGAGGAGCGGCCATTTCATTGCCCGAAGGTGGCAATGAAATATTTAAGTTTCCCTTTGCGATGGCTTTTGCTATTGTACCGGTTTCCACAACGCTCTGAGAAAAATAGACAAGGCTTTTCCCAAACTCCTGAAACTCCTCCGGCAGCTGCTGTAAATCCAGAACCGCGTATTCAGGGTCATGGAGCACTTGATTTAGATAGTCCTGCAAAAGCCCGGCAACGGTTTCCATAGATATATACTCCCCCCTCTTCCCATACTGACACTCTATTTACACTTATTGTACAATGAACATATGATTAAAGTAAAGGAGAATTTCTATGCCAAATACACTGCGTTTGATTATTCCACAATGGCTGGGAGGAAACAATCCACCTTATAGCTTTGGTGCTAAACTGCTTGCCTGGCTTGCGCCTGAAGCCGGCGGCACGCCACAGATAGAAGTTCCTGTAGTTCCCTATGACGGTTCGGAGCTGCCTACAGAAAATGGTGTATTTGCCCAAACAATTCTATTACAGCAACAACGCTCGGTCCGAAATATTATAGAAGCCTATCAGCCGAAACGGATCATTGTGTTTGGGGGAGATTGCCCATCCTGATGGCTGCCAAATTGATTCTTCCAGCGGTAAAATGACTCTATCACAGGTAGCAAAACTAATTGGCGATGTTTCCAAATAAACCGATGTTGTAGGATTATCCATTGCTAAATATTTGCCATGGGATGCCCTAAACCTTCATAATTTTCTTGATTCTTTACCTATATTCAAGTAGGTACTATCATAAAATACGTTTTCATTATGGCTGCCTGCAGAATGAAAAAACGTAACCTTTCCAAACGAACTTGCGGCTCACTAGACGCACAGAAAAAGGGATGAGAAGCATAACCTCTCATCCCTTTAAAACAGTTTACTTAAAATTCCATAGAAGCACAATTGTCACCAGAAGCAAATGTCATTTTTTTAATATTTAATTTGTCTTTTAACAGGTTATAAAATACCTCAATAAGATTTTCACAGGTAGCAACCTTCCCAACTACCACTAAACGGCATTCCGGATAAGCTTTTGCCAATGGAATATCAAATGCCTCTCCAACCATAATATTGGTTTCTGCACCATCACGAATCCCCTGAGCTTCATAAACTTTTAGAATTTCCGGCAATATAGGATCTTCTTTCTGCAAAATCAGAGCGTGATCAAAGTTTTTCAAATAATCCCAGGCAATACGTTTGATACTGTTGCAAGGATACACAAAACCGGTTCTGGCATCTACATCACCATCAACCTCAATGGTAAGTAATCCGCTATGTCCGTGAAGATACTGTGCTTCTCCCTCATAATTGAGAAAACGGTGAGCATATTGAATGTTTAATTTGGTTATAGAACGCATAGAAAATACCTCCTTTTTATTTTTAAGCATGCGGTCTACTCATGCTTATTTACTTTTTCTCCGCTCCTCTGCAAACAGAGCAGATATGACTGACCTTCAAGTCATAAGAAAGAATTTCTTCTCCTATTTCTTTTTCTAATTTTACCGTCAGATCCTTAAGTGTAATATCAGTTAATCGTCCACATTGTTTGCAGACTAGATGGTCATGCTTTATGATTTTATCATATCTATCCGGACGTCCTTCTACTGAAACCTTTCGAATAAGTTTATTCTCATATAGTGAATTTAAGTTATTATATACCGTCGCTAATACTATTTTTGAAGAACTCTCTTTTAATTTCAAATAAATCTGTTCAGCAGTAAGGTGATCGTTTGATGCATTAATAATATGAAGAATTAATTCTGAATTTGTACTCATCTCATCACCTTCTATTTAGAATTATTCTAATTATAATATAGGTTGCTTGTTTCGTCAAGCATAATCTTCCTTGAACAAATACCATAGTTTTTTCTTTGATTACTTTATTTTTTAATCTATCTAAGGAAGTCTTCCGCTTCTTAAGCGGCAGTCAGACTCATCTCTTTCACATTATCCTTTTCTGCTGCGGCAAGATGAAATAATTTGCTGTTGATTCGTCTTTGCTATGCGTTCTATAAAACCTTGAATCCGGTAAATATCATACTAATTTAAATGAAAAATCCCACCATTCCCAAATTCAAATTTTCCGCCTGCCTCTATCTCAAAATGTTTCTTTGCAATACCTAAATCAATCAAATCCATGGAATAGTCATCCACAATTTGAGCACTTAAGATGCTATTCTCATACTTAAACATTACTTTTTGTGTGTTTTTAGCACTTGGGGCAAGTAATACGGCTTTCATTCCGTTTTGTACCCATTGAGGCAAAGCTTGATCGCTTAGGATTCGTTCCTTCCTACTCTTTACTTTCCTATGGGCAGCTGACCGCACCATTTTTTCTGTTAGTGAAGGAGCTGCCACTTTACCCACTACTACAACACATGCCAATTCCTCGCCGCTATCAATAGTTAATTCATCCTTATCAAAGGTGCCTCCAACCCAGCATGTTCCCAAACCTAAATCCGTTATGGCAAGCACTAAATCTTCTCCGTAATATCCAATCTTCTCCTTCCAATCTTTATCGCCTTTCTTGCCTTTCATCAATATAAGAGAACGAACATTGGTAAATAGCCCGTAACTTTTTCTTAACTTCCCAAAAGCACCTCCTCCATCCTCCATAAATGCCATTGTTAAACCGGATTCTTCATTTAATTGGCCGATAAGAGAAATAATTTTTTCCTTTTCCCAATTTGTGATTGATTCTTTTTCAAATTTTCTCCGTGAAACTCTATTTTCTATCGCACTACGCATAAAATTACCTCCAACTATTCTGCCTGCACTGCACCAATAATCCTATTTTTATCCCTAAAGAGCCGTACCCTTTGCAGGTACAAACAACCGGGACATATCGATACCTTCCAATTCGAGCAGCTTTACTTTTGTTTTCAGCCCCCCCGCATAGCCTGTCAAGCTGCCATTTGCTCCAACAACCCGGTGGCAGGGAATAATAATAGAGATGGGATTATGTCCAACAGCCCCGCCCACCGCTTGACTTGACATCGTTTCCTTATTCATTTTAGCCGCCATTTTTCTTGCAATCTCGCCATATGTGATTATCTCACCATATGGTATTTCACATAAAATAGTCCATACGCTTTTCCGAAATTCACTGCCGATAGGAGCCAGCGGCAATTGGGAAGCGGCAGGTTTCTTACCAGCAAAATATCTGTCCAGCCATTTTTTTGCCGCATCAAACACCGGCATATCGTCCTTTTCAATCATTTCTGCGGATATGGCAGCACCATGATATTTTTGCCCTTCATTCCATACACCAACAAGATTGCCGCCGTCACACGCAAGCGTAATCAAACCTACCGGTGACGGATAAGTTGTCCTATAATACATTGGAGTCCTCCTTGCATTTTCTTTTTATAATGTATTCCAAAGATTCATTGTACGTGGTATTTAGTTTTGTTGATTTTTGAAGCAGTTATTAAGTATCAGAAAGAGATGAGCTAGATTTGGCATATAAAAGAATGATAAGCGAAATTAGAGAAAAGCCTCTAACGGTAATGTATCTATTTTTTAAACTCATTTGGTGTACTTTCTGGAACTTGTAACTTTAATAATCTTATTCCATCTATTATCTCCATGTAATCGGATAATCCAGATATTGAGGCAATTTGGTGTTTCGATTACCCTTCGCAGAATTTATTTGTCCTTGTGATAAAAAAACTGCATCTCTTAAATCCGCATCTCCAAAATCTGCATCCCGCGTATCCGCTCCTAAGAAAATTGTCCCATCGAACACGCAATTATTGAATTTTGCAGCAATTAACAACTTTGTACTTAAATCCAAGCCTCTCATATCTTTATTCTTGAAATTTCTCAAAAGAAAATCGGATGCACATTTCTTATTTTCACAGCACAAACTCTTTTGCAGCAAAGTGCAAACCTGTTTTAAAAGAACATTTACCCTGTTTCTGTAATCTTCTATATCAAATGTTATAATGTTTTGAGGTTTGCAATTACATATCATTTCATTTTCTTCTGCCAGTGCCTTGATATCATTTTTCAATACTTTTGCTGGAAGAATCGCCATAGACTCTAGTAAAAAGTAGCGGATTTGATATAGTTGAAACACTACTATAAATACATCAAATATTTCCTTTGCCTGCTCTGGTACATTCTGCCACGTTTGCCCAAAATAAATGGATTGTGTTACCTGCTGCCCTGCACCAAAGCAATCATACCCGATGCAGCCTTTCATTCTGTTTTTTTCAAGTTCTCTATGGATTTTACACCGAAAATCCTTTTGAAGATTCATACAAGGCTTTCCGGCTGCTTTACTTTCAGGAAAGCCATCCATCTCTGAAAAAAGCAATGCCGTACAACACAATCCACTGCATTTTGAACAATCTGGTTTCAGTGATTCTAATAATATCGTATTTTCATTATGTATTTGCATTATGCATTTACTCCATGATTTCTGTTTATTCTAATCAATATCTACATCATTACTGCTCAGATAACCCCTCTCCAATGCCTCTTGATGGCTAATATCTAACTCAATTCCGGCTACCTCCATAAATCTTTCCCCTTCTATATATCCATTCGTATAGAGTTCTGAGGATGTCTTAAATTTTTGTTCATCTAAATAAACGCTCATATATTCAGGATAATACCCCTTCTTTGGAGCATTTTTACGGTCATAATCAATGCCCATAACATGTTTAATACCCTTGTAAATAAAATCTATTTCATATTCAATCTGAAAAGAATCAATTTCTGCAATTGCCATATTTAAAATATCCAATGCTGTTTTTGAAGACCCAAGAAACATTGTTTCTTTTTTTAACCTTTCTTTTTTCCTAAAGAATCCCATAGTAGATCCCCCTCTCAAATTCTTATTTACCGGCATGCCAAATTGGAGCTTTTCCGGCTAATAGCACATATACTGCTTAATTGAATGTGCCGTTATGATTAAAATTAGACTATGCATAAAAAATGCAATCTCCCACATATAAAAGTTGGGGTTCACCTTTCTTTATCCGCCCTTTTTCATTCTATAACAACGCAAAATGGGCACTCTCGATAATTGATTTCATTTGACATAAGCAAAAAGGGTGTCCGGCGGGGTCAAACAAGACTCTCCAATTATCAGAAAATTGTTCCTTCGCGATTGTTGCTCCACAATGGATCGCAGATTGAACTGCTTTTTCTAAATCATTAACGGCGAAGTCTATGTGTGCCATTTGCTGCTGAGCTTCAGGCTCTTCCGGCCACACAGGCGGTTTATACTCAGGATTCCGTTGAAACAATATACAAGGATATGCTCCCTGATTAGTTCCTGGAGCATATACACATGCCCATTCTTCATCAATAGACATTATTTCCCACTTAAGCAGTGCCGCATAAAATTTTGCTAATTCCTGCGGGTCTTTGCAATCCACCGTAAATGAGTACATTTTGATTTTCAATTCATCATCCACAACGCTGCTACCTCCTCATATCAATAATCTACACTACAACTTCAAATTTGTCAGCAAGAGCTAACTTACAACTATGTTTTATCCTGCAAGGATTCTAATGCATTTGTAACCCAGCCAATAGAAACCGGATGCTTTTCATATCACTACTCTGATATTTTATAATATTACCTATCCATCATAGCATATTAACTTTCTTTTTTCGATATCTAATAAATAAAAACTGCGAAACTTAAGAAGGCAACTTATTATTGATGTACTATTTTATAAAGATACAAGCTGTCAATAATAAAGCCCTCAGTGTACTGAGGGCTCTAACCTTAGTAATTTTCAGTAAAAAATAAGTGGTATAAAATAGTGAATTTTTTTCACATGGCAGGATAAAGATAAGTCATTAAACATTTGCATCTGTTGCAAAAGCCTCGGAACCCATTGGTGAAATTGTAACGTAAAGGCGCAAGACATCTTCACCAATGTTAATAACCTGCATGCTTTCCTGCCCATCAACCTGCATTAACTCACCCACCTGCAGTGAGGTTTCATTGTCATCTATGACAACCTTGGCATTACCCTCCATGACCTGCAAGAAAAGAGTTGATTCTAGATGTGTGTGTCCCGGTAGTATTTCCCCTTTTGCAATGTTTAGAACAAAGGCAATTACATTATCGCTTTTGAAAAGCATCCGCTTGGCGATTTTTCCCTGAGGCTCATGAAAATAATCATTAAAAATAAACTTGTTCATAGATAAATCCTCCTTTAATTTAAGCTTAAACTTTAATATGCCCCAATTGGGGCATATAATAACTAATTTCTTTTCTAAAAATGTTCAAATATTTTATAAGGAAATACCAAGGCAAATTACACTGAAAGATACCAACAAAGGCTATCGCTAGTAAGGTCGCTTGCCAAAACTGTAAACCGTTTGATTTTACTATGAATTGCCGGATAACTCCGGGAAATTCCAACAATGTCCAATGAATATAGTAAATCAATCTCATATGTTTAGCAAGACCTTTCCCCCTTCAAAAAGTATAGGTTAATTCAACGCTGTCATATTTCCTGGAAGATGCCATTGTTGACGAACTTGCTATGATTCTTGATGACTCCTCCCTGCCGTATGAGAAGTTTTTTGAAACACTTATCGCCTATGTATATGACAATTCAAAAATATGCCGTATGCTTATAAAGAATGGAAACCGCAGTTTTTCAGACCGCATAAGTGTTTTTTTGGAAGAAAAGTATTTAGAAATATGGACACATGAAATTGGCGCAAATAACATTACAGAAGAATTGATTTTTTTTTGCAAGCTACCATATACAAGGATGCCTCGGAATTATCAACCGCTGGGCTGAAAACAACTTTGCTTTTCCTAAAGAAAAACTCATTGGCATAATTGTTAAAGTAGATTCAAGCCTTGATAAATTGCTGGCAAAATAGAAAACAATCCCTAACGTAATCTTGTGAGCCATGGATAAAAAATAAACAAGGATATGTCTGAATTCTTTAATCAAGAAAGATGCTTTTTACGCTTTGGCTTGTATATTTTGCAATTAATGCGTATTTTCCATTATATTAGTCGAAATATGTAACAAATTGGCGCTTTGCACAATATAATAAAGTATAATTATTTTACAAATAAAATAGAAAGGTGAGCAGAAAATGGCTGCACAATTATTTAAACTTGCAATCGACGCTACTACTACAACGGATGTTGAAATCAACCCAGAAATCGAAAAATATTTCTATCTGCTAAACGAAGATGACAGAACAGACGATATTCTTACTATTCCAGCAGCGAAATTTATAGACGATGCCGGCAATATTATGACCGGTAATCTTACAACTGCTGCAACAAACAATGGATATTATCTATTGTTTATAAATGGTGTATTGCAGCAATCTAGCCTATATACCGTTAGTGTTGATGGTTCCCAGGTTACTGTTAATGACGCAGAAACGATACCAGTTGGAGCTCCAATTACTCTAATTGTAACTAACTTTGCTCCAACCTCTGATTCTGACACCACAGTAACAACTTAATTATCAAATTTGGGATGTGCTATCACTGCACATCCCTTTTCATCTTCTTATACAAAAAATAAGATAATAGAATATATATTTGTTTTGAGGTGGTCACTATGTTTGGAGGTAATACACTTTCTTTAAATCAGGAAAAGAATCTATTAAATGCAGAGGTCTATCAATATAATACTCTGTCTGATGGAGTTAAAAAAATTTATACAAATGAGGATGAATTAATTGAATATGGTGATAAGGGCATCCTCGATCCTAATGATGTTTCTTCTTTCGGCCTGTTTATTAATGGAGTGCTGCAGCCAAAAGTGAATTATGAAATCCAAAAAGGCGTTCTCCTTCTTAAAACGGAAGATGTTCCTATCAAGGATTCTACCATTATTATCTCTTTCGTTACCTTTAAAGATAACAGTACAAAATCAACGAAACTTAATTCTGCTCTAGTGGAAGGTATCCTTCCTTCAGGAGCAATTTCCAGCGGCCCCGTAACAGATATCAATATTTGTGTACAGGATAACATAGTCAATTACCTTCATTTGGAGAGTAGTCTTTTGTATGGACCTGCATGGATTCCCTCAGGTTGTAACGGAACTTGGGAATTCACCTTAACAATAAGTAATATAAGTCATATACCCATTTCAAATATTGTTATAACGGATACAATTCTATTGGATTTAATCACCAGTCTTGAAAACACCTCTGCCTCCTGCGGAAGTATATTAATAGAGGATGGGATAATTACCTGGGATATCGATACTCTTGACCCTTGTGAATACGCCACTGCTAATTTTAGAGCAGAGGGTTTCTTTCAAGTGGAGGGAACTCGCTGTATTGATAGAAGCATGGCATATGGAAGTACCGTCTTAGGTTGTTCTGTAAACACTGATGTTATTTGCATAAACCCTATCCATGTTAGCCAAGGATTAGAACTCACTCAAACCATTACCTCAGGTCCCACCAAAGTAAATGTTAATACAGCCAATGTATGGAGGGTGGAAATAAAAATATCTAATCTTAGTGTTAATACTGTATCTGATATCCTAATAAGACATACTTTGTTCCTTGATTATGTCAAATGTATAAAAATCATCAGTATTTCTCATGGAGCAGCAAATATATCAGGCAATGAAATTCTCTGGAAAATTGATGTACTAAGAAAATCAGATACTTCAGTTCTTATGGTAGATATCATAGGCTGCTTCTGCCTAAACGGATTTAAAACTCTAGGTATTGCCTTAGGAATAGGGAATGTGAATAGCCAAAAAATAGTTTCTAATCTTTCTCAGGATTTTCAAATCGTAGTTTCTCCAAAGAGGAATATAGCCAAAAAGCGCTTGTTATTACAAGCCCATGTTTTTAATGAATCTAGGAAGACATTCTTAGGCCGTCCTAAAAAATGGGCCTTCTCTCTCGATATTACTAATACAGACAAGGAAATTATGAGAAATCTCATTGTCATAGATTATATTCTTTTTGATGAATTTAAAAACATAACAATTAAATCTATCACATCGGGTAACATATCGGTCTCTGATAACTCTATTATATGGGAGATCAAAGAGCTTTTGCCCTGCGAAACTTTGACTGCTATTATTGAAGTTGATGGTTTATTCAATACCACAGGATGCCGCTTTCTAAGCAGAGCTATTGCTTGCAGCTCAGATTCGAATTCATGTATCATATCCAATATAACTTCGGGATGCCCTGCCAAAGTTTGTAATGATAGAAAACATGTAAAGGCCTCCTCTATGTTAGCCTACAATGCTCTTTCCCAATGTGAACATGTAGAATATTCTAGCAGAGCCGTAAGCAAGGTTGAACAGTTCACCTCTTGCTTGGGCTATTCAGAAGCTTTTTCCTACAGCAATCTGGTTACCAACCTCGTATATGACATGTTCGAGTTGAATACTTGTCTCAATTTCTTGCTGCTGGAAAATTTATTATTTGTTCACGGCAGGTCAGCCGGTATTTATAGGAATAATAATTGTCCTGATGTATTTGGTGATTTAACGATTGAGAAGTATATTGTATCAGGCCCCTTAGAAGTTAATGCCAATAAAATTAATACTTGGAGAGTTGAAATCAGAATATCCAATTATGGGTATGGCCCGGTTAATGATATTGTCATGACTGATATCTTACGATTAGATCATTTAACTTGTTTTTATCCCATAAGTTTTACCAAAGGTACGATCTCTCAAAAAGACAATAGAATAATCTGGGATATCGGAACTTTAAATTCTAAGAATACAGTGGTATTACTAGCAGAAATCACCGGTTCTTTTTATAAAAAAAACAAGAAGCTTCTTAATGTTTCTGATTATCAATATAATACCGTTTCAAATGGTATCAAAAAAGAATTTACAAATGCCGATGAATTATTAATATATGGAGACTATGGTATACCTGACCCAAAGGATGTATCCTTCTTTAACCTCTTTATCAATGGGGTATTACAGCCGGAAACTAATTATTCTGTCGAACCCGGTCTTCTAACCCTAACCATAGCAGAACCACCAAAAAAAGATGTACCCATTATTCTTGAATATTTGGTAATCAAAGACGAAGGCAATCGGCTGATCAAGGCAGAAACCTACCAGTATAATACGCTGTCAAATGAAGAAAAAATTTATACCGATGCAGACGAATTAACTGTTTATGGAGACCGGGGTATTTTGGATCCTAAGCAAACTTCTTATTACAATCTTTTTGTAAATGGAATCATGCAACCAAGTATGAATTATACCATTGAACCAGGAATCCTTACATTGACAACCGCATATGCCCCTATAGAAAAATCACCTATTTTGGTAAGATTTGTTTCTTTATATTTATAAAAGAATTAAATTATTATTTATCCAAATGGATACAGACAACATTTTCAAATAAAGTTCATATAATATAGACGATATGGACTTTAAAATATATTGACAGGAGCTATTAATGGGCAGCAATACAAAACTGATGAGTATCGTTTTTAATTTAGAAGATCCCCTATTTACAAGAGAATATCCATCTGATATTGTCTTGTTTCAAACCTTTACCACACTTCAAACCAATACACCGATATGGACACCAAGTACTGATAAAAGCATTTTCCTCACTGCATTGCAGGTTTCTGCCCCTGCCCCGCTGGCTGTCCAACTAAATAGAGAAAATAATGCTGCCTTTATGTCAATAACTCTTACCAATACCCTTGCCACCTATGGTATAAGCTTTTCCTCACCAATTGAATTTAATCCTGATGAGATAATCTCCATTACAACCAGTACTGCAGGAACAGTCAATATTACTCTTTTAGGCTATGAACTTTAATGTATTCATCGGTAATGAAAGGAGAGTAGTGTGGAAATTAAAATTATCATAAAGTGAATTATTTCACAATTCACTTTGCAAATATTGTGCGGCGCCCAAATTCGCGGGTATCAGCAGCATGGAGGATTATAATGAAACATAATATTCAAGCCAAGAATAACGTACCGGCAGCGAACCAGCAAATCCTATTAACTATAAAAGAACGTTCTGATATCATTCAATATTACAGCTTAGGTATACAACCTTCCAAAACAATTCTTTGGACACCGGAACCACAAAAAAGTATTTATCTCACCTCTGTTCAAGTATCTGCTCCATTAGCAGTATCAATTTTATTAAGTGATGATGATATCAATTTTTTATCTCTAAGAATAACACAACCCTTTCATATTGTAAGTCAAGCCTTTCCTTCCGCCTTCAAGCTTACAACCGGTAATTCTCTTATGCTGAGTACTTCTGATGAGGAAATATCATGTAATATTTATGGTGCTGTAACTGCCGTACAGGCTGCCTATAATAACAGAAGTGATTTCGCTAATGTTAACAATGCAATAGGGCTTTCCAACGGGACACTGGCTTCTCTTAGTTCAGCCCTGCTTAATCAAACCCGCGGAAGACTTGTCTTAGAATATACTATGTTACCAACGCAATACAAGTATTTAGAGATTGAACAGGTTATCATAAAATACTATTGCCGCCTTAATCTAACACTTGCTGTAGGTGTTAGTTCCATGATTCTTTATTGGCGGCCGAATATCCAGGTGAATTGGATTGAATTACAAGAAATAAGCCTGTCTATCATAGGCTCTGCAAATTATTTAACCACCCCAATTAAACATGATATTACAGATATGGTACGGGGAGCATCTGATCCTTGGGAGGTAATCAATAATTTACAGACATCTTTTGTCGGAACACATACTGGACTAGGCATTGGGAATACAGTACAGTTAGATGCTATAGAAATTGAAATCTGCACGGCAGGTAAAAATCAAATTACGATTTTCGGATATGAGGCTTAGTTTTAGTGTAATGTCTGTTATGGGACAAATAAACTTAAACATATGATATGGCTTTGGCAGCCTATGGACATACCCTGCTATCCGTCTGAAAAATTTATTAATAGCCATAGAGGTTCCTTTCTTCTGCTTCTACCAATGCATTAATTAATGCAATCCTTAGTTCTTCTTTTGACAGGCTCTTTACATATTTTACGATCTGAATCGTAGCGTTCCAGTTCCTGTTTCTCTTCTTCTCTCTCATATTCTTCAATTTCGGCTATGTACCTATCTGCTCTTTCGGAAATGCTGTGAAAAACAGGTAATCTTGTGCTTACATACAATTTTTTCCCCTTCGTAATATTCATAGCCTCTCCATGCAGAGGCATTACTGGCAATCGATAAAATATTCATATCGTTTTCTCCTTATTTTACTCGGCAGACTGGTAATATGTTTAACCTTTATATATTAAACCATATTCTTATCGCAATTTACATTCCACTTTGGTTAGATTCTTATTCTTGATAGCATCTACTTCTGCTGCTTTCGCTTCACCTTTACATTCCACTTTGGTTAGATTCTTATACAAATCTGCCATGTGAATTGGTGCAGTTAATACCTCTTTACATTCCACTTTGGTTAGATTCTTATAATAAGCACATGGTATCTGCCTCTAATCTTCTTCAACTTTACATTCCACTTTGGTTAGATTCTTATTAATAACTTGTCTCTCATGTTCGCCATCTTCTACCACCTTTACATTCCACTTTGGTTAGATTCTTATGAACATTTGTTCTATAATTGTCTTATTATCATTTTTGCTTTACATTCCACTTTGGTTAGATTCTTATAATTACAACGTTGATTACTGGCAAAATGCTAGTACCTTTACATTCCACTTTGGTTAGATTCTTATATTGAGCGCAAATCACGAAGATAATAGGTTTCTTATCTTTACATTCCACTTTGGTTAGATTCTTATTTGAAGAGGTTCTAAAAGTTAGAAATAATTATCCAGCTTTACATTCCACTTTGGTTAGATTCTTATGATAGAGTAACATTTTCCTTGCCAATAGCAGAAGCCTTTACATTCCACTTTGGTTAGATTCTTATTCATCACAGATTACAAGCATCAAGGTACTAGATTACTTTACATTCCACTTTGGTTAGATTCTTATCTGTATACCATTAAAGCCTATAAATACTATAGTTTAAGGACATAATATTGTCAACCCATACTGTAGCACCATGAGATTACAATAATTCTAGTCCTAAAACGACATATTCATAACTATTTATCTAGTTTCTTTAAGCATTGTCAACCTACGTACTTTTTTACTATATTACAGGTCGACAAGACTTTAATAATACAAATGAAAGCATATATTTTGACTATTCTATTAATCTCACATTTTATAAAATACATAGAAATCGTCTCATAACTGTTTTCATCTAATAGCGTTCCTATTGCCACATTCATTATCTTGCTCCATTTCAATATTGTTGAGAATACCATAACTTGCGTTTACAGACATAATAGTAGTACATCATCACTCCGGTTATCTGCTTTTTCATGCATACTCCTCCTTAAAGCATATGAAATCCGTCATTTTTCTTCATACGAAATCCTAATTTATCGTAAAAGCAATCGATAACATAGATTACTTCTCCTCTTCCTATTGAAAAAGAAGTGATATGTTTTGACTCTCTAAATATATAAGGTTCTACTGATAGACTACAATTTCTAATATGATTGGCTGCTCTTATCTTCTGCTCCCATAGTATATCTTTTTGTTCCAATATATCTAAATTACTTTCAATATCCTCCCTCTTTTCATTATATACAGATTCAGGAATTACTGTATAAGATAGAATATTTCTAAAGTTAATCTCATTTTTTTTGATATCACCTGGATTAACCTCTAATATTTCATCATAGATCTTATTAAAATTTCTTAAGTAATCACTTCCTTTTAAGTTCTGCGTACGAAAATGACTATTAATTAATTCCACTTTCTCTGATTCTGTTAAAACCCCACCTACGTTTTGCAATGCTTCTTTTGATAGTTCATGAATTGTTTTATCAATAAATCCTTTATCTCCACGTCGAATGGTACCTGGATTAATTTCTGTAAATACAAAACAGTTATACTCTGAAGAATCCTTTTTCCCTTTTCGATTGCAACGTCCCAGCCTCTGGAAAAGTGCACTTAAATCCGAAAGCTCTGTAAAGAGAAAATCAAAATCAATATCTAAACTTGCCTCAACAATAGAAGTTGCCACCCAGATACCGTTTCCACAATTAATAGTGTTATCATCCTTATAAGTTTTGCCAAACTCTAATATTTGCTCTTCTTTTGTGCTCCTATCCTGCTTGATAAACTTGTTATGCAGGATATGCAAACTTTCGCTATCAATGATTTCTTCCAATTCCTGATATATTTCCTGTGCTTTATTGACTGTGTTACATACCACTAAAATCTTATTACTTTGATTATTCTTTTTATTTAATATGTATGTTTCAGCTATGATCTGAGCATTCATCTTCTCAGGATAGACTTTCAAATTATGCCTTATCTTATCATCATTAAAATCTTTACAAGTTGCTCCTTTCATACAACCCTTTTCCTCTAAAATATCTTTAACAAAAGGTGCTAAAGTTGCTGTTAATACTGCCACCTTTCCTCCATATTTTATAATCATCTCAATTCCTCTAGTAAGATAAGCCAGCAAATCTGGACCGTACATCTGAATTTCATCCATGATTATTTTTGTATAAGAAAGCGTCGCCAGCTTCATTTCATAACCAGGGTACTGAAAAACAAAATCAAATATTTGATCCAATGTTGTTACCGTAAGTGGCATAGATAGCTGCTTAGTCCTCTTAAAATATTCTGAAATATCAATTTCTTTAGTATTAAGGTTTTGAGTATAGTATGCCAGTGTATCTGAATGAAGGAGTGCCAGACGTTCTTTCAGATTTTCTTCACAAAGAACATCCCCTTTGATACGAGCATAAATTGCATTAATTGCAGTTCTCAAGGGAACAATGAAGAATCCTTTATGATTTCCCATCCATAAAAGTCCTGCTTCTGTCTTTCCCATTCCTGTTTGTGCAGTAACAATAATGTTTTCATCCCTATGCTCTCTGCAGAATGTCTGCAAATCATTCCATGATACTTCTGGTTCTTTCTTCTGCCATGCATTCATCATCTGCCCTAATTTCTCAACTAAAAAATCATTTGCATATTCTACAGTAATTCCAGCACTTGCACTATAATCACATCGCATCAACAAGCCTTTGATTAGAACCGCTTCAGGATTAGATTTCATTTTTAAAATCCTATTAAGAGTGCCTATTCTAACTTCATGTATCTCTTCCCCAAAATCCGCAAGTAATTCATGAATCAATTCTTTCTGCTTATCAATAACTTCATATTCATCACAATAATTATGATGAGTAAGTACCGCATAAGCTACTTTTTGGTAGTCTTCATCACTATCAAAATCTTCTCTTTTTATAAAATACAGAGATAGCACGTTATGCGCTATCTCTGTATCAGGATTAAATTTAGAGCGATTACTGATTCTTTTTTTAAATTCCCTATTTACCTTTCCTTTATCATGATGCTCACAACTGCAGTAAGTAAGCCAAAAAATCTTATCATTGGGAATATATCCGATTCTTTGTATAACTTCCAATTGTTCCTTCACGTCATTCGTATGTTCTAATAAAGTCTTGTCTGGCTTTGCCAGATACTTATCCATATCCATGTCGCTTAGTACCCCCCTAAACTATAGAAAATTCACAATCAGTGTTTTTTCCCCTGACTTATCAATTAAAATATCTTTGCACTCTTCATTAACCCAATAATCAGATAGATAATATACTTTCTTCTTTTCAAAAATTCTCTTACCACCTATTTTATCAGAGAGGGTATAATTTTTGTTCAAATAATATTTAGTCCCGTGTGCATATGTTCCATACTTTTTATCCCTGAGCAAAACATCTCCACGCTCCACTAAATCGGCATCCAGATAAGAATGATAACTAGATCTATAATCACAATCAATTTCTTCTAACTCTACCAGTGCAGCTGATTTTATCTGTACAAAATCTTCGCTCCTTCCAAGAGATTTCCAATCATCAATATGCAATACAATTTCATCAAGTGTCTCTCTGTCACTTCTTACATGGATAATTAACTCCACTTCATATAATACCTCGTAGTATTTTAATGAAGTTGTAAGTGTCCTAAACTTACCTATAGGTATGTTATAATTTTCTTCTTCAAATAATTCCAACCCATCTTTTAGTCGCTTTTCCATCTGTTTTATTTCTTTTTCTCTAGCATCAACTTTCATATAGGCCTGACTATTTTTTTCATATAACTTCTTCTTTACACTTAATGTTGCTTTTCGTTTCTTTATCAACTCTACACAGCTAGCATATTTTCCCTTTTTAAACGCTGATATTCGGTCATTTAAATTTTTTAAATCCCGATACTCCTTGATAAGAGCTTCTTCTTGTTCCATAACTGTTGTATTATTACGAAAGCTATTACCTTGCGATTTCAAAGCATAGGCCACATTTTTGTATGCTTTGGATAAATTATCAGGGTTGTCCATTTTAATTAATATGCCTCTATCATCCTGTGTAGAATTTAAAAAGCAATGATCCCTATATGCTTCTCTTCCCATAGCGTGATAATCTCCCTGGATGCTAATATCCATCGGTTTATAACTTTTAAATCCACATATATGGTGCAATGCTCCAATCACTGTAGAAAAAGGAGGAAGTGGGTAGGTCATCTTATTTTCCACTGTTTCTTCTCTTTTATAATTAGCACTAGCCTGTGTCAGGTGAATTCTTAATGCCTCCATATTTTCACACCCTTCTATACGCTGTAATATTTCCTTACTTTATCCTTCACTTCTTCAAAAAAACCCTTTATACTTCTTGGATTTAGCTCTTTTATAATTGCTACTTCATTGGCAAATATACCACTTTGTAATAAACCACAAGCATATCCCTCTCCTAGCTTGTCTATTAAATCAGCAGGCAATAATAATTCTTCATTTTTAACCCTAACAACGTTCTCAAAATAATGGGTCTTCTTCTCTGACATCCCCCCTGCCACAAAGATAGGTTCAGCATTGTCTAAATTACCTCTAACTACCAGACTTAAGTTAGCTATCGCATCTAAAAGAGCAATTACTCTGGCAGCCTTCTCCTCACTGGATGCCTCAGTTTTAAAATTCTCATCCTTCCCAATCATTTCCAGATCAATAGTAATGCTGTAAACTTTAAGTGATTTATCATATTCATATTGATATGGCATTAAGCCTGTCTTTCCATCCTTTGCCTGAAGATTAATATTATTTGCTTTAGCATAATTTGTAGCAAGATAAAGGTTATTATGGAATCTTGTCTCATTTATAAAACTATCACAGGATATGGCATCCGTAAGATAGAAGGAGCTATTTCTTACATATGTGTTGCCTTTTGTATTCATATATCCACCCTCTAAAGCCCTGCAATTTGCAACATTCACTTCTTTGGAGACCTCTTTTTGCGTAGCTCCATTTACTTCAGTTTGTAAATCATCATACATTCCACTTTGTACCATAATTGCATTTTTTAAACTTTCTCTGCTTCTGGTTGCATAAGATTTCTTATTCTTATAAACCTTTTGTACGCTACTAATATTTCCCAATCCTTCAGAGTAATTGCTTGTCATATTTGCCACTACAGTTAGAGTAACTGATTTTTTCATATTATTTATCCTCCTTATTATTGTTCTCATTATCAACCTTATAATCATCTAATGCATTGATAAATGTATAAGCTAACTCTTTGTTCTTCTCGAAATCTTCAAATAAATCATAGGCAAAGCCAAACGAGATTTCTGAGTACGAGGAAAGCTGCAGTAAAATGTCACATGCTCTACCATAATCTTCTGCCACAACAGCACTTATTAATTTCTTTTTATAAGCACTAACCTTATTCTTTTCAATTTTCCCTGTAACTTTTCTTGCGCATGCAAATGCTCCCTTCATTCCATCGGTCATATTCTCTACTCCTTTTATTTTTAGATTTATTTCTATCAACTTTTTAATTATATAACTATAATTTCTTCCTGATTTTAATAGCATTTCAATCAAGTCATCTGTTACCAGTTTGTTTAGTATGCAATGAATGACTTCCTCATGAATATGGATATAATAATTTTCATTCACTTTGTATGATATTGAAAATGTTTTTAGGTTTTCAATTGCTTTTAATATTTGAATGGAATCTTTTCGAATAAACAGGGATTGAAAAAAAGAATCTTCTCTATTCTTTACAATTACTTCCACGTCATAATCAATAAATTCTGCACTGGTAATTATCCCTCCAAATAGGGCTGTTTTTGCATTACCGTTACTTGCTTCTGACAGTTCTCCCTCTATTATTCGCATCAATTCACGGTTTGTCTTTACCAGATTCTCTATACTGGAATTATTGTTAATAAATAATGAATCAAAAGTATTGGAAAATGCAAAGGGAATAAAATCAAATTCTGGTATATCCACTGCTACAAAAGTATTTGTATTGAAGTTATATGCAATGGAACGGCTTTTCCTGCCCTCATCTATGTTATACCCTATTAAACGACAATGCTCCTGTTCCTCACGCATCAACAAATTTGTGTTACAAAAATTTGCATATAAGTTCTTTTTATTTTTAAAGGTTTCAAAAATAATCTGTTCACGATTATCATTAACTAAGTCCATAATCTGCTGCTTATTGTTTCCATCAAACTTTATTTTGGAAAAGATTCGTTTCATTACCGTATTTCCAGATAACTTATCATTTACAGCTTTTATCTGATCTTCATTGAATTCTTCTCTATACAGCCTGTCCTCCACTTCAATATGTAACATATCTTTTCGAAAGAAGTCTTCTGCAAATGCAAGGTATCTTGATTGGTTAATATCAGAACGATTATATTCAATGCTGTCCCTATTCTGCCTAAAACTAACTCTGTCATATTCTCTGTTTTCAAATTTAAAGTAATTAATTAATCCTAGAATGGCTGCCGAATATCTCCAATCAATACACTCTAGTTTAGAATCATAGGTTTCATCCATTCTCTCACTTCCTCTCTATACATCCTCTGTAAGTAATTCCATCATTCCAAATCCTTCACTTTTTCGAGACCCCATTCCTGCTTGCATCAAATAATTCAAAACTGCAGGATTTCCTTCCAGTATAAAATTACCTACACTAGCTTCAATATTACAATGATAATGCTTTATTACTACCTTTTTGCATTTGATAGGTGTAATTGCCACTCCCTCTAAATATGTTTCACGAAAGCCTTCCTTCTCTAACTGATTTCGAATTACTCGAAGTGCTTCATCCGTAAATGTCTCACGTGAATAGGCATAGTAAAAATCCTTGTTTGTTTCTTTAATATGCTTACGTATTACTAACGGGGAGTTCATTTTTACAATGATTTTATTGCTTTTAATTAAAGGTTCTGCTACCTTAGTCACACTTTTTAGTACCATAAAGTTATCATCTGCTAATAGAATTTTTTTATTTCTTTTTTCCAAGAAGCTGCTATAAAAAATATATCCTGTTAGCTCCTCCGATGTCGTAAAAAGCATTTTTATTCGATTTGAAGAAATCTCTATTTCTTTTTCTTCAAATTTTGGATTATCAAAAAATACTGCAAAGCTAAAATTTTTTGTTTGGCTTTCTTCATAGTAATTGTCATAGTACTTTCCATCATTTGCCCCCTTTAAGCAGCTCTTTAAAAAATGCATGAATACTCCCCTAAATTCTATAGGAATTTTGTTTTTCTCTGCTGTAAACTCTAATACCAACTTCATGATATACCTCCTATATTTTTTATAATATAATTTAAAATCTAATGCTATAAATTGCTATATTAGCTAAACTCCTAGTTTATGGAGAACCCTTGATTTACCTAATTGAATTATACTACTTTAAAAACATTTGTCAATATAACCTATAGGGCAATATATAAACAATCCTTAAAATATAAATCCAATTGAAATAGGCCTATTGTTATGATATAATATTTGCAATGTAAAGATAGGTCAATAGAGGAATTACGAATTTATCCATATTGGATTTTAATATAAATAATCATATTTTTATATACCACTCCGATTCCTTCTCTAAAATCAAACAAAAAATCTTTATATAAAAGGTTCTATCATAAATGTTGAGTATACTTCCAACATTTTATTTTTTAAGAAGTATTGCACTTTATTGCTTTCTATTTTCTCTGCCCATACTTGGTAAATGTATTGGATCATAACCCAACTTCAATTAATCCAAACACATCATTGAATAAATTGTGATAATTTATTTTTAGCCCCCATCTCCTATATTTTATTTCATCATCAGACATATCATCTAAAGGATGAAAAAAATTATTTATAGTATACTGGTTATCTAAATATTCATGTCCTGACATTGAGATAATCCTATCTTTATAATAATTCAGTAAACTCTGCATTTCTTCTTTTTCGGAAAAGGATTATCCTTTTCATCTGCCAACTTTATGTAATGAAAAGATTTATGAAGTATTATCCTTTGTTGTGAACTGTTATAATGCCAGCGTGACAATGATTGAGCAATCTTAGAAAAAAGCCCCCTAACAAGTAATTCTTACCTTGTTAGAGAGCCTTCCGTTCATATTTACCTTAAACATGATAGAGATAACTAGGCCGTTCCCAAAAACGCTGTTTAGCCATCGCATCGATAAATTTTTGTCCAAATTGAGAGTCAGAATCGATAATCACTCCTGGCATTTCTTCAATACCCATTTCTTTCAGTAAGTGATTGCTCTCTTCTCTTGCGCCTATTGGTTTGAAATGATTGTACATATTCATGATAAAAGTACGGGCTTGGTAATGAAAATAATCATCTGCTTCGATGCCACCAACAAGATAGGCACCTTCATAGCTCAATGGAGATCCTGTTAGAAAGCTTTGATCCACCTTATATGAGTATCCTTCACTACCACTAACTTCACCCAGATGGTTGCTGACAATAACGGGATGCATTCCTGCCTCCTTCCACTGCTTCAGAAGGGCATCCACTTCACTTCCGGGAAAACCTTCAGCAAGAAAGATAGCAATCTTAAGTGTATTCGCCACAAAAGTTGTATTCTGCAAGCTGATAGCTGGTGATGATTTCGTAACTGTTGATTCTTCTAGATTTGGTACGGTAACACCAACATTTTTGGCAACAGGCTCAGCGAGTTCCCTGCTGACCCTTGCTAAACGATCCACCATCTGCTGACGGACGGCTACATGAAGGCATCTTCCTAGTTCAAAACTATAGGCTCCAATAATATGCTCTCGTTCCACCGGTGTCATACTGTTCCAGAAAAGCCTGGCCTGCGAATAATGATCTTTGAATGATGAGGCTGTTTTACGCTTTTTCAATCCTTCTACACTTGAAGGATAGGTAACAAATCCTCCCTTGTCTACCGGCACTTCAGATGGTGTATTGTCTGCCAATAAATTTCTGTGATAAGAGACTTTTCCACGGTCAATCACATAACGTGAAGCCCCATCTCGCTGGTTGTTATAAACCGGAACAATCGGTTTGTTAATCGGGAGCTGTTGATAATTCGGACCTAATCTCGCCTGTTGTGTATCGGTATATGAAAATAATCGTCCTTGCAGCAACGGATCATTGGAGTAATCAACCCCACGAACAATATTCCCCGGATGGAATGCACTTTGCTCTGTTTCCGAAAAGGCATTATCAACCGTTTTGTTCAACGTTATCTTTCCTATCTTTTGAAGAGGAACTTCCTCTTCCGGCCATAACTTAGTTGGATCTAAAATATCGAAATCAAACATAAATTCTTGCTCTTCCTCGATAATCTGTACAGCAAGTTCATATTCCGGATGATTTCCCATCTTAATATTTGTCCAAAGATCTCTGCGGTGAAAATCGGCATCTTCACCAAGTTTTTTCGCTTCATCCCAAATTAATGGATGAACACCTAATACAGGTTTCACATGAAATTTGATGAAGCGGGCAACTCCATCTTTGTTTACAAAACGATACGTATGCACACCAAAACCCTCCATCGTCCGGTAATTCTTTGGAATGGCGCGATCAGACATAATCCACATTGCCATGTGGGTTGTCTCCGGGTTACTGCCCATAAAATCCCAGAATGTATCGTGAGCCGTTTGACCTTGAGGGTACTCATTATCAGGTTCCGGTTTGACGGAGTGGATCAAATCAGGAAATTTAATCGCATCTTGAATGAAAAAACAGGCATATTTATCGCAACGAGATCAAAGTTCCCATCATCTGTATAGAACTTAATTAAAAATCCCCGCACATCTCGAACCGTTTCATTACAACCTTTTGAACCAACGACTTGTGAGAATCTGACAAATAAAGGTGTTTTTTTCGCAGGATCTTGTAAAAAATCTGCCATTGTGACCTCACTCATAGATTGATACAATTCAAATTCTCCATAAGCACCATAACCTCGTGCATGGACGACTCGCTCAGGTATTCTTTCTCGATCAAAATGCGCTAGCTTTTCTTTGGCAAGAAAGTCTTCTATTAAAGTCGGTCCACGATCTCCAGCGGTCAGTGAATTTTCATCATCGACAATCTTTTTCCTTCATTAGAAATCATCTCTTGATTATAGGTATCTCGAATAAATGATTCTAACTGCTCTTGCTTCGTGTTTAAATTTTTACGTCCACTCATACATATTCATCTCCTAACAATGGTAATTAAATTATTCATGGGAATCTTCTCTTTACATAAAGCGAGATTACCCTCCGTGTATATCTTCTTCCATCAAGGTAATTATTTTAATGCCGATATTTTCAGGAGTATTGGTTAAAGCAAACCACGCTTTCAATGATACAGAAATTACAGCTCCTTCTGATCTTAATCTTTATTTATCCAAGTCTCTTTGCTTTTTTGAAGCCACTTTTTTCTGAGTCTCCGTTTTGGGAGCTGGATCGATAAGACCATCACACGCACCATGTGCAATTTCCCATAGATAAAGGCTTGCCACCGTAGCATAAGGCGAATATCTTTTTTGGTATTTTGCAAACAACTCCGGCGTGATTTCTTTATGATTATACAACATTCGTAAGCCCCGTATAATGGCCGCGTCGCCCTGGCTGATAACGTCCATGCGCTGCATGGAGAAAATCATCAGCATTTCCGCTGTCCAGATACCAATGCCTTTTATCTGGCAGAGCCGCTTACATACATCAGTATCAGATATGGTTTGAAGCTGTGCCAAATCTAAACTTCCGTCCAGTATGCTGCTCGTAATTTCCTTGATGTAAAAGGCTTTTCTCATGGATATTCCACAGGTCTGCAATTCCTCAGCAGGCACAGAATAGATGTGTTCAGGTGTCACGGGTTCAAACATGGATTGAAAACGCATCCAAACCGTTTCATGTGCCTTTGTAGATATTTGCTGTCCGATAATGGAGTTGATAAGTGCCATAAATAAATCCGGAATGACCTCACGGTAGACATGCCCAATTTCGTCGATTGCCCTACCCAACACCGCATCATGCAATTTCAAATATGTAATTTCCTTGTCATCATATACCAAATGTTGCTTATCCATCAGATTTTCTCCATTCTATCGTGTGTTGTTGACTTTGCATTGACCCCTCATTTTTATGCGGCAACGCAGATCGGAGTTTTTCCTCCACGCTGCCTACAACATCTTCCGGCAATTCAAGCAAGCTCCCAACGCCAACTAAATCCGCACCGTAGCTGGTTATTTCACCTACAATATGTTCCGTTAAGCTATTCATAATAATACCACCACTCCTATCATATTGGAATATTTAGAGTGCCGTACCCTTTTTAGGTACAAACATCCCAGTTAAGTCAACTCCCTCCAGTTCAAGTAGTTTAATTTTCATTTGAACGCCTCCGGAAAAACCTGTTAAGCTGCCATTTGAACCTACTACCCGGTGACAGGGAATAATGATAGAGCAATACTGCCATAGGTTATCACTTGGCCGTATGGAATTTCGCGCAGGATACTCCATACCCCTTGCCGGAAATTGCCACCAATGGGTGCAAGGGGTAATTCTGAAATATCGGGCTTTTCACCTGCAAAGTATCTATCTAACCACTTTTCGTAGTAGTGAATATAGGCATATCATTGTTTTCTGTCATAGCTTCGGGTATGGTATCCCCACGATACTTTTGCCCTTTTGTCCACAAGCCGACAAGATTATTACCACCGCCATCACAGGCAAGAGTGATTGTTCCTATGGGTGACAAATATGTTGTTGAATAGTACATTCTAATCCTCTCCTTATAACGTGTTCCAAAGATTGACGGTGGCATAGCTGCGCCACGGTCGCCATGCTTCTGCCATTTTCAATAACTCCTTTGATGTATAGGGCTGCAGTGCTTTTTTTACGCCTGTGTCTGTTTCAAGGAAAGCATCAGGCCATTCCATAGCACGCATAGCAATATACTGTGCTGTCCAGCTTCCAATACCGGGAATAGTCATTAGTTTTTTTATTTCTTTTAGGCTGTCGTGCCCTGCACACCGGGCGACAGTATATTCCTGTAGACGATATTCCAACAAAGAAACGTCCGTCAAAACGTGCGTCTTTCGCCTGAAATGCTGCATATAGACCACTATAATTTACTGTCATTATTGTTCCTCCTTCCTATTTTAGTCTAATTATATCACATATATAAAAAGTGTCTGGCTATTTTCGGACATGGTTTTTTATTTAATTTATTTGGAACAATCGCTAATGCAATGTTAAAAATTTAGTATATGAGCAAAAATTATTAGAAAGGACGATAGGTAGAAATCTTATGTAGCTACCCCGTTACCGTGGGCACCCTTGCGCTTGGCTATGTGCTTGGCACTACTAAAGCCGCACTCGAGACTTTTACCCGTTAGATTACGCCCATGCTGGGTGCACGATAAAAGGACATTGTTCGAACTATGCGACAATGTCCTTTTATCGTGCATTATATCAGCCTGTCCTGTATTCCATATAGTCAATGGCTGCTTCCATCATCTGTTTCAGCGATTCCAGTGACATACGTTCATAATATGCCAGTGCCAGTACGAACTCTGTGGAAACATACCCGATTACCCTATGCCTTGTAAGATTCAAAAAAGAAACCTCATAGAATCTTCCCTGCCTTTCTGTCCTGTCAATCTTAAATATGTCAGGTCCGGCGCTCAGGCCTATTCCTAGATATTTTCCCAACGCTTCTTTGGCTGACCAGAACAAAAGTTCCATATCTTTTACCTGGGTTCCATCCGATAGTTCCTGTTCTTCTGCACTTAAAAATGCACGCACACTGTCGGACTTCTTCTGACTCTTCCACTCTAAGTCAATGCCGAACAAGAACCGGCTGTCACTTACCAGGGATATGCCCATAGTCTCGGAATGTGTAATCGTAACCTGACATCCACTGTTTTCCTCCTGATCGAACAGGATTGGCTTTCCGGTGCAACTGTATTCGATATGCAGATCGTCATATCTGTATTGTCGTAAGCCATTGATTGCGCTATACCTACGGTATGCATGTTTCGTCGATACTCTTCCTAACAGAAAACTTTCCATTCTGCGTTCACTTCTTATATGCGAAAGGAATGTTCTTTCCGAAGCAGCCAGTAGATGATCGTTCTTTTGCGCAAACTCTGCTATGGAAGCACAATCATTGCAGGAAACACAGATCACAGACTGACCACTTATAGTCTGATCGTATGCATCCTTACCAAAGATCTTATGAGAAGTAATATAACATGAATCCACTTCATTCATCATCCTTATTCATTTCTCTCCTTTAATACATCTACCATGGAAATATTGATTACTTTCCTACTTACAATTGTCTTTGAAACATAATAAGTAAATACAATTACAAGATAACCTATCACGATGCTTTTTACAGGCATGACCACCGGGATGATGGCTCCCATATCTGCTGCCATAATGGCAAACAGCTGGTTCATAATGGGAATCGTAATTAGACAGCCTATCATAAAGCCAATTGTGATCATAGCGGCCATACCATTTATCATCAGTTTGAAGATGTGTTTGTTTTTATATCCAAATACTTTCAGCAAGGAGATATCATATGCATTCTCTTCAAGTAACAGAGCCGTCAGGATGTAGATTATGATGACTCCAATGAAAAATGTAATGACTGCCATGACTCCAACTAGCATACGGAGCGGCTTCATCATACTGTTATAGCCATCTGTGATATCATTGATATCATTTACCATCTGTACATCTTCTGACGAGATATCCAGTTTTTGAAGGCTGATCAGTTTCAGATAGGAATCTTCAGGATAGCCGAACAACTGGTTCAACTGTTCCAATGGCATATAGATATATTCTCCTAGATTGGTTGCTGCAACTGCATCAATCTTAATCTGCAGCTCTTTTTGACTTGATACGTCAGATAGCACAACCGTATCACCTGCTTTTATACCCAGCTTTCTTGCCAGAGGTGCTGTCATTATGACTTTCGACAGATCCAGCTGGTTTCCACTCTTGTCTTCCAGACGGATTAGCCTGGCATCCTTGGTAATCCCATTCATCATAAAACTTGTTTCATCCGCTGTCTCTACCTGTGCATAGCCCATCGGTTCCGCATTTTCTACTTTCTCATCCATAAATGTATTCAGGTAATATTCATAATTATAAAGAGATTCCTGCTTAAAACAATCATTAATTAGATATTCAAATGAATCATTCAGGACAAAACCAAACATTAGCAGCACGGAAGCGATCATAATTCCAAGAAGCATGATGAATGAACGAGACCGGTTACGTAAGAATTCCCGAATCTTGAACTTTGTATCAAAATGGAAGTGTTCTAAATGGATCTTCCGTTCACACCATCCCACTTTATTCTTTCTCTCTTTTTCACGCATCAGCTCCAGTGTTGTCATCTTAAGTGCATTCTTGACCACAAAAAATGTTGTAATCAGCAGAAATGTGAAGGTCAGCAGAACATTGACCGCAATGCTGCCCACCTGTATATAAATCTTTAGACCCGGCATTGCGTATTTCAGATTCATGAGCCGGGTGATTGGCTTTGCCAGCAGGATACCAGGTAGGATTCCCGTTACACATCCAATCACCGCCATATAGAATGAATACCTTAAGTAGTGCAATTCAATTTCCCTCAAACGATATCCGAAAGCTCTTAACAGACCGATTTTTTTATACTCCACCTTCATCTGTCGTCTTAACATCACTGCAACCAGAGCACATACCACGATCAGGACACCGATTGGAACGGTGTTTCCAACCGATACGAAACTGTTTACTGTACCATCCACATTGGTGATTCTCTGATTCTGTGCCTTTGGCAGCCATCTCAGAACAAAGTTATCTTTTTGTATTTCTTTCCGTAGCTCGGTATAAACCTCCTTATCTCCACCTGTAACACAGTATTTTACGACAGGTTCGTCAAACTCCCCAAACTCTCCGGCATTCATGATAACCATTCCAAACGTTGTATTATTCAGTGAGATATCGGTTTCCGATTTGAGTGGATATAAGTAATCCGGTGATGTATATAGTCCTGCAATGTTATATTCCTTTCCTCTAATGGACAAATGATCATTTACGTCATAGCCATTTGCTTTCGCAAAATCATAGGATAACAGGATATCATCATCCTTCTCTATTTCTCCTCCCTTGAGGATCGTTATAAGATTGATCTTTTCACGCGGCAGGAAGATACGAAGAATGGTATCCTCCCCATATTCATAGTCTACGGACTTCTGTTCCTCTATGGTGATATGATATGTGGCCTCCATATCCCTTAGTCGTTCCTCACTCAATGAATAAGCAAGCGTCAATTCTCCATCTTCTACATGTCCCTCAGTATAGAACCGATCGATGCCTTCCTTAATCGCATCCGTTGCATAACTGAATGCTATGTATAGAATGGTACTAAATACAATTAGAAGGGTCATTCCGATATATTTCACCTTATTCATCCACATGGTACGTTTCACACTTTTATTAAATACCATTACCACTCGATCCTTTCTGCACTCAGAGGATTCTGATTTGTAACTGCCTCCTCAAGAACTCCATTCTTGATTTTCAGCACCTGGGATGACATATCCGCAATTGCTGCATTATGCGTAATGATGATGATCGTAGTCTTGTATTTTTTGTTCATCCTCTCAAGTAATGCAAGAACCTCCTTGGAAGTCCCATAGTCCAGTGCGCCTGTTGGTTCATCACAAAGCAGTATTTCTGGATTCTTGGCAAGGGCACGGGCAATTGCTACCCTTTGCTGCTGCCCGCCGCTCAGTTCATTTGGGAATCGCTTCTCCATTCCTTTCATGCCAATGTCTTCAAGAAGTTCCATGCAGTCAATCGGTTCTTTACTCACATTCGTTACTACCTCTATATTCTCAAGTACATTCAATGTAGGAATCAGATTATAGAACTGGAATATGAATCCCACTTTGTCTCTCCTGTACTCACATAAACGGTCCTGCTTATATTTCAGAATATCATCACCATCTACGATGACACTACCCGAATCAGCTGAATCCAATCCTCCCAGTATGTTAAGTAATGTGGATTTGCCAGAGCCGGAAGGGCCTAAGATTGTACAGATCTTTCCCTGCTTTATGTCCGCTTTAAAACCTTTCAGGACATTCTGGACAACACCGCCGGTATGATATAGCTTACATAGGTCTACAATTTTAATATCCATAAAACCTCCATAACACCGCCTTTTTCAGGCGGCGAAAGTACAAATGGAAATACTCCCATTTCCAAATCTATATGCTACAAATCGTAAGGATCAGATCTGAGTTCTTCTCTGAGCGCTAGTCTTTCTTTACCCAACTAATCGGAAGGATTCCCGGACGCTTCTTCTTTTCCGTTTTCATCTCTGGATGCTTTCTCTCTTCTTTGCCAGATGCAGCCGGACTGCTGTCAGCATCTGTCTTAAGTACGAGCTTCTCTCCTTTTTTCGGGATCATTCTCTTCGTCTGTTCTACCAGCACATCCAATGCCGGCTGTTCCAATCCACTAAAATGGTCACTTGGGATCAATGCCAGATACAGTTCCTGGATTAACTCTCTCCATGGCTGTATATAGTCATAGCTCTTTCCAAAGTCGACTGTATTCCAGTTCAGGAAGTTGTCCTCTGCAATGAACCCTTTTTGTGCCTTCATGAACAATACCGGTGAAGCTTCATACCGTCTTGCATGGTATACTGCATAGGATTCTTCCGAAAAACTTACTACCTCCAGAGTACCATTCAGATAGTTATATATTTCCTCTACATCGATCGGCTTTCCTGATCTTTCTTTGATGAGCCCAGCAAGATAATAAGTATGCATCTTCGGATTAATACCCTTTAGATTATCTCTTGTTATCATCTGTTCCCCTGTATTCTTTACCTCAGCAAACTCATTGGCCATCAGCAGTTTGACAAAGGAATCATCATCACCATTGAGCAATCCGTTATATAGCTGGTTCATTTCCTCGGTCGCCGGCATGGTATCGAACATGATCAGGGATGTGATCTCATCACCAGCTTCGTACAGGATTTGTGCCATTTCATAAGCAACAAGACCACCGTAGGAATAAGCCCCAATGACATATGGTCCTTCCGGCTGTACGACTTTGATGCATTTCACATAATGCTGCCGGCCACCCTAGGGTGTATTAAAGATTGATCCATTGGAATGACTCCGAATATATAAAGAATTGCCGGTACTGAAGCAAGAATGAATTGATTTAATGAATGAACATTAAATGCGGTACAAAGTCCGCATAAAGAATATACCACAGAAGATGCGGCCACCCCTGGCAAAACCAGAGTCAAATTACCAGCACCTGCAAAGATTTTTATAAATAAGGAAGAAATAGTGCCCAAAATCATGATTGGAACTACCTTACCTACAATGTATTCCTGTGTCCTGACCGGAGTTACCGCCAGTATGTCACACAGCTTCTAGCTGCGCTCCATCAACACGACAGCTCCCATCAGGAAAAATCCCAGAGCTGCCGGATCTGTAAGAATAATAATTGAAGTAGCGGTCGTCCTGCTCTTTTCTGGAATGACAGATAATAGAACGATATAAATCAGTGTAAAGATTCCATATAACAATATAATCCCATTTTTCCTAAGTATCTGTGCTTCTACACAGATTATTCGATATAATCTCTCTATAAAGAATAATTATTTTTGCTCATAAGACCCTTGTTACATCACCGTCTCTGGTTGCTTTAAGGCTTCAAAAAATGTGGTTGAATAATCACCTGTTAAAAACCTTGAATTCTTTAAGATATCCATCAGTACATCTTTGTTGGTCGAAACACCCTCAACCCGCATTTCCTCTAAACATCTTAACATTTTATTCACTGCTTGTATCTTGTCCTGATCATGGCAGCATATCTTACACAGAAGAGAATCGTAGTAGGTTGTTACTATGTTATTTACTTCATAGGATGAATCTACCCTTACGCCAAATCCACCCGGCATGTCGAATCTGGTAATCTTACCAAAATCCGGTATAAACGTACCATTAAAATACTCTGCCAATATTCTGCATTGAATCGCATATCCCTGAAATAGTATTTCTTCCTGCTTTAATTTAAGCGGTTCTCCTTGTGTAACACGAATCTGTTCTTTAACTAAATCAATACCTGTAACCAGCTCAGATATGGTATGTTCAACCTGCAGCCTCGTATTCATTTCCATGAAATAAAAGGATTTATCGTCCTCCAGAATATATTCTATTGTGCCTACACCAACATAGCCGATATGTTTACAAATATCAATTGCCCCTTGATACATCCTGCTTCTTGTCTCTTCGTCAAGCGTAGCACATCTAGATTCCTCTATGAGCTTTTGGTTTTTTCTCTGTATGGTACACTCTCTATCACCCAGATGTATTACATTTCCATATCGATCCGCTAGTACCTGAACCTCTATGTGCTTGGCATGATCTATAAAGCGTTCCGCTAAAATACTGCTGGAACCAAACACCTTTTCCGCTTCTTTCAGACACAACTCAAGCGCTCGAAATAGATCCTCTTCCTTGTTCACGACACGAATCCCCTTGCCGCCTCCACCATTTGCAGCTTTCAATATAATAGGGTAACCAACTTTTCTTGCATATTGAAAACACTCTTCATAATTATTAATTTCAACACTGTCATCTCCAATGACAGGTATATTTGATTCTTTCGCCACTTTCTTGGCTCTGACTTTGTTTCCCATCAGAGAGATATTAGTACTGCTTGGACCAATGTAATCAATATCACAGTTCTCACATAATTCACTAAAATCTGCATTCTCAGCAAAATATCCGATACCTGGATGAATTGCATCTACTTTATAATCTGTTGCCACGGCTAATACATTATATGCATTTAAATAAGAATCCTTACTCTGAACGCCTCCGATGCAGACAGAATAATCAGCAAGCCTTGTATGCAAAGCTCCTTTATCGCCCTTTGAGAAAACGCTTACCGTCTCTATTCCCATTTCCTTGCAGGCACGAATGACTCGTACTGCACTATCACCACGATTTGCAATCAATATTCTTTTATATTTTTTATTCATTTTTATCAACTCTAATCTTTAATATTGGTTGTTCATATTCAACCAAACTACAATCCTTCACTAGTATTTCTACAATAGTTCCAGAAGCCGGTGCCTCAATATCATTATATATTTTCATTGCCTCAACAGAGCAGAGTACATCACCTTTCTTAATATGAATATTATTACCTCCAAGCTTTATTTGATTACTAAACTCAACCGTCCCTACAAATGAGGATACAATTGTTACAATATCCTCATTTACCAGTTTATCCATTTGTGAAATGTCTGTGATTGCATTTTCATCCAAATCAATTTCTATATTACCTATCTTTAGTTCAGAACCATTTTCCATAGTTACTTTTTGAAAGGCATTGGTACTATAATCTGCTTCTGCTTTTACTTTACTAAAACGAATCGAAAACATCGTATCCTGATAGGCAAACGATATTAATTTTGATTGTTCGCATTGCTTAATTAACTGATTGATAACATTTAATTTGCTGTTTAAATCATCCATCTAATCTCATCCCTCATTTATATGTATATTGTTATGAAAAAACAATTTCACTTCCTATGTTTCTATATCTTGCTATTCTTTCCTTTCTCAATTCATTTCCATCTAATTGGCTACAACGAAACAGCTCTTGTTCAATACTCTGTTTAATCCTGTAAAATATACTATCCTCTGTTCCCTCTTCACTTATGATTTCATCTATGATTCCATAGTTTTTCAAGTCTTTTGCGGTAACTTTCAAATTGTCTGCAATATCTGGTGCCTTTCTAGAATCCTTACATAAAATACTTGCACAGCCTTCAGGTGAAACAACGGAATAAATGGCATTTTCCAGCATAATTACCCTGTTGGCAACTCCTAAGGCCAGAGCTCCTCCACTACCTCCCTCTCCAATAATAATGGATAGGATAGGAACTGTAATTTTAGCCATTTCATATAAATTTCTTGCAATCGCCTCTGCTTGTCCGTTTTCCTCCGCAGAAACACCCGGAAATGCTCCTGGAGTATCAATAAAGCAAAGGATGGGGCGCCTGAATTTTTCAGCCTGTCTCATCAAACGCAAGGACTTTCTATAGCCCTCCGGCTTAGTCATTCCATATTGACGATATTCCATCTCACTTGGGGTATTCCCCTTTTGCTGTCCAATTATAGTGACCGCTTGATGATTCAGCAGGCCAATTCCTCCAACGATAGACTTATCATCTCCGATTCCCCGGTCCCCATGTAATTCAATAAATGAGTCGAAAATATAATTGATAATGTCTAAAGATCGAAATCTAGTAATTTTTCTTGCCAATAAAACTTTATTCCATGCATTGCTTTTCCCAATTTCTTCAATACTACTGTTTATCACCATAACACCTACCCAATTTATTATTCCTTAAATCACATAGATACATCGTTTTTAATTGCATCCTCCTGCTTAAATCTCTTATTATTATCCTGACTATGAATTTTAAGTATATCATTAAGCGTAATTTTCAAATTTTTTCTCTCTACAATTAAATCAATATAGCCATGCTCAAATAGAAATTCCGCGGTTTGAAAATTAGACGGAAGCTTTTCATTGATGGTCTGTTCAATTACCCGTTTTCCTGCAAATCCAATTAATGCACGTGGCTCTGCTAATATAATATCTCCCAGAAAGGCAAAACTTGCACTAACTCCTCCAGTTGTAGGATTTGTCAGTACACTAATAAACAACCCACCCGTCTCACTAAAGCTTGACACAGCTGCTGAAGTTTTTGCCATCTGCATTAATGAAAAAATTCCCTCTTGCATTCTGGCACCGCCTGAAGCAACAAACATTACAACCGAAAGTTTTTCTTTCTTTGCATCTTCAAATAGCCTTGTTACCTTTTCACCGACAATAACTCCCATACTTCCCATCATATATCTAGTATCCATTACTCCAACCATAACCTTCTGCCCACAGATATATCCGCTTCCTGTTACAATTGCCTCATTTAGCTCAACTTTGCTTACAATTTCCTCATGCTTTCTCCAATATCCAGGGAATTTAATGGGATCATAAAATTCAGTACGTACATTTGTTTCTGTAAATGTATTTGAGTCAATTATCATTGCAAGTCTTTTTTTATAATCTAGTGTTTCATAATAGCCACATAAGTTACAAACATAATTACTTACGGCAGCTTTTTTTCTTTCAATAATATTTCCACACTCTTTACATTTAAAGAATAAATTCTGATTCAATAATTTCTTCACCTCCAAACATTTTGTATCTGGCTAGAATAATCCCTATAGAACTCTATTTGCAAGTTTAATATATAATCTTTTTATTCTTTTACTTGTTAACTCCAAATTTAAAACAAACATACCTTTATTTATGTTTCTTAATTTTGGGTAAAAAAAATACACCTATTGAAAGCTAGGTGTATTTATGATATAATTTGTTTGTAGAATAAATATTATATCAAGCCTAGCTTGCAGTAGTATCACAAAATATGTCTCTGTTACCAGCAGAGACATATTTTATTAAATAAAAATAGACATAGATATAAACAATCTACATCTTCAATAAAAGGAATATACAAACAATTTGAAATGTTTCCATAATATAAATGTTCAGTTCTCCCCTTCTGATTCAATAAATTATATTCTCCTTTACATTATATAACCTTTTATTTCCATTGTCAACAAATTCTAACAATTAATTCAAACGATGCAGCTGTGTCATCTATATTTCGTCAAATTTTGAAACCACCTGACACATCTCATTTAAAAAGGTCAGGTCAGCCAGCGTGTTAAGCGGCCCAATCCCTGAAAAATTTCTTCCGGCCGAGATTTTCGGCGTGCTTTGGAATGCATACCAGCCTAACCCACCGACGGAAACCTCGGCGTTCTTCTCAATTTGCAGCATTTTATTTTTCTTTGCATCCGTAGAACATAAAATACGCCGCCTGCATAATAGACGCAGACCATACGGACAGCGGGGCGGAGATTTCCGACAGCGCTCGGAGATAGTGATATTGTCACAAGGGCAATCACTTCTTCCTTGCCATTTCCGCACCGCTCCTATATCAGTTTCATTGCGTTTTCGTACTTACTTATTTTTAATTTTCCCCTTTACATTGCATTGATGCCATTTATGTTGTAATGATAATCGAACCACTTGAAAAGTACCCAAGATTTATAATTCCAAGCTCAGCCACAGAGCGGGGCGAACTCCGCCGCTGTTATCGCCTGTTGAAGGGTGAATTGTGCTGCTGCTATAGCGGAAGGTGCCGTTTCCCTGAATGCCTATATTGCCGTCTCCGTGAATATATACGGCTCTTCTATTGTCACGCCCGGGCGACCGAAGCCACCACCACCATACATATCCATCGAATGTCGATCTTCGCTTGTTGTTGTTTTTGTCTTTTCTTTGAAACCAATATCGTTGTTTGGCGCTGCGGTTTTCAAGGTTTTTACTGCTGTCACCGAAATATTTGCACACTACTTCTTCAATGCTTAGAAGAAATATGTAATCCCGAGTATCTTCTCCGCCTCTTGAACCGTACCACTGATTGTCGTGGTTTTTGTTCAATACCGGAAGGATTCTTGACTGTTCGGCCGCAGTGAATTTGTCATAAAACTCACCGTTAAGATATTTTCTTAGCGAACAGTCAGCCCATGTCACATCACCGGCACAATTATTATAGGGGTGTTGTTCGATCATATATTCAGTTATAATTAAGGCCGCATTGCCTTGTATATCAAGAATACGCCAATGATAACCGCCAAATGGCACGATTGAGTCGATATTAAACTCCCTCATTCTTTTTCTCCTCGTATAATATAAATTTCTGCAGTTCTGCTTCAATGCCCTACAAGAACAAATGTCCATTATCTTCACAGCAAATTGGAATTTATGAGTTCAGCATTTTGCTTAATTCTTGCACTGAAGATAGCAAAAACCAAAGCATTTACATCACAATAAACTTTTTAGGGCTCTCGTTAAAACAGTATCCCAAGGTCTTGAGTCAATCAAGCTAATACCATTCTGATTGCAAGTATCTGCTATCCATTTTCCATATGCAATGCTTATTTCAGCTCTGTAATACTGTAAATTTCCACCTTCTCTTGATAAATAATTTTTTAATATTTGATTTATGTCTGGTTCATTCACAAAAATTGATTTTACCTCTGGATTTTCGAAAGATATTGTAAATTCGGAATAGATAAAATCGCCCTCAATAATAATTGTCAATTTGTCTTCAATATGCCTGTTTACAAGTGCTTTCTTGACATATTTTTTGTTTTACAGCTTTATCTTAGCAAAGGCTTCTGCAAATGCAGTATTAATGGGTTCCTTTTCTTCTTTCTTTACCTGATTCATATACTTTGCAATATCCTTTTTGCTGACACCGGCACCTTCTTTTTTACGTCTTTCTTGGAAAGCTGCCAATTTTTCCTTGTGTCCGCAGGTACAGGTGAATATTTGACCTTCCCCCTGACCTGCCAGTTCCATCTTTTTATGACATACCGGACATCTTGCATTACTTGTTCTGGCTATGGTCTCCCTATGCCCGCATTCACGGTCCTGGCATACTAACATTCTGCTGTTTTTACCACTAACTGCCAGCATATTTTTACCACAGACCGGGCATTTCTTATTTGTCAAATTATCATGCCTGAATTTACCATCATTGTCTTTAATGACAGATACGATCTCTTTTGTATACGACATCATCTCATTCATCAGATCTTGTTTCTTTAGATTTCCTTTGGCTATTTTGGCTAATTTCATTTCCAATGATGCAGTTAATTCAGGTTTCTTTAGGTCTTCCGGTACTAATTCCAATAATTGCTTTCCCTTGGAAGTAATAAGGATATCTTTCCCCTTTTTCTCCATGAGAAAAGAGTTGAAAAGTTTCTCTATAATATCAGCCCGGGTTGCAACCGTTCCCAAACCTCCTGTTTCTCCCAAAGTTTTAACCAACTCTTTATCTTTCTGTTCCAAGAAGTTAACAGGGTTTTCCATGGCGGATAATAAGGTTGCCTCGTTAAATAAAGCAGGGGGTTTTGTTTTTCCTTCTGTCATAATAAATTCAATATCATTCAGAATTTCATTTTTATTTAATTTTGGTAATCTTTCATTTTCTTTCTCTTCGTCTCCGGAATTCTCATAAACTTCTTTATATCCTAAGGCCTTCGTGATTTTACCTTTCACTATGAATTCTTCTTTTTCTACCTGTACTTTTATAGTGGCTTCTTCATATTCATAAGGAGGATAAAGAACCGCAAGGAATCTTCTTACCACCAAATCATAAATTTTCTTCTCGTCCATACTCATGTTTTCAAGACATACATATTGTTCTGTCGGTATAATTGCATGATGATCACTTACCTTCTGATTATTTACAAAAGAAGAGTTTGTGACAATTGGTTTTCTTATTAACATACCAGCCAGTTTTTTATAGGGTCCCATACTGATTGCTTCCAGCCTCTCTTTCAGGGTGCCTACAATATCAGTGGTCAGGTATCTGGAATCTGTTCTGGGGTATGTTAAGACTTTATGATTTTCATACAAACGCTGCATAATATTTAAAGTTTCTTTTGCAGAAAAATCATATCGTACATTTGCATCTCTTTGAAGCTCCGTTAAATCATATAATCCAGGAGAATAGGATTTTTTCATAACAGAATTAATATCTGACACCAGTCCTCTTTTCCCTTTTAAGGCTTTCAGCAGTTCTTCCGCTTTTGTTTTATCAAAAGTGGTACTAGCCTGGGATTTTTGATCTTTCCAGGTCAGGGTCATCCCATTCACTTTCCCACTCAATCCGTAATAAGGAACCGGTATAAATTTTCTTATATCTTCTTCTCTTTTTGCTATCATTGCCAGGGTAGGTGTCTGAACGCGTCCACAGGAAAGGCTAGCATTATATTTGCAGGTAAGCGCTCTGGTGGCATTCATTCCGACAATCCAGTCAGATTCTGCTCTGGCAACCGCAGCTTGGTAGAGATTCTCATATTCTTTGCCATCTTTCAGGTGAGAAAAGCCTTCCCGGATTGCTTTATCCGTAACAGAAGAAATCCATAATCTTTTAATCGTTTTTTTGTTATTCGCTTTTTCTAGTATCCATCTTGCTACCAGCTCACCTTCACGGCCGGCATCCGTAGCAATGATAATATCAGATACATCACTGCGATGAAGCTGTGATTTTACAACCTGATACTGTTTACCTGTCTGTTTTATTACAACTAATTCAAACTTCTGGGGCAGCATTGGAAGATGTTCCATTTTCCATTCTTTATATTTTTCATCATACATTTCGGGATCAGCTAACGTAACCAGATGTCCCAGACCCCAAGTGACAATGTATCGATCTCCCTCCAGGGCACCATTCATATTTTTGGTACATTTCAAAACTCTTGCTATATCTCTGCCCACGGAGGGTTTCTCGGCGATTACTAATGATTTCATATAGGACTCCTTCAGTTATAGACTATAATTTAATGTTCTTATCTCCGTCTTTACTTCCATTATATATCATTTCAGCCATTGGTCAACCTGATAACACCCCCATACCAACGTTTCCGGGTTCTATAGCCAACCATCATACCAAGTATTTGCATGCGCACCGCCAAAACTATCAAATAATCATATCTTTATAACCATCAAAATTTACATCTGTAACATACAGCCCCACCCGTGCGCCTCTGACCGACGTATTTCCACTACGTACTCCACACGGCTTGAGTTGATAAAATTGATGTCATTGGTACTTGCCATTAAATTAGTTAATGATTCCTTATAAGTTCTTATTTACAATTTCTTTTAGAACAGGTAAAACATCATGTTCAAACCATGGATTTTGTTTCAACCAGCCAAGATTTAAAGGAGAAGGATGAACCAATGGAAAATATTCCGGTAAATATTTTTGAAAATTCCTCACTGTTTCAGTTAAACTTTTCTCACGTCTTTTATTTAAATAATATTTCTGTGCATAGCTACCGATTAAAATTATAATTTCAATATTTGGCATCTCATCCAGTAAACATGGATGCCATTTTTCTGCAAAGCCTCTTCTAGGTGGAGCATCGCCGGTTTTCGCTTTTCCTGGATAATAGAAATCCATAGGCAAATGAGCGATACGATTCGTATTATAAAATATCTCGTGAGATACCCCCATCCATTCTCTTAACCGGTCACCACTTAAATCATTCCAAAACAATTGAGTTGCTTCTGCTTTACGTCCCGGTGCCTGTCCAACTATGGCAATGCGAGCATCTACAGAAGCTTTAAATAATGGTGGGATTCCCATTTTTGTATAAGATTCGTTCATTTGATCAGCCATAATTTCTTGTTTGATTTTTTCGAATATCATCATATTTCACTTCCATTATATTTTTTTATTGTTATGAGATCGTGAACTCGCCAACTTTATTTCTTTCAACCGATAATTCTATGAGTAATATCAAAAGCGACCATAGCAATAAGAGCACTTGCACATCACTATAAAGGTTCCCCGTTCCTATGGAATCAAACCTTTTTTTGTATAACCACATCAATAACTGCTATACATCCCCATCAAAAAATTCGGCTATCTTCGCTTCTCCTTCATGCGATTGCTTCCAGTTCTTAATATCTGCCGGATTAGAATGTTCTGAAACCCAGTCTTACACTGCTCTTTATGATGTGAGACAACTCTTTCAAGGCATTCTCTCGCCAAAATGTATGTCACTCATTCTGAAAAGCCTATTCTCAGGGTAATTCTGTTCTTAAATTATCATTCTGTGAAGATAGAAACACTTATTTTATTTCTAAAATACCAAAATTCTTTCATTTACTAAGGTTCTCGACGGAAGACAGACTGTTTCTACATGCCTTGTTGCTGTATTTCTGATGGCCATTGGTCCTGATCCCCCCTTGGTGTCAACTATCTCAGGCTCACTATTAAACTAATAGCCCGAATCCTGATCAAACATTGCACGATCAAAGTATACTTTTAGTTTTCCACTTAATTTATAACCCAGCTTTTGATAAGTACTTAAAAATTGCATATCCCATTCAATAGCCTTTTTTGAATCACTCCAGCGCCGGTAGTCTCTATCACACAAATATGGTTCCATCCATTCATTGAGAGCCTCCCAATGTAATAATTTAGAGCCAACATGTTTTTCAAATACATTTTCATACCTTAGCGCTCCAGCCTTAACAACAAGTTCTATATATGGCTGATCCTGGTCTATATTGCATGATAGCAAATGATTAGAATTAAAATAAGCATTTATAATTCGGTCTAGTTGAGCATTACGAACAAATTCATCTTTTATAGACTGCGCGATGGAAAGAATGAGCCAGGCATTGCAAGTTTGCTCACAATCCTTAACTTTTTTGAGCATATTAATCTGTTCGCCATTTGGTATATTCGTTTCATTACATAGCTTCACTACACGCTCAATTAACTCATTACATAGTTCCCATGCTTTTATCCTGTCAGCTTCAGGAGTACTTGACCGCAACATACGAGCATGAAATGCTGCCTTCGATAAGAGATATGCACTCTGCTTGAGTTGCATACTCATTTCAATTGAGTTAAGTACTGCATTTATATCCAAATTTCTATTTTTATAATTACTCCATACCCATTCTGCAGCCAAATCATGCATCCAATCCCATTTTAATTGTAAAAGTAATTCATGTAAGTCTCTGTCATAGTCATATAAGGCTATATGTTCAATCAAAATTGATAGCATCAGCGGTGATTTAATAGTTTTCAGAGTAAGCAAAAATTCTTCGGGATTAAGTAGCCAAAGCAACTTATAAAGACATGACCAATACCCCTCCTTTTCATAGTATACATGCCCTGGATGGTCAAGCCAATATGATATCGGTCCAGGCTTCGCATTTCCATTCATGATGGCCCAATATGCAAATTGCTCACTATGAATTGATTGCTGCTCATGCTGTTGCCGTTCTTCCACATCCTTGACAAGTAGCGAGATTGTTTCCAAATAACGAGGAACTGCACCATGTATGGATTGCAGAATATCTTTTGCTCCATGTGTACCTTGGTAAGTGTGGTATAGCGCCTCGCCTAATCCTATTATTGAAACTTCAGGATTTAAGTTCCAATTCTGTAATATTACGGGGATAATCACAGGTAATGCTTCTGGAAGCACAGTAAAACTCTTTACAGTGCTACCGTCTCTAAAATAATTTAATTTTACACAACTATAAACCGCATCTTCCATGTTGCCCTCTCCAGTCAACAATTGAGGCAATACAGATTTCTCTTCCTGCTTTGTATCTTCAAAATCTCTTACCGAACTATATAACGTTTCAATTTGAACCTGCTCTTTTTTGTGGAGCTTATTTTGATATGCTATGTCTGTCAAATTCTGAAGATACTCTGCCACTTCCAAGCATACTTCAGACTCAAGAGGAGCTATAACGTACGGAAAAAATTGTCCAGCAGAGTTAAGTGAATTGCTCAGTAAAAAACCATCAATATGTCCATCATCAAAATAACGAATTATATACCGATCATGAAACGCCGGATTTTTTCCACATAATACATTTTGGACTGTCAAATTGGGGTGTAAGAGATTTCTATTCTGGTTTATAAAGGTTTTGCATTCTTCTTTTATATCAGTATTTTTTTCGCCTGTATCTGGATCTATTGAGGCAAGGGCTGTTATCACATTGAGCTCTACGTTGGCCGATGATATACGTCCTAAGAGTTTAACAGCAGATTTTACCGAGAAGAAAGGATCTGCCAAAACAACCGTTTTAATTCCTTTTTCCTCAATGTATTCACGGACTTTTTGGAAGCTATCTATTTCCCCTTTTCGATCTGCAGTTTTAGGAACGAATGCACCCTTTGTTTTTACTTTTTTATATAATGCACATAACTTTTTACCATCTTGTTTCGCTTTACGCCATGGTACTGATTGCTTATTGTTTACATGTATCACATCATATCTGGAAGCAACCGTGATCTCCTTGATTTTTTGAATATCATCCTTGTGTTTGGATGCATTTTGCTGCAATGTTTGTGTCCAGGGATCTTGAATTACTTTACGACTTTCTGTTGCCACATCAATATGGACATCCATCATAAAAGCACATTCGGAAGCGTAAATTAACACACCGCTTTCTTTTTCCCATGCCTTAATTTTGTAATGGGTCATGGGTTCGTCTGCAGAAAAAGCAAGTTCATTAGAATTTGGAGAAAAGGCTTTTACTTCGTCGCTAACCCAACGTCCCTCATTTTCGGCTGCGCAACTTACAACGAGTTCTTCTCGTATATTACGTTTTTTTCGAAGAATAATTGTTGTGTAATTGCTTCTCTTTATCTCAAACAAGTTCATGTACTTTCCTGGCGTATAATATTCAAAGTTTCCCAGTCTTTCACCCTCTTGAGAAAAATCAACACCGCACTCCTCCTTCAAAACTTCAAAAAGGCGTTGAACATTACATCTCAATTCTCGCCCATTACATGGCATAAATGAGTGTTCAATCTTATTCATTAAAGCAGCTTTATCCAAGTTCCAATACTCATCCACAACATGCAGTTTTGACACTGGCTTATTGTTTTCCCATTCCAATCCTGATGTGTCTGAAAGAACTGATGGTCGAGATTCTAGGTTAAAAACAAGCTTGTCTTTATCAATATTGAGAGAGGATTTGGTATCTAAAATATTTAAAAACCAATCTTTCTCTGAATGTTCCAATATAGCTGTATACTGCAGTATAGGGAGCTCTTTATCAAGTTTTCTTCTCTTCCATATATAAGGTAGTTGTTCTGTAGGAGCACAGAATCCAAAAAGTAAGGCAGGAGTTTTTGTCATTAATAAAAGCAATTTAACAAAGTATTGCATATTTACCCCCCTATTTCTCAAATTTCATTCACTGTACCTCTCGCTTATAGTATTGATATTTATACTATTATTTTCTATACAATTCAACAACGCACTCCACGTGCTTTGTTGCTGTATTTCTGATGATTGTCGAGCCTGGTACCACCTTGGGCGTTAGGATATATTTCCAATAATTCTGACACCCAACCTTATTTTTTATAAATAGCCGTATTAATTATAACTTGACAACTCTCATTTTTCGGTGTCTAATCTAGAAAGATAAGCTGCTCATTATTTATTTTTATAAACTGAATTTAATCATCTATCAGTTTGCCATGAATGATTACCCGCCCTCCGTCTGGACATTTTACATCAAATGCCGAAGCCTTACCATTACCATAATCTAAAATTGCCCCATTCTGTAAAGCATAGACCGACGGATAAGCACAATTCCACAATTCATGACACAAAGGTGGGCATAAATCTTCTATGATAAAACAATCACCTTTTTTATGATAACCACTTCGGCATTTGCTTTCAACAACCGTTATTTTAATCCTTGACATTTGCTTCTCCCTTTCAAATTCAAACTACTTGTTTATATATCAGCCCTACATATGGTGGTAAAATCTTATTTTTTATAAATATATGTATCGATTATAACATGGCAGCTCTTATTTTTCGATGTCTAATTTAGTAAAGATAAAAGCTACCAACAATAAAACCCTCGGTATTCTGAGGATTTTAGTCTTAGCAGTTTTTTAACAAAAATCAACCGTTCCTTCTTATCATTTCTCTTATACATTAGAATCTTTTAAACTAATCTCATATACAAAATCGGATAAGGATTCCCTTGCTTATCGGTGTCAGTTCTTTTATAAACCTAAAATCCCATGTGTTCATAGAAGCCTTTCGCTTGCGGATTTTGTTCATTCACCCTAATTTGTTTATAGAATAGTTTTCCATACCATAATGCGAAACGCTGTTTTCCTAATCCCTTTCCTCTAGATTGGGGAGAAATAAAAAGCATTTCCAATTTTCTTTCTTCAAGTCCCATAAATGCAACAGGTTTATTTTCATCATTAAGTGCAACAATCAAATGAGCTATTGAGTTCAAAGCCTGTGGAATATACTTCGATATGTTTGTAATCTCTGAGTCAGATAAAAATAAATGTGTTTCTCTAACCGATTTATCCCGAATTTCAAATAGTTGCTTATTAGGATAGTGTTTAATTCGTTAACTTCAATCAGTTTCATATTTTATGGCTCCTTGTCAGATTCAAATTTATCTTTCCCTACTTACTGCATTTTATAATGTAAAACCAACATGGCTCAGCAGGATAAAACGAATGCCTTTCAAATCATCCATTGTCGGAAACATATCCGCAGGCTTTTTTCTTTAGAATTTAAATAGTCATAGGAAATAAAATTTTCAGAAGTATGGGTACATGTATGATGAACTTGTAATAATTTTTATATTTCTAAATAATCGCTTGACATATTTTTCAATCGGTATTATACTCATGTATAATACCATTACACTATAATACTAATACTAGAAGTGAAAGGAGGGCGCCATGAAGCCAGCTCTGGACAGTAACCGACCCATTTATCTACAAATCAAAGAGATTATTGAGGAGGACATTCTCAACGGACGGCTGACACCTGAAGAACAGATACCCTCAAATAGCCAGCTTGTCAGTTATTACAACATAAATCCTGTTACCGTACTGAAAGGAATAAATCTTCTGGTAGATGAGGGCATAATTTATAAGAAGCGCGGGCTTGGAATGTACGTGAGCCCCGATGCCCCTAAAAAACTTAAAAAACGCTTTTCACAAGCGTTTTTTAAGGAACAAATAGAGCCTCTGACAGATCTGGCAAAACCTCTGGGTTTTTCCCTCCAGGAGATTCATGAAATGATCGATAGTGCTTGGAAAGGAGAAAAAAATGATTAATCTTGAAAATGTATCACTTAAATACGGAAATACCCTTTCGCTCAATAATATAAGTTTAAAACTTCATGAGCATGCAATTTATGGGGTGCTTGGCAGGAATGGAGCAGGAAAGACCTCATTTTTATCACTGCTCTGTGGCTATCGCAGGCCATCCTCAGGAAAAATAACGATATCTGGCGAAAATCCTTATGAAAACAAAAATATATTGCCACAGGTTGCCTTTATTTCCGATGGTCAGAGTGAAATCGAAAGTGGCTTCAAAGTAAAAGATTTAGTAAAAATAACAGCTACGCTCCGTCCTAAATGGGATGCTGCTTATGCCGAAAAACTTATAAAGCTTTTTGAAGTACCTGTAAATAAGACAATGGGAGATTTAAGCCATGGTATCCGTTCAGCGGTACATGTGATTATCGGGCTAGCCGGACAGACACCAATTACCTTATATGACGAGGCATATCTCGGCATGGACGCCGCCATGCGCAAACTGTTTATCAGCGAGCTTTTATCAGACTACATGCAGAGGCCAAAGCTTATTTTCTTTTCAACACATTTTGTCAATGAGATGGAGGGGCTTTTCAGTAAAGCCATAATTATTAACAGGGGCCAGGTAATAGCCCACGACGACTGTGATATCCTGCGCTCAAAAGGAACAACCGTAACAGGATTTAGCGAAGCCGTAGACAGCTTCACAGATGGTCGTAAAATCTTGTCCCAGCGAACCTTGGGCCGACAAAAAGAGGTTGTATTGTTCGGTGATCTTTCAGAAAACGATCGACTTATTGCGGAAAAAACAAGTCTTGAATTCTCTCACCCCTCACTGCAGGATTTATTCATCTATATGACCGAAAAAGGAGGGGAAGCGTAATGACGAAAAAAGCTTTAAAACTTCTACTATCCGTACAGGCTAAGGTCATATGTTGGTTTATAGGTACCTATGCCTTGATAATGGCTATACTTCTTATAATATTTTCTTTTGTAACAATTGATGATACTTCATGGATACCGATTTCCATCATGTATGCCCCTAAAATATATCTTCTAGTAATGGGGATTGTATATCCGTTGGTTGCAACAAAACTATATGTATCACAAGGCCTAACCAGAAAACAGTTCTTTTGGGCCTATACAGGAGCCATAAGCATGATATCACTGTTTCTGTTCATACCGCTTTTAGCTTCAGTAATTTACTATGGTAGCATTTCACTGCCGTCTGCGATGATACATTATCTGCATATGCCTCTATTTTTTCTCATAGGCTGGACTTCTGTGGTAGGTTTTCAAATGAGGAGGTGGTACGCGGCAATACTTGGGATATTAGGTGCTATAGCGATGTTTCACACCATAATTACAATACCTAGAATTCTTGTTTTATCAGACCTGACCGTATTAGGGTGGGTATTATTGCTATTAGTTGCATTGTTACTAATTCTGCCACGCATCATTTCTCAAATCCCATTGAAAAGCTGAGTGGTCTTTGTACCGCCATATTCAAGTGTTCTAATGTACTTGAAGATACCTTTAGTTTACCTTATTCATTTAATAGCCAGCTGATTGAAACAGCTGGTTATTTTATTGTATAGCCATCTTTTAATAAACCTGTTATACAGGTGGCCAGATAATTTGCCAATGAAATTGTTATATATATTAACCCGAAATTCATTGCTAAATGACTCCATCCTCATCAATATATATAGACTTGGAACGATGACTCTCCTGATTGATAAAACCAGCTTCTTCCAACTCATCCATCGTCTTAAATGAATATCCTAGCGTTATTTTCTGATGCAGAAAACCTATCTTGGCTGCTAAATCTGGTCAAATATATCAATGCCAACGTCAGTTACTTCACCGCTTCTTTAGCCAAAGTTTTCTCCATCTTCTATACCCTCTCCTTCTTTTCTACCCAATTCTGATTACTTTTCAGGTTGAAATGAAAAATGTGCATGAATAAATATAATAAGTCTAGCTTTACTATACCAAACTATTATTCATAAAAGAATACACATCTTTCTATTAAGAAAATTGTGTATTCTTATGTTATCCTAAACGCCTCAGAAATTATTACCGAAAAGACACTGTTATGTTTTCATATAAAGGAACAACTGGTAATGTATCATTCGCTGGCTTAAAAAACACTTCCAGATTTAACTTGCCAGGCTCAAAAATAATGATTTGTTGTGTTCCTGTATTATATAAATCACCATTCGTTTGCTCTCCGGGTGCTTTCCCGCTATAATAGGAAGCAATTGATTTTATCTCATCTATCGATACTTCTTCTCCTTTGGACTTAAGTTCATTTTTCATGCTTTGGTACCTTGCTGTGTTATATAAAAAATTGGAGTGATTATCAAAATTACCTCTCAGCACAAATGAGTTTACGCATCCTATTGAGTCACTAATATCCCACACTATATTATCATTTAATTTTGATTTTTCTGTTCTGATGTCACGAATGTTATTACCGCCCCCTCCTATATTGTTTTCCAGAACTTTACTTTCTGATGGATCACTTAAAAATACTAAATGGCTATATGCATACTTTCTATCGGGAGACTTTAAAAAATCAGCAATATCATCCATCGTTTGATAATTTTCAAGGGCATATCGTAAATCCATAGGGTAAGAATACTTATTTAAGGAAGAATATGTCATACCCGTCCCTGCATCTAAAATCGATCCAAACACTCTATCATCGTTAAATCCCGAAATACATCCGATATATCCGGCATAACCAATAGTACAAAATGATTTTGCAGAATTTTTGTATGTAACTACAGCTTGTATCCTGGCAAGTTGATTCTCTTTTCCACTATACCAATCAAGAATTCTCGCAGTAATAGTTTCTTTTGTCTCAGACCTTTCTCCAAATACACTAAACGCTGAACACTGAGCGCTTCTGACAACATCCGGGAACAGATTGATTAAAAAAAGCTCCTCTGTAGAAAGCTTTCCATCTCCTCTAATATTTTGGTCTAATCCTGAAAAATTTGACGCAATCCCTTCAATTTCATCAACATAATCTTGATGAACTTGAGGCTTTATATCAATTACTCTAGCTAAAAGGTAGTTATAATCTTGATTATTCCCAGCCATTTCAGCTATATAGGAATCGAGAATTAATTCATATTCAGGTATAGCTTTTAGTATCATGGCACCATATTCCGCTCCCATATCATAATTTGATTTACCCGTAGTAAAATCAAGCACTATCTCAAAGTAAGTGCCCCTATTAATAATAGAAATAGGCTCATTGGATAAAAAGGGTTCCTTATTATTAGTACAACCAACTAAATTCATAACCAGAATTATGATTATGCCAAACCCTAAATATTTCTTCATATTTAACCTCCTTATAGTATGAAACAATAGGACTGCTTGAATGCCAAATTACATAGGTAACATATCAATTTTTTAATGTTCCTGCTATCAACTTTTCAAAAACAACATGGGCTCTCTCTACAAGATTTCCTGCGATAATGGTCCTCCTCAGCCGTATCATCTTTTAAATCAATTTTTGCTTAAGATATTTGTCACATGTTCCTCGACTCACCTTACCCATGCAGATACAAATTTCAATCAAATGAGCTATCGAGTTCAAAGCCTGTGGAATATACTTCGATATATTTTTAATATCTGAGTCAGATAAAAACAAATGTATTTCTCTAACCGATTTATCCCAAATTTCAAATAGTTGCTTTATTAGGATAGTGCTTATTTCGTTAACTTCAATCAGTTTCATGTTTTATGGGCTCCTTGTCAAATTCCTATTTATTTTCTCTCTATTCATCATATATATTTCCAAATATATGCCCCTCAATATTAATGATTTATTCAATGGGGATTCCTGTTCCATCTGTCATAATAACAATTCGGTTATAATTATCTATCCTCTTAACTGTACTGATAGAAGTAATATAAGCACCGCCATCCTTTTTCTGATCTGGCTGAAAGTAGGTGATTACAACTTCAGGTTGCTCTATAAGCTAATCAGCTATGAGTTGCAGCTTATTGCTCAAAATATCTTTCATATATTCATCCAACTCTACTCTCTCATCCGTCAGTCTTGCTGTTTCTTTGACAGCAGCATCATGGCCGCTTAGTGCGGCAAAAGGAGCGAACTGAGCTGCCCGATTAATTTTGGACATACGGAGATATTTTGTGGAGACATGGTGTGGCAGATTAATGATATCATCGTATTTGTTTGTCATGCTTATGTCCTCCTATCTTTCTATGTCGATCTAACATGATAGCATTTTTTTCTTCTATAAATTATACCATGTTGACTCAAAAATTTTGATGTTTGATTTTGGAAAACTAAAATCTGCCAACACTAAATCCACCAGCATACTGAAGGCTTTAGTCTTAGCAGTTTCATCAAAATTTTTTTCTACACTATTATCCTTTCCTTTACAGATTGGAATTTGCATTATTCTTTTTAATGAATATTTAACTCATATTCTATCGGTTATTCCATCTTTTTTCTGCTCTAACCACGAAACAAAGATGTCTTCTATAAGGACTGAGCCGAAAAAGAAGAATTGATTCGCAAGTTCTAACGAAAGTCTCTCAAACTCTTGTTTATCTTCATCTCTGTTATTTCGACTTATAAGCATTGTTAAGCTGTATTCTTCTTTCGCTTTAGTAATGCTATGAAAACTATCTGAGGAGAAATGGACAAACCCACAGACCTTCTTATATAAGTCATACACCGGTAAGTTTAGATAAGTTCCCAACGCCTCACAAAGATGCTTGTCTGTCAGTTTATGGTTACTGGTATCTGCCAGCGTATTTATTCTTACATCATCTATAAGAATAGCCTTACAAAAATCTCCACTATCACTAACCATCGTAGTGGCAAATGACCTCATTGCACAATCCATTTGAACCCTTGTTAGAGTAGCAAAAACTGTAATATTTCTTTTATCCAGTGCAAACAGAAAGGAATCTATCAGCTTGATGGATTTATCAATAATTGACATGAAAAATAAATCTTCCATGTATAGGTCTTTAATCTCTAGAAGATATGAATTTGCTACCTTATCCATATTATCAATTTTAGTTCGCAATTCGTCCTCATTTTTTATGAATTGGTATTTAAACTTACTTATGGGATTACCTCTTTAACTTCTAATTCGCTTTACATTTTAGACTAATTCATTCTTATCGACCTATACACTATAATTATATACCATTTCAATTTTTACTACAATGCAATAGTATTAGTCTATCAAAAATATCTTTTTATCCCGAGAGCCATCATTTTTTGATATTAAAAGAAATGTATTAAAAACCTGAATTTTATCAACTTCATTCCTTATTATTTTTTCAAAGAAAAAGAGCGCAAAAGCAAATCGCTCTTACGCTCATGGTTTATGGTTTATTATTTATTTTTAATTATTAATAATCTTAACGTTGCAACAGGCATACAACCTCGCAATGGCTCGAGTGCTCATTATTGATGTCAGCGTCCATGGGAACATATCAACCGTTTTTTAGCTGTTTCGAGGTTTAGGGGAACATATCAACGGTTTTGAGGTTTTAGGGAACATATCGATAAACGCCCCATCAAAACATCATAGGAGAAGGTTTTAAAACCCGTTCGAGCTCATTCATTAAGTCTTTTACATATGGAAAGAGTACCTCATCATCAAATCTTCGAAGTTCTTCAACGCCTTCTTCTAACGAATATTTGTATTTTACATCTTTAGTATCAGATGCCATTTCAACCATATTGCCCGATTCTTTATCTTGAAAATAAATACCCATTAACTTAGTGTTATCCAATACCTCTAGTTCTGTATAGCCTGGCTTTCCTTTATGCTTGCAGTAATTATATTTTTTTCTAATATTGGAACTTCCGAACTGATTCCAAAAGCTGATAATCTTATCAATAGCATCAGAAAACTCAGGGCACATAGCTTTCAAATACCCAAATGGATTATCTTCAGCTGTCGGTGAAGTTATATTATTCTCTACTGCACGTAATAGAGTTGCCGCTTCTTCAATAGGTTTAATTCCTGATATATCTAATCGAGAACCTTTCTTCGAACATGCAAATTCAACAGCAACATATGTAATTGTCCAAGAAAGGTCTACTACAGCATTATAAAAGAAAAGAGCTGCTTCATAAAAGTATCCAGAAAAAATAGTCTTAAATGCTTTCTTTGCTGTTTTGTCTTCTATTTTTTGATACCAATGAGTCCAATCATCCGTCCCTGTTTCATTCAAGAACAACCTGGCGCCTGAATATTGGTCTATTAGTTCTTTCTGTTTAGCTCTATAATAAATGTCATTATTGTTTGGAAGCTTTGCTCCAACTAAATTGAACTTTACCTTATTAGGTGGCCTCAACTCATTAATATCTGTCCTAAATTCCACATTCATAGTTAGTCACCTCCACTTTACGCCTTTTTCTTTCCGTAGTTCTTTGGGAAGTAATCCTTCCCAAGTTGCCAAACATACTGATCGATTTGCTTCAGGTTATATTTATCTAAGCCATAGAAGGCACGGAAATCAATCAGTATACCTTTGAATTTAACATAGTCCTTTAAATCACCATCTTGGAAATCTGAGAAGTTATCACGATTTCTAAAATAGCAAAGTACCTCATCGACGTAGCTATCATAAATCGGATAATCGAGTGGATTGTGATGGCTACAATACTTTGAGGCAAAGGAATAAAAATTTTTCAATGTATCACTGATAGTTACATACTGGATATCTCTAACCAGGGTAACATCACCGGCTTTTAGTCTTAAATCAATATCCAGATAGCATATATGCTTAGCCACCGGATAGATTGAGAAAATGTTCGTACTATAAAAGTCGTTAAGCGTCGATGCCTTCAAAAGAACATCAATAACATCTATATTCTTCGGACATAGTTCAGTGAACAGTTTCTTAAGTGCATCCTCCTGAAGGTGGTAGTTTTCAAGCCCGTCCCATTTTGTAAGATAAAATTCAACCTGTTCAATTGATGGATAAGGAACATCAACATCCATTTTCTTCTTACGAGTATATGCACGATTAGCAGTCTTTTCCTGCTTAGGCGTAGTTATCCCGACAATTTCATCAGATGCTAAGAATAAACGGAACCTTCTTAGATGAGACAAGTAACTATTGGCAAGTGATTTAGCATTACCAGTCGAGTTCTCAGAAAGAGCCTTTATTAACTCATTTTTTGCTGCATTTTCAAAATCAGGATCAGTCACTGCATTCCAGAACAAGTCTTTGTTTCCTTTCCTCCAAAGGTAGAATGTGTCTGTATAAGCAGTATTGATTGTTAGTTTTGAAATATTCTGGCTATGTAAGAATTCCCTGTATAAAGAACGTAACTCATCATACGATAAAGTTTTAATTTTGTTTATATCCAAAGTCTAGTCTCCTTTCAATCCTCATCACACATTTGTTTAGTTAAGCTATTAATAAATTGAAAAATTTTGATACTGTAAACTTCTGCTTTTGTTATTACGTATATATCAGCCACAAGAGTCTTGAAATCATACAAAATCAGCTCACTTTAAAAAGAGAGCTGGTTTTGTATACATCGATTTTAATTATGTAGGAAAATATATTCATCAAATCTAATTACGTGTCGTTAATCAAGGTGTATAATCAGATTAGTAGGTTTCATAATTTTCCTCGTCCAAATACTTTTCAACTAAAGGTTCTATATCTTTAATTTTTATCTTTTTTACATCATAAAATTCAGGTTCATCAGTATAATGTGATAATACTAAGTATCCATCAAAAGCATCACATGTAATTGTTGAATAATACAGATATGGTTCGCCGTCAAAAGGATAAAAATTTATAGCAGCATATTTACGATTCATTCCTCCATATCCGTTTTGTGCAGAGTAATCAAATAATACATTTCTTTGACCTTCAACTATTGTTCCATCACCATATTCTGCATCCTCATAACCTACTTTTATACTATGAATCTTCAATGAATCAGGATTTTTCAAAGAATCCTTTAATAAAATCCATCCATATGCAATCATATCATTATCTGATAATTCTTTAACTTTTACAGTAACCTTACAAGTATATTTTTTACCACTTACTGTAGCAGTTATTGTAGCTGTGCCTTCTTCTTTCGCGGTTACAGTTCCCGCCTTACTTACTGTAGCCACAGATTTTTTACTAGATTTCCAAGTAACCTTGGCTTTAGTGCCAGATATTTTTAGTTTATATGTATCACCAACAAAAAGCTCTAGTTCTTTTTTATTAATTTTAATAGTGGCCGCTTTAGCGGTTTGAACCGAATTAAATACTGGTAAAAAGTTAGGTGCTGTAATGCTTATGACCAACGTTAAAGCTATTAAGATTCCTATTTTCTTTAAAAATGCTTTCATTTATTTCCCTCCTTCGCACATGGTTATAAAATATTTACAGTTGATTAGTTAAATCCATCTTCATGATCCCACGAATTCATATTGCCATATAATCACATTCCTTATATATGTTGTTTTAGCCAGACTGGCATGTTAGGGTCATCGATAGCCCAAGACACTTCAATTTGCTCGCCTTCGTCCCAGTTATTTTCATCGCCATCAAAAAACTTCCGCCTATGACACTTGTACTTAACAACCTCGTTTCCTTCAAGTCTATACTCGTACCAATAATAATTCTGCTTACCATAGCCTTTATACTCATTTGTAGTGTAAATTGTCATATACGTCATCCTCCCTACTATTATTCGTTGAAATTTCTGAATTTTTCTTCCGACTCATAAATATCATCAGAAGAGATACTATTTTTGTGGCCACATTCTGTACACTTCCATACATAATGGTGGTCATCAAATCCCGACTGGTTATTTAAATATGCGTTACAGCGGTCACAGTACCAGTCAATTCCCGGAAATCTTTCACTCATTTTTCTTGCCTCCTCCTTTTTTTTCATCTGGATTTTCAACTAATCAACACAATTAATAATTCCGATGATTATCTGACAAGTGCAATGACCAAACTTATAGCAGCAATGATACAAGATATGATAGCAAAAGTGTTCACTTTTTTTATCTTTGTTCCGAGATTGATCTCCAAGCTATCAAGTTTTTGCTTTAATTGTTCAGATTCCCTTTTTGTTTCTGCAGATACTTCTTTACAAAAGGACGTCATCGTTTTATTTATTGATTCGGATAGTGAGTAGATTTCTCTCCTCATATCAACAACATTCTGATCGACCTTGGTATTTAATTCCTTCTCACAATTTTGTAAATCAGAGCGAAGAAGTTCTACGTTATGAACAAACGAATCGTTTGTTGTTTGTACTTCCTTGGATAGTTCACGCAATTCCTCATAATTGCGGTTAAGACGTTCTATACCATCTCCCAACAAATCGATCATCCCGTTAGACCTTTTCATATTGTCCTCAAATTGCTCTATTTCTCTTCTTAATTCTTCAACATCCTTGACCATGATTAATTCCTCCAAAATGCGTTATTCATTGTTTCGGCAAGATATCCATAGTAAATCTCATCATTGGGTATTCGCCTGTATAAAACATCTATTATTTCTTCATCAGAATAGTATTCTGAAAGCTTACTAAAAACTTTTAATCGGTTCTCAAGATTCATCCCTTCGTAAAACTTGTATATGTACTCCAGAAGATTGCGTCTATCAACATCAGCCAAATTGTCAACTACTCGTAATAATCTTGATACAGCATCGTTGCGGTTTCGCTGATTATTGTATAGGTAGCAAACCAAATCAAGTTTCGGATCATATGCATTAGTCAGTAACTCTTCAGCAGCGGAATTGATGTTTGAATCGATGTGCATCTTGCTCTCAAGTATTTCTTCTTGGGATACTTCTTCCAGATATTCTTTTTGGTTATCGACCTTTTGGAGTGTTGTGGTAAAGTAATTCAACAACTCTTTCTTGATTTCGTTACTGTTATTCTTCACAGTATAGTAATTAAAGAATTCCACCGCATTCAATAGTTGTTCTCTATGATATCTCAAAAATTCATCATAGAACCATTTTTCAAAGATGTACACGATATCGTCGATGTTATCAGCATTGCCAATATCATATGTATACTTATAAAATTTCCCCATCGTATTAAGATATGAGATCGCCTTATCCTTAACGCAATCCATATCATGTTTCTGAAAATCCACCTCAATTTGTATACAGATGGAACTATCATCCTCTGACCTAATATACCAATTTTCGATCACTCCCAAGAGATGCAATTTATATAAGTACTTCTGGATATATTTCTTGCTTTGTGGGTTGTTTTTTCTGAATGTAATGACTTCGTAATTCTCGACATCCTTAATCTGCTTATAAATTGAGATTATTTGTGAGGAAGATGCACTATAATTTTCAGTAGAACCAAGGATTGATGAGAATACCCTGCTTAAATCTGTATCTATTAACTTTATGATGTTAATGATCTCATCTATTGATGTCTCAAAGCTAATCAACTTGTGTTCTTCGTCATTCAGATTATTATTATCTCTGAAAATAACTATCGACTTTCCATAATTGAGGCATCTATTTGCTCTTCCGATTTCCTGAACATACTGCGCTTTTGAATTAGGCAATCCATAGTGAACAGTGCACACAACATTCGGAAGGTTGATTCCAATTCCCATTTCGCTATCGGCAATGAGAACGTGTTTCACTCCAGTTGTAAACTCCTTATACGAATATGTATGTTCCTCATCAAAGCAGTTTGTATCATAGTTATCTAGTTTTGCCAGAGATTGTGAGATGGTCTTTGATTCATCAACATTATGTGTGAAAACAATCATCTTATCATCTTGGTGTTTTCTATGATTTATGAATTGCTCGATAGTCTTAAGTAAAGCCAATATTTGATTTGTATCATCTTTGCACTGTATATAATCGAACTCGAAGTTTCCGGCATTAAAGCTAATGGGTTGTATAACATTTTGTGGCTCTATCTTAAACTGTTGTATCAAATCTGTTAAAACCTTGTAGTTTGCAGTAGCAGTAAACCCTAAATACCTACATCGATCGACGAAAGTGAATAGATTGTTGCAAAGCATAAGGTAATCTGGTCTGAAGTCATGACTCCAGTTACACAATGTATGGATCTCATCCAGAATAACATTTGCAATCATTCCACTGGTATTAAAATGAATTATTCGGAGTATAAGCTTATGCTTTTGTAAATCCTCCGGCGTCACATATATTAGCTTATTTCTTAATCCAAAGATTTCTTCTATGTCGTCTGCATATATAGCGCAATCATCAATGTTATGTAGCTCCTTTAAGTTTCTCTGTTGATCTTTTGCAAGCACGGAAGTTGGTGATATTACAATTGTTGGGCAAGCTGACAATAGAGCATTCATATAAAAAACAATTGATTTTCCTGCACCGGTTGGCATTATGCAGATAGAACGCTTCTTGGTATTTAGTGTATTTGCAATTGCCTCTAATTGTCCTGGTCTAAAGTCTTTATATTCAAAGAAGTCATAAAGAAACTCTCTTAGAATCCCCTCATGTTTCTCAATAGAAATGCTATATAATAGACTTGGTGATAGCCAAAAATCTCGGTCATTGTTTTCTCGGTTTCCGACATTCACAATATAACAGTCTGTTATTTTCTCCAAGGATACTTTGATTCCAGAGTCGCTGAAGTCTATTTCAATCGTAGGACTCTGCCTGCCGCAAAGTTGTGAAAGCATATCAACATAGTGATTAATATTGAGACAAGCAACATGAATGGATTCTTGTTCGGATTTCATAGCATTCAAAACAAGTGTATTATTGCTATTATTGCCACACTTCAGAAGTGATAGTATCAACAATTGATATCTAAAAACTTTGTAAAAGTCAACATTATGCCCAGCTTCGCTTTCATACCTTTCAATAAAAAGATTCTTTTTTGCGACGTTGCTTCGTTGCATAAAATTGAAAATGGTTGCATAGATGCTTTTCTGAAAGTCACTAAGTTCGTTTCCACTTTCTTTGCAGTAAACCTTAAATCCATAGTCTTGCCTTCCTACGCCAGAATTAATATAAATGAATTTTTTCGGTTTTTTTTGTATATTAGGTACGGCTTTTTCAACAATTCTTTCTATTTGTTGTTTATTATCAAAAATAGTAGATTGCGGATTGAAAATACTCTCATCAAGGAACAAATCCGTCATATTAGGAAGTGTAGATTTGATAAATCCATTATATTCAGCAAAGTATTTCTTTAGAAAATCGAACTCAAAGCGTACCTCCTTGCCACTATTGTGCTTAATATCATTCGCTTTTCTATTTAGCTCATATATGCTTTCAAGATTTTGACTAAGTCTGCCGCTTACAATGTCAATCTTATACTTTAAAGATTGATCATCGGGCAATGAAAATACGGACCATAAGTACTTGTCTACCGCAATCTCTAAAAGGGATTGCAGTTTAACGTAGCACCATGGATTTTTTCTCCAAACGTCATAATTTATTTCTTGAATTAAGTTATTTACTACTTTTCTATTCATCACAAACCGCCTTATTTTTCACTTTTATAATTAATACATACATAGAAATAGAACTCAGGCTTACTTCTTCTTTTCATTCTTCGGGAAGAAATCTTTCCTAAGTTGCAGTACATACTGATCTAACTGTTTAAGATTGTACCTTTCAAGACCGTAGTATTTCCTTCCCTAAGTTCAGTATTGATCGACCATCTTGTTGGATATTTTAGATATTTTATTATAATTCCTCCAAACCTAATAGTTACATTTTAAATCATTTGGTTTGAATTTACAATATTTACACATAAAATGTTTACAAACAACGAAACCCGCAACTCTAACACAAGAGCTGCGGGCGATTTAGCATTGTTTAATTATTCGTCAATTTGTATTTCGATGCCTGATTTGAATTCAACAACGATGTGATCATCGTAAACCGTTATTTTTTCCAAGAGAGTCCTCACATACTCTTCTTCGTATTCAGTAAGCTCGCAAGAGAGGTCGTTAAGGAAACGCATCATCTCATCAATTCTAGTTTTTAGATCCTGTCGTAATGCCTGCTCATTTTGAAGGGCCTGCTTCTCATCACGCAGCCTTCTAATCTCCATACCTAGCTCATCACCGGTATTTACTGAATTAACGGTTGTCAATAACTCCTGCTGCATTGACTTCATCTGTTCATCAATAGCTGCAATCTGGCTTATTGTATCTTCCCCTAGGCTACTCTCGATATTTTCTCGTAAGAGTGGCAGTATTGCTTCTCTTTCTCTGAAGGCTTCGTTTATAGCCTTAATAACTACCTCATGGAGCAATTCTTCGTGAACAGTTCTTGCCGAGCAATCAGGACCGTCTTTTTCAACTCTGCTGACGCAGCGCCAAACGGTGGACTTACACCCACGATTGTTCCATTTAATTCTGCGAAAAATGTCACCGCAGTGTGAGCAGAATACTATCCCTGATAAAGCATAACGACCACTATAGATTCGCTTACGCTGCGTGGTTCCTTTGGTAAGGTTTGCTCGCCTTGCGATTTCCGCTTGCACCTTTAAGAAGATATCCTTTGGAATTATTGCTTCATGGCTATCCTCAACATAGTATTTAGGAACTTGACCCTTATTAGCTTCACGCTTCTTTTCAAGAATATCCACCGTAAAAGTTTTCTGCAAAAGAGCATCGCCAATATATTTTTCGTTCGTAAGTATCTGCTTTATATTGCTTTCATGCCACTTTTTATTCCCTGCACCGTTTCGAATTTCCTCGGCCTCAAGTGACCTTTTTATCTGTAAGAAGCTCTTGCCTTCAAGGTATTCTCTATAGATGCGCTTTACTACTTCGGCTTGCTCCGGATCAATGATGAGATGACCGTCTTCGTCTTTGGTATATCCCAAGAACCAATTATGATTGACCTGAACCTTTCCTTGCTGGTATCGGAACTGCAAGCCTAGACGAACGTTAGCTGATAATGACTCGCTTTCTTGCTGTGCAAGAGAAGCCATAATTGTCATAAGAACCTCACCCTTGGCATCGAGCGTATTGATGTTTTCTTTCTCGAAATAAACACCGATATTCTTATTCTTAAGGGCCCTGGTGTAATTCAGGCAATCGACTGTATTTCTAGCAAATCGGCTGATGGACTTGGTAATAATCATATCTATCTTACCGTCGTTGCAATCATTAATCATGCGCTGAAATTCATCACGCTTCTTCGTATTCATTCCGGAGATACCGTCATCGGCATAAATCCCTGCTAACGACCATTCCGGGTGATTTTTAATATAGGTAGTATAATGCTCAATCTGTGTATCGTAACTGCTTTCCTGTTCATCACTATCTGTGGAAACTCGGCAATAGGCAGCTACTCGTGTTTTCTGAACTTTACCGGTTGCTTTCTGAGTACCGATTATTTTCTTCGCTGGAATAACCGTAACATTTCTTGCTAAGGATATCATGCATTCACCTCACTAACTATTAAGCTGTAGACGTATTCTGCTTGTTTAATAGGGTCCTCATATTTGGATTGAACCTTTGGCATCTTAAAGCCTGTAGCAATCTTGTTCACTTTACCTGGCTTCTCATTAAAAACTCTTCCAAGCTTAGCCTGTCGTTTCACACGCTCGGCTTCTGCGGCATCAAATGTCTTTTTATCTATTATCGCCGCGTAATAATCGTTTCCAAGGTAATGCTTGTTTTGCATCATATTCTTTGCACCTTTGTGGTAAAGCTTAAGTCCAGCTGCTTCTGCGGCAGGCATGTAGGCAAGACCAGAAAGATATCCTTTGTAGAGTTTCCTTACTT